>CAVPJR010000009.1:0-305314 GCA_963705435.1 uncultured delta proteobacterium | reverse complement strand
GGCTGATCTTTACCCACACTTGACACAGGGGTTCAGGGGCCGGATTGCATGGGATTAGGATCTTGTTGATGAGTAAAGATGACATACATGTCGGTGGCCGTATCCAAACGCTGCAGCCCACGCCAAAGGGTTTGGGTGCCAGGGGGACCGTCACTTTTTCTTCCCAGATGGCCGCCCATGCCACCGACCATGGCTATGGCTTCGCGCAACGAAGGTGGGGTTTCAGGCGCGACAGGTGTTTTGGCAACATAACAGCAAAGTGCTTTCCATTCGACATCTTTGAAAAAGACGGTACAGGGCGCATCGGGAACTTCGCGGCCCAGCATGGTCAAATGATAGATGCGCCAGGCGACAACCATGTCAACACCCAAACAAGCCTCAAGCCGATCGACCGATCCAAACTGGCGGTCTTTAATTCGACAGCCGCTTTTGAGCGTACGATGATACACTTCAATGCCCCAACGCCCCGAATACCATTCAACCCGCTTTTTAGCGTCCTCAAAGTTTTCTACCGCCACCGTGGTCAGCAACAGCCATTCAATGGGCGAGGCAACCGATTCCTGGTCAGGCCGCTCAAGAACATAGACAGCCCACACATCGATCGACAGCATCGATGTAGAATTGCGTTTGGGACGCTGCAAGTGGACTTTGGCAAAACGGATATCCACCCAGGTATCACGGGCTTTGCGCGAGCCGCTACGCGGAACATGAATCTTGAGCGAACCGGCCACTTCCTTTTGGGCCATGACATCCCACAAAAAGCCCTGATCAGTTTTTCGGTTGCGGCTCTTTTCGGAACGGACCAGCAAGCCAGGCGCATGGGGTGTCTTGCTCGCCGCGTCAAACAGCTCATAGATATCCGACTCGCGATCACCGATACTGACCAGACGGGTCTCGGGGCAAAGCCTTTGTATCTCGGCAACTTTCTCAAAACTTCGCAACCATTTGATGCTCTCTTTTTGCTCAATGGGCAATTCATAGCGCCGATCACGTTTATGCCGATCCTGCGGGTCTCGTGCCCAACATTGGGCGTCCAAGACGCCCAACGGCGTCCCGTCCTCGGTAAAAGCCAGTGTGTCGTGAAGCAACAAGCCGATGCTTCGATCCTCGGATGTGTTGATCGGTCCGAGTCCTTCGGTCATCGGATGCGCAGTATAATTGAGCGTGGAGGTATCCTGGGGCGCCAGCACGATACGATGTTGTCTGATTCTGTCGATGGTTGCCTCGCTATGGGCATCGAGTACAATATCCATGCTTACCTTCGGATTTTGAAAAAATCGATACGCCCCCATCGTGCCGGCTTTCGAACCGCAGGCTTGCGGGATGTTGGCTTCGGGAGCACCGTAAAAGTCCTGTGCGATCTTATAAAGTCGCTGTTTAAGACGATCGTCATACAAACGGACCGTGCCAAACTCTGCTTCAGCCCAATTGGAAGGTGCTTGCGGCCGCGACATTTCTCCGAGCTTGATTGGCACTTCGGTGCACAACACCTTTTGCCATTGATCACTAAGCGGATACAAAAAGATCTTCTTTTTGATACCGTCGCGTCGTCCGGCAGTGTGCCCCACCTCCTGCCAGTTGGCCGCTTGGTAACATGTGCCGGCAAAACGGCTCGGATCAACAAATGTCTCGGCCATCACCGGTCGCACCTGGTAACGCTGATGCCAGTCGTCGGGCAATCGCGCCAAGGTCAACGCCAAAACATGCGAGGCCAGGTTGGCAACCTTGACCGTGGGCAGAATCAAAAACCGATCGTTGCCGACCAGACGATGCAAGTTGGACCGGCGCGCCGCTTCCGTCCATCCGATATACTTGTCCCGGTCAGCAAGCGCCCATGTGGCCGAACTAAAGGCCAGCGCCCCAAGATAACCATAATTGGCGCTTTTGACCACATATCGGATTTGAGCTCCGCAAAGAGGACCACTGGCCAGGTAGTGGTATCGATCCAGCAGTGCAAACCAAATTTTGGAATCTTTGCAGTATCGGCTGCTGACCGGATCAACCGTTATTTGTCCCAACTGCTGCAAGTCGCATTGAACCTGGGCGATATCCGGTTCAATCGTATGGGTTGCCGGCTGTTCAAAGCCATAGGGTTTGTTTGGCCGAGGCAAATTGAAAATGCCCTGATGTTCAAGTTTGACCAAAGCTTTGCGGCAACTCATATCCTTAAGCCGGCCGTTGGGGCTACGCCAATCCAGCCATTGGCAAACTCGGCGCGACAGTTCGAGCTGGGAAATAGACGGTTCGCAAGCCAGCGTCTCTTGTATCCGATTAAGCGTGCGCTGCGAAAAATGTTGTCCACCTACAACCATGCCATAACTATGGCAGAGTATACCCCCTGTGTCAAGTGTGTGCTATGATCAGCCGAAGGGGCGAGGGTCGGGGTGAGGGGTGTTTGGGTTCAGTTGTTGTTGAAAAAACGGTCATTCCGAATTGGATAGCGAAATGGTAAGCGTCTCACCATCCTTGGCCACCGGATAGGCCTTGACGGGTTTTTTGGCTGCACCGCCCACCGGCTGGCCGTCGTAGGTGAAAGTCGATTTGGAGACGCTGCAGCACTGGATGGTGTTGCTGCCAGCGATGATGTCGATGCGCCGGCCCATGTGGGTGCAGCGGTTGGCGATGGCGTGGTATTGCCCGTCGTCGCCATGCAAGACCAGCAGCCGGGGGTCGAGCCCCTGACCCTCCAGGCGAACACCGCTGCCGGAGGTATTAATTTCCGGCATTCGAGACAGATCGATTCGAACGCATCCGTTCTGTATGGACCATGCCTGCGGGTCTTTGGGTGTGGCCGTTTCACAAATGCCGAACAGCCGTTTTAAAAATTTCATTGTTTGCTCCCCCCTATGGAATTGCTCATCAAATTAGCCCTTTTCTATCAAGCTGTGTCCGTTCAGAAAGGGTAGATTTTGGTTCAGGCCAAGGCCCGAACGAGGCTGAAGCCGGAGGCGTAGCAGCGCTACGTCGAGGATTTCAACTGAGCGAGAACGCCGGCCTGGGCCGAAAGATGCCCTTTCTGGATGGGCACTACGCCGCCTCCACCCGGCACGGCACATACCGGTGAAGCGGCGTGCCGGCCAGCGGGTCCCGGTGGGTATTCTGGGTCATACGGTTCACGTTGGCCCCGGTAACCCTGCCCTGGTAATCGAGCCCGAAACCATGGGGCATGACCACATGGCCGACCCTGGCACTGGAAGAGACTTCCAGTTCGATGGTCTCATGGCCGGCGGCGGTGATTACCTTCACCTGTTGGCCGTCGGCAAGCTTCAGCGCCGCAGCGTCATCGGCATGCATGGCCAGGGTGCAGGTCCGACGCCCCCGGTTCCATTCGGGGTTGCGCATCAGGGTGTTGGCGTTGGTACGGACATGGCAACCGGCCATGAGAATCAGCGGAAAGCCGGGATCGGCGGTCAGGGCCGTTGCTTCCTTTTCGGGACTGAGGTCCGCCATCCAGGCGTCCATTTCAGGGATGAAAAGGTCAATCTTGCCGCTGGGTGTCCGGATGGCAGACATGTTGGCCGCTGCATCCGATTTACCCAGCCACAGGCCCTCGGGGTGGTCCATGACGGCCTGGAACAGTATTTCTCCGAACCCGGCACGGGGATGCAGGCCGGCCAGGGGAACCAGGCTGCGGTTCCTGACCATTGACTTCACGATGGCCGGCAGCTTTGCCGGGGCCGAGCCTATGGATTTCGCCCAGCCGTCCACGGTGAACCCGGCCCGCAGGGCGTCTTTTCTCAACCTTACCGGTGCGGTGAGCAACAGCCCCCACAGGGCGGCCAGGTTGCCGGATCCCAGCGCCCGGCCGAGGGTCTTGGACAGGATAAACGGCATGGCCTTCATCAAGCCGGGGGTGGACCGGGCCAGGGTCATCAATTCAACGGCAAAGGCGAAACGATCCTTTTGGGCAAGATGGTAAAGGGCCTCGGGGAGTGTGGGGATCAACCCCATGGCATCGGCGATGCGCGTGAAGATCTCTCCACACTCCTGGGGTTCGCCTTCGGGTTCGATGATCGGCTGACGCATCTGGAAGTAGACCTCCGGCCAAGTCCAGGTGAAGAAGGTACCGTCCCAGGACTCGTAGCCGGATCGGGCCGGCAATACGTAGTGAGAAAGCTGTGCCGTTTCGGTCATGGCCAGTTCGATGGTGACCAGCAGGTCCAGGCGGTTGAATGCCTTTTCATAGGCGGTTGTGTCCGCATAGGAACGCAGGGGGTTGCTGGCGCAGACGATCACCGAGCGGATGCGGTCCGGGTGGTCGCTTAAAATTTCTTCGGGCAGCACGTTGGGCGGCGAGTAGCCCATGAGGATGGGGAAATCGGTGCTCACCGTGCGCCAGTGTTTTGGGTCCCGCTCGTCGGTGTGGGATCCGATGGGTATGAACTTGCCCGGGATGACGTTGCCGCCGGGCACGCACAGGCGACCGCACACGGCCAGCAGCAGGTTGTACAGACAGGATGTCAGGGTGCTGTGGCGGTTCATATAGATGCCCAGGTCGGTGTGCAGGCACCAGCGGCGCTGTCCCAGTTCACGGCACAGGTCAACCACAGGCTCGACGTCGAGGCCGCACACGGCCAGCGCGTCGCTCACCGAGACGTTTTCGAACCAGGGGCGGATGTGGTCGAAACCGGTGGTGCGGGTATTGATGTAAGCTCGGTCTTCCCAACCGTTTTTCAAAATGATGGCGATCATGGCCCGCACCATCAGGGCGTCGGAGCCCGGTCTGACAGGCAGGTGGATGTTGGCCAAGCGCGCTGTTCTGGACAGCCGGGGGTCGATCACCGCCAGCAGCTTGTCCGGGTCTTTAGAAAACTCCTTGAGCACCAGGGGGGCCCGGGGCATCTGGTGGCTCTCCATGCCGTTCCAACCCACGGCCAGCAGCATGTCGGCGTTCGCCTCATCGGGAATGTGAAAATCGCTCTGCCGGCCGGTGTGGCGGCCGCAGGCCCAGAAGTAGCCGGTCAGCTCCTGGGCCACGGCGTTGTAGTGATACTGGGAGCCCAGCAGCTTCATCAGCGTGCGGCCGAAAGCCGCCTCGAAGTGGCACCCCTGGCCGCCCCCGCCCATGTAGGCATAGGACCGCGGCCCGTGTTCTTCGACCACACGGCCGAGCTTCTCGGCAATTTCAGCAATGGCCTGATCCCAGGAAATTCGCTCGAATCCGGTGGCGGTGCGTTTCAGCGGGTGGGTCAGCCGGTCGGCGTGGTGCTGGTGGTGGGCCACGCTGAGTCCTTTGCGGCAGGCGTAACCCCGGCTCCGCGGATTGGCCTTGTCCGGCCGAACTTTGGCCATGCGGTTGTCGGTCACGCTGACTTCCAACCCGCAGTTTTGGGCACACAACACGCAGCCGGTTTTATGCCATTTGGCCATGACCGTCTCCTTAAGGGCGTACATGCAGCGTGGAATTACATCAATCCTCTTTCCTGGGCGATGTTCATATAGGTTTCGAATACATTCTTCGGGGGCAGATACTGGCTGTCCCCGGCTTTCTGCCGGAGGGTGATGGCCTCGGTGGGGCAGTCGGTGACGCACAGGCCGCAGCCGATGCAGCGATCCAGGTTGACCAGAGCTGCTTCATCGACGGTGATGGCGTCCATCTGGCATCGCTCCACGCAGGCTTCGCAGGCGGTGCACAGGTCTTCGTCCACCTGGGCATAGTAGTTGGTATGGATCACCCCTGCCGGCTTGTCCAGGGTTTTCAGGTTTTTTAGAACACCGCAGCAGCAGCCGCAGCACATGCAGATGTTCATCGGCTTTTGCTGGTTGCCCGGCTGGAGCACCAGGCCGGCGTCCACCCCGGCTTTAAGGATGTCCAGGGCCTCGGTCTTGTCGATGGACCGGCCCAGACCATTTTGTTCATAGTAGTAGGCACCGGCGCCAAAGGCCAGACACACCTCTTCGGGTTTGTCGCAGCCCTTGCCGATCATCTTCTGTTCTTTGCGGCAGATGCAGGGGGAGACCACAATCTTGGATTGTTTGTTGATGATCTCCTCGGCCGCTTCGAAGGGCATGATCGCCATCTCGGCCGATACGCTCTTGGCTACCGGTACCACACGCAGCTGCTTGGTTTTTGTACTCAGCCAGCTTTTTTTCATCAGGGTCGGCATGTACTCGTTGACATCCCGGATCAGGCCTTCGTCCAGGCTGTTGAGATGATATTCCCAGATGCCGATGACGAATTGAGCGGCGCTGTACAGGGTTTTGTCGCCTTTGGACATCCGAAAAATAAGCCCTTTTCGGGACATCTCCGACAGGGT
Organism: uncultured delta proteobacterium; assembly: GCA_963705435.1. Taxonomy (GTDB): domain Bacteria; phylum Desulfobacterota; class Desulfobacteria; order Desulfobacterales; family Desulfosarcinaceae; genus Desulfosarcina. The sequence continues at coordinate 299,057 of CAVPJR010000009.1, read as the reverse complement.
CTCGGCCAGCGCTGCGGCATCCCTGCCGGTGCGTTCAGCAATCCCCGCTGCCGGTTCAGGCATCATGGTGAGGGTCATGGCTATTTCCGCCTCTTCGGGGGTAAACAGGCGCCTTAAAATCCGCAGTTCAACACCGGATGCGGTGCTGGGGTAGCCGGTTGGCAGGTTGTCCAGGTGCTTGGCCAGTCGCTTGTAAACATCGGTCATGATCGTCTCCTTGAAGTCCTTTTTATTTTATACCGATTGGTATGCGTTGCCAATTACACGGTCTGCCGCATCTCGGTGATTATCTTTTCGGCGGTGTCGATGGCGTTGCGCATGTAGGACGCCTCGCCGGTGACTTTTGACAGGACGCTGCCGCCCTCCATGAGAGAGATGAGGATTTCCGCCATGTTTTGTGCGTCGGTGGCCGTTTCGATGACCCCTTCGGATTTTCCCTTGTCGATCAGGGAGACGATAATCTTTTTCCATTTTGCCAGCACATCTACGGCCATTTTGCGCAGCACGGCGTGGGTGTCGTCGGCCTCCACGGCGGTGTTGAGAATGGGGCAGCCGCCGTAGGCGAGTATCATGCGGTAGATCTTGCGAAAGCCGCGGGGGTAGGCCAGCAGCTTGTCCAGGGTCGAGCCGGCTGCATTGAGTTCTTTGGAGAAGAAATCGAAGATCAGGTCGATGTTGTGCTGGAAGGCATGCACGGCCACGTCATCCTTGTCCTTGAAGTTGCCGTAGATGCTGCCCTTGGTTAGACCTGTGGCCGTTGTCAGGTCGGACATGGAGGTGCCGGCATAGCCCTTTTTGTTGAAGATGGGCGCGGCGGATTCGATGATCAATTGCCGTGTGCGTTCGGATCGGGGGGTGATGGCGGATTTCATGAGGGTGCTGATATACCAAACGGTATATTAAGTCAACCGGAATTATTCAGCCGAGTTGTTCGCGATGGTCAGGTCTAAAACATAAAAGCCGCAAAGGTGGCCGAACGCTGCGGTTTCTGTGTTAGATGTGAAATGGCTGAGAACGAGCTATGTATAGCTCGTACCATCCCAGCAGTGGGTGCACAGCCGTTCCTTGGGCAGGCCGATGGCCGCCACCATGTCGTCCATGCGCTGGTATTTCAAGGTGGTCAGGTGCAGCTGCTCGCGGATCCGGTCGATCATGGCCAGGTTCTTTTCCGAGCCGTGGCGGGCGTATTGGTCCAGATGCCGATCCTCGGCCCCTTCCAACGCCTGGATTGCCGTGCGGCCAGCCAGGTCCAGGGTGGAGCGCGAGGTTGAGAAGTTGAGAAACTCGCAGGGGTGGATCAGGCAGGGGCAGGCCGGCCGCATGTGCACTTCCTTGGCGCCGTATTCGAACAGCACCTGCACATTGTCGCGCAGCTGGGTGCCCCGCACGATGGAATCTTCGCAGAAGAGAATGCGCTGGCCGTCGATGAGCTGGCGAACGGGGATCAGCTTCATGCGGGCCACCAGGTCGCGCATTTTCTGGTTTTGGGGCATGAAGCTGCGCGGCCAGGTGGGCGTGTACTTGACGAAGGGTCGCCGGTAGGGCAGCCGGCGCTGATTGGCATAGCCGATGCCGTGGCCGATGCCCGAGTCCGGGATGCCGCCCACGAAATCCACGGGCGTGTCGTCATTGTCGGCCAGGGCCGCGCCGCAGCGGTTGCGCACCTCCTCCACGTTGATGCCCTCGTATTCCGACGCCGGGTAGCCGTAGTAGACCCACAGGAAGGCGCAGACCTGCATGCGTTCGCCGGGGGGCGCCTGCTGCTCCCAGCCGTCCGGGCTCATCCGGATCACTTCGCCGGGGCCCAGGCAGTGATCCACGTCGTAGCCCAGGTTGGGAAAGGCGCAGGTCTCCGAGCTGACGGCAAAGGCACCGTCGCGGCAGCCGATGGTCAGCGGGGTCCGGCCCAGCCGGTCGCGGGCGGCAAAGATGCCCTGGTCGGTGAGCAGCAGCATCGAACAGGAGCCTTGGATGGCCTCCTGGGCGTTTTTGATGCCGCTCCGCATAGTTGTCGGCCTCACAGACGAGCATGGCCACCACTTCGGTGGGGTGTACCTCACCGGCCGTGGTGTCGGAAAAGTAGCTTTTGCGCTTGAAGGCCCGCTGGACAAGCGCCTCCTGGTTGTTGATCTTGCCCACGGTGACGATGCCGAAGGTGCCCATGTGGGAGCCCACGATCAACGGCTGGGGGTCGGTGTCGCTGATCACGCCGATGCCGAAATGGCCGTGGAAGCGGTTCAGGTCCGCTTCGAACTTGGTCCGGAAATAGCTGTTTTCGATATTGTGGATGGCCCGCTGGATACCCGTGCTGTTGCACACGGCCATGCCGCCGCGGCGGGTGCCCAGGTGGGAGTGGTAATCCGTGCCGTAGTAAAGATCAGAAACGCAGTCCGCTGTTGAAACGACGCCAAACAATCCGCCCATGTACTCCCCCTTCCGGTGGCTGTGGACTAACAAGGCTGTCACTTTTCGAACACGGAAACAGAAAACGGTCGAAAAAAAGAGATGACTGGTCCGAGGTAAATTAAGCGGGGCTGAAAATCAAGGGGGAATATCCCATGGAAAGGATAATCCGCCATTCGTTAACTGGCAGAGCTGGACATTTTCTGCAGGGCAACGGCCGCTGCAAAAGCGATCAGGCCCAATCCATCGGCCCAGTACTCGGGCCAGAAAAGGCCGGCGGCGGCGATCCAGAACAGCATCGTTTCCGGCCAGGTGGCCCGGCGGATGAAATAGCGCTCGATGGCCGAGGCGAAGGCGATGAGCCCCAGCATGGTGGTGATCATGGTCACCACCACCTGCCAGTGCAGCAATTCATAGCCGGCGCCCATGCCCAGCAGGGGGCGGTAGGCCATGATGATGGGAATGATGTAAAGTCCCTTGGCCAGCTTCCACGAGGTAAAGGCCGTGCGCATGGGGTTGGCGCCGGCAATCCCGGCGCCGGCGAAACTGGCCAGGCTCACCGGCGGGGTCACGTTGGCGTCCTGGGAGTACCAGAAAACGATCATGTGGCTGACCATCAGCGGAACGCCCATGTCCAGCAGGGCCGGGCCGGCCAGGGTGGCCAGAACGATGTAGCTGGCGGTGACCGGCAGGCCCATGCCCAGAACCAGGGAGGCAGCGCCGATCAGCAGGATGGCCAGGACTTTGATCCCGTAGCTCAGATCCAGCACCAGGCTGGAAAATTTCAATCCCATGCCGGTCAGCGTGACCATGCCCACGATAATGCCGGCGGCGGCGCAGGCCACCGACACCATGATGGCGCTTTTGGCTCCTTTTTCCAGCGCCTTCAGAATGCTCTTTAATTCATCGATGCAAAAGGCCACGGCGGTGGGTCGCTTTTTTCCCGCGCTCATCATTGGTGGTGCCACCGCCCAGCGAACGGCATTGGCGGCGAGACTGGCGGCCACGGTGCTGACGACGGCCACGAAACCGGCCATCATGGGCGAGTAGTTGTTCACCAGCACGTAGACCAGAATCGATACGGGAATGATGAAATGCAGCCCTTCCTTGAGCACCTTGCCCACCCGGGGCAGGCTCTCTTTGGGTTGGCCTTCCAGGCCATACTTTTTGGCTTCGTAGTGGACGAAGAAAAGCACGGTCACGTAGTACATGATCGCCGGCACCAGGGCCACCTTGATGATGGTCAGGTAGCTGGTGTTGGTGAATTCGGCCATGAGAAAAGCCCCGGCACCCATGATGGGCGGCATGAGCTGCCCGCCGGTGGAGGCGGCCGCTTCGATGGCCCCGGCCACATGGGGCCGGTAGCCGACTTTTTTCATCATGGGAATGGTAAACGATCCAGTGGCCACCACGTTGCCGACGGCAGAGCCGGATACCGATCCCATGAAACCGGATGCCACCACCGAGGTTTTGGCCGGGCCGCCGGAAAATCGGCCGGTGAGGGCATAGGCCAACTCGATGAAAAAATTGCCGCCGCCGGTGGACTCCAGGAAGGCGCCGAACAGGACAAACACGAAGACAAAGGTGGCGGCCACACCGATGGGCAGGCCGAAGATGCCTTCGGTGGTCAGCCACAGGGTGGTGGTGATCCGTTCGATGGAGTAGCCTTTGTGGATGATCAGTTCGGGCATCCAGGGTCCGAAATAGGCATAGAGCATGGCCGTGGTGCAGATGCCGGTCATGATCACCCCGATGACCCGCCGGCAGGCTTCCAGCACCAGCAGTGTGCCGACGATGCTGACCATCAGGTCAGCCGGCAGCCAGTCTCCCTGGCGCTCGAAGATGTCGGAGAGGTTGATGCAAATGTAGGCCGTGCAATAGATCGATGCCGCCGCAAGGAGCCAGTCCAGGACTACCCAGAAATTGAAGCGATCCTTGCGGGCGCCTGAAAACGGGGGTTTGAGCAGAAAGGTCAGTGTCAGAATGGCCCCTAAGTGAATGGATCGCTGAACCAGGGCCGTCAGTGCGGCAATCCCGGCAGTGTAGAGCTGATAGAGACTCAGACTCACCGCCACCACCATGACTATCTTGGCGGTGAGGGTCACCAGCGGTGAGGTTGCCTGGTTGGCTGTTGCTGGATCGCTATTGGCCATATAGACGCTTTTGCTTTCTCTCCAATGGATTGCCGCTTTTTCGGTTAACCGTCCATTCTATGCCTGATCGACGGTGTTGCATCGCGCGGAAAAATGTGTGTCCACAGGCGGACCAACAAAGACACACGCCTTGCAGAAAACTGCACCGCCACATGCGGGGCCATGGCGCTCAGGTTGGTGCGGGTGCCGCGCCAAATGACGGTATGGTCAACGCCGAGGCTGCCGATGCGCAGGACAAAATCACCGGTGGGCAGATGCATGTCTTCGATCACCTCGTAAGGCCCGCGAGTGACCATGCGTCCCACGCCCGGCATTTTGCCCATGCCCGCGCCGAACTTCAGGTACCGCTCCTCTTCAATGAAAATGCGCCCCGATGGGTCAAGGCTGTGCGTCTCCCAGATCGGGGCGTTTTCCACCGAATGATAGTAGTGAATCGTAAAGTGCTCGCCGGGTTCCAGGGGCAGCACCAGCAGTGGTGCTGCCCCTTGGACCGGTGTGATACGAAGTTCCAACCCGCCGGGCAAAACCCGTGCACCGGCGATCAGCAGCAGTGTCAGGATGATGGCGGCCATGACGATCCGCTTCACCGGCCTGGCCGTCATGCGCATCAGGGGCGCAGCTTGTCCGGTACGGCGATGCCCTTTTCCTCAAGATATTTGATCGTACCCGGGTGAAGCGGGATCTGTGAGTATTTTACCGCATTTTCCGGTGTGGTGTAGGCAGCCGATGGATGGATCTTCTGCAGGTAGTCGTTGTGCTCGAATAGGGCCTTGACCAGGTTGTAGACCATCTCTGTGTCCAGTGAGGCCTGGCAGATCATCACGTTCCATACCCCGATGGTAGCCACGGGTTGATCGATGCCGCGATAGACCTCGCCGGCCAGCTCAACGGCCGAATAGGTTTCGTTGGCCGCCAGGATGCGTTGGGTCTGTTCCGGCGTAAAACCGATCATGTTGATCTCGTGGGTGGTGGCCAGATCCAGGATGCTGCTGGTGCCGGGACCCACCGACCACACGCCGACATCGATGGTGCCGTCACGCAGGGCATTGGCGTTTTCAGTGAAGGAGAGGCGGCTGTCCTTGTAACTGTCCGGTGCGATATCCAGGGCTTTGAGGACCGCTTCGGCCATGAAGTTGGTGCCGCTTCCCGGGCTTCCCGTGCTGATGCTGCGGCCTTTGACCTGGGTGATGTCGGTGACGCCGCTGCTTTTGAGGCTGACAATCTGCAGCAGGTTCGGATACATGATGGCCATGGAGAGGATGTCATGCTTCTTGCCGTTGAATTTGTCCAACCCGTTGAAGCCGGCCACGGCCACATCGCCCATGACCTCGCCGATGACCGTTTCGCCCTTGTGGGCCAGCTTGACGTTTTCCACGCTGGCGCCGGTCACCTCGGCCACCGCTTTGACGTCCTTGACATACTTGGACCAGATTTCTGCCACACCCCCGCCATAGGGATAGTAGATCCCGCCGGTGCCCCCGGTGCCGATGCTGATGAAGGTGGTTTTGGCCAAGGTGGGTGAAGCGATCAAGCCGGTGACGAAAATGATAAATACTGCAATGCTCATGCGTTTCATATCAGAACCCTCCCATATAATTTTCAGATCCTATTGACTCATGGTCTTGACCATCAACGCTATCGATTTGGGCCCGCGATCCATTCCGCTGACCGGATATTCAAACGATTCGGTTTGCCCGGGTTCGACCAGTCCTTTTTTGGTTGTCCGCGGGATGAGCCCGCCGACCGCTTTGCCATTGTCCAGAAAAATGTTCACCCGGTAGCGCTGGGGCTGGTCGCTGACATTTTTGATGGCCACGTTGAAGTGCAGGGTGTCTGCGCCTTCCCACGCTTTAACTACACATGAGAAGTCCGCCAGCTCCGCTTCCGGTGCGATGGTCTTCTCTATCTTGCTGTCAGCAGCGCAGGGAAATACTTCTCCGGGTTTGGGTTTGGGACCGGCGCAGCCCGCAAAAACCAGGCATACCAAGACTGCAATGACCCCAAAAAGTCCTACCAGATGTTGAAATCGCTTCATGGTTCAATCCTCCTTGCGGGTTGTCGGGTAAGAAACCAAAAGCCTATTTTCAATGCCCATGCAGGCATGTTTACGGTGTTGCCGAAAAAGCGTCGGGTGACGTGCGAAGGCAGATCATGCCGGGTGTGGTGACGAGAGATATACCCCTGCCGATTGATAATCAAAAGACCACAGGTGTTCATTTTTGTCAACCGGCAGCGTGCATTGGACGGACCGATGACGGGGGTCAGCCTAACCGTGCATGTCGGCGTTGAAAGTCATGCAGTCTTTAACGGCGGTGGAAAAATGATTGTGCGTGGCCATACTGCGTTAAAAAAGAGGTGAAGCGTGCAGGTTACGGATAGCTGGTGAGCAGTCTTCCGGCAGCTACTATTCCCATTCCGACAATCATGGCCAGCAGGAGATTTTTGGTTTTCCAGGCGCACAGGGCGGTGGCCATGGCGGCAACGCCTCCAAGCATGCCGGCGGAAAAAATACCCGGTGCCACCAGAGCGAGAAGGATGGTTCCGGGGAGGGTTTCCATGAAACGCTTGAACCCACCGTTTTTGGGCAGGCGCTCGGCCAGCAGCAGGCCTCCCAATCGCAGGCTGTAGGTGGCCAGGGCAGCCCCGGCAATGGCCATGGTGATGGTCAGGTCGGTGGGTGGTGATCCAGGGGTCATGTTGTCTTCTCCGTAATCGGCTTGACCGGGTCTGTTTCCGCCGACGTTGCGTGGGTTTCTTTTCTCGATTTGAAGATCGACGATAAGGCGGGAATCAATGCCCCGCCAATACCGCCGATGACGATGTACCATTTGCCGGGCAGCCACCTTTCGGCGATCACCGCCAACAGGGCAGCCGCTGCCCACGGTGCGATATCTGACTTCCCCCGCCACACGCTGACAGTAAGGGCGGTAAAGACCGCTACAAAGGCAAAGTCCAGGGCAAACCGCTCCGGATGGACCACCAAGGCGCCCAGTTGATGGCCCAGCAGGGTGCCCATGGACCAGACGCTGCACAGGCAGATGCCGCCGCCCAGCAGAAACCCGGTCGTGGCATCGCCATTGCGATAGGCCGCCATGGTGACCGCCCAGTTTTCATCGGCGACCAGATGCATGATTCCGGCCTTGTGGGCCAGGGATTTATCCTGGAACAGGGGGTTCAGAGAGGCGCCGATGAGCAGGTAGCGCATGTTGATAATCAGTACGGCCAGGGTCATTTCCACCACGGGCAGGGGCGGTGCCCACATCTCCACCATGACGAACTGGGCGGAGCCGGCAAAAACCGACAGGTTCATCGCCAGCAGCTGGATCCAGGTGAGACCTTTTTGCGCGGCCAGCATGCCCAGAACGCTGCCGTATGCGGCCACGCTGGCGCCCACCGGCAGGTTGGCCAGTGCACCCCTTCGCATCCCTTCGATCATATTGAATCGCTCCCCTTACTGAGTGTCACTCAGCTTTTTCCCACCTTCGGATTCCTGGTGCCTCTTGGATTCAACGAGGGGCCGGGGCAGGCCCTGTCCATCGGCAAAGTATGGGAGGGCGTTGGATTTGCCGATGCCGCCACGATTGGATTGACCTTTGCTGCGGTGGGATATTTTTTGGCTTTTTTCGTTGGCGTTCCGTTGGTGAACCGGGGCATCCGCAGCGGACGGGCCACCTTAGGTCCGCGGCAGCTTCCTACAGATTTCCTTACCGGCATTCTCAATCGATGGGGGACTGCGGAATCCGCCGGCCGGCTTACCATTCACTCGGGGAATGCGGAAACCCTGGCTTTTCAATCGGCCCTGGTGGGTGGGGTTTACGGAATCACCTACGGGATCATCCATTTTCTCGGCGGTTTTTGCCTGTGGACGTGGCCGGGCCGTCGCCCTGACCCTGATGAAGCTGATGGGGCTGCTCAACGGTGCATCCTTGCATGGCTCCCCCGGATCACCGCATCGATGATGGGTGCCGTTCTGTGGACCGGTTAAGCACCTGGAATACAGAGGGACGCGCTAACAGCTGCTAAATGGGATTCTCCTCGATGTCGGTCACAAAGCGGTCCAAAAGGTCGTAGAGTCGTGAAAGGCTCTGGATCTCGACATGCTCCTCCGTGGAATGCTGGCTGCTGTTGCCGTCCGCGCCCCACACGATACCCGGAATATTGAACTGGGACAGAAAGCGGGCATCGCTGGCGCCGTGGGCAATGCCGGTGCGGGTATCTTTGGCCAACGCCAGCAGCCGCTCCCGATAGGGTGATCCGGGACTGATGAACAGGGGTTCGCGCTCCTCTGCGATCACCTTGCCGGATACGGCCGCCTGGATTCGTTGGACCAGGTCGTCCACATCGTCATTTTCGGTATAGCGGATATCGAATGTGGCTTCCGCCTTGTCCGGTACCTGATTGACCGAGTCGCCGGCGTGGAACACGGAGAGGTTCATGGTGCGATGCCAGTGTTCCGGCTCCGCAAGCCCGTCGAAGAAGCCTTTGACGACCAGGCAATCCGCCATCAGCCGTTCGATGGCGTTTTCGCCCTGCCAAGGCCTCGCCCCGTGGGCGGTTTTCCCGCGGGCGATCACCTTGAGCCGCAAGATCCCTTTTTCCTTGACCACGATCTTTTCTACGCGGCCACCGTCAAGGGCAATGCAGAACTTGCAGGCTATCCTGCCGAGGGTGCTGTGGGCACCGTTGTATCCGCCGACCTCTTCGTCGCCGGTGATCAGTATAGCTAAAGGCAGGCTGCCGTCATCCAGGCCTTGGCTGCGATTGAATTCCAGCCGGTTTTTCAGCAACACCATGGACAGGGCAGCGGCGTATTTGTCATCGATGGCGCCGCGGCCGTAGAGCCTGCCTTCCTTTTCAATGGGTTCGAACAGCGAGTCGGCGGCGTTGACCACATCGATATGGGACATTAGCAGCAGCGGGGTCTGCCGGTGTGCCGGAAGCGCAAGAATCGACGGAACGCCGTTGTTCTCGACGACGGTGCAGGCGATGCCGTGATCCTTAAACCATGTTTCGATGAACCGGGCGCATTGCAGGATCTCTTCCGGCCGGGAGTGGGTGGATTTAAAGCGGATCAGATCCTTGGTCAGGTCGACGATCTCCCGCACGGTTGCAGATGATTTATCAGCAGCGATTTCGATGGGCTTCCTCCTTGATAGGAACTGGCCGTTATTGTTTAAGCATCCCCGCGGCAAGCCGTTGGGAATGGGGTGGCTGTCGGGGAGTCCTGTCATCCTCGATCCGTCTCATTTTAGCGCATAACCGATTTGAATGTAAACGATTGCTTTAGCCGGCCGTTGCCGACACCTTCCGGCCGCTGGTGGCGCCTACGTAGATGGCTGAAAGGGCAAGGATCACACCGGCCCACACCGTGGTCGACGTGGCCCGATTAAAGAACAATACATCCCAGACAAAAGAGAGCGACGGTTGAAGCAACAGGATCAGCCCGGCAATGGCGGCGGGTATTCGGGGCAGGGAGCGGGTGATTAGCAGCCACCCCACGGTCTGGCACATCAGGCCCAGCGCCACCAGCGAGAGCCCGCTTTGCAGATCGGGGATGGCAAACGATTCACCAGCCCGGATCATTTCCAGGGCAAGATAGAGTGCCGTCGAAAAGGAAACCACCATCAGGCTAAGGGCCGCCGATGGCTTTGACGCATGGGATTGCAGTCTTCGCAGAACGATCAAAAATCCGGTGTAAAAGAGGGCCGTGGAAAGGCCGTAATAAATGCCGGTACGATAGTCCGGGCTCAGCTGCTCCCAGTGTATGCCCACGATCATGAACAACCCCGTTACCGCCATGGGAACGGACAGGATAAACCGCAGGTTCAGCCGCTCCCCGAACAGGATCACACCAACAACCGGAACCAGAAACACCTCGAAGTTGCCTAAAATGGTGGCCAGTCCCGGTCCCACATAGGCAATGCTGCGGTGCCATGTATACAGGTCCAGGGCAAAGAAGATGGCGGCGAGCAGCGACAACCTCAGGCAATGCCATCCCCGCCAGCGCTTTTCACGGCGGGCAATCAGGATGGCCATCAAAAAAACGCCACCGAAAAAAACCCGGTAAAACGCGGAGACCGTGGGCGTGACGTGGGCCAGTTTTACCCAGACCGCGGAAAAGCTGATCATCATGGCGCCGAGAGTGGTTCCTAACATGGGATGGTTGAACGGCCGGGCGGTGTCAATGCGCATGACGCCTTCTCTCTGAATTATGGGGTGATCTGAGCCGCGACGGTGAGCCGACCGGAATTCGTTCTTCCTGCGCACTGTGCGGCGCAGCGATTCCGGTTCTTAGCAGAAGCCCCCACCGATCTGCAACAGCTAAGCCGCTGACGCAGCGATGACGGCTGCCATGGCCGCCCGCGGTCTTTCCAGGGCCTTTTTTGTAAGAAAAAGTATTACGCGATTATCAGAAATACCCCAATTGACCATTTTCAGATGCCTTGTTACCCTGAAAAGAATCCACTATTTATCTAATGCTCTGCGGCGCGAAATTTACTGGCCGCCGCGGATAACCCCACCAAAGAAGCAGGAGGAACGAATGAGGAACAAGTTTTTTACAATTGCAATCGGTGTTTGCGCAGTTCTGATGATGACGATGACCTTTACGGCCGATGTCAATGCCAAAACCATGTATAAATTTGGCGGCGGTCCTGCCGGTGGAACCTTTCAGTTCATGGCCGGTGGTATCTCCACTTACCCGGGCGTAAAGGCCATCAAGGAGTTCAGGGTACTGGCCGGCGCCTCCGGGGGGTCCACCGAGAATGTAAGAAAAGTCGATACCGGCGCCTATGCGTTTGGTGTCTCCTATTCCGGGGATGTCTTCCTGGCCCGCAACGGATTGATGACCAATGATACCACCAAATATGAAAACGTAATGGCGGTGGCTTATTTCTATGGTGCACCGGCCCATCTGGTGGTGAAAAAGGGCGGCGGTATCAAAAGCCTGAAAGATCTTGAAGGCAAAAAAGTCGGCGTGGGCAACGCCGGCTCCGGCGCCTTTGCCAACTGTGAGCTGCTGTTCTCCTACATGGGTGTCTGGGACAAGATCGAACGAAACGCCATGGGATACAATGATGCGGCAGCGGCTTTCGGCAACAACCAGCTGGATGCGTTCTGGCTGTTTGTCGGATATCCTTCCGGCGCGGTTATCATGGCTGCCCAGCAGAACGACATCGAACTTCTGGATCTGTATTCCGAACCCGAAGCGGCCGGATATTTTGAAAAATATCCCTATTTGTCCAAACTGGACATTCCGGCAGGCGTCTACAAGGGCGTAGACGCGCCGGTTCCCTCTTATCAGGACTCGGCCCTGTGGACGGCCAACAAAGACGTTCCGGCAGACGTGGTCTACCAATTGCTGTCCCAGATCTACTCCCCCGAGGGACTGGCCCACATGGTCAACGTCAAAAAAACCGCCAAGTCCATGAGCATTGAAGACGGCATCAAGGGTGTGGTGACCCCTTTGCATCCGGGTGCCGAGAAGTTCTGGAAAGAAAAGGGCGTATTGAAATAGTCCTTACCCGGAAGGGGCTGCCGGCATTTGCCGGCAGCCCCTTTTTAGGCCGCATTCGAAATAACCTTTCACCAACAAAGCAGGGGCCGCCGTGTACGCTCAACTCAAGCGATTCGAACAGATTATTTTCGATGTCCTTTCGGTACTGCTGGTGCTGTTTTACTCCTATGCCGCCGTGGTCCAACCGGCATCCACCCAATACCACCGGGGCATTTACGTCATCATCACCTACGTGCTGGTGTTTCTGCTCTATCAATCCAAATCGACCGTCATGCGCGTGGTGGACTACATCCTGATTCTGCTTTCCATCGTCTGTATCGGCTACTGGATACTCAATTTCGAGGCCATCAACTACCGGACAGGCGCGGAAAACGCCATGGACAAGGCCATTGCGGTGGTCGGTGTGCTCATCGGCATCGAACTGGCCCGGCGGGTGGTGGGCAACGCCTTTGTAATTATCGGCACGTTGATGATCCTATATGGCGTATATGGACCTTATGCACCGGATCTGTTTGCCCATCCGGGTGACACGTTTCCCAACCTGTGCACTACCATCTACTACATGAGCGACGGCGTCTTCGGCATCATGGCCAACGTCCTGGCCACCTACGTGATCCTGTTCGTCCTGTTCGGTGCATTCCTGGAAAAAAGCGGCGCCCAGAAATTTTTCATCGACTGGCCCCTGGCCGCGGTGGGGCACAAGATCGGCGGCCCGGCCAAGGTGTCCGTTATCGCCAGCGGCCTGTTCGGCTCCATCTCCGGCAGTGCCATCGCCAACACGGTTTCCACGGGAACCTTCACCATTCCGATGATGAAAAAAGCCGGCTTCCGGCCCCACATCGCCGGCGGCATCGAGCCGGCGGCGTCCATCGGCGGCATGTTCATGCCCCCCATCATGGGTGCCGGCGGGTTCATCATGGCCGAACTGACCGGCGTGCCCTACTCGCGCATCATGCTGGTTGGCCTGTTTCCGGCATTCATGTATTTTTTCAGCGTGTTCGTCATGGTGCACTACGAGGCCAAGATGTACAACATCGTGGGTGAGCGGTCCGAACACAGCGCCATGGAGATCCTGAAAAAAGAGTGGTTCTTCACCATGCCGCTGATCGTTATCACCATCTTCATGCTCACCGGCTACTCACCGGGCTACTCGGCCATCCTGGGATTGGCCACCTGCATTATCGTCAGCTACAAGTACCAGGAGACCCACATCGACTACACCCTGGCCGTAGTCATGGCCCTGGTCCTGGCCACGCAGATGATCTCGCTGCTGCTCAGCAAGACCGTGGGACCCGAGGCGGGCAGGAGTTTCAACCACATGGTTTCCGAAAAGACGATGGTCTTTTCCGGTATTGTCATTTGTGTGATCTGGTACTTCTTCAAAAAAGATCATCGCCCGGCCATTCGTACCGGGTTGAAGCGGTTCGTAGATGCCTCCCGGTCCGGAACGGAAAACAGCCTGAAAATTGGCGCCACCCTCGGCGTCATCGGCATCATCATCGGGGTGCTCACCTTTACCGGCCTGGTGCTGACCTTTGCCGACATCGTCATCGAGCTGGCCGCCGGGTCTCTGGTGATGACGATTTTTCTGATTGCACTGGCATCCCTCGTGCTCGGCATGGGGGTGCCGGTCACTGCGGCTTACCTGATCACGGCCGTGGTGGCCGTTCCGGCCCTGACCCATCTGGGGGTCAACGAAATCGCCGCGCACATGATCGTCTACTGGCTCTCCCAGGATTCCAACATCACCCCGCCGGTGTGCATCGCCGCCTTTGCCGGGGCGACGATCGCCAAGGCCAACATGTGGCGCACGGCCTTCGCCGCCTTCAAGTTCGCCAAGTTTCTCTACCTGGGGCCATTTTTGTTCGGCTACGTGCCGGCCTTCTCGCTGGACGGCAGCGCCATGGACATCATCAAGGCCTTTACATTGATTATTTTTGGTACCTGGCTCTACTCTTATATTTTGAGCGGTATCTGGATCAAGACGATTGTTGGGTGGTTCAAGAAGGCCCCTGCTGCCTGATCGATCCCCGATTGCCGCGACGCGTTCGCGCATCCAACTTTCAATCCTGACGAAAACCCTCGCCTTTACAGGCGGGGGTTTTCACGTTTAATCCTTGTTTTTGTGTCAGCAAACAAATCACTTGGTGCTTGCAATTTCTTGGTTCCGGTTTATGCACAAGAAATATTGGCGTTACCGGCAGTTAAGGCAGGGCAATGTGTGCTCCAGCGACCACCAGGTGGTCTTTTGCCAGACACCCATCCTGATGCAGGACTATTTTTTTTAGATCAAAGGCTGTTTTCAAGCGGCAGATATTATGTTTGTGCAGACCCTGAACGCGGGAAACCATGCTGGGGTGGACGGATATGGTCAATGGGTCCGGCCGTTTTTCCATCCGGCCCAGTGCGCAAGAAATGGCATCCAGAACAATCTCCCCGTGCACCAGGTGACCGAAGGCCGGGTGGTAGGGTCCGGCGACAAAGCCGCCCGTCCGGGTCAATCCGTCCGAGGCCTGCAGCCCCATGCGGACGACCGGTATGTGATGGGTGTTGAAATAAAGGAACAGCCGTTTGACCAGCGTGACACACGCTGCCAGCGCCATGGGGCGGTAGCGACCGTCTCTGAATCGGCTGGCCAGTTGGCTGCCCTCTAACACAAGCGTGGGATAAATCCTGACAAAATCCGGCGCCAACTCGGTGATCCGGCGGGCCGTTTCCATGGCGCCGTCGTCGTCGTCCGCCGGAAGCCCCACCATCATCTGCAGGCCCATCTCGTAGCCCCGATTTTTCAGCAGGCCGGCGGCGGCCAGCGTGTCCGATGCCCGGTGCCCGCGTCCGGCGGCATCGAGAACGTGATCGTTCATGGACTGAACGCCTAATTCTACCGTTGAAACCGGAAACCCGTCCAGCAGGTTCAGGGATTCCGGACTGATGGTGTCCGGCCGTGTGGAGAAGCGAATGCTGTCCACCTCCTTTGCCTGCACAAAGGGCATGGCAGCCCCCAGCAGTGACTGAATGGTCTTTTTTTCAAGCCCCAGAAAGCTGCCGCCGAAAAAGGAGATCTGAGTGGTGGATGGCCGCTTTTTGCCGTATTTAAAAAATCGATTCACTTCCCGTTGGATCTGGTCCACCGACGGCGTCTGGGCGGTCTTGCCGGTAATGGTGCGCTGGTTGCAGAAAATGCACTGGTGGGGACACCCCATGTGGGGAATGAAAATAGGTATGATCAAAGGTTGTCCGGCCGGTCTGGCATCGTCCCGGGTATGCATGGTCAAGCGGATCGATCCAACAGATCGAGGCCCGTCCGGGCGGCCTCCTGTTCGGCCATTTTCTTGCTTTTCCCATCGCCTTCGGCGGTGATCCCGGCCACGGTCATCTGAACCTTGAAGGTCTTGTCGTGATCCGGGCCAATCTCATCGAGGACCTCATATCGGGGCACGTCGTGATAGATCGACTGGACGCGTTCTTGAAGCATGCTCTTGTAGTCGGTTTCATAGCGCGTGCGGTTGGTGCTGCGCAGTCGTTCACGGAACTGATTGTCCACAAACCCAAAGGCGGCATCGAATCCACCATCCATATAAATGGCGGCGATCACCGCCTCGGTGGCATCTGCCAGAATCGAGTTTTTATCCCTGCCGTCGGTCAGCGCTTCCCCTTTTCCCAGCAGCAGGTGGGGGCCAAGGCCGATCTCCCGGGCGATGGCGGCCAATTCGGTTTCATTGACCAGTTGCGCCCGGTGTCTGGACAATTCTCCCTCGGTCAGATCCGGATATCGCTCCATCAGAAGATGGCTGATGGCAAGGTTGAGCACGGCATCGCCTAAGAATTCCAGGCGCTCGTTGCTGGTGATGCCGGTTTGGGGCTGCTCATTGACAAAGGAGCTGTGGCGAAGCGCAGCCGTCAGCTGTTCGGATCTGTTGAACCGGTACCCGAGCGCACGTTCCAGGTATTCATGGGTGGCGTTTTCGGGAGTCGGGTCATCCATGATCATTGCTCCAGGCGTGCCATCAGGTGTTCATAATAGGAATAGGGTACATGAAAGTTGCCCGCCCCAGAACCCATCTGGATTCCCGGGGTAACGGCACCGTGAAAGTCGGTACCACCGGTGATTAGGAGGTTGTGCTTCTGGGCCAGCTGGCAATAACGGGCGGTGGCGGCTTCGGGATGTTCGGGATAAAGGGCCTCGACGCCTTCAAGCCCCATCGCTTTGAGCGTCAGCAGAAATGGCTCGACGTTGTCAATAGCTGTCACGTCATTCAGATACGGGTGGGCAAGCACCGCCACACCGCCTGCGGATTTTATGGCCGCGATGGCCGCTTCCATCGGGACGCGGTGTTTTTCGACATAGGCCGGTTTGTTTTTTCCTAAAAACCGGTCGAATGCGTCGTCAATGGATACAGCCAGGCCCTTGGCGATCATCAGCTGGGCAATATGCGGACGACCGGCCGTGGCATCACCGACGATCGGGGACAAGTCCGCCATGGTCAGATCCATGCCCATGGCGTTGAGTCGTTCAATTATCTGCGGGTTGCGGTTTTCCCGTGAGGTTTGAAGGACGGTCAGCAGTTTGTTCAGCGACGTATCGAATAGGTCTATCCCGTAGCCGAGGACATGAACACTGCTTCCGGATGGATACCCGCGCGGGGGGGCTGCACTGATTTCAATTCCGGTCAGAAATCCCAGAGACTGCGGAATCCCGCTATCAAGGGCTGCGGCTGAACCGGAAATGGTGTCATGGTCAGTAATGGATACGGCTTTCAGGCCGAGCTGAACCGCCATCTCCAAAATTTCGGGTGGTGTCAGCGTGCCGTCAGAGGCCGTTGAGTGGACATGCAGATCGATACCGCTATGCGGTTCAGATGCCAAGGGCTTTTTCAAAAGCCTCCTCTTTGGTCTTGCAATCGATGCACTGGGTGGTGACCGGTCTTGCCTTGAGCCGCTCTATGGAAATGTCTTCACCACACTTATCGCAGATACCAAAGGTGCCGCTTTCGATTCGATCGAGTGCCTTTTTCACTTTCTTGATCAGCTTGTGCTCGCGATCGCGAATGCGCAGCATGAAGTTGCGATCCGATTCCAGCGCTGCCCGATCCGTGGGGTCCGGAAACGTCTCTTTCTGTTCCGTCATGCCCGAAACAGTCTCGCCAGCATGACTCAGTAATTCCTGCAGCCGCTCGTGAAGAAGCTCTTTAAAGAATTTTCGATCTTTTTTATTCATCGCTCAATTCCGCAAAGGTGAAGGTTACTATTTTTTAACAAAAAACGAAAGCTAACACAAGGAAATGGGCATGTAAAGTGCTATTGTGTCATCGCCGTCGATCCAAGCGATCTGAATTTAATTTAATAATCAAGTAGTTGTTGGCCTTCAGGACAGCTCCGAGATCAGTGTTTCCAGTGTTTTCATGTTGCTGACAGCAAAGACCTTGTGGTCATAATCCTGGGGAACGATTTTTTTGAGCAGGCCCGTCAAGACCTTTCCCGGACCCACTTCCACGAATACCTCAACTTTTTCAGACACCAAACGACGGATTGAATCGTACCACCGCACCGGACTGCACAGCTGCAGCGCCATGAGACGCTGGATTGCTTTGCCGTCCTCACAGCGGTCAGCCGTAACGTTGTGGATGACCGTGTTTGCCGGTGAATTGAAGGAGAAGGTGTTCAGATAGGCAATGAATTCATCCTCGGCACCCTTGATCAAATCGCTGTGCCAGGCCCCGCTCACCTTCAGGGGAATCGCCTTTGCGCCCTGTGATTTAGCCATTTCCGAGACTGCCGCCACCGATTCAGGTGCGCCGGTGACAACGATCTGCTGTTGGGAATTGTGATTGGCGACGGATAGCACACCCGTGTTCCGGCCGGCTTCCACCAGTGCGTTCACCGCCTGAATGTCCAACCCGATGATCGCGCTCATGGCTCCTTTTTGTTTCAACGATTCCCGGTGCATCAATTCGCCCCGCTTGAACACCAGGCGAAGGGTATCGGCCATGGACACGACCTTTGCCGAAGCCAGTGCACTGTATTCGCCCAAACTGTGGCCGGCGGAAAAACCGCAAGTGATCCCGGCACGCTGAATGGCGTCCAGACAAGCCAGGTTGACGGCCGTAACGGCTGGCTGAAGGTTGACCGTTTCCGTCAAGGTTTCCATCGGGCCTTTAAAGCAGTATTGGGAAATGGGAACGCCGGCAATCTCATCAGCAGCAGCGAATATCTCCCTGACAAAGTCATATTCCTGAAACAGGTCATACCCCATGCCCACCGTTTGAGAGCCCTGTCCGGGAAATAAGAAAGCAATTTTTTTCAATGATTTTCCTCCAAATTGAAGAGTTTGCGCGTCAGGTCCAAAGCGACGGATTTGTTGCCGCGGCAGCCATTCTTTTTCAAATAATCCGTGGGCTCGTGGAGAATTTTATTCACCAGGGCGCCGGTCATGCGTTCAATGGTCCGTTTGTCGGATTCGGAGAGATGGTTCAGCGACGCCAGGGTCTTTTCCAATTCCTGCCTGGCCACGGCTTCCACTTTGCCCCGCAGAGAGACGATGGTTGGCACCACCTCGAGGGTGTCAACCCATTTACGAAAGCCAATCACCGCCTCATCGATGATTCGTTGGGCCTTGACGGCCTCGCGGTTGCGGTCTTCGATGTTTTCGTCCACGATACCCTTAAGGTCGTCGATGTCGTAAACATAGGCGTTGTTGATCCGGTTGATGTCCGGATCGATGTCTCTTGGAACGGCGATGTCAATGAAAAACAGGCTGCGGTTGCGGCGGCTTTTCATGGCGGCTTTAATTTGATCCTTCCGAAGCACGTATTCGTTGGCGCCGGTGGAGCTGATGACGATGTCTACATCATCGATGCAGTCGATAATTTCCTCAAACTTGATCGCTTCTCCTCGAAAACGGTTGGCCAGTTCGACGCCCCGTGAAAAGGTGCGGTTGGCCACGGTAATGGTGCCGGCCCGGTTGCGGATCAGATGTTCGACGGCCAATTCGGCCATCTCTCCGGCGCCGATCAGCATGACGCGCTTGCCATCAAGCTCGCCGAAGATTTTTTTTCCCAGTTCGATGGCGGCGAAGCTGATGCTGACTGCGTGGTCGCCGATCCCGGTTTCCGTGCGCACTTTTTTTGCCACGAAGAAGGTGCGGTGCAGCAGCTTGTTGAGGATCACGCCGGAGGTTTTCTCCACGGTGGCCTTGCGGTAGGCCTCTTTCATCTGGCCGAGGATCTGGGGTTCGCCCACCACCATGGAATCGAGACTGGCGGCCACCTGCAAGGTGTGCCGGACGGCTTCGTCTCCGACATACTGATAGAGGGCGTTTTCAAACTGGGAAAGGGGTACTTTCTTGAATTCGGCGATAAACTGTTTGGCAAAGGCTACCGCCGCATCGCGCTCATCGACGGCCATGAGCAATTCGATCCGATTGCAGGTTGAAAAAAGGACTGACTCTCCGATGGCCGGGTTGTCCCGGAGCATCGCCAGCGCCAGGTCGGTTTCGTCGGCCGTAAAGGCAATGCACTCCCGAACGTCCACAGGAGCGGTTTTGTGATTTAATCCAAGCAGTACAATATCACGCATAGTTAATTATCGCAGTTGGCCCGTGGCATGCTGATCAGTGCCTGTCCAGGCGCTGTTTATCGCCGAAGGGGGCCGGTTTTCCATCCTGCCATCGACCTACATGGCCGTAAATGTCCCGTGGTGACCCTGCAGCAGGAAGTTGACGCCGAAAAAAGTGAATAGAATGACGCCAAAACCGACAATGGCCATGATTGCCGCCCGTCTTCCCCGCCACCCGTCGGTCAGCCGTTCGTGGAGCAGTGCCGCATAAAACAGCCAGGTAATGGCGGACCAGACCTCCTTGGGGTCCCAGCTCCAGAACCTCCCCCAGATGGCTTTGGCGTAAACGATGCCGGTAATCAATCCGATGGTAATCATCGAAAAGCCCACGACGATGCTGGCATATCCGGTGGTGTCCAGCAGGTCCAGGGATGGCAGGCGGCTGAAAAAAAATCCCCGGGTTTTCTTTTTGATGGCGTTTTCCTGAAGCAGGTACAACATGCCCAGGCCGCAGGCCAGGGCAAAGGCCGCATTGCCCAGAAATATGGTGATGATGTGGGCGGCCAGCCACCAGCTTTTAAGCAACTGAGGGTCCTGGGACATCGGCCTGGGCATCTGGTAGGCGGCGATCATTACCAGGCTGATCAGCGGTGCGGCGTAAATACCCAGCACTTTAAGTTTATACCTGAAGAAAAAGGTCAGAAATACCGCCGCGATCGCCCAGCCAGTGACCGACAGGGTTTCATGGAGGTTGTTGACCGGAAAGTGCCCCGCCCGGATGCCGAGGGCGACCAGGGAAATCGTGTGCAGGGCAAACCCGGCGGCCATCAGCCCGACGGCAGTTCGCTGAAGGATCGGTTTCTGAAAAAAAAGATAGCCGAAATAGCAGGCACAGCTGAGCATGTAACTAAGGGTCGCGATGATGAAAACGGGCTCCATGTCACTCCTGGGGCTGCTGGTTGGATGGCATCAACTGGTGGTATCGGTAGCCGGGGCCCAGAACCCTTTCCAGCAATTGGTCAATCTGGTCAATCTGTTGGTCTTTGACCAAGGCAAGCAGGTCACCGTCGATCAGCTGTTCGAAAAGGGGTTTGTGCGCTTCCGGTTCGTGGGCGTCGGCCAGCAGTTTGCTCCGGACCGCGCCCATCAGCTCCAGCACCATGCTATATTCGGTGCCGAACTGGGTTTCAAGGCGTTTTCGGATATGTTTGGCAAAGGCGGGGCTTTTGCCGCCGGTGGAGATGGCCATGACAAAACTGCCGCGCCGCACAACGGCCGGGAGGATGAAGTTGCATATTTCCGGCCGGTCGGCAATGTTGCACAGCAGGTTCAGGCGCTCGGCGTCAGCGTGGATCTGCCGGTTCAGCGTTTCATCATCGGTGGCGCCGATCACCAGAAACATGCCTTCCACATCAGACGCGCGATAGGGGCGCTGTTTCAACACGATGGCCTTTTCAGCAGCCAGTTGCCTCACCGCCGGAGAGACCTTCGGGCTGACCACGGTCACTGAAGCGCCGCATTGATTCAGGGTCTCAACCTTGCGGGCGCCCACCCGCCCGCCACCCACCACCAGGCATCGTCGGCCCTGAATATCAAGATTTACCGGATAGTACCGCATGTTCACCATTTAAAGCATAAGGGTCATCAGGTCCCGGGCAAGTATAACCTTGCCATTATAGGTGCTTCGGCACTGATTTTCAATATCGGCCGCTTCGCATGCCGGATAAAAATGAGTCAGCACCAGGCGTTTTACACCAGCTGCCTGGGCAATTTTCCCGGCGAGTGCGGGGGTGAGATGACCGTCGACTTTCTGATCATCGGGAAAAGCCGATTCACAGATCATCAGATCGGCCTTGGCGGCGATAGCCGTCAGACCGTCGCACACATCGCTGTCCCCGGAATAGACCAGTGTTTTGCCCACGGCATCGACAATGCGATAGGCCAGGCTCTCCGGCCGGTGGGCCACAGGCATGGAGGAAACGGTAAAGGATGAGAACGTGTGTTGATCAGCCTGTTGCGTATCGAGTTCAACGACAGTGAACATCCCGGGGGGCAGCACAATCCAATTTCCGTATACCGAGTTCAGGCGTTCGAAGAAGGACCGGAACCCCTGCCCCGCCACAATGGTCAGGGGCTGTTTCTGGGCGGAGGGAGCCGGATACTTCAAGGCGAACAGAAAGGAAGCCAATTCGCCGCTGTGGTCCGGGTGAAAATGGCTGAGAAAGAGGTAGGAAATGTCGAAGATGGTGACATCGATTTCCAGCAGGCGGCGCATGATCCCCGGGCCGCAGTCGAAGAGCAGGTTTTGCCCGCCGGTTTTCATCAGAAAGGAGCATGGGCTGCGCTCCATTGACGGCACACAGGTTCCCGATCCCAGAATAGTGATTTGGCTTTGCAAGGCACGGATCCTCCCTGATGAAGTTGATCGTCCGGCACCCATGTTAGGATGAACCGGAAAAGAATACAACCGGAAGAAACGCGTCCGTCACCGATAAACGATGGGTCGGAATGGAAAAAAATGAAGCAAGTTGCTGCTTCCCGTAAAAAAAATTCTGCAACGGGCGTTTTCAATGCTTCCTGACTCCGACAGCGGCGATTGCAAAATCATGATGCTTGACATGGATGAATGGTATTTGTTATTTCAGCCGATGTTCGGAAACTATTTTAGATCTATATAATCTGTCCGGCGCAAGGATTTTTTTCAGTTGTACGTGCGGCGTCCGATTATCCTTCTCTTTAAAATAAAAACGGTTTTTTCAACTTGTTGATATACTCCGTCCGGCCTGGGACGCTCCGGCGGATGAAAAAGACGACTGATGCAGAACCACGGAATCACCGATTGTTCGACTATAAAAAAAACAGGGATTGGGCAGAAAATCTGACCATTGTCATGCAGCTGGGACTGACCATGGCCGGCTGCATCGTTTTTTGCTTCTTTGTGGGACACTATCTGGATAAATGGCTGGGACTGAAGGGGGTATTCACCACGGTCTTTATCCTTCTTGGCATTGCCGGCGGCGCCAACGTCTGCTATCGACAGATACTGGAGATCACCGAACCGAAAGACAAGGCGGATCCAGATGAAAACGGACCCAACGGTTCTTGAGATGCAAAAAAAATACGGCTCGCGGGCCTTGGTGCTGGCCATTGGGTCCGGCCTCTTATTCCTTGCCTTGGGCCAAAAAGGGATCTGCCGTGGGTTGGTTCTTGGCGGGGTCTTCAGCGCTGTCAATTTTGCGCTCATGGGTCAGGCGCTGCGCTTCCGTCTCAGCGACAATCGCAAGGCGGCTACCCGGCGATCTCTGCTTTCCCTGCTGTTGCGATATGCGCTGCTGGCGATACCGCTCGTTTTGGCCGTGCAGTCTGACCGGTTTAATTTTCCAGCCACGGCGGTAGGTCTATTCATGGTTCAGCTGGTGATCATGATCGAACATGGTTCCCGGTTGATTGTCGGTGCTGTCAAACACTGAACCAAGGGCGACGATACATGGGAGAACTCGGAAGAATTCATCAGCTGATCGTACCGGTTTTCGGCTACTCCATGACTTTCAACCTCGAGGTCATTCTCATGACCTGGATCGCCTTTCTGGTGATTTTTCTGCTGGGTTTTCTAATGGTGCGCAAACGGGGCATGGTGCCGGAATCCATGCAGGTGTTCGGGGAATTGCTCGTTTCCAATCTCTACAAACTGACAGAAGACGCCCTGGACGAGGAAATGGCCAAGAAGTACGGTCCCTTGATCTGTGCGCTTTTTCTGTTTCTGCTGGTGTCCAACTGGCTGGGAATCGTTCCGCACCTGGATGAACCCACCAAGGACCTCAATACCCCCTTGAGCCTTGGTATGATGGGTTTTGTTATCGCCCATGTCGCAGGGATACGGAAAAAAGGGTTTAAAAATTATGCCAGCGAGTATTTTCAGCCAATCTTTTTCATGGCGCCGCTGAATATCATCGGCGAGTTTGCCAAGATCGTATCCATATCCTTCCGGCTGTTCGGTAATATCATGGGCGGGTCGATTATAATCCTTGTGGTCTCCTATCTCACTTACAGCATCTTGCTGCCGCCTTTTCTGTACGCCTTTTTCGGCATGTTCGTGGGTACCATTCAGGCGTTTGTCTTTACAATGTTAACGGTTGTATACATCTCCGTCCAGGTGAAATAGATGATGGATCTCGATGTTCAGGCCTGGGTTAAGGTCGCCGCGTTTGCCGGCGGGGGGATCGCCATGGGGCTGGGTGCGGTCGGCGCCGCCATCGGCGAAGGGTATACCGCGGCCCAGGCCAATCTTGCCGTCTCCAGAAACCCGAAGATTTCCGGCGATATCTTCAAAAACATGCTTGTGGGGCAGGCGGTTGCCGAATCAGCCTCCATTTTTGCCCTGGTGGTCGCGATCCTGCTTCTGTTCATGGACAAGGGAAATCCAAATATGCTCAAGGCGGCCGCTCTTTTCGGCGCCGGCGTCAGCATGGGATTCGGGGCGATCGGTTCGGGTGTCGGGTCCGGGTTTCCCGGTGGCCAGGCCTGCCTTGGACTTTCCCGCCAGCCGGCGGTATCCAGCAAGCTAACCACCAACATGCTCATCGGGTCCGCCGTTTGCCAGACCCCGGCGATCTTCTCCATGGTGGTTGCCCTGATGCTTCTGTTCATGGATTTTTCCAATGCACCCCTTCATCCCACCTGGGCTGCGCTGGTGGGGGCCGGTCTGAGTACGGGGCTGGCAGCCATCGGCTCGGGATACGGCGGCGGCATGGCTGCCGGGGCCAGCTGCGAGGGGGTTGCCCGTCAGCCGGAGGCGGTCGGAAATATCACAACCATCATGCTGGTGGGCCAGGCCGTGGCCCAGACGCCATCCATTTTCGGATTGCTGGTGAGCTTTATCCTGATGTTCAAAACCTTTCCCGAATCCATACAGCTGCAATCGGCCATGGCGCTGCTGAGTGCGGGCCTTTGCACGGGGCTTGGCGGCATCGGGCCGGGCGTGGGCAACGGCATGGCGGCGGAAGGCGCCGTTTGCTGGGTGGCCCGCAACGTCTCACATGCGGCGGATCTCATGCGGACCATGTTGGTGGGCCAGGCCGTCTCTCAGTCCACGGCCATCTATGCGATGGTGGTCAGCCTGGTGTTGATCTTTGTCTTGTAGGTTTAAGGATTTCGGCGACCTTCCGGTCGCGGAGTAATATATTTAAATACATGATGATAAAACGGTAACCGAGGAGGAGTATCATGGCCATCGAAGGTGCAGACATTGTAAAAGCGGCAGCATTTTTAGGCGCAGGTATTTCCATGGGGCTAGGCGCAATCGGTCCCGGTGTCGGAGAAGGAATGGTGGCCGCCAAAGCGTGTGAGGCCATCGGCAAGAACCCCAAGGAAGCAGGACTGTTGACCCGAACCATGCTGGTGGGTCAGGCTGTCTCCGAATCAACCGGCATCTATTCCCTGGTTATTGCGCTGTTGCTGCTGTTTGTGGTGTAGCGAGCCATCACTGATGCCGGCATTTTCGGATCCGTCTCAACCTGCCGCCCAGGGATGAAAAACATGGAACGGCAACTATTCAACAGAGAGCCTCCACCATGGAAGTTATTGCGACCAACGCGCTGATCAGCATCAATGAGACCTTTTTCGTTCAACTGGTCTCCTTCCTGATATTTCTTTATGTCATGAACCGGATTATGTTCCGTCCGCTGCTCAGCACCATTTCCCAGCGCAAGGAGTTAATCTCCGATTTCCAGAAAGATATCATTTCCGGGAAAGAAGATCTGGTTCGATTAGGCAACGATCTTGATCGCGAGCAGGCCAAGGTCATCAAAGAGGCCCATAAAGTTGTTCTTTCCCTTGAAACGGAAGGAGATCAGCGGGCCGCGGATATTTTGGAGGAAGTCCGGCAACAGATTTCAGAATTGAGGCATGAAACGGAGACCCGGATAAATGATCAGGTACGAAAGGCTCGATTGGAATTGGCCGAGGAGGTGGAGGCCATTACGTTGACGATCATGGAAAAAGTGCTTCATCGGAGGCTGCAATCATGAGGTTGACTGAAAGAGTCGGTGCGCTGTGCGTCACCACCCTGTTTGTGGGGTTTTATATGGTGGCGCTTCCTGTAGCGGCCCAAGCCGCAGACCCCCAATGGAGACCCACGTACGACGTGGCCATGCGCTGGGTCAACTTTATCATCCTTGTTGCCGTGATCGTAAAATATGCCAGAGAACCCATCAAAGATTTTTTAAAGCTGCAAAAAAGTGACATCGTTTCTGAAATTGGCGAACTGGAAACCGAGAAAGCCAAGATTGTTGGCGACATCAAGGCAGTGAAGCAAAAAGCGATTGAAAGCCGGTCCCACTTTCATGACTTGAAAGATCGACTGATCGCCCAGGGAGAGACCCGCAAACAGCAAATCGTTGAACAGGCCAAGCAACAAAGTAAAATCATGCTGGAAGAGACTCGGCGTAAGATGGAGAACCGGATAACCCAGGCTAAGGCCGGCCTCCAAATGGAGCTGCTGGACATGGCCATCGATCAGGCAACGGTAAAACTGCCAAGCGTAATGACCGCTGGAGACGCCCAGCAGCTTTTGGATGATTATATGAGCAGTCTTCACGCCTGAACGAATATGCATCTCGCCCAAGGGGCGCGCCTTTCATACCATTTAGCCGATCGTTCTTTGCAGCTTGACAGTTCCACCATTTTTCATTAGGGAACCCTCGGTTCTTCTTTCGTCAAGCCAACCTCTATCAATCGCCGTTTTGGAACCAAACGGGCAGGACGGGACGTCTATCATGGAAAAAAATGCCTCCATCGAAACATTTATCAAGGATCAGATCGAAAAGTGGAAAACCCAAACCCAAACCCATATACCGGTGATCACCATCTCTGTGGAGCCGGGAAGCGGAGGACGGGTAATCGCCCAGGGGCTGGCCAAGCGGCTCGGCATCGATCTCTTTGACCGTGACATCGTCAAGGAAATTTCTGAAAGTGCCCGCATCAGTGGCGTCGTGATCGAAACCATGGAAAAAGATCGGCTTTCCGGTATCAAGGATTTTATTTCATCCCTGGTGAACGACCGCTATCTATGGCCGGGGGTTTACCTGGATCATTTGATGAAAGTGGTCGCCGCGATCGCCAGCCATGGCAATGCCATCATCGTCGGTCGTGGCGCCAACTTTCTGATTCCGGCGGAAGACCGGTTGAGTGTTCGGGTCATTGCGCCCTTAGATGTCCGCGTGAAGAACGTGGCCAAGGAGTTCGGCGTCACCCGTGAAGAAGCCAAGCGGCGGGTGATCAACCGGGAAAACCGGAGATCCGCCTTTATCCGCCAATCCTTTAATGCAGACGTCGCCGATCCTCGCAATTATGATTTGGTGGTCAACACCCAGAAACTGGACCTCGATGCATCGCTGGGCGCGGTGATCGGCATGGTGGTCGGCAGCAAAGATACGGTGATGAAAAAGCCGGCAGCAACAAAAGCAAAAAAGAAATGATGCTTGCGGTCATCAGGCCGCTTGTCGATAGGCTGGGGAAAACAGCAGGTCCCATGATTGCAAACCGCCGGTACTGCTGTTTCCCGCAGCACCTCTTCCATGTTGATCATTCCCTGCGCCAATTTGAAAAGCACGCTGAAGTGTGGTGATTGTTGCCTGAAATGTGAATGCGCTTCATCAACATCAGCCTTCTTAACTGCTTGTTCATCCTGTAATATTTTGAATTCACACAAGAAAGCGATTTACCTGTTTGACATTGGGTCCTGAGTGAATTAATAGGGTCCTTTTTTCAGGGTGCGGTGGCTTCGGGACGCCGCCGCAACGCACCCTGTCCAGAAAATCGATTTCCTGGGACGACGCATCGCGCAACCCAATTTCGATCGATGCGCGTTTATGATGTTCATCATCCAATCCGTGAAAGGGATTCAAGATGGAAGGAGCCCTGCTTCCAATCGTTGTTTTTTTGCTGGTCTATGTGGCGCTGACCTTTGAACTGGTCAACAAGGCCGTTGCCGCACTGCTCGGCGTCATGATCCTGCTGGTGCTCCACGTGGTCAGTGAGCACCAGGCCGTCGAGTTTATCGACTTCGAAACCATCATGCTGCTGCTGGGCATGATGTCGATTGTGGCCATACTGAGAAAATCCGGCTTTTTTTCGATCGTCTCGGTCCGGATCGCCGAGTTGACCCAGGGCAGTCCGCTGAAAATATTGATTCTCTTTTCCATCGTCACCGCCGTCCTGTCCGCTTTTCTGGACAACGTGACCACGGTGCTGATCATCATCCCCATCATCATCGAACTCACCGCCGGCATGGGCCTGGACCCCAAGATGTACGTGATCAGCCAGGCGATCATCTCCAACATCGGCGGCACGGCCACCCTGATCGGCGATCCACCCAACATCATCATCGGTTCCAAGGTCGGGTTGACCTTCAACCAGTTCATGCTCAATCTCACCCTGCCGGTCATTGTCTGCTTTGCGGCCGCGCTCGTCTACATCTGGGCCACCAACCGGGACAAATTCAAGCCCATCGACACCAACCTGGCCAAGCTCTTTTCGGTGCAGCTGCTGCTGGAGAAGATCCGCTACCATTTTCTGGACACGAAAATCGACAAGATCTTCCTGACCAAAGGGCTGGTCTGCCTGGGCCTGGCCATCGTCCTGTTCGTCACCCAGACCATCACCAAACTCTCCCCGGGCGTGGTGGCGATGCTCGTGGCCATGATCCTTTTCGTGATCACCCGTATCGACGTGGAAGAGATGCTGGAAGAGATCGAGTGGAGCACCCTTTTGTTTTTCACCGGCCTGTTCATCCTGGTGGGGATTTTAGAAGAAAAGGGGGTGATCGAATGGATGGCCCACAACATTTTCCTGCGCGTGGGGGACAACCCCTATGTGATCGTACTGACCGTGCTGTGGGTGTCCGGCATCGTCTCCGGATTTTTGGACAACATCCCGTTTACCATCACCATGATCCCCATCGTCAGGCTGATGCTGGAAAGCAACCCGATTCCCAACAACATCCTCTGGTGGGCGCTATCGCTGGGCGCCTGCCTGGGGGGCAACCTGACCATGATCGGGGCCTCGGCCAACATCGTGTCCATAGGCATGGCCAAAAAATTCGGCCAGGAGATTTCATTCCTCGATTTTGCCAGAAAAAGTGTCGTGATCACCCTGATCACGCTGGTGATCGCATCGGGCTATTTAACGCTTTATTTGTGGATATCGTTATGAAAACCGAAGACAGAGAAATATTGTGCCGTCTGATACGGGACCATGAGGATACCGTGGGCTCTTCCCGGGTCACCATGATGGCCATCAAGGCCTTCATCGAATCTATCAAACAGGTGCGTTGCCGTGTCGAGGAGGTCCGGGAACTGTATTCGGAACTGTCCGAGGCCATCAAAAATACCGAGCCCAAAGTCATTCCCTTGATTCACCTGATCGAGGAGTTCGAAAAAGAGATCGCTGAAGCACCCGATGCGTCCATCGACCAGATCAAGGACCATGCGATCCGGATCTTAGAAGAAAAGCACCACAAGATCATCACCAAGACCGGCAAAGTGATCGAGCACGGCCTGACCTGTATCAGCCAAGACGATGTGATCATCGTGCACACGATCAGCTACGACGTCACCAATATGCTCAAGCTGGCCAAGGAGGTGCTGCAGAAAACCTTTAAGGTGATCGTGCTCAAGCAGGACCTGGCCAAGACCCGCCGGCTGATTAAATCCCTGTCGACCGCCGGGATCGACATGGAAATCATTCCCGAATACAGCCTGAGCCACTACATCGAGCAGGGCAACAAGGTGTTCATGGGCGCATTGTCCATCACCGACGACATGAAAGTGGTTTCAGCCGTTGGCTCCGCCAATATCGTCAGCCTGTGCCACCTGAACAACCTGCCGGTCTACCTGTTTGCCAATACCCTCAAATTTTCCCACCGTCCCTCATCCCAGCAGCGGATCCATCGAAAAGTGGAATCCAAAACCCACGGCGACCTCTCTTTCCAGCTGATCACCCACTCTCACGACACCGTGGAATTGAAGCATGTGGATTTTCTGGTGACCGAAGACGGCATCATGGACAAGGCGGCTATATCAGAATTTATCCAAGCCCCCCGGTCGTAAGCGAGCGCACGGCGTTTGCCGTAGAGAGATACGTCAGGCTCAATTGTCGTTTAATATCGTGGTGACCATTGAGCGGTTCTCTTTTACCGCGGTCTGCTGGTCGGAGGCGCTGGTGGCTTCAGGCAGTGCTTTCCAGCGTGACTTGTACATGGCTCTGAAGGCAATCTGGAACATGGCTTCGAGGAGCGAATAGGCGGAAACGTCGTGGGGGGGGGTGGCAAACGCGGCGATGGCTCGGCGTTTTTCCGACTCGCCCTGTTTTAATCGATTCAAATTATTCAAGAAAGCAACCATCTGAGGTGCTACCTGGCGATGCTGATCAGGAAGCTGCGCATGGTTCTCCCACCGGGCCACCTGCTTGGCGAGGGTCTCACATGACGCCTCCAAAAGAAAAACCTTGTTTTTTTCACTCTTTAAAAGAGGAGACAAAGAGACATGCTTGCGGATTGCATGATGAATCAGGGCTTTTTCACGCTCCAGCTCTTGCTTGATTGCCGGTGCCATGGTTTCGGGCACCGACAGGGTCAACTGATTCAATACGTCTGAAAATGCAGACAGTTGGGTTTTGATATCAGTCGCTGCAGCCGACCAGAATGTCTGGCTCATGGCCTTGACGGTGGCTTCGTCTGGATCTGTTCGGTCACGGCTGGACTTGAGGATTTTCAATATCCCCGGAAAAGAACGGGCGGCCCGGGGGAACAGGTTAATCCCGGCAATCGCCTTGAAAATGATCGCGATGGTGGCAAACCAATCCTGAAGATGAAGTGCATCCGCCAGGTTTCCAAAATTGGAGGAAATCGTCCTGTTTCTTAACAGGTGGAGCGGGGTGGCATAAAGAGGCGTTCCTCCGAGAAGGGGTTGCGCAATGGTGCCGTCACGGGTGGGTTTCAGAGAAATCGCCGTTTCGACATCGATCACGCCAATTGAAAAGGCGCGCTTATTTTTCAGAAATCCCGGATAGGCGTCCGGATCTGCATCCAAAAACAAATTATCCGGCTTCAAATCCCTCAGCGCCAATTGCTTTTCTTTAAGCTGGCAGAGCAACTTCAGCATATTGGACGCAATATTTTCGATCTGCTGCCGACTTTTCGAGAAGGCTTTGGTTTTCTGCTGCGTTTTCAAGAGATGGATCAGGTCGTCTACGTTCTTCTGATTGGATTTGAAAACGGTGGAAAAGCCATCCTTGATGCGGGCCAGCAGTGCCTGATCAATTCCTTTTTCTTCCAGGTTGCGATTCTCTCCGGTGATGTATGCAAGAAACCAGTTTTTTATCTGGAAGGGATGGACTTTTTCCCCATGGGCCGACTGCTTGAAAATCCGTTGGGTTTCGACCTCACAAAGCCGGTAAAGGGTTTGAAGCCCTTCAAAAACGGGGAGCGCGCCCAGTCCGTATCGGGTGGTGAATGCTTCCTGGTCCCAGGCCACGTCGGGCGCCTCACGGATTTCGTTAACGGATTTATCTTTGGACGCGTGCAATTCATCGATGACCCGTCCCAAAAAGAAACTGTTGGTCAGTTCCATGAAAAAGGCAAACCGGTCACCGATTTTCAGGTATTCCTGATACTCGGGACGCTCTTCAACCAACCGGATATACTGTTTTTCCAGTTGCTCCGGGGTAAGGCTCGATTCATAGGGCAGCTTCTTAACCTTTTTGAGCACCACGGATACCATGGGGACGATGCAGGCGACCGGTGAAAGAAGTGAGGCGATCTGCACCTCTCTTCGAATGTCCCGCACATATTTTTCCATATCCGTGACGGGCACCGGTGGTATCTTTATTACCATGTGGGTGTCGTAGATGACGTAAAAGCATTTGCTTTTGCTGCCGGTCTTTTCTCCCAAGGGGCCGACGGACATCCGACGGGTCAGCCAGTCATTGCTGCCCTTGGCGCCCAATTCGAAGATTTTCATTTTCTGTGATGTGGAGGTGTCGGTCATGCTAAAGCGGGCAGGGACATCCTTATCCAACCCGTTTTGAACCTTGTAAAGCCCAAGGAAAAAAAGTGCGATGTCACGCAGAACGGAGGTCTCCTGGCAATCTTCCTCAACGTCGCAGGAACGATCTGACCGATTAGAGAGACCGTCAGCCGTCGGTGTCTTTAAAACCTCGGTTTTTATCGCCGTCGATAACATCAGGATCGGTTTGGCGATTCCAGATGCGGCGGCAAGCATAAACAGAAAAATCAGCAGGCGACTGTCAACAACTCGAATCAGTTTCTGATTGAATCCCAAATGCGCCATGATCTGTCGTTTCTTACTGTCGATGAGGCGAAGCAGGGAGGTTTGTTTTTGGACCTTGATTGACCCAAAGGAGGCCACGTCATCTTTCATGAACATGCCGGATTTTCCATTGGCTTCGTAAAAGACGAACTGATCGGACTGGTCGATCTTATCGGCAAGGACCGGTTCTCCACCCTTGATATAAATGACCTGACGGGTCGAGGTGAGATCAACCTTAAAAAACGAGATAACGGCGGTGCAAAGCACCGAGAACACGATGATGGTGATCCATTTTTTCATTGCGTGCCCATCCGTTTAATCCTGTCTTCCAAGGGGGGTCCTTTATGGCGATGTCGGGCCTTCTGAGGCGTATTGGAGGACCACCACACCGATTTTGATGATGTCCATGTCTTTCAGACGCACCGGCCCGCGGACGGTCTGACCATTGACTTTCGGTTTGATCCAGCCACTGACGCCGCTGATGTAGTGGTGTTGAGGGGTCTTGCTGATGGCCGCAGCCGGGTCTCCGGCCAGGAAGGAAAAAAAACCGCCAATGACGATATCGCACCGGTGGGAGCTGCCGATGGTAACCATGCTTTTTGCCAGGTCGAATCGGCCGTTTCCGCCAGCTAAAAAGGCCACGTAGGCCGGTGCCTTGGGAATTTCGGGAATGTCTCCACTCTCGGCCAGCATCCGGCGGTAGACTTCCGTGTCCATGAACATGGTGTGGTCCGGGCCTGGATCACCGGGCAGGCCGGAGGTTTTTAACCCGCCTTGTTCGGGTCTCGGCCTTGACCGTCCATGGTCCAAAAAAACCAGCGTATGCTTACCGATGGTAATGAGATCGCCGTTCTTGAGAATCGCCTGCTGAACGGTCAATCCATTCAGGAATGTACCGTTTTTGCTGTTGGTGTCCTTTAGTATGAATCGGTTGCCTTCTTTGAGGATGACGGCATGGTTACCCGAAACCGCAAAATTATCAATGACCAGATGATGGTTGGAATTTCTCCCTATGGAAAGGGTGTCTATTCGATCGAGGGCGAACTCTTTGATCGTTCGGTCCTTGTACTTGACGAGCATTCTGATCATTGGTCCGCCTTTTTTACGATAGACTCAGCTCAGGAACGTTTTTTTTGCACGGAAAAGGGATGCAATCCATGCCGGAATGCCGACAATGCGTCCAAACAGACGATTGGCCGGCCTCTCGTTTGCCGATGTGACCCGCACCACGATGACGGTAATGTTGTCCTCGCCGCCTCTTTGATTTGCCAGATCAGTCAGCTTTCTGCACGCTGATTGCGAATCATTCTGATAGACCAGATCCCGGATCTCTTCCCTGGATATCTTGCCACTGAGGCCGTCGCTGCACAGGACGACAATATCCTCAGAAAAGCATGGGGTTTCTACCAGATCCACACCCACCTCAGACCGGATGCCGACGGCCCGGGTAAGAATATGTGCCAGTTTGCTCTCTGAAAACCGGCCCTCCATTGACTTGGGAATCTTTTTTCGTTCGTGAAGCAGGGTGTGGGGGGTGTAAAGGGTTTCGATTTCCCTGTTTCTCAACAGGTAAATGGGGCTGTCTCCCACATTGGCGGTGATGATGGAATTGCCGGCAAGGTAGAGCGCAGAAACAGTAGTGCCCATTCCCCGGCAAGTCTTATCCGAGACGGACTGCTCGTAGATCTTTTGGTTGGCCAAAAAAATGCTCTGGCAGAGACGGTTGGCGGCTGAACTCTGGGCTTCAACCGTGTGGGTTCCGTCAGCATCTGAAAATTCCTGAGAAGGGTTTGCCATGAATCCGTCGATGGTTTCTATGGCAATTCGACTGGCTACCCCGCCACCGCGATGCCCCCCCATCCCGTCTGCCACGACGTATAGTCCGATCGGTTCGTTGAGAAGGAAACAATCTTCATTTGCCTTGCGCACTTTTCCGATATCACTGAAGCCAGCAGCTTGAACCATGATCATGATTTGTTCCTTTTTCCCTTAACAACAATAAATTGGGATGATTGTCAAGGAAAACAAGGTGTTTCTGGAATTCAATAGGCGCTTTAATCACTATGTCATTTATCTATACGGCCGCATTGTTTAACCCGCTCCACATTGGATTGCCTCCGCGAGTCCTTAGAAAGATCTTTTGTGGAAAGACAAAAATGAAAATTTTCTGCTATCTACCGGGATGTGCAAAAATTGAAGAAGAGCCCTTGCGCAGGTTATATGTTTGGGTGATGATTCCCCTGCTGGGGATCATTTTACTTGGCCTCGAAAGCGGACTTTCCGTTTCAACGTCCACTTTCATTTTCGGGTCTTTCTATTCATCCGTCATCGCACTTCTGCCGCATGGTCTGATTGAAATTCCAACCCTTTCGCTATCCGGTGCGGTCACCTATTCGGCGCACCTGATGATCAACAAACAGGCGCGTACCCATTCGACCCGCACCGTCTTTCAGCAGATGGAAATGCATAGAAACACCATGCCGATCATGAAAATTGCTTTATTGGTGATAGGCTGTCTGTTTCTCGCCGGGTGGGTGGAGGCGCACATTACCCAGCAAATCATGGAACGCCTATGAATTGCCCGTTCCCACGCCTCTGTGTGGGAACGGGCAATTTAATCAAACCTGCCGGAACACGATCCGCTCTCCTTCCGCTTCGGCGCTGAGCCGGGCGCCCTCCAGGATTTTTCCTTCCAGAATTTCCATGGCCAGGGGGTTTTCGATCTGCCGCTGGATCACACGCTTCAAGGGGCGGGCGCCGTAAATGGGATCGTAGCCCTGGCGGGCGATGAGGTCGCGGGCCGAATCGGAGAGGATCAAATCGATGTTCTGTTCGGCAAGCCGGTCCGCCAGTCGATCCATCTGGATCTCCACGATCTTGCCGATCTGGTCCTGTTCCAGGTTCAAAAAGATGATGGTTTCATCGATGCGGTTGAGAAATTCCGGCTTGAAGCCGGCGCGCAGGGCTTCGGTGACCCGCCGCTCCATCTCCTCGCGGTCGCGTCCGCCGAGGTCCTGGATGTATTGGCTGCCCACGTTGGAGGTCATGATGATGATGGTGTTCTTGAAATCCACGGTCTTGCCGTGGCCGTCGGTCATGCGGCCGTCGTCCAGGATTTGCAACAGAACGTTGAACACCTCCGGGTGGGCCTTTTCGATCTCGTCGAAGAGAACCACCGCGTAGGGCCGCCGCCGCACCGCCTCGGTGAGATAGCCGCCTTCATCGTAGCCCACATAACCCGGAGGGGCGCCGATGAGCCGGGACACGGAGTGCTTTTCCATAAATTCGGACATGTCGATGCGCACCATGGCCTGCTCGGAATCGAAGATGAATTCGGCCAGGGCCTTGGCCAGTTCGGTTTTGCCGACACCGGTGGGACCCATGAAGATGAAGGAGCCGATGGGCCGGTTGGGGTCCTGAAGTCCGGAACGTGCCCGGCGCACCGCATTGGAGACCGCTTCGATGGCCTGTTCCTGGCCGATGACCCGTTTGCCCAGACGTTGTTCCATGTTCACCAGCTTCTGCCGCTCCCCCTCCAGCATGCGGCTCACCGGAATGCCGGTCCAGCGGGAGATCACCTCGGCGATATCCTCGTCATCCACTTCCTCTTTGAGCATCTTTTTGTCTGACTGGCGCGCTTCCAGATCCTTATTGGCCTTTTCCAACTGAGCCTTCAGCTCACTGCTTCTGCCGTAGCGCAGTTCGGCGACCCGGGCCAGGTTGCCTTCCCGTTCAGCCCGCTGCTCATCGATACCCAGTTGTTCCTGGGCCTCCTTGATTTTGCGGATTTTCTGGATCAGGCGCTTTTCATCTTCCCAGTGGTTTTTCATCCCGGCGATCTGGGCGTGCATCGCTTCCAGGGTATCTTCCAGTTTGGCCAGTCGTTCCCGTGAGGCCGGATCGGTCTCTTTTTTCAGGGCTTCCCGCTCGATTTCCGCCTGGAGGATCTTGCGTTGAATTTCATCGATTTCCACAGGCATGGAATCGATTTCGATGCGCAACTTGGAGGCACACTCGTCAATGAGGTCGATGGCCTTGTCGGGAAGAAACCGGTCGGCGATATAGCGATGGGACAGACCGGCCGCAGCCACGATGGCTGAATCCTTGATGCGAACGCCGTGGTGAACCTCGTATTTTTCTTTCAGTCCGCGCAGGATGGAAACGGTGTCTTCCACGCTGGGTTCGCGGACCAGCACCGGCTGGAATCGTCGCTCCAGGGCGGCGTCCTTTTCGATATATTTGCGGTATTCATTCAAGGTGGTAGCGCCCACGCAGCGAAGCGTTCCCCGGGCCAAAGCGGGTTTGAGCATGTTGGAGGCGTCCATGGATCCCTCGCTGGCACCGGCTCCCACCAAGGTGTGCAGCTCATCGATGAACAGGATCACTTGGCCTTCTGCTTTTTCCACCTCTTTGAGCACCGCCTTGAGGCGATCTTCGAACTCGCCCCGGTACTTGGCGCCGGCGATCAGGGCGCCCATGTCCAAGGCAACCAATCGGCGGTTTTTCAGGCTCTCGGACACATCCCCGGCCACAATGCGCTGGGCCAGGCCCTCCACGATGGCGGTCTTGCCCACGCCGGGCTCGCCGATCAGCACCGGGTTGTTTTTGGTCCGGCGGGAGAGCACCTGGACGATGCGCCGGATTTCATCGTCCCGGCCGATGACCGGGTCCAGTTTGCCGCTGCGGGCCATATCCGTCAAATCCCGGCTGAATTTCTTGAGTGCCTCGTATTTTTCCTCGGGATTGGGATCGGTAATCCGCTGGTTACCCCGGATCTCCATCAGTACCTTTAAAATGGCATCCCGGTTCACCCCGGACGCACTCAGGATACGGGATGCTTCTCCCGCCGCTTTGTCGCACATGGCCAGTAATATGTGCTCGATGCTGGTGTATTCGTCCTTCATCTTGCCGGCTTCGGCGAAGGCCGCTTCCAGAACGGCCTTGGCGGCGGACGAGAGGTACACTTCCCCCCCGCTGACTTTGGGCAGTCGGTCGATGGCCTTGGCCGCGGCGCTGGCGATGCTGTCACCGGAGACGCCCAGCCGTTTGAATACGGACCGGGCCACCCCTTCTTTTTCCTCCAGCATCGACGCCAGCAGGTGTGCCGGTTCGATCTGTTGATTGCCGTGGGTTGAGGCAAGGGTCTGGGCGCTCTGGATCAACTCCTGCGATTTAATGGTGAATCGGTCAAACCGCATCATCTCCTCCTTACTTGGGAAATGGTCTAAAGTTACGTTTTTGGTCTATATTTTGCATTACAAAGATAAACACCGTCCCAGTGATGTCAAATCCAAAAAACCCAATGATATCAGATGGTATTCACGGGGTTGTGGCGGTCGCTGCTGTTTTTATTGCTCGGGCAGCGCAGGCTAACACTTGACGGCAAAAACCGGTTGTGCCACAAACATGCAAAAAATGAAAAGGATTGGATCCGGCCCCTTGAAACCGGATCGGGCCAATGCAACCTGTCAAGACGTATTGGAAGGTGTGTCGATGTCCGGTTTTGTTGCTGTTCGTTTGACTCAATTCGTAAAACAATACCTGCGCAACCATAAGGACGCCGATGGCGATGAGGTTCGTACCGCCGTCGAAGACGCCCTTGCCGCTTGGCGTCAGGGCGTCCGTTGTGTCTGCGGCAAACCCCTTTGGGTCGCGGGGTCTGCCGTCGCCGGGTACGGCTGCTTTACCTGTATTACCGGATCGGCCGAACCGGATGGCGACCCGGAGATCGATGCAGCATGTGACGGCTTTTCTTTTGAAGCGGACGAATCCGAATTACGGATCGCTCAAGTGAGTGAGTTCATAAAAAACCACCCCCATGACTATCGGGCGCGGTTGGAGGAAATTGGGTTTGAATGGCAGGATGACGAACCCGACCTGCTATATGATGAAGAGGCCAAGGAGGAGCATGTGGCCGTGCCGGAAACTGAAAGCCAGCGCCGCTTGGTCTCTTTCCTGAATACCGGCGGCCCCGTCACCCGACAAGTCCTCGACGCCTACCTGGAAGAGCGCTATTCCGAAACCTCCAATCTACCGCTGATTCGCAAGTTCTTTAAACAGGCCAATCCCAATTTGAAAGCGATCCTTTTAAAAGGGCTGGCCGCCGACCCCACCGACCTGGATCTTCTGGACGACCTGTCCTATTTCAGCGAATTCGACAGCATGCTGGGTGAGCTGATCCACTTTTACACCGATGCCTGTCTTAAAGAGACGGATATTGAGCGGTTTTCCCTGCTGGCCCAGGATTTTTACATGAACACCTACGACCAGGGATATGATGCCCTCCACGAGTTGGTCACCATCTTTCAATCGGGAACCAAGCGTGCTGTGGTCCAGCAGCTTTCCGAAACCATCGATGATTATGAGGGGGCGGAGGACATTCCGTTCTAGTTGTTTTCGCAGCCACCGTCAAACACTTCCCTGCCCCGGTAGTCGAGTAGGACGTTTTTGATTGTGCGTCTGAATTGAAGCCTGATTGTTTTCCATACCCTGCTAAGCAGCCTGTTCCTCATAATCGACGGTTTTGCCAAAAACCAGGCTTCGATAAACAAGGGTAAACACGTGGATGACTCCGGTGATCACACCCAGCGTCACAAAAGAGATGATGAACAGTGCCAAAAAGGCGAGAAGTCCAGCGCTCAGTATGGCAAGCATGAAATCAGTCATGGTGCATTTCCTTTTCGATGACGCTTTGGGTCGATGATTGTAGATTAATCATATTACTTACAGCAAAATAATTGCCAAACGGCGAATTTATTTTTAACACATTGATATAAATATTTAATTTTGATATTTTGGGGCCGTTTGTTCAGAACGCCATTAAGCCGCATTGTGAAAAAATAAGGAAGTTGGAATATTAAATGGGAAAAAAAGGTAATGGTTGATATCCACCACCGAGGCCCGTTGGCGAAACATCGATTGACTCACTCGCTTGGGTGGTGGTATCCCGCTGCTCATGTCCACCGGAATCAAATCAGGGGATGCACAGCAATGGACAAGGCATACAACGCTTTCCGGGCGGCGGTGGGCAGCCTTGCCAGCCAATGGATAGCGACCGGGCTGCCTTCGCATCAGGGCCTTGACGAGGCGGCAGGCAACCTGGCATGCCTGCGTGAACGTCTGAGGGTTAACGGTCTCTGGGATCAGTCACCGTCCATGGTTACCGCGACTTTGGATGATGGGCTGGGGAAGGGACTGGCGATTATCGAAAAATATGCCACTGCCGTCGGTATTCGCTTGATCCCCCTGGGCCTGATGCAAACGTCCGAGGCCGTTATTGATGCCTGCCGCCGCCATCAACCGGATTATCTGGGACTGACCATTCTTCAGTTTGATACCGAAGACGATCTGACATGCATCGCTAACCACCTGCCCCGGAAAACCCGGATCGTGGCCGGGGGGCCGGTGTTTGCCGGGGATCCCGATTTTGCCGGCCGGACCGGTACCCATTATGCGGCCAAAAATGTCGCCCATTTTCTAAAGTTCATGTTGGATGCGGTCTGCTGATGTCCGATCACGGCTGCCGGCAGAGACAACTCACCCGTTCGGGGCCACCATTTTCTATTTGGATGCGTCAGATGTGAATAAATGGCTTCAGATAATGCAGACATGACCCTGCTCCCCGGGGTCTTCATCATATTTCTCACCGTGATTTTCGGTGGTAATACCGTGGCCATCAAATTGGCTCTAACCGGCATGGGACCGCTGACATCGGCGGGCCTTCGTTTTGCCCTGGCGGCAGTTGCCATCGCCTGCTGGGCCCACCTCACCGGCCGATGCTTTCGCATCCAGTCGGGTCAGGCGTTTCAGTTGCTGGTCGTGTCGATTGCCTTTACGATACAGCTTAGTCTTTTTTATCTGGGGCTAGAGCGAACGTATGCCTCCAGAGGGGTGCTGATCTCCAACCTATTGCCTTTTTTTGTATTGTTCCTCTCCCATCGGTTCATTCCCGGTGAACGGATCACTTGGAAAAAAATGATGGGGATCGCGCTTGGGTTTGGCGGCGTGACCTTCATGTTTTCAGGCACGCTGGGTGTCTCCAGATCGCTTCACAGCGGTGATTTGATCATCCTGGCGGCGGTGGTGGTCTGGTCCTGCAATGTGGTTTACACCAAGCGAATCATCAATGACTATTCGCCGTTTCATCTGGTGCTTTATCCGATGATCTTTTCGGTCCCGATTTTTCTTTGCGCCGGTTTCCTGTGGGATGGTCGGATGCTTTTCAATCTGAATCCGATGGTGATCAGCGCCTACGTCTACCAGAGCCTGGTCAGCGCCGCCTTCGGTTTCGTGGCCTGGAGCACCATGCTCCAGCGCTACGGTGCGTCCACCTTGCACGCCTTTGTGTTCATCATGCCCATCGCCGGAGTGTTGTTCAGCGGGCTTTTTTTAAACGAACCCATCACCCCCAATCTCATCGTCGCCATGGTCTTCATTGCCGGCGGGATTTTAATGATCCACGTGAGCCCGAAAAGGCCTACTTTTACTTTTCCCCTGGGCCGGGGATTATAATATGCATTTTGGTGCCATGAATTTTCCGATAACCCCGGTATTGGACGAAATCGAAACCTTTGCCCGGCTGGGGTTCGACTATCTGGAACTGGCCATGGATCCGCCCATGGCACACCACAGCATTCTTTCATCCTCCCGGTCGGCCATCACCCGGGCGCTAAGGGTCAACGGCCTGGGTCTGGTCTGCCACCTGCCGACTTTTCTCTCCACCGCTGATCTCACAGAAAGCCTCCGGCGGGCATCGCTGGCGGAGATGCGCCGATCCCTGGAGGTGGCTGTCGAGCTGGGGGCGAAAAAGGTCGTCTTGCACCCGAGCATGGCCGGCGGTATGGGCGCCTTTGTCTTGGACACGGTCAAAGGCTATGCGTTCGATTTTTTGTCGGAAATGGCGGCCGCCGCCCACTGTCTGGACGTTACCATCTGCCTGGAAAACATGTTTCCGAGAAACCGGCTGGGTGTGGAGCCGGATGATTTTGAGGATATCTTCAAGGCCTTCCCTTCCCTGAAGCTGACCCTGGATACCGGCCACGCCAACGTCGACGATCGTCGCGGACGCCGCCTGAAAGGGCTGGTGAACCGGTTTGGCCTGCACATCGGTCACCTGCACGTCAGCGATAATCAGGGTAAGCGGGATGACCACCTGGCCGTAGGGCAGGGAACCGTCAATTTTGCGGACCTGGTCATGCGCCTCAAGGGTGCCGGTTATGATGACACGGTCACCCTGGAAGTCTTCGATGAAAACCGCCAGATGCTCGTTGAGAGCCGGGAGCGGATCAAAGCCATGTTTGCCGATGGATAGTCATTTTTTTTTATCCGGCTTGAGGATGCCCGTTAAAAGCAGTTCACACACCATTTTACCCAGGGTTTGCACCTGCTGTTCCGAGGCGGCCAGGCGGCTCAGGTAGCCGCCGGAGATTAGCTGAGCCAGGCCGTGAATGCCTGACCAGGTGGTTACCGCCAGTTCCATGGTGTCGCGGTCGAGGAACACCCCCGCCCTTTTTCCATTATTGATGATGGTTTCCACCAATTGAAAAGCGGCCCAGGATGCTTGCTTCAGGGCGCGTGGGGCGGTCCGCATGTTGATAACGCCGCCGAAAAGAAGATGGGCCATGCGGGGATTCCTGACCCCAAAAAGAATGTACTGCACCGATGCGGCCACGAACTGTTTGCGCGGATCATCGTCATGCCGACGCGCCGCCTTGCCGGCTTCGTCGGTGAGCTGTTCGAACCCCACCTGAGCGATTGCCGCCAACAGATCGGCCTTGTCCTGAAAATGTCGGTAAGGCGCCGTATGGCTGACGCCGGCAACCCGGGCCACCTCGCGCAGGCTCAATCCGGCCGGTCCTTTCTCCTCGATCATCTTCGATCCCGCCTGGATCAGGGATCGGCGCAAGTCACCGTGATGGTATGGTCGTTGATCGTGAATGGGCAATCTATTCTCCAAAATGGTTGCGGTTGACTCATGCCTTCCTGCGTCAAGACGCGGAATCACTTCACCGAAGACGGTATCTATCGTTTGCCGATTTTAACTGACGCGCCTGCCAGAGGGGGGAAAGCGGGATCGCACGTGTGGCTCAGACGGGGATATTTTTTTGAAGGATGTGTACGATGCGCGCCAGGTAGTCCGGTGTTTTATCCCGGGCGAAGCGGCAGGCCCCGGCACCGGGATGACCACCTCCTTCGAAGGCGGAGAGCATCTTTCCCACATTCACTTCACAACCCCGGTTCAAGATACTGTGGCCCACCTTGATACTGGCCAGATGGTCTTCATCGAAGACGATTTTGACATTCACCGTGCAGTCGGGAAACAGGGAATAGACCAGAAAGCGATTTCCGTTGGGTGCCGGATCAAGATCCCGAAAATCGGTGATGGAAACGTGGTCCACCAGCGTGGTATTCTCCCTGAGGGCTTTTTCGTAGACGATGTTGGTCTTTACCACCCGCCGGCATTGCCGCTTCACCTCCGGATCGTCCATCACCCGGACCATTGAACGGGTCCGCAGCAGGGTCACCAGATGATTCCAGTAGTGTTCTTCGGACGGATCGTGGTTGGTGATGGTCATCGACAGCAGGACGTAGGGGTAGTTTTCCGGATGGAGGATTTCGTCCAATGTCAAATCTGCCGAATCGATGCGGTCGGTCTGGCGAACCAGTTCGGTGTAGTCTCGAGCCAGTCGTTCCCGGTAGTATTCATAGACAATTCCAGCGGCAGATGGAGCGATTTTAAACACCCCGTCCACGGGGGTCTTCGGTTGATTGGAATAGTGATGATCGAACCACAGGCTGCAGTCTTCGTGGAAAGGCAGGTTGGCGATGACATCGCCGGTTTGAACATTCACCCGTCGGTGCTGCATGTCGCTTGGCTGGACCCATCGTACCGGTGGGTCGATGTTAAGCGCATCCATCAGCAAGACGGCACATACAACACCGTCGAAATCAGGTCTGGTAACCACTCTCATCGGGGTTGTTCCTCTTCCGGTTGAGGGCGCCATTGCCGTCAGACCGGGCAAAAAAACAGACGGGCCATCGCGTTTGTCCGCCAATTGATGATAAAGGCCTTTCGAACCAGGGCCCGGTGCGCTGGGCCGAGATCATACCTGTATCAACAATCCTGTTCAACCGCAATAGCCAGTGGTTGACGCGGCGAGGCTGCGATCCCGATCCGCTGCGGGCCGCAAATTTGGCTTGAAGTTTAAGCCGAACCATGACAGACAGAAACCCCGTGGGCGAGCTTTCGGGCGAACCGGTCCATCCCCGCCCCCGGCATTCAACGCTCTGGCGTGGCGGCGCCATCGATCTACAGGATGTTAAACGGCCGTCAAACAGGAGGGATTATCCGGGAATGGCTGATATCCAGCTGGCGAATCTGGTAAAAATGGAGTCACCGCAAGCGGTTCTGGACGAGGCGATAACCGTGGTTGCGCGCTTTTCCGCGGATACGGATCCGCTGGCCATCCGGTCTGCATTCGACCAAACCGTGTCGCTGTACCAGGGCGAATGGGAACACACCAAAGGCTGCAACACCGATTATCACGACCTGAAGCATGTCACCGATTGTTTTCTGGCCACGGTGCGGCTCTTTCATGGTGCGGGGCAGACCGGAATCTTTTTTTCTCCCCGACAGGTTCATCAGGGCCTGGTGGCTGCCCTGCTGCACGATGCTGGATATCTGCAAAACAGTGAAGATAGTGAAGGCACCGGCGCCAAGTATACCGCCTGTCACGTGCGGCGGAGTATGGATTTCCTGCAACAGCACTTCGCGGTCTTCGGCCTGCAGGAAAGTGAAATCCACGCCGGTATGGCCATGATTCACTGCACCGATCTCAACTGTGACCTGGCATCTGTTCCGTTTCCGGACAAAACCACCCAACAGATTGGCAAGATGCTGGCCACGGCGGACATCCTGGCTCAAATGGCAGACCGTACCTATTTGGAAAAGCTGCTTTTTTTATTCTACGAGCTGGACGAGGCCCGTATCCAGGACTATCGAGACGATTTGGACCTGATGCATCAGTCAAAAGATTTTTATATCCGTATGGCGGATCGTTTTGAAAACCAATTGTCATCCTCGAACCGGTTTATGGTTCATCACTTCAAGGCGCGATGGAAAATCGATGCCGACCTCTATCAACGGGCCATTGACAACCAGCGTGCCTATCTGACGACGATCCTGACGGCGGTCGGCGATGACCCCCGGGACCAGCTGCGCCGCAGCAAGATCGTGGAAGCGGTGAAAAATAAGTACGCTTAACGATTCAGCCTGCCGGTTAACCCCACCTTTTTTTCCTGATCAAGCCTGAGGGCAGGTTGGTAATGAAGACCGCTGCCAGCACCAGCGCTCCGCCGCCGGCCTTTATGGCTGTTGCTATACGACCCCCTTGGGCATGGGCGCGACGGGCTCACCGCCCAGCGGGTAGCCGCCATCCAGCCGCATCACGCTGCCGGTCATGAACGGGGCGTCATCCAATAGAAACCGGATGGCCCGAACCACATCCCCAACCCGGCCAATTCTGGCCAGCAGGGTGTGATCCAGGATGGCCTGCCGCTGCGCCTCGGTCAGCAGCCCCCATCCGCGGGTATCCGGTCCATGGCGGGTTTCAAAAACGCCCAGCATCAGCTCGTTCACACGCACCTGGGGCGCGCCT
This sequence comes from uncultured delta proteobacterium, assembly GCA_963705435.1. Taxonomy (GTDB): domain Bacteria; phylum Desulfobacterota; class Desulfobacteria; order Desulfobacterales; family Desulfosarcinaceae; genus Desulfosarcina. The sequence goes on along the minus strand of CAVPJR010000009.1, from coordinate 254,449 downwards.
AATCGGGACCAGGTTTCCGTGAGCAGGATGATGCCGCGGTTGGCTGCCGCATACCCCTCGTTGAAGAGATAGCTGGCCGGACCGCTTCGGCCGACAATGCCGGCAATGGACGAGAGGTTGACCACAGCACCGTCACCGGAGGCCTTGAGGTGAGGCAGGGCCGCTTCGAACACCCATTGCTTGGCCCGCAGGGTGGTGGCCATTTCCAGATCCCATTGTTCCCGGGTGTACCGGCCGTGAACCACCGGCCACCCCCCGCGTTCAATATTGTTGATCAGGATGTCCAGCCGGCCGAAACGGTCGGTGATCCGTTGCACCAGGCCGGAGATGGCGTCTGTATCCAGCAGGTCGGCCCGTTCGATCATGTGGTCCGTTCCGGTATCGGCGAAATCGGATTGCATGGCTGCCAGGCGTTCCGGCCAGTCAAACCAGGTGGCTGCCACCCGGGTACCCCGACGCAGCAGGTCCAGGCCGATGGCTTTCCCGATGCCCTTGATGCCGCCCAGCACCAGGGCCACTTTCTGATTGGGTTTCATATTCGGGCCTTTTCCGCTGAAATGGTTAGGAGATATTTGCGGACCCAGTCCATGGCGACGCGCAGCAGATCCAGATCACCGGTTCCTGACCGGCCAAAGGGTTGGGTGTCGGCGGTGGTCGACACGTTGCGGTCCCCGTATAAAGGATCCTTGCCAAAGGTGTCCAGGTCATAAAGGGCCGTATATATCCGTTTTTTTTCCGAAGGCATCAACGGGCCCGGCCGGAAACGGTTCTTGAGGCTGATCAGTTCCAGCATGTTGTCGTTCATGCGGTTGTGTGCGGCAATTTGCTGATCGTCGACCCATCCATCCACGGTCTGCCGGTGTCCGTTTTTAAAACCCAGGCAATGGGGCTCTCGAATCAGCGCCCAGTGTTCGGTTAGACGTCCGGTTTCGCGGTCACGAGAGACGCCCCGGGCCAGCGGATAGGTGCGGCAGGAAGCGGGTCGGGCGGCGTATACGCGGCAGCCGGCATCGCTGACAAAGGGACAGGTCAGGTCATCTGCATCGCTGAATCGCAGGGAAACCACCGGCAGGCCGGTTCCGGGTCCGGTGCTCTCCTCGGTGTACCGGTTCAGAAAATCACCGGACGATATTTTCAGAAACTGTTTGAGGCACAAGACATCATAGGGGGTCAACGCCTGGTTCAGATTCCGGCAGCAGGCATTGAAACAGGTCACATGCGGAGAGCAGGTGAAACGAAAGCGCTGATGTTTTTCCAGTGGCGCAACAGAGGGTTGCATGGCCGACCTCCTGAATGGTTGGGTTCTGGTCGTGCGGAGCAGTGGTAGCACGCTGGACAGGCGTGTCAACCGCAATCTTCATCCAATCGACCGAATCGACGCAACCGGAAATCGATTCTGAACGGGTTGACCGTGGGCGTCGTCAATCAGACTATTCCACTATATATGGTACCTTTTTGGGAAGGTTCAACGATATGTAGACGATCGCATGGTTGAATGTAAGTGACTGCATCTTTTGGGCTTTTATGCCACCGAAAATTCTTGACAATGAATATGCTGAATGATATTGATCTTACCTTGTGTTACACAATGACTATCTTCCCGAATTTATACGATATATTCAATCGACCCAATCAATGCCGCAGCGCATTGGATTCATGTCCGCACGTCGTGTTTTGAAAAACAGGGTATGGGGTTTTTAAGTAAACCCAATGTAACTGTCCGGGTCGAAACCATTCGGACACCAAATCCATGGAAGGGAGGTGCGAGGAGCAGGAGGAACAAGCCTTAGTTTCGGAAGTAGGTTGAGTGAAATCATTTTAACTAACCGTAGGAGGTATACTAAATGCCAAGTTTTGTAATTTCGGAAAAATGTGACGGCTGCAAGGGCGGCGACAAGACCGCTTGCATGTACATTTGTCCCAATGACCTGATGGTGCTGGAGCCTAACTCCATGAAAGCCTATAACCAGGAACCGGATCAGTGCTGGGAGTGCTTTTCCTGCGTCAAAATCTGCCCCACCCAGGCCATCGAAGTACGTGGCTACGCGGACTTCGTACCCCTGGGAAGCTCCATCATGCCCATGATGGGAACCGAAGACGTCATGTGGACCTGCAAGTTCAGAAACGGCCTGATCAAACGCTTCAAGTTCCCCATCCGGACCACCCCCGAAGGTCAGGCCAATGCCTACGCGGATCTTAAAGGCAAGGATCTGGAAAGCCCCCTGCTTTCCACCCAAGAAGCTGATGGGTACGCCCTTCCGACCCCGAAGGTCTAATTCGGTCAATTGTTTGCTGGTGATAAAACTTTAAGAATTCGAATTTTTACAGGAGGATAAGATATGGCATTACCGAATAAACCTAAGGGTGAGCTCAAGGCTGTGCGGGACCCCGAAGTCGTCGAAAAAGAGGTTGACATTCTCATCGTCGGTGGTGGGATGGCTGCCTGCGGTACCGCATTCGAAGTTAAAAAATGGATGAAAGACGGCCAGAGCGTTCTGCTGTGCGACAAAGCCGCCATGGAAAGATCCGGTGCCGTTGCCCAGGGTCTCTCCGCCATCAACACTTACGTTGGCGAAAATGCTCCGGAAGACTATGTCCGCATGGTCCGCAACGACCTGATGGGTCTGGTCCGTGAAGACCTGATCTTCGATCTGGGCTGCTATGTCGACGATTCCGTTCATCTGTTTGAAGAGTGGGGCCTGCCCATCTGGAAGAAAACCGAAGACGGCAAGAACCTGGACGGCAATAAGGGTCAGAAAATGGGGACCCTGAAGTCCGGCGCCAAACCGGTCCGTACCGGTAAATGGCAGATCATGATCAACGGTGAGTCCTACAAGCGCATCGTCGCCGAAGCCGCCAAGCTGGCCATCGGTGATGACAACATCATCGAGCGCTGCTTCATCGTCGAACTGCTCCTGGACGCCAAGGTGCCCAATCAGATTGCCGGCGCCGTCGGCTTCTCCGTACGCGAGAACATCGTTTACATCATCAAATGCAAGACCATGATGGTTGCCTGCGGCGGCGCGGTGAACATCTACCAGCCCCGTTCGGTTGGTGAAGGTAAAGGCCGGGCCTGGTATCCCGTATGGAACGCTGGTTCCACCTATACCATGGCCATGAAGGTCGGTGCCGAACTGACCATGATGGAAAACCGTTTCACGCCGGCCCGCTTTAAAGACGGATACGGCCCGGTGGGTGCCTGGTTCCTGCTGTTCAAAGCCAAAACCCTCAACGGTCTGGGTGAAAATTTCGCCGCCAGCGACGCCGCCAAAGCCGAGTTGGAAAAATACGCGCCTTACGGCACGGCTGCCATCACCCCGACCTGTCTGCGTAACCACCTGATGCTGTTCGAAATGAAAGAAGGCCGCGGCCCCATCATGATGGACACCGTGACCGCGCTGGCCGATCTGGGCAAAACCATGGACAAGAAGGAACTCAAGCATCTCGAGTCCGAAGCCTGGGAAGATTTCCTCGACATGACCTGCGGCCAGGCCAACCTGTGGTGTGCGCAAAACTGCGAACCGGAAAAGAAAAACTCCGAAGTTATGCCCACCGAGCCTTACCTGCTGGGCTCCCATTCCGGCTGCTGCGGTCTGTGGACTTCCGGCCCGGATCTGGCTTGGGTACCGGATGCTTACAAAATCAAAGCCCGCAACGGCAAGATTTACAACCGTATGACCACTGTCGAGGGTCTTTTCACCTCCGGTGACGGCGTGGGCGGCTCCGGCCACAAGTTCTCTTCCGGATCCCATGCCGAAGGCCGTATCGCCGCCAAACAGATGGTGCGCTTTGCCACGGACTTTGCCGATTTCACCCCGACCCTGAAGCAGTCCAAGGAAGAACTGGTCGACATGGTCTACAAGCCGGTGCGGACATTCCTGGATCACAAGGACTACACCACGGCCATCGACATCAACCCCAACTACCTTAAGCCTAACGGCATGATGTACCGCCTGATGAAGGCCACCCATGAGTACGGTGCCGGTACCGCCACCTACTACATGACCACCAGCAAGTCCCTGGAAGTCGTCATGGATCTGCTGGCCACCATGCGCGAAGACTGCGAAAAAATGGCTGCCGGTGACCTGCACGAACTGATGCGCGCTTGGGAGATTGAACACCGCATTTGGACGGTGGAAGCCCACCTGCGCCACATTCAGTTCCGCAAAGAGACCCGCTACCCGGGATTCTACTATCAATCGGACTACCCTGGACAGGATGACGAGAACTGGTTCTGCTTCGTCAACTCCAAGTTCGATCCGGCAGCTAAAAAATGGGATATCTTCAAGAAAGACTACATCAAGATCATCCCCTAATGGCATGTCGGCTGCGACCATAGTCGAATAAGTAAGTACCTCCAGGTGTCCTTGCGACACCTGGAGGTTTTTATTAACGGTGATCGGTTTTCCTTTTTCGGGTAGTACCCATCTGGGACTTTGCAATCACGGTATCTCATGTCGAGGCTTCCCGGAGTGTATTGGAGCGTGAAACCGGCATCTGGAAACCCGGACGTATCGGTAGAACGGTTTCCAGCTCCCCGTTTCCAGCTTCAATAAACGGGTATTACCCGAAACCAACGGCAGCTTTTTATTTCAATTTGTGTTCATGACCTTTTAGAAACGTTGATGCACGGAGGGATAGCATGACAAACGACAAAGCAGCCCCTGCGAGTGGAAGCATTATGGTGGTCGGCGGCGGCATCGCCGGTCTGACCACGGCCATCGAGGCCGCTGAAGTGGGGTATGAAGTGTTTCTGGTCGAAAAGAATCCTTATCTGGGCGGAAGAGTGGCGCAGCTGAATCAGTATTTCCCCAAGCTATGCCCTCCGACCTGCGGACTGGAGATCAACTTTCGGCGGATCAAGGACAACCCCAGAATCAAGGTGTTCACCCTGGCGGAAGTGGAAAAAGTGGACGGTGCGCCCGGCAACTACACGGTCAGCCTAAAAATCAACCCCCGCTATGTAAACGAGAACTGCACCTGCTGCGGCGACTGCGCCGAGGCCTGCCAGACCGAGGTGTCCGATGACTTCAACTTCGGTATGTGCAAAACCAAAGGCGCCTATCTGCCCTTTGAAATGGCCTTTCCTGCAAAATTTGTCATCTCGCCGCAGATTATCGGCACCGATGACGCCACCAAGGTCAAGGCGGCCTGCAAATACGATGCGGTGGACCTGGAGATGCAGGCCAAGACCGTCGACCTGCCCGTGGGCGCCGTCGTCTGGGCCACCGGCTGGGAACCCTACGACGCCCACCGGATCGACAATTTGGGTTTCGGCCAGTACGACAACATCATCACCAACATGATGCTCGAGCGCCTGGCTTCCAAATCCGGACCGACCCAGGGCAAGATCGTGCGCCCGTCCGACGACACGGCCCCGGCAAGCGTGGCTTTCGTCCAGTGCGCCGGCTCACGCGATGAAAACCATCTACCCTACTGCTCATACATCTGCTGCATGGCCTCCCTGAAGCACGCAACCTACATCCGGGAGCAGTACCCGGATACCAAGGTGTATATCTTCTACATCGATATCCGCTCGCCCGGCGACCGGTACGAAAAGTTCTACAACAAGATCAAAGAAGATCAGAATGTCATCTTGATCAAGGGGAAAGTGGCCGAAGTCAGCGAAGATCCGGCCACCAAGAACATCACCGTGGTTGCCGAAAATGCGGTCACCGGGGAAAAGATTCACCAGAAGGTGGAGATGGTCGTCCTGGCCACGGGGATGCAACCCACCGCTGCCAACACCAAACTGCCTGCCGACTTGAAGATCAACGATGACGGATTCTTCATCAATGACTTCGAAAAGGGCGGCATGTTTGCGTCAGGCTGCGCCGCCAAGCCGGCAGACGTGATTTCATCCAACCAGAATGCGACCGGCATGGCCCTGAAAGCCATTCAAACCCTGGTGAAAAGGTAGGAGGTAACCCATGGATAAAAAGTATGGTGTATATATCTGCGAAGGTTGTGGCATTGGGGAATCCCTCGATGTAAAGGCCCTGTGCGGGGTCCCGGAAGAAGAGGGCGTGCCCGTCAAAACCCACCCTTTCCTTTGCGGTAAGGACGGGGTTGAATTGCTCAAAAAAGACGTTGCCGACGGCACCAACACCCTGGTCATCGCGGCATGCTCCCGCCGGGTAAACTTCGATATCTTCCGGTTCGACGGCTGCATCGTGGATCGGGTCAACCTGCGCGAAGGCGTGGTATGGTCCCATCCGCGCAGCGCGTTCCCGGCGCTGACCGAAGAAGAGAAGGCAGACGAGGACAATTTCGACCGTGTTCAGATGATGGCCGAAGACTACATCAAGATGGGCATGATCCGTGTGGAGAAGATCAAGCTGCCGGAGCCCTATGTGGTGGAGAACCTGTCCAGAAAAATTCTGGTCTTGGGCGGCGGCATCGCCGGCATGTCCGCAGCGATTGACGCGGCCAAGACCGGCTTTGAGGTCACCATTGTCGAAAAAACCGCAGCCCTGGGCGGGTATGCCGCCAAGGTGAGAAAGCAGACCCCGGTTTCCGCGCCCTACGATGCGCTGATTCCGCCGGTGGTGGCGGCCAAGATCGCGGAAGTGGAATCGCTGCCCAACATCACCGTCAAGATCGAGACTGAGGTTGCCCGGATCGCCGGCCAGCCCGGTGAGTTTACCGTTACCCTCAAAAAACCCGGGGAGAAGATCCCTTTCGATGTTCCTTTTCCGCTGCCCGACGAGATGAAGGTGGACGAAAGCGGGAAGGATCTGGATGCAGAGAAGCAGCACGAAGCCTACCTGGCCTACAACGAGGGCAAGAATGACATCCTCAAGCTCGACCCGAACGGCGAACTGTTCGGCGCCGTGATCCTGGCTGCCGGTTGGCGTCCGGACAACCTCAAAGGCGATCAATACGCCCATCTGGGCTACGGCGAGCTGCCCGACGTGATCACCAACCATCAGTTCGAAGCGATTGCCAAGGCCGGCAAGATCATTCGTCCCTCTGACGGCAAACCGGCCAAGTCCGTTGTTTTCGTGCAGAGCCCGGGCAAGGACGAATCCGACAGCGACTTTGCCTATGCCGGCGCGGTTACCAGCATGGTTTCGCTGAAACAGGCCAAGTATGTCCGCGAGGATTACGACGACGGCAAGGCCTTCATTTTCTACCAGCACATGCGCACTCCCGGCTTTTCCGAGTTGTTCTACAAGGGGCTGCAGCAGGATCCCGGCATCTTCATGACCAAAGGTGCCGTGATGGGTGTGGCCAAAAACGGAAACGGCATGATCGTGGATGCCGAGAACACCCTGCTGGGTGAAAAGCTTCAAGTCAAGGCGGACCTGGTGGTCCTGGGTGCCGGCATGGTTCCGGTGACCAAGGACGACCCGGTGATCAACCTGGCTTACCGACAGGGCCCGGGCTTTCGCGATGTCGGTCTGTTCAACGGCTATGTGGATTCAAATTTTATCTGCTTTCCCTACGAAACCCAGCGCACCGGTATCTATGCCGCCGGCGCCATCCGCCGCTCCATGACCATGGAAGAGTCCATGGAAGATGCCTCCGGTGCGGCCCTCAAGGCCATCCAGTGCCTGGAGTCGGTCAATCGCGGCGTCAGTGTGCATCCGCGCTCCGGCGACATGACCTTTCCGGACTTCTTCTTTCAGCGCTGCACCCAGTGCAAACGCTGCACGGAAGAGTGCCCCTTCGGCGCCCTCGACGACGATGAAAAGGGCACGCCCAAACCCAACCCCACGCGCTGCCGCCGCTGCGGTACCTGCATGGGGGCCTGTCCCGAGCGCATCATCGGCTTTGCCGACTACAACATCGACAGCGTCGGCTCCATGGTCAAGGCCGTGGGCGTGCCGTCCGAAGACGACTACAGCGAACCGCCGTTCCGTATCCTGGGCCTGGTGTGTGAAAACGATGCTTACCCGGCACTGGATATGGCCGGCCTCAACCGGATTCCATATTCGGCGGATGTGCGTCTGATTCCGATCCGTTGCCTGGGATCCATGAACGTGATCTGGATCAAGGATGCCCTGTCCAAGGGCATGGACGGTGTCTTTCTGCTGGGCTGCAAGCACGGCGACGACTACCAGTGCCACTTTGTCAAAGGCTCCGAACTGGCCGAGGTCCGCATGAAAAAGATCGGTGACGCCCTGGCCAGCCTGGCTCTGGAAACGGAGCGGGTGGCTCAGTTTGAAGTGGCCATCGACGACTACGACAAGGTTCCCCAGATCATCAACGATTTCGTGGAGTCCATCGAGGCACTGGGCCCTAACCCGTTCAAGGGCTTCTAATTGTGATACGATGGAGAGGCGGTGATCACCGCCTCTCCCACCTATTTTTTGCCAAGTGAGGAGGTTACCCATGGCAGATTCATATCTGGTCGATCCCGATGTGGGTTTTATCAACGAAGTGAGCAGACTGGGGGGTGCCGATGTTAAAAAGTGCTATCAGTGCGCCACCTGCGCTGTGGCCTGCCCCATCTCCCCGGACACCAAGCCATTTCCCAGAAAGGAAATGATCGCCACATCCTGGGGGTTGAAGGACCGGTTGATCGGCAGCGGCGACGTCTGGCTGTGCCACAACTGCGGCGATTGCTCCACCCTGTGCCCCCGCGGCGCCCAACCCGGTGATGTGCTGGCAGCGGTGCGTGCCGCCACGATCATCGAATATGCAACCCCCAAGGCCCTGGCCAAAATGGTCAGCGACCCCAAAAAACTGCCCATCCTGCTGGCCATTCCTGCCGTGATTTTCCTGGTGGTGGGTCTGCTGCTCAAGATGGTGGGTGTGGACTGGCTCAATTTCAACCCCACCGGCGACCACCTGTGGCAGGCAGACTACATCGGCAACTACCTGGTGGACATCATCATGATCCCCACCTTTTTCGGCGCCGTGGCGGTTTTTGCCCTGGGGCTGAAACGCTTTTTGACCGACATGCACGCCAATGCCGTCAAGGAAGGCAAGACCGACAAAGCCAAGATCGATCCGGCCGGATTCGTTCAGGCATTGATAAGAACCGTGCCCACGATCCTGAAGCACCAGAAATTCAATGAATGCACCGAAAACCGGGAACGGTCGACGGCCCACATGATGGTGCTCTTCAGCTTCATCGGTCTGTTCATCGTGACCAACTGCTTTTTTGCCGCCGAGTGGATTTTCCACATCGAAGGGCCATACCGCCAGATCAACCCGGTCAAGTGGCTGGGCAATATCAGCGGCATCGCCCTGGTGATCGGCGGCATCCTGCTGTTGAAAACCCGCCTGGCCAAAAAAGACCAGATCTCCAGCTATTGGGATTGGTATCTGGTGGGCCTGGTGCTGGCCCTGGGCGTAACGGGCATGCTGACCCAGATGCTGCGTCTGGGAGGGATGTATGACCTGTCGGCCTTCATCTATTTTCTGCACCTGATCTTCATCTGGAGCCTTTTCGCCTATACGCCGTTTTCCAAACTGGCCCACATTGTATACCGCACGGTGGCCATGACCTACAACGAGTATAGCGGACGGAAATAGTCAGTTTCATTCAGTGGGGTGTTAATATCAAAAAGGGGGAGCGCCAAGCTCCCCTTTTTTGATGTCTGGTCGGTGGTGTTACCGTCGGCGCCACTCGTAGAGCGCGATGGCGGTGGCCACCGCCGCGTTCAGCGATTCCACGCCGGGCGCCATGGGAACGGCCACGCTATCCGCCTGCCAACGGGGAGGCAATCCGGGGCCTTCCATGCCGGTAAGCAGGCAGAAGGATTGGGGAAACCGGGTCTGGGCCAGCGGTCGGCCCGATGCGGCGAGAGCGATCACCGGAAGGTCCTGTGGAATCTCGGACAAGGAAGGGCCTTGAAACAGCCTGGCGGAAAAGACGGTCCCGGCCGAGGCGCGGACCGCCTTGGGATGGAAGGGGTTGGCGCTTTCGGCGAGCAGAATGATTCGATCCACGTCGAATGCCACGGCAGAGCGAATGACGGCACCCACATTTTCCGGGTCTTGAAACGGAACCAACAGGCTGCATCCGGAAAGCAGGCGCGCTTCCGGCCGCCAGGGGGCGGGTGCGGGATAATCGAAAAGAACGATGGGATGTTTGGTCCCGAACGTGTCCAGCGACTGAAACAGTTCCGGTGCCAGTTGAACCCATTCCAGACCACCGGGAGCATCCGATGGCGGCAGCGTGGCGATTGCCGCTGCTGATCCAGGCCAGACATCGCTCCGGGGCCTGTTTGATTACCTCGGCCACCAACCGGGTCCCGCATACCAAGGTTTTCCCCTGTTTCTTGACCCCGCGTCCGCCCAGGAGTTTTTTCAGATCCTTGAAAATAGCGTTGCTCTCGCTTTCGATAACCCGTATGCGATGCTTTTGCATCATTTGCGTGGCGCCCCCGGCAGAGATCGGCTTGACCGTTCGCCGAAAGACCACCAGCCGGCGTCGATGCGGGGTGTGAGGGATCCGGTAGGGTATGTCGTCGGCCAGTTCATAGACCGACGCAAACGTTTTCGAGGCCCTTTCTATTTCTTCGTCGCACCGCGGCCCTTTCATGAAGATGACCATGCCGTCCTGCATGAGGCAGCCGGCAACGCGCGCCAAGGTATCGGCGATGGGTTCGACAGCCCGGGTGATCACACCGGCCACCGGTTGGTCGTAGTCTGGGGCAATTCCCCGATCCACCACATCGAGACCGGGCAGGCCTACCCCAGCGACGGCTTTTTTTAAAAATTCGGTGCGATTCTGCCGGCTCTCGGCCAGCAGGATATGAAGGTCCGGCCTGAATATTTTAAGCGGGATTCCCGGCATGCCGGGGCCGGTGCCCAGATCCAGCAAGGGTGACGGCAAAGGTGCGTGCAGGGCCGGCAGGATTGAATCTGCGTAGAGCTTGAGCACCATGTTTTCAAAATTGCGGATCCGGGTGAGGTTCAGTTCCGCATCGTGCCGTCGCAACAGCTGGTGGTAGGCCCACAGCTGCTTGAGCTGGGAGGGTGCCAGATTGATGCCGCAACCTTGAAGCAGGGCATCCATCTGCGACGGGCCGGGGGGCTTTTTGCGACCGTGACCCCCTGCGGGCTGAGACGGCCTTGTGCCTGTTGACTTCACATGTTACTCCTCAGCAGGATTTAAGAAAATGTTTCCAAGATTCGGACGAAGTCATGAATTCCACCTCCTGTGAAACCCAACCACTTTGCTTTTTTGATCCCCGCTGGCCGGTCATTTACGAAGATAACCATCTGCTGGCGGTTTATAAACCATCGGGACTGCTGGTGCAAGGGGATCGTACCGGCGATGTGTGCCTGCTGGATCTGGGCAAACGATGGCTAAAAGCGCGTTACCACAAGCCGGGCAACGTGTTTCTGGCCATGGTTCACCGGCTGGACCGGCCGGTGGCCGGGGTGGTCCTGTTTGCCCGCACCTCCAAAGCAGCCGGCCGTCTCTCCAGGCAGTTCCGGGAACGGTCGGTCGATAAGCACTACCTGGCCGTGGTCGGCGGATCGGTTGCCGGGGACGCTGACCGGTTGATCGATCACATCGAACGCCGGGATCGCCTGAGCCGCGTGGTCCCGACACCCACGGACTGCAGCCAGGAGGCTCGACTGCGCTACACCGTCCTCGGCAGAGATTCCGGAAAGAGCCTGTTGAAGGTTTCCCTGGAAACCGGCCGGCGTCACCAGATCCGCATTCAACTGGCCCACATGGGGCACCCGATCCTGGGGGACCTGCGCTATGGAGCCGAGACGCCGCTCCCCGACCGGCAGATTGCCCTGCTGGCCCACCAGTTGATGGTGGAGCACCCCACGCGGGGTGACCGTTTGCTGTTCGCCAGTCCAATCCCCCAACAATGGCCCTGGCCGGATATCGGACGGTCAGGCGGTCAAGGCCCCCCCTGGGACTGGCGGGCCTTTGATCCGATAATCCATTAACGTGAAAACCCAAAGCCAATAATCGGACGCCTATCATGGTACACCCCATCTACCTGGACTACAACGGCACCACCCCCCATGACCCGGAAGTAATTGCGGTCATGCGGCCATTCCTGGAAACCGAATTCGGCAACCCGTCGAGTTCACACTGGTACGGCATTCGGCCCAAGCGGGCCGTCGAGGCGGCCCGGCGGCAGGTGGCCGGTCTGCTGGGCTGCCGGCCGGAAGCGGTGTTTTTCACCTCAGGCGGAACCGAGTCCAACAATCACGCCATCAAAGGCCTGGCCCGGGCCCTGAAGGAAAAAGGCCGCCATCTGATCACCAGCACCGTGGAGCACCCGGCGGTGCTGGACGTCTGCCGCTACCTGGAACAGGAAGGCTTTGAGACCACCTTTGTTGATGTCGATGACAAAGGCATGGTCCGTGTGGACGATGTGGCCGACGCCATCCGGCCGGAAACCATCCTGATTTCCGTCATGCATGCCAATAACGAGGTCGGAACGATTCAGCCGATCGATGAAATCGCCAGGATCGCCAGGCAAAAAGGGATATGCATGCATACCGATGCGGCCCAGAGTCTCGGCAAGATCGCCGTCGATGTTCAGTCGATGAACGTAGACATGCTCTCTGTGGCCGGGCATAAACTGTACGCCCCCAAGGGCATCGGCGCGCTTTACGTGAGAAAGGGGCTGCTGCCCGAAAAATTCTGCCATGGGGCGGGTCAGGAGATGGGCTGGCGGGCCGGCACCGAAAACGTCATGGCGATCGTGGGATTGGGAAAGGCATGCGAGATGGCCGACCACAGCCTCGATGATGCCGGTCGGCACCTGAAGGCCATGCGGGACCGGCTGCACACGGGGCTGGCCGATGGTCTGACGGAACTGCGCCTCAACGGCCATCCTGAACACCGTCTGCCCAACACCCTGAGTATCTCTTTCAAGGGCCTGGCGGCCAACCGCATTCTGGAGGAGATCGGTCTGGAGGTGGCCGCATCGGCCGGTGCGGCATGTCATTCTGACACCGTGACCCTATCCCACGTCCTGGAAGCCATGCGGGTACCCGTGGAGTGGGCCAAGGGCACCGTCCGCTTTTCCACGGGACGGATGACCACGAGCGAACAGATCGATCGTGCAATAACGGTTGTGGCCATGGCGGTTAAGCGCTTACGGCGCCAAGGAAACTGAATAACGCTATAAAGGAGGGCTTTGTGGGAAGCGATAAGAAAACATCCGTTTTAAGGATATTGAACCTGATCGATCCGTTTTGCGATGCGCATCTGAACGACGAATATAATTCCTATGCGATAGGACTGATGGATCGGATCACAAACATGCCTGATTTGAACTTGTCGCGCGGACGCCCGGAAATTTGGGCTGCAGCCATCGTTACCGTCATCGCCCGTCTAAACTTTCTGTTCGACAAGGCTGATCTTGATGCGATTACTATGGAGGACATCAGCACTTTTTTTGGAGCAATCAAAAGTACCATCGGCAACAAGGCCACCGTCATCGAAAAGGCCTGCAATATAGGCATGGGTGAGCCGGGATTGTGCCGGGATGAGATCACCGAGGCACTGACTTTTTATGAAACGTCGGAAGGGTTTAGTGTTCCTTTGAGCATGCTTAACGGCAGGGGTGAGGTCGTTGAACATGTTGGTGAAAGGAAAAAAACATTGGAAAACAGCCAGGCAAAGAACGATAATTGGCTGCCGGAAAAAAATAAAACGGACAACCAGGGGGATGATCGCCAATTAAGCTTGTTTGACGATTTCTGATCCTCTCCATCAGAAGAACAGATACTGCTCGCCCTGGGATGGGGTGCTTTCTCCTCAATGGTATCGGCCTTGATTACCGGTACATCGGTACCATTGAAATTGACAATCTGAACGGTACCGTCGACCCGAATCCAGTTTTCGTCTTCAAAGGCATCCACACCCGCATTTTCCACAAACACCCACACCGGCAGCGCGTCTGCCGTACAGCAGAAGATGGCAAACCGAAAAAGGGTCAGATAGTTATCCGGCATGATCTCGGGGCGGTAAACCAGCCCCTCGGTGATCACCCGCCGGCCGTCCATCTGCTCCATCTGCCGGGCGATGTCCAACAGGGACATGTTGGGCGTTGGGTTCGCCTCACCGATATTGCCTTTTCCGCTTTCCAGCAGGCGGGTCAGGGTCTGCTGCTCCACCCCCTTATACTTCTTCGTCAATGCATGGGCTCCCATTCCCTGACCGATAACGCTGGTCAGGAAAAGCAGTGGCACCATGAAGGCCATTTGGGTGGTAAGGGGCACGGTGGTGCGAAAGGATGCCGCCACGAAAGCATCGGCTTCACTGCACAGGCTCAAGAGCATCGCCAGGACCATCATTGCCAGAACGGATAGGTGCAGCGCGACCCGAACAGGCTGGCCAGGCCGCCCCGGGCCACCAGGGTCTGCAGTACGCCGGCCACAAAGGCGCATTCACATACCGGGAAAACCAGGCCGAGACCGGCTGACAGGAGGATTGCCGGCAGTTTTCCGGCCGGAATGATGCGCGTGATCAGGTTTTTTGAAACGACAACCTCGATGAACCCGCCGATGAGTGCACCCAGCAACATGAAGGGCAGTGCTTCCAGGAAAATGGAGACGAAGGTGATGCTCAAGGTGGTGAATTCAGGGGTGTGACGAAAGAGAATGATCAGGCCGGCCAGTGCGGCGACAAATTACAACTGGACGAGTAAGATCCGCCGGGCGGCCGGCGTTGCGTGCAGCGAGTGGTGATGATTCGGATGATTGGTCTGGTCAGAGGGTATCTGGGTGGTCATTTACTTCATGCAGTTCTTGCAGATGCCATCCACGCGGACTTCCACCTTGTCGATGCGGCCGGGAAAGGTTTTGCACAATGCGTCGCTGTCTATATTCAGGCTGTCCGGCGTCAAACAGTCCATCTGGCCGCAGCGCTTGCAGTAAAAATGAGGATGGGGATGGTGGTTCGCATTGGGGGCCATGCCGTAGTAAAAAGCACGGCCGCCGGTGCTGATGCGATCCACCAGTTCATGCTCCACCAGCAGATCCAGGATGCGGTAGACGGTAACCCGGTTGATGCTGCCGTTACGTTCCAGGGTGTTGTAAATATCGGCGGCGGACAGGGGGTAACTGTTGCTGCCGATGACTTCAAGCACACGAATCCGGTTGTCGGTTGCATCCAGACGAGAATTATCCAGCAGGTGTTCGTAATTGCATTGATTGCACATGTCAGCTCCTCTGCGGATCCACAGCGATTTTTTCTTCCGGTCTCTCGGATGTTTTTTGACCAGGGATCAACCGTTCAACCAACAGGTTCAGGAAGAAGAAGAGGCCGGCCACCATGATGATGGAGGCACCCGAGGTGAGGTCAAAAGCGTAGGAAATCCACAGTCCGGCAACCGTAAACACCACACCCAGGATGCTGGACCCGATCATCATCTGCAGCAGGGACCGGGCGTGCTTTTCCATGATAAAGGGAGGGATCGTCAGCAGCGCGATCACCAGGATCAACCCCACCACCTGGATCACCATCACCACGGTCACTGCCAGCATGCCGATAAGAAGAAAATACAGGGTGGTCACCGGCACCCCGCGAATGCGGGCGAACTCTTCGTCGTAGGAGAGGGCCAGCAGGTCCTTGTAGTAGACCGCCACCAGGGCCACGATGCAAAGGCCCATGACCGTCATGATCCACAGGTCGGTGTCCGGTACGGTCAGGATGCTGCCGAACAGGTAGCTCATCAGATCCACGTTGTAACCCGGGCTCAGGTCGATCAGGATGATACCGCAGGCCATGCCTAAAGCCCAGATGACGCCGATGATCGTGTCGGCCCGATGCCGGGCTTTCAGGGTGACGGCGGCCATGATCATTGCCGCGCCCAGGGAAAAGCTCAGGGTTCCTGCCAGGTAGGGCCAGCCGAAGTAAAATGCCAGGCCGATACCGCCGTAGGCGGCGTGGGCGATGCCGCCGGAGAGAAAAACGATGCGGTTGACCACCACCAGGGTGCCCATGATGCCGCAGATGATGCTGGCCAGCAGACCGGCGGCAAGCGCGTTGCGCATGAATTCGAACTGCAGGGCCTCGATCATCGATCACTCCTTGTGGTGCTGCAGGACGCGGTGGGGCAGGTGACCGTGGGTGACCAGTTCCACCGGGCAGACCGCTTCAACGGTGCACGGGTACATGATGTCGAGCATGTCGCCGGTAATTTCGGCCTGCCGATGGTAGTGCAGTCGGCGGTTCACACAGGCCACAGATTTGACGTAGGTGGAGATCACCAGCAGATCGTGGCTGACCACAATAATCGTGACATCCTGGTTCAACCGCTTGAGCAGCTTGAAAAATTCAGACTGCCCTTTGGAATCGATGCTCGCCGTGGGTTCGTCCAGCAGCAGCAGCCGGGGCCGAGTGACCAGGGCACGGGCGATGAAGACCCGCTGGCGCTGGCCGCCGGACAGTTCACCGATGCGGCGGTGCGCAAACCCTGCCATGTCGATCCGTTCCAGTGCGTCCAGGGCGTCCCGGCGGTCTTGATGGTTGTTCTTAGACCATCTTCTTCCAGGGGCCAGCTTGCCCATGAGGACCACGTCAAGGGCCGTAATGGGAAAGCTGCGGTTGATGTGAACATCCTGGGGCACATAACCGATGTGATGGGATACGCGTGTTGCCGGCTTTCCCATGATCCGGATTCTGCCTCGCTCGGGTTTGAGCAGCCCCAGCATAAGCCTTAGCAAGGTGGTTTTACCGCCGCCATTGGGCCCGATCATGGCGACGAAATCCCCTTTCCAAACCTCCAGATTGACCTCCTCGAGTACGCGCTGCCCGTTGTAGGCAAAGTCGAGATCCACGATCTGGATGATGGGGTCGCTGCGTGTGGAATCAGTTGAAGGCATTTTTAAATTCCTCGGCCACCTGGCGCAAATTGTTTGCCCAGTCCTGGGCCAGTGGATCGACGACGGCCACCCGCCCGCCGATCGCTCTGGATATCTGCTCGGCGCTTTTGGACGAGAACTGGGGCTGTGCGAAAATTATCTTGATCCCGTTTGACCGCGCATGTTCGATCAGTTCCCTGAGCTGTGCCGGTTTAGGGCTTTTGCCCTCGATTTCGATAGGCACCTGGTTTAGCCCGTAGGTGTGGGCAAATGTTCCCCATGAGGGGTGAAAGACCATAAAGGATGATCCCTTCAAGCCGTCAAAGATCGCTCTCAATTGGGCATCCAGATCGACGATATCCAGGATGAAAGCCCGGTAATTGGCTTCGTAGGTCATGCGGTGGGCCGGGTCAACGGCTTGAAGTGCCGTGAGGATCGACCGGGCCTGCAACATCACCAGGGGCGGAGAGAGCCAGATGTGCGGATCGAGACCGCCCCGATGGTGATCGCCTTCGCCATGTTCATCCTTTTCATTGCGGTGGCCGTGGCCTGCCATGGGACGTTTCATAATCCCGTGATCGGTGTGGACCACCTGCATGCGAGGATTCACAGTGGAGATTTTAGCCAGCTTGGCGGTCTCAAACTCGATGCCGATGGCAAAATAGAGCAGCGTCTTTGACAGGGTCACCATTTGCTGCGGTTTGGGTTCATAGGTGTGCGGATCGGCGCCGGGCTCCACCAGCACGTGCACATCGACCAGATCCTTGCCAATTTGTTGCACGAAGTGTGCTTGGGGGGCGATGCTGACGAAGACGGGAACCTGTTCCGCCGCCCATCCGCTGGCAACAAGGCTACCCACAAATGTCAAAATGATTGCAATGGATGCGTTAACGGTGTTCATCGTCCACCCTGCTTGCCGGGTGATGTGGGTTTGACTGGGCAACAAACTCAATGCAAATCTATTGCATTGAGTGGGCCTTGGCAAGGTCTGATGGGAAATAAAGGCGGGGACGTCTCTCAGGGCATAGGAATGACCACTGTTTGTTTTAAGACGATATGTGGGCGGCGATCAGATAATCTCGGCTTCAGACCGCTTTACCCAGCCGATCTTATCCTCGGTGTAGCGGATGAGCAGGTGCGTGTCGGCTTGGCGTGTGATACGGACCTTGGTGCCGGCGTGAAGCACGAAGAGCTGGGTGTCGATGTCGGTAAAACCGGAACGAACGGACACCTGCTCTGTCAGAATTACGGCATACTGCACCTGAACGGCTTCGACATAGTTGAAGACGGCTGTTGCGCTAAAAACCAACGTTGCGGCTGCAGTCAGGACGACGGTGGGGCGCAGGAGGCGTTTTTTCCGGACGAGCAAAACCGAGAGGGCAATCCACAGGGTTGCGTTGAGGAAGAGGGCCAGCCAGCGAACGCTTGAATGGCGCAATTGGTATTTCCAGAAAAAGAGGATGCGCAACAGGGGCGATTCCTTTTCGCCCCGTTCATCTTTAGTCAGTGTCAGGGCGTATTCGTAGTTGAAGCGCAGATCCGGGTCATCCGGAATATGTTTCAGGGCCCGTTCGTACCACAGCAGGGCACGGCCCAGGTCATCGTTTTTTAAATGGGCGTTGCCCAGGTTGTAGAAGAGCTTGCCGTTGTTCATCCCGCCCTCGGCGAGGCTTTCAAAGGCGGCGATGGCGGCCGGCCAGTCCCCGTTGCGGTAGGCTTCGGTGCCGTCCATGAAGGTTCGGGCGTTTTGCGTTGCCGGGGCAGTGGCGGCAACCGCCAGGAGCAGCGCAAGGCTTCCGGCTGTAAGCAACCATCCTTTCATCGAGTCAGTCTCCTCACCGCTTGCCGGGTCCGTTCCAGCAGGTCCGCCCGTTTTTGCATGTCCAGACGGCCGCCGGAGTAGTTATGGGATTCGATCGCTTCGAGGAGCCGCGCCGTGGCGGTGGCATCATCCACATCCCACCCGATTTCCAGCAGCTGATCGCTGGCCTCAGACCAGGTCAGGGAGGTGCCCATCACGCCTTGCCGTCCGAGAATGGCCGACACCAGCGCCCGGTAAAGGGCCGAAAGAAAGTCGGCATCCGTGGTGTCGGCGGAGGCGGCAGATTTTAGCGCCGCTCTGGCCCGATCGGCCATGATTCGGGCCGGTGAGTCGTCCTTTTGGGCCATCTGCATGACGGTCCTGACGGCCAGAAACAGCAGCACCGGTATGGCCATGAAAAGGCCGAACCACTCGGGCGGCAGGGATCGTTGGGGTTTCAGGGCCTCCAGTCCCTCTTTCAGCGGGAGGATATCCCGACCGGTAAACTCGACCCGTTTTTTAAGCGAAGGGGGTTGTACAGGGTTGCCCCGGAACACGTCGATGTCGGCTGCCGCCGTCTCGGAAGGTGAGACGGTGACATCGAAAGGCGATGTCGCGATGTCGCGGTATGTTCCGGATTCCACGTCGAAATAGGTCAGCACGATGGGATCGATGCGGTATTGGCCCGGTTGGACGGGGACCAGGGCCGTGCGGAAAGTTTTGTTGCCCGAATAGCCTTGTGGGCCCGGTTGGATCTGCGCTTCGGGATTGTCGGCATAGGCCTTGAATTCTGGCGGCGCGGAGATGGGCGGTGCCGGGGCGTCCATGATGTTGCCGCTGCCGCTGACGGTGACGGCCAATGTGGTCGAATCGCCCACTTGCAAGGCCGTCTTGTCTAGTCTGGCGGCAATCTCAAACCGGCCCACCAGACCGGAAAAGGAGTTGTCCGGCGGCCTGGGCGGCAAGTCTTTTACCTGGACCGCAATGGGGTCGGTTTCCAGGATGCGGGTGGTCATTTTACCGCGCCCGAAAAAACTGTCCATGCCGGAGAAAGGTCGCGGCCGTCGGTTGCGCTGCAGCAACCCCACCTGCAGAACCGCCGGTTGGATCTCTAGGGACCCCGTTTTTAAGGGAACCAGGATGAATTTGACCTCGGTCACGATGAATTCCCGGCCGTTGACCACCGTTCGATGGGATTGGCGGTCCTCCAGCTCCTCGGCGGTGAACCCGTCAAATTCAGGGGCCTGGAACTTGGCGTCGGCCACCTGGACGGCGTTGAAGAGCCGGAAGGTATAAACCATCTGCTGACCGGCCCACGGGGCCGGATCTGACACCTCGGCAGTCACATACACATCGCGCTGACCGCTGTCGGCCGGGGGTTCCCTGGAAACTGTGATGCCGATGGGGGTCGTGTAATGAATCTTGCCGTCGATCGTCACCGGGATGGCCGGGATGGTCAGACTTCCGACTTTCAAGGGGATCAGGACATAGTTGTGAATCAGCTGCCGGGAGGTGCGGCCATTGATCATCTGGAAGCTGCTGCTGGTTCCGCGGGAGACGGTCTTGAAATCGATGAGACCGGAAAGATCCACATCCCCCTCGCCGCCGTCGATGGTGACCTGCAGGGCGATGGACTCCCCCACGGTGGCTTGGTTGCGGTCCACCACGGCGCGCACGCTGGCGGCATCGGCGACGATTGCGGTCGCAAGCAAGGTGATTACGGTGATGGTGAGCGTTCTTGCCGTCGCCATTACCAGTCTTTCTCCACCGTCCGTTTGCCGGTGGCGGGCATGAGGGCCCGGCCCGGCTGATCCTGCAGGCGGTTCAGCATCCGCTCTGCCTGCTTGGGGTCGCCGCCCGGTTCACCCGGCTGTGCCGATTGAGGCTGGGCTGATTGTTGCCCATCGTTTTGGGGTTCATCGGCCCGGGCCTGCTGTTGTTTTTGTTGCTCGTCCATTTCATTGCCGAACTCGGGGCGTTGCTGCTCCTGTTCGCCATCCGCTTGGTTTTCCCGGGCGCCATCTGGTTGCTGCAGCCGTTCCTGATCCTCGGTTGAGTGCGCCTCCCCATCTTGCTTGGGATTGGGTTCGTTCTCCTGGCCCTGATCCTTTTTGTCCTGACGCTTCCGGTCGTCTCCCGACTGCTGCTGTTGCTCCATGACTTTTTTCACGAAAGCCAGGTTTTCTTGGGTCTGTCGGTCGCCGGGATCGATGGCCAGCGCCGCCTCATAGTGGCCGATGGCCTCCTTGGCCTTGCCCCGTCGAAATTCGGCGTTGCCCAGGTTATAAAGGGCCTTGCGTTTCAGCTGCGTATCGTTGGTCTCCAACGCCTGCTTGTAGTGTTCGGCCGCCGCATCGAAATTGCCAGTTTTATAATAGGCATCGGCCACATTGTAAAGCGTTTCAGGCTTTTCCGGGGCGTGGAGCTGGGCATCGGTGAAGTGTTTGAGGGCCTTATCGAAGTCTCCCTTTTCATAGGCGGCAATGCCGTCGCGGGTGTCGCTGGCATCGACCGACGGCGGTGGTACGAGCATCAGTGCAGCCAGCAGCGGGACAAGCATGGTTTTGCGGCTAACGGGGAGGATCAACTCGGCCACGAGGCAGAGCAGCGCCAGGGCCAGGGGCCACTGGAAACGATCCTCCCAGACCTGTTTGCGTCCCGATGAGACGGTCGCCGCTTCCATCTTCCCGCGGATTTCATCGGTGTAGATGGCGTCGAGATCCATGTCCCCGGCGACGGAGCGCACGTAGGTGCCGCCGGTGACGACGGCTATTTTCATGAGGGTGTTTTCATCCAGGCGTGAGAGCACAATCTGTCCGGAGCGATCTTTTTTAAAGCCGCCGGCAGGCTCGGGAATCGGCACCCCGTCGCTGCCGCCCACACCAATACAGAACAGTTTGACATTTTTTTCTTTCAAGGTTTCGGCCGCCTTCAACGGCTCGCCATCACCCGTGTTTTCACCGTCGGTGATGAGGATCACCGCTTTATCCGAAGCACTTTTCGGATCGAAGCTGTCCAGGGCCGCGGCCAGTGCCCCGGTGATGTCGGTGCCGCCGACCGGGAGGTAATCGGGCGACAAGGCATTCAAAAACAGATTGAATGCGTCGTAATCCAGGGTCAGCGGACACTGAAGGAATGCCGTGCCGGCAAAAGCCACCAACCCCACGCGGTCACCTTGCAGCATGGCCAGCAGGTCGAACACTTCACGCTTGGCACGCTCCAGGCGGGTCGGCTGGATGTCGGCGGCGGTCATGGAGCGCGAGCAGTCCAGGGCGATGATGATGTCCACCCCCTGCTGGCGGATCTCCTGCCAGCGGTAGCCGTATTTGGGCCCGGCCAGGGCCACGGCGGTGAAGAGAACCGTGCCCATGAGCAGGGATGTTTTGACCCACCGCCGACCGCCGACCGAATCCGGGGCGATAACGTCGAGGCCGTGGGTGGAAGAGAAGCGGCGCATGATTTCACGCCGCCGGCGCATCCCGTAGACGACCACCAGAAACAATACCGGAACGGCCCAGATGAAAAACAGCATTTCGGTTCTGAAAAAAGTCATGGCCTGAAAAAAATCATGGAATGATCAGGTATCTCGTGTTGCGCAAGATTACGTAGAAGGGCAACATCACCAGTGCCGGAATCAACAGCCAGGGGTAGATCTCGTTGTATTCGGCAAAGATGTCGACCTTGACCGCGGTGGTCTCCATGGCGTCGATGGTATCATAGATCCGTTGCAGGCCCTCCAGGTTCTCGGCCCGGAAATAGAGTCCCCCAGTCTTGTCGGCAATCGCCCGCAGGGTCTCTTCGTCGATATTCACCTGCTGGTACACATAGCGTTCGCCGAACAGGGGGTCCTTGACCAGATAGGGCGCTTTTCCCCGGGTGCCCACACCGATGGTGTAGATCTTGACCCCTTTTTGTGCGGCAATTTCACCGGCGGTGTCCGGCGAGAGTTCGCCGGCATTGCTCTGCCCGTCGGTGAGCAGGATGATAATATTGGACTTGCTCTCGATGTCGGCCAGCCGTTTCAAAGAGATACCGATGGCATCGCCGATGGCTGTGCTTTTGCCTGCGGCACCGATTTCCAGACGGTCCAGAATGCTGACCATGGTGTTGTAGTCCCGGGTCAGGGGCAGCTGCGTGTAAGCGTTGCTGCCGAAGACCACCATGCCGATGCGGTCGCCGCTGCGTTTTGAGACGAATTCCTGCACCACCCCTTTGACGGCCTCCAGCCGGTTGACCACGCGACCTTTTTTCTTGAAATCAAGGGCGGCCATGCTTTCGGACAG
Source organism: uncultured delta proteobacterium (assembly GCA_963705435.1). GTDB lineage: Bacteria > Desulfobacterota > Desulfobacteria > Desulfobacterales > Desulfosarcinaceae > Desulfosarcina. The sequence continues at coordinate 231,616 of CAVPJR010000009.1, read as the reverse complement.
GTCCAGGGCCAGCACGATATTGATGCCTTTGGTGAGCACTTCGGTGCGTTCGGTACCCCACTGGGGCCGGGCCAGGGCCGCCACCATCAGGCAAAGCACCGCGTATTTGATGGCCGGTACCAGGCGGCGCAGCCGCAGGGCCGGAGATGCCGGGATGTTTGCGGCGGGGAACAGGGCACTGCTGGCCATGGCGGGCGTCCGGTGCCGCCGGTAGCGATACCAGACCATCGCCGGCAACAGCAGCAGGAGAAACAGAAAATAGGGGGATGCGAAGCGAAACATAAATATCTTAAATCACAATAATCAAAATACAAATAACAAATAAATCACAACTGCCCAAAATTCAAATTCCAAACCACATGATAGTAACGGGATCGTGTTTCAATTTGATTATTGAGATTTGGAATTTATTTGAGATTTGGAATTTGTTTTTTGGTATTTTCATAATTATAGGAGAGCACAATATTTTGTTCCCCACCCTCTTCTTTGCCAGCCATATCGATGTGTTGTGTGGTTTTCTTCACAAATTCCCGGGCAAACATCAGATCCGTTTCCATCTGTTTTTCCACTGCCGGTTGGCTGCCGAACTTGACCGGATCCATGGCCCTGCAAAGGCTTTTCAGACGGTGGGCCAGGCTTTTGTCCATATTCAACCGATCGATGCAGGGTACGAACTCTTCGGTGGTCATCTCCGGCGCGCCCACGGCGAAGCGTCCGAAAACATATTGCCGCAGGATGGCTGAAAGGCGGAAGTAGAAGGTTTTACCGTCCAGCCGTCGTACATCGGCAATCTCACCTAATGCCTGCATGGCTGTCATTTCCGGGGGTGGTTCGGGCACGATGATTTCGATGGCCCGGTCCTTTTTATGTCTCTTCCAGAACCACCAGCCTGCTGCCAGAATTGCCGCTGCGGCCAGGGCCAGCAGCGAAGGGACCAGCCAGGGTGCATCGATGCCCACCGATACCGGTGGCTGGATGTCGTGGATGTCGGTCATGGGTGCCGGTAGACTTGGGGTGGCGATTCAGTCGCTGGCAGCGGGCAATCGGCTAGGGGCCGCTGTTTCCTCGCCGATCACCTGAGCCACCTGAAGGAACGTCAACAGAAAGAAAACCATCCCGACGATATAGACTTTACGACAATGGTTTTGGCAAGGCCAGAGGGAGGAAGCGGTATTAAAAATACTGCGACGACCGATAACGCAGTCCAAAATCATTGTCGTAAAGTCTATCTTCATCGCCGCCGCCGTTCCCGGTATCTGAAATAGCGCACCAGGGCATCGGCCGCATCGCCGTCAGTGGGCATTTCGATGCAGTCCATGTTCATGGCCTTGTGGGTTTGTAAAATCTGTTCGTGGACTGCCTGGCGGCTGGCCTGGAAATGCTCACGGGTGGTCAGGTCCGAGGCGTCCAGGTGGCGCACGGCTCCGGTTTCAAGGTCCTGAAAGGCGACAATGCCCCCGTCGGGCAGCCGAAATTCCCCGGGATCGGTGACCAGGACGCTGATCAGTTCGTGTTTCCTGGCGGCCGAGCGTATTCGCAGGGTGGTGTTCCGGCCGAAATCCTCGGCCAGAAAATCGGAAACCAGGAAGGCCACGGTGCGCTTGCGGCAGACCCGGGCCAGAAAATCCACCGCTTCGACGATATCGGTACCAGCGTGCTGGGGCTGGAAAGTGAAAATTTCACGGATGAGCCGCCAGACGTGGGCCGACCCTTTTTTGGGAGGGATGTAACGCTCCACCTGATCGGTGAACAGAATGGCCCCGGCCTTATCGTTGTTACGAATGGCGTTGAAGGCCAGGATCGCGGCAATTTCCGCGGTGGTCTCGCGCTTGATGCGCTTCGTGGTGCCGAAGCGGCCGGAGCCGCTCATGTCCACCAGAAGCATGACCACCTGCTCCCGCTCCTCCCGATAGCGTTTGATGAAAGGCTTTCCCATGCGGGCCGACACCTTCCAGTCAATACTTTTCACCTCGTCTCCGGGCGTGTACTCACGCACCTCTTCAAACTCGATGCCCGCCCCCCGAAACACCGAACGGTACTGTCCGGCCATCATCGTGTTGACCATGCGGCCGGTTTTGATGTGGACTTTCTTGATTTTTTTTATGATTTCCGGAGAGAGCATGATTGTCGCTGGCGCTCGAAAATTCCAAATGTCAAAATTTAAATGCCAATTGAAGAATTATAATCGTTTATCTTCTAACCTATACCAGTTACCTTTTCTGAACTCTGAACTCTGAACTCTGAACTTACGGTACCTCCACCGAATCAAAGATGCGGCCAATGATTTGATCCGTGTCGATATCCTCTGCCTCGGCCTCATAGGTCAGCAGGATCCGGTGGCGCAGCACGGACGGGGCAATGGTCTTCACATCCTGGGGCGTCACGTAGGCTCGGCCCTGCAAAAAGGCGTAGGCCCGGGCGGCCAGGCTCAGGAAGATGGTGGCCCGGGGTGAGGCCCCGAATTGGATGTAATGGGAGACATCGACATGGTAGGCCGCCGGGTTGCGGGTGGCAAAAACCAGGTCCACGATATAGTCTTTGAGCTTTTCGTCCATGTATACGCCGTTGATCAAACCGCCGATGGCGCTGATCTCCACCGGGTCCAGCACCGGCTGAACGGCTTCCGGGGCGTCGAAGCCGACCCGCTTCATGATCTCCTTCTCTTCGACCTTGTCCGGGTAATCGATGAGAATCTTGAGCATGAAGCGGTCGACCTGGGCCTCGGGCAGCGGGTAGGTGCCCTCCTGCTCGATGGGGTTCTGGGTGGCCATGACCAAAAAGGGGTCGGCCAGCGGGAAGGTGGTGTCGCCGATGGTGACCTGACGTTCCTGCATGGCTTCCAAGAGCGCCGATTGAACCTTGGAGGGAGCCCGGTTGATTTCGTCGGCCAGGATGATGTTGTTGAAAAGCGGGCCTTTTTTTATGCTGAAGTCACCGGTTTTTGGGCGGTAAATCTCCGTACCCACCAGGTCGGCCGGCAGCAGGTCGGGGGTGAACTGGATGCGCTTGAAGTCGGCGTGAACCGTGTCGGCCAGGGCCTTGACCGCACTGGTTTTGGCCAGACCCGGTACGCCCTCGATCAGAATGTGCCCCCGGGTGAACAGTCCCATGAGCAGGCCGTCGATGAGACCCCGCTGGCCCACCAGAACCTTGCCGATCTCTTCCCGGATCCGGTTGACCACGAGATGCTTTTCTTCAATCTTTGCTTTGAGTTCTTCCAGTGGCACGACATTCTCCTTAGCCCAATGGTTGGGGATTTGTGCAAGTGGATTCCCGGTAGAGGCCTGTCGGGATTTAAATCAAGGGGAAAATAAATAAGGAGCGCGATATTGTCAAGGCGCTTAGAGCCGATGGCAGCGCACCTGCGGGTCATGTGAACTATATTTTGCTTGATGATCCGCGATGTGGTAAAAAGATGGACTTATACTCCCCTGCGATTCGGCAGTCAACGCCCAAAAGGATGTGCCGAATGAAAGTCACCAGTATCCAGTTGGGAAGGCGAGAGATTTCAAAAGCGGAAGCGACGGCACATGCCCTGGCGTTGGTGGACCAGGCATCGTCGAGTGATCTGATCCTTCTGCCGGAGATGTGGCCTTCCGGTTTTTTCCGTTTTGACCGCTACCCGGTCGATGCCGAACCCATCGACGGGCCTGTCGTCCAGGCGTTCAGGCAAAAGGCCGCGGCGATAGGACGCCACATTTTGATGGGCAGTTTTGTTGAACGGAGAACGGAAGGGCTGTTCAACACCAGCCTGCTGATCGACGCTGTCGGGAACGTGACCGCCGCTTACCGCAAAATTCACCTGTTCGGCTACCAATCCAGCGAGCGCGACCTGCTCACCCGCGGAACAGCAGTGATCGTGACCGACACGCCATGGGGGAGAGCCGGATTGGCCACCTGCTACGATCTGCGGTTCCCGGAACAGTTTCGCAAAATGGTCGACCTCGGGGCGGAATTTTTCCTGGTGGTCTCGGCATGGCCGGCAGTTCGCCTGGAACCCTGGATCCTTTTCAATCGTGCACGCGCGCTGGAGAACCTGGCGTTTCTAATTTCGTGCAACTGCGCCGGCTCGGATGCCGGATCAGCTTACGCGGGTCACAGCATGGTTGTCGACCCGCTGGGAAACATACTGGCCCGGGGGGGTGATCAGGAATGTGTGGTTTCGGTGGACATTGACATCGATCAAGTGGCGTCTGTGCGCAAAGAATTCAGTGCGCTGCATGACCGGGTCGATCTGGGATAGCTTTTGCCTAACTCAACCAATTTTGAAAGGAGTCCTCTCATGTGGAAAAAACTGTGGGTAGCCTTTGGTCTGGTCTCGTGTGTGATGTTGATCGGAAGTCCTGCGGCGGCCGTCGTGGAACTGAACATCGCCACCACATACAGCGGCGCCAATATGCACGCCGAAACCTGTCGCGAATTCGCCAAGCGGATCAACGAGGCGCTGGCTGGAGAAGTCGTCCTCACGGTGCACGAAGGCGGGGCCCTGGGGCTCAAGGACGAAGACCGCTTCACGGCTGTAGCTGACAGCATCGTGCCGATTCAGAGCGTGCTGATGGGTGCCGCCGTAGGAACGTCACCGATTTTCGGTCTCAGTACCTCGCCTTTTCTGATCAAGGGTTTCAAGGAGGCCAAACTCCTCCTGGACATCGTTCGGCCGCATTACGATGCGGAGGCCAAAAAGTTCAACCAGATGATTCTGTATACGGCGCCCTGGCCGCCCAGCTCAATTCACGCCAACCGGCCGATTAAAAAATACGAGGATCTGCAAGGGCTGCGTATCCGGACCTATGACAAGAACGGCACAGAGGTCCTTAAAAAGGGCGGGGCAAACGCCGTCGTCATGTCATGGGGGGACGTTTATCCCGCGCTGGCCACCAAAACCATCGACTCGGTTCTGACGTCGTCCCAGAGCGCGGTCGCCGGCAAGTTCTGGGAAGTGCTTTCGGACACCACCCGCGTCAACTTCGCCATTCCGCTGAACATGATCAATATCAACCTGGACAGCTTCAATGCCCTGACCCCCGAGCAGCAGGCGGTCTTTGTCAAGATCGGCAAGGATATGGAAGTTCGCCAGTGGCAGATCGCCGAGGAAGCCATGGTCAACGATGAGAAGACCTGCGCCGACAACGGCATGACCATCACCACCGAGATATCCGACGAACTTGCCGCCAAACTGCGGGCCAGCGGTCAGGATGTGATTAACGACTGGCTGAAAAAAACGGGCAAGGTCGGCGAAGCGGTTCTGGCGCAGTTCGACAAAGAGCGCAAAACGCTCGAATAATAACGGTCGATTTCTATACGGGGCCGCTGTCTGCGGCCCCCTTACCAAACTGTGTGTTTTCAGCCCCCTCCGCTAACGGTCGCCAATGCCCGATGCCGGACTCAACGAGGGTGGCTGGCAAGCGCCAACCCATGGATGTTGCCATGAACGCGTCACCCGAGGAGAGAAAACATCCGCTTTTTGCGTTACTGGTGAACCCGATCAACCGGCTTTCGGATGTCGGTGCCATCCTGTCGGCCCTGATTTTTTGCGGGATGGTCCTGTTGATCCTGGCCGAGGTTATTCTCAGAAACTTCCTGGGATCCTCCACCGAGGTTTCCGGCGAGTATTCGGGGTACGCCCTGGCGGCCATGATTTATCTCGGTATGGGCTTTTCTTTCAGGCAGGACGCCCATATACGAATCACCTTTTTACGGGAAAGACTGGGGGCCATGAGCGCCTTTGTGCTGGAGATCGGCTGCCTGGTGTTCGTGATGATTTTGTCCGGTCTGTCGTGTGTCTTTATCTGGGAACTGGTCCTGACATCAAAAGCGCGAAATCTCACCGCCTATACGCCGGCCGAGACACCCCTGTATATCCCGCAGGCCATCATCCTTGCGGGGATGGCCCTGCTGACCCTCCAGATCTTCGCCCGACTTACCGCCCTGATCGTTGGAGGATTCCAAAAATACAAAGTCGCCCACCGCGCCGGGAAAAATTGATGAACGTCACGCTTGTTACGGTCATGATACTGCTTTTCGGGCTGCTGGGGTCCGGGGTTTGGATTGCCATGTCGCTGATTGCCACCGCCGGCATATCGATGCAGCTTCTGACCAGCATGCCGGTGGCCAAGATCTGGGCGCAGGCCATGTGGAACAGCTTGAACAGCTGGTCCCTGGCAGCCTTGCCGATGTTCATCTTTCTCGGAGAGATGATTCTGCGCACGAGGATGTCCGACCTGCTTTTCGAGGGGTTGCGGCCTTTTGTTCAAATCATTCCCGGCCGCCTGCTGCACATCAACATCCTCGGTTCGGCGATTTTTGCGGCCGTTTCGGGTTCGTCGCCGGCCACGGCGGCCACGATCGGGAAAATCACCTTGCACCAGTTGAAAGAAGATGGTTACGACACGCAGCTCAGCCACGGTTCTCTGGCCGGGGCCGGGACCCTGGGCTTGCTTATCCCCCCCAGCATCGTGCTGATCATCTACGGCGTGCTGGCCGAAGAATCCATCGGCCAATTGTTTATGGCCGGTGTGATTCCGGGGTTGATGGTCGCCGGGCTTTGTATGAGCTACGTCATCGTCCGGGTCTTGCTCAACCCGAAACTGGCCCCGGTCAAAAGGCAAAAATTCGATCTCAAGGCCAAACTCCTGGCGGTGGTCAAACTGTTGCCGGTGTCGACATTGATCCTGTTCATCCTGGGCTCGATTTATTCCGGCCTGGCCACCCCCTCCGAGGCGGCTGCCGTCGGCGCCGTCGGATCTGTGGTCGCCGCCGCGCTGCTGGGAGACCTGAAGTGGTCGAACCTGGTCGAAGCCATCAAGGGAACGATCAAAACATCAGCCATGATCTGCTTCATCATTGCCGGGGCGAGTTTCCTGGCGGTGGCCATGGGCTACCTCAAGCTGCCGGCCCAGGTCGCGGCTTTCATCGGGTCCCTGGGCTTGAGCCCTTACATGCTGATCGCCATTTTGACCCTGTTTTACATGTTTCTGGGCTTCTTTCTCGACGGCATCTCGATGATCGTCATGACCCTGCCGATTACCCTTCCCCTGGTGGTTCAGGCGGGGTTCAACCCGGTCTGGTTTGGCATTTTCCTGACGCTCGTCATCGAGGTCGGACAGATCACCCCGCCGGTGGGTTTCAATTTGTTCGTCATTCAAGGGTTGACCGGCGACCGGCTGGAAAACATCGCCATGGCCGCGGTGCCTTTTTTCCTGCTGATTTTTTTAACGGTGGTTCTGATCACCCTCTTCCCCATGATTGTCATGATCCTGCCGATGCAGATGGCGGGGTAAGGGTTGTTATGACACACCGCGCCGCTTATCTCTGCAGGGTGGCCCGTGTCGTCGAAAGAAGCCAAAAACGACAGATCTTAATAAATGACTTGAGTGGAAGGATACCTTGTTATGCGAGTCGAACTTGAGTTGACGGTCAACCGGTTGAACCGAGAGCCGGAAAAGATCGTGTTCAATGCCAAACGGATGTTCAACGCGGGCTGGGTCGGCAGCGACCGCAAGGCCCTGCAGCACCACATCGATGAACTGGCAGCGGTCGGCGTCGCCGCACCGAAGCACATCCCCACCCTGCTGGCGTTGGGCAACCATCTGTTGACCCATAGCCGTCAAATTCAGGTGCACGGACCGCAGACCTCGGGAGAAGTGGAATGGGTGCTGTTGTGGCACCGCGGAGAGATTTTGGTGACCGTCGGGTCCGATCACACCGACCGCAAGTTGGAGTCGGTGTCGGTGGCCAAATCCAAGAACATGTGCCTCAACGTCATCGCCCGGGACCTGTGGCCCTATGAAGAGGTCAAAGACCATTTCGACCAGCTCCGGCTGCACTGCACAGTCACACGCAGCCGGAAGGTGTCGCTCTACCAGGAGGATCTTTGCGCTGCGATCCTTCCCCCTGAATATTGGATCGAAGATCTTCAGAAGCGTCTGGGAGGGCTCGAGGACGGCCTGGTTCTTTTTTCGGGAACGATCGGTACGGTGGAGGGCCTGGTCACCGGCGACGGATATGACTTTCAGCTGCAGGACCCGGTTTTGAAGCGCAGGCTTGGCCATGGTTACACCTGCGAGGTGATGGCCGGTGCGATAGAAACATTTTAGGAGATAAAAATGGAAACCAACAGCATTGATCTCAACTGCGACATGGGCGAGAGCTTCGGTGCATACAAAATCGGGATGGACGAGTCGGTAATCGCGTATATTTCTTCGGCCAACATCGCCTGCGGGTGGCACGCGGGCGATCCCGTGGTGATGGACCGAACCATCCGCATGGCCAAGGAACACGGCGTCAGTCCCGGCGCACATCCCGGATACCCCGACCGGATGGGATTCGGGCGACGGGAAATGAACCTGAACCGCGATGAAATCCGTACCTACATGATCTACCAGATCGGGGCACTGCAAGGGTTTTGTGCGGCCCACGACCTGAAACTCCACCACGTCAAGCCTCACGGCAGCCTCTACTTGTCCGCCGTTGCCAACGAAGACGTCGCCCGCGGGATTGCCGAGGCCATTACCGCTGTCGATCCGGACCTGTTCTACATGGCCCTGGCCGGCCAAAAGGGCGAACTCGTTGCCGACATTGGCAAAGAGATGGGCCTGAAGGTGATTCGAGAGGCGTTTCCGGATCGGGCCTACACGCCCGAAGGCACCCTCGTGCCCCGCAGCCTACCGGGCGCGGTGATCAAGGATCCCGCCGACGTTGCCGCTCGGGCGCTCTTGATGGCCCGGGACGGTGTCGTCGTGGCAGTGGACGGTCGACGGATCGCTTTGAAGGCCCAGACACTTTGCGTCCACGGCGATACGCCGGGGGCCGTCGACCTGGTTCGGCAGATCCGCCAGACACTGGAAAACGAGAACATCCGGATCGCCCCCTTTACCCGTGTGCAGTAATGGACGCGGTGGCCGTGAACAGTCAATGCTTCGATCGACCGAAATTCCGCCTGGCCGGCGACAGGGGCCTGCTGGTGGAGTTTGGCGATGCCATCACCCCTGAAATCAATCAAACCGTGCGGTCGATGGCCTTTGCGCTGGAAACAGCCTCAGTTCCCGGAGTCCGCGAAGTGATCCCTACCTATCGCTCGGTGGTCGTGGTCTACGATCCCCTGACGACCCACCCTTCCTTGCTATCGACCAGGATTCTATCCCTTTACGAGGGGCTGGCCCGGATTGAGCCGCCTGCCCCGAAAGAAAGCGTGATTCCGGTTTGTTACGGCGGGGAATACGGGCCGGACATCGCCTTTGTTGCCAAGCATAACCACATCGGGATCGATGACGTCATCCGCCTCCATGCGGAGCCCAGTTACCCCATTTACATGCTGGGATTTTCCCCGGGGTTCCCTTTCCTGGGAGGGCTTTCGGAAAAACTTCACACCCCCCGGCTGACCTCCCCGAGAACCCGGGTTCCGGCAGGCTCCGTTGGCATTGCCAACAACCAAACCGGGATCTATCCGATCGCCAGCCCGGGCGGCTGGCAGCTCATCGGCCGGTCGCCCGTGCGTCTCTTTGACCCTGAAAGACCGAACCCCTTTTTCTTGCGTGCAGGCGACACCCTCAGGTTCGAACCGATTTCGCCGGACGAGTATCGGCGACGTGGCGGTGGAGGCGATCATGACTGAGATCTTAAACGTGCTGTCGCCGGGTGCCTACACGACCGTTCAGGATCTGGGCCGATTCGGCTGGCAATCGTTTGGCGTCCCGCCCAGCGGCATGCTGGATGATTTCGCCGGACGCATCGCCAACATGCTGGTGGGAAACCCCGACACAGCGGCGCTGCTCGAACTGACCGTCTCCGGCCCGGCCTTGAAGATCCTCGCTCCGGCGACCATCGCTTTGACGGGCGCGGATATGCCGTTTTCGATCAACGGTGCCCCGGCCGCAGGCTGGTGCGCCGTGCCCGTTCAGCCCGGTGATACGGTGGCCGTCGGCATGGCCAAAAGCGGCTGCCGCGGATATCTGGCGGTCTCGCACGGCATCGACGTGCCCCTGGTCATGGGCAGCCGTTCCTGCTATGTCGGTGCGGCAATCGGCGGCTTCAAGGGACGTCCCCTTCAGGCCGGCGATCGTCTGAGGCGCGGTCCCGGCGAGACTGACCATCTGGCGCGCCGGGTGCCGGCGGCGCTTGTTCCGGCGTATCCGTCCGAGATCATCCTGCGGGCGATCCCCGGCCCCCAGGACGATTTCTTCGATCATGGCCTGGATGTTTTTTTCAACGCATCGTTTACCGTGTCACCCCAAGCCGATCGCATGGGCTGCCGGCTCCAGGGGCCGGTCATCTCCCAGATCGAGGCCATGCCCCAGAGCATCATCTCCGAACCGAGTCTGCCGGGGGGCGTGCAGATACCCCAGGACGGACAGCCGATCATCCTGCTGTGCGAACAAACGGTCGGGGGATACACCAAAATTGCCACCGTGGTCTCCAGCGACATTCCACGTGTCGCCCAGGCCCTCCCAGGAGACCGCATCCGTTTTGAACGCATCGATATCGATGCTGCCCACACGCTCTATCTCGACCAGGTATCGCTTTTGGATCGGATTGGCCAGGAAATGAAGCTGCCGCAGGCGGAGCAGCGGTCTGGAAGCGATTCACCCGATCCTGCGGCCGTTGACTGGAACTCGCCGGATGTTCTGGAAAAACTCATCCACTACCTGTAGCTGATCCGGCGGACCATCAGACGGCTGATAGAGACCGCTCGGGGATACCGTTTGCAAGGATTCTCCGGCGGGTATCATCGGTGACGCCTGAAGCATGACACCACTTGCCGTCAGGACAGGCGCACCTCTTTCGGGTCCAGACCGGGGCCCGGGAAAAATGTCAGTGCGACGTCGGGGGCCGCGGTGAGATAGTCGGGTGTGCCGTCCGCCTGAAGGCGAAACGGCCGGTCGTGCCCCGGTACGATTTCGGCAGCGTTGGCCAATACCCAGTCATAGTTGCCGAGGGCGGCAGCTTGGGAAAAGAACGTCGGCGGCGCCATTCGGTTGGCCAATTCCCAGGCATTTTTTACCCCGTCGCCGGCCAGCAGAATCTTTTCCCGTGATAGAAAAAGCCCGGTCTGGCCAGGCGTGTGGCCCGGCAGGGCGACCGCGCTCACATCGGGGAAAATCTCGCTGCCGTCACGGACCGTTTGGAACCGGTCCTTCAGACTCAGAATCGTAGCCGCAGGTACGTAAGGATCCCTCCGTTGCCTGTATTCCCCCTCCAGGACATAGCGGAGTTCACGTTCGCTCACCACGAGCGGGACATTGCCGAACAGATCGATGTTCTGGCAGTGATCGTAGTGCAGGTGGGATATAAAAACGGCGTCCAACGCTTGCGGGTCGAGCGGCAGGGCCTGCAGCCGCTCGATCAACAGGCTGCGATCGCCATAGGAGCCGGTATCGAATAGAATTCGAAGACCGCCGGTCTCAATAAGGGCAACCGTTGACCAGCCCAACGCGCCGCGATTGGAAGATACAGGGATGCCCGGAAGGAGAATGGTGTAACGCTGGCGTGACGGTTCCGCTCCGCCCTCGGCGTTGGTCGGCGTTGGCTGTTTTTGCATGCGGGGATTCCTTTCGTCCGTGGATTGGCCGGGTCATATGCGGGCAATTGCTGTGAATGCATTCCCTTTTTCCTCGATTCGTATCGTTTTTAAGATCACAACCCGGGGGATTTGCCTGCTAATCTACCAAAATAAAACCGGGTTGTCATGGGAATCACCGACGTTTCGGCCATTATCCGGCGAACCTATGAGTAGAAAATATTTTGTAATCATGAGATATGGACCTTGCCTGACAGGCGCGGGCCAAGGATCACATAAACCGCTATCTCCATAAGTCCGACTGAATCTGGCCCGCCGGCCACTTATACCGCGAATAGAAAGGACCTTCCGCTGGCACCCATGACCATCGCACTGATTGCCAATCCCAGCGCCGGGGGTCGCAAAGGCGCCCGAATCATCCCCCACGTGGAGAGCAAACTTCGCCGGCAGCGGATCGACTATCGGATTTTCATCACCCAGCATCATGCCCATGCCATCGATATCGCTCGCCACCTCACACCCACACGCTATGATGGCGTCGTGTCTTTAGGCGGCGACGGAACCAATTTCCATGTTCTCAACGGCCTGTTGCAGTATCACGATCCTGCCAGCCTGCCTCCGCTGGGCATCATCCCGGTGGGCAGCGGAAACGCTTTTGCCCGGGACCTTGGCATCTGCACCACGGCAGACGGTATCCGGGCCCTGATCCGAGGGGAGGCGCGACCGGTGGACGTGTGCAGTTTGACCCAGGATGGGCAGACCTGGTATTTCGTCAATCTTGCCGGATTTGGCTTTGTTGCCGATGTGGCCCAGACGGCTCACCGATTGAAACGGTTCGGCGATTTCAGCTATGTTCTGGGGGTCTTCCACCGGATGCTGGGCTTGCGGTTTCACCGGATGACACTGGAAATCGATGGCCGGCGAATCGACGGGGAAAACTGCTTCGTGGAGTTCTGCAATTCGCGGTACACCGGGGGCAAGATGCTCATGGCGCCGGATGCGACGATCGACGACGGCCGGTTCGACGTGGTGGTCGTGGGACCGATGAGCCGCCGGTCACTTATGGCCACCTTCCCAAAAATTTTCAAGGGCACCCACGGGCAGCATCCGGCGGTGCAATTTTACCGGGCCAGGACGGCTTCGGTGGAAACCGACCCACCCAAGACCCTGTTGCCAGATGGTGAGTTGTTCGGATCAACGCCGACCCGGGTTGCCATTCATCCCCGACGGGTCAGGTACTTCGCATGAAAACGTTGCGATCGGCAGTGCTGTGGGCAATAGGATCGGCATTTTTTGCGTTGACCTTCGTCATTCTCTCCATCGCCCTGTTCCTGTTGCCCCGGGAGCGGGTGTTTACCCTGGCCCGGTTCCTTTTTTCGGTGCAGACGAAAATAATGGGTATTCGGCTCAAGGTGTCGGGACTGGCCGGTCTGGATCGGACACGGACCTATTTGATCATGGGCAATCACCAGAGCCTGTTCGACCTGTTCGTGATTCCTGCCGCCATCCCGTTGACCTATGTGGCCGTGGAAGCGGCCTACCATTTTTCGATTCCCTTGTGGGGCAGTCTAATTGCCCGCTGGGGATGCATCCCCATCTATCGAGACAACCTGGAAAAAGCCAAGCAGAGTCTTGAGATCGCCAGGCAGCGACTGCGCGAGGGAACATCCATCATCATCCTGCCCGAGGGCCACCGGACACTCACCGGAGAGATGGGTGAGTTCAAAAAAGGCCCTTTTCACCTGGCTTGCCGGGCGGGTGCCGCTATCCTGCCATTTGCCATCCAAGGCCTTTTTGAATACAATCGAAAAGGAACGTTTTCTCTGGATCCCAAACCGGTGCGCGTATCCATCGGGCCGCCTATCCCCTATGCGGTGTGTGCCCGGATGACGCCGGAGCAGCTGCGGGACCATGTTCGCCGTGTCATCGCCGATCTGGCCTCGTAACCCGTCCGGTATCTTCGTTAGCGGGCATCCTCCGTCACTGCGGCCATGACCTGAATCAACGTCGACTGGATGCACACCACAGGGCGGCTCGCTGCATGTCATATGGATGCCGTGTGTGCGACTGTCAGGGCAGGGTTTCGATTTTTTGCATCAGCCGGCGGGCGTTGTCGATGTTCTCACGGGCGTTGTCGTGATTCGGATCGCAGGCCAGGGCGATCTCCCATTCGTCAATGGCTGATTTCAGATCTTCGTTGATGAAGTGTTTCACGCCGTTGCGATAATGAATCTGGGCCAGGCTTGCCAACCGGGTACGGACCGTTTCATTCAAGGCCATGCTGGCCTGATGGCCTTCATCGGCTTTCTCCAGCACCTTCCTGGCCTCGACGAAGCGCTTGTGGTCGACGTGGTCCAGGGCCAGCCGGTAACGCGCTTCGCTGGCCAGATCGCGGGCGTCCACACTGTCAGGCGTCTCCTCGAGCAGCCGTTCGAGGATGTCAAGACTTTGCTGATATTCTCCCTTATCAAAATGGTCCCGGGCGTTGGCGAGGACGAGTGTGGTCTGTCGCCTTTGCAGGGCGGCCTGCAGCGATTCCACGGCAGCATCCTTGCCTGCAAATCCGTCCGGAACCATGGCAAGAGACGACCGGGCGGCTTCCAGCAGCCCCGATGCAATCTGGTCGGTGGCCTGTTTCAGATGGATGGTGTGGATCAGGACCTGGACGTCGGGATCATTTGGATTCGCCTGTACGGCCAGGGCCAGTGCGCCGTCAAGGTCATTTCCCGCCAGCAGCCTATTGGCTTGGGCCAGTTGATTGGGCGGCTTTTTTTTGCGGACTTTCTTTGTCGGTCTCTTTTCCAGTTTGGGCAGGATCAGCAGGGTGCCGGGTTTCAGCGCCTGGTCCACCGGCAGATCGTTGAACCAGGCCACGAGAAAGGCTTTTTCTTCATCGCCAAAGACGGCTTTGGCGACGGTCACAGGCTGGTCACCGGGCGCCGACAGGTGCACGGCAAGGGGAAAGGGTGAAAAGCGGCCATTGATCTGTATCAAGGCCGGCCGAAAAGTGGGATCCAAGCGAAGCGCAGCCAGAAAGTGGTTGCGAGCCGCCGCCGGCTGGTTATTTCTCAGTTCTGCCATCCCGTTTTGATAGTGGGCATACACCGCTTCGGCAATCTTGCTTTCAAGACGTGATATTTCGCGGACAGCCACCGCCGGGTCCGTCGCTATCCGGCCAACCAGCCGCCAGTGATCCAATGCCATGGCGAGTTCACCGTGGGCCTCCAGCGATCGGGCCCGCTCGCTGAGGTTGCCGGCCTGTGCTGCCGTCCACCAGGGACCGGCACTTAAAAGCGCCGATACCGAATTCATCGTACCCGCGCAGCCGCAAAGGATGACGGTGGCAATGATGGCGACAACTGGCTGCAAACGTCTCATCAGTTGAGGTCTGCCGGGATTCGGGTAGTGAGCAGTGTTGCGAACTGCTCCGTGCTAATCCGGTTGTCGATGGGGGTGCGATGGATGCCGTACCGGTCGGCGAAAAAGGGATTGTCCCCCGCTCGTCGGATGAAGGCGCCTGCGAACCCGAGCTTGGCGGCCATGGCGGAGACCAGGCTGTTGGTGTCGCCGTGTGGATAGGCCAGAAACAGGCAAGGGTCATCCACCTGCGTTTTGATCGCATGGCGCGCCAGGCGCAGTTCGGACTCCACCGACTTGAAATGGGCTTCGAATGCCTGCCCGCTGGTCCGACGGGTCAATGAACGCCCGCTTCGTCCTCGGCATCCGATGGTAAAGCCGTCTTTGTGGGACTGCCTGATCTGGTTCCAGGTCATGGCATCCCTGCGGCCTACACCGTCGGTGGATAGGAACACCGTTGCGGTGAATCCCAGGTCTTTCAAGATGGGAATGCCGGTCGCGTAGAGGCTTTGGGATGCAGTATCGAAGGTGATCAACACCGACCGGTGGGGGAGCTGACCGGAGAATTTCATGAACTCGGTCAGTTGATCGGGGGTGATGGTGACGAATCCTTGGGTTTTCAACCAGCGCATCTGGTCGTAGAATGCCGACCGCGACACCTGCTCGGTTGAATCACCAATATCCGAATAGGCCAATACGGGAACGGTCTGATAGCCGTCAGGGGTCAGACCACCGGGTCGAAACGGGGCCGTGGGAACCAAGACCGCTTCACCCCCGGAAAAAGCCTCCCTGCCGTTGTATTCAACGATCATCCACCCCATGGTCGCATCGTTTAAAAAACGCTGGGCGATGGAGGCCGGCGTGTCGGCTTGGCGGACTCTCACCAGAAAGGGCAGCGGAGGGGAGGGGTCGGTGTTCATCTCCTCGCCATGGATGGCTGGAGGAAGCAGGACCGCAGCGATCATCAAGGCCGCACAGATGAGGATTTGGTGTGATTGATGTCTAATCGGTTGATTTGACATAGGCCCTTTGTTTGATGGACGTCACGCGCCAGGTTTCCACGGGGGCGATTTTGCCCTTGATGGTGCGTGTGCCGGCCGGTTCCACACTGACGAGTTCGCGCAGACGGTCATAAACCGCCTCCGTCACCAGAACTTCACCGGGGGTTGCCATCTCGCTGAGCCGAGACGCCAGGTTAACCGTGTCACCGATGACGGTATACTCCATTTTCACCTGGGAGCCAATGTTCCCCGCAACGATAAGACCGGTGTGGATACCGATACCCACAGAAGACAAAAGAGGATTACCATGGATGCTGCGCATGTGCAACTGGTCCATGAGGTCCAGGGCGGTCCGCACGGCCCGTTCCACATGATCCTTTCTGAACACCGGTACGCCAAAAACCCCCAGCACGCCGTCGCCGATGAATTTATCCACGTAACCGCCGTAATCCATGATGGTGCGGGTTGCAATCTCGAAATAGGTGTTGAGCATGTCGACCACCTCCTCCGGTTCCCGGTCTTCGGCATAGGCGGTAAACCCCCGGATATCGGCAAAGAGAATCGTGGCGTCGTTCTTGTGGCCCTTGAGCCACATTTTTTCCGGGTCGGCCAGGATCATTTCCAGCACTTCTTCGCCCACATATTTGCCGAAGGACTGGCGGGTCAGCGTATGCTTGAAAAGCGCTTCGCCCATCTGGTTGAAGGCGGTGGCCAGATTGCCCAGCTCGTCCTGGCGATTGAGTTCCACCCGGTGACGGTAATCGCCCTTTCCGATGGCTTCGGTGGCGGCCACCAATTCCAAGATGGGTTTAGAAAATCGTAATCCCAGATAAACCGCAATGGCCAGGCCAACGGTCATCATTACAACGGTTACATATATAATGAACCCTTTTTCCTTGTCGACCAGCTGCTCGATAAAATCCAATGAGACGCCCACATGGACCGCTCCCAGGATCTTGTCCTGAAAGATCACCTCCCGGGTCAGGTTCAACATCTGCTCACCGGAACCGGCAACGAAAGAAAAGTAGGAAATGTCACCACGGATTTCCGGCGGTGCCATGGGGGTGGGGGATGCCAGTGCCGTGCCGATCCGATCCACATCGGTGTGGGCCCGGATCAGACCGCGATTGTCGGTCACGACGGCATAGCGAAGCCCTTCGGTGGCGGTGGCTTCTTTGATCAGGGTGTTGAGGTTGAGAATGTCGTTGTCGATGAGCGGAATGCGTGCGTTGTTGACAAAATAATTGAGGCTCACCGTCCCAACGGTCACGGTCTGGTCGAAAAGTTGGGCCTTTTGCCGGTTGATGATAAAATAACTGAAAGAAACGATGGTGACGGTGACAATGATCAGTGCACCCGTGCAGAGCTTGAGCCAGATAGGAATGGCCGGGGCGGGCAGCCGCTCGGCCAGGCTGCCGCGTTGACGGAGAATGAGTTCTCGGATATTGTCCGACAGGGAGGCGACGGAGATCTTGAAGTTCTCATTGATTGCCTCTACCACAGCGGTTTCGGAGGCCAGCCCCAATTCGGTAATGATGTGGCCCAGGCGAACGGCCTGGCCGGTTTCGATCAGCCGCTGGCGCTGGGCGGCAAGGGCGGATTCCAACGATTTGTCGGTGATGATGCCCCGCTCGACCAATACCTGGCCAAGCTGCACATCGCCCGGCGATCGTCGGCGGAAAATATGCTGGATATCCGAGAACAGGGTTCTGGGGGCCTGCTGCATCGCTGCACCGCCTCTGTGGAGGGTCAGGGGGCGTCGAGTGACAATGATGGTCACCAGACTGAGCAGAACTATAATGGGGTGTATCGGCCGGTGTCAACACGCAGCTTGGGTATCGTTGACAGAGCGGGGACGGAAGACTATTTTATTCGTTAAGACAACTGCCGCAAACAGCCACCCAATGGTTATTATTAAAAATCCCCTCAGGCAACCGGCTATCAGAGGCTGCAGCGGTTTCAGGCAACCCTCATACAAAAGGCGGCGAAAGATGAAGACAGCCAACGACATGATCCAGGAAAAGGGCGGTGATATTCTCTGTGTTCCGGAGGGAACCATCGTTTTGGAAGCGCTGAAGCAAATGAATGCGCGCAAGGTTGGGGCGATTATGGTGACCCGTGACGGCAAGCCGGTGGGCATCTGGACGGAGCGGGACCTCATGCGAAACACCCTCGATGCGTCATTCGATCCCAAGACCGTCCGCATCGATGACTACATGACCAGAGACCTGATATTTGCGCCTCACACGGACACGGTCTACAATCTCATGGACAAGTTCCTGGGGCTGCGGGTGCGTCACCTGCTCATCGAAAAGGACGGTAAAACCATCGGCATGGTTTCCAGCGGTGACGTCATGAAGGCCTCCATCCAGGAAAAGGACGGGGAACTCAAACAGCTCAATTCGATGGTGGGCTGGGATTACTACGAAAACTGGCGATGGCGGCCCGAATCCAAATGACGCTTCGGGCCGTTAGCAGCCCATCGCCGGTGACGGTCAGGGTTTTTTCGGCGGCCGGGGAGGACTGACCAGAGCTTCGCCGTCCAATACCCGGGTTCCTTCCTGAGTGACGCAGGTGGTTCTCAGGCGGACCCGTTTCTTATCTTCCATTTTTTCAATCACCTCCACCGTCGCGGTGACCGTATCGCCGATGCGCACCGGTGCGAGAAAATCAAGTGTCTGCCGCATGTACACCGTTCCCGGGCCTGGCAGGCGAGTACCGATCACTGCGGAAATAAATCCCGCCGACAGCATGCCATGGGCGATGCGCGTCTTGAAAAAGGTGCCTTGCGCGTAAGCCTCATCAATGTGCGCCGGATTAAAGTCGCCGGTAACGCCGGCAAACAGGTAGATGTCCGTATCGGTCACGGTCTTAGAGAATCGATCCGAATCCCCGATGGTCAGTTGGTCGAAGGTTTTCCCGATCATGATGCATCCCCTTTGCGTGGTCGTTCCTTATTATTTCAATTCCTTGCCTAAAAGAAGGCTTCCACCTTCTTAAACGCCTCATCAACGGCCTTCTTATACTCTTCGCGGCCTTTTTTAAAGGTCTTCACCCAATCCTGCACCGCCTTTTTCCCCTCTTCGGGCATCCAGGTTGCCTGGCTCAGCATTGTGTTGGCTAGGGTTTCGTTCTGTTCCTGAACCATGACCATGGCGTTAAATGCATTGTTGAAGGCACCTTTGTTGAAATCTACCATCTGCTTGAAAACTAGTTTCTGATCCATTGTTCTTCTCCTTATTTCCTGAAATTAGGTTTGCTGCAAATCTCCGGGGTTGAACCAAGGTTTTCCAAGAGCCTTCTCCGGACCGATTGACTGTGCGATTTACCATCAGATCCGCGCATGGAAGCACATGATTCAATATATGTCCCCCTCGTCCGATGTCAATGGCTAAATGTTGCATTGCACAATAAAGATATTTTGTCATTGCAATTTGACAGGAGCTGTATATATTCTCATAAAGAAGAATAAAGATACAATCTAAGCGAGCTTTTGTTGCAATGTGTCAAGACGAGAAGGGAATGTTCGGTCTATGCCTGATCCCCTGGTGTTGAAAAAATACAGTAATCGGCGACTCTACGATACCCGAAACAGCCGCTACGTCACCCTTGAAGATGTATCAACCATGATCCGCTCCGGCGAGCAGGTGCAGATTCACGACGCCACCACCGGTGAGGATGTGACTGCATTCATCCTCACCCAGATCGTCCTGGAGGCGGCCAAACGCAGAAACAGCCTGCTGCCGGAATCGGCGCTGCACCTGATTATCCGTTACGGAGACAATGCTCTGGGTGAGTTCTTCGAAAAATATTTTCAGAAAACCCTCCAAAACTATCTCGAAACCAAAAAGGCCTTTGATCAACAATTCGGAAAGTGGCTGGATATGGGCATGGAGATGCCCAGGCGCATGCCGGAGATGATGTCCGGCGTATCCACCATCGAAGGCATGATAAACATGTTCGGTCTTCCCAAGCCATCTGCATCAAAAAAACCGGATTCGGAACACCCGAACCCATCAGACAACCCCGACAGCGAACAGAAACCAAAAACATAAACAACGCCTACTGCGTCGGTTACCCTGTTTTTGCGATGCATCCGCATGGCAACAGCGGTCCCGACTGCCGGAGATACCCATGTCTACAACACCTGCGATTCGTTTAACCCCCACTGGTTCCCCTTTGCACTGGCTGACCGATGCCGTCGAGTATACCGGAGATTATTTTCAGCGGTCGGTTTTATTTGCTGATATTATGAGACGCCGGGGAAACCAGTACCTCGACCATCTTCGGCAGGGACAGCCGCCGGTGCTGACCTTTTCCTACGACATCCTGCTTGACGGCCGGGAGATGGACCCGCCCACCAATTTTTATCTGGCCAGGATCCGGGACCGTCGGACACCATCCCCATCCCCGCTCTCGGATTGGAAAGAAAAACGGCGCCACTTGATTGCCACCTCTTCCCCCAAGTCATCCAGGCGTCCGATAATCATCATCGATCCCCGGGCGGGCCACGGCCCGGGAATCGGCGGTGCCAAACGGGATTCGGAAATCGGAATGGCCCTGGACCAAGGATACCCGGTGTACGTGATTTTATTCAGCACCCGGCCGTTGGCCGGACAGACGCTGGATCATGTTCAACTGGCCATGGCCAGGTTTGTGGAAACGGTCCGGGACCGCCATCCGCAAACGGGGAATCCGGCTATTATCGGAAACTGCCAGGCCGGGTGGGCCGCCGCGCTTTTAGGGGCCGTGAGGCCCGACATCACCGGGCCCATCGTGATGAACGGCGCACCCCTGTCATATTGGGCCGGCGTAAAGGGCAAGCATCCCATGCGCTACAAGGGGGGCCTGACAGGTGGCGCGTGGCAGGCCTCTTTATGGGGAGACCTGGGCAACGGTATGTTCGACGGTGCCCACCTGGTGGCCGGTTTCGAGGACCTCAATCCGGCCAACACCCTGTGGAACAAGCATTATCACCTGTGGGCCAACGTAGACACGGAAGCTGACCGTTATCTGGAATTCGAACGCTGGTGGAACGGCTACTACCTGCTCACGGCCGAAGAGATTCATTTTATCGTGGACCAGCTGTTTGTGGGCAACCGTGCCCAGCGGGGGCAACTGGTGATGAACGACCAACGCGTGGACCTGAAGGCCATGAAGGGGCCCATCGTGGTCTTTGCCTCCCAAGGTGACAATATCACCCCCCCCCAGCAGGCCCTCAACTGGATACCTGCCGAGTGGGGCAGTGTGGACGAAATCCGACGCAGGCAACAGACCATCGTTTACATGGTTCACGGCACCATCGGTCATCTGGGTATTTTCGTCTCTGCGGGTGTTTCCCGGAAGGAGCATCGCGAGATTATCGCCAGTATCGACCTGATGGACTACCTCTCCCCCGGACTTTACGAAATGGTCATTTCGGATGACGACGACGGCACTCGGCAGGTCCGATTCGAGGAGCGGGAGATGATGGATATCCTGGCCATGGATGACGATGACGATGACCAGATTGCATTTGGGACGGCCGAGGCGCTTTCCAATTACAACGATCGTGTTTATCGGCGGCTGGTGCGGCCTTGGGTGAAGGCGGCGGTGAACGAAGCCACTGCTGAGACGCTCAGGCAGCTGCATCCCCTGCGGACCTCCCGCTATGGGTTCTCCAACCTGAACCCGTGGATGGCGCCGGTGGTCCATCTTGCCGATCAGGTGAAAAAACAACGTCGGCCGGTATCACCGGACAATCCCTTTTTGGCCGTGGAAAAGATTTTTTCCGATACGCTATCCAAAAGCCTGGATCTCTTTCGGGATTATCGTGACCGGGCAATTGAATCCTGGTTCTATGCGATTTTCGTCAATCCGTGGATGCGGGCGATAGCCAACGATAAAACGACCGATGACGCCGCGGAAACGTTCGAATGTCGGGCAGGTGGACCGGTGGCGGCCGATGACGGCGGTTTTGCCGATGCGGTGGTGAGAATCATGGTCGCCTTGGCCCACGCCGGTTCCGGTACGCGAAGGCGCAGCCTTGCGGCTTATGACGGCTTGGCCGGCCGGGATGTCCGCCTGAGGGACGTTCATGGATCCACCTTGAGCGAAATGATCAAAAAGCAGTCCGGCATCATGAAATCCGCGCCGGAAGCGGGGCTCTCCGCACTGTCCTGCCTGCTTCCCAGCCGGGCGGACCGCCAAAAAGCTCTGGCCATCGCAACGGCGCTGATGGTGCGTGAGCCTGATGCAGACGCCCAGGTGATCCGCATGCGTGACGCCATAGCCGCGGTAATGGGCATTTGATTTGTTCTTACATGTCAGGTATCAGTGGTCCGATTCCCGAAAGCGATGATGGTTCCACGAAAGGCCCGCCACCTATGATTTATCCCCAGTGCCACGGTGCGGTCGATGAACAAGCGGCGGTATGCAGCCGGTGTGGTGCCGACATGCTGATGGTCGATGCCCGGGCGGCCCTGGATGACCTTCCGCGATGAACGGGTTCTTTTCGCCGGTAAAACCCGATCCTGAAACCGTCATTGCCGCCGGAGATGTCCCGATTCCGGTGGTGGCTTGCGGTCGTCGGTGGCTGGTGGTGGAAAAACCCGGCGGCATGAGCATTCACAACGACCCTGGCGGCGACCTGTGTTCCCTGGTTCTGGCCGCCGTGCGGGCGGGACGTCTGCCGGCCGTGGGCCAGGATCTTCCCGCCATTCATGCCGCCCATCGCATCGACCGGGACACCAGCGGCATCGTGATGCTGGCCGGCGATCCGGCAACACTGGCCTTTTTTGGCGGGCAGTTTGCGGCAAAGACCGTCCTAAAGCGATATCTGGCAGTGGTCCATGGCCGCCTTGAAGGACCGGGCGAAAATCAGGACGGGGTCGACTGGAACTGGCCGTTGACCGCTGCGGCGGCCGGGCGGAACGATCCCATGGGAAAGGGAAAACGGAACCCCTGCGTCACCCGGTGGCGGACACTGGCCCACAGCCGTCATTATTCCCTGGTTGAATGCGAACCGTTGACCGGTCGAAAGCACCAGATCCGGCGGCATGCCAAACTGGCGGGCCACCCGGTAGTGGGGGATCGACGCTACGGATCGCTTCGTTCCCTGGCTTATCTGCGGCGGTTCCACGATTTCAATCGGCTGGGCCTGCATGCCCATGCGCTGACCCTTCGCCTTCCCGGTGAAACCGCAACGACCACCTTTCAGTCCGGCGGGTTGCCCGAGGCCATGCGGCAACTGCTTGAGATGGATCGATAACCGTCGTCGTTCAACACCCTGCTAAACCGGTTCGAAAGGAAAAGTCATGCAAGATGATGCGAGAACCTTTCAGGACAAGATGGTGGATGTCCTCAACTATGGATCCGTGAATCTGGCCATGGGCTTAGGTTATCGTGCCGGCCTTTTCGACATCATGGACGCCAAGGATCGGCCATGCACCGTGGATGAAATCTGTGGGGCGGCGGGACTGAACCACCGGTATGTGCAGGAGTGGCTGGGTGTGATGGTGTGCGGGAGCATTGTGGAATTGGTTCGGGACGATGACGGTCAGCCCCGATTTTTATTGCCCAAAGCCCATGGGGATGTGCTTGCCCGCCGTGCCGGAAGCGGAAACCTGGGCGTTTACACCCAGGAAATCCCCCTGCTTACGGCCTGCGCCATGGAGCCTGTGTTTCAGGGTTTTCTGACCGGTGCGGGGATCCCATACGAACAGTATCCGGCCTTTCATGATTTCATGGCGCAACTGGGCGATGCCAAACACCGTCAGGTGCTGGTCGATACGTTCCTGCCATCGGTGGACGACGGCCGGGTGGTCCAGGCCCTGCACCGGGGCATCCAGGTTTGCGACCTGGGATGTGCCCAGGGGGTCGCCACCCTCCTGATGGCAAAAGCCTTTCCCGTCAGCCGGTTTACCGGCATCGACATCAGCACGGAGGCCCTCGATGCAGCCCGGGCCGAGGCTTGTGACAAGGGGTTGACCAATGTCTGTTTCGAAGCGCGCGACGCTGCGGAACTGCGCCACCCCAACAACCTGTCCGCGAACTTTGACTACATCATCGCCTTCGATGCCATCCATGACCAGACCCGGCCCCTGGATGCGCTCCGGGGCATTCGTGAACTATTAAAGGATGACGGCGCCTTTTCCATGATCGATATTGCTGCGGACAGCGAGATGGAGGGCAACCGGGACCATCCCATGGGAGCGTTTTTGTACACGGTCAGTCTGATGCACTGCATGCCGGTCGGGCTGATGGATGGCGGTGCCGGTCTGGGGATGATGTGGGGTCGCCAGCTGGCCGAACGGATGCTGGGACAAGCCGGCTTCAGGCGGGTGTCGGTGATGGAGATCCCCAACGACCCGTTCAATCTGCATTTTTTCTGCCGGAAGTAGAGGCGGGATCCGCCATCAATTACTGTCGTTGCCTCGGTGAATAGGTCAACAGGGGGCTGGAGATTGACGGTGTTTTCGACAGGTTGCGGAGAGCAGATGGCCCTGCTTCGGTCTGGTCCGATGGCTGATGGGATTTTTCGCGGGCTTCTCTGGAAATTGTGACCCGATCGACAACACCGAATGTCTGTTCCTCATGCATCGGACGGTCGCCGGTTGCCGAACCTGACCGTGGCGATCGTTCGATGGGGGAGATTTTCTGGTTGTCCACAATTATATACGGTATGTCATCTATCATCGGCGTTACACCTTGCTGCCACTCCCTTCAATCCCCTTCAACCCCGAAAAGACCCCATGTCCATAAGTGCGGTAAGATTTAATGATCGTTATCATACTTTATTCATTGCCACAAGCCGCGGGACTGCGCTTGCCATTACCATCCATCTTCAACGTGTTTTCCCCACGGGCACTACTCGTCGGTATAGCCGCAAACGCCGGTTTGGGGGGAGTTGACCACCGGCAGAAACATATCTTCACCGCAGTCATGGGTTTAAGTGCCTTGCCATCCCCTGTCGCGCGAATTCTGAACCACACAAACTGCATATGGTCTTGGGTGCTTGATATTCCATGCGGTCTCCTTAATTGATCAGAGGATCTGAGGCAAACCATTTGCTGAAAACCACGATGGTACTCAAGACGGTTGCGGTTTGATCCTTCGCTTCAGGTGCTTGTGTCAAACCGGGTGGTCCCTGTCAACAGACAGTCACCCAATCGTATTCTTTACAATCCCCACCAGTTTCTCCGGATCGAAGGGCTTTTTGACGAAAGCGATGGCGTCCTTGATGGCGTGGTCGCCGTCGATACCGCTGATCACGATGACCGGGGTGTCGCGCAAGTCCTTGTCCTTGCGCAGTTTGCGGTAAAAGCGGGGGCCCCACTCGCCGGGCATCTGCAGGTCCAGGGTAATCAGGTCGGGCTTTTCCTTTTTGACCACGTCCAAGCCTTCCATGGTACTGGAGGCGGTGCAGGTTTCATAGCCGTTGTCGCTGAAAACGGCTTCCAGGTATTTGACCACAATGGGGTCGTCGTCGATGATGAGTATTTTTTTGGGCATGGAGGCTTTCTCCTAATCGTTTCTGTGTAAAGCGATTTCTCGCGGCTGGAAGCCGCTCCAACAAATGACCACCATCAGGATCGTAAAAGACTCAGTGTTCAATCTTGACTCAGAAAGGGTAGATTATGGTTCAGGCCAAGGCCGCAGCGATGTTGAAACCGGAGGCGTAGCAGCGCTACGTCGAGGATTTCAAGGGAGCGAGAACGCCGGCCTGGCGCATAAGATGCCCTTTCTGGGTTAACATTACTTGATGTGGCACTCCCCGCACATAATTGGCCCCTTCTTCTGCGCCTGATGACAGCCTTTACAGTTGGTGTGGAAGGCCTTGATCAGCGACGGCTGGCCGCCGGATCCCTTCAGGTCATGGCATTCCGAGCAGCTCTGATCTTCCGAGGACTCGTCTTCCAACCGCTTGCCGTCCTCGTAGACGTGATGGCACTCGGCGCAGTCGTCGATGCCGGCGGCCTCGTTGTGCGCATCGTGGACGAAGATCGACGGCGTGCGCTGGGGGTTGTCGAAGGACGCGTTGTCAACGATGGTCATATCGTCCTGTGACCATGCCGAAGTGATCGCCAGAACGATCCCGAACGTCAGTGACAGTGCGATCCGCGTGACGGTTTTCATATTTCCTCCTGCTCCTACGCGGGGTCTCATGCGGGTTTTTCCATGACTTCGTAGATGATGTCCCCGAAGAACTTGATGTCCAGGCCGATTTCATAGTGGTGCACGATGTCGTGCAGACCGCTGTGGCAGTTGTGGCATGGGGCCACGAGCACCTCGGCGCCTTTGGTCTTAGCCCCGAATAGTTGCTCGGCCTTGACCCGGTTGCCCGTGATGCGTGTCATCTTGAAGGGCGGGCCTGTGTTGATCACCCCGCCGCCGGCGCCGCAGCAGTAGTTGTGCTCCCGGTTGGGATGCATCTCGATCACGTTTTCGCAAATGGCGTGGGCCACGTAGCGAGCCTTTTCGTGCAGCCCGCCGCCGCGTACCACGTTGCACGGGTCGTGCAGGGTAATGGGGGGTTTATACTTCCTGGCGATCTTGATGCGGCCCTCCTTGATAATGTCATGGTAGAACTCGATGGCATGCACGATGGTAAAAGGCGGCATGGACCAACCCAGCCAGCGGTTGCCCATGTCGTAGACCGAGCGGAAGGCGTGGCCGCACTCGCCCATGACGATCTTTT
This sequence comes from uncultured delta proteobacterium, assembly GCA_963705435.1. GTDB lineage: Bacteria > Desulfobacterota > Desulfobacteria > Desulfobacterales > Desulfosarcinaceae > Desulfosarcina. Next base: position 205,065 of record CAVPJR010000009.1, on the reverse strand, counting down.
TCACTTTGAGCCGGGCGGCGGTCTCGAAGTGGGTTCGCTTGAGGCGGCCCATGATTTCGTTGTCCCCGGTGAACATGGCCATGTCGCTGTTGTCCCACCCCATTGAGGCTGGCATGGTCCAGTCAACCCCGGCTACGTGCATGATCACCGCCGCCTGGTATATCAATTGGGCCTGGAATTTGGGCTCCGGGGCGATCACGCTGTACATGATGTCCGCTCCTTCTTTTTCCAGGGGAATGCGTAGGTCGGGGATTTCGGCCTGGGCTTCCTCCTCCTGCCACTGGAGGGTGTCGGGCCATTCATCCCCTTTGACCCACATCTGGTTCATGGTCACCGAATGGCTGTGGGCCGTGTCCTGGATATAGAGCGGGGTAACTCCCAGCCGGTGGATGATTCGCCGCACCACGCTGATCATATAGGCGATGTCGATGCCGAAGGGGCAATACTGGGCGCAGCGCTTGCACAGGTTGCATTCGCTGTGGGCGATGATGGTCGCCTGGCGGATGAATTCCGGGCTGACCCGCCCTTTTTTCTTGACCATCTCCCAGATGGTCTGCTTGACTTTGCCCACCGGCGAGTAGCGGGGATCGTTGTCGTGGGAGAGGTAGTAGTGGCAGGCTTCCGAGCACAGCCCGCAATGGATGCAGGTTTCCACGTAGGCCTTCAGCCGGGCGCCGGTTTCCGAATCAATGACGCTGTTAATCACCGACTCAATTTTCGCTTCGGTAAGCCGGGAGATGCCGACGTCGATGCCTTCGTCCACGATTCTGGTTTCTTCTTTTGTTGACGGTTCCGCCATGTTGAGAACTCCTTTTCAACTCACGCCAGCATGTAAGTAAACTTTGGCTGCTGGTTGATTCACCCTAACCCGGATAAACTAGACATAACAAATCGCAAGCACCAAATCTCAAGATTAAGAGACTATCCTTTCGCCTACCAGTCCCGGGCGTGCCGCACCTTGCCGAATTCGGAGCCCATGTACGCCCGGGTAAACGGTGAAAAGAGCATGTGACTCAACCGGGTGAAGGGAATGGCTGCAAGCATGATGTCTCCGGCCAGCACGTGCAGGCACATCATCAGTGGATAGGACACCCACTGGTGGTAGGCCAAAAAACCGGTGATAAACGGTGCCGCCACAATGGCCAGAATCACAAAGTCCGAGGCCGACGTGACGAATTTGACTTCCGGCTGGGTGACTCTTCTCACCAGAAAATAAACGGCCCCCAGGATGACGATAATCGTCATGACATCGGCGACGGCGTCGGGCAGGGTCCACCAGCTGATGCTGAATGCCTCGTCCCAGAGCACCACGTGGGAGAGCAGGAAGATAGGCGTGGCCAGCAGGCAGAGGTGAAAGGAGAACGTCACCACGGTGAGTACGGGCTGGCGCCGCCAGTTCACCGTGGCAAAGGGGATGATCCAGTGAAAGATGGATCTCAGGCTGTAGCGCCAGCTCATATAGGAAAAGATGAACCGCTCTTTTTCGGCCACCAGCTTTAGCATGCTGGCAATCCGATAAATGCTGCCTCCGAAAAAGAGAATAAAGGCGACCCATGCCAGCGGCCCACTGACGAAGTTGTAGAAGGTGTGCATGTATTTCTCCTTACTAACCAACGATCTCTGAGACAGGCACGACACGCCGGATGTAGTTGCCCGCTTCGACAGTACGCAGCATCAGTTGTGTGCCGTCCGGACTGAAAACCGGCTCCCAGGCGGCATCGCAGGATCCGGACCAGGCCCGGTTGTTTAGGGTGTAGGTGTACTGTCCCTTTTTTTCAACCTTGGCGGCCACGTCCTTGCCATCCGGACTGAAGACCGGCTTCCAGGCCATGTCCCAGACATCGGACCAGGGGCTGCCGTCCACCACCACGCGGAAGGTTTCATCATCCTTGGCCAGGGCGGCGATGCGTTGGCCGTCCGGGCTGAAGGTTGCGTCGGTGACCAGTTGGGTGAAGGTGGACGGCCATGGCTCGCCGTCTACGGCCACGGTCCAGCGGCCGTATTTGGGTGCCACGATGGCGGCCAGCCGGCTTCCGTCGGGACTGAACATCTGGTGCCAGATCTGGACAAAGCGGCGATCCCAGAGACTTTTTCCGTTTTCGACCAGCCGCCACATCCCCTTTTCCCGCACCGGTGCCACGACGGTTCCGGTAACCGGGTTGAACACCGGCTCCCAGACGGTGGCGTAGCGGGATTCCCATGGCACACCATCTACGGCGATGGTATAATCATACAGGTTGAGCCGGACCTCAGCGGCCAGGTGCGCACCGTCCGGGCTGAGGGCCAGATTCCAAACGTTGACGAAGCGCATGTCCCACGGTTGACCGTCCAAGGCGGCGGTGAAGCTGCCCTTCTGGAATTTATGAATTTCGCCCGAATCCACGTCCTCGACCTGAACGGCGCCGGCGGTGTGCCGTCCGTCCGGGCTCATGGCAAAATAGGTCATGTTGGCGTAGGTCTGCTCCCAGGGTTTTCCGTTCAACGCCATGGCATAGCGCATGTCCTGCTGCACCGCGGCGGCGATAGCGGTACCGTCGGTGCTGAAGCGCGGCTCCCAGATGTAGCCGAATTTGTTCTCCCACGCCGTACCGTCCACGGCCATGGTCCACTCACCCATTTCGGACACCAGGGCGGTGAGCCTGCCGTCCGGTGAGAAACGCAGGTGCCAGATTTTATCGAAAACGGTTTCCCCCCAGACATCGCCGTTGACGCAGACGGTAAATTCGCCTTCGTCCACGTTGACGATGGCGGCGATCGTTTCGCCATCGGGGCTGGCATAGGGCTCTTCAATCCATCGGTATTTCTTTTTCCAGGAGTCCAGAGAAACTCGTTTTTCACCGGTCTCCCAGTCCCAGTTTCGGGAATCAGCCATTTTGCCTCCTCGCTGAAACGCTGGCGCGCAGATTCTCAAGTGGTGTTGAATGGTGGACAGGGATGGCCATCTTCTCTGATAACTTACGGATCGTCCGATAACAATGGCCAGAGGAGAGGTTCCCCAGCATGCTGTCGCTGACCGTGGACCGCTGCATAATTGTTACCCTTGCGTGGTTGTGTCGGATACATTGAAAAACCGAGATGCTTAACATTTGTATACTGATCCGGGTTCGAATCCGCAAGTTTGTTTTTTCCCATGGCTGGTTTCGCCGTTTTCAGCGGTCAGCACCGAATAACCGTAGGTATTCAGAAACAGACGGAACATGGTCAAGGTGGCGGCTTCATCGTCGATGACCAGAACCGTTTTCGTGGCATTCATCGTAACGTTCATTCCTTGAGGGGGCGATTGGATAACAAGGGTGTGTGGTTTCTGCTTGACGGCACTATGATACCTGAAACAGGGACATTTGCAATGATTTCCTTGCGAAGAGAGCGGCCACCGATCGAGGAAATTGTTGCGTCATCGCTCGATTGTCCTGCCGGTTCACGGCATTTGCACAGGGACTGCCATCTATTGTATATGAGGGTCGTTAACCGCAATAGCGAGGGTATTCCCTGCGGCTTGCGGTGGGGAGGGTTCACCGTATTAAGGATGCCCCTAATAAACTGCTGCTCCCGACGCTCGACCCTCGCGTCGGAGAGCAGCGACATCATCGGTCTTCCTAAATGATTTATCTACTGCCAGGGATGGGTGCCAATTCAAAAATGTACCAAGGCGCCTGGTTGGATGTTAATCACGCAACCTACATTGACTGGCCTCCGTATAAAGGAGAAGCATCGCTATCTGAATTGGCCGAAAGGGTGGCAGCGCACTATAGAATTAAAGACAACGATATCCTGATTGGATCGTCTATGGGTGGCATGGTCGCACTTGAGATTTCAAAACTGCTTCATTTGGATAGGGTTGTTTTGGTTGGCAGTGCAATTGATGTTTCTGAGATGAATTTATTATTGACTCTCCTGACGCCATTTGTTGACTTCGCCCCCATAGAATTCTTTCAAAAATTTGCCGGTAGGCATGACAGCTTGTTTCAGCAAATGTTCGCATCCTCCGATGCTGTTTTTATGAGGACCATGTGTAAAGCCATTTCCACATGGGATGGCTATCCAGGAAACCTCACACGAATCACCCGAATCCACGGTGAAAAAGACAAGGTCATTAAATGTCCGCGGGACTGCCACGTTATCAAACGCGCTGGGCACCTTGTTCCGATCACCCATGCCAGGGAATGTGTGGATCTCATTAACCGGTTTATTCATTAATCAATATCGTCACTGGATAACCGGATCATTGTGAGATGACGGTTATCCCATGAATCCGGTATAGAGGAAGGCCCCGTAGGCGATGGTCAGCAGGGCGCCCATGATGCGGGGAAGCCGGCCGATGACCGAGACGAAGAAGAGATGCAGCAACCCCGCCCCGAGAATGACCATGATCCCCATATTCATCTGGTCCGGCACCTGGATAACTGAAAACAGGGCAAACAGGCCGATGCACATGGGGATGCAGATATGGCCGTCGCCCACCTGCGAACTGTAGACGATGTCAGCCCGGCCGGCCCAGGCATAGTATGCGGCCAGCACCGCATTGGGCAGCACCATGAGGCAGCCGCTGAGAATGCCCAGCTGGTCGTAAAGGACGAACCCCGGGCCGAGGGCCATGACCCAGGCCACCAGACGGTCGATGCCGTGGAGAATGCCTGCGCCTAACGCCACCACCAGCAGGGCATCCACCACGATGGTCCACGACAGGGAGCGGCGCTGATGGATGTTATACTTGAGCACATCGAATACGTGCAACACCTGCCAGAACAGAAAAATTCCCACCAGAACCAGACCGTCGCTGAAATCCAACGTGCCGTCACGCCCTAAAGCCCACAGGGCGCCGGTGAAGAAGAAGAGGGCCACGAGGGTCAGAATCAGGGAGAGGGTGTTCAGGCGTTGAAGCTTGGAAACGGGCTTGTGAACGGTCTGGGCTGACCGCGAAGGGATGATGTTGAGGGTCCATATCAGTGCCGGAAGGCCGATGAGCAGGGTGAGGTTGGTGACGTTGTTGACGATACAGTTTTCGACGATGATCGATCCGCTGCCCCCCTGTCGGCCAAGGGAAAATGCGAACATCAGGTTGGGAAACCCGGATGCATAGGGCATCACCAGTGTGCCCAGCACGGTGCCTTCGAGTCCTTTGCGCTCCAGCACGTTGAGACGGTATACCATGAGCATGGAGCAGACGAGAAACAGGGCCAGGGAAAACCACGGATCCAGGGCCTCCGCAAAGCGATACCACCCGCTCAGCTGCTGGAGGCCTGCCCGGCAATAGGCTGTTGCCTGGTCTGCGTAGGCGAAAAGGGGGGCGAAAAATCCGGTGTTACTCATCGGGGTGACCGGCAACCAGTTCCTTCCAGCGCTGATCCAGCTCTTTGAGCTGTCCAACCAGGGTTTCCAAATCGTCCACGTCGGTTCGGGGAATGTCCAGCTTTTCAGCGTAGGTGTATAGTTTTTGTTTTTCGGGAAGGCTGAAGTTGCCGTCCATGGAGGCGATCATGATGGCGTCTTTGAGCACGCGAAGGGCGGTCAGGCGGGATACTTTCTGGGTGCCGATTTCAAAATTCTTATCCGTGTCCTTCAGAACCTGCTCGTAGTTGACACCCAGTTGGATGGCCTGCTTGCGGATAAATCGATACTCCGGCAGGCTATTGTGCTTATCGGCCCTGGCAATGGCGATCAGCATTTTTACGTAGGTTTCGCGGTCAAACACGGTGTTTCGTTTATCCTGGTTGGCGCTTGGCATCCTTTTCCCCCTCTTGTCGTCGCTGGATGAATAAAGTTTCACGGTAAAAATGCAACAACCGTTCCATATTGTTGCATTTTATCATGGTTGTCGTTTTCGGAAGCGGCCGGCCGGCGGCCCGGCAATCCGGGTTGCCCCATCTTTATTGCCATAGGCTGTTTCATTTTATACACCGGGTATGTGGGCGCATACACGGCGCCTATGTTATAAAATCCACCACGGTTCACCTGAGAATTGCACCATGAGCAATCGGTATGAGATCGTTGAAACGGTTGCCAATTGATCCGAACTATGATTTGGAACCGTTCTTTAAAATGGTTGAAGAAGACAACCAGCAGGCCCAAAGCCGTAATCCGCCAAATCCGTGACGGTCAGTGTCTGATTCTTCGGCGCCAGGCCCCCGATATCGGCCGGAATGAACGCTTCACCGACCCGTTTACCCAAGGTACTTCGGTGAGAGGGACGGGCTGAGGGGGACGATAAAAAAGAGGGAGTCCATGAAAATCGAACAAACGACCGTAGTGGATTACGACGAGGTGGATACGGCATTTCGGATGAAGCTGCCGATTTTGTTTCAGCTTCTCCAGCGTGCTGCGGTCCATCATTCGGAACAAGTCGGGCTGGGATCGGCGGATATGGTCGCTGCCGGTGCGGTGTGGATTTTAAACCGCATGCGGGTGGACATTTACCGCATGCCCGTCTACCGGGAAGCAGTTACCCTCAGGACGTGGCACAAAGGGTCGGCAGGATTTCGCGCCGGCCGGGATTTCTTGATGGTCTGCGGTGATGAGACGGTGGCGGCAGCCACCAGCCTGTGGCTCTATTACGACCTGAACCGAAAACGCATCGCCACGATCCCGAAGCGTGTATCCGAACCATACACGGTCGAGGCGGATGATGTTCTGGCGTCCGGCGCCATCGACTTTGCGGTGGACAAGACGTTCGCGCCGGCGCAAACGATGACCATTACTACCCGGGAAGGGGACTACGATCCCAACGGGCACGTGAACAACACGGTTTACCTGGAGTACCTGGACACGCTGGTCAAGCGTTGCGGGGTCGCTGACGCCAAGGTGGGTCAGGTGGGGATTCAGTACCTGAAGGAGATCGGCCGGGATGTCCACACCCTCCACGCCGGCGTGGCGGCAGCGGGACACACCGTCAGGTTCCGGTTTTTTGACTCGACGGCCGTCTATGCCGCCGGTTTTGTCACTGTCGGCGAACCTGGCTGAACAAATTGGCGCTGATATAGCTGCTAAACGAATTTAGCCTTCCACGCCTTCATCTTCTCCGCCGGCCAGGCCACACAAAATGCCGGCCGGCCTTTCATGACCATCTGCATGCACGCATCGCCGCAATCCGGATTGCAGTGGAGAATTTGGGCCTCTCGGCCGTCGCTGACCTTTTGCGGCCAATCCGGGTCGGCCCAGAGCACGCGCGCCAGGCCGATCAAGTCGGTCTTGCCGTCGGCAATAGCCTGGTTGGCAAATGCACCGGTGGCCAGGCGGCCGGCAGCGATGACCGGCACGTCGACTGCCGAACGGACAGCGGCGGCTAGATCGAGCATGTAGCCTTCCTGCTTGGACTTTTCTACAATATCCGGCAGGGAAAAGGACTCATACGTGCCGCCCATGACCGAAATATAGGCAATCCCGGCTCGGGCGAGACGGTGGGCGAATTGACATGATTCTTCCACATGCAACCCATCCGGCAGCCACTCGTCGGCCAGGAACCGGTATCCCACCGGAAGGCCGTCCACTGCCGCCTTGACCCGCGCAAGGACTTCAAGAGCAAACCGCTGCCTGTTTTCCCGGCTGCCCCCGTATTCATCGGTTCGCCGGTTGGTTCGCGGTGAGAGAAACTGGGCCAGCAGATAGCCGGTGCCGCCGTGCAGTTCCACCATGTCGAACCCGGCGGTTTTGGCTCTGGCCGCGGCTTTTACATAGTGGTCGATGATACGCGCAATCTCTGCCTTTTCCAGGGCCTTGGGAAACCGACCGAATGTTTTCACGGCCGACGGCGCCACCGGGTCACCGGTTGCGTGGGCAAAGCGTCCGGCGTGGTTGATCTGTAGGCAGGCCAGTGCGCCTTCATGTTTGATGGCCTCGGCCAGTCGCTTCAACCCGTCCAGGTTATCGTCGGTGTCGGCCCGCAAGGTGCGGTTGGAGCCACTGCCGGTAGGGTGGTCCACCGTCGCATTCTCGACCACGACCATGGCCACACCGCTTTGGGCCATGAGCCGGTAATGTTCCAACATCATCCGGCTGACCGTGCCGCCTTCGCCGGCATAGCCCAGGTAGAGCGGCGCCATGGTCAGTCGGTTTTTCAGAGTCAGGCCCTGGATGGTGATTTCGGAAAAGAGATGGGAGTACACGGCTGCCCTCCTTGGGTATCATGGTAGTTGTAATGAACCCGACACGCGATTTGTCGACGGCTTGACAGCGGACGACGTCCATCGCATTGCCGAGTCAGGCCCACCGAGCAATGCAATGTTGCCGCGGTGATCGACAGCGGCCATCAGGCAAGGTGTGTCGAGGTCACGCTTGTATTTCTTTTCGAGGCTCATTTTACGCATTGAACTCCTGACGCTATGAATGAGGCGCTTGGGGATGCGCACCGCGCGGCTCACGGGGTCGCCTTGTGTTCAGCGGTTGACCGGTTTCCTCCGGGCGACCATAGGCTTCGATAAGAAGCCGGTTCTTTCCGCTTTTTTTTACGCGGTACATCAGCGTGTCGGCCAATCGGATGGCTTCGTTTAGGCTCAATGGCGCGGTAAGAAAAACGGCAGCGCCAATGCTGAAGCCGATCGGCCAGCCTTTTTCCCCAGCTTTTTTTAAAAGGGATTCACGGATGTTTTCAAAAACGGTGGCAGCCCCGAAATAGGTGGTTTCCGGCAAGAGGACCACAAATTCATCCCCACCCAAACGACCTACGAGGTCCGCCTTGCGAACCGAGGTCAATAAAACGGAAGCGACCGTTTTGAGTACCTGATCCCCTTCGGCATGCCCCAAGGTGTCGTTCACGCGCTTGAAGTTGTCCAAATCGATGTATCCGATGGCCGTCGGATGCTCGAAACGGTCTGCGATGCGCAAAATGGTTTGCGCGGACTCCGTGAAGGCGAATCCGTTCATTACCCCCGTAAGACCGTCCAGCCGAGCCATGCTCCTCTCCCTATCCAGTTGGGCTCTGACGGTCGTGAGCAGCCACGCGGTTACGATGAAAAACAGGAACCGGACACCGGCGTTCCAGAACGGAATAAATGACCGGCTATATTGGTTGCCTGACGTGATATCGACGATGAGCCAGACGGATGCGCTGACGATGCTAAGAAGGGCCCCATAATACATCCCCGCATACCAGGTGGCAAATGCTATGGGCAGGAGGTAGAAAATGGAAAATGACAACTCGTATCCTGTGGTGTGATCCACTGCGGCAAGCACGAGAATAAGAGACAAGCAGGCCGTTGTGAGCTGCAACGACGATCGTTCTTTAAGAAATGCATCAATACGGGATATCATGACGGGACTCTTACCCTTTTCTCGGTCAACGCCGCCACACGCAGGTACGTCCGCGTTATCCGCCGAATCCCCGTGAGGCGGCATGTCGGGGTGTTTTGTGTAGGGTTGCGCGCAGAATCATTCGAGTTTAGCGCCTCGCTCCGCCAATAACGTGCGCAGGATGGACCGGTGACAGCGGTGCTCGTTTTCGCAGTAACAGCTAACGGACAGGTTTGCATGGTATGACAGCGCGGCAAGCAGATCGAGAAGCCTGCTCTTTTCAGGAGTGGCCATTTCTCTTTAGTTTTTAGGGTCGGACCAAGCTAACATTAAGATATTCCATCATTATCATTCCAAAACCACAGGTTCTCGCCATCTGTATCCCTCCTTCCGATATCAAAAAAAGCGTTATAGGATGACTGTGCCTCACGAAGCTCGAAGCCTTCTGTCTTCTTGCGAACACGGCGACCCTTCGCCAAGCTGCCCATTTGCATTTTAACAGCCTCGACAAACGACCGGCTTCCGGTGGCAATGCTTTGTGTCCAGGAGGCCTCCCTTTCCCCATTTCCATCAGATAGCTCCGATTCAACCCAACGTCGGTGGGCTGACTGAAAGTCATCGAAATTGTTAAAACCGAAAATATGGGTTAGGGTTTCGTAATCAATTAGAATGTTTCTTCGCCGGGGCCGCTGGATTTCATTGTATCCTCCGTGAGGCCACTGCTCTGGATGGCTAACAGCGCCAGCCCGAACCATGTTCAGGTCCACATATACGAGACATCGCCAAAGATGCGCTCCGGTCTCGATGGCCGTCGCATGGTAGCGGTCTTCCCAAAAAGCGCCGTTTCTCCTTTTTCTACGGTTGTATTCCTGACCTACTCTGCCCGCTATAAGCTGAATTGACTTTGGAATCGTTTCACCACCATCTTTGCCATGTGCAATCAAGTGAACATGATTGGAGGTCACTACATAATTCAAGACTACCAAATCGTAGCGTTTCTTTGCCTCGTACAGCCATTGCATCCATCGAAGGCGATCTTTGCTGAATTTGAGCAGGAACTCCTTTTTATGGCAACGATGCGTAAGATGCCAGACATGCCCGGGAATAAAATGACGATTCGCTCTTGCCACTATAGTTTCCTATATCCTCCATTTTCGTATCAAAAACGAAGCTATTGCTCCGAAATGAGGCTGTCAAAATAGATAATAGCGTTTGCTTACAAATGATTAGCTTGGTCCGACCCCGATCCCCGATCGTTTGCTTACAAATGATTAGCTTGGTCCGACCCCGATCCTTCCCCCGATCCTTCCGATCCCCCGATCCCGATCCCCCGATAAAAACGCATGGGGCTCATACCCCGTTGTTCACAGCGGGATAGCTTATGACGGTGCCTGCCAGACGGCGGGCATGACGGTAAATTCCACTCCCATTGCGATCAGCGCGGCTTTGCCGCGAACGGTCAGATCGGTGATAAAATGAAACTGCTGGCGCGGATCGATCGGGTAGGCCTTGAGGCGATAGTGTGTTCCCCAGAGCTTTTCCAGAACGATCACGTTGATCGGCTTGTCGATTTGTAGAAACGCGCTGGTCAATGCCACATCGTGGAGCGTGTGCTTGACCTGCGCCGCGTCGTGGCGGGGATGGAGGTAAAAGTCGGCGACACATAACAGGTTCTGCCCGCCGTCATTGGCGTTGAAAATAAGCTGGTCCCACAACTTCAGGTGGGGGATAACCACCACGGTATCGTCGGGGGTGACGATTTCGGCACTGCGCATGTCGATGGATTTTACTTCGCCATAGGCCCCGTTGACCTCGATCCAGTCGCCGGGGCGATAGGGTGCTTCATAAAGGGTCACCACGCCGGCAATCAGACTGCTGACGTAATCCTTAAACGCAAAGCCCAGGGCCAGACCCATGGCACCCAGCGAGACCATCAGGTTCTCGATAGTCGGTTCGATCACGCGGGTGACGGTCAGCACCAAGGCGCTGATGATAATCAACAGCCGTAGCAGCGGCACCGAGGCCAGAAGATAGAAACGAAACCGGCCGGAAACCCGGTTGGCCAGTAACGGCAAAAGGCGCGTGCTCAACGAAATCAGCAGCCAGGCCCCGAACACAATCAACCCGATCTGAACGAGATGGTCCTGGCTCAACGTGCGAAAAATGGCGGATACATCACCCGAACCGTTCATACTTTCCCCCTAAAGTTGATCCACCAGGTAGTCGCCTCCCTGAAGGAACTGGCGTACCGCCGGATAGCCCTGGGGCGTGACCTGCCAGAGTGCTTCGACCTGGGCCGCCAGACCGCTCTCTTCCAGACGGATCAGCGTTTCCATGATTTGGCTGGGCGACAGGGGCAGCAGCCGTTGCATCAGTTCAAGGGGCAGTCCGTTGTGCAGCAGCAGGGTGTGCAGGACAAACGCCTCGTCACGTCCGGCACCGGAAGGAAGGCAAGGGTGGGCAATCTGGAGCCAGGGCGTCACCCAAACGGTCTGCTTCGCGATCCTGCATGCAGCGTCGTCACCCTTTTCAGCCGACTTTTCATCCGGCTCGGATTGCAGGTTGGCACGCCAAATCGACCAGGCAATCCCGCATATCCCCCGACTGTGGGCCGCCAGGAGCTTTAGAAAATTGCTGGTTTCACCGGAGGTCTCTTCGGTGTCCGGCGGCGGCAGGACGTCGCGGCCATTGTCTGATTGAAGAAAGCGCAACGGCCTGTCGCCGGAAGCATCGGATAGTAGCCGGAAGTGCCGCACCAGCCGGGTTTCGTCGAAGGCCTGCAGGACCACGGTGACAGGCACCCGACCGCGCCAGACGTGACGCAAAAATGCCCAGGCCCAGCTGTCGCAGCCGATGATGCCGCGCCCCAGGTTGCCGGCATAAGCGTTTGCCAGGAATCGGCGCACTAAGGCTAAGCCCTCGGGGTGACGCAAATAGGCGCGCTCTAAACAGGGAAAAACCCAGGGGGTGGCCTGAATGATCTGCTTGGACGCCCAGGTGTCGTCGCCGGCCAGTATCTGCGTTTCCGTGGGCGGGGATAAAACCGGCCATTGCTGCCGCTGTGCCCACGTCGTAAGCGTCTCGCAATGACCGTTGTGGGGCGGCCCGACCATGACAACAACCGGTGAACCCGGTTTCTCCTGCGCCAGCCAGTCTTTTAATTCGATGTCCAATGCCTCTGCAGGATCGTGCCATTCGGGAGTGGGTGCAATGCATTCGAGCTGCCAGTCAGGCAACGCCTGGATGTTCTCCGTCTCTTCGAGAGGCGGTTCCTGCTCCTTTTCGCCGCGTCCAAAGAGTCGCCGAACAAAGGTTAGCCGTTCCCTTACGCTATGCGCTACGGGTGCGGCGGGGGGCTTGTACTCGGCAATGGGAACATAGTCCCAGAGCAGTGGGGCTTTTTTTTCATTTTCAGACGTGGGCATCTTGATCGGCTCCGCATCATCGGTTCAGTAGTCGTTGTTGTGCTTTGACTGGTGGCGTCCGGCTCGGCCGCCATCCCGTTCATCGGATCCACGGCGCAATTGAAACGTCCCGGCGATCGACACCGGGCAATCAGTCCGGCCTGCCGGCCGAGGCAGGGGGCCTGTCATCGGCCATCCCGACGGTCACCCGGTGCGGCGCCAGTTGCATCGTTTCAAAGGGCATCTCCACCCCGGCGGCGGTCAACGCCTTGAAGATTTTCTCTCTCAATTCAAGGCTCTTTTTCACGTGTTCGCGTTCATTGTCTAGCCACACCTGCAGCTCCAGGGTTACGTTGTAGTCGTTGAGCTGGGTCACGACCACGCGGGGCAGCGGCTCGGCCATGAAGTCGGGATCGTCCTGCACCAGAGAGCAGAATCATCCGCGACCGATCCAGGTCTTCGGTGACCGCCACCGTGACGGCGATATCCAGCCGTAAATGGGGAAAATTAGTGTAGGATGTGACCGTTTTGTTCATAATCTCGGCATTGGGCACGGCCAGCATCCTGCCGTCGTTGGTCACAATGCGCGTGGTGCGCAGGGTGACCCGGTCGACGCGGCCGTACTTGCCGTCGATTTCCACCAGGTCGTCGATGGTGAAGGGGCGGTCCAGAAAAACCAGGATGCCGGAGATGATGTTGGAGAGCGTATCGCGCAGGGCGAACCCGATTGTCAGGCCGGCCACGCCCAGAGAGCCCAGCAAGGCCGTCGTCTTAATCCCTGCTGCGCTGAGCGCGGCGATCACCCCGATGCCGAACATGCTGAATTTGATGATGGTCTCGGCAAAGGCGACGCTGGTTTTATCTAGACGACGCTTCAGGCGGGGCGCCAGCACCCGGTTCAATGCGCGCCACAACAGATAGAATATCGCCAGGACAATCGAGCCAATGATGATATCGACGAGGAGTTCCCCAAGCAGCAGCCCCAGCCTCTCGAGATCAAAATAGGCTTTCAGACGGGACAACAGGCTGTCCAGTAGTTGCCTCAACATGTTTTCTCCTGGTTGTTAAATCCCTATGCCGCAGCCAACCGATCCCGGACAGGGATGCCCGAGACGGGACAAAGCATGAGTAACCCAAAAGCGCCGAAAGCAGCAGCCGCTTTTCCTGGAAGCATTGTTGACAGAATGGTTGGTGGTGCTTTCCTGAATTTTATGGGTCATTGCGGGCAGAAAACGTCGGCAAGGCGCTTTACGGATGAACCGACTCTAATCGAAATCGAGGATCGTTTCAAGCCAAGAAATATCGCGCGACAACCCAAACGGCGGCTGCCGATGTCGCGATGAGGATCGGGCATGACGGTGCTGGATCCACACGCTACCGGTCAACCCCTTTGTCGGGAATCAATCCGGTTTTTTCCAGGCTGAGCCCGAGTCGAAATGGATGCAGCGTTTTTATTCGGCGTAGTTGTGTGAGCCGGTCATCGTGGCAATGAAACAACTCCCGCCGCCTCCGCCGTCGGAAAGTGAAACATTGGCTGGCGGAGTTGCAGTCGTTTTCAGCGACGAGGAGATGGACCATCCGATATCCTGCATCAATGCCGCGGCCAGTCCCACGTCGTGGGTTGCACCCGTGAATGACGGCTCCATCAGTTCGTCCGGACTCAGTGCGCTGCTGAAGTGCGATACCGATGAGCCGAAGTCCTGCGGGTCGGGGGCATACATCTCCACGTGGCCGCTCGGGTGGCGGCCTGAAGTCAACCCGCCGCTTTGGGCAACCACATCGGGGCCGACCCAATGGAGGTTTCCCGTATTGACGCTCGCTGAAACACGGGCAGAGTCAGTCATTTCGGGATAAAGCGCACCGGTCGAGTGGTTTTCCAGCCATAACATGAAAATATCGTCAAAATTATTGAGCTTGGCGCCGGTGCCGAGATCCACGAAGGTCTGAAAACCAAGGCCGTGACCCAGTTCGTGCAGCACGACGCTGACAAAGTCGATGGTGCCGGCAGGCGGATTCCCATCCAGGCCGTAGTACCAGACTTTTGGAAATGTGCAGGCTGCATCGTCTATGGCGCTGTTGAAAATGGCGTCGATGTCATTAATTCCCGGCGCCAGATCGGCTCCTGCCAGTGCGTTGGCCAGCGCGGCAGGATACCATGTGTTGACCACCGGTGCCCCTGTGAAGTCGCGGTGCACCGTGTTCGTGCCGGCAGCTCCGAGGCTGGCAGTCGTGGCTCCACACGCCTGCGGATCGAATGTTACACCGACGACGATTGTCTGGCTGCTGTCGAGCAGGCCGGCCCATATGTCAGCGGCGTACCCGAAGGCGACGAACCGCTGATCCCCAAGGGTTGCACCGGCATTTCCGCCGGCCGCTGAGGCCGGGTCAGGGGCAATGGGATCGTTGAACCCCTCGTTGGGCCCGTCAAGAACATCGATGACGATGGTTGCCTGAGCATGGATAAGGCATGGAGCACAAAGGGCCAGGGCTGTTGCGGCAGCCACCAGAAGCGCAACCGGCAATCTTCTATGATCCAGCATGTTCTCACTCCGTCCTACCACCGGCCGGGTGTTCGATGGTGGTTTTGCCTTTTCCGTGGATGGATGCCGAGACCGGGCTTTGAAAACGGCCCTTCAGATCGATCATCACCCCCCCGCCTGGAACCGGGCTTGGCGCTTCTTCCATCGTTTCTGCCGAGATGCTGAAGGCGGAGGGTTGGATGGATTCACTTGCGGCAGGCGTTTCCTGCTCGGGCGGGCTGACGAATTCACCGGTCTCGGGATCGATGGTCGCCCGCTGGGCGATGCCCGTCCGCACTTGCTGTTGGGCAACTGTGGCGCTGTTTTTGGTTTGTCCCGCGTCGTCAATGGTGGACGGCGAGCGCCCTTTGGTGCAGTGGGCGCAAAAGACCAATACAAGCATAAACAAGGCAAACCGGTTCATTTCAGTTCTCCTTTCATGGAGCCCGGATACGTGTTCCCGCCCTGGGATGAACGTTATTTATCCTTTCAAACATAATACACGAAAGAATGAAAATCACGGCCTCAAATTTTGATCTCCGGGGTGATTGTATTTAGGGACAGCGGTTTGCCTATTTATTCGGGATATCATGCTGAGAATTGATTTCGCCGGAATGGTTTTAACGGCATCACGGAGGGGAAACAGCGTTGAGGTGATTCGTATCTTTGTGCGCGAACGGCTCGCCGATCACCAGCGATCCTGCCACTAAGCACTCCAGCCCGAAAGGCAGGTATCCGCCGTATCCCAGAATCGGCATTTCGAACAGGTGAAAGCGTTGCACGAAAGGAATGGTGTAGGTCCAGCGGGCCAGGCTGAAGTAGTTCCACATCTCCCAAAAGAACCCGCAGGCCAAAGCCGCCAGGGCCGGGACCACCAGCGGCCGCCAGTCCCCATACTTCAACGGGTAGAGCAGGGTATGACAGCCGGTCAGCGTCTGAATGGACAAGATGATGATCAATGGTGATACCCACAGCAGGGCAAAGAGCTGATCTGGGAAGATGCCGATCAGGGCCAGTCCGAAGCATGCGGCTATAAGGCTAATTGGGGGAATCCACCGGTTGGAAGGCAGACGGATCGGCCGGCAGCGGACCAGGCCCTTTCCCAGGGCGGGAAAGGTGAGCAGCAGGTCGATCATGCTGAGCACGCCGGGCAGCACCGTGGAAAATGCCAGGCTTGAGTAGTACGAGTACTCCTGAGGCCCCATGCCTTCGATGCCGGTGTAATACCAGTTCTGGACGAAGCGGTTGAGGTATTCGAAGAACCACCAGAATCCGGCACTGGCCGGAAAGAGCAGCAGAAACCGAAGCGGCCGGCGCAGCACCAGGCAGCTGCCGCTTCGTTTGACGGCAAGGGCATTGACGGCAAGGATAAAGCCGGCCCAGATGGGCAGGAAGGTGTGGGGCTGGAAAAGCCAGAACCAAGTGAACCGCTGCCAGGCCAGGAGCCAGCAGGCCAGGCAGAGGGCCATGCCGGCCCATCCCCACCAGGGAAAGCGCTCGGGGTGTTTTGCGGTTACTGCGCACGCGACGGTTTTCAACGCCCCGGGGTCATCGGGCGTCTCAGTTGCTTCCCATTTGTGCCGTCGCCCACAGTGAATGGCCCGCAACAGGCCACCGATCAACAACAGATCGACAATGGCAAAAAAGGCAAACCACGGCCATGAAAAACCGGCGTGTTCAACATAGCGGGTGGTCGGTGGCATTTCCAGGTAGGGTACGGGATCCCGACCGGCAGCGATGACGCCCAGCAGGGGAAGGCTGGCCAGCAGCAGGACAAAAAGGGACCATCGCAAGACAGCCCCTCCTATTGGTAACCAGTGGCGCATCCGCTGTTTGTCCTAATTCTGATCTAAATAATTGAACCCTCCCCGCGGCTTGCCGCGGGGAATGCGCGCGCTATCGCGGTTCAATTATTGAACCCAGGAGATCACTACAGTCCCCAATACCAGGGCGATGATGCCCACCAGCCGGTATCCCTGGCTCGAAAGCGTGTCCAGCCAATCTTTGCTGATCTCAAAAAGGCCGCCGGGGTTGAAATAGATCAGCACTCCTTTGACGATCCCCAGAACGCCGATCAGCCGAACAAATCCGCTATGGGTGGTCGAGGATGCGGCAAAGAACAGCAGCAGGCCGAAAATGGCGGGGATCATGGCCAGATACATGCGATCCAGGCGGGTCAGCAGCCCCTTGAGAAAACCTTTGTAATCATCCGTGTGCAGGATGGCGACCGCGCCGGCCGCAATCCACAGGAATCCCAGCAGATAAATCACGAACTTCATCGTTTTGATCTCCTTTCCCCGAAGCGCTTTTCGTTTTACGTGTTATTTTTTTAAATTTTATTTGTCTCATTAACCCAGAACCCGTGCATGTCAGATCATACCCCATACTACCAGAACGATCAATAACATCAGGGCAACCGGTAGGCCTACCCGTGCATGCTCCCTGAAGGAGATGACGACGCCCATCCGGGATGCCTGTTCGATGACGATCAGCAGAGCGATACCGACCCGGTCGATCACCAGGCCCGGGACTTTGCCCAGGGCGATGCCGAGGTAGGTGATCAGAAAAATGGCCAGGGACATAGGAAATAGGTGGTCAGGTCTGCGCAGAGCCGGCCCATTTCCCCTTCGATACCCAACCGGGTCTGGTAAGTGTGCATCATTGTCTGAAATTCGGTTTGGGTCACCATGCTGCCCGTGCGGGTGATGATGCGGGCCAGCTGCTCCCACGACAGGCGGTAACACACCTCGCGCATGGGGGTGCGGCTGACGACGAATCCCTTGGCGAGGACATTTTCATTGATGATCTGCTGTAGTACCAGTGACGCATCGCTTAATCAACACCACTTGTTCGAAAAGGGTTCAGGGGGTCCAGGATGCAAGGATGCAAGGGTTTTATATTGCAATGTTTACAAATGATTCTTTGAGGACTATTTTGGCTCAATCAATCGACGGGCATTCGAACGCCCGGAAAGGCGGAATTTCATGATCAAAGCGGCATTGATCGTCGTAGATATGCTCAACGATTTTATCGACGAAAAAGGCGCCCTTTACTGCGGGCAGGGCTCCCGGGAGATTGTTCCTTTCGTGCGCCTGCGGCTGGAGGCCCACCGGCGGGCGGGCAGCCTGGTGGTCTACTTGCAGGATGCACACGCCAAGGACGACCGGGAGTTTGAAAAGTTTCCCCCCCACTGTGTCGCCGGCACCTGGGGCAGCCAGATTATCGAGGCGCTTGCCCCCCAGCCCGGCGAACGGGTGCTGCCCAAAACCCGCTACAGCGGCTTTTACGGCACTGACCTGGAAACGATCCTGGCTTCGCACGGCCCCGAGGAAGTAGAGGTGGTGGGCGTGTGCACCTCCATCTGTGTGATGGACACCGTCGGCGGGCTGGCCAACCGGGACTACCGGACCCTCGTGCCGCGTGACGGCGTGGCCGATTTTGACGCCGAGGCCCACAGCCATGCCCTCAAGCGGATGGAACGGTTGTACGGAGCGACCATCCAATGAGTTTCCCCGAGTTCCCCGGGCCCCTGTTCACCGATCTTTACGAATTGACCATGGCGGCCGGATACTTCGACCGGCAAATGGATGACCCGGCCACCTTTTCCCTGTTCGTGCGGCCCCACCCCAGGCGGAACTATTTCGTGGCCGCCGGACTTCAGGCGGTGGTCGAGGCGCTTACCCGCTTTCATTTCAGCGACGAGGAGATCGATTGGCTGGTGCAGACCGGCCGGTTCAATCGCGATTTCCTGGCCCATCTGTCTACACTGAGATTCACCGGGGATGTCACCGCCATGGCCGAAGGGGAGATCTTCTTTCCCGACGAGCCCGTGATGGAGGTGACGGCGCCCCTGATCCAGGCCCAGATCATCGAGACCTATCTGATCAACACCGTGGGGGTTGCCAGCATGATGGCCACCAAGGCGGCCCGCTGCGTTCATGCGGCTGCCGGCCGGCCCATCGTCGACTTCTCCCTGCGCCGCACCCAGGGCAGCCATGCGGGAATGGCGGTGGCGCGGTCGTCCTACATTGCCGGTTTTATGGGCACCAGCAATGTGCTGGCCGGCAAGACCTGGGGGATTCCCATCTCCGGTACCATGGCCCATTCCTTCGTGACCGCATTTGAATCGGAAACCGATGCCTTCGAGGCTTATGCCAATCTGTTTCCGGACAGCGCCGTATTTCTGATCGACACCTATGACACCCTGCAGGGGGCCAGGGCGTCCGCCGTGGTGGGCAATCGTATGCGCCAAAAAGGGCACGCCCTGATGGGTGTCCGCCTGGACAGCGGGGAGATGATTTCCCTGAGCCAACAGGTGCGCCGGATACTGGACGAGGCGGGGCTGCCGGCGGTGAAGATCTTTGCCAGCAGCGGATTCGACGAGTATGCCCTGGAGCGCCTGATTGCCGGCGGTGCCCGCATCGATGCCTTCGGTGTGGGAACCCGCATGGGTGTGTCCGCCGACGCGCCTTACCTGGACATGGTCTACAAAATGGTGCGGCTGGGCGTTCGGGACGTGCGCAAAGTCAGTGAAGGCAAGATCACCCTGGCCGGTGAAAAGCAGGTGTTTCGCGATACAGCCGCCGATGGCCGTTTTCTCGGAGACGTCATCGGCGTGAGGGGTGAAACGGTCAACGGTGCCAGCGCATTATTGCTGCCGGCCATGGAGAAGGGCCGACCCGTGGGGCCGATGCCGACGCTGGAGGAAATCCGGGCACGTTTTGCCAGGAACTTCGAACGACTGGATCAGCGCTACAAATGCCTCGACGATGCGGAACCGTATCCGGTGAGGGTGAGCGAGCGGCTGGCGGCATTGCAGGAAGGGCTCTAAGGAAAGGGTTCTAGGAGTCCAGGATTCAAGGGTCGGTGGTTTACTTTCCATTGAATTTATAAGGGCTTACAGCATTCGTTCTTCTTCTGATCGGCTGGCTTTAAGACGCTCTAATTTTTGAGTGTCGCACTTGACCCCTCGAAACCTCGACCCCTTTTAAAAAAGCATCCCCACATACCCCACGAAGCTGTCTCCCGGGCTTTTTTCGTAACTGGTGGCGTAGGCCAGCTCGTGGGCCTTTTGGGCGCCCATGGCCTTGCCGACGGCGATGGCGGCGGCTGCAGCCCCGCAGCAGCATGCATTGTCATTGCTCAGGCCTTCCCGGATGACCGCTTCCGGGTCCATGCGGATCATGGCGTCGATCACGCGCCGATCGTTTTCATCACGCACCCAGTCCACGGCTTTTGAACCGACGCCCTTTGAGGTGAAGCCATAGTTGGGGCCGTAGTGGGTCAGATCCGTTGACCCGATGACGACCATGCTCAGATCCAGTTCCCGGGCCGTCTCCACCACTGAATTGGCAAGCGCCAGGGTTTCGGCCGCCGGCGGCACACCCATGGCCACAACCCGGGCCTCTTTGAAAAAATAGCGGATAAAGGGCATCTGAAGTTCGATGGTGTTGTCTTGCTGGTAGCGGGTGGTGGTTTCCGTTCGAAAGGCATACCGGCGGGTCAATTCACCGGCCAGGGCCGTATCCACCGCGATTGGACCAAAGGGGGTCTCCCACTCGCCCTCGGGCATGATGGTGCGGGGGGAACCCCTGTGCAGGTGCATGCCGAACACCACGACCACATCGGGTGATGCGGCCCGGGCCAGCCGGTGGATCACGTTGCAGGCGATGCTGCCGGAAAAGAACCAGCCGGCGTGGGGAACGATGCCGCCAACGGGATTGACCACGGAAACGGACTGGTTTTTACCTGCATCGAGAAACTGCTGGATCTGCGCTTCACAGGCCTGCCGGTCCGATGGATACCAGCTTCCGGAAAAGACGGATTTCCTCAGAATCATGGCGGCACCTCCTTTTTTGCCTCGACCCTCAAAAGATCCTGTTTAAATGGACATTTGGCTTTTCGATGTCGTAAAATTCTGTCATAGAAAAACGACAAGGTCACGACTTTTTTTTTGAAAGATCGTGCTTATCGTATAGCGAGCAATGGAAACAGGCGACGTTTTGTATCGTCGGGAACCCTGCAACTGATAAAATTTGACAGTACCCCATTCAACCTGGAGGATGCCATGTGGGATTATACGGAAAAAACGAAGGATCATTTTCTCAACCCGCGGAATGTCGGGTTTATCGACGATTTCGACGGAATCGGGGAGGTGGGCTCCCTCTCATGCGGTGACGCGCTCAAACTGACCTTCAAGCTGGGCGGCGACGAACGGATTGCCGACGCGAAATTTCAGACCTTCGGTTGTGCCAGCGCCATCGCCTCCTCGTCGGCACTGACGGAGATGATCAAGGGCATGACCCTCCAGGAAGCGGCCAAGGTCACCAACGATGACATTGCCGATTACTTAGGCGGCCTGCCCAAAGAGAAGATGCACTGCTCGGTCATGGGTCGGGACGCCATGGAAAAGGCCATCGCTTACTATCGCGGGGAAGCCGAGAAAAAGATCGAAGGCGAGATCGTCTGCGAGTGCTTCGGTGTGTCCGATGTGCAGATCGAGCGGGCCGTGAGGGAAAACGGCCTGACCAGCATCGAGGACGTCACCGATTACGTGAAGGCCGGTGGGGGCTGCGGCAACTGCCACGACAAAATCCAGTTCATCATCGATACGGTTCTGGGCAACACCCCCCGGGCCGCCAAAAAACCCGAAGCCCTGACCAACATCCAGAAAATCAAGATGATCGACGCCACCCTGGAGCGCGAAATCAAGCCGGCCCTGAACCAGGACGGCGGGGATATCGAGCTGGTGGATGTGGACGGCAACCGGGTGATGGTGAAACTGCGTGGAACCTGTGCCTCGTGCAGCAAATCCCAGATTACCCTGAAACATTACGTGGAAACCAAACTCAAGGAATTGGTTTCCCAGGAATTGGTCGTCGAGGAGGTGTAGCGGATGAAACCCATTTACATGGACAACAATGCCACCACCCGCGTCGCACCTGAGGTGGTGCAGGAGATGCTGCCCTACTTTTCCGACCTCTACGGCAACCCGTCCAGCATGCATGCATTCGGCGGCAACGTGGGCGCCAAGCTCAAGGCGGCCCGCGAACATGTGGCCACCCTGCTGGGGGCGCAACCCGAAGAGATCCTGTTCACCAGCTGCGGCACCGAAAGCGACAGCACGGCCATTCACGCCGCCATCCGGGCCCACCCGGACAAACGACACATCATTACCACCCGCGTTGAGCATCCTGCGGTGAAAAACCTGGGTGAACACCTGGCCAAGAACGGCTATCGGGTCACCTTCGTACCGGTGGACCGGCAGGGGCGCCTGGATCTGGATTATCTCTACAAGAAACTCTCCGACGACACGGCCATCGTCAGCGTCATGTGGGCCAACAACGAAACCGGAACGATTTTCCCCGTCGAGGAGATTGCGAAAACGGTACGCGAGCGAGGCATCGTCTTTCACACCGATGCGGTCCAGGCGGTGGGCAAGATTCCCATCAACATGGCCGATTCTGCCATCGACATGCTGTCCATCTCCGGGCACAAGCTGCACGCGCCCAAAGGCATCGGCGTGCTCTACATCCGTAAAGGAACCAAATTTGCTCCCTTTCTCATGGGCGGTCATCAGGAAGGGGGGCGCCGGGCAGGCACTGAGAATAGCGCCTCCATCATCGGCATGGGCCGTGCCGCCCAACTGGTCATGGAATACATGGATGACGAAAATACGCGGGTGCGGGCGTTACGCGACAAACTGGAGACCGAACTGCTCAAGCGTGTGCCCAACAGCATGGTCAACGGGGATCCGGACAACCGCCTGCCCAACACCACCAGCATTGCCTTCGAGTTCATCGAGGGGGAAGGCATCCTGCTGCTGATGGACCAATACGGCATCTGCGCCTCGTCCGGTTCCGCCTGCACCTCCGGATCATTGGAGCCGTCCCACGTGCTGCGGGCCATGGGCGTGCCCTTCACCGCCGCCCACGGGTCCATCCGCTACAGCCTGAGCATCTACAACACCGAAGAAGAGATCGATTTCGTCATCGACAAAATGCCCCCCATCATCGAGCGCCTGCGCCAGATGTCGCCCTTCTGGCAACAGGCGCAACGCGCCTGAAAAAACACGTGGGCGGCAGGTTCAACCTGCCGCCCACGTGTTTTTCTAACTCGTGCCCGTGCCCTTCTCCGGCTTCGCAATTTTAGAGTTTCTCTTTGCTCGAAGCAGCACGGCTTTTTGAATCGACGATTTCTGGCGGGCTGTGCGTGACAAGCGAAGCAACCGGCTCCTTGCCTGGTTGAGGTGGGTGTGCCGAATAATGGGTCGAGTACCCCTTTCCGAACAAAACATCGTATTGCAGCATTTCGAGATCCTTGATCCAGGGGTCTGAACTGACTTGTTTGAAGGATTTCAGATTTCCGGCAGGGCTGCCGACGAACCGGCGATGAATCACCGAATAATCCTTTATGCCTTGCCACATATGAAAAAAATGGCCCGGCAATTCAATCCCCAACTGATGCAGCAATAGACCCGGCAGGTGCGACGGGCTGAACCTTTCCGGAATGTCAAGGGAGTCCAACAGATTCGGCTTGTTGGCCCACACCAGACCCGGTACGGTTGCCATGCGGTAGTCCCTTTCCGTTTCGGACATGCTGCCGTTGCTTGAATGGGCCAGCAGCTCCCATCCCAAGGCCGGTTGGTGATCGCCAAAAAAGACGCAGATGACCGGTTCGGGTCTGCTTTCCAGATATTTCAGGAAGCGGGCCAGCTGCCGATCGGCATCCCGCACACCGGTCAGGAAGGCCGACAGCGACTCCAGCAGATGGGGCGGAAAGTTACCCTCCACCCGAACGATGTCGTCCAGGTAACGTTGATGATCGTGGGGTCCATGGTTCTGCATGGAGATGGCCTGCATAAAGTAGGGCTCTTTGACGGCATCGATGAGTTCGATCATCTTGTCCACCATCGATTCGTCGGAGATGAACAACCCCCGCTTCACCGGATTGTCGAAGTCGTCGATGGATATGAACCGGTCGAAACCCAGATTGCGGTAGGCTTCGGTGCGGTTCCAGAACCAGGGTTCATACGGGTGCACGGCAAGGGTTTGATATCCTCGGTCATGGAGGATAGAGGCAATAGAGGGAACCGGATGCTGCAGGTAATGGTCGTAGGGGACGGACCCGCTGGGCAGCAACGCATGGCTCAAGCCCGTGAGGGCCTCGAACTCGACCAAGCTGGTGTTCCCGGCTACCGTGGGTGAGATTAGCGTAAACGAGGGATGATGGGCGGATAGCCGTTGCAGGTTTTCCCACGGATTTTCGGATGTCTGAAAAGGCATGCCGAAAAGGTCGGAGAACGATTCACTCATCAGGATGACTAAACTGACCGATTTTCCGCGATTTCCGATCGGCGCCTGGCGCAGTTCTTCGTTATGCGCGAGCAGCCGGTTGACCAGCGCTTCTCCGTAGGCCTCCGGTTGATGGATTAACATCGGCGAGACATTCATGGAAAATGCCAGGAAAAAACCGTTGGTCCGGTAATTGACCGGCTGTTCCCAGGCGATGTTTTGCACCCGCCACATCCCCGGCAGACGGGTCCGCAAGTCGGTGAAGAAAAGTCCCAAACCACCCAGCGCCATGGCCATCAGGGCTGCGCGCATTTTCATGGATACGCGGTCATTGCGTTTCCGCTGCAGCCACCAGGCACCTGTGCAGAGCGATATCAGCAGAGCCAGCAGAATCCAGCCAAACGTAAAGCCGGACATCAATGCCTCGCCCAAGGCCAGCATCTGGCGCGCATACATCAGGTCCCAGGCAAAAAAGGGCGTTTGCAGCGCAGCCAGTTTCACGGCGTTGATCAGCGCCATGAACAGCATCAGGCCCGTGCCGACGATAATCCCGGTCCACCGTCGACCGGTGATCGCGACCGATAGGCATATAACCAGAACAACCGCCAACAGGTTGAGCACCAGCTGCAGTGGCTGTTCGATTATCCAGAGCCCGACATCCTGAAGGTGCGGGCGTGCCAGAATTTCCGTCAGCAGAACACAACTGAAAGAAATAAGTAAGGGCCAACGAATGGCGGTGGGGACAATCGATTTGGTTTTCATACGGTGTGATCACCGGATACTTCATTAGATTTGGGGAAGAATATTGTCATCACCCAATGAAGAATTATCACTCTGGAGGCGGTCGTCAAGAAAATAGGAAGCGGTGAAAACAGCCATCGGGGCAATTCACGACTTTTTTTTAGCGTCGACGGCCGCCTCGATCCAGGCGATCCAACCGTCGAATCCGGCCTCGGTCCTGGCGGAGATTTCAAAGACCGGCATACCCGGATGAATCCTGCCAATCGTTGTTCTGGCCAGGTCCATGTCGTAATCCAGGTAGGGCAAGAGGTCGATCTTGTTGAGCAGGGTGGCGTCGCATTCCCGGAACATCAGCGGGTACTTGGCCGGTTTGTCCTCCCCTTCGGTCACCGACAGTACCACCACGCGCCTGTCTTCGCCGATGTCGAACTCGGCCGGGCAGACCAGGTTGCCGATGTTTTCCACGATAAGCAGGTCGATGGCGCCCAGGTCAAGGTCGGCCACGGCCTTTTCCACCACATGGGCCGCCAGGTGGCAGTCGCCGCCGAACGCGTCGGTATTGATCTGGATCACCGGTGCACCGGACAGGGCCAGCCGGTCGGCATCGTTGGTGGTGCAGATGTCGCCGACAATTACCGCGCAGCGCAATGCAGGCATGATGCGGGCCAGGGTTTTCTGCAAGGTGGTGGTCTTGCCGGATCCCGGCGAACTCATCATGTTGAGCACGAAGACCTTTTTCTCGGCAAAAACGGTGCGCATGCGGTCGGCCATGATGTCATTGGCATCCAGCACCCGACGAACCACCTTGATTTCGCGGGTTCCCGATTTGCGGGAGGCCACGTCGGGGTCATGGTCATGGTGACCATCGTGGGGGCCGTGCTTTTTAGGGTCGTGATGATAACGTCTGGGTCGTGCGATTGGTGAAAAACCACATGGTTAGTCCTCACTGTCTTCAATTTCGATGGACTTGATGTCCAGTTCGCGGCCGGACAGCATGTCGATGGCCCCGCTCTGGCAGGCGTTGCAGGTAAACACCGGCTCGGTAACCGTCCACTGGGCGTGGCAATCCTTGCACCGGGCCACCACGGGCACCTCCTCGATGGCCAGTTCGGCCCCTTCCAGCGGCGTGTCCTTGACCACCAGGTCAAAACAGAACCGCAGGCTGTCCGCCACGATGGCCGACAGCTTGCCCACCTGGAGGTTGACCCGCTGGACCCTGGCTCCCTGCATGTCCGCCGGTATGGATGCCTTGGCAATATCCACGATCTCCATGGCGATGCCCATTTCGTGCATGGTTTTCTCCGAGGTCAGAAGTCAGATGTCTGAGGACCGAATTCCGACCTCTGACCTAAGTCTTCCGGCCTCTTACTTGAATGTTTCGGCGCAGACATCACCCAGATAGGCCAGGTTCTCGCACACATGGATCCCGTTGGCTTTCATGGCTGCCACCTTGCTCTGGCCGGTGCCGCTGTTGCCGCTGATGATGGCGCCGGCATGACCCATGCGCCGTCCCGGAGGTGCCGTCAGACCGGCGATGAAACCCACCACCGGCTTGGTGACGTTGGCCTTGATATAGTCGGCCGCCTTTTCTTCGGCGTCGCCGCCGATTTCACCGATCATGACAATGCCTTCAGTGGCGTCGTCGGCCTGGAAGCGCTCGAGGCAGTCGATGAAGTTGGTCCCGTTGACCGGGTCGCCGCCGATGCCGATGCAGGTGGTCTGGCCCAGGCCGGTTGTGGTCAGGGCGTGGACGGCTTCATAGGTCAGGGTGCCGGAACGGGAGACCACCCCGATTTTGCCTGGCTGGTGAATGGCGGCTGGCATGATGCCGATCTTGCACTCGCCGGGGGTGATGATGCCCGGGCAGTTGGGACCGATGAGTCGCACCGGCTTGTCCTTGAGATAGTTTTTCACCCGCATCATGTCCATGACTGGAATACCCTCGGTGATGCAGACGATCAGGGGAACGTCGGCATCGGCCGCTTCCATAATGGCGTCGGCGGCAAAGGGCGGGGGCACGAAAATCATGCAGGCGTTGGCTCCGGCAATTTTGACGGCATCGGCAACCGTATTGAAAACGGGAACGTCGTCCATCTTCAGGCCACCCTTGCCGGGGGTTACGCCGGCCACCACCCGGGTGCCGTAATCAATGCATGCGCGGGCATGGAACTGGCCCTCTTTTCCAGTGATACCCTGAACCAACAATTTGGTCTCTTTATTGACTAATATGCTCACGGTTCACTCCTCGCTTGTTTGACGGCTTCGTAAAAAGTCCGATATCTGCGTTACGCTTCATCCCTCGTCACTGCGGAGTATTTAGAATACGCCTCATTCCTCGGGATTCGCAGGTCTTGATCTCGGCGCTTTTTACGAAGCCTTCCGAAATCTAACTCTTTACAAGACCTTCTATTTGAATGTGTTGGTTAATGGATGGCGGCCTGCAGTTTCTCGGCAGCGTCCTTGAGGTCTTTGGCATTGATCAACTCCAGGCCTGAATCCGCCAGGATCTTGCGCCCCTCTTTCAGGTTGGTGCCTTCCATGCGGATGATCACCGGCACGCGCAGCCCCACCTTCTCGGCCGCCTGGACCACGCCGTTGGCCAGGCGGTCGCAGCGCAGAATCCCGCCGAAGATGTTGATCAGGATTGCCTTGACATTCTCGTCGCTCTGCAGGATGCGGAAACCGTTTTCAATCTGTTCGGCGCTGGCGCCGCCACCCACGTCGAGGAAGTTTACCGGCTTGCCGCCGGCGTATTTGATGCAATCCATGGTGGCCATGGCCAGCCCGGCGCCGTTGACCATATTGCCCACATTGCCGCCTTCGCCCAGATGAATGTAGTTCAGGCCGTGGGTGCCGGCCTCCACTTCTGTAGGATCTTCTTCATCCAGGTCGCGATATTCCTGGACATCGGGGTGACGGTACAGGGCGTTGTCGTCGAAATCCATCTTGCCGTCCAGGGCGATGACATCGTCTTCGGCGGTGATGATCAGGGGATTGATCTCCACCAGTGAGCAGTCGTAGTTGACCGCCAGGTTGTACAGGTTCTTCAACAGCACGGTAAAGGGTTTCATGCATGCCTTGGGCATGTTGAGCCCGAATGCCGCCGCCCGCAGATGGTAGCCCTGGATTCCCACGTTGGGGTCCACGTACACCTTGATGATCTTCTCGGGTGTTTTCTCGGCTACGGTTTCGATGTCCATGCCGCCGGCCTCGGAAGCCATGATGATCATCTTGGCCGTGGCGCGGTCCGGCAGAATGCTGAGGTAGAGTTCCTTGGCGATGTTGAGCCCTTGCTCGATGAGCAGTTTCTTGACCCGTTTGCCGCCGGGGCCGGTCTGCTTGGTGACCAGGTTCATCCCCAGGATGCTGTTGGCATACGCCTCGAATTCTTCCGCGGTCTTGGCCACCTTGACGCCGCCGCCCAGACCGCGGCCGCCGGCGTGGATCTGTGCTTTTACCACCACCGGGTATGCGCCCAGACCATCGGCAACCGCCTTGGCCGCTTCGACGGTAAAGGCGACGCTGCCGACGGGAACGGCCACGCCGTTCTTGCGGAACAGTTCTTTGGCTTGATATTCATGAATTTTCATGGATGGGCCTCTCTCTCGTTTAATCGATATAAAAAAGGATGAGCACGGTCGTCCGTCGGGGGCGGGCGACCATGCTCATCTTGTGGGTCACAGGACTTCCGGCTTAACCGATCACGCAGAGCACATCTCCCTTGGCCACCGAGTCTCCCGAGGCGTATTTGATCGCCTTGACGGTGCCGCTGGCCGGCGCGGCCAGGGCGTTTTCCATTTTCATGGCTTCCAGGATCACCACGGTTTCTCCCGCACTGACCGTGTCTCCCTCTTTCTTGTCGTACTTGACGATCATGCCGGGCATGGGCGCGACCAGGGGGGTGCCGGATGTGTCGGCTGCCGGTGCGGGCGCCGGTGCAGCTGCTTTCTTTTCGGCTGCCGGTGCGGGCGCCGGTGCGGCCGGTGCTCCCGATGCGGCAGGCATGGCCGGTGCCGCCGCCGGCATGCCGCCGGACAGCTGGATCTGCTGGGCGTATTTCAAGATGGGGCTGCCGCCGACTTCGTCCACGCCCACCTCAAAGTACTCGTTGTCCACGAAGACGTTGAAGGTGCGCAGGCTTTCACCCTTGGCCGGGGCGTCCTTCTTTTTCTCCACCAATTGGCCGGCCTTGGCTTTTTTGATCAGCTCGTCCTGCTTTTTCACCTGCTGCATGGTGATCGGTTTGACCGCTGCGGGCGGCTCTTCCTTGCCGTATTTCCACTGCAGGAACTTCTTGCCGGTGACCGGGTAGATGGCGTAGAGCACCAGGTCGTCCAGGTCCACGGCCAGGTCGCCGATTTCGGCCTTGGCCTTTTCCATCTCCGGCTCGAGCACTTCGGCGGGCCGGCAGGTGATCGGCTCCTCGCCGCGATCATAGCCCTTTAGGGCCTTCTTTTGCACCTCGGGGTCGATCGGCACGGCGGTCTTGCCATACAGGCCATAGCACAGGTCCTTGACCTGGCCGGTGATCATCTTGTAGCGCTCCTCCGGGGTGTCGAAGAGCACGTTGTTGACCGTCTGGATGCCCACGATCTGGCTGGTGGGGGTGACCAAAGGGATTTGGCCCAGGTCCTTGCGGACCCGCGGCAGTTCCTTGTACACCTCGCCGATCTTGTCCAGGGCGTCCATGTCGCGCAGCTGGTTGACCAGGTTGGAGAGCATGCCGCCCGGGGTCTGGTGCAACAGCACGTTGATGTCGATGATCGACATCTTGGAATCGTCCAGCAGGTGCTTGTATTTGGGCATGACCTCTTTTTCGAGAATCTCGTTGATCTGGGCCAGCAGGTGGATGTCGAAGCCGGTGTCGCGGCTGGTCCCCAAAAGGCTCATCACCAGCGGCTCGACGGCGGCGTGGGAGGTGCGGTAGGCGTAAGGCGTCATGACCGTGTCGATGATGTCAACCCCCGCCTCGATGGCCTTGAGGTGGCTCAGCGGAGACATGCCCGAAGTGAAATGGCTGTGCAGGTGGACGGGCAGTTTGACCGCCCCTTTGATCGCCTTGACCACGGCATAGGCATCGTAGGGGGCGATCAGGCCGGCCATGTCCTTGATGCAGATGGAGTCGGCGCCCATGGCCTCCAGGTCCTTGGCTTTAGTCACATAGTAGTCCAGGTTGTAAACCTCGCCGCCCAGACGCGGTTCGGTCAGCGTGTAGCAGATGCAGCCCTGGAAGTGCTTGCCGTACTCCTTGATCTTGGGCACCACCGTCTCGAAATTGCGGTAGTCGTTGAGGGCGTCGAAGGTGCGGAAGATGTCCATGCCGTTTTCGCAGCTGCGGTCCATGAAGGCGTTGGCCACGTCGTCGGCGTAGTTGCGATAGCCCACCAGGTTCTGGGCCCGCAAGAGCATGGAGAAGGGGGTCTTCTTGAAGTAGCGCTTCAGGGTGCGGATGCGCTCCCAGGGATCTTCGTTGAGAAAGCGGTGCATGGTGTCGAAGGTGGCGCCGCCCCAGGTCTCCACGGCCCAAAAGCCCACCTGGTCCATCAGTTCGGCCACCGGGATCATGTCCTCGGTGCGCCCGCGGGTGGCGAACAGGCTCTGGTGGCCGTCGCGCAGGCTCAGATCCATGACCTTCACCGGGTTGTCCGCCTTGGGCCGCTTCACATCGTAGTTCATTTGGGTCATTTTGACTTGATCGTGGTCACTCATCGTATGGGTCTCCTCTTAAAAAAAGTGGATGTTTAATGGCTCGTTGGATGTCGTTTCGTCCCCCATTCCTAGCGGAGTCGGTTGAAGGTTTTCATCTGCATGAGGCCTCTCATCTGCATCATGCCCTGCCGGCCGGCCATGGCCCACAGGTTGCCCTGGTCGAAACGGCGGGGCTGCGGCCGCTTTGGCGGCGGCATGACCAGTGCCTCTTCTTCGGTCTGGATATAGGCGCTTACCGCGGCAAGGGCGGCGGCCAGTCTTTTTTCGTTTGCGTCCATAAATCGCACCTTTTTTGGGTTCGGTTGGCTTTTTGTCAGGGCCGCTACATGGGGATGTTGCCGTGTTTTTTCGGCGGGCGCAGTTCGCGCTTGCTGCACATGACCTCCAGGGCGTCGATCAGCCGCGGCCGGGTCTGGGCCGGTTCGATGACCGCATCGATGTAGCCCCGCTGGGCGGCGCAGTATGGATTGGAGAACAGCTCCTCGTATTCGGCGATCTTCTCCGCCCGCTTGGCCTTGGGATCCTTGGCGCCCTTGATCTCCTTGCGATGAATCACATTGGCGGCCCCGCCGGCACCCATGACGGCGATCTCGGCGGTGGGCCAGGCAAAGGCGAAGTCGGCCCCCAGGTCCTTGGAGCACATGGCCAGGTAGGAGCCGCCGTAGTCCTTGCGGGTCACCAGCAGCAGTTTGGGCACCGTGGCCTCGCTGTAGCACCAGAGCAGCTTGGCGCCGTGGCGGATGATGCCGCCCCACTCCTGCTGGCTGCCGGGCAGGTAGCCGGGCACGTCGGCGATGGTCAGCAGCGGGATGTTGAAGGCATCGCAAAAGCGAATGAAGCGGGTGGCCTTGTCCGATGCATTGATGTCCAGGCAGCCGGCCATGACCATGGGCTGGTTGGCGATGATGCCGATGGACCGCCCGTTGAGCCGGGCAAAGGCCGTCAGGATATTGGTGGCAAAGTGCTGGTGGGGTTCGAAGATCTCGCCGTTGTCAACGATGCTGCGGATCACATCGCGCATGTCGTAGCTTTTGTTGGGGCTGTCCGGAATGATGCTGTTGAGTTTCGCATCTGTGCGCGTGGGGTCGTCGCCCGTATCCATCACGGGCGGCTCTTCCATGTTGTTGGCCGGCAGATAGGCCAGCAGCTGCTTGATCTGGTTCAGGGCGTCCTCGTCGCTCTCGCAGGCAAACTGGGCCACACCGCTTTTTTCGTTGTGGGCCATGGCGCCGCCCAGGTCCTCGAAGTTGATCTCCTCGCCGGTGACCGATTTGATCACTTCAGGGCCGGTGATGAACATGTAGCTGGTGTTCTTGACCATGAAAATATAATCGGTCATGGCCGGTGAATAGACCGCCCCGCCGGCCGTGGGGCCCATGATGGCCGAGATCTGGGGGATCACGCCGGAGGCCACCGAGTTGCGGTAAAAGATCTGGCCGAAGCCGGAGAGCGAATCCACACCCTCCTGGATGCGGGCACCGCCCGAATCGTTCAGGCCCACGAAGGGCACCCCGGCCTTTAAGGCCATATCCATGACCTTGCAGATTTTTTTGGCCTGCATCTCGCCGAGGCTTCCCGCCCGGGAGGTGAAATCCTGGGCAAAGGCGAACACCGGCCGGCCGTCCACCAGGCCGTGGCCGGTGACCACGCCGTCCGAGGGAATCTCGACTCGGCTCCATGCCGAAATTGACACAGCGGTGCCGCACGAACATGTCGATCTCCCGAAAGGTCCCTTTGTCGAACAGCTTGCCCAGCCGTTCACGGGCGGTCAGCCTGCCGTTTTCCTTGTGCTTGGCGACCAGCTTTTCTCCGCCCATCTCAAGAATGCGCGCTTCACGCGCCTTGAGATCCTTGATTTTTTCCTTCACAATACCCATGTCACATTCCTTTCACCTGAAGTGCAGAACCTTTTGACTAGCTGCCGGGCAATCATGAAGGTAATCCGCCAGCCGTCCGCAAATTAAATATAATTAGAAAAAATAAGTGGTTGAACAATTAATAAAAATGGAATGCATGCTGGAATTTAAACTTTAACCTTTATAGACTCAGCGATCGTTGTCAAGCAAAAAAAGAAGCGTTTCAGCGCCTGCGGTGGGGGAGAGGTCGCCCCGCTCCACCGACGCTTCAATCTCCCGCAGCCGGGCCTTGACCCTATGGTTGCCGAAGAAGCGCTCCTTGAGTCCGTCCTCGACGCGGGACCACATCCAGGCCAACGCCTGGCGGCGACGTTTTTCCCCGAGTTCGCCGGTGGCCGACAGCCGCTCGCGGTAATCCAGGATGGTTTCCCATAATGTGTCCACCCCGGCCAATGTCAAGGCGCTGCAAGCCAGCACCGGCGGCGACCAGGTGGGCGATGCCGGGTTGAGCAGGTGCAGGGCCATCTCATAGGACCGTCGGGCCTTCTCGGCCTTTTCGATGTTGTCGCCGTCGGCCTTGTTGATGGCCACCGCGTCGGCCAGTTCCAGCACCCCTTTTTTGATGCCTTGAAGCTCGTCCCCGGCGCCGGCCAGCATGAGAACCAGAAAAAAGTCGACCATGGAGGCCACCGTGGTTTCGGACTGTCCCACCCCTACCGTTTCCACGAGCACCACATCGAACCCGGCGGCCTCGCAAACCAGCAGGGTCTCCCGGGTCATGCGGGCCACGCCGCCTAACGTGCCGCCGGAGGGCGACGGGCGGATGAACGCACCCGGTGCAACGGAGAGCCGTTCCATGCGGGTTTTGTCGGCCATGATGCTGCCCCCGCTGCGTGTGCTGGAAGGGTCCACGGCCAGCACCGCCACCTGAAGCCCCTTTTCCACCAGCATCATGCCGAAGCTCTCGATGAAGGTGCTCTTGCCGACACCGGGAACGCCGGTGATGCCGAGGCGAACCGACTCGCCCGTTTCAGGAAGCAGCCGGTCCACCACGGCGCGTCCCAATTGCCGGTGTGCGGGATGTGCGCTCTCGATCAGGGTGATGGTCTTGGCCAGAATGCGGCGGTTGCCGGCGCGGACGCCGTCAATATAATATCCGGGATCACGTTCACCCATTGGAAAATATAGTTCCTGGCTATACTATTTTAGTATCTTAAACTGGAAATTCGTGTTTTTTATGTCAGCAAACAAAAGCAAAATAAAAATAACCAAAACCCAATTGACAAATAAATCACAATAGCCAAATTCAAAATTCCAAACCATATGATCTTGAAGAAGGGATATTCAAATCATCAATCATTGGAGAAATCAAAATAGCCATCAACTGATCATTTTTGAGATTTGGCTATTGTAATTTGGGATTTATTTGGATTTTAGAATTTAAAGTTTGGCGCATGCAATTTGTTGTTCCCCCAAAATCCATTACAATCAGAATCCTTCACATCATGCTTGATCATGCCTTGCGCTCATCCAGGGCGTTGAGCACCTTGTTGGCCGAATCGGTAATGGCCGTGCCTGGGCCGAAAACGCCAACGGCGCCGGCTCGATACAGAAAGTCGTAGTCGCCCGGCGGAATCACGCCGCCGACGATGACCAGAATGTCTTCGCCGCCGGCTTTTTTCAAGGCGTTGATGAGTTGGGGTACCAGCGCCTTGTGCCCGGCGGCCAGGCTGGAGGCGCCGACCAGGTGGACGTCGTTTTCCACAGCCATTTTGGCCGCTTCCTCCGGTGTCTGGAACATGGGGCTGATGTCCACGTCGAAGCCCAGATCGGCAAAAGCGGTCGCCACCACCTTGACCCCGCGGTCATGCCCGTCCTGGCCCATTTTGGTGAGCAGAATGCGGGGGCGTCGGCCCTCCTTGTCCATAAAATCCGCGGTGCGCTTGCGAATGGCCTCGATGACCGCGCTGTCCGAATATTCCGAGGCGTAAACCCCGGAGATGCACTGGGTGGTGGCCACGAACCGGCCAAAGACCTTTTCCATGGCATCGGACACCTCGCCCACGGTAGCCCGGGCGCGGATGGCCACGATGCAGGCCGCCAGCAGGTTGCCGCCGTTTTCGGCGGCATGGGTGATGCCGCCAAGGGCACTGCGCGCGGCCGCGTCGTCACGCTCGGCCTTTAGTTTCTTGATCATGCGGATCTGGTCTTCGCGCACCTGTTCCGAAACTTCCAGCACGTCCATGTGGGTAGCTTCGTCGAGCTTGTATTTGTTAACGCCGACAATGACATCCAGGCCCTGGTCGATGCGGGCCTGTTTGCGGGCAGCCGACTCTTCGACACGCAATTTGGGCATGCCGGTTTCGATGGCCTTGGCCATGCCGCCCAGTTCCTCCACTTCGTCGATGATCTTGCGCGCTTCCTTGATGATGCCGTCGGTGAGCGATTCGATATAGTACGAGCCGCCCAGCGGATCGACGGTATGGCACACCTGGGACTCTTCCTGGATGATGATCTGGGTGTTGCGGGCGATGCGGGCCGAAAAGTCCGTGGGCAATCCCACGGCTTCATCGAAGGAGTTGGTGTGCAGGCTCTGGGTGCCGCCCAGCACCGCGGCCAGGGCTTCCAGGGTGGTGCGGATGATATTGTTGTACGGGTCCTGCTGGGTGAGGCTCCAGCCTGAGGTCTGGACGTGGGTCCGCAGCATGGAGGACTTGGGATTCTTCGGATTGAAGGGCTTGAGCATGTCATGCCACAGAAAGCGGGCCGCCCGCAGCATGGCGATCTCCATGAAAAAATTCATGCCCACGCCGAAGAAAAAGCTGAGTCGCGGAGCAAACGCGTCGATGTCCAATCCGGCGGCGATGGCGGCACGGACGTATTCCAACCCGTCAGCCAGGGTAAAGGCCGTCTGGAGCACGCTGTTGGCGCCGGCTTCCATCATGTGGTAACCGCTGATGCTGACCGTGTTGAACTTTGGCATGTTCTCGGAGCAGTAGGCGATGATGTCCGAAACGATGCGCATGGAGGGCGTAGGCGGATAGATGTAGGTGTTGCGGGTCAGGTACTCCTTCAAAATGTCGTTCTGGATGGTGCCGGAAAGTTGCTCCTGTTTGACGCCCTGCTCTTCGGCGGCAACGATATAACCGGCCATGATGGGCAGCACCGCTCCGTTCATGGTCATGGAGACGCTCATTTTATCCAGGGGGATCTGGTCGAAGAGCACTTTCATGTCTTCCACCGAGTCAATGGCCACGCCGGCTTTGCCCACATCGCCCATCACCCGGGGGTGGTCCGAGTCGTAGCCGCGGTGGGTGGCCAGGTCAAAAGCCACCGAGAGACCCTTTTGGCCCGCGGCCAGGTTGCGGCGGTAAAAGGCATTGGAATCCTTGGCAGTGGAAAAGCCGGCGTACTGACGGATGGTCCAGGGGCGCCCGGCATACATGGTGGCCATGGGGCCGCGGACATAGGGGGCGAAGCCGGGCAGGGTGTTGACGTGGGCCATGCCTTCCAGGTCCTGGGCCGTATACAACGGGTTGACCCGTATTCCTTCCGGGGTGTCCCATTGAAGGTCTTCCAGGGTCTTTCCCCTGAGCTGCTTGGCGGACAATTCTTTCCATTTTGGCAAATCGGGATGTTCTGACATGGTGTGCTCCTTTGTTTAAAACGGTTGATAGCATTCAAATGGGGTACCGGTCTCCCGATAAACACCATTTTATCAACATCCTGACGCTGACGCGGCCGTTAGCAGGCAACAAATCAGTTCCGATCGTTTCCGGGATTGGAAATGGCCCGCCAGACCATTTCGAAAAGCATGCTGGCCTGGTCAGTCAACCGGCCCTGCTGCCCCCTGGAGATCCACATGGTAAAAGCCCGCTGCACCGTCCCCAACATAAAATCCAACAATACGCCGGCGCGCACATGCGGATTCAGGTGTCCCTCCTTCTGGCCGTTGCGCATGACTTCCAGGTACAGGTTGATCATCTTTTTCTGTTTGAACGATTCGTCAGTCATCCAGGTATTCATGGGCAGGGTCATGAAAATGATTCTGGCCAGTCCCGGATTGCGCTCGTAGTAATCCAGCTGAAGCCAGAGGACTTTGCGCATTTTTTCCTTCAGGTCTTCGATGCCCTGGAGGTGGTCGTAGATTCGTTCGGTGAGTTTGCCCAGCCAGACGTCTACAAAGGCAAAGACCAGCCGCTCTTTCGATCCGTAATGCTTATAAATGGTGGAAAAGCTCACCCCCGCCCGGTTGGCCACGTCGCGGATGTTGGCCTTGTGAAAATCGGAATGGGAAAAAATGTCCAGAACAGCCTGTTCCAGCCGCTGGTACACTTCATGTTTGAGGGGTGTGAACATTGTTATGGTTTATCCGATCGTAATGGCGGGATCAATTCTCAGTCCTATTTTAAGATATAGTATTTACTGATAAAAATAATTTTTTTTGTTTATTAAATCTTTATTAATCTGCATTGAATAATAATGTTTCTTTTTCAATATCAATATAATTATTTGAAATGAATATGAAAAATTGTTTTGCTGCTATTTATTTGGGTTGAAGGAGTAACATTGTTATGGTTCGGCATAATTAGAATGCGAACCAATCCTCTGTCAAGAAAAATATTATGAATTTTGATCAGAAAATGAATAAAATTTATATTTAGCCGGGTCATCTTGCTCTGTCGGCAATAGCCGGCCGGACAACCTAAGGCTTGATCCTGAACATGAAGGTAACTATAGTGCCGAGGAATAAAAGCACGATGGGGGAGGTGAGGAACCCTCGGACCCTCCTCTATAAAATCACGGAAAGGAAATAGCCGCGAGAGCCGGCCAAAATAGATGTATACACTTGACGATTACGATTACCATCTGCCGGAGGTGCTGATCGCCCAGACCCCGGCAACTGATCGGGACGGATCCCGGCTTTTGCACCTGAACCGTGAAAATGGCGCTGTTTCCCATCGGCAATTCCAAGATATCGTTACCCTGTTGCACCCTTCGGATGTCCTGGTGGTCAACAACACCCGGGTCATCCCGGGGCGCTTGCATGGCCGCAAGGCAACCGGCGGCAAAGCCGAACTGCTGATCCTCGATTATGGCCAAACCGATGGTCGCGGCGGTGATGACCGAAAACGGGTCTATCGGTGTCTGATCAAGGCTTCCAAACAGGCCGGCGCCGGCACGCGTATCTATTTCGACGAAGGGCTGGTTGCCGAGGTCCAGGATTTTTCCGACGGCATCTATTCGGTGGCCTTCTCGGCGCCGGAACCCTTTGACGACCTGCTCCACCGGATTGGGCGGATGCCTTTGCCGCCTTACATCAGAAGGGACGAAACGCAGCCGGATGAAGCGGACCGGATGCGTTATCAGACCGTTTATGCCCGTGAGCAGGGCGCCATTGCCGCCCCTACCGCCGGTCTGCATTTTACCGACGCGGTTTTATCGCAGCTCAGGGACAAAGGCGTTACGGTGACGGCCGTCACCCTTCACGTGGGCTACGGCACCTTCGTGCCGGTGCGTGTGGATGATATCCGGGACCACCGCATGCACGAGGAGTGGTACTCCATTTCGGAAGAGACGGCCCGCATCGTCAGCCAGGCCAAAGCAGAAGGCCGACGGATGGTGGCCGTTGGCACCACCAGCGTGCGCACGCTAGAGTATGCCACCGGATCGGACGGTGTCATCCAACCGGGACGCGGGCGGTGCGATCTGTTCATCTATCCCGGCTACCCCTTCAAGATCGTGGACGCCATGATCACCAATTTTCACCTGCCCCGATCCACCCTGCTCATGCTTGTGTCGGCCTTTGCCGGCAGGGAAACCATGCTTCAGGTATACACCGCGGCTGTAAAGGAAAAATATCGCTTTTTCAGCTATGGGGATGCGATGTTCATCGATTGAGGGGTCAAGGATTCAAGGGTTCGAGTGAACCGCTCTGATTAAAAGGCCTTTTCCACGAACCGAACCAATTTAACCAACACAACCAATCAAACGAACCAACCATGGTAGATTTCAAATTGATGGCAACGTCCGGTGCGGCCCGCGCGGGCTTTTTTGATACACGCCACGGTCGGGTTGAAACCCCCGTGTTCATGCCCGTGGGAACCCAGGCCACGGTCAAGGCCATGAGCCCGGAAGAGCTGAAGGCGGCCGGCGCCCAGATCATTCTGGGCAATACCTATCATCTCTACCTGCGGCCCGGGTGCGACATCATTGGCCGCTTTGCCGGACTGCACCGATTCATGAACTGGGATCGGCCCATTCTCACCGACAGCGGCGGCTTCCAGGTGTTTTCCCTGTCCCGGCTGCGCAAGCTCACCGAGGAGGGCTACGCGTTCCAGTCCCACATCGATGGCAGCCGGCATATGCTTTCGCCGGAGAAATCCATCGAGGTTCAGATCTGCCTCAATTCAGACATTATCATGTGCCTGGATCAGTGCCTCGAGCATCCGGCCACCCATGAGCAGGCCGAGGCGGCTCTGGCGTTGACCACCCGCTGGGCCCAGCGGTGCAAAACCTGCTGGCAGGAGCGAACCGACCGGCAAAACAGCCTGTTCGGCATCGTCCAGGGCGGCATGTTTGCGGACCTGAGGGCACGGTCTGCCGAGGCGATCGCCACCATCGGGTTTCCCGGCTACGCCATCGGCGGCCTGAGCGTGGGTGAGCCCAAGGAATTGATGATGGAGATGGCGGCCGGCACCCTGCCATTGCTGCCCGATGATCGGCCCCGCTATATCATGGGGGTGGGCACCCCCGAGGATTTGATTGAACTGGTGGACCTGGGGGCCGACATGTTCGACTGTGTCATGCCCACGCGCAATGCCCGCAACGGGCAGCTGTTCACCGAGCAGGGCACCATCAACATCTGTAATGCACGTTTTCGTGAAGACGAGGGGCCGGTGGATCCGGGCTGCGACTGCTATACCTGCCGCCACTACAGCCTGGCCTACCTTCGTCACCTTTATACGGCGCGTGAAATCCTGGCATATCGGCTCAACACCATCCACAACCTTCACTATTACCTGAATCTGGTCAACGCCATGCGTGCAGCGATCCTGGCCGGAACGTTTGACCGCTTTAAAAAGGCGTTTTATAGTAAACGTAAATAGGCAGACATTCGATTCCATTCAACAACTGGGTTTGTTAATTGTGCGAAAGGGGACATGCAATGAAAGAAAAAGTAGAAGCGGCCATCGAAAAGATCCGGCCCATGCTCCAGGCGGACGGCGGTGATGTGGAACTGGTCAGTGTGGAAAACGGTATCGTCAAGGTTCGGCTCCAGGGGGCCTGTGCCGGCTGTCCCATGTCTCAAATGACTTTGAAAAACGGCATCGAGCGGGTACTCAAGCAACAGATTCCCGAAATCAAATCGGTTGAATCGGCCTGATTCGTCCCAAAAAGGAGGAGCAATGAAAGAATCATTGGCAGCCGGAATCGAGCACGAATTTCGTTATCGCGTCACCGATGCCAAGACGGTTCCGGCGCTCTACCCGGAAGCAAGTCAATTTAAGGTTATGCCGACAGTCTTTGCCACCGGTTTCATGGTAGGTTTGTTTGAATGGGCTTGCATTCAACTGACCAACCCGCATCTGGACTGGCCAGATGAGCAGACGGTGGGGACTCACATCGATGTCAGTCACACGGCGGCCACACCTCCCGGATTTGAAGTCACCGTCAACGTGAAGCTGATTGAAGTGGACCGGCGGCGCCTGGTTTTTGAAATCGAGGCCCACGATGGTGTAGATCTGATTGCCCGCGGCCGGCACGAACGCTTTGTCATCGACAAGGCGAAATTCGATGCCAAGTTGAAGGAGAAGATAGACAAAGCCGTCAGTTGACCGGATGCCGGAACAGGATTGACGGCAGCGTCGAGGTGTTCAGGTTCAATTAACCGGCGTTGAGACCGGAGACCCTTTCTTCGTTGCAGCCGAAGCGGGTCTGTTTCAACCGCACCCGTTGCGGAGGTATCATCTTTGGTTATCCGGCCACGATGATCCGCTCACGGCGGATCGCCGATTGCCCTATCACCCCTGATACATTCCCTCGGCAATGTCGGCAATCTCGCATTCCAGGCCATCGCCATTGAGCAGTTGCATGACCTCGTGCATTTGCGATACCCCTGTAATGTCTACCTCGATGCTCCCGCCTGCCCGCTTCAGGGAAAATGCATGCCGATCAAGGACTCGGATTGCATGGCCACAGTCGTTCACGCGGAACCCCATAACGGAGAAGTCTTCCATGTAAAAGGTGGGCAACTGGCGGTGGCCTGACGTTTCAGCCGGCCGGTCATTTTTCTGGACAATCGGATAATATGCCATGACAATGCTCCCGGTTTTGGT
Source organism: uncultured delta proteobacterium (assembly GCA_963705435.1). Taxonomy (GTDB): domain Bacteria; phylum Desulfobacterota; class Desulfobacteria; order Desulfobacterales; family Desulfosarcinaceae; genus Desulfosarcina. The sequence goes on along the minus strand of CAVPJR010000009.1, from coordinate 163,982 downwards.
TAAAGGATGCATCCGTGCTGCAAAATATTTCCAATTATGGCATCCGGTATGTCTTGACGGTTCCGGCAGGCCAACGCCGGTCATCCGATTTCACCGAAGCCACCGCCAGGCAGGTGCTGAACTTTCACCGCACGATTCCCGGGTATCAGCCGACCCGACTCGTTCGATTACCTGCACTTGCCAGGCGATGGGGTGTGGCCTGGGCTGCCGAACGGTTGGGGCTGAGGGCCGTCGTTTATATGCCCAAAGGATCGGCGCAATCCCGGGTAGACAACATTCGCGCCCACGGTGCCACGGTCCAGGTGACCGATCTGAATTACGACGACACCGTTCGTCTGGCAGGTCGCATGGCCCGGGAAAACGGGTGGCATGCTATTCAGGATACTGTTTTTCAACACCGAAGGGGCCACCGATCCGGAGGGATATCGTGAGATTGTCTGGCACGGGAAATATCCCCTGGCCGCTCGAACGTCTGAAAAGTAAAGTCAGCTGCATTCTGTCAACCGATGGTGCAGCGGTTCCGGCCGTTTTCCTTGCTGCGGTAGAGCAGGGTGTCGGCGCGTTTGATGATACTGTCTGCGGTGTCGGTTGGGTCGGCCAGTGTGCCACCGATGGACACCGTCACCTTCAGCGTCAGGCCGTTTTCCCGGATATGAGATTTCTCCACCAGGGACCGAACCCGCTCGGCAGCTGAACGCAGGCCATCATCATCGACGCGCTTGAGGATGCCGACGAACTCTTCTCCGCCCCAGCGCCCCATCAGGTCCGACGGACGGGCGGTGTTCATAAATGTGCGGGCCACGGCTTTGAGTGCACGATCGCCCACGTCATGGCCATAGTCATCGTTGACCCGTTTGAAAAAATCGATATCCATGAAGACGATACCAAACGCTGCCCCGTAGCGATTTTTCTCAGCAATCCGGTTGTGAAGCTCCATTTCAAGGTACCGGCGGTTGGCCAGCTGGGTCAGCGTGTCCAGAAAAGACAGTTTTTCCAATTCGTTGACTTTGGTGGTGATGGCATTGTTGGTGCTCAGGTCGGTGAACAGTTCGGCGCCGCCGATAATGTTGCCGTCAGTGTCATGCAATGGCGCCGCACGGACCCAGACGGGCACGCGATGGCCGTCTTTGTGCTGAAGGTACACTTCTGCATCCCGGAAGGCGCCGTCCTGGATGGTCGCCTGCAACGGGCACCTGCCATGGCACAGGCTATTTCCATTATGGTCCACATGAACCAGAATGTTGTCCCGGCACCGACGACCGACGACCTCCTCGGAACGATACCCCGTGATCGTTTCGGCCACCCGATTCCAGTAGATGATGGACCGGTCTTTATCCACCAGGTAAAGCCCGTCAAAAATGTTTTCGATAAGTGCCTTGTAGTCGATATCCATAAGGGTTCTTCCATCCGCATTGAAGTGGTTTCAGTTCACGGTTTTTTTTCACCCATTACTTCAGGTCAAATTGTCGCCATACGGCGTCTTCGGCTTTTAAGGAAATCAGCCGCAGAGACGTGCGCAGGGTAATTTTGTTGTAGGTAGTTTTAAGTGAGATCACATTCTCTTTCAATTGAAAACGAATTTCGGCAACACCTCTGCGATAGGAAGAGAACCCGAATGCCCGGGCGGGGGTGACCACGGCGGCCACCCGGCCTTCCGCCGCCCGGGCGATGATTGATTCGCCAATGGGCAGTCGGGTCTGGACGAACCCGCCGGTATGGGTGCCGAAGGTGACGATGCGTTCACCGGTCAGCATGATCAGCAGGTGCGCAGCGATCAGCATGTGGGGCGGCTCTTTTTTTTCATTGATTTTTAATGGGCGAACGTTCCACTGCCCTGATCTGGTCGAAACGGCCAAGAGCCGATCATTGGTGAGGAAGGCACCGATTTCCCCTTTGGCCCCTTGCCAGAGAATCGTTTCACTCGAACTTTTAGCTTCGGAAAAATTGCGCTTTCCATCCACCACGGCGATGAAGGCACTGTCCGTGGCAAAGATGTCCACCAGATCCTCGACCTCTTCGTATGCCATGGCCCATGGGGGTCTGATGAACAGGACGAGAAACCACAGTAACCATCTTTTTCGGCTACGGCTCATTGAAATGCATCCTATCAATCGGCAACATCGCGGGGGTATGTGGATTTGGCCGCCTCCGCCCGTTCAATATCGATAAGTTTAATCATACTCTACACCATCATCGCACCGGGTCAAGAACACCGATGCTTGTGAAATCAGGAAACCGCCTTTTTCGGGATGGGTAGGTCGGCATGAAGAAGGTCCTACGCCAGAATGCGGTAGAGATGAGAAAACGGGGATGACCCTTCACGACGTCGGGCAGGAGGTGATACCAGCGGTAGCCGGCAGTGCTGAAGCAGGCCATGCAGTGCGACGCATAGCCCAGTTGCCTGGCGGCGGCCAGGGCTGCATCGCGCTGGCATCGCGAACCGGCGACCGACTTGAAAATTCTCCGGTCCGGTCCATGGCAGGCCAGTTGGTTCCTGACTCGCTTGCATTCCTGGAATCGGGACCGGGCATCCAGCTGGGTGAAAAGGGGAAACAGGCCCAGCGATACAAGGGCCGGAGGCGCCAGTGGATGGTCGCCGATAAAGATGGCGAGGGCGGTGATCGTAATCAGCTCGATGACGGTGATGGCGTGCAGCAGTTTTCCCGCTGACAGGTAACCGGCGGTGTGGACCAGCCAGGAGCTGGCCCTGGAAACAGCAGTTTCGGCACTCAGAACGGTCATGGTTCCAACCCGTGTATTGGTGGCCCTGGTCGATGGTTGGTACGGGGTCTATCGCAGCAGAAGCGGCTTCAACCGATTCATTCCTAACAGATAAAATCCATTTTTGTCCACAGCACACACAAACAGTGCTTTGAAGATCCTTGAATTGGCCTGGCTGTCAGGGTATCGTTTATCGATTCTGAACCAATCATGGAATATAGGCAAAAAGGACCCGATGCACCCCGACCCGCTTTCCCCCAAGCGCCGCCTGCTTCTGATTCTGGCCACCCTGCTGGCCCTATTTCTGGCCGCCCTGGACACGCTGATCATGAGCGCGGTCATGCCGACCATCGTGGCCGATCTGGGAGGCCTGCACCTTTACAGCTGGGTTTTTTCGACCTATCTGCTCAGCCGGGCGGTCGCCTTGCCGGTGTTCGGCAAACTGGCGGACCTGTTTCCCAACCGCACCCTTTACCTGGTTTCCATTTTTATCTTTTTGCTTGGTTCCGTGCTGGCGGGCATGGCCCGGAGCATGATGGCGCTGACGGTGTTCCGGGCCATTCAAGGCATCGGGGCCGGCGGCAACTTCGCCCTGGTGTACATTGTCCTGGCGGATATTTCCGAGCCGGAAAACCGCGGCAGGATGATGTCCTATGCCAGTTTCGTTTGGGGGCTGGCCAGTGTGCTGGGGCCGTCCCTGGGCGGCTTTATTGTCAGCTGGGTCTCCTGGCGCTGGATATTCTACATCAACGTACCCATCGGCCTGCTTTCGCTGGTCGGCATCTGGTTCTTCCTCAAGGAAACCCGGGACAAGCATGAGGTCATCGAGATCGACTATGCCGGCATCATTACCCTGGTCGTGGCGATTCTCTCTTTTCTTACCGCTTTTTTGCTGGGTGGCCGGGAGCACGGGTGGACATCGCTGCCGATCCTGGGGCTGTTCGCCCTGTCCGCCCTGTCTGCCTTGGGTTTCTACGTGGCCGAAAAACGGAGCAACGAACCCATCCTCTGCTTCGAATTCTTCCGGTTGAGGGGATTTTCTTCCGGCAACGGACTGGTTTTTTTCAGCAGCGTTGCGATCTTTTCGCTTTCCGCCTTCAGCCCGCTTTTCATCCAGGGTGCCCTGGGCCAGTCGCCCTTTCAACTGGGCATTGTCATGATGTTTCTCAGCTTCGGCTGGTCTGCCGGCGCCCTGTTTTGCGGGAGGCAATCCAACCGCTGGGGCGAAAAACCCTTTTCTCTGGCCGGCGGCCTCATCCTGATCGTCGGTTGCGTGATGGCCGTGCGTTTCTCGGCAGCCACCAGCCTGTGGACCTGTGCCGCGGCCATGGGTCTGGCCGGTGTGGGCATGGGGTTCACTTCCATTGCCACCCTGCTGATCGTGCAGAACAGCGTCGAAAAGACGGACCTGGGCGTGGCCACTTCATCCCACCAGTTCACCCGCACCCTCGGAGGGACCGTGGGAATCGGCATTTGCGGCAGTTTGGTCACCGCCCGATTCGCCCAGGTAGCGGACACGCTCAATGAATCGGCGTTGCAGGGTCGAATAAGTCCTGGGGTGATGGACCAGATTCGGCAGAACTTCGAGAATTTCTTTCGCCCGGATGTCCAGCAACAATTGCTGCCGGACGTCCAGACGGCATTGCACCAGGCCATCGGCCGCTGCGTCATCGACGTTTTCTGGCTGGCGCTGATCGCTGCATTGATTTGTCTGATTTTCGGCCTGTTCCTGCCGCCAAAAACTGCCGGAGAAAATAAATAGCGAGGCTGCGTAGAACCTCAAAAAAACGGTGAAACGGTTTCTTTACAAAAGGCGCATTATTTACATTGATGACGCCGTCAAGCGAGGTGACCATGAAACGTATGACCATTATGATTGGAGTCGTTCTGCTTTTCCTATCCAGCACCGCCACCGCTGCGGAACCTTCCCGCATGGTGCTGGTGTTGGACGGTTCCGGCTCCATGTGGGGCCAGATCGACGGACAGGCCAAGATCGCCATCGCCAAGACGGTCATGGCCGATCTCATCGACCAGATTCCCGACGACTTCCAGACCGGCCTGATCGTATACGGCCACCGGCGCAAAGGCGATTGCGACGACATCGAGATGCTCATACCGGTGGGGCCCCACGACCCGGCGGCCATGAAGACGCGCTTACAGGCCATCAGCCCAAAGGGCAAGACACCCTTGAGCGAAGCCGTGCGCCAGGCAGCCCAGGCCCTGCGCTACACGGAGGAGCGGGCCACGGTGGTGTTGGTGAGCGACGGCCTGGAAACCTGCGACGTGGATCCCTGTGCATTGTCGGCCGAACTGGCCATGAGTGGGGTGGATTTCACCGTGCATGTGATCGGTTTCGACATCAGCCAGGAGGACCAGGCCCGCCTGCGCTGCCTGGCCGACAAGACCGGCGGGCTGTTTCTGGCCGCTGACAGTGCCGGTGTCCTGCGTGACGCCCTTTTTGCCACGGTGGCGCAGGTGAAAGAACCGCCGCTGCCGGTGGTGGCAGACCCGGGCACGGCCACCCTGGCGGGGCCGCCGTCGGTGCCGGCAGGATCGGCATTCAAGGTTCAATGGGAGGGTCCGGACAGCCGCGGCGATTTTATCGCCATTGTTGAAAAAGGGTCAAAGGGCCTTCATTACCGGGAATACACTTACACCAAGAAGGGAAATCCGGCAGATTTTGTGGCTCCGGGGGATGAGGGCGGCTATGAATTGCGTTATGTTCACGCCCACACGCGCAAGGTGATCGGACGAGCCGATATCGAGGTGACACCGGTCAAGGCCGTTGTGCAGGCCCCTGCGTCAACCGATGTGGCCGTCGAATTCGAAGTGGTCTGGCAGGGCCCGGCCTACCCGAGTGACTATATTTCAGTGGCGCACCCCGACCAGGGCCCGGGCAGCTATGTCAATTACACGTACACACGCGAGGCCAGCCCGTTGAAACTGCGGGCACCGTCCGATCCGGGCACCTACGAAGTGCGCTATATCCTGGGCCTTGGAAGCAAACTGCTGGCCAGGGCCACCATCGAGATCAAAGCGGTGGACGCATCCGTGCAAGCGACGGATGCGGCTGACGTGGCCACCGCGTTCGAGGTGGCCTGGCAGGGTCCCGGTAACAAGGAGGACTATATATCGGTGGCCCGTCCGGATCAGGGTCCGGGCAGCTACGTCAACTATACTTATACGCGCGAGGGCAGCCCGCTCAAGTTACAGGCACCGTCGGATCCGGGCAGCTACGAGGTGCGCTACATTCTGGGGCTTGGCAACAAGCTGCTGGCTAAAACAACCATTGAAATCAAGGCCGTCAGCGCCCAGGTGCAGGCGCCGGCATCGGCCGACATGGCCACCGCGTTCGAAGTGGCTTGGCAGGGTCCCGCCAACAAGGAAGATTACATCTCGGTGGCGCGCGCCGACCAGGGTCCGGGCAGTTACGTCAACTATACCTACACGCGTGAGGGCAGTCCGCTCAAGGTTTGGGCGCCGTCGGATCCGGGCGGCTACGAAGTGCGCTACATTTTGGGTCGCGGAAACAAACTGCTCGCCAAGACCACCATCGAGATCAAAGCCGTGACGGCCAAGGTGTATTCACCCGATACGGCTAAGGCCGGGGAGACGTTCGAGGTCAGCTGGGAGGGACCGGACAACCCATCCGATTATATCAGCATCGCACGTTCCGATCAGGGACCCGGCAGTTACAAAGGGTACAGTTATACGTCGCGCGGTAACCCGGCCAAGGTGAAGGCGCCCATTGAACCCGGGACCTACGAGTTGCGCTATATTCTGGGCCGCGGGAACAAGCTGCTGGATAAGACCACCATAGAGATTACCCCCTGACCGTCTGAAAAAAGAAGCGACGAAGGCGTGGCTGCCCCGGATTGCCGCCTCTTTTGAAAAAGCTTGACAGGCAGACGTTGACCCTGTATTTTTTTCTGACTTTTTGGACGTTAAAGGAATGGATGCGATGCTCCGCTTTGGCACTGGCAGATTTTTTTACTTTTATTGCTTCTTTAGCAAGGGACTGCCCGGCGCGCGCTGAATGTCCTGAGAACACAAACAGACAAACCAAGCCGTGGGCAGGCAAACAACCCACGGCTTTTCTAATTTCAAGGGCCGTGGAGAAACTCTTCCCGGCCTTTTGTTATTTAACCCTATGCGCTTTGTCGACCAGTAAAGAAAGCGACCGCAACCATGTCAGACAGCGAGAACGCACCGGATTGTACGATGGCTGCCGATATCTGCGATATCCGTAACCAGATCGACAGTATTGACGACACCATCCTGGAGTTGATCAACCGTCGGCTCAACCTGGCCAAGCGGATCGGAGATCTAAAAAAGGACAGCGGCAACCGGGTGGTGGACAGCACCCGGGAAAGCGAAATTCTCAGGCGCCTGACCGCCCTGAACAAGGGGCCGCTGAACCCCAACGTCCTGCACCACATCTTCATCGACATCATTGCCGCTGCGCGCGCCATCCAGGCCTCCCAACGGGTGGCCTACCTGGGTCCCGAGGCCACCTTCACCCATCTGGCGGCAACGAGCCACTTCGGCTACTCGGTTACCTACGTTCCCCAGCCCAGCATCCGCGAGATTTTCAGCGAGGTGGAAAAAGGGGCCTGTGACTACGGGGTGGTGCCGGTGGAAAACTCCGTGGAAGGATCGGTGCGCCATACCCTGGATCTTTTTTTCGAATCGGACCTGTGCATCTGTGCCGAGCGTTACCAGCAGGTCTCCTATGATTTGTTGGCCCAGGAGATCAGCCTGGGCGCAATCAAGGCGGTTTACGCCCACTCCCAGGCCCTGAACCAGTGCCGCACCTGGCTCAACCAGTATCTTCCCGGAGCGGAATTGAAAGAGTGCAGTTCCAGCGCCTTCGCCGTTGGGCGGGCGGCGGTGGAAAAGGGGGTGGCGGCCATTGCCGGCGGCGGTGCGGCGGCGATCTTCGGGTTGGAAGCGGCGGCCTCAAAGATCGAAGATTTTTCCCGTCCGCCCACGCGGTTTCTTGTGATCGGCAAGGAGAAGGTTCGGCCGTCGGGTAAGGACAAGACCTCGTTGATGTTCGCCCTGGCCCATGTTCCCGGTGCCCTGGCCGGCGCCCTGGCGCCCATTACCGAAGCCGGCATCAACCTGGTCAAGATCGAGTCCCGCCCGACGCGGCACGAGAGTTGGAGTCATTTCTTTTTCATCGACCTGGAAGGGCACCTTGAAGACGGCAGCATCCAGAAGGCCATCGAGCTGATTCAGCCGCAGGCCCTTTATCTGAAAAACCTGGGATCCTATCCCATGGTCGGTGTAGGGGTGTAGGCCATGGTCCCGAAAACCGGTATGCTTTTCATCAATTCGGACACCCGGCTCTACGCGGTCATGGGGAATCCTGTCAGCCACAGCCTCAGCCCGGTCATGCACAATGCGGCCTTTCGCCAGACGGGCCACAACGGGGTCTACGTGGCCTTGCACGTCACGAATCTGCCCGAAGCGGTTGCCGGGATCCGGGCGCTGGGTATCCGCGGCTGCAGCGTGACCATTCCCCACAAGGTCGCGGTCATGGATCTTCTGGACCATGTGGATCCCATGGCCCTGAGAATCGGCGCCGTCAATACCATCGTCAATGAAAAGGGCTGCCTTTGCGGTTTCAATTCGGACAGCCCCGGGGCCATGGCCGCTCTGCTGGAAAAAACCTCGGTGGCCCGCATGCGGGTGGCCGTGATCGGTGCCGGTGGTGCAGCGAGAGCCCTGGCCCATGGGATTGCCGAACATGCCGGACAGCTGACCATCGTCAACCGAAGCCAGGACAAGGGGCGTCGCCTAGCCGGTGAACTGAAATGCGATTTCTGTCCATTGGTCGATTTTTCGGGTGTCGGCTGCGACATTCTGATCAATACCACCTCCGTGGGCATGGCCCCTCACACGGATCAGATGCCGGTTGCGCATGCCTGTCTGCGGCCCGGCATGACGGTGATGGACATTGTTTATAATCCGCTGGAGACCCGGCTGCTCAGCGCGGCGCGGGAAGCCGGCTGCACGGTGGTGGACGGCGTCGCCATGTTCGTGCACCAGGGCGCGTTCCAGTTCGAGCGCTGGACCGGTAAACAGGCACCGATTCAACTGATGAAGAAAACGGTTCTAAAGGTTTTGGAAAACAAAGCCCGTGAGAAGAAAAACGTGCGTCATGATTGAAATCAAACCCCATCGCATCGGCTGTTGCCGGATCAGTGTACCGGGATCCAAAAGTTATACCCACCGCACACTTATTGCTGCGGCCCTTTCAGATGGTTCCTGCACGGTCCGCAACGCGCTGCGCAGTCAGGACACCCAGCTGACCCTGGCTGCGCTGGAGAAGATGGGGGCCGTGGTCGCCGACCATCAGCAGGTTATATCCATCCGCGGGTTACACGGCCGGCTCAAGCCCTGCCGTGAGGCCCTCTACCTGGCCAATTCCGGCACCTCCATGCGGCTGCTGGCCGGCGTGGCGGCCCTGGGAGAGGGGACCTATACCCTAACGGGTACCCCGCGCATGTCCCATCGGCCGATTGCCCACCTTTTGGCGGCGTTGAACCAACTGGGCATCGCTGCCCGGTCGTTGAACGGCAACGGTTGTCCACCGGTGGAGATACCGGGCGGTCAGGCAGCCGGCGGTTCAGTGGCCATCGACTGCAGCGTGAGCAGCCAGTTTCTGTCATCCCTGCTGCTCATGGCGCCGTGTACCCCAAAGGGCCTTTCCATCACGGTTTCCCACGGACCGGTGTCCCGGCCATACGTGGACATGACCGTGGAGATTTTAAGACGGTTCGGCATCCGGGTCGAGCGCGACGGTTACACCCGTTTTGATGTAACTGGCAACCAAGCCTATCGCGCCGGCGACTTAGCGGTGGAGCCAGATGCTTCCCAGGCCGGATACTTCTGGGGGGCGGCCGCCATCACCGGTGGAAGCGTTACCGTCAACGGGGTGTCGGCCGATTCCACCCAGGGAGATGTAGGGCTGGTCAGGGTTTTTGAGCAGATGGGTTGCCGGGTCGACCACGGAGCATCGGGCATTTCGGTAACCGGCGGCGACCTTCGGGCCGTTACGGTAGACATGGTCGACATGCCCGACATGGTGCCCACCCTGGCGGTGGTAGCGGCATTTGCCGACGGCACGACGGTGATTGAAAATGTCTCTCACCTCAAGGCCAAGGAGAGCGATCGCCTGGCTTCCACCTGTGCCGAACTGAAGAAGATGGGCATTGCCGCCGTTGCTGAAAAAGACCGGCTTCTGGTGACGGGAGGCGCACCCCGCGGCGCATCGATCGACACATACGATGACCACCGCATTGCCATGAGTTTTGCCATGGCCGGTCTCGTGGTTCCGGAGGTGAGGATTCTTGACCCGAATTGTGTTGAGAAATCCTTCCCCAACTTCTGGGAGGTTTGGGAAACCCTGTACGCATGCTGACGCACACCATGACGCTGTTTCTTATCGGATATCGCTGCTCGGGCAAGACGAGCGTGGGTGAGGTTCTGGCGCGGCAGCTTGGCTGGCGGTTCGTGGATACCGATCGCATGGTTGTCGAATCAGCCGGTGTCAGCATCGTCCAGATGGTGGCAGACCACGGCTGGCCGTTTTTCCGGGAGCAGGAACGGCAGGCGTTGGTTTCCGTGTCTACCGGCGACCGCCAGGTGGTGGCCACCGGCGGGGGCATTGTTCTCGATGAACGTAATATCAGCACGATGAAGCAATCCGGCAGGATTGTCTGGCTCACGGCCAGCGAGAAGACCATCCTGACCCGTCAGCTTGGCGATTCGGCCACGATCGAAAGCCGGCCGTCGCTGACCCGTCAGGGCTTGGCTGCCGAAATCACCTCGGTGCTGGCGGAAAGAAGACCGCTCTATGAAAAAGCGGCTGATCGGGTTATCGCTACGGACCGGAGAACGGTTGCCGCAATCTGTATACGGATCATGGCGGCGCTGGCACTGCAGAAAAAGGTCGGTGGTCACCCACCAGCGGCCCGATGACCGAGGACGGCGACGCTGGTTTTCAGTTTGGAATGCAGTCAACCCACTAAATAGGAACAGGCACCATGTCCAGTACGTTTGGAACGCTATTAAAAGTCTCCACATTCGGCGAATCCCACTGCAAGGGGGTGGGCGCAGTTCTGGATGGATGCCCGTCGGGCATGCAGCTTTGCGAGGCGGACATCCAGCCGCAGCTGGACCGGCGCCGGCCGGGCCAGAGCAGGCTTACCACCGACCGTCAGGAGGCGGATCAGGTGACCCTCTTTTCCGGTGTGGAAAACGGCGTCACCTTAGGGACGCCCATCGGTCTGTTTGTGCCCAACAAGGATATGCGGCCCGATGACTACCGCCAGATGAGCCAGATTCCCCGGCCTTCCCACGCCGACTTCACCTACCAGATGAAATACGGCGTGCGCGCCTCCTCCGGGGGCGGACGGTCCAGTGCCCGGGAGACCATCGGCCGGGTGGCCGCCGGCGCGGTGGCCGAAAAGATGCTCAAAGAAGCCTATGGGGTGGAAATTGTCGCCTGGGTCAGTGATGTCAGCGACATTTCGACAACGGAAGTGGATGTGCAGACCATCACCCGGCAGGCCGTTGACGGCAACCTGATCCGGTGTCCCGACGCCGGTGCCGCCGCTCGAATGGAGGCCCTGGTGACCCGGGTCAAGGAGGACAAGGACAGCGTCGGCGGCATCGTTACCTGCGTGTGCCGCCATGTGCCGGCTGGCTGGGGCGAGCCGGTATTCGACAAGATGGAGGCCAAATTGGCCCAGGCCATGCTCTCCATTCCCGCTACCAAAGGGTTTGAGATCGGCTCAGGTTTTGCGGGCACCCGGCTCAAAGGATCGGTCCACAACGACCCCTTCATGGCTGCCGACGGACGCCTGAGGACGACCACCAACAACAGCGGGGGTATTCAGGGCGGTATTGCCAACGGGGAACCGATTCTTTTCCGGGTGGCGTTCAAGCCGCCCGCCACCATCGGTCTCGCGCAGCAGACGGTGGATTTCGACGGCAACCCGGTGACCCTTGAGGCCAAGGGCCGCCACGATCCCTGCGTGGTGCCCCGGGCCGTGCCCATTGTGGAGGCCATGGCTGCGCTGGTGCTGGGAGATTTTGCGATGCGACAGAAAACAAGAGAAAAATCATAATTACCAAAAATCAAACAACAAATAAATCATTTGGCTTTTGAAATTTGTTGTTTCCGTTTCTCCCAGCGTTAGGAAATAATTACGTGAAACTCTCCTCGAGAATTCAAACGGTCGAGGGCTCCAAGACGGCTCGGTTTATCCCGCTGCTGGATGCATTGAAGCGGCAGGGGCGGCCGGTGATTAGTCTGGCCATCGGCGAACCGACCGACGATACGCCGGCGCCGGTGATCGATGCCACCAAACGGGCCCTGGACCGCCAGGAGACCCGTTACGGCGACATGGCCGGGCTGACGGCGTTAAGAGCCGTCCTGGCCGGCCGGTTCAAGGGCTGCGGGCCCGAAAACATCGTGATTTTCAACGGATCCAAACAGGCGCTTTACACCATCTTTCAGTGCATCTGCGATCCAGGGGACCAGGTGATCATTCCCGTGCCCTGTTGGGTGAGCTTCGCCGAACAGGTCAAGCTGGCCGGCGGAGATCCGGTGTTCGTCCGAACCAAGGCGGACCACCAATTGGATCTCGAGGGCATAACGGCCGCTGTTAGCTCAAAAACCAAGGCCATTTTGATCAATTCTCCCAACAACCCCACTGGCGCCGTCTATCCCCGGCCGGCCCTTGAACGGATCGCCCGCCTGGCCGTCGAACATGAACTGGTTGTGATTGCCGACGAGGCCTATGATTTTTTCGTATACGACAACCTGCCGCGTTTCTCACTATACGAACTGGAAGCGGTGCGGGAGAGGCTCATCCTCACCCGCAGTTTTTCCAAGCATTATGCCATGACCGGTTTCCGCGTGGGCTATGCCGTTGCCCCGACAGTCGTTGCGGCGGCCATGGTGAGGCTCCAGAGCCATCTGACCGGCAACGTCTGCACCTTTGCCCAGTACGGTGCCGTGGCGGCCCTGGCAATGGATGATGGACTGCTGGTCCGGCGCCGGGCGGACCTGCAGCGCAAGCGGGACCTGGCCTTTGGCAAGGTATCCGCCATGTTTCCCTGCATCCGCCCTCAGGGCGCCTTTTACCTCTTTCCGGATATTTCCGGCCATCTGCACCGGGGGGAGACGTCGGGGGATTTCGCTGCCCGGATCCTGGAAAAAACCGGTGTCGCCATCGTACCCGGTGAGGATTTCGGCAAGGATGGCCATGTACGCATCTGCTTTGCCGCTCCTGACGATCAGTTGCTGGACGCATTCAAACGAATTCGCGAGGTACTATGAGCAGTATCGGTATCATCGGTTTCGGTCGCTTCGGCAGGCTTACCGCCCGCTACCTGTCCAAAGATTTCCCAGTCGCGGTATACACCCGCAGCGATAAGGATGAGGCCATCAAGGCCTGCGGCGCCCGACCGGTATCCTTTGAATCAGCCTGCCGTCAACGGATCGTGATCCTGTGCATGCCCATTTCCGCCATGCGGGACACCCTGCGGCAAGTGGCTCCGCTGCTCAGGGAAGACGCCTTGGTGGTGGATGTCTGCTCGGTGAAAGTCTATCCGGTGCAATGGATGCGGGAACTGCTTCCCGCATGCGTTTCCATCCTGCCCACCCATCCCATGTTCGGCCCGGACAGTGCTGCCAGTTCCCTGGACGGCCGCAAAATCGTCCTATGTCCGGATCGCATCGACAGTGATCGATATGAGAAAATCAGGACCTGGCTGGAGAGCCAGGGACTGTTGGTTATCAAGGCTTCGGCACAGGAGCATGACGAGAAGATTGCCGTAAGCCTTTCCCTGACCCATTTTATCGGCCGTTCCCTGTCGGCCTTCGGCGCCCGGGACCTGGACATCGACACCGAGGGGTACAAGCGGCTCATGCACATATTGGGGGTGGTCAGCCACGACACGTGGCAACTTTTCGAGGACATGCATACCTATAACCCCTATGCCAAACAAACACGCCAGGCGTTTATCGACGCCATGGCCGACATCCACGAAAGGCTCAGTCAATGAAAGTTGCATTTCAGGGAATCCGGGGCGCTTACAGCGAGATGGCCGTCCACGAACATTTTGGAAAAGCGGTGGATACGATCGGCTGCGATGCCTTCGACGACGTGTTCGATCGGGTGGAAAGCGGGGAGGTGGCCTACGGGCTCATTCCCGTGGAGAATACCATCGCCGGCACCGTGGTAGAAAATTACGATCTTCTCTTTGCCAATGATATATTCGTCATGGCTGAAGTGTATCTGCCTATCCGCCATACCCTGCTGGCCAAAAAAGGCGCCCGTCTGGAGGAGATCAAAGAGGCGCTTTCCCACCCCCACGCGCTCAAGCAGTGCAAAGCGTACCTGAAGTCGAAAAACATCAAAATGGTGCCCTCCTACGACACCGCCGGTGCCGCCCAGGCCGTGGCCTCCGGCGACCGGTTGGACTGTGCCGCCATCGCTTCGGCACTGTGCGCCGAGATCTACGATATGGAGATCCTGGAGCGGGACATCCAGACCAACAGCTCCAACACCACCCGATTTTTCGTCATTGCCAAAAAAGAGAACCTACCGGTGGACCACAAGACGGGCAAAACCACCGTGGCATTCAAAACCCGCCACTATCCCGGCGCCTTAGTGGACTGTCTGAAAATTTTTCAAAAATACAGCCTGAACCTCACCAAATTGGAATCGCGGCCCATCCCGGAAAATCCCTGGGAGTATGTTTTCTATGCGGCCTTCGAAGCGGGCATCGACGCGGATGAGGTCAAATCGGCCATCGGCGAACTGACCCTGCACGCCCTGTTCGTCAAGCTGCTGGGCAGCTATCCCAAAGCGGAAAAGTGCTGGTAATGCAACGTTTCATTGAACCGCGATAGCGAGCGGAATGGAAATTGACTCGATCCTTACGGTGTTTCAATCCCTTCTTGACCCGGTTTGTGATATTTTGTAAAAAGGCTCTACTGGTCAAGTATTTTCCAATACCACTATCATTTTAACGAGGAGAAATGACGAGATGGCTGACTATTACATTAACGTGATTTTGGATGAAGCGAAGAAGGCCACGATCAAGGGTGCCGGACTGGAAAACGAGATCGTTAACATCGGTGGAAAAGAGGCGGTTCAGGTGGGGATGACTGCCAAGGAGTACAAAAAAATAGGCAAAGGCTTTTCCGGCCTCACCTGTGATGATGACAAGGCCTGCATGCTTCCCGCCGAGGCCGAATCCAAGCTGCTTGGGATCATCGCCGAGACGAAAACCCTGGATGTCATGAAGTTTGCCATCATGAAGCTTTACAACCCGCTGGCAGGCAAGGCACCCCGTTCTGCCCAACGGTAGTTTTTTTACCAACCGCAATCCGGCTCGGCCTTCTGCCGACCAATCACTTCCATGCCGGACCGGTTTAAATTATTTTGGGGCCCCGGTCGCACCTGCCGGGCCCTTTTTTTTTCTCGGTGGGTTGTAACCATCGAAAAATCAACCGCCGGCAGCAGGAAATCGATCATTGGAAATGATCAACACACTGGCCCTTGCCGTGGCGCTGGCCATGGATGCCTTTGCCGTTTCCATCGCCTCGGGGGTGTCCCTCCGGACTGTCAGCGCGCGCCAGACCTTTCGGTTGGCATGGCACTTCGGCCTTTTTCAGGCCATGATGCCCGTCATCGGCTGGAGTGCCGGATTTACAGTCAGAAGTCGCATCGAGGCCTACGACCACTGGGTCGCCTTCGCCTTGCTCGTTTTCGTGGCCCAGGGAATGCTTCGATCCGCATTCAAGGAAGAATCGGCGGAGGCAGACGCCAAGGACCCCACCAAAGGCATGACGATGGTGATGCTTTCCGTGGCAACCAGTATCGACGCCCTGGCCGTGGGCCTGAGCCTTTCCATGATCAATGTCTCCATCTGGACGCCGGCGCTGATTATCGGACTGGTCGCTGGTGTCTTTACCACGGTCGGCATGCATCTGGGAAAAGTGATCGGTAACATGGCGCAGCTGAGCCGCTGGGCGGAAATGACGGGGGGGGTCGTCCTCCTGGCGATTGGCGTGAATGTCCTAAGAGAGCATGGCGCACTGGCCTTTATCTTTTAGTCGACGTGATACCAAACCGTCTGAAGTGTGATTTTTAACGATGGAATCTTGGCTGGGCGCGGTTAGCGATTGAATTCCAGGCGCATGCCTTTGGGATTCGGATCGAGCTTTCCGTCGATAAAGGCAAGGTGCCCGGAAACAAAGGTAGCCGCGACGCTCGACCGGAAGGTGCGTCCGGCAAAGGGTGTCCATCCGCAATGGTAGTGCACCGGCTGGTCGTCTACGACGGTGGGTCGTTTCAAATCGACCAGCACCAGATCCGCCCAGTAACCCTCCCGAAGATACCCCCGCTCCTTTACCGCGAACAGGCGCGCCGGGTTATGAGCAGTTTTTTCAACCACTTGTTCCAAGGCGAGCGCCCGATCATGAACATGCTCGAGCAGGCTGACCAAGGCATGCTGCACCAATGGCAGGCCTGATGGCGCCTTCATGTAGGGCTGCTGTTTTTCCGCCAGGGTGTGGGGCGCGTGGTCCGTCCCCACCACGTCGATGGTTCCCGCTTGCAATGCCGCCAGCAGTTCCCGGCGGTCTGCCTCCGTCTTGATGGCCGGGTTGCATTTGATCAGGTTACCTTTGTCTCTGTAGTCGGTTCCCGAGAAGAGCAGATGATGAACACAGACCTCGGCCGTGATCCGTTTTTCTTCCAAAGGCATTGAAGAGAGGAGCGCCAGTTCCTTGGCCGTGCTCAGGTGCAGAACGTGCAGCCGGGTGTTGCACCGGCGGGCCAGTTCCACGGCCAGGGCCGTTGACCGGTAGCAGGCCGCTTCACTGCGGATGGCCGGATGAAGCGCGATGGGGATGTCTTCGCCGTGGATGGCCTGAAAACGCCGGGTGTTTTCATCGATGGTGGGGCTGTCCTCACAATGGGTGGCCACGATGGTCGGGCTGTGGGTAAAGATCTGTTCCAGTGCAACGGGGTCGTCCACGAGCATGTTGCCGGTTGAGGCACCCATGAACACCTTCACGCCGCAGGCCTGTTTGGGGTCGAGCGTCTTGACGGCCTCGATGTTGTCATTGGCGCCACCCAGGTAAAAACTGTAGTTGGCAAACGAGGTGTTCCGGGCAATGTGGTGCTTTTCCTCCAACAGGTCGATGGTGGTGGTGGGTGGTGATGTATTGGGCATTTCCATATAGCTGGTGATTCCGCCGGCCACCGCCGCTCGGGATTCCGAACGGATGTCTCCCTTGTGGGTCAGGCCCGGCTCACGGAAATGAACCTGATCGTCGATCATCCCCGGAAAGAGCACCCGGCCGTCGGCATCGATGACCTGGTCTGCGCCTCTGCCGGACAGATCCCCGCCGATAGCCTCAATGCGGCCGTCACGAATCAGCAGATCCTGATGGGTCGACCGGCCTTCATTTACCGTCAATGCATTTGTGATAAGAATGGATGCCATGGATGCCCCCTTTCACGATGGGCAAGGGTCACGGTTGTGGCGGGTTCAAACTCGATCTGCAGCGACGTCGAACCCCAATCCTGATCGGTTATACATCAGCCACCTTAACGGGTGAACGTCTGCTTGTCCAGACCTGAGCGTGCCGGCGGCAGGGATTACCGGGTGGCCACCCGGTCCGATAGTATCGGTCGAGGCCTGCGTAAATCCTTTGTTCCCAATGCCGGGCAATAGGTGTGGCTTTGGTTGGCGGGTTAATTTTATGGACACCACAAGAGCCAAATGGTAAAGGTAACAAAGGGTTGATCAGGTTTTTTCGATTCTCAAATAGCGGATGGAACGCGCAGGGATGCTCGATTTTCTAAAATTCCAACCCAGACTGCCCGGGCTCAAAGATTTCCCCATGGAGTCTTACTCCACCGACTTCTCCCTCGAGCGCCTGGTTCTGGGAGTGGACAACATCCGTTGCGATGTGCGCTTGAGTCCTTCGTTCTGCAGCGCCACGGCCAAGTTGGCCGCCCTTCTGATTGAGCGTGAAACCGGAATCTGGACCACTTCTGAAAAAAAGCGGATGAGTGTCCTTGCCAGAGAGCAGGAGGGCTACCGTCAACTCTATGGGCAGATCATGAGCGATGCGGTCAACAAAGCCAGGGCGGCCAAAGAGATGCAGGTTGATTTTCTGGCCCAGATCGCCATTCTTGCCATGGTCCACGATGAAATCCGCAAACAGTACGATATTTTGATCGGTCATTGTAAAAGTGCTATCCGCCGGTCGGACCTGGCTCACCACGAGGATCACAAGAAGGCACTCAAACTCAAGGAGAATCTGGCCCATGTCCTCCAGAGCCGTGAATCGGTGCAGCAGAAGGTGGGGCTGGAGCTTTGCGGGTCTTTCAGGGAGATTCGGGAAACCGACATTCGGGAAATGCGCGAAGCGGTGTTCGGCCAGGACCTGCCATTTCTTTTCGATTTGCTCACCAATCCCATCGTTCACATGGACAATCCGTTCAACGACCACTTCATGATCGAAGAGTATGACCTCTGCCTGGGGCGTCGGGTCGAAGATCCGGATCGATACGAAATGATGCTCAGTCTCATGCGCAGCATCTTCGGTTTCCTTGACATGGAGGAAACCGCTGCAATCAGTTGGACGCTGGACCGGCGACGCCGGGAGATATCCGCTGCTGAATTGCCAGGCAATGATGAAGCCAAGAAATTTCAGCTGCAGCGCCTGGACCAGTGGATCAAGCGCCCTGATAACATTGACCTGCTGTTGAATCGAAAGTTGGCCAAGAAACAATACAAAGCCCTGAAACGGGCCAAGGCGGACAAGGAGACCCGCCGATCCCACCGGTTGAGAATGAAAAATCAGAGATTGTTGATGGGTTATTTTTTCCGGCAGTTTTCCCGAACCGGCCTCATGGAACGGATTACGGCTTCATACGAAATGCAGCCCCTTTATCGCGACTACTGTCCCCCTCTTGTCCCTCAGCAGGTTCTGCAGTACCTGATCAACCCTAAAAGCCGAAAGCTGGTGAGAAACCGGCTCAAGCGTCTGAAACAGCTGTACGGCAAGACGTTTCGCATGTGGCCGCTCAACCGCAAGGTGGTTCAGATGGAGCGGATGGGCAGCCGTCGGAAAAAGGAATACCTGGTTCGATTCCTCAGGGCCTTCTCCCGCTATCACCGCGATTTCTGCTGCTTCAATATTTATCGTGATGCGGCTGAGCGGATCAATCTGGTCACCGATAAAAAAATTCTGGCGCTCTCTAAGGCCAACCACACCCTGTATGCGTTTCTGTTGCCCCATGAGCAGGAAATGGGTGATAAACCCATCATGAACCACACCATTATCAAGGCCGATCTGCGCGGATCGACGGACATCACTCACCAGATGAACGAACGCGGGCTCAATCCGGCCTCCTACTTCAGCCTCAATTTTTTTGACCCCATTTCCGAGATCCTTGCGGAGTACGACGCCCACAAGGTGTTCATCGAAGGCGATGCCATTATCCTATCCATCTTCGAGCGGGAGGATACGCCCAGCGGCTGGTACAGCGTGGCCCGGTCCTGCGGCATGGCCATCAACGTGCTGATGATTATCAACCGCTACAACAAGAAGAGCCAGGAATACCAGCTGCCGATCCTGGAACTGGGCATCGGCATCTGCCATCGGGCAGACGCGCCCACCTTTCTTTTCGACGGTGACAACCGCATCATGATCTCCCCGGCCATCAACCTGGCCGACCGCCTTTCCGGATGTCACAAATCCGTGCGGCGGATCATCCGTGAAAACAGCAGCCCCTTCAACCTTTTTGTTTTTCAGGGAGCTTCGGATGCGGAAATGCAACAGACGGCCGACGATCTTTTGCTGCGATACAACGTCAACGGCATTGAATTGAACGAGGCCGGATTCCGCAAGCTGGCTCAGGAGATCGACCTGAAGCAGTTTTACGGAAACATTCCCGCCCTTCAGCTCGACAAAATCCGTCTTTTCACGGGCAAGTTTCCCACCAAGTCCGGCCGATATCAACGCCTGGTGTTGCGCGAAGCCGACGTGCCGGCGGTCAACCCCACGGACCTCAGCCAGATGAACGTGACCCACCGTAAATACTACGAAGTCTGCACCAGCCCCGCGCTCTACAAAGCTACCAAACATTTGATTTAGCATCAACATGGCGGTTGCCAAACGATAGTGCGTGCCTTGGCCGTGCCGTCGATCGGCTCACCATGCTGATCACTGATCATCAGGCGATACTGGGGTAGAGGTTCACCAGCCGGTTGCCCAGCATGGTGGCCACGCGCTGAAAGAGGGTGGCCCCTTCGCTCGGGTAGCGCCCAAGAATATCGAGAAATCGCTGCCGGTCCACTTTGCTGAGGATGGTGGGTTCCAGGCAGCGGGCGGTGGCCGAGAGGGTTTCGCGCCCGATGAGGCTGGACCAACCGATAATCTCTCCGGGTTGATAGGCCACGTATACTTCACGTGATTTCTCGCCCAGCGTGAGCTTGATACGGCCTTTGACCAGGATGTAAAAGGACTCGGCCGGGTCTCCTTCCCTGAACACCACCTGTCCCTCTTCCAGGTTTTCCTTGGTTGTGGCTGCCATGGCCTCCTTGACGAAGTCCGTGTCCATTCCCCAGAAAAGATCTCCTTGTTTAAGATACATGGGTGGGCCTCCTTTTCGTTAGGGTGGTTACGATGGATCCAGGGTACACCATGGATCCATGACGGGGGGTGAACGCCCCTGAGTTCGCCCCGAAGCCGGGTCAGGCTCTTCGCAATCGTTCACCTGGAAGGGATGCCGGCTTCAGCACATGGTGCCTTGGATGAGCGTAATCAGCCGTATCAAAAAATGTGATGCTGTCCAAAAAACGGGTTGCAAGGAAAGCGTGGTATCGCAAGAAAACAGAAAGGAGCTCGTCTGGATCGGACGTTTGCGCTGGTGTAGCCGACTGGGCGTGTCGCCGCAACCTCTTATTTTATCAGTAAATTAAATGTAACCTATCGGGAGGCGCCACGTCAACTGAAAAGGTGAATGCGAAAGCAGTCATTGATGCGGGGACCCTGTCAGGCAATCATTATTTAATGACGGAATTCCGGGAGACGGCAGTGATTCAAAGCCTGGCCCGAAATGACGGCTTGCGCCGCTGGCTGGCCTTGACCGGTGGTGCCGGTAAAAAAACGGCGAAGGGCCGATCCTGACAGCCCACCGCCGTTCTCAAGCGCCGATGATACCATCAGCCGAGTTTTTCGCCCAGGGCCTTGCCGTAATCCTGGCAGGCCTTCATTCCTTCGCTGCCTTCGACCATGGCCTCAGTGAGGTTCAGGGGGCCCAGGTCGGTCATATCCATTTTGAAGACGTGCTGCATGGTGTCGAAGATCATGGGTGCACTCTCACCGCTATGGGTGTGGGAACCGAAAGCGCCGCCGATCTTGCCTGTCAGGTTGGCTCTTTCCGCCTTGAAGAGGAATTGTTTCATGCCACTGGTCATGTCTTTGTGATAGGTGGGGCAGCCGAACACATAACCGTCGTATCCGACGACGCCTTTTTCATTTTCAATGGATGCGATCTTCTTGACATCCACTTCCTGTCCGCCGATCCGAAGACCTTCGGCGATGTAGTTGGCCATGGCTTCGGTCTTTCCCGTCCGGCTGACATAGGCGATCAGTACTTTTTTCATGAAACCTCCTTGCGTTGATGGATTGTTGATCTGATGAATACATACATAAGTCGATTATATGGGTTTTGCCTCAGGGATGATCAGGATGTCGATACGGCGATTGATGGCCCGGCCAGCGGCCGTGGCATTTGAGGCCAGGGGGCGCTCGGAGCCATAGCCCACGGCGGAAACACTGTCCGGGGGCAGGGTCTGGTTGGCGATCATGTATTCGCGGACGGCCTCGGCCCGTTGCTGGGAGAGCAGCATGTTGACTTCATCGGAACCGGTGGTGTCCGTGTGCCCCTCCACGATCACCCGCGGGTCATCGAAGGTGTGGATGGCCTTTTGCACCTTGCTCAGCAGGGCGTAGTTCTCTGGCATGATGAGGCTTTTTCCCACGGGGAACCGCATGGCCTTGAGCCGGAGCACCAGCTGGTTCTCCTGTTTGTAGACCTCGGCTTCATCATTTTCAAAATAATCCTGGACGGCCACGTAGAGCTGGTTGAACTTCCTTTCCGCGGCCAGGCGCTGCTCCGCGGCCATGCGTTCCCTGGCCATGCGCTCCTTGGCCATCTGGTCTTCCCGGGTTTTGCCCTCCAGGCTGGCCACGCGTACGTTAAGGGCGTCGATCTGGGCCTGGTAGTCAGCCTTGCGTGTTTCCATCTCCGTCAGCAGGGCCTGATTCTTCTCGGACATGAACGTGCGGTCGCTCTTCAGGGAATTGACCGACCCGATGATATTGTCCAGTTGGGTCTGGTATGCCTGGTTGCGCATGTCCTGGGCACCCAGCGCGGCAGATATCGTGTGCAGGTGGGTTTCCATCAACAGGACGATTGCCTCCGGTTTCATGGTTTTGATCCGGTTGCTCTGCTCGGTGACCACCACCAGCCGGTTGGCTTTAAACAGGGATTCCCGGGCCATGGCGTGCATCTCTTCCTTGGCATAGGGATTGGCCGAGATGAACGCATCGGTCGCGTTGATCTGATCCACGGCTTGGCCGTAGGATAGGGGAGCAATCTTTTGGGCATCGGCTGCTTCGGCCCGGGATATGAGCGCACGGACTTCGCCGATGGTCTCCTCTTTGATGGCGCGAACTTCCAATTCCCGGTAGCGCTCGATAACCTTGCTCCGGTTATTTTGGGCATAACTGAGATTATCCCTTTCAATGGCTTGGGTCAGGTCCAGAAAGTCGTTTTCCACCCGGCGGTATTCGTTTTCGAACTTGGCAGCCCCTGCACTGCGGGCCATTTCACGCGCCTTGAGGGTGTCGGTCAGGGTCGTTCGCGAAATCATGGCAATCTCTTCCGCTTTCCGAAGGTAATCGCGCGATTCCATGACGGCCCTGCGAATATCGGCGATCTGATTGCCTTTTTCAAGATCCTCTTGGGCGCTGAAAAAAGCCCTCTCCGCTTTTTTGAATCCATCGGGGGAGAGGATGTTGAGCTGGGCCATGCGTGCTTCGGAAATATCGCCGCTGAGCTGGTTGACCAACTCCACCGGATTGCCCATCATGGCCTTCTTCGGGTCGAGGGCAACCGCGGAGCCGGCCATCTGAGACTGAACACATCCGGTCAAGGCAAGACCGACAATCACCAGGGAAATCCAAATCGGATTTCTGGCCCTATTTTTCATTTTTTCCTCCTTGTCGGCAACGATTTTTGAGTGGGTCTGTTTCTCGGGATCGGACGATGGCAGGCAACCATCAGTGACTCGACATGATGCGCATATTTTCGATTTATGTCAACATTTCAGTACACCAGGCCATTTTCTTTCAGTCAGGCAACTGGTGAAAGGCGTTGCCTTTCCCACCAAAATGGATATGATGCCCGGACCATCAATATCGTCACCTTCTATGTTTGCGGGTTGTCCATGATCAGCGAAAAAAACGCCATCAGAATCCAATATTTCCTTTATTTCGGAGCCATGGGCGTATTTCTGCCCTACTTCAACCTCTATTGCCTGAACCTCGGCTTTACCGGTTTTCAGATCGGCAGCCTGAGTGCCGTTCGCTCAGCCGTGCTGATTCTCTTTTCCATTTTCTGGGGCATCCTGGCCGACCGAAAGGGCATCCGCCGTCCCATTTACATCCTGTGCAGTTTCGTCAGTACCGCCTTGTGGGCGCTTTTTCTCTTCACCACCGATTTTAGGTTCATGCTGGTTCTCACCATTGTCTACGGTGCTTTTTATGCGCCAATCATCTCCTTTCTCGAAGCTTTTGCCATGGACGTGCTGGGCAAAACCAAAGACCGCTACGGCCGCACCCGGGCGTGGGGATCGATCGCATTCATTGCCGTGGTGCTTATTTCCGGAAAGATGATCGACCGGTATACTTTAGGTATCGTGATTGCGCTGGTCCTGGCCATCTCCACCGCCCAGGCCATGACTGCCACCGGTATGCCCCGAATCCGTTCACAGCGGCAGGCGCAACCCCATGGTGCCGTTCGGCTGTTCTCGGGTCACACCCTGGTGTTTCTCCTGTGTGCGTTTCTCATGCTGGTGAGCCATGGGGCCT
Organism: uncultured delta proteobacterium; assembly: GCA_963705435.1. Lineage (GTDB taxonomy): Bacteria > Desulfobacterota > Desulfobacteria > Desulfobacterales > Desulfosarcinaceae > Desulfosarcina. Next base: position 140,050 of record CAVPJR010000009.1, on the reverse strand, counting down.
ACTATGGATTTTTTTCCATTCACCTGGCTGAACTGGGGCACGATGGCAGCTTTATCGGCGTCTGTTGGGCCCTGGCGTCCACGGCGGAAGTGGTGGTGATGATCAACTCCCCTCGGTTGTTTGCCCGATTTTCCTTCAGACGGATACTGGCGGTGTCCTTTGCGGCGGCGGTGTTGCGCTGGGGTCTGTTGTACGTCGCCCAGTCGGCGATGGTGATTCTGGCCAGCCAGCTGCTCCATGCCATCACCTACGGTGCCTTTCACATGGCCGGCATCCTCTACATGGATCAGCTTGCGCCGGCATCGGAGAAAACCCTGGGCCAGGCATTGAACAATGCCGTGACCTATGGGCTCGGGCTCACCGTGGGTTTTTTTGTCAGCGGCGCCCTCTATGACGCAGGCAATACGGCACCGCTTTTCCTGCTCAGCGCAGGGATGGCGCTGGCCGGAGGATTGCTGTTTGCAGGATTTCACTGGGTTGCTTCCTGCGGGAAATCGGAACCCGAGGCCTGAAGGTTCAGCCTGTAGACCGTTCAAGGAGTCGACTACCATGCCCACAGCCGAGTGCCGGTGCAACGCATGCGGCCACACATTTGTGCATCTGACATTCAAAGGCGATGACATCCCGCCTGTTTGCCCCCGTTGCAAGGCAGGGGATATCCAGGCGAAAAACAACCCGGAGGGCTTTATGGCCGGCCCCGGATTGGGATCGCGCATCGTCGGGGTTCCCAAGGGACCTTCCTGAGCGAGGTGAGATAAGTCGGCGGTCTGCCGACGTTGTTTCAATCCCCCCTGGCGGGAAACAGCAGGTGGCGCAGCCAGCCAAACAGGGTGTTGCCATGGAGCATGGCCTGTTCCCAGGCCATAAATTCCCGGGCGAGTTTGGCCGGGTCGGAGAAAAATTCGGCGCGGGTGGTGAAGGACCCTTGCGGGTCCAGCTGTTTGACCACGCGGGCCGGGTTGCCGGCGGCCACGCAGTTGGCGGGAACCGAATCCACCACGATGGCCCCGGCGCCCACGATACTGTTCTCGCCGATGGTCACGCCCTTGCAGATGATTGCACTGTCCCCGATCCATGCATTTTTTTCGATGGTTACCGGCATGGCGTTGCCAAAGGAGATGCGGTCGTAGATCCCGTGCCAGTCAGAATCGGTAAGGTAGGCGCCATTGGCGATCATGCAGTTGTCGGCGATGGTGATGCCGGCGGCGCTGCTGATCCTGACGCCGGGGCAGACCAGACAGTAGTTGCCGATGGAGATATGTCCCTTGCCCGCTTGGTCCGGCCATACCGACAGACGGATTTTTTTGTCCGGGGTGGCGATGACCGTGGCGAATCGTCCGATGGCGATCGGCGCACCGAACAGCTCTACATGCCAGGGCCGCATGAAGGTGAACCCCCTTCCCAGGTGCTCGAGTTGGGGGGCCAGAAAATGGCGGGCATAGAATCGTTGAAACTTCAGGTATGCCTTTTTGACAACGTAGGGGCGATGATCTTTAATCATATTCGTTTTCAGCCCACCAGGCATGGCTGAACAGCCGTCCTCCGGGGGTAAGGTTGAACAGCGCATCGGCTGCCAGCAACACCACCGCATTGGTCCAGGTGATTTTTTCTTCGGGCCACCGGGTCATGTCCGGAAAGGTGAATCCGCACCAGAAGGAGCCGTCATCAAATACGTGCTCCGACAACCAATTGAAGATGATGAGCGCCTTCTCCGTATCTCCCATGGCGGACAGGGTCAGCACCAATTCGGAACTTTCCGCAACCGTCACCCAGGGTTGGTCGGAGACGCAGCGCACCCCCAAGCCTTCCACCACATATTTCTTCCACTGTCGCTTGATGCGTCCACCGGCCATTTCTCCGGTAACGGCACCGCACAGTACCGGGTAGAACCAGTCCATGGAAAATCGGGATTTGGTCATGTTGAACAGGTAGGGCCGATGGCAGATCGCATCGCCGAGACGCCGATATGCAGCGGCCCAGGGGATGACGTCCATGCCCAGTTCGTCGGCAATGGCCATGGCGCATTTCAGACTCATGTAGATGGAGCTGGATCCGGTGAGCAAGGCCATGGGGTCCACCTTTCCCTGGGGGCTGATCGCCCAGCAGATCTCCCCGTTGGCGCGCTGATGGCCGACGGCAAAGTCAATGGCTCGCCGTACGGTGTCCCACATGGTTTTCAGAAAATGGCGATCGCCGGTGATCAGCCAGTAATGAAATACACCCACGGCGATGTATGCGCTCATGTTGGTTTCGCGGGTCCGGTCCTCGGGGACGCCTCTGCGATAGGCGGCAAACCAGCTGCCGTCAGCCAGTTGCATGCTGCGCAGCCAATAAAAGGCCTGCCGGGCCTGTTCCAGATATCCCCCCACCGTCAGCCCCATGGCCGCTTCCACATGATCCCAGGGGTCGGTCTTGTCTCCCGTAGACCAGGGGATTTCACCTGAGGGAAGCTGGGTGGCAGTGATCAGACGGCACACCGCATCAACATCCACGGCAAGCTTCTGCCGCTGCTTGCAGATACTCACATTCATAATAATTAAAAACCTTTTTGGTCGTGCCAGAATCCAAGCGATTGTGTTGCAGTGTTCGGCAGATTGACAAAATACGTTGGAAATTATGGATATGCAAGGGAAAAGGCCAAATCCGGCAAGGCCGCCATCAAATGGCAGACTGGATGTTGCCCAAAAAGGGTCCGGATCCTCCATGAGACGTCGCTACGGGTTTTGCTACCGGTTCTCCCAATCAATAGGGTTTTGCCTGTCAAAAACACCCCGTACAGGCATCTTGCAGTCGGGGTGAACCTTCTTGACTTGGATCGGAAAACTCTTTATGAACTGGACTTTATCGAAAAAGGCGTGTGCCCGGCAGCAGCCGCCGTTGCCGGATGACGACAACCATCAACTTGACCAACCCGCATCGGCTGACCCGTCCTAATCAATCAGCCGTCAGGAACTCATTCATGAAGAAGGCGCTCAAGGAAACCATTTTGGCGGCAGCAACGGCCGCCCACGAAAAAGGCCTCTTCCCCTCATCTGATTTTTGTGAGGTGGTGCTGGAAGAACCCAAGGCCGACAGCCACGGCGACCTGTCAACCAACATGGCCATGCAGATGGCCAAGGCCCAGCGTATGTCACCGCGGAAAATCGCCGAAACGCTCGTCGGTCATCTGGATGATAAAAAAGGCATCATCGAGCGTACGGAAATCGCCGGGCCGGGGTTTATCAATTTTTTCATCCGTCCGTCCGCCTGGTACCCGGTGTTAGCCGCCATTCACGAACAGGACGACCAGTATGGCCGCTGTGACCTGGGCAAGGGGACCCGCATCCAGATCGAATTCGTCAGCTCCAACCCCACCGGCCCCCTTCACGTGGGCCACGGCCGGGGCGGTGCCGTGGGGGACAGCACTGCCAACATCCTCTCTTTTTGCGGCTTTGATGTACAAAAAGAGTATTACATCAACGATTCCGGCCGACAGATTCAGACCCTGGGCTTGTCTGTCTATCTGCGGGGAAAAGAACTGCTGGGCGAAAGCGTCGAATTTCCCGACACCTGCTACCAGGGTGCTTACATCCGGGAACTGGCCGGGGAACTGCTGGAACAGAAGGGGCGAAAGCTTTTTGAAAAAAGTGAGGCGCAGGCCATCATGCCCTGCGCTCGGTATGCGGCGGAGAAAATTACCGAGGGGATGCGGGCCGACCTGGTGGATTTCGGGGTGACCTTCGACCAATGGTTCTCGGAGCAGAGCCTATACGATTCGGGCAAGGTGGCGGGGGATATCCGTGATTTCAAGGAGAAGGGACTGATCTACGAGAAAGATGGCGCCCTGTGGTTCAAGACCAGCGACTACGGAGACGAAAAGGACCGCGTGGTGGTTCGCCAGAACGGCCAGACCACTTATTTCGCGTCGGACATCACCTATCACAAGGATAAGTTTGAACGTGGGTTTCAAAAAGTGATCGACGTGTGGGGGGCTGACCACCATGGCTACATCCCGCGTATGAAAGCCGCTGTGGAGGCCTCCGGATACGATCGCGACCAGTTCGGCGTCCTGCTGGTGCAACTGGTCAACCTGCTGCGGGCCGGCCAGCCCGTGGCCATGTCCACCCGGGCCGGTGAGTTCGTCACCCTGGGCGAGGTGGTCAAGGAGGTGGGCCGGGATGCCGCCCGGTTTATCTTTCTGACCCGCCACTATGAGAGCTCCCTGGACTTCGACCTGGAACTGGCCAAACAAAAGACCAACGACAACCCGGTGTATTACGTCCAATATGTCCACGCGCGCATCTCCAGCATCCATCGCAAGGCTGAGAGCGACAGGCTGGATGTCACCGGATTTGCGCCATCGGATCTGTCAACCCTTGAAACACCGGAGGAGATCTCACTGATCAAGGCCCTGGCCCGCTATCCGGATACCGTTGAAACTGCCGGGGCGTTAATGGAGCCTCACCGCATCACCTACTACCTGATGACCTTGGCCGCTGCCTTTCACACCTATTACAACCGGCACCGGGTGTTGTGTGAGGACGATCTGAAGTTGACTCGGGCCAGGCTCTACCTGATCTCGGCCGTTCAGAAGGTGATCCGTAATGGACTGGCGCTGCTTGGCGTGTCGGCTCCGGACGCCATGTAGGCGTCACAGGTTCAAGGGTTCAACGTGCACCAATAAACCTCAACCAGAGTGACCATTTACAATATACGCGATCCGGTGAATGATTTAATACTGGAAGTACTCACGCTGCGATTCGTAGGTTTCATTTTAAAGACGATAGCCCACGAGCAAGGTCAACGAATGAAAGCAAACCCAGAACGGTGAACGTTGAACCTGTGAACGATTACGGAACAAACCTGTGACAGCGGGCAAGGCCACTGCGTCAAAACGCCGGATCGCCTGGGGGCGATACCTGCTGGTCTTTTTTGTTGCGGCATGGATGTTCGTTCTCGGCGTGCTGGTGGGCCGGGGAACGGCCCCGGTGCATTTCGACACCCAGGCGCTGCAAGAAGAGCTGGCCGCCCTGCGTGACGCCATGATGAAAAAGGAGCGGGAAGCGGTAGAAAAAGCCATCCGGGGAGAAGATGAAAAAGCGCCCTTGGAGTTTTACGAAGCCCTGAAAAAAGACGGTTTGGACACCGCCGTTCAGATTCCCGCCTCTGCGGTGTCGGCGGCTGAACAATCACCCCGCGCCGAAACCGGCGAATCGGTTAAACCGCCCCACAAGTCGCCAACCGTCACCATGGCCAAGAAATCCAAGGTGCCGGATAAACCAACGCTCGGGAAAGCGCCGTCGTCTCCTCCGGCAGCAGTTGAAACCACGGGCAAGCTGACCATTCAGGTGGCCTCCCTTAAGGATGGTGCAGCCGCCGAGCGAATCGTTGCAAATCTGAAAAAGGAGGGCTATCCTGCCTACTTGTCGAGAATTGTCATTGCCGATAAAGGTCTCTGGTTTCGCGTTCGGGTGGGCCGCTACACGGACCGAGAACAGGCGGCAGCGGATATGAACCGGTTGACTCGAAATCAGAAAAACCCCATCCTGGTTGAACGATAACCCAAACGGTTCAGTCCTTTACAATAAGGACGTTAACAGGATCTGAAATGATCGAAAAACTAAGAATAATGATATCCCGGCTTTTTGCCTTTGCCTTGGTGGTTGTCATTCTTGTGTCATCCAGCACCTTTGAAGAAAGGTTGCCTTTTTTCAGTACCCTATTATTCTTTGCGGGTATTGTACTGGTTGCTGTGGCTTCTATGGGACGGCTGTGGTGTTCACTTTACATCGCGGGTTACAAGACGGAAACGCTGATTACCCAGGGGCCTTATTCGATATGCCGCAATCCGCTCTATTTCTTCAGTCTGGTGGGTGCAGTGGGCGTTGGATTGGCAACGGAAACGGTTCTGATACCCGTGGTCATCCTCCTTGCCTTCGCCGCCTATTACCCGTTTGTGATTAAAAGTGAGGAGGTTCGCTTGTTAAAAATTCATGGGACCGCATTCAGCACCTATAGTCAAACGGTGCCACGGTTCTTCCCCAGACTGTCACAAATGACCGAACCTGACGAATACGTGGTGAAGCCAAAAGTCTATAAAGACCATATGTTTGACGCACTCTGGTTTGTGTGGATCGTTGGTTTTCTGGAAATTATCGAGGAACTCCACGCCTTGCACATAATTCCAACCGTATTGAAAATTTTTTGATGCTGAGATAGAACAAATGAAAATATCCCAAAAGGAAGTCCTGCACGTCGCCCACCTGGCCCGACTGGATATCGCTGAAGCGGATGTTGACCGGCTGGCCGATCAGATCGGCACCATTCTCGATTATGTGGACACCTTGAATCAGGTGGACACCACCGGGGTTCCTGCCACCTCCCATGCCATCACCCTGACCAATGCATTCCGGGAGGACGAAGCGCAGGACCACCTGGACCCACAGGCCTCTCTGGCCAACGCCCCGGAGAAGGAAGACGGCGCCTTTGTGGTACCCAAGGTGCTCTGAGGCTGCATTGGCGATTTGGCTGTCGTTGCACCAGTCCACAACTCCGCGAGGAACGGATGCCATGAAACTGCATGAATTGACCATTGAACAGGCCAGCGGCCTGCTGAAAAACAAGGAAATTGCTTCCGTTGAGCTGACCCGGGCCGTCCTCGACCGCATCGAGGCGGTCGACGGCAAGGTCGGTGCTTTCCTGACCGTCGATGCCGACGGTGCCATGGCCCAGGCCGAAGCGGCGGACCATCGCCTGGCCAAGGGTGGCACGGCACCCCTGACCGGCATCCCAATGGGCATCAAGGACCTGATCTGCACCCAGGGCCTTCGCACGACCTGCGCGTCGAAGATGCTTGAAAATTTCATCCCGCCATACGACGCCACCGTCATTTCCCGATTGAAAAAGGCCGGCGCGGTGATCGTGGGCAAGCTGAACATGGACGAGTTTGCCATGGGTTCCACCACCGAGCACTCCGGCTTTCAGATTACCCGCAACCCCTGGAATCTGGATCGTATCCCCGGCGGCTCCAGCGGCGGGTCGGCTGCCGCTGTGGCGGCGGACATGTGCCTGGGTGCCCTGGGCTCGGACACCGGCGGCTCCATCCGCCAACCCGCCTCCCACTGCGGCGTGGTAGGGATCAAGCCGACCTACGGACGGGTATCCCGTTTCGGGCTGGTGGCCTTTGCCTCTTCGTTGGACCAGATCGGTCCGCTGGGCAAAACGGTGGCCGACTGCGCCATCATGCTCGACGCCATTGCTGGTCACGACCCCAAGGACTCAACCTCCGTCCCCGAACCGGTGCCGTCTTTTGCGGCGATCGACGCTGATGGGCTTTCGGATGTGGTGGTGGGCATCCCCAACGCATACAGCGGCGCCCAAGGTCTGGATCCTCAAGTCGGTGCGGCGGTGGAACGGGCGGTAAAAACCATCGAATCGCTGGGCGCCAGATGCATCGATGTCGCTCTGCCCCACACCGATCATGCGGTGGCCGCCTACTACGTGATTGCCCCCAGTGAAGCCAGTTCCAATCTGGCCCGCTACGATGGGGTGAAATACGGTTTCCGCGACAAGTCGCAGGCCGATCTGCTTCAGATGTACCGCAGCACTCGGTCACAAGGCTTCGGTGCGGAAGTGCAGCGTCGCATTATCCTGGGTACCTATGCCCTGTCCGCCGGTTACTACGATGCATACTACGGCAAGGCTTCCCAGATTCGCACGCTGATCAAGGATGATTTTCAATCGGCATTTGCATCCTGCGATGCGATTGTCTCCCCGGTGGCGCCCACACCGGCATACCCCATCGGCAAAACCCTTGACGATCCGCTGACCATGTACTTGTCGGATATCTACACCCTATCGGCCAACCTGGCCGGTATCCCGGGGATATCGGTCCCCTGCGGATTCTCCGACGACGGTCTACCCATCGGCCTCCAGATCATGGGCCGCCATTTTAACGAACCGATGCTTTTTAAAATAGCCCGACAGTTCGAAAAGGCGGCGAACATCAAGGATAAAAGGCCGCCCTTGTGATCGATGATCGAGCCAGCACAACCATCTACGCATTCCGTGATACATTCAAGGAAGGTTCCCATGACCATACAGCCCGAAGGCGAAAGCTTGAGAAAAGCAGTCCAGTGGATATCCGAAGAAAAAAAGGCGGGGTCACCCAAAAGCCGACAACAACTCATCGAGGCGGCCTGCCTGAAATTCAACCTGACCCCCAGGGAGGCGGAGTATTTAGCGCGCAGTTTCAAAGAGATTGCCCAGTCGTCTAAATAATGTCCAGAATCAGAATCCTTCCAGAAATCCTGTCCAATAAAATCGCTGCCGGAGAGGTGGTGGCGCGTCCAGCTTCCGTGGTTAAGGAGTTGGTCGAAAATTCCATCGATGCCGACAGCACCCGCATCATCGTGGAAATTGAGCAGGGCGGGCGAAAACTCATCCGGGTGTCGGACAACGGACAGGGCATGGGCCGCGATGATGCTTTGCTTTGTCTCGAGCGATATGCGACCAGCAAGATTGCCACCGATCCTGACCTGTTTGCCATAAGCACCCTGGGATTCAGGGGAGAGGCGCTGCCCAGCATCGCCTCGGTCTCTCGGTTCACCCTCGTTACGCGGGAAACCGGCGCCGATGTGGGTACTCAGATTGAGGTGGCGGGGGGGCGGATCAATAAAGTCTCCGACGTGGGTGCCCCTCCCGGCAGCCTGATCACCGTGGCCGCCCTTTTCTACAACACCCCGGCCCGGCGGAAGTTTTTGAAGAGCATCGACACGGAGATGGGCCACATCGCAGACACCATTGCCAGCATGGCCCTGTGCCGTCCGTCCGTTCAATTCAGGCTGTCGCACAACAACCGGATTGTGAAAAGCTGGGCCCCGGCTGCAGAGCCCATGGACCGGGTGGTCGATGTCCTTGGGGCGGCCATCAAGAAGAAGCTGTATACGGTTGATCGGGTCACCGAGGATATCGAAGTCAGCGGGTGGATCGCCTCCCCGCGCATGAACCGGTCCACCGCCCGGGGAATCTATCTTTTCGTCAACGGCCGCTGGGTCAAGGACCGGGTGATTCAGCACGCCCTGTTCGCCGGTTATACCGGGCGCCTGATGAAGGGGCAGTATCCGGTGTCGGTGCTTTTTTTAAGGGTCCCCTTCGACCAGGTGGACGTCAATGTTCACCCCTCCAAGCACGAAATCCGTTTTGTCCGCCAGAAAATGGTTCACGATACCGTGCGGGACGCAGTGGCCGACGCACTCAGGCAATCCGATCCCACCCGGTGGAGAGCGAATGAGCCCAGGATCACCGAAATGGCAGAAGGGCCGGCAACCGTGTCGGAGCCGTGTGCCGAATACAAAATGCCGCACACGCATGACCATCCGGGCACCCAGGTGGGTGAGGTGTTGGACCGGACAGCGGCTTCAACGGCCCACGCGGTCGGGGAAGACAACAGGCAGACGCCATTGCCGTCTGCAGAACCCGTCAATTCCTCGGCGCCGGCAATCGACGCAACGGCCCGCAACGGTAAACCCGCCCACCAGGCGCTGCTGTGGAAACAGCGGTTTTTTGCCGACCTGACCGTCATCGGCCAATACAAGGGCACCTATATTATCTGTGAATCCCGCGACGGCTTGATGCTCATCGATCAACATGCGGCCCACGAACGAATCGTTTTCGAACAGCTCAAGCGCCAGTCCAACGCGCGCCGACCCGCCGCCCAGCGCCTGCTGCTGCCCGAAACCATCGACCTGGGATTCCGCGAAACCCAGATCCTGGAGAAGCTGGCTCCGGAACTGGACCGATTCGGGCTTGAGATCGAGCCTTTTGGCGGGAACACCTTCGTGGTCAAGGCCGTGCCCACACTGCTTGACAGCTCGGGGCTTTCGGGGCTGGTTACCCAACTCGTAGAAAAAACAGCGGAAATCGGTGTGGGTGCCGAGATGGAAACCATTTTGGATGAATGCCTCATGGTCATGGCCTGCCACCATTCGATTCGTGCCCACCAGCAACTCACCGAGACGCAGATCAAGGCGATGCTGGAACAGCTGGACGCCTGCGACAACCCGTCGCACTGCCCCCACGGCAGGCCCATCTGGATCCAATGGCGCGTTAAAGATCTGGAAAAGCATTTCCAGCGGATCGTTTGATGTCCCGTTTTTCGTCAACCGATTGACAATATCTGTATGTCACAGCCGATAATGAAAGCCATAATCAATCAGCGATCTATCAAAAAGGAAAACCCATAACGAGAAAATATAAAGTAATACCGATGAGTTGATTTTTTTTGATGGCCAGGCCCATAGATTCTCCGCCCACTGCAACATTAAGGTATGATTTTTGCTTTTATCTCCGACAATTTGGATTAATGACCGAATCACGTTCAATATGCTGAAATGCGGAGATAAACATGGGTAGTTGCAGTCGACGCCATTTTATTAAAAGAATCGGCACGGGTTTCATGGCCACCTGCCTGGTGCCGGCAACAGGATGGTCCGCCCTGATGCCGGACAGCATGCGCCGCTCCCTCGCTTTTTATAACACGCACACGGGCGAACGCCTCGGCGTCTGTTACTATAAAAACGGCGCCTATTGCCCCGGTGCCATGGGACAGATCAACCGCATCCTGAGGGATCATCGCACCGGTGACATTGAGAACATGGATGCCCGGCTGATGGACCTGCTCTTTACCGTGAGCCAACGTTTGGGCGCCTGTTCTCCCTTTCACATCATTTCCGGTTACCGCTCCCCCCAGACCAATGCCCGGCTCCGCAAACAAACCACCGGTGTGGCCACGTTCAGCTATCACATGCTGGGGCGCGCCATCGATATTCGCCTGCCCGGGTGCGATACCCACAAGCTTCGGCAAGCCTGCCTGGATTTGGAAGTCGGAGGCGTCGGCTACTATCCCCGATCCGATTTCGTCCACATAGATACCGGGACGTTTCGAACCTGGAACGGATAGCGGGCCAACAGCACGAGCGATCGTTATTAAATCAAAAGGCCACGATGGATGGTTTTCATCTCCATCGTGGCCGCTTGCTTTTTGTGTTTGCCAGCGCAGCCGGTCTTTCGGTTAGTCAACGAATTCAGGCAGTGGGTTGGGTCTTCGCCGGCGCAGCGCGCGATCGAGATCACGGTCTCTGTCGTAAATGTCGCTGCGAAACTGAATCATACCCGTCTCGTCCGCCCAGGCAGTCATGTACAACAGGTGGATCGGAACCGGATGGGTCAACCGGATGGTTCGGGTTTCTCCTTTTTCAATGGCATCAGTCAAGGCATTCGGTGTCCACCGTCCATCACCCGCCAGCACAAAATCGGCCAGAACAAAAGGTGCTTCCACCCGGATACAGCCGGAACTGAAATCCCGCTGAACCCGTTTGAAAAGGGAGCGGTTGGGGGTGTCATGCAGGTAAACCGCAAACGGGTTGGGAAACATGAATTTAATGCGGCCCAGGGCGTTATAGGGTCCGGGATCCTGGCGAAGCCTGAAAGGGAAACGGTTGGCATGGTAGGCATGCCAATCAACGGTGGTGGGATCGACCTCCGCTGCGTCCAGCTCCCAGTTTTGAAACACACGGATACCCCGCTGGGCCAGGTAGGCGACATCTTTTTTAAGCTCGGGCAGGATGTCTTCAACGGCGATGGTGGTGGGCACATTCCAGTAAGGGTTGACCACCAGATAGGTCATGTTGGCGCTGAACACGGGTGACCGCCTGGCCGGCCGCCCCACCACCACCCGCATCTGAATATCCACACGGCCGTTCTCCACTGCTTTGAGATTAAAATCGGCCGTGTTGACAATGATGTGCCGGGCTCCCAGATCATGGGGCAGCCATCGCCATCGTTCGAGATTGACTGCAACCTGGCGGATGCGCTGTTCGACGGGAACGTTTAACATGCCGATCGTGATTGGCCCCGCAACGCCATCCGCCTGCAATCCGTTGCGCAGCTGGAACCGCTTCACCGCATACGCGAGCGTGGCATCGAAGAAACCTGAATCCTCATCCGGGCCAATTGGATCAACGTCCCCGCTTGCGGCAAGCCGGCGGTGAAGCTCGCCAACGGCAGCGCTGCGATTACCCGGTCTGAGGGTGTAGCCAACATCCAGCACCGGCCAACCGTTGGCAGCGGCCAGGCGGCGAAGTTGGGCCAACGCGTTGCGAAGGGTCGTATACCCGCTGTGCGCCGGCCGCAATCTTTTCAACGCAGCTTCGATGTCGCCGGTTGAGACTGCGCTGGCTAGGGAGGCCAGAAGGTCCACCGGACCCGTGTCGATCTTCCAGTCCGTGTGCAGGGTCTCCGGGTCTACCCGCCCGGCAGCCAGATGGGAACCATACAACAGATAGGCATCCGTGAGAATCAGGTCCAGGTCCGCCCACAATTCGGCTGAGACCGAGGCCGGGCTTGCCGCAGAGGATCGCTCACAGATTTCGGCCAGCAGTTCATGGATGGCACCCTGGTGATAATCAAATGGCAAGAGTCCATCCTCCCCGGCACGATCGATGGCGTCGGCCAGCGCCTCTGCCTTTTCCAGGCGAAGCGAAGCGTCAATCCACAGGGGCAGATGCGTTCTGTCGCGGTAGGCCAGCGGCAGCATCTGGATGCCGCAGATCATTTCTCCCTGACAGGAAAGGGAGATCGTGGTCGGATCCCTATCCAGTCGGGCCCGGATGACGGCCTGCACCCGGTCAACCACGGACTCGGCGGCCCAGGCTTTCGGTACCATCCCGAAAAGGGCACATGCCAGAAAACCGCTGAACAGCAGGCACATGGCTAATATTGCCGCCGGCTTTATATCTACTGATGTTATTGGCATACTGGTTTGACGATGGGTAAAGAGAATCCAACAAGCCAACAAAGGCGGCTGGATCCTCCCGGCCAAAAAAAGATAGCCCGCAGAACCAGCGGGCTATCGGGTAATGGTATAAACTGGCGGAGAGAGAGGGATTCGAACCCTCGGTGGAAGTTTCCCCCCACACTCGCTTAGCAGGCGAGCGCCTTCAGCCGGCTCGGCCATCTCTCCAGGGTCAGCTTTTCGGGTCTGGCGGAGGGAGTAGGATTCGAACCCACGGAGCTTTCGCTCAACGGTTTTCAAGACCGCCGCCTTAAACCACTCGGCCATCCCTCCACTGAAATAAGTCGCCTAAATACCATTTCGGACCATCAGGGTCAATCCTTTTATCCCAATAACTTAAATGATGGTTGACATCAAAGATGTTTTGTGATGTTCCTCCGTGCACAAAAAAAAATAGCGAAATATCGCCCCTGGAGGAAGACGTGTATGAAACAAAAATATTTGGTTCTGTTGGACAATGAAGCCGGGAAACTGGCCATTCAGGAATACGCTGAACTGGACAAGGAGATGCTCTCCCTGCTGTGTGAAGAAACTTACGATGCCGCAACCATCAGGGCTGCCATGGAAAAAGACCGCAACGCCCTGATCCAGGCGCTCCGGACGCACAACATGTATCCACCGGGCTCCTACACGGAACGTATCGCCGATGCCATTGTCGAGATGTTTCAGCCTGGCGCCAACTCCTCCGCCGAACTCTTTTTCGAAGAACGGGATATGTTCGAACCCGTGGTCGAGTCGGTTGTGAACGAGCCTGATGACGAAGATGATGATGACACCGGGATAGAGGTGGATGACCTGCTCGATGATGACATCGATGATGATTTCGAGGAGAAAGGGATTATCAAAGACCTGAAAAAATCGATTAAGATCTCTGATGAGGACACCAGCATCGACGATGCCTGACCCATTTCAACGCCATTGAACCCAAAAGCGTCCGTGCCGGCATGCGGGCGCTTTGGGATTTCCTTCTGTGATTTCCTCCCCGCGGAACAGCCCCCTGCCTGGGACCCCCAACCCGTTTGAACAACAGCCAAAATACGCTTTTAACCTTGACTTGACCTGGGTCTTCCACTAATAGTTCAAGAAGCCGTTTGGTTTTTCTATTGCGTTCAATCGAAATCAATTCCGCCTTGCCGAGGCACACAGACCGTGCAGCATCCTCTATTCAGCGGCACACCTCTGTGAGCTTTACAGCGGCCACCGAATACTGGGTCTGATAACTGAATGGTTCGTAAAATCCATTGATAGGTTCCAAGATCAAACGTTCCAACACCTTTGAAAAGACAAGTGGAACCAGTGCGACCATGACTGCGCCGTTTGTATTGTGGGATGAGCGGCTTTTTCAAGGACGACTGGTTCTCTTTTTTTTGCGCCACAATCATCCATAATCAGCATCAGGAGGTGCCAATGGAAAAGGAAAGATCATTTTATCAACGGTTGAAGGAAAAAGGGGTCTCACGAAGAGATTTCATGAAGTATTGTACGGCGCTGACGGCAACCATGGGATTATCATCATCCTTTGTCCCCAAGGTGGCCGAGGTGTTTGCCGCACCGGCGCAGCGTCCGCCGGTGGTCTGGCTGCATTTCGCCGAGTGCACCGGTTGCTCCGAATCCCTGCTGCGATCCCAGTATCCCTATATCGACGAATTGGTTCTTGAGGTGCTTTCGGTGGAATACCACGAGACCATCATGGTCGCCGCCGGTCATCAGGCCGAAGAGCAGCTTCACAATGCGATAAAAAAGTATGAAGGCAAGTTCATCTGCGTCGTTGAAGGCGGCGTGGCTACCAAATTCAACGGCGGCTACGGCAAAGTGGGCGGCCGCTCATTCCTTGAAATTGCCAAGGATGTCTGTCCCAAGGCCGCTGCCGTCATCGCCTACGGCACCTGCGCGACGTTCGGCGGCATTCAAGCTGCAGCGCCCAACCCGGGCGGTTACAAGGGGGTTGGCGAGGCCATCGGCATCAAACCCCTGCAAATTCCCGGATGCCCACCCAATCCGATCAACCTTGTGGGCACTGTGGTCAACTATCTGCTGCTGGGTAAACTGCCCGATCTGGACGACATGGGCCGGCCGCTGTTTGCCTTCGGCAACACCATTCACGACAAATGCCCCCGGCGCTCTCATTTCGAGAACGAAGAATTTGTGGAGGAGTTCGGCAGTGAAGAGGCCGCCCTGGGCTATTGCCTCTATAAGATGGGATGCCGCGGGCCGGAAACCTACAACAACTGCCCCACGGCCAAGTTCAATGACGGCACCAGCTGGCCGGTGGAGGCGGGCCATCCGTGCATCGGCTGTAGCCAGCCCAATTTCTGGGATACCATGACCCCGTTCTATGAAGAGATGTAAGAGCCAATTTCAAAATAAAGGGAGGTTCTAAATATGGGTAAACGAGTCGTAGTGGATCCAATCACCAGAATCGAGGGTCACCTTCGCATCGAAGTGGAAGTGGCCGGGGGTAAAGTCGTCAATGCGTGGAGCTCGGGCCAGATGTTCCGCGGTATCGAGCTGATTCTTCAGGGGCGCGACCCGCGCGATGCACATCATTTCGTCGCCCGGTCCTGTGGCGTCTGAACGTACACCCATGCTCTGTCCTCGGTGAGGGCAGTCGAAGCCGCCGTTAATGTCCAGATTCCCAAGAATGCCAGACTGATCCGGAACATGATGCATGCCGCCCAGTTCCAGCACGACCATCTGGTCCACTTTTATCACCTTCACGCGCTGGACTGGGTGGACATTGTCAGCGCCCTGAAGGCCGATCCCAAGAAAACCGCCGATCTGGCGGATAACGTCAGCAACGCCAAAGTGGGGGGCTCGGCCTATTACAAGCAGGTTCAGCAACGCATCCAGACCTTCGTGGACAGCGGCCAATTGGGTCCCTTTTCCAATGCCTACTGGGGCCACCCGGCCTACAAGCTGCCGCCGGAAGCCAACCTGATGGCCATGTGCCCACTACATTGAAGCCCTGCGCCTGCAGGCCAGATCCGCCCGTATGCACGCCGTCTTCGGCGGCAAAAATCCCCACCCGCAGTTTCTGGTGGTGGGCGGCATCACCAGCGTGGCCGACCTGAAGCCCGATCGCATCGCCGAGTTCCTCTATCTGCAGAAGGAGACTCAGGAGTTCATCGAAAACGTCTACATTCCGGACCTGGTGGCCGTTGCCTCCTTCTACAAGGACTGGGGCGCCATCGGCGGCACCACCAATTTTCTGGCCTGGGGCGAGTTCCCCGAAGGCGACAATGAGCCGGAAAGCCTGTTCATGCCCCGCGGCGTGATCAGCAAACGGGACATGGCCAATATCCCCATGGCCGTTCAGGAGAAGGTGGCCGAAAATGTGACCCGCGCCTGGTATGAGGACGGAGCCGGACCTGCATCCCTACAAGGGTGAGACCAAGCCCCTTCAGGAAGATCCCCAGTACCGGCCTGACGCGGTAAGTACTCCTGGTTCAAGGCGCCCAGATACGAAGGCGAGTCCTGCGAAGTGGGCCCAC
The DNA here is from genome assembly GCA_963705435.1 of uncultured delta proteobacterium. Lineage (GTDB taxonomy): Bacteria > Desulfobacterota > Desulfobacteria > Desulfobacterales > Desulfosarcinaceae > Desulfosarcina. Next base: position 123,727 of record CAVPJR010000009.1, on the reverse strand, counting down.
TGGCGCGTGTGCTGGTGGCCTACGGCAAGGGCCACAAGGAAATCAAACCGCTGGTGGACGCCACGCTCCAGAAGCTGGGCATCCCCGCCGCCGCGCTGTTTTCCACTCTCGGCCGGACTGCGGCCCGAGGACTGGAGACCATCGCCATCGGCCAGGCCATGCCCGGCTGGATCATGGAACTGCTGGAAAACATCAAGAGCGGCGACACCCAGACTTACACACCCTGGGAAATGCCCGACGAAGCCATGGGCTTGGGTCTCAACGACGTACCCCGTGGATCCTTGGGACACTGGATTAACATCGAAGGCGGCAAGATTAAAAACTATCAGTACGTGGTGCCGTCAACCTGGAACTTCGGTCCGCGTGACGACAAGGGTAAACTGGGCCCGGTGGAAGAGGCGCTCATCGGCACACCCGTGGCCGATGCCAAGCAGCCCCTGGAAGTGTTGCGCACCGTGCACTCCTTTGACCCGTGCGTGGCCTGCGGTGTCCATGTGATCGATCCGGACTCCAACCAGGTCTACAAGTTCAAGGTGATTTAGTTTCTAACTTCCCCCTTCCCGGGTCTTTAGGATCCGGGAAGGGGGTTTCCCGCTCACGTTATCCCGTCGGTTCTTCCATCCCCACCACATCCACCGGACAATCCAGCATGCAAAAGGCGCATCCGATACAATTGCGTGTTTTCGCTAAAAAAGGATAGCGAATGGTTTTCCGATCTCTTTGGGCTTGCCCACGATGGCAACCACCGGGCAGACACGCATGCGTACACTGCATCCGACACATTCATGGGTGATGGTATAGGCCATGGAATATATCCTCGGCGTGTTGTCCGCGCCCTTTCGAGCGTGCCGGTCAATCATATTTGCAAATTCAGACTGGCCAGACATTCTGGCGTCGGCACGCCGGTTTCCGGGTCGAAGCCCATGGCAGACCAGTAGTACGGTTGTAGTTTTTCCAACGGGACCGTCACGCCCTGATTTTTATAAGCGGTTTCAGCAAAAGCAGCAGCAAAGCGGCTATCTCATCGACCAGGCCGTGACCTCGGTAACTGGTAATTTTGCCTTTCCGGACGCACCCCCCGGTACCCACTATGTGCTGGTGAAATTTCCAGCCTTGATCGACGGATACAAGGTCGCCTGGCAGGAACTGGTGACCGTGACAACGGGTCGGATCGGCGTCGTGACCCTCGACGAGGAGAATCTGGCCCTGCCCAAAAATCGCCGGCGCTGATCCGGAGCGGGAAGACCAGCGTGTCCGGATGTCCCCTTTTTTACCGGCGGATCATGCCTTGAACCGTTTATCAATCCATGCTACCACTTCCCCTTGCTGCACTCCCGATGATCGGTCATTCGTTTCAGACGACTGCCGTCTGTGGTGGTTGAAGGCTCAGCATATAAAAATATGGAAAGAACGGAAGCAATGGCGAATGACCATGTAATGATCCTGGGTGTAGGCAATCTTTTATTCTCCGACGAGGGCTTCGGTGTCAGGGTCGTGGAGGAGCTGGAGCGCCGGTATTCCTTCCCCGAAAACGTTTCTATTGTCGACGGCGGTGTCCTCGGGGTAAGCTTGCTGGGCGTCATGTCCGAAGCCGACCAGTTGATCGTGGTGGACGTGATTCGCAACAAAGGCGTGCCCGGTGACCTCTATCGCCTCGAAGGAGATGCCATTCCAGAACGAATACGGGCCAAAAACTCATTGCATCAGATTGACTTTCTCGAAGCCCTGACCCTTTGCCAGGCCATGGAAAAGGTGCCCGAAGCAGTCATCCTCGGCGTGGAGCCTGAGGATATCAACACCCTGAGCACGGAACTGACCGAAACAACAAAAAATCGGATGGAAGATATCATCCGGATGGTGCTGGGCGAACTCGAGCGATTGGGTGTCACCTGTCACGATAAAGGAGCAGACGACCATGTGTCTTGCAATCCCATCTAAAATTACCCATATCGAAAACGAAATGGCCATCATCGACGTGGACGGCGTCAAGCGATCGGCCAGCCTCATGCTGTTGGAGGATTCGGCAGTGGGTGACTATGTCATCGTGCATGCTGGTTTTGCCATCAAAAAACTGGACGAAGAATCGGCCATGGAAACCATCCGACTCCTCAAGGAGGCCGCCGCCTTTGTCGACAATCTGGAAGCCGGTAAAGGATAGCCTCCAATACGGGCCATGACAGATGCACGCACTGCATATCGCCTGGAGATCAACGGCATTGTTCAAGGGGTGGGCTTTCGGCCATTCATCTACCAGCTGGCCAACCAACACGGCCTGAAAGGAGAAGTGGCCAACACCGCCACCGGTGTGTCCCTGGTTCTGGAGGGCCCGGAGGCGGACATCCGGCAGTTCATCGACGATCTGACCGTTAAAAAGCCGCCTCTGGCGCACATCGTCGAGGTGTCGGAAGCACCTGAAGCCGTGAAGGATTTTGCGGCGTTTTCCATCGTCAAAAGCCGCGGCGGTGCCACCCGGGCCACACTGATTTCACCGGATGTGATGGTCTGCGAGGATTGTCTGGCTGAGATGCGCGATCCGGCGGATCGTCGTTTCGGCTACCCATTTATCAACTGCACCAACTGTGGCCCCCGCTACACGATCATCGACGATATTCCCTATGACCGGCCCAAAACCAGCATGCGTCACTTTCGCATGTGCCCCTTGTGCCAGGCCGAATATGACGACCCCGACAACCGGCGTTTTCATGCCCAGCCCAACGCCTGCGCGGCCTGCGGCCCCCGGGTAACCCTGTGTGATGCCGGCGGGAAAGCCGTTGACACCGACGATCCGATCGCCGAAACGGCCAACCGGCTCAGACAGGGGCGTATTGTGGCCGTCAAGGGACTGGGTGGTTTTCACCTGGCCGTGGATGCCACCCACGCGGCTGCCGTGGCGCGTCTTCGCCGGCGCAAGCACCGCGAGGAAAAGCCGTTGGCCCTCATGTGCAGCAGCCTGGATCGCATCCGGGACATTGCCCGTGTGCAAGCCGCGGAAGAACGGCTGCTCGTCTCCATCCAGCGTCCCATCGTTCTGCTGGAAAAGCGCGAACACACCGCCATTGCCGAATCGGTTTCACCCTGCAACCGCAATTTCGGTATCATGCTGCCCTACACGCCTTTGCACCACCTGCTTCTGGACGCCGGCTTCGCCGCGCTGGTGATGACCAGTGCCAATTTAAGTGAAGAGCCCATTGCCATCGACAATGCCGAAGCGTTTCGACGATTGGGAGCGATCGCCGATGATTTTCTGGTCCACGACCGGGATATCCTCCTGCGCAGCGACGACTCCATCGTCCGTTACAGTGCTGGTCACATGCGTCCCATCCGGCGCTCCCGTGGCTATGTGCCCGTTCCTGTGTTTTTAAAGGACGACATGCCGCCGGTGCTGGCCTGCGGGGCCGAACTGAAAAACACCGTTTGTCTCACACGGGGCATGCAGGCCTTCGTGAGCCAACACATCGGCGATCTGGAAAACCGGGCCACCGACGATTTCTTCCGCCTTACGGTGGACCATCTCAGACGCATCCTGGACATCGATCCGCAGATCGTGGCCTGCGACCTGCACCCGGATTACATGAGCACCCGCTATGCCAGGGAATTCGACGGCATCCCCTGCATCGAGGTGCAGCACCACCACGCCCACATTGCCGCCTGTATGGCAGAAAACAAGGCCGACGGGCCGGTGATCGGCCTCTCCTTCGACGGCACGGGGCTGGGGACGGACGGCACGGTCTGGGGAGGTGAGGTGCTGGTGGCGGACTACCACACCTTTACCCGGGCGGCCCACCTGGCGCCGGTGCCCATGCCCGGCAGTGCTGCTGCCATCAAGGAACCCTGGCGTATGGCGGTGAGCCACCTGAGCGCTGCTTTCGGTGAGGAGGCGGGATCGCTTCCGCTGCCTTTTTTACGATCGGTGGGCAGACAGCGCGTGGCGATCATGATGGCCATGATGGACAAACAGATCAACAGCCCGCTGACGTCCAGTCTGGGCCGGTTATTCGATGCCGTGGCAGCGATCATCGGACTGCGCGGCCAGGTGGCCTTCGAGGGTCAAGCCGCCATGGAGCTGGAGATGATCCTCGACGATGCCGAATCTGGCAGTTACGATTTTTTCTGGGAGGGTGACGGCACCTGTCGGATAGCCACCGTGCCGATCATTCAGGCCGTGGTGCGGGATGTGGAAAGGGGCGTTTCTCCGAATACGATCAGTGCCCGGTTTCACAACACCCTGATCTTGCTCTTTGACCAGTTGTGCCGCCACCTGCGCTCCACTACGGGGATCGACCGGGTGGCCCTGAGCGGCGGTGTGTTTCAAAACAACCGATTGCTGATCGGGTTGACCACTGCTTTGGAAAAAAGCGGGTTCGACCTGCTGACCCATCGGCTGGTGCCGACCAATGACGGCGGCCTTTCCTTGGGACAGGCCGTGGTGGCGGCAGCAAAAGTGACGGCTTCGTAAAAAATTCGATATCTGCGTTACGCTTCATCCCTCGTCACTGCGGCGTACGGACAGTGCGCCTCATTCCTCGGGATGGAACATGAATGTTCGCCGTAAGGATCTTGATCGATTTGCCATTTGCTTGCCTAAGCTCGCTTTCGCGGCCCGCAAGCCTTGATCTCGAACCTTTTACGAAGCCGTCGGAAATCCGACTATTACGAGTTCCCTAAGTAGATAAGCCATGAGGGACTTCATGACCTTGAAACAAAACGACGCCTTTCACGATCCGCAAATCGCCCGGCACCTGGTCGAACGCATCACCCAAACCAGCCGTGGGCCGGTTCGTTTCATGGAGGTGTGCGGCACGCATACCGTCTCCATCTTCAGAAGCGGCATCCGCTCGCTGCTGCCGGAGACCATCGCCCTGCTTTCAGGACCGGGATGCCCGGTGTGCGTCACCGCCCAGAAGGAGATCGACGCATTCATCGCCCTGGCCCGGGAACCAGAGACCATCGTGGCCACTTTCGGCGATCTGATCCGGGTGCCGGGCAGCGGCTCCTCGCTGCAGCGCGAGAAGGCCGACGGCGCCGATGTGCGCATCGTCTATTCCACCTTCGATGCCGTGAATCTGGCCAGTCAACACCCGGACAAGCGGGTGGTCTTTTTAGGAGTGGGGTTTGAGACCACCGCGCCCACGGTGGCTGCCGCCATTCTGGCCGCCCACCAGCAAAAGCTGGACAACTTTTGCGTGGTGTCGGCCCACAAGACCGTGCCCCCAGCCCTGGAGGCCCTGGCTGACGGTAAGATCAACATCGACGGGTTCCTGCTTCCTGGCCACGTGTCCGTAATCATCGGCCTGGATGCCTACCGGCCCTTTTTCGAGACCCATCGGGTGCCGTGCGTGGTGGCCGGTTTCGAACCGGCCGACCTGCTCCAGGGTATCGCCATGCTGGTGGACCAGGTGGAATCCAGGCAGCCGGCATTGGAAAACGCCTATCCCCGGGCCGTCTCAGCCGCCGGCAACCCCAAGGCCATGGCAGTTATGAACGAGGTGTTCGAGACGGCGGATGCCGACTGGCGGGGGATCGGCACCATTCCGGAGAGCGGTCTGGCCATCCGTGAAAGCTATGCCGCTTTCGACGCCGTCAAGGTTTTCGACCTTCAGCTGAAGCCTGTTCCTGAGCCCAAGGGGTGCGCGTGCGGCGCAGTCCTTACCGGCCTTAAAATTCCACCCCAGTGTCCGTTGTACAAGACGGTGTGCAACCCCATGGCACCGGTGGGGCCCTGCATGGTCTCCAGCGAAGGGACTTGCGCGGCCTACTATCGCTACCACGGCGACGGATGAACCGACGGCCTTTTTTTCGACATATTGTTTTATAACGATTCATATATAAACAGGAAACAATCATATCTCATGAAATCGGACAAAATCCTTCTGGACCATGGCAGCGGGGGAAAGATGTCCCACCGCCTAACGGCCAATCTGTTGCTGCCCGCATTCGACAACCCGGCCCTGGCCATGCTCGACGACGGCGCCACGCTGCATGTGCCCGGCGGCCGCATGGCCTTTTCCACGGATACCTATGTGGTGGACCCCATCTTTTTCCCAGGCGGCAGCATCGGCGACCTGGCCATCAACGGGACGGTCAACGACGTGGCCATGTGCGGCGCTACCCCATTGTACCTGAGCGTGGGGATGATCATCGAAGAGGGCTTTCCCATGGCTGACCTGGAGCGGGTGGTCGCCCAGATGGGCCGTGCCGCCCGGCTGGCCGGCGTCACTGTGGTCACCGGCGATACCAAGGTGGTTCCCAAAGGGGCGGCCGACAAGATTTTCATCAACACGGCCGGCATCGGCACGATCGACGATAACGTGAATGTCTCCGGCGCCAATGCCCGACCCGGAGACACGGTTATCCTCAGCGGAACCATGGCCGACCATGGCATGACCATTCTCACCCAACGCCAGGGGCTCGCTTTCGACTCGGACGTCAAGAGCGATTCGGCCCCGTTGAATCACATGGTGGCCGACATTCTCGGCACCGGTTGCGACATTCACGTCCTGCGGGATCCCACACGGGGTGGCGTGGGCACGACCTTGAATGAAATTGCCGACCAATCAAAAGCAGGTATTCGCATCTATGAGGACCGACTGCCCGTCAGGCCTGCCGTTTCCGGCATCTGCGAGCTGTTGGGCTTCGATCCGCTCTACGTGGCCAACGAGGGCAAGCTGCTGGCGTTTGTGCCGGCGGATCAGGCCGGTCGAGTGCTGGCGGTGATTCAACAATCCCCCTACGGCAAGGATGCCTGCATCATCGGCGAGGTGACCCAGGACCATCCCGGCCGCGTTTTCATGAGAACCCGCATCGGCGGCGAGCGTATCGTGGATATGCTTACCGGCGAGCAGCTGCCACGCATATGCTGATTTTTATGCGACCCGGGGCCATCCGTGCGGGCCTCCTTATCCTTTGTCTGCTGACGGTATTGCTGGATGCCGCCTGCCAGCCGAAAAGGGAGCTGCAGCTGTCCGGCAAGACCATGGGCACGACCTATCACATCAAGGTGGTGACCGGATGGTTGACGTCCGGCACCGATCTGCAGCGGCAGATCGACGATCGCCTGGCCGCGATCAACAAGAGCATGTCCACCTACGACCCGACCAGCGAGATCAGTCGGTTCAATGACATTGCCACTGCCGGCGACTCCTTTTCCCCGTCGGCCGATCTGCTCGACGTGCTGCGGGTGGCGGCCGAGCTGCACAGGCTTACCGAAGGCGCCTGGGACGGCACCCTGGACCCCCTGGTCAACCTGTGGGGTTTCGGACGAAACGGGGCGGTCGGCCAAGTTCCGGATGTGCGTGATATCCGGCAGGCGCTTGAGCATGTGGGATTCGACCGCATCGTTCTGGACCCGTCGGGCACCCTCAGCAAGAGGGATCCCGCCGTCACCTTGGATCTGGCGTCCATCGCCAAAGGATTCGGGGTGGATGCGATCGCCCGGCTGTTGGGCGACAATGGCTTTTCACACTTTTTGGTGGAGATCGGGGGTGAAGTATATGCCCGCGGTCGGCGTGAAGACGGGAACGCCTGGCGGGTGGGTATCAACCGACCGGAAAAGGGGGCCGCATTCAATGATGTCTACCGGGCGGTGCCCCTCACGGACCAGGCCATGGCCACCAGCGGCGACTACCGGATTTTCTTCAACGTTGACAATCAATCCTATGCGCACATCCTCGATCCGCGCACGGGCAGACCGGTGACCAACGGGGTGGTGAGCGCCACGGTGGTGGCGGCCAACTGCACGGTGGCCGACGGTCTGGCCACCGCCCTGATGGTGATGGGGCCGGAAAAGGGATTGGCGCTGGTCAACCGCCTGGCGTCTGTGGAGTGCCTCATCGTTGTCCGACGGCCGGACGGGTCGCTCGCCGATCATCCGTCCGATGGGTTTGGGGATCCGGTGACGGCCCGTGCCTTCAAAAAGTGATTCGGCAGATGATTTCCCGTTGACAACCCGGTCCTAGTTCTATAATTGACTTTGAAGTCATAACAATTCTCATGATATTGATAGGTTATATTCTCATTTAAAACTAATATAAGCAAAATATACAGGGCCCTTGACCCACAACACGATGGGATCGGCCCCCAAAGGAAGGTGAAACGTGGAAATTGCCGTGCTGCTCAAGCAGGTTCCGGCCACCGAGTCGATGATTGAGATCAGCGACGACGGAACCGCCATCAAGACCGAAGGCATCAACTGGGTGATGAACCCCTACGACGAAATGGCCGTGGAGGAGGCGCTTCAGATTCGCGCCGATGCCGGCGGGACGGTCACCGTCTTTTCACTGGGACCGGAAAAGGCAGCGGAGGCGCTCCGCACCGCCCTGGCCATGGGCGCCGATACCGCTGTCCGCATCGATCCGGAGGGAACGGTGTTGGACGGACTGGCCGTCGCCAAGGTACTGGCCGGAGAGCTGAAAAAGGGTGCCTTCGACCTGATCCTCGGCGGCCACCGGGCCGTGGATGACGATAATTTTCAGGTCGGTCCGGCCGTTGCCGAGTTCATGGGGATTTCCCATATATCCATGGTCATCAAACTGGACGTGGTCGACGGCAAGATCCGCTGTACCCGAACCATCGATGGCGGCACCCTGGTGCTGGAAACGACGCTGCCGGCGCTGATCACCACCCAGCGCGGTCTCAACGAACCCCGTTATGCCAGCCTGCCGGGCATCATGAAAGCCAAGAAGAAACCCATTGACACGCGCCCCCTGTCGGAAACCGGCACCGATCCAGGAGCGCCCATGGTAAAGATCCTTGCCATGCGGCTGCCCCCGCAACGAAAGGGTGGCCGGATCCTGGAAGGTGACAGTGCCGGTGAAAAGGTGGCGGCCCTGGTCAAGGCGTTGCGCGAAGAGGCCAAGGTGATTTGAGCGGACCACTCCGGCCACCATCTGTATGTTTTTATGTCGGCAGATAAATTATGAATCGCCAAGAAATAACAATCGCCAAAATCCAAATGAGAAACAAATCACAATAACTAAAATTCAAATTCCAAACCTTATTTGAGATTTGGTGCATGCAATTTGTTGTTTCCGGTTAATCTGGGTAAGGGAGAAAAATTATGTCACAGGGAATACTGGCCATCACCGAACTGGTTGACGGCGCATTTAAACATATTTCGTTCGAGGTTATTTCCACCGGAAAAAAGCTTGCCCAAACAACCGGCGGGCCGCTGACTGCGGCTGTCATGGGCGCCGGAGTCGAGGCCATGGCATCGCAAGCCGCCGAATATGGAGCGGATCGGATACTGGTGGCCGACCATGAAGGATTGAAAGACGGCCTGACCGATGCCTGCATTCAGGCCGTGGCTCAACTGGTGGCAACGTCCGAACCGGCCGTGGTGCTGATCGGTGCAACGTCGCTGGGCAAAGACATCGCCGCCCGGCTTTCTGCCCGCTTGAACGCGCCCCTGGCGATGGATTGCGTGGGTGTTCGTGCTGACGGCGACCGGATTGTGGCCACCCGTCCCATGTACGGTGGTAAAGTCCTGGCAGACGTGAGTCTGAACGGCTCCCCGGCCATCGTGGCCATCCGCCCCCGGGCCATGGAGGCCGTGGCTGCCCAGGGTGCCGGCGAGGTGGAAAAGGTGGCCGTCAGTTTTGACGGAACCCCCTTGAGTCTGGTTGAAAAGCACATGGAAACCGGCAAGATCGAACTGACCGAAGCGGATGTGGTCGTCACCGGTGGACGGGGCATGGGCGGGGACGATTTTGCTGTCGTGGAAGCCCTGGCCAAGGCCCTGGGCGGGGCCGTTGGCGCATCCCGCAGCGCCGTGGACGAGGGCTGGCGGCCGGTCTCCGATCAGGTGGGGCAGACCGGCAAAGTGGTGGCACCCAACCTGTACATCGCCTGCGGGGTTTCCGGAGCCATTCAGCATCTGGCCGGCATGGCCTCATCCCGTGTGGTGGTGGCCATCAACAAGGATCCCGAAGCGCCGATTTTCTCCAAATGCGACTTCGGTATCGTGGGCGATCTTTTCGAGGTTATCCCGGCCCTCACCGCTGAAATAGAAAAACTGAAAGGGTAGATGGGCCGTCTATACATCGAAAGTCTGGGCTGTGCCCGCAATCAGGTGGACAGTGAAAACATGGCTGGAGAGCTGCGCCAGGCCGGCTGGTCGCTGACCCGGGATCCGGCCGACGCCGTCGTCATTGTTGTCAACACCTGCAGTTTTGTGGAGTCGGCCATCGAAGAATCCATCGACACCATTCTTGAACTGGCCCGGTTTAAAAAAACGGGGCGCTGCAATCGATTGGTGGTCGCCGGTTGTCTGCCGGAACGGTTTCGTGAAGCCATTGCCGATGCCCTGCCCGAGGTGGACCAGTTTCTGGGCACCGGTGCGTTTTCGCGCATCGTGGATGCCGTGACCGGCGGACTGGGCCGCGGGACCTGCCTATTGCCGGACCCGGACCGCATATCCATTGGTCAAAAAACGGCCCGTGAACGGAACCAGTCCCACACCGCCTACTTGAAAATTGCCGAAGGGTGCAGCCGCCACTGCTCCTACTGCATCATTCCCCGGCTGCGGGGCCGCCAGAAAAGCCGGCCCATGGATCATATCCTGGCCGAGGCTCGGGAACTGATAGGCAGCGGCGTTAAAGAGTTGAATCTGGTGGCCCAGGATACCACTCATTACGGCCACGACCTGTCCGATCCGGTAAGCTTTGACACCCTGCTGATCCACCTTGCCGAGGTGGTCGGAGAGACATGGGTCCGATTTCTATACGGTCACCCGGAAAGCATCACCGACGGCGTGATCGAGGCTGTTGCCGCCCACCCCAATCTGTGCCCCTATTTTGACCTGCCCGTTCAGCATGCTGCCAGCCGTGTATTAAAGAAAATGGGCCGTAACTATGATAAGCGGCAGTTGCTGGATCTGTTTCAGCACATCCGATCAAGGGTTCCCGGGGCCGCCATCAGAACCACCCTGATCGTTGGTTTTCCCGGAGAGACAGACACTGATTTTCAAGAATTGATGGAATTCGTCGAAGATGTCCGTTTCGACCACCTGGGCGTGTTCACCTATTCCGACGCCGAGGATTTGCCCTCTCATCGGCTGCCCGGGCAACTATCCAAGAAAGTGGCCCAGTTCCGGTACGACACCCTCATGAAGCGGCAAATGGCGATCTCGGAAAACAACCTGACATCGATGATTGGAAAGACCTTGCCGGTCCTGGTCGAGGCTTCATCCGAGCCCCGCCTCTTTGAGGGAAGAACCATCCTTCAAGCACCCGAAGTAGACGGCATCACTTTTGTGAAGACGCATCCGGGCGGCCCCACGGCAACAATTGGAGAGATCGCATCGGTTACGATAACGGATACGTTGGCGTACGATCTGATCGGAAGGGCGCTATGACCGACCTGAAACAGAAAATTCTGGCCGCCGTGGGTGATGATCTGAAGGCCATCGAACAGGCACTGGCCGAAAACCTGAATCCCTATTTCGATCTGGTATCTCAAGTGGCCGGGCATATCCTGTTTGCCGGTGGAAAGCGGTTACGGCCCCTATTGATGGTACTGGGCGCTCGGCTCTGCGGATATTCAGGCAATCACACGGCACGTTTCTCCACCATCTTTGAATATCTGCACGCCGCCACCCTGCTGCATGATGATCTGATAGACGGTGCGGACATGCGGCGAGGCCGTCAGGTGGCCAACCAGTTATGGGACAATCCCACGGCGGTGCTCACCGGTGACTTCCTTTTGGCCCGTGGACTCTCCATCGCCGCGGACACCGGCCTTTGTGAGGTGATTCAGACCATTGCCCGGATTACCGAAAACATGTCCCAGGGTGAAATCCGTCAGCTGGAGAAAAAAGGTGATATTACACTGGGTGAGGACGACTATTTAGACGTGATTCGCTGCAAGACGGCCGTGCTTTTCGAAGGTGCATGCCGGACCGGTGCATTGATTGCCGGTGGGAAACCGGCCACCGTCCAGGCGCTGACCGACTACGGATATCATCTGGGGCTGGCGTTTCAAATGGCTGATGACCTGCTCGACTACACCCAGGAAATCGCTTCTCTGGGCAAACATGCCGGGGCCGATTTGAGGGAAGGAAAGCTGACCCTGCCGCTGATCCATGCCTTGTCCCGGGCAACCGAGACGGATCGTCAATTCATGGTGGCCATTTTCGAGAACCGGAATTTTACCGGGGCCGAGTTTGCATCCCTGGTGGAGATGTTGAAACGCCATGGCGGCATCGCCTATACCGAAGCACAGGCAGCGGCCCACATCCAAAAGGCCAAGACGGCGCTTCTACCCTTTGAGGATAGTCCGACGCGGGAAATTCTGATGGACATTGCCGACTATGCGCGGGTCCGAAAAACATAAGGAGGAACCCATGTCTGATCGGAACACGATAAAAAGATGGATCAAGCGAATCTGCCTGACGATTGTCCTGGCGCTGGCCTGTACCAGCAGTTACGGGGCAGACAACCGGGTGGTCAAGCAGTTGAAAGTATTAGGAACGGCTGCCATCCACGAAAAAAACCTGGCCGATGGCAGGCAGAATGCGGTTAATGATGCCTTGGTCGCCGCCGTGGGTCAGGTGGTCATGGAGATGCTCACCGGTGAGACCTTGGTCCGGCGATTCCAGCAGATCAACGACAATATTCTGGCTGAACGGGACAACTATATCCAGAATTACCGCGTGCTCACCGAGTCCGTATCCGGGACCACGGTCAGAACACTGGTTCAGGTGGACGTTGCCGTAGACCGGGTCAGCCGGGACCTCTCCCGCCTGGGTCTCGCGCTGGCCGGTGCCGTGTATCCAAGGATCCTTTTCATGGTGGCGGAGAGAAATGTGACCGATGCCGATTTTACCTACTGGTGGGGGGATCGCCGGCTACGCAGCCGTACCATCAGTGAAGGGGCGCTGGCGGCGACACTTCAGGCAACCGGCTTTGAGATCGTCGACCCGCCGGATCTGAGTTCACCCCTGTCGCTTCCCGTGAATGCACCAGAGGCGGAGATGGTGGCCCTGGCAGGGCGGCTGGGTGCGGATGTACTGGTCACCGGTTATGGCACGGCCGCGGCTGCACCCAATACCATGGGGGGGGGTGTCAACGCCTATGAAGCCGTCCTCGATGCCCGTGCTTTTGATGTTCAGACTGGGCAGCCGATCGGTCGGACACGCCAGAAATCGGTGGTTTCCGGTCAGGATGAGATCGTGGGGGGGCGCGAAGCACTGTCCGGTGCGGGGGCATTGGCCGGTGATGACTTGGCCCGGCAGATCATGGCCGTCTGGCAGCAGGCGCAGGATCGCAGTGCAGTCATTGAGGTGGTGGTGGAGGGTACCGGCGGCCATATTGCCAATTTTGTACGACTGCGAACGGCCATCGCTTCGCTTTCCGGGGTCAATGAGCTGAAAATGAAAAAAATGTCGGCCGACCGGGGCGATATGGCTGTCAGCTACCAGGGCAGTGCACGATCCCTGGCCGACGCGCTGCTGCTGAAAACGTTCAGCGGTTTCGGTATCGACATCTTTGAGGTGACCCCCGAGGCCATCAGCATCCGTTTGGTTAACCAGTGATCATGTTGGATCTTGGGGCTAACGCAGGCAATGGAACATCCCCATGCATGTCATTCCGACGAAAGCCGAAATCCAGAAAAGGACTGGATGCCGGATCAAGTCCGGCATGACGTAGTTGGTACCTTTTGTCGCCAGAGCAATCCAATCTTGAATTTAGATATTGAAATTTATTTGAGATTTGGTGTTTGTTAGTTGTTAAAGAGTTGGTCCTTGAAATTGTGTGTTTCCAATTGTTAAGCGTTAGAATTCTGGCAGTTGTATTTCCCTTGACAGCTAAAGGATCAGATGGTATCTCGATTTTTCCTCGTAGGCGCGTAGCTCAGGGGGAGAGCGCTTCCCTGACACGGAAGAGGTCGTTGGTTCAAATCCAATCGCGCCTACCATTTACGAAGAAAAAAGACCGACCATACAAGCTCTTGTATGTTCGGTTTTTTTTTGGGGCGTTCAGGGGACATTCCATTAATACATAAATTCAAGGAAATAAATGATGAAGCTGATGACATATTTATGAATTAATGGAGGATCTTTGTGCCTCCCTTGTGTCCCATAATAAACTTCCCCTTTCCGTTGGCCGGCGGTATGCCGCGGCGGAAGGGTTGCTTTTCTGAATGCATGACGAACCGAAGCCGCAAAAGGTTACACCACACCTCGGTTCTTAATGGAAACAGCAATCGAAGGGCGGATCCCCTATTTGCGGAAATCAACAGGCCAATGGCATCAGTTCAGGTGTCCGGACCGGTCGATCCGAACATTAAAGATCCAATGGGATTGCCTAACAGCCTGTCCGGACCCTGTCTCAAAACGGCATCGATGCGTTTGACGCTTCGAGCCGCCACTACCAGTCCGGCAATGGAAACAATTTCTTGGCCCAAGCATTGCTAACTTAATCGAACGTGAAACGAAGCTTTTTGTCTCATTCGACATCAAGCCGCGCGTCGCCGCCCGCTTCCGTGAATAAACCGTCAACACTAGGAGTACATATGAAGACAGTCGTCACGCTTTTTTGTACGTTTGTGCTCATTTCATACACGGGATACGCTTCTGGATCCGCACTAACCATCGCCGAAATGGTCTACTCGGACAGCCTCGAGACGCGCACCCGGTTTCAGGTTTTTAATGATCGCCTGGAAAAGACCGTTGAATTGCTGATAGATGGCGTTATGCCGCGCTTGTCACCAGATAAAAGACGGATTGCCTATGCGGGTGGTAACCCGCCGGTACCGCGACTCGCCTTGGTTGACCAGTCGGGCAACCATTTGACCTATCCACCGTTCTTTTTAGAAAAGCATATAAGGGGATGGGAAATTGCGGGCCTCGAGTGGTCGCCGGACAGCAGGCAAATTGCCCTTGTTGTGTCGGGGCCACGGTTTACTCCCGATGGCCACCCGGTTCGCCTACTGGTATACGATCTTGAAACCAATCACTATGACGAATGCTATCGGAGCACTGCACAACTTTCCGAAGGCGCCTACTTTCTTGTTGCAGTAAAATGGTTTCCCGACAACCGGAGGATACTCGTTCAAGACAATCTGAAATCGGGAAAGGAAAAAGTTGTCATTATTGACTCGGCGACCCGCAGCCAGGATCCTGTATACGACGGGATAACGGTATCTTCGAGCCTGATCCACAATGGGGAGGATATACTCATCGTGGCTCACGAAGGCAGTCGGCGGATCTCGTTTGGTGGCGATATGACGGATGTAAAACACACCATCACGATGTTCAATGTCGACAAAAAACAGTCTTACGAAATAGCGCACCTGTCTATACCACTCCACCATTTGAGCCGTCATGTCATCGGCATGAAGAATTCTGACAATCTCATTCTTCCGGGGAGCGCTTCCAACAGCAGCACCCTCACCCTGGTGAATAGTCAAAACAGGGAAGTCGAAACCGTCAAACTTGATGGCGATCGTTTTTTTCCTCAGGCCGTCTCACCACACGACCCTCATCGGTTATGCGGCCTAACTGAAACCGGATTTGCATTGTTCGATATGAATACCCGTGAAACCCAACCCATCGGTTCTTACAGCAGCCATGCACCTACTGGCGAGGGTTCATGGGGAGCGATGCTATTCCTGAATCGCATCGACTGGCTTGAGTAATCATGAGAGACATCAGAAATATGGGGTCGCATCTTAATTATTTAGTTTTCAACTCTCCAGATGTCTGTCAATATTTAAGATGCGACGCCGCATGTGTCCCTGCTTTTCTTCTGTTTCAGGCTTCCCAAAGGAGCGACAAATGAACTATTGGTTGATGAAATCCGAACCGTCGGCGTTCAGCATCGATGATCTGAAGACAATGCCGGACCAGACGGAACACTGGGACGGCGTACGCAATTACCAGGCACGCAACATGATGCGCGACCAGATGATGGTAGGCGACCGCGCTTTCTTTTATCACTCCAACTGCCATGTGCCGGGGATCGTCGGGTTGATGGAAGTCGTGCGCGAAGGCTATCCGGACCATACGGCCTTTGACCCCAACAGCAAGTATTTCGACGAGATAAGCAATCCGGACCAACCGCGCTGGTTTATGGTCGACGTCAGATACATCCGCCACACGAAGCGAGTCATCCCCCTGGCCGAACTAAAGGCACATTCGGCACTTGAAAACATGCCGCTGGTGCGCAAGGGGAATCGACTCTCCCTGATGCCGGTCTCAGAGACCGAGTGGCACTATATTCTATCAATTGAGAATCGACCGGTGCGGTAAATCGGCATAGATGTATTCCTTACGGATGCTGTAGTGCTTACATCGGATCACATTGAAAAAAAGCGGGGCGCACGTTGGTGCGCCCCGCTTCTAACGATGTACCAGCAGATACCGACGATTAGTTGCCGGTGGCTGCCTTGTGGGTCTTGATCTCCACCTTCTCGGTCACGCCTTTGTAATACGTGCGCAGGATGGCGACAACTTCGTCGCGGCCGAAGTGATCGGGCAGTTCGCCGCCTTCGGAGAGCATCTTACGCAGCATGGTGCCGGAGAGCAGCACGCGGTCTTCCTTGCCGTGGGGGCAGGTTCTCAGGGAAGCCATGCCGTCGCACTTGTGGCAATAGAAGGTCCAGTCGATCTTCAGGGGCTGGCAGAGCAGGCCCTTGCCGCCGGCCGGGGTCGGGATCTTGTCGAAGATGGTCTGGGCTTCGAACATGCCGTAGAAGTCGCCCACACCGGCATGGTCGCGGCCGATAATCATCTTGGAGCAGCCATAGTTCTGGCGGAAAGCGGCGTGCAGGAGGCCTTCACGAGGACCGGCATAGCGCATATCCAGCGGGTAGCCGCCCTGGACCACGTTTTTTTCCACAAAGTAGCCCTTCACCAGGGCGTCGATGCATTTAACGCGCACGGATGCGGGAATGTCACCGGGTTTCAGGTTGCCCACCAGGGAGTGAATGTAAACGCCGTCGCACACTTCCACGGCGATCTTGCACAGGTATTCGTGGGAGCGGTGCATGGGGTTCCTGAGCTGCAGGGCAGCCACATCGCTCCATCCGCGTTCGTCGAAGATTTTCCGGGATTCGGCCGGGCGGTGGTAAACGCCTTTGTAACGGGTGGGGTACTCGCCTTCACTGAGCACCTTGACCGGGCCGGCCAGGTTGAAGGCTTTCTGGTCCATGACCATCTGGACGCCGGGGTGATCTTCTTTGGCGATCTTCCAGAAATCTGCGGGCGTCGGGGTGCCTTCACCCATGAAGACCTTTTCGCACTCCCATTTTTTATCGGCATCGGTCAACTCGTATTTTTCGGTGACCTTCATGGTGGCCATGATCTCTTTGCCCTCGGGATCATACAGGGCGACTTCGCTACCGACGGCGATGGCATCGGCGTCCTCCTTGGTCACGTCCAAGCACACCGGCACCGGCCAGAACGTGCCGTCTGCGGTCAGGAAGTTATCACAAACGCCTTTCCAGTCCGCCTTGGTCATGAATCCGGTCAGGGGGCTGAAGCCGCCGATGCCGATCATGATCAGGTCGCCTTTGACGCGTGGGGAAATTTCGACCTGCTTGAGGCCTGCGGCTTTTTTCAGTTCGGCTTCTTTTTCGGCGCCTTCGAGCAGACAGACAGTGAGGCCTTTACCGCCATGGGGGGGGATAAGATTGGACATGTGTTCTTTCTCCTTTCGATAATGTGATTTTTGCAATCTGTATACACAGATGATTAGCCTGGAGGGAAATAAAACACCAAGTAGAAATAACTATGCGGGAACGGTTTTTTTGTCAAGAATATTTCGGAGCCTGGAGGCTGATCCAGGCAGATAGATGGGCCGGCTGGCGATTTTAAGCATATGGTCGAAGCGATCACAGGATTCCGATCAGCATGCGGGTTGCCACCACTAACAGCAATACGGCAAAGACGCGCTTGAGCCGGTCGACGGGCAGGCTGTGGGCCAGGCGAACCCCCAGAGGGGCCGTCAGGACACTGGTGATAACGATGCCCAAAAGAGCCGGCAGGTAGATATAACCCAATGAAAATTCAGGTAAACCTTGGACTGACAGGCCATTGTACAGGTAACCGATGGTGCCGGCAATGGCAATGGGAAAGCCGATGGCCGCAGAGGTGCCGATGGCGTGGTGAACGGACATGTTGCACCAGATCATGAACGGTACGGAAAGGGTCCCGCCGCCGATGCCCACCAGGCTGGACACGATGCCGATGACGTTGCCGACGCCGAACATGGCGCCGTGCCCGGGAATCTGCCGAGAGGGTCTCGGCTTCTTGTTGGACAGCATCTGAACGGCCACGTAGTATAAAAAAACGACAAAGAAGCCTTTTAGAAAGCGGGTAGAGAGCTGGGCGGCGATGAAGCTGCCAAGGAACGTGCCCGAAAAAATACCGATGACGATTTTTCGCACCACATCCCAATGGACAGCGCCGCGCTTGTGGTGGGCCCGGAAGCTGGACACGGCGGTAAACATGATGCTGGCTAAGGATGTGCCCAGGGCTAAATGCATGATGACGGCATCGGGGACGCCCTGGCGAACAAAACAGAACACCAGCATGGGTACGATAACCAGCCCGCCGCCGATGCCCAGCAGGCCGGCCAAGACCCCGGCTACCGCTCCGACCAGAATGTACATGATTAAAATTGTCGTCATATCGGCGCCTCGCGGTTCGATTGGTCTCTTGCCAGTGAAATCGGTTGACGAATCGACCGGACCCGTTATCATGTTTGCCTGGGACCCACAAGGTGAATTCCATCCTTTGTCTAACCCGCACATCATCAAGGCGTGAAATATGAAAATTCACTGGCTGCAGCATGTTGCGTTTGAGGGTTTGGGAAGCATTGCCGGCTGGGCGGCGGAAAACGGCTGCCTGGTGACCGGCTCGCGTATGTTCGATGGTGATGCCCTGCCGCCTGTGGCAAACCTGGACATGCTGGTCATCATGGGCGGTCCCATGAGTGTGAACGATGAGGTTGCCCATCCCTGGCTGGTCGGTGAAAAGCGGTTCATCGACCAGGCCATCCAAGCGGGCAAAATGGTGCTCGGCATCTGCCTGGGTGCGCAGTTGATTGCCAGTGTTGCCGGTGCTCGGGTTTACCCCGCCGATCATCAGGAGATCGGTTGGTTTGCGGTGGAGAAAACGCGAAATGTCCGAATAGAAAGCGGACCGTCATCGCGGGTTTATTTTGGCGGTAATATCGGCCGGCAGGGGAAGCGGGTTGCCGGTGGGGTAGCCGCGTTCCCGGGCCAATTCCTTCAGGTGGCCGATGCGGCGGCGATTTTCCGGGTGAGAGGCGAAATAGTGACCGAAGCGGCCCGGATCGCCGTCTTCGGGGATTTTGCTGAAAAAGGAGGTGGCGTCCGCCACATGCCCGTAATGGCAGAACAGGGTATCCAGGGCAAATTCGTCGGCCTGGCTTTCTTGCTTGCGTGAAAAACTCAGTTCGGTGAGAACCATTCCCTGCCCGATCATGCTGCTTACGCTGTTGTCCGCCCCCAGCAGAACGGTGGATGCCGTCATCAGCACCAGGGCCCGCCCCAGGCCCCGAAGGTGGTCCCTGTTGGCATAATGGCCCAATTCGTGGGCCAGGACAAAGGCCAGCTCGTTCTCCGAAGTCATTTCCGCGAGCAGACCGGTAAAGACCACCATGTGCCCGCCGGGCAGCGCCGCCGCATTGACGGCATCGGACTCGGTGACATGGACGGTGATAATATAGGGCAGCTGGGCGCACCGATCCTGGAGACGATCCACCAGGTCCTGGAGGGATCGGGTGGTGGTATCGACCTCTTCCGTTTCCACGAGCCGCCCGACAAAGGCGCCGGCCAGCTTTTTTTCCAGATCCATGGAGAGCCGGGGGACAATCAGGTCGACCGCCAGGCCGAGGACCAGATAAACGCCGACCACGATGGCCAGCAGGCCGCCGGCCAGTATGGCGAACTCTTTGAGCGGATGGGTGGGCGAGACGTTGACGTTGATTGCGGGCTGCCGGGCCGTAAATTTCACCTACTCCTCCACGGTAAGTGCCGTCCCGTAAGCCATGGCCTCCAGACAGCCGATGTTCTTCCGCTTGGACTGTTTGCCGATGGCCGACGTCTCAATGCGCACATTGACGATGACCGTGGCATTCCCGGCCATCTCTTTCATACGCAGCAAGGCCTCGCGCCGTGCCCGGTCGAGAAGGCTCTCGTAGGATTTCACCTTCCCCCCGAAAACATTGCGCAGGCTGGCCAGAATCCTCTTGAAATAATCCACGGAAATCACGGCGCTGCCATAGACTAGCCGGGCCGACCGGATTTTATGCTCGGGAATATCCACGGATTTCAAGGTGACGACCGGCAGGTTGACGGTCGCATTTTCCCGCTCGGCAATCGAGCGGTAGTGCCGCTTTTCTGCCCAGGTCCCCGCACCGTATCCCAGGGCCAGCAATGACAAAAAGATAATCAGGTCAATCATCGACAGCCTCCTAATCCACGCGGACGGCGGTCCCGTACGCGTAAAGTTCCGCCGCGCCCTGAGCCACGGAAGATGTGGAAAAACGGACGTTGACAATGGCATTGGCGCCCATCAGGCGGGCCTCTTCGATCATCCTGTCCATGGCCTGCTGTCGGGATTCCTGAAGCAATTGGGTGTAGCCCTTGAGTTCCCCGCCAACGAGATTTTTCAGACTGGCCATGAGGTCGCGGCCGATATGCTTGGCCCGGATGGTGCTGCCGGAAACCAGTCCGAAATGCTCTGCCACGGTTTTGCCGGGAACCGTTTCGATATTCGTGATTATCATTTTGCCTCCATCAGATGTCGTGATATAGTGAACCTTGACTTGGGAAACAGGCGGCTGATGCGGCGGTGCGGGCGATTGTGAATAGTTGGAAGCGTTGGCAACCACTGCCGAATCGACGGAAGGTGGCATCGGCGCTTGAGCCTCGGGTCCACCGTCCTTGCGGATATCGCAGAATGCACCGGCGGCGGCGAACACCTGCTTGTACTTTTCGGCTGTCGCCAGGTCCGTGTGCTTACGGACCGCTACGGGGCTGCCGACGAACAATTTCGCGATACCCTGGTCGTCGATTTTGAGTGCAGATTTCAATCGATCTTTGACCATTCCCGCACTTTTCCCGGGCATGATCCTGCCTTCGAAGATAACGGTGTATCGATCACTCATGGGTCGCTTTCTCCTCGTCGGGGTGTTGATGATTAACCGCCGAACCTGTCCGTATATAGAATCCAATGGCAAGGGTTCGATTTGCTTATACGTCATCGATGGTTATCGGACAACCCATGATGAAACATGAGGGAAAAATGATAAAGACAATCTCCGTTCGCTGGCTGGTTCTGAGCGCGGTGTTTCTATGGTTGACCATGGGTGGTGCGGTTTCGGTCACACCAATCCCTGCCGGTCCGACGCCCTTGGCGGAGGCCCCTGATCCGCAGGGAAGCGGATGGTGGTTCGTTCGATTCAAGATGGATCGTCCGGCCGAGGAAACTCGATGGGAGAAAGATCTTCTGGTCGCCCATCGGGTCGCATCTCCCCTGATTGCCGCCCATGAAGGGGTAATCGATTTGTGGCGCTTTCACCGCCGCTCCGCAGCGGATAAAACCGGCCACCAGTTCAGTTTCCTTTTTTTCACGACCGCGGGGGTGGCGGACAGCATCAATCAGGTGGTTTTGGATGATCCGGTCAGACCAATGCTTGCCGACGGTGTGATTCAAGAAGTGATCACCGATGCCGTTGATCATAACGATCACCCGAATGTGGGTGATACCACGACCCCTGGTCGTCGGCATGCACCTGGATGCTATGGGTAGGTGGGGTATGACGCAGCCCTGGTATACTGGGAAAAGCGTTGGCAGATAACGCCCCTTCCGGATCAATTCGGAAGGGGCGTTGGATGATTTGGAACATCTCAAGATGAATCGGCGGGTCAGCCTGGCTGCTTACCCGGCAGTACCAGGTTAAGGATGACCCCCAAAATTCCGGAAAGGCCAATGCCGCCCAGGGTGAATTTGCCAAAAGGAAGTACCATGCCACCGATGCCGCAGACCAGGATCAGGGCCACGATCGCCAGATTGCGGGGTTCCGTGAGGTCCTCTCCGGCCTTCACCAGGGTGTTTAGGCCTACGACGGTGATGGCGCCGAAAAGCAGCAGCATGATTCCGCCCATCACCGGTACCGGAATGGTCTGGAGCAGGGCGCCCATCTTGCCGATAAAGGCCAGGGCAATGGCGAAAATGGCGGCCCAGGTCATGATGCCGGGATTGAACATCCGGGTGAGGGTCACCGCGCCGGTCACCTCGCTGTAGGTGGTGTTGGGCGGCCCTCCTAAAAAAGAGGCAACAGAGGTGGCGATGCCGTCGCCCATCATGGTGCGGTGGATGCCCGGCGCTTTGACGAAATCCTTTCCGGTGACGCTGCCGATGGCCAGGATGTCCCCGAAATGCTCAATGGCCGGCGCAATGGCGACCGGTACGATGAAAAAGATGGCCTGAAGATTCCATTCGGGCAGGACGAAATCAGGCACGGCAAACCAGGGTGCGTCTGCCAGCGGCTTAAAGCTGACCAGGACGGGGCCGGTAAAGTTTTCTAGTGTGCCGGCATCGAAGCCGGCCTGAATGGAACCGGAAACACCGATAAAATCGAGAATCAGCGCCGCCACGTAGCCGGCTCCGACGCCGATGAGAATCGGTATCAGGCGAAACCAGCCTTTTCCCAGCAGCGAGGTGATGATGGTGACCAAAAGGGCTACGCCCGCTACGATCATGGCCGCGCTCTGGGGAACCAGCCATGCCGAACCGTCGCCGGTTCGGCCCATGGCCATGTGAACGGCCACCGGTGCCAGCACGAGCCCGATGACCATGATCACCGGTCCCACCACCACCGGCGGCAGCAGTTTGTGCAGAAAACCGGCACCGAAGGCTTTGATGCACAGGCTCAGCACGATGTAAAGCAGTCCGGCAGCCGCCAGACCGCACATGGTGCCCGGAATGCCCCAGGTATTCACCCCATAGATGATCGGCGCGATAAACGCAAAAGAGGAGGCCAGGAAAATCGGTACCATCCGCTTGGTGATGAACTGGAATATCAGGGTGCCCGCGCCGGCCGTAAACAGGGCGACGTTGGGGTTCAGACCGGTGAGCAGGGGAACCAGCACCAGGGCGCCGAAGGCGACAAACAGCATCTGGGCGCCCACCAGGCTGTCTTTCAGGTTGAACGTGTAATCGGTGGTGGACTGTTGCGCGGACATAACACCTCCTTTGGGAAATTGGGACACCGTGGGGTGGACGAGAAATTTGAACCGGTCTATATGCGCAAACCAAAGCTGTGTCAAGCGCCGTGCCGTCGCCGCAAACGCACCTTTTACGCTTGCCATAAAGAAGAAAAAACTTTACAAATCCACAAGTTGTGCCGATACCACTGGAAATAAAACCAGGATGAAGGCCGCTGCGTCCCCTTTGACGGCAGAAAACCCATGCGCAAATCGATTCGATACAATCCGATCTTGAGACCCGGCACCTGGATCGCCGTCTTTATAATGATATTGCTGGCGCTGCCGGCTGCGGCCGATATTTACATGTATATCGACAGTCAAGGGGTCATGCATTTCACCAATGTTCCCACCTCGAGCGACTATCGCGTTTATATCAAGGAGCGCCCCAAACGCCAGGGAACCCAGATGGACGCCAATCGGTTCGATCGATATATCGACGAAGCCGCCGGTCTTCACGGGGTCGACTTTCCCTTGCTCAAAGCGGTGATTCGCGCCGAATCGGCGTTCGACCCCAAGGCTGTATCCAAAAAGGGGGCGCTGGGGCTTATGCAGATCATGCCGGCGAATCTGGAAGCCTTCAGGGTGTATGACCCGTTCGATCCCTGGCAGAATATCATGGGCGGTGCCCGCTATCTGAAGGCCCTGATTCAACGGTTTGACGGGCAGGTGCCGCTGGCCCTGGCCGCATACAATGCCGGCCCCCGGGCCGTGGACAAGCACCGTGGCATCCCGCCCATTGCAGAAACCGAGGCGTACGTTAAAAAAGTGATGAAATTTTTCTACCTATACAGGAATGGATGAACAGGCACTGCCTATCGCCGCCCCAGATAGACCAACGCCAACCCTGCCACCATCATCGCCAATCCGAAGCGGCGAAGGGATCCAGGCGCCATTTCCCTTAATTTTGCCATCCACCCCTTCATCAGATTCGGTGCTGCAAAATAAGGAACCCCTTCAATGATCATCACCATGCCAATCACGCAGAGAAAATAATCCATTTTTTTCCAGTTTTTCGTTTTTTAGGCAGGTTTATCCGAAATCGATTATAGTTTAGGGGCCGTCTTTGATGCGCCGCTTTATTTTTTGGAATCGGTTAAGGGTCAAGGGCGTCTGCCGCATGGCCACTGAGGGAAACCTGAAGCACGATGCCGCCATCTTGGGGTTGGCGTGTTTCCAGCGCGCCGAGAAGGATATTGGCACGAAAGCCTATGATGCGCAAGCTTAACCCATGGTCCTCAAGCCGGGCGCAAAGTCCTGGTATTCGTCGTCGACACCAACCGTTAGGGTGCCCGCCATATCCGGTGATTGTGCTTGCCTATCCTGGCCCTGGCGTATTGCAAGGATTGGATCCGCTTGGGCCATCCGGTTAACACGAAGCCACCAGGATTGACAAACCCGTGAAAAACGGTCCGCAACATGCTATGAAGACCATCAACCCATGCGTATATATTTGGGTTGCCCGGTGTCCGTCTTCCAAACTGGGCAATCTGCGGTGACCCTGCATGGTTGCAACCAAACCGGCCTTGATGTTCCCTAAACGGTTGATGGTATTTTATGCCCATGAGGAGACCACGATGAAAAAACTGGTTCGAAGTCTGTTGTACTGCCGATGGTGTTGGCAACCACCATCGCCTGGTCAGCCGATCTGGAGATGGTGCTGGCACCGCCTCGAAAACCGGTCCAGGGCGGGGACACGGTGATATTGGACCTGTATCTGCACAACAACACGGACGTCACCATCACCCGTGAGCTGCCGCCAACATTGACCTGCCGAATCGACACCGACCGTTCAACAGTCTCCGTCAACGCCGATCTGGTGGGTCGGGAAGGAGAATCCAATGTGGAAATTCCCGGACGGGGCTTTACCAAGCGGCAATATGCCGTTACCCTTCCTGTTTACGCCACGGGTTCGGTCCGGATCACGCTGGAGGCGATCGAAACGAATCCGCTTATCCTCCCGGTGGAAAAAGCGCCGCCGGAAGCCTGGGGCGACCAGCAGGTACCCCTGGATGAGGGACCCACCATGCTCCAGTCCTTTCTGGAGGATCTGTCCGTTCATGAGCCCATGTATTTTCTGCTGGGTGTGGATCCGGGCCTGGAACAAAGCAAATTCCAGTTCAGCTTCAAGTACCGCCTTTTCAACACCAATGGTTACCTGGCGGAAATCGCCCCCTGGGTGACCGGGTTTCATCTCGGGTATACCCAGCGATCGATCTGGGACCTGAAAGGCGACTCCAAGCCATTTGACGACACCAGCTACATGCCGGAAGCCTTCTATCTGCTGCCAAAGCTCGATCTGAACCTGGCGCGCATCTCCGCTTTCGGTATCCAGGGCGGCTTCCAGCACGAATCCAACGGCAAGGCCGGTGTGGACTCCCGCAGCACCAACTATCTTTATATCAAGCCCATCATGGGGGTTCACCTGGCCGGTCCGTACCATATGAAAATCGCCCCTAAAATTTTTTCCTATGTGGAAAACGAAGATGAAAACAATGCTGATCTGGCGGACTATCGGGGGTATGTCGATCTGGAAGTGGGCATCATGGATCCGGAAGGGATCGCCTTGAACTCGCACCTCTGGTGGGCCAGAAAAGGGCCATCGGTGCAGCTGGACCTGACCTACTCCATGACGCGACTGCTGGGCAAAAGCCTGAACTTCTACCTGCAGGCCCAATATTTCAGCGGTTACGCCGAAACCTTGATCCGCTATGACGAGCGCAGTGACGCCTTCCGGTTGGGTTTTTCCATCGTTCGTTAACCCTGTGACCGGGTTGAACCGCGATGGCGATCGCATTCCCCGACGCCTGCGACGGTGTTAGCGAGCGATCTGAAAATCGATTTTCATCCTTACGGTGCGGTGTCGCCATTTTTTCAACCCCCCCATTGGTAATTATGCAATTGGAATTTGAAATGAATATCTGTTGTCCCCAATGCCGCTCCACGTTCTCCTTTAGTCCCGATGGGGCCAGTGCTGAAACCAGCGAGGTTCAGTGCCCGGCCTGCGGTCATACCTACCAGTTGGTCCTTTCAGTCCATGAGGAAGAATTGCCACCTGAGAGGGATCCCGGCGAAGCGGGAATGCCGGAACCGATGGTTGAAGCGTGGAACGACAGACCATCCAACCGATCAATCCCGCAAAGCGAAGCCAATCCCGAATCCATCCTCAACCGGGTGTTCGGTTACCCCTCCTTTCGGAAAAACCAGAAAGCGATCATCGACACGCTGCTGGCCGGCCGTGACGTTTTCGCCCTCATGCCTACAGGCAGTGGCAAATCTCTGTGTTTTCAGATTCCAGCCATCATCCGGTCCGGCGTCGGTGTAGTGGTTTCTCCGCTGATCGCCCTGATGCAGGACCAGGTGACAGACTTGCGCCATTCCGGGGTCCGGGCGCATTTTCTCAATTCCAGTCTCTCAGCAGAGGATGCCGCGCGGGTGGAGGCCATCGCCGCCCGTGGCGATTGCGACCTGCTCTATGTGGCTCCGGAGCGTCTGCTCACCGATCGGTTCCAGCGTCTGCTGACCAATATGAACCTGGCCTTGTTCGCCATCGATGAGGCGCATTGCGTCTCCCAATGGGGACACGATTTCAGGCCCGAATACCTGCAGATCGCCGAGGTCACCCAACGTTTCCCGGGGGTGCCGCGAATCGCCTTGACTGCCACGGCCGATCCGGCCACCCGCCGGGAGATTGTGGACAAACTCCACCTGGCCGATGCCGCCCGGTTTGTGGCCAGTTTCGACCGTCCGAACATCTTCTACCGTGTTCGGATCAAGCAGAACGACAAACAGCAGTTGCTTGCCGTACTGCGGGAGCGACATGACGGGCACGCGGGGATTGTGTATGTGCGCACCCGCAAGCGGGCGGATGCTATCGCCCGCTGGCTCGAAGAGAAAGGGTTTTCGGCCTTGCCTTACCATGCCGGGCTGGATGCCGATGTCCGCCGTCGGAATCAGCGCCGGTTTTTAATGGGAGACGGATGGGTGATGGTGGCCACCGTCGCTTTTGGCATGGGCATCGACAAGCCGGACATACGTGTGGTCATTCACTTGGATCTTCCGTCGAGCATGGAGGCTTACTACCAGGAGACGGGTCGCGCCGGTCGTGACGGGCAACCGGCCGAGGCCTGGCTGTTTTACTCGATGTCCGATGTGGTGGCCATGCGCAACCTGCAGGACCTGTCCAACGCAAACGAGGCATTTAAATCGGTCCAGCAGCGTAAGCTGGGGGCTTTTCTGGGCTTTTGCGAAAGCCCCGAGTGCCGGCGAAAAGGGCTTTTGGGCTATTTTGGCGAGTCGTATGCACCCCCTTGCGACTGCTGCGACAATTGTACCGAGCCGGTAGACACTTGGGACGGCACCGTTGCCGCCCAGAAGGCCCTGTCCTGCGTCTACCGCACCGGCCAGCGATTCGGCGCGGTGTATCTCATCGATGTGCTGACAGGCAGGGCCACCGCACGCATGGAACGATTCGGTCATCACCGTATCAAAACCTTCGGCGTGGGCCAGGAACTGGCACCGAAGCAGTGGCACTCGGTATTTCGTCAGCTGCTGGCCGCGGGCTGTCTGGACACGGACCTGGCCGCCAGAAGCGGGCTTCGCCTGAACGAAAACAGCTGGAAAATTCTCAAGAACGAGGCGCCGGTTGTCTTCCGCAGGGATCCGGAACCGGTCAAAGCGGCAACCCGCAAAAAAACGGCGAGAGCGGCGGCTGACGCGGTCAGCGAATCCGTGCCACTGGAACTATGGGAACAGTTGCGGCAGCTTCGGCTGGACCTTTCCAGGGAATTGAGCATCCCTCCCTACGTCATTTTCCATGACAAGACCCTCAAGGAGATGGCGGCCCGCCGTCCCGCCACCCGGGATGACCTGCTGGACATTTCAGGCATCGGCCAGAGCAAGCTGGAACGGTTCGGAGATCAGTTTTTGGCGGTTATCAAGTGTTGGCGCAATCCATGACACGCTATTGGGTGTACCGTCTTATAATCAATTCCACCTTCCTTCCGCCGTTACATAAAAAAGCCGACCCTGCAAGGTGATTGGACACCCGCAGGAACGGCTTGATTGGCATACCCGTCCTTTCAAAAATCAACGGCTACGCTTTTTTATCCTCCTCCAGCTTTTCCGGCGTCTCGATTTCCGCTTCCTTGGAGGCATTTTTAAAATTGCGGATGGCCTTTCCCATACCGCCTCCGATTTCCGGCAGTTTGCCCACGCCGAAAATGATAAGAATGATGACCAGGATAATGATTAATTCCGGCATTCCGATTCCAAACATAGGTTCCTCCTGTGGTAAACCGCATTCAAACGTAATATTCCCGGTCCGGCCTGCCGTTGCGCTGGGGGGCTGTACCCAATCAGGTCTGGTTCGGTTTCAATTCGTCGAGCAGTCGCTCAAATTCTTTTGACTTCAAATAGCTGTCAACGGCGCCTTGGTGCTCGATCCATGAGGACCACACCTTCATCCAGGCATCATTGTGCCAATAAAAGGCCTCGTTTTTTTTGCCTTTGAGTGTTTCGATATACGCAACGTACTCTTCTGAACAGCTGTCGCAAAAATTATAGGGGACCCTGTATTCCGGCACTACCGGATTGTTTCCCGTCGTGATCTGGACACCGCATTTTTCGCATTTGGCAACGCAGTGCGTGCATCGGAAAATTTTCCTGACGGCCAACAGCTTTCTTTTTCGGATGATGGCGTCTTGTTCTTTTTGGCTGCATTTAAGTTTTTCGTCAAGGGAGATAATGTTTCCCATGGCTTGTCCGCCGTAACCACATGAAGTGTTTGATGTAAGGCCAGACAATATCATTGTGTCCCATGGGTGTCAATCCGACCCATGTGAAAAGGCGCCGGTTGAAATTGAGCGAAACCGTGGACAGGCATTGATGAACCATGACCCCTGCCGTAGGCGATTTAGCTTACCTCCTTTCAGATGCTTCAAATAAGGAAAATACCGGTTGCGGATCCTAAAGGGAGATCATCACCGCATCCTTGTTAAACCGCCGAGGCCATGGTAAAAAGCGACCTATCCCTAAGTCAGTGAAAGGAACCACCGATGCTCCAGACGTTCAGACCCGACTGCCTGCCACTGCTGATTGGCAGTTTCCCCATGAACGACCACCTGGCGGCTTCCCGCCTGATCATGGATTACACGCCGGCCATTCCGCTTTGGGCACAGTTGCCGGTTTATCCGGAAGAGGGCATGGTGCTGCAATTTCTGCCGGGAATGCCGGGTGTGGTCAGCCAGGGCGTCAAAACCTTCATCGACACCGCCGCCGAATCCTTCGACAACGACCTGCTTTTATTTTTCGAGGATTACATGGCAACCCATGAGGATCCAGACCGGCTGCCCGCCTCCCGTTTTGCGTTGACTGAGACCACCGGGAAGGGCGTGGCGGCCCTGCTGGATACACTGGGCCGGATGGCGTCTCAACCCGCGGCGGTCAAAGGGCAGGTTACCGGCCCGGTCACCTTCTGCACCGGCGTTAAGGACCAGGACGGCCGGGCGATTTTCTACAATGAAACCCTGCGCGAGGCGGCGGTCAACCATCTGGCTCTCAACGCCCGCTGGCAGATTCGCACCCTCTCCGGACCTGGATGCCCGGTGATCATCTTTATCGATGAGCCGGCCCTGGCCGGTTTCGGTTCGTCTGAACTGATCAGCATTTCCAAAGAGGAGATCCTCGGCTGCCTCCGGGAGGTGGTTGATGCCATCCACACCGATGGCGGACTGGCCGGCATCCACGTGTGCGCCAATACGGACTGGTCCCTGGTGCTGGAATCCGGTGTGGATATCGTCAACTTTGACGCCTACGCCTATTTCGACCGATTTGTTCTCTACGGCGCTCAGATTCGCACGTTTCTGGAAGCCGGACGGTATCTCGCCTGGGGCATCGTTCCCACATTGAAACCCGAGGAGATTGAACGGGAGACGGTCGACTCCCTGTATGCCGCGATGATGGGACGATTCCGTCAGATCGAATCGCTGGGGATCGCTCCGGCGACCCTGCGTGCCCAGTCCTTCATCACTCCCAGCTGCGGTCTCGGCTCCCTGAGTCTGGACCTGGCCAATCGGGTACTGGCGCTGACCCGGGATTTATCTTCAACGATTCGCCAAACGGTTTAATTGATTTTCAATATTCATCGAAAGAGGTGTTCATGAGCGTAAAACCATCAGATGCGTCTTTTGCCGGGGCGACCCGATACGTGCTGGATGAAGAACTGGCCCAGATCGTCAATATTTCCATGTCCCTGGAAATGCCCCTGCTGCTCAAGGGCGAGCCCGGCACAGGCAAAACCATGCTGGCCCACGCCATTGCCGAGAGCCTCAACATGCCGCTGATTGTGCTCAACGTCAAATCCAGCATGAAGCTGGTGGAGGCGTTGTACCAGTATGACACGCTCACGCGGCTCAACGACAGCCGGTTCGGCGACAGCCGGCGGGATGTGAGCAGCATCGAAGCGTATATCAAGATGGGTAAAATCGGTCAGGCGTTCGTGGCCGACCACCGGACGGTGCTGCTCATTGACGAAATCGATAAGGCGGACACCGACTTTCAGGACGACATGCTGGATGTGCTGGACCAGATGGAATTTGACATCATCGAGATCGACAAAACCATGTCAGCCCGACACCGGCCGGTGATCATCATCACCTCCAATGCCAAAAAAGACCTCTCCGACCCCTTTCTGGGCCGCTGCAACTTCCACCACATCGCCTTTCCGGACCCCAAGATGATGCGCAAAATCATCGGTGTGCATTTTCCCGACATCCACGATGATCTGGTGGACCACGCCATCGCTGCCTTTTACCACATGCGGGAGCTGGAAGCCGTGGAAAAACGGCCGGCCACCCGGGAGCTGATCAACTGGATTCGTGCCCTGAACGCCGATCCCGATTTCAAGCCCAAACGGCTGGCCAAGGGTGACGTGCCTTTTCTCGGCGTATTGTTCAAAAAAAGCGGCGATTACGAACGGGCCAGCGCCTTTGTCAACCGCCGGAAGATGTTCTGATTATGTTTCTGGCTTTTTTCTACAAGCTGAAAGAGATGGGGGTGCCGGTCAGTCCCACGGCCTTTTTAACCCTGCACCGGGCTTTGGCCAACCACCTCATTTCCTCACTGGACGAGTTCTATACCGCTTCACGGACCATCCTGGTCAAAAGCGAGCGATACTTCGACCTTTTCGATCAGGTGTTCGCCCACCATTTTCAGGGGACCGAACTGCCCGACGTGGAAGGGTTGGCGATAGACGAAATGGCCCGGGCCCTGCTGGAGCAGTGGCTCAAAGATCCCAAAGCCATGGCCGATGCCCTGGGCATGGATGAAGACCAGCTCAACCGCATGACCCCGGAAGAACTGATTGCGTACTTCAAAGAACGCCTAAAGGACCAGGATGGACGCCACGACGGGGGCAGCAAATGGATCGGCACCGGCGGCACCTCGCCCGTGGGGCACTCCGGCATTCACCCTGGGGGCATGCGTGTGGGGGGGGTGTCACGCAATAAGTCTGCCGTCAAGGTGGCCCTGGAGCGTCGCTACAAGGACTATTCCCTGTCCGGCCCTTTGACCCAGGCCATGGTGGGCGAAGCGCTCAAGCGACTGCGTAACCTGTTACCCGCCGGCCCCCGGGATCAGTTGAACATCCATGAGAGCATTTACCGCACCATGAAAAACGGCGGAGAGATCGAGATCGCTTTCGATCGCCGCATGAAGGACCGGCTCAAGGTGATCCTGGCTATCGACAACGGCGGGTGGTCCATGGACCCTTATGTGTCCGTGGTGCAGACGCTATTCGACTACGCCCGCGCCCAGTTCAAGGAGGTCAAGACCTTCTTCTTCCACAACACCATCTATGACACCGTATGGCAGGATGCGGCCCGCTACCGCAAACCCGTCCGGATGGCCGAACTGTCCCGCATGGACCCGGAAACCCGACTCATCGTGGTGGGAGACGCCAGCATGGCTCCCTACGAACTGATGTCCCGGGATGGATCCATTTACGTCCAGGACCGCAGTGGACAGGCCAGCATCGAGTGCCTGCGCATGCTCGTGCATACCTTTCCCCACAGTGTCTGGCTCAACCCGGTATCCGCCGCCATGTGGAACTACACCCGCACCATTATGATGATCCGCCAGATTTTTCCCATGTTCGAACTGTCCCTCGACGGTCTGGAGAAGGCCGTGCAGCACCTTATGGCCGCATGATAGTGACCGTTCAGAGGTTCAAGGTTCAATGAAAACAAACCCAGAACGGTGAACGCTGAACCGGTGAACACTCACAATGACGGATCGATGCGAAATAGCCGGCAGGTGTTGTCCCAGATTTGTTCCGCCAGCGCTGCCGGATCTTCCTTGCGAACCTCGGCGACTTTAAATAGAACCTCACGGACGAATGCCGGTTCGTTGCGCCGATACGTGTTGCGTTGGGGGGTGGGCGTTAAATAGGGCGCATCGGTCTCGATCAAAAGCCGATCCGCCGGAATGGACGGAATCATTTGTCTCAGGGGCTTTCCCCGTTTGCTGACAGTGACGATTCCCGTGATCCCGATATAAAACCCCATTTCCAGATATCGGTCCAGCTCCGCCACCGTCCCGCTGAAACAGTGGACCACCGCGGGTCGACAGGTGCTGGCGGTGGCATCGAGGATCTCCAGCAAACGCCCCTGGCTGTCCCGCTCGTGGAAAATCAACGGCAGATCCAGTGTCTCGGCTATCTCCAGTTGACGGATCAGCCATCGTTCCTGGTCCTTTCGGGGGGAATGCATGCGGTTGAAATCCAGGCCGGTTTCCCCCCAGGCCACCACTTTCGGGTCGGAAGCCAGGGCGGTGAGATGGGTCAGGGTCTCTTGCGTGCAGGACTGGGCGTCGTGAGGATGGATCCCCACCGATGCAAAAATGCCCGGATGTCTGTTGGCCAGCATTACGGCTCGGTTCGAGGTGTGTTTGTCGATGCCGACAACTAGCATCCGGTGGACATCTGCTGCTGCGGCACGATGCAGCACATCCTCAAAATCAGGTTCAAATGATCGATCATCTATGTGGCAGTGGCTGTCAAAAATATTCATAATTTATCCAATTTCATCAATAGTTATTATAATATATACAAATCTTTATATAAATATCAGACGAATATTGATCAGCTTCTTGTTTTGAGCTTGATTTCAAAACTACGGTATGTATATTAGCCAAGTTCAGCCGATGATTAAAGGATATATTTTGCGGCAAGACGACCGCAACGACAACGAAAAATCTGGAGGACGCACATGTTCAAGATCGTAAAACGGGAGGAGATGGCCGAAGGGACCGTTATTTTAAATGAGATCGAGGCCCCATTGATTGCCAAGAAGGCAAAACCCGGGCAATTCGTGATCCTGAAAGCCAATGAGGACGGGGAGCGGATCCCCTTGACCATGGCTGACACGGATCCGGACAAAGGCACCCTTACCATCATTTATATGGTCGTGGGAAAATCGACGGCCCTGTTCAAGACCCTCAGGGTCGGCGATGCCTTCCAGGACGTCATCGGCCCGCTGGGCAAGCCCACCCATTTGGAAAAACTGGGTAACGTGGTGTGTGTGGGCGGCGGCACCGGCGTGGCTGTGCTTCACCCCATCACCCGCGCCCTGAAACAGATCGGCAACGATGTCACCTGTATCATCGGTGCGCGGACCAAAGACCTGCTGATTCTCGAATCACAGATGAAAGCGGCGTCCAACGACCTGCGGGTCTGCACCGATGACGGTACCTACGGGCATCACGGGTTTGTTACCGATGTCCTCAAGGAGGTGCTGGAAGCCGGAGACGTCAAGCTGGTGGTGGGCATCGGTCCGGTTCCCATGATGCGGGCTGTGGCCAACCTCACTCGACCTTACCAAGTCAAAACCCTGGTGAGCCTCAATCCCATCATGATCGACGGTACCGGCATGTGTGGGGGCTGCCGCGTATCCGTTGGCGGTGAAACCAAATTTGCCTGTGTGGATGGCCCGGAATTCGATGGCCACCTGGTCAATTTCGATGAGTTGATGTTGCGCCTGCAAGCTTATAGTGAGGATGAGAAGGCCTGCTACGAGGACTTCTGCACCCTTCGTGATGCTTCCTGAGCAGCCAACTGAGAAAAAGATCGTTTAACCCCTATTGGGAAAACCTAAGAGTACGATGAAAGACCGGCGGGCAAGGCAGTGCCCGGTGATTGTTTAGACGGAGGAGATCTATGACGGAGAAAGCGGCTAAAAAAGAAAAGGCATCCCGGGTGGCGATGCCTGAACAAAAACCGGAGATCAGAAGACGGAATTTCGATGAAGTGCCTACCGGCTACACGGTCGCCATGGCCCAGGAAGAGGCCTCCCGATGCCTTCAGTGCAAAAAACCCGGCTGTGTGGACGGTTGTCCGGTGAGTGTTGACATTCCCGGCTTCATCGACCTGATCAGTCAGGGTGACTTCACCGCTGCCATTCGGCACGTCTGGACCAAAAACGCCCTGCCCGCCGTATGCGGCCGGGTCTGTCCCCAGGAGATCCAATGTGAGGGCAAGTGCATCGTGGGTAAACGGGGAGAGCCCGTGGCCATCGGCAATCTCGAGCGATTCGTGGCCGACTGGGAGCGGGAAAGCGGCACCGGCGCCCTGCCACCCAAAGCGCCCTCCACCGGGAAAAAAGTGGCTGTGGTGGGCTCCGGCCCCTCCGGCCTCACCGTGGCCGGCGACCTGATTCAAAAAGGGTACGATGTCACTGTTCTGGAGGCCTTTCACAAGCCCGGTGGTGTGCTGGTCTATGGGATTCCCGAATTTCGCCTGCCCAAGGCCATCGTGGCCCAGGAGGTCCATTTCCTGGAACGTCTCGGCGTCAACGTTGAAGTGAATGCCGTGGTCGGTCGCACGGTCAGCCTGGACGAACTGTTTGAAGACGGATACGAAGCCGTTTATTTAGGCGTGGGCGCGGGTTTGCCCCGGTTTATGAATCTGCCCGGTGAGAATCTGATCGGCATTCTTTCTGCCAACGAATACCTCACCCGGGCCAATCTCATGAAAGCGTATCGCTATCCGGATGTGGATACCCCGATCCCCAAGGGCAAAAATGTGGTGGTCCTGGGTGCCGGCAACGTGGCGATGGACTCGGCCCGAACCGCCATGCGGTTGGGTGCGGAAAGCGTCAAAATCGTCTATCGCCGATCCCGGGATGAAATGCCGGCCAGGGCCGCCGAGATCCACCATGCCGAGGAGGAGGGCATCGAATTCTTCCTGCTGACCAATCCGACCCAGTTCAAAGGTGACGAGAAGGGCCGGCTCACCGGCATGGAATGCCTGAAAATGGAGCTTGGCGAACCCGACGATTCCGGGCGACGTCGCCCCATCGCCATTAAAGGCTCGGAGTTTCACATGGACACCGACCTGGTCATCGTGGCGGTGGGCTCCGGGGCCAACCCCCTGCTGACCCAATCCACCCCGGACATGCAATTGAACCAGTGGGGCTACATCGTTGCCGACCCGGAAACGGGAAAAACGACCAAGAAGGGTGTCTGGGCCGGTGGCGACATTGTGACCGGTGCCGCGACGGTGATCCTGGCCATGGGTGCCGGCCGCAAGGCGGCCGACTCCATCCACCAGTACCTGACCTGGGGATGGTAACCGACTGATCAGCGCCATCCAAGAAAGCCGGACGGGAATCAACTCCCCGTCCGGCTTTCTTGGATGGCGGTTTAAAACAGGTCGGACAAAATGAAGGCGCTTTTTATACTGCCGCGCGTGTGCGGCTATTCTCAGGTGAAAAGATCAACCGCTTTGTGCATTGCGTGATTGGAAATGGAAACGGTGGTTTGGGATAACCACTCGGCGGTCTGCTGGGCCACCCGGGCAGCGTCTTCCTCGGAAAGGCTTCCATTTTCGGTGCTTTGGCCGGGTGCCTGAGCGCTGTTCAGTTCGCTAACAGCCTTTTTTGACGCATCGGACAAGCTGATCCGATAATCCGGGTTTTCTCCGGTCTGAGCTGCCTGCCGGCCCGGCGCATCTTCTTTTTCCCGCTTGACGTCACTGATTTTTGTCGCGGTTCCCAGCCCCTGGACCTGATTGGTTGTATCGATTTCCATGATACCTCCCCTTTTTACCCATACCCGATGGCAACGTCTTTGCTTATCTTTCGGGTGGTTCCCTCCGGTTGACGAGGTTTGCCGGC
This sequence comes from uncultured delta proteobacterium, assembly GCA_963705435.1. Classification (GTDB taxonomy): domain Bacteria; phylum Desulfobacterota; class Desulfobacteria; order Desulfobacterales; family Desulfosarcinaceae; genus Desulfosarcina. Next base: position 87,323 of record CAVPJR010000009.1, on the reverse strand, counting down.
ACCGCCGGTTGGTCCCAAAAATCCCGAATTGTTTATCGGCACCTGGTGGGTACAACTTTAGTCTTATTGTAATTTTTTTTCCGGAGCAGGCATCAGATGGTTTTCGGCTGGACAGGAGAGGCCTGCCTTTCACCTCAGTTGACAATACCCAACCACGCATTAATTTAACCGCTAATGTTTAACGCCGGGCGTTTTTATACCCCTTTTCACCTTACATGATGGAGGCCTGTAAATGGCTTTTGAAACCAAAGAAGAAGTTCTTGAGAAAATAATGGGTATGGAGCGGCCTGCCTGCCCCCATTGCAATGCACGGATGAGCATCTGGGAGGTGCCGTCCATCAATGTCGGCGACGGTCTGGGCTGGGGGACACCCTACCTGTTCATGTGCTTTAACGATGAGTGCTCCCTTTACACCCAGGGATGGGACGACATGATGGACAACTATGCTCATCACGCTTCCTACCGCTGCATGAACTATCCCGGTACCGAGCAATTCGAGCTGATGCCCGTATTCAGCCCGGTTGGGGCAACCGGCCAGGTGATCGATGATCAGGTGCTCGCCGAAGAAGAAGTCCTGAAGCAGAACATTAAAAAAGGATTCTCGATTCTGGCAGACTGCTACGTGAACCAGGACGGTGTATCGATCCTGAGGCTGCTCATGGATTCGGCTGAACCGGTGCGGGTTCGTATGAAGGCCGCGGAAATGATCGGCGATATCGGTGAATTGGAGGCCATCGAGCCCATCCGTAATCTCAAATTCGGCAACCAGCGTCTGCAGGAACAGGTGGATGCTGCCGTAAACAAAATCCATGAACGCTTCTACACCCGCGAATGCCCCTTTTGTGCGGAAATCATCAAAAAGCGCGCCAAGGTCTGCAAACATTGTGCTAAAGAGGTGGCCGGTCTTTAGCTGTCAGGACCCAGCCTGACTGCATGTAACCCGATGCGCCGTTTCTATGCGTTGCAGGCAGACGGCGCGGTCTTGCCTTCCCCTCTGTGTCCCGCTACAATCATCTATCCAGCTATTGGCCAATCTGAAATTTCTTCCCAACTGTGAGGCATGGTGGAAAACGACGATCATTTGGCAACAATGCTGTCCGCCATCGAGCGGATTAAAGCAGATCTGATAGCGCACCACCCCAAAGCCCTGCTGTTGTTCGGCTCACTGGCCCGACACCTGGCCGGCGACCCCGGCGACCATCTTCCCAACGACGTGGACCTGCTGGTGGTAACCAACAATACCCCGTTTCTGGTCATGAAAAAGGATTACGGAACTGCGATTGAGTTGCACAGCTTACCGGTGGCACGAATCGTGGGAATTGCCAAGAGCCTGCGGTACGACAGCCGACCGGTCGCCCTTTCCAAGCTTTACGTCCGGGTGCTGGCCAAAGAGCACGCCATCGATGTGATCGCTGCTGCCATGATGCTGGGCCCGGCCTACGGAGATGTCGGCATCGAACAGATCGAGATCAATGGTATTATCGACACCCGGGATTATTCGATCCATCGGGTCCTGATGGGAGGTGGGTGGTGGGAACGGCTTTGCCGCTATGCTTCGGAACGACGCGGCCCGCTGATGCGGTTTACCGATAAGATGGTATGCAACTATGACTTTGAGGAATGAACCGTAATCGTATCTCAGCCGCTCCGTCCACGTTTATTGACATTCATGGAATCATAGGACCGAAACACCAATCGCTCCCTGGCCAGGCGGTCGGGCGCGACCGGGGGCAGCGGGTCTGTCTGGGATAGGATAACGGCCTCGTCTCTACAGGGAATGGCCGCCAGTCCGGCCCTTTTCTTCTTTCCGGTCGCCGCATCCAGAACCGTTGCGGCAGTCCCATCGGACACCACTGCTATTGGCAACGGAGACGTGCCGTAAAGCCTCGCCGCCGAAACAATTTCCCGCTCTCTTGATCCCAGTGCGCCGGCCGCGCATTTAACGGCCATTAACGGCCTGCCCCCGATTTGAATGATCAGGTCCACCGCCGACCGATACACCTGCCCATCGATCTCCACATCAATCGGTGCATCCACGATCACATCTTCACGCCGGTAGCCTTTGGCTTCGATGAGATATCGTTCCACCTGCTGACGGTTGGCTTCGGCACCCATATTGGGCACCGGTTCTCCGGTAATAAAATCAACGATGACGTCCGGATTGGAATCTTCTTTCACAAGCCGCTCCAAAAATAATGGGTTCGTTAACGCCGTTGATGCATTTCACAATCCTTTACCGTTGTCAAACCGCCGCCCGCCGAACCATGGCCAACAGGGTGGTCATCAAAATTACAGCGCCGCCGGCAAGGGTGTGGGGCGACGGTATTTCATGCAGCAGAAAATAGGCAAAGACGATCCCATACACGGGCTCGAGACAGGCGATCACGGATGCCAGCTGGGCGCGGACAACAATCAGCCCGCGAATAAACAAGGCGTGGGACAGGGCCGTGCAGACCACACCCAATAGGGCCAGCATGCCCAATTGACCGGAATCGATGTGCACATTGGCCCATGCCGTCATTGGCAGCAGCAGCAGGGTCACACCGGCATTCTGGTAGAAGGCGATGACGACCGGCGGGTATTGCCTTACCCATTTGCGGTTCAACAAAGAGAGGATGGCAAATGTGAATCCGGAGACGGTCCCCCAACAGACACCGGAAAAAACATCTCCGCCGAAAGACGACGGGTAGACCATGATGCACAATCCCAACACGACCAAAAGGGCTGTGACCATATCCATCGGGCGGCGTTTTTCCTTAAACCACCAGGGCTCTAAGCATGTGATGAACACCGGGAAGCTGGAAAAGGCCAGCAGGCCCACGGCCACGCTGGAAACCTGGATGGCATGAAAAAAGGTGATCCAATGAACCGCCAGGATCAATCCCAGCAGGCCAAACAACCCCATCGTTTTCGCATTTTGGGGATGTTTGTTGGGTTGGGTCAGCAGCAGAACCAGGCCTAAAGCGATCGCGGCGAATCCGGTGCGGCCCAGAACGATGCACCACGCGGGCAGCGCCAGAAATTTACCGAACAATCCGGCAAGACCGAAAAGCAGCACGGCCACATGGATATCAATCAGTCTGGAGGCGTAAATCTTGTTCAATTTGGACCTTTTCTGGCAAAGCGGGGCGGCGCCGGATGTGTACCCTGAACCGCGATGATTGATCAATTAAAAAAAGCTCACCCGTAGTTTCGAAGGCTTGGGATTTGCCATATCCATCAAGGTGGCATTGGATGCATTTGATGCCTTGTTTTCAACTTTCGCCGGCGGCTTGATCAGCCCGTTGGCACCATGCCCGACGCACCGGCCAAACCAGTTGACAATACAACGAAAAGCATAGTATGCAAGACCTGCATTTCATTTCATATCTTATGTTTAGACGATATTTTGGAAGGGTGGCAACCCCGGTTGTCCGTTGAATTCAAAGGCTGGCCGGAGCGAACGAATGACAGAAAAGCGCACAGGATAGACATCGCAAGGAACAGAGGGGGAAAGCCATTTCCGCCTGAAGACGGCGCTTCCTGGAGACGACTGGCAGAAATGAGCATTGGTATAACAAGCTGGCTGACCCTGCCCTGGGTTTTCCCATCGGTTCAGTCGGTGATCTCCTTTTTCATCGACACGGGTCAATCGTTGCGTTGGCCCTGTTTCTCAACGGGGAGGCCGGAGCGCCCATGAGCACATCCTGCAGACGGTTGATCATTCTCACGCTATGGATCCTCACCCTTTTTCTTGCTCTGACTGTCCAGGCACCCAGGGTGTCGGCATCCGAACCGCAACACCGGTCTGGCGGCCATCTCGAAGGCAATCCGGCAACTGCCGAAACATCATCCGCTGAGCATCCTACGGAAGCGGTTCACCCCGCCGCAGACCAGGGCGGCCACCACGGTCATGAAGACCTGGGTCCGGTCCTGCCGCTGTGGAGCTGCATCCCCTTTGCATGCATGCTTTTATCCATTGCCTTGTTTCCGCTTCTGGCCCCGGAGTTCTGGCACCACCACTTCGGCAAGGTGTCAGCCTTCTGGGCGGCGGCGATGGCCGGCCCGTTCCTATACGTTTATACGGGCACCGCCCTGTATGAAATCATCCACATTATCCTGGCGGACTATGTGCCCTTCATTATTCTGCTGTGGTCCCTGTATACCGTTTCAGGCGGCATCCTCTTGAAAGGATCGCTGCGGGGGACACCGGTGGTCAATGTGCTCATCCTGACATTGGGCACCCTGCTGGCCTCCTGGATGGGCACCACCGGAGCCGCCATGCTCCTGATCCGACCCTTTCTGCGGGCCAATAACTACCGCAAGAACCGCACGTTCATGGTGGTCTTTTTCATCTTCCTGGTGGCCAACATCGGCGGATCGCTGACCCCGCTGGGAGATCCGCCGCTCTTTTTGGGATTTTTGCATGGCGTCACCTTTTTCTGGACATTTGCAATTTTGCCCCACATGGCGACCGTCGCCGGATTGCTGCTGGTGGTCTATTTTTTTCTGGATCTTTACCATTACCGAAAGGAAACCGGGCGCGTCCCTGCAGACGAAGCCGAAAAAACACCCTTGAAGCTGGTTGGGGTTCACAATTTCATCTTTCTGGCCGGCATCATCGGCGCCGTGCTGATGAGCGGCATGGTCGATTGGGGCCATGTCAATCTGCTGGGCGTTCACCGGGGGGTCCAGGACTGGGTCAGGGACGGCCTGCTGATCGTCATGGGTCTTCTCTCCATGGCCACCACCGCCTTGGAAATACGTGAAGACAACGACTTCACCTGGTTTCCGATCATCGAGGTGGCCTACCTGTTCGTGGGCATCTTCATTACCATGATCCCCTGTCTGCTGATCCTAAAGGCCGGCGCCAACGGCCAGCTGGCCTTTCTGATCACTGCGGTGAAGGAACCGGTACACTACTTCTGGGTCACCGGTGCCTTGTCGGGTTTTCTGGACAATGCACCCACCTATCTGACCTTTTTCAACACGGCCCTGGGCAGCCACTTTCCGGGAATGGCCGAAGCCCAGGCGGTTCCGTTGCTGATGACGGACAAGGCCCTGTACTTGAAGGCCATCTCCGCCGGGGCCGTTTTTTTCGGGGCCTGCAGCTATATCGGCAACGCCCCCAACTTCATGGTCCGCTCCATATCCGAAGAGGCCGGTACGCCCATGCCCAGCTTTTTCGGGTATATCCTGAAATATTCGCTGGTGTTCCTGCTGCCGTCATTCGCGGTAGTATCCTTTATCTTTTTTTAGTAACGGGAGGCCGACAATGGCATTCAATACCCTGCTTTTTCATACCCGTTTTCGGGAACTGGCTTTCAACTCACTGAAGAGCCTTCTCGAATTGAAGGCGGCCGGGCTCAAAAAGGTGGTTCTGGCCCACGTGATCCCGCGGGAAGATGTGGCCTTCGTACCCTATGGCGGCACGTTGAAAGATGACGAGAACCGCATGCGCGAGGAAGCCCGCTTGAAATTCGATGACTGGATCCAGACCATCGGCGACCCGCAGCTTGAATTTCACCAGCGGATCGAAGTGGGGGCACCCAACGCCGCGATCCTGGACATGGCAAAGGAGGAAAGGGCCGACCTGATCGTGGTGGGCCGCAAGAAACGCACGGCCTTGGAAAAAGTGTATGTGGGCACCCATGTTCTGGACATCCTGCGCCGCAGCGAAGTCCCGGTGCTCATGAGCAAGTACATGGTGCAGTATGAATGGCAGGGAGAGTCCCTGATGCGCACCAACGAAAAGATCTGGAAACGGCCGCTGATAGCCTCGGACTGGTCAGAACCCTCCCGGCGCGCCCTCGAGGTTTGCCTGGCCTTGAAGGGGTTGTCAGAAAAAATAATCGTCACCCACGTACTGGGTGCCCGTCGGACCAAAAATCTGGAACAGGCCGCCCTCAAACGCCTGGAAGATGAAAGCGAAAAACGGCTGCAATCCTTTTGCCGGCAGATTGACAATGCTGGTATCGAGAGTGAATCCCATCTGGCGATGGGCCGTACGGTGGAAGAAATCATCAAGATGAGCAGGGATTACCAGGCCACCATGATCGTTATGGGACGAACCGGAAAAGATTGGTTTCGTGAATATTGGCTGGGGGGCGTTTCCCACCAGATCGCCGAACTGAGTGAGTTGCCGGTGCTACTGATTCCATAGGCGTCTAATTCAAAACGTTCCATGTCGGCCGATCCGCCGAAGGCAGGCAGGTATCGGCGTTGAGCGACGGTTTCAATCCTAAACATCCTCGGCTGGATGGTTGCCTGCGGTTGAACAAATTGTCCACCATGATTAGGACCGAACGGCAACATGTTGAAACCGGCCTGTCAGATAATAGAACAAAAGGGGTAAGACACCAGGTCCCATGATCCGTAAAATCGAAAATGCCAAAATTGCCATTGTCGGGGGGGGCAGGTTCTGCGACAAGCTGCTGCGGCACCTGTTCGGCGACCATTTCAAAGGCAGGCACCCAACTGTCCTGGGTGTCGCCGACCTCAACGATAAGGCGGTGGGCATGGTCTATGCCCGCTCTATGGGGATCTATACCTGCAGTGACTATCGGGAACTCTGCCGTCTGGAGGGGCTGGAAACCATCATCGAGGTCACCTGGGATCTTGACCTGGCCCGCACCATCGCGCGCGTCAAACCGGCGGCGGTGGAGTTGATCAACCACCAGGATTCACGTTTTCTTTGGGACCTGCTGCAGCTGGAAATCATCCGGCAGGAGGCCTTGGACGCCCTGAACGCCGGCACGTTTACCATCGAAGCCGTCGAGACGAGAATTCATCAATGCTTTCGTAAAACCGCGGACATCGTGATGCAGCGCAACCGCCGCTTTAAGCAGATCGAAACCGAACTCTACGAAAAGGAAAAATCCCTTTCCCAGATCATCCAGGGCAGCACCATTCCCACCTTCGTCATTAACCGTGATCACGTGGTCACCCACTGGAACCATGCCCTGGAGGTACTTACCGGCCACAGCGCTGAGACCATGGTGGGCACCCGGAACCACTGGAAGGCTTTCCGCAAAAAAGAACGGCCGATCATGGCCGACGTGATTCTCGATCAATTGGAAACGGGAGAAATCGACCACTACTACGGATCCAAGTGGCACCCCTCCACGCTGGTGGAAGGAGGCTTCGAGGCGGAAGAATACTTCGATCACCTGGGCGACGGCGGTTGCTGGCTTTTTTTTACCGCCGCTCCGATCAAGGCGTCCGACGGCACCATTATCGGGGCCATCGAAACCCTGTGGGACAACACCGAAAACCAGCGTGCCGAGGCTGAGCGGCGCAACTACACCCGCCGCATCGAAGAGAGCGAGCGGACCCTGTCTCAGATCATTCAGGGCAGCACCATCCCCACCTTCGTTCTCGACCGTGATCATGTAATCACCCATTGGAACCGTGCCCTGGAAAAACTGACCGGCTATCCCGCCGCCAGGATGATCGGCACCCGGCACCAGTGGGAGCCCTTTTGGGAAAGCGAACGGCCTTCTATGGCCGACGTGATCATGGAACAGCACAGTGAACAGGAACTCCACGAGCTATACGGCGAACGCTGGCGAAAATCCAAGCTCATCGAAGACGCCTACGAGGCTGAAGTTTATTTTCCCAAGCTGGGAAAAGGCGGCCGGTGGTGCTGGTTTACCGCCACGCCGTTAAAAACGTCTGACGGCACCGTCGTGGGGGCCATCGAGACATTTTGGGACACCACGGAAAACAAACGGACAGACAATGAATGCCGGCGACAGGTCAAGGAGCTGGAGGAAAAAGAGCAGGCGCTGCATCAGATCATTCAGGGCAGCACCACCCCAACCTTTGTGATCAATCGGAACCACATCGTGACCCACTGGAACCGGGCCCTGGAAAAGCTTACCGGTTTTGCCGCCAATGAAATCGTCGGGACCAACCACCACTGGAAACCATTTCGCAAAAAAGCGCGCCCCATCATGGCGGACGTGATCCTCGACCAATTGGAATCCGGTGAAATCAGCCAGTATTACGGAGCCAAATGGCGACCGTCTGCCCTGGTCGAAGGGGCTTATGAAGCCGAGGAGTTTTTCGAACAGCTGGGCGAAAACGGTCGCTGGCTCATCTTCACTGCCGCCCCGATCAAGGCTTCGGACGGTACCCTGATGGGGGCTATCGAAACCTTGTGGGACACCACGGAGAAAAAGCGGGTCGACGCCGAGCGCCGCCGGGACATCATCCGCATCGAAGAGAGTGAGAACCGGCTCACCCAGATCATCCAGGGCAGCACCATTCCTACATTTGTCCTGAACCAGGATCATGTGGTCACCCACTGGAACCATGCCCTGGAACGGTTATGCGGCTATTCTTCTGCGAAGATGGTGGGCACCCGCCACCAGTGGGCGCCTTTCTGGGACAAAGAACGGCCCACCATGGCCGACATCATTCTGGATCAGCGCAGCGAGCGGGAAATTTGGGAGCTTTACGGCGGCAAGTGGAAAAAATCGGAACTGATCGAGGGCGCCTATGAGGCGGAGGTCTTTTTCCCTAAATTGGGCCAGGGGGGCAAATGGCTCTTTTTCACTGCCGCACCCATCCGGGCCGCCGACGGCAGTGTCATCGGTGCCATCGAAACCTTCTGGGACACCACGGAGAAAAAGGAGTCCGAGGCCCAGCGAACCCGTCACAACCACGAGCTTGAAGAAAGCCGCCGGACGCTCTCCCAGATCATTCAGGGCAGTACCATCCCCACTTTCGTTCTCAATGAAGACCATGTGATTACCTATTGGAACCGGGCCCTGGAGCAGTTGACCGGCTATCCGGCGTCCCAGATGGTCGGCACCAACCACCAGTGGGTGCCCTTCTGGGACAGTGAGCGTCCGTCCATGGCCGATGTCATCCTGGACCAGAAGAGCGACCAGGAGATCTGGGACCTTTACGGTGGCAAGTGGAAAAAATCTGAGCTTATCGACGGTGCCTATGAAGCGGAGATCTTTTTCCAAAAGCTGGGCAACGGCGGAAAGTGGTGCTGGTTTACTGCGGCGCCGATCAAGGCCGCCGACGGCAGTGTCATCGGGGCCATCGAGACCTTGTGGGACAACACCGACAAAAAACGGGCCGAGGCCGACCGGCGCCAATACACCCGCAAGCTGGAGGAGAACCAGCGCGCGCTGTCGCAAATCATTCAGGGCAGCACCATTCCCACCTTTGTTTTGGACCGCGATCATACCATTACCCACTGGAACCAGGCCCTGGAAAAGCTCACCGGTCATCCCACGCAGGAGATGGTCGGCACCAACCGCCAGTGGGCACCTTTTTGGGACAGCGAGCGTCCGTCCATGGCCGATGCCATCCTGGATCAGAAGAGCGATCAGGAGATCTGGGACCTCTACGGCGGCAAGTGGCAGAAATCCACCCTTATCGATGGGGGATACGAGGCTGAGGTTTTTTTCCCCAAGTTGGGCAACGGCGGCAGATGGTGCTGGTTCACCGCCGCCCCGATCAAGGCCGCCGACGGCACCGTGGTGGGGGCCATCGAGACCTTATGGGACACCACCGCGGCCAAACGGGCCGAAGAGGAGCAGCGCCGGCGCAATCGGGAACTGTCCACCCTGTACTCCATCTACACATCCCTCAATGCGCCGCTGCCCCTCCAAGAGCGCATCGAAGGAGCGGTACTGGAGATCCGCGACTTCATGAAAGCGGAGAGCGTTTGCCTGTATATGTCCGGTGAGGGGGGCCGGTTTGACCTGCGATACTTCAATGCCTGCTATGCGGATCCGGGTTACGGTCAGGACGGACCGGAGTCGCAAGCGGAGATTATGGGCAAGGTGTCCCGTACCGATAAACCCATCGTCTACAACACCGGGGATCATCAAGGCCGCTTTTCAACTGATACGGAGCCAACGGGTGCCACCTTTGCCTATATTCCCATCAGCGCCAAAGAGACCAAAGGACTCGGTGTCATGCGCATCGAAAGGGAGACCGAACGGTTTTCATCGGAGGAACTGCACCTGCTGGACCTGATGGGCAATCGCATCGGGGCCACCCTTGAAAACGACCTGTTGCAAGAGGAAGTCATCCGCAAATCCGAATTCCAGGCCAAACTGATCAGAAGCGCCCATGACGGCATCATCGCCACGGATGAGCACTGGCGGACGGTCATCTTCAACCCGGCTGCTGAACTAATATTCGGTTACTCTGCCGATGATGTGGTCGCTACCAAAGATGCCAGGGACTATTTGCCTCAATGGGTCCAGGAAACGCTCAGTCGCACGGGGTTGGGGGGGGATACCAACGAAACCTTTCCATGGACCGAAACTGAAGTCAAAGCCAGCACCGGTGAGTCGATACCGGTTAGATTCTCAGGGTCGCTATTGCGCGAAAAGAAAAAAATGATGGGAACTGTGGCGTTCTTTCAGGATCTGCGAGAAATCAAGCGGCTGGAACGGGAACTGGTCAACAGCGAACGGCTGGCTGCCGTCGGCCAGACCGTTGCCGGCATGGCCCACTGCATCAAGAACATCCTTCACGGGTTCAAGGGAGGCAGCTACCTGATGGATGTAGGACTGGGTCGGGACAATACCGAAAAAATGCGTAAGGGTTGGGAAATGATCCAGCGCAACATCACCCGCACTTCGGATCTGGTGATGGACCTGCTCTCCTACTCCAAGGAACGCGAGCCCGAGTATGAACCCTGCCACCCCAATGAAATTGCCGAGGATGTATGTGAACTGCTGGGTGGCGTGGCCCTGGATCATAACGTGGCCATGGTCCGGCAATTTTCCGACCAGATGGTACCGGTGGTCATGGACCCGCGCACCGTGCACCGGTGTTTGATGAATCTGGTGACAAATGCCATCGATGCATGTATCTTTGACCCTGATGTCGACAAGGACCATCAGGTGACCGTGGCTACCGAAAGGGAGGATGCCGGGGCCATCCGCTTCGACGTGAAGGACAACGGCTGCGGGATGTCCGAAGAAGTCAGGGCCAAGCTCTTCTCATCCTTTTTCAGCACCAAAGGGGTCAAGGGAACCGGACTGGGCCTGCTGGTGACGGCCAAACTGGTGGAAGAGCACAAAGGCACCATCGATGTAACATCCACCGAAGGGGAGGGAACCACCTTCAGCATTCGATTTCCGGCGCAGGCGCCGGAACCCGTCAGCCTGAACTGACCGCCGGCTCCAGGGTTCATCGTAATCCTCAGCCCAGGTCAACGAATGAAAGTAAACCCAAAACGGTGAACCCAGAACCCCTGAACGCTTACCCTATCGGCGTTAACCTTTAAGGAGGCCTCGAGATGAGTAAAAAAGTATTGATTGTGGACGACGATCCCGATGTAAGACTGTTTAATGCCACCGTCGTGGAAGAGAGCGGCTATACGCCTATCGAAGCGGCCAACGGGGAAGAGGGGTTGAAAATCGTCAAAAAGGATCGGCCGGATCTGGTGATTCTGGATGTGTTGATGCCCAAGCAGAGCGGCATTCGCCTCTATCGGGAGTTGAAGACGGACAAGGCCCTGATCGGCATTCCCGTGATCATGCTCTCCGGGGTGGCCAAACGCACCTTTCTGCGTTCCCAAAAGGCGCTCACGGAGTTCGGGGACAAGCCGGTGCCTGAACCGGAAAACTACCTGGAAAAGCCCGTCGAGCCTGAAGAGCTGGCCCGTGAAATCAAAAAACTATTGGGATAGCATCCCGGCAAGCGGGCTCCGGAATGATCGTTACAGCCGGCAAGGATGAGATAACATGGAGATAAAAAAACTGTTGTTTGTCACCCGTTTTGACAACCTTCGGTTCGATGCATTGCAGTCCCTCATGGACCTGAAGAAAGCCGCTCTCAACCACGTGGTATTCCTGAACGTCATCGAGCGTGACAAGGTGGCCATGCGGCGGGGCAAAGGTTACGAAAAAAGTGCTGAAATCAGGCTTCGCGAAAAGGCCAACATCCGGTTTATCGACTGGGCGGAAACGCTTTTCGAACAGGGCATGGAGGTGGGCGTTTATATCGTCGTCGGCAGTTTCGCCGGCCAGGTGATCCAGGCGGCCGAGAAGGAAGCCGTGGATCTGATCGTCCTGAGCCCGGAAAAAAAGGGGCGCCTCGAGCAGCTCTATTCCGGATCCGACATCACCGAAATCGTTCATCGTTCCGCCACACCCGTGCTGGTCTATAAATATCTCGCCCAGAAGGGGCCGTTGGCCGAGAATCCATTTGAAAAACCCCTGCTGGCCACCAATTGGTCCGCGGCCAGCCAGCGGGCCATCGACTACCTGAAATCGCTTAAAACGGTGATCCGAGAAGTCGATGTGGTCCATGTGGCCAGCGAAAAAGACCTGAAGGAAACCTCGGCCATGGGCATCCAGAAGACCCGCAAGGAGAGCCGCCAAAAGCTGGATGCCCTGTGCGACGAATTGGAAGATTGCGGCATAACGGCTAAACCTCACGTCTACATCGGGGATACCGTTGCGGAAATCGACAAAGCCGCCAGAGAGTGCCAGTCTTCCATGATTATTGCCGGTTCCCCGCGCAAACGCCTGTGGAAAGACCGGTGGGGAACAAGCATCAGCAAAGGGCTGGCTGAACAGTCAATTTTCCCGATCCTACTCATTCCTCCCATAGAGGGGTAGTGGCCGGCACGGCAGTGGAAAACGATCCTAACCCGCAACGAGATTGAGGAGGCACCCATGGCGGTCATCACCATTTCGAGGCAGTTTGGCGCAGGCGGCATCACCTTAGGCAAAATGATTGCCGAATCTCTGGGCTACTCTTTCGCCGACAATGATATACTTCAGCGAGTGGCCAAGGAGGCCAATGTTTCCACCCACTGGATCGAATCCTTCGAAAAAGAGGCTGGCAGCAAGCTTTCCAGATTGATCTCGAGCATGGTATCTAAGCGCTGGCTGGACCGGGTGCTCGCCGATGAGCGCGGCTATCTGGACGAACAGATCTATCTGGACTACCTGGTGCTGATCATTGCCCAGTTCGCCGATGAAGGCGACGTGGTGATCCTTGGCCGGGGGAGCCAGTACATTCTCAACGACCACCCCGATGCCGTTCACATATTGCTGGTGAATGAGTTTGATAACCGCGTCAAGTTCATGATGGACAGCTACGACATGTCACGTAAGAAAGCCGAGCGCACGGTGGTCAACGAAGATCGAAGACGGGTGAGCCTGTATAAACGGCTGGGCAAGAGTGATTATGAAAACCCGCAGATTGTATCACCTGGTGCTGAACATGGGCCGGCTGGACCTCCAAACCGCCCGGGACATGGTCTGCAGCCTTGTGGAACACAAGATGGCATTGAACCCGGCATGACATATGTTGACGGGAGCCGTGCAAATGCCTCCGCACGGTAACTGTCAGGCTGCGCCCCGAATGTTGTTCAACACCGAGCAAAGTCGAACACCGGCTTTGCTTTTATAGTGTAACACAGGGTCATCATTGACATTTGCAAACGATTCCTCTACTGCTGGCCTGCCAAATTGCGATTGTCCGCTTTGGATCGGAATGCCGGGCCCTAAACAGAAACCGGCATCAGCGCTAACCTGTTTTGACCGGGAATAAGGAGTTTGTCATCCATATTTTTCGCACCACCAGCCAGATGCGACGCTTTTCCTCCGATCTGCGCCGATCGCGAAAGACGATCGCCTTTGTGCCCACCATGGGGTTTCTCCACCAGGGTCACCTCTCTCTCATGGAAAAAGGCAAATCACTGGCAGACCGTTTGGTCGTGAGCCTCTTTGTCAACCCGACCCAGTTTGGCCCCAACGAAGACCTGGCCGCCTACCCCAAAGACGAAGCGCGGGATCTGGATATGACCCGCGAAACCGGCGTTGACGCGGTTTTCATTCCCGACGTGCAGCAGATTTATCCCGCTGGCCATCAGACGGTTGTATCCCTGAAATTCCTGTCTGGACACCTTTGCGGCCTTTCACGCCCGGGCCACTTCGACGGCGTCGCCACGGTGGTCACCAAGCTGCTGGGAATTGTAAGACCGCACGTGGCCGTTTTCGGGGAAAAGGACTTTCAGCAGCTGGCAATCATCCGACAGATGGTCAAGGACCTGGAGATGGGCATCGACATCGTCGGGGCACCCATCGTCCGGGAAACCGACGGCCTTGCCATGAGTTCCAGAAATATGTATCTTACGAGCGATCAACGGAATTCCGCCACGTGCCTTTACCAGGCCCTGATGGCATCCCGGCAATTGGTGAAGCAAGGAGTGACCAGCGCCGAGGCCATCGCCCGGTCCGCTGCTGCAAGCATCAGGGCGGTCCCAGAGACAACGATCGACTACATCGCCATCTGCGATCCTCAGACGTTAGAGGATGTGCCGGTTGTCAGCGGCCCGGTGCTTATGGCCCTTGCGGTTAACGTGGGAAAGCCGCGGCTCATCGACAACATGATGCTTACCCCGTGATCCATAGCGGGTTTTTCATTTTGAACAAAGGAGACCATGTATGACCAACAAATTTCTTTTCACCTCCGAATCGGTAACCGAAGGGCATCCGGACAAAGTGGCCGATGCCATATCCGACGCGATACTCGATGCCATCATGGCCCAGGACAAAGCCTGCCGAGTGGCCTGCGAAACCCTGGTCACCACCGGTCTGGCCTTTATCGCCGGCGAAATCACCACCGAGTGCTACGTGGATATGCCCCAGATTGTCCGGGACACCATCAAGGATATCGGCTACCACTCCTCTCAGATGGGGTTCGACTGGCGCACCTGCTCGGTCATCACCAGCATCGACCACCAGAGCCCGGACATCGCTCAGGGGGTGAACCGGGGCGCCGGCCTTTACAAAGACCAGGGTGCCGGCGATCAGGGGCTGATGTTCGGGTTTGCGACCGACGAGACCCCCGAGTTGATGCCCATGCCGATCATGTATGCCCACAAGCTGACCCGGCGCTTGACCCAGGTGAGGAAAAACGGGGCGCTGGACTTTCTGAGGCCGGACGGCAAATCCCAGGTTACCATCGAATACCACGACGGCCAGCCCAAGCGGGTGGACACCATCGTGGTCTCCAGCCAGCACAAACCGGACGTCAACCACGAGGATTTGCAGGAGGCCATCATCGAGGAGGTGATCAAAAAGGTCATCCCGGCCGGGATGATCGACGGGGACACCCGTTATTTCATCAACCCGACCGGACGGTTCGTGGTGGGCGGCCCCATGGGTGACTGCGGGCTCACGGGGCGCAAGATCATTGTCGACACGTATGGCGGCCAGGGCAGCCACGGCGGCGGATGCTTTTCCGGCAAAGACCCCTCCAAGGTTGACCGCAGTGCCTCCTACATGGGGCGTCACGTGGCCAAGAACATCGTGGCCGCCGGTCTGGCTAAAAAATGCGAAGTCCAGATCGCCTACGCCATCGGCGTGGCCGAACCGGTGTCGGTGATGATCGACCTCATGCACACGGGCAAGGTGCCCAAGGAACGGGTGGAGGAGATCGTCAGGGAGGTCTTTGACCTGCGCCCCGCGGCGATCATCGAGTACCTCGATCTGCTGCGGCCCATCTATCGCAAAACCGCTGCATACGGCCACTTCGGAAGGACCGAGCCTGAATTTTCCTGGGAACAGACCCATCAGGCGGAGATTATCCGTGAAAAGGCCGGCTTGTAATCGGCGAAACGACGATTATTGTTGTATGTAAAGACAAAGGGGGCCGATGGCCCCCCACCATTTATGGAGGAACACGCATGACACTTGCCAAAACCGTCGTGGCGATCGATGGCCCGCCGGCCTACGATCCGTCACTGCCCTATAAAATCGCCGACCTGGCCCATGCCGACTTCGGTGACAAGGAGATGCAACTGGCGGAAAACGAAATGCCCGGACTGATGGCCGTTCGTGAAAAATACGGCCCGCAGCAGCCGCTCAAAGGCCTGAAGGTTACCGGCAGCCTGCACATGACCATCCAGACCGCCATGCTCATCGACACCCTGAAGCTTCTCGGTGCCGACATCCGCTGGGCTTCCTGCAACATCTTTTCTACCCAGGACCATGCGGCTGCGGCCATCGCCCGCAAGGGGTCGGCTGCCGTTTTCGCCTGGAAAGGCGAAAACCTGGAAGATTACTGGTGGTGCACCGAACAGGCGCTGGTATGGCCGGACGGCAGTGGACCGGACCTGATCGTGGACGACGGCGGCGACGCCACCATGTTCGTCCACCAGGGGGTGGCGGTGGAAAAGGATCCGTCCCTGCTGGACAAATCATACGATTCCGATGACATGCGGTTGTTGATGGCCCGACTGAAAGCCGGCTATGCCAATCATTCCGGTTTCTGGACCCGCATTGCCGCATCGATCAAGGGGGTTTCCGAAGAGACCACCACGGGTGTCCATCGGCTTTACCAGCTGGCCCAGCGCGGTGAGCTGCTCTTTCCGGCCTTCAACGTCAACGATTCGGTCACCAAGTCCAAATTCGACAACCTGTACGGCTGCCGCGAATCCCTGGCCGACGGCATCAAGCGTGCCACTGACGTCATGATGGCCGGCAAGGTGGTGGTGGTCTGCGGCTACGGCGATGTGGGCAAGGGCTGCGCCCATTCCATGCGCGGCTACGGATCCCGCGTGCTGATCACGGAGGTCGATCCCATTTGCGCCCTGCAGGCGGCCATGGAAGGCTTCCAAGTGACCACCATCGAAGACGCCGCGCCCCTGGGCGACATCTTCGTGACCGCCACCGGCTGCTACCAGGTGATCACCGGGGCGCATATGGAGCAGATGAAAAACGAGGCCATCGTTTGCAACATCGGTCACTTCGACAACGAGATCGAGATGGGCTACCTGGAAAAGCGCGCCGATTGTAAGAAAACGCCCATCAAGCCTCAGGTGGACAAGTGGACCCTCAAATCCGGGCGGTCCATCATTATCCTTGCCGAAGGGCGGCTGGTGAATCTGGGATGCGCCACCGGCCACCCCAGCTTTGTCATGAGCAACAGCTTCACCAACCAGTGCCTGGCCCAGATCGAACTGGCCGCAGGCGGCTATGAAAGAAAAGTCTACACCCTGCCGAAAAAACTGGACGAAGAGGTGGCCCGGCTCCACCTGGCCCGGCTGGGGGCGAAACTGACCACGCTCACCCCGGTTCAGGCCGACTATCTGGGTGTGCCCGTCAACGGCCCCTTCAAACCGGATCACTACCGTTACTGAAAAAACGGGGCAGGGGTAAAATGCTCCTGCCCCGTCGATAGGCCTAATTGATTGGTCCGCCCGAAGTGGTCAATTATGAGCGGTCGATCGCATCTCCTCCAGCGTCTTAAACCCACGTTCCACAGATTCGGCTTCATCCGGGGTGGCCGCTATCACTCGGGCCTTGTCCAGTGTCTCAACCCCTCCTTCAATATCGCCCCGATGACCTTGAACCAATGCAAGACCGACGTAGGCCGGGGCGAAGCCATCGTCCAGACTTTTAGCCCGAACAAATTCGGCATGGGCTGCATCGATTTTGCCACGCGTTAAAAGGTTGTGCCCATTTTTTACATGCTGTGCCGGTGTATCCAATGCCGGCCGCAGGAAAATGGTGTCCGGACCGCAAGCCACGGCAAGAACCAAAGAAAGAATCAACAATGCAAGATAGTTGCGTCGGGCCATGGTGTCTCCTCATTCGCCAATTAGCGGCTTTTGATAGACATTATAATCCTGATTACTGGTCAGCCTCCGAATCCATGACGATGCTCACCCGGCATGCTTTTAGAAAATTCAGGTGAACCACCGAACTTCGCAGTCGTGCCCCATCGGCACTGGAGACGACCAGGTCAGTCTCTCCCGTGGACCGGGTTCTGATGGCCTTGACAACCATAGGCCGCGGTCCCACCCGTTTGTCACTGCGGGCAGCAGCCAAGGTCGTGGCAAAGCCGCTCATTCCCCGGGATACGGCAAATTCGCGGCTGATAAAGGCCGGTCCGTAAACCACATCTTCCGACTCATCGACGACCACTGGTGCCAGGGATGGCTTTGCACCGATGCCGGTGGCATCGATGATCAGCCCCGTAAAAGCACCGCCATCGATTCCCTCCGCAGGTTTTGCAGGCATCCCCGCATCCGGTTCAGCAGCCGTCATGGTGACCACCGAGTCCACTTGGCGAATTTCTTCAGGCAGCACGAATTGGCTGAACCCGCCTGTCAGATTCATGGTCAGTTCAATTTCCACGGTGCCGTCGGATAAATACTCCTGGTGAGTGAGGGATGCATTTCGGGCAAGCGAGATCAAGCCGTCTCGAAAGTCGGTGCTTTGGGCCATGCGGTCCGCTATCCGTGAAACGGCATTGATGGGAATGAAACCTGCGGTTTCAATCAGGTTGGACTGAGCTACCCGCCGGGCGGCATCCAGAATGTCCGATGGGGAATCAGGCGGCTCGCCATCATGCGTGGTGGCGGGGGCAGCAGCTCCGCGAACCCTTATGGTTCCGGCACTCCAGTCGATGCAGCCCGAGTTCAAGACCTGAACCAGTGGGCCGTCGGTCACACCGGACGCGGCTACGGGCAACCCGAGCAGCAATGAGAGCGAAAGGATGTGAAAAAAGGCGAATTTTACTTTCAATTCTTGATAGTTAACCCTATGCTATTGACCCATGTGAATTATATATTGTAAGAATTTGGATAAGTCAACCAATCAGCCCTCTTCCGGGTATTCTGTCCGGGGAGAGAAGCGTTGAGGCCAAATGGTAAACGTCGTCGGCGCCTTGGGCAGAAAAACCATTCGTTCCGTCAACCGCCTGATGGGCCTGTTTGCACTGACCTACCGGCTGGCCGCCATCGCTGTGCCGCTGCCTCGCACCGGGCGTGCTCTCATCAAGCGTGTGATCGTGGAACAGGTCTACTTTACCGCCGTACTGGCCCTTCCCGTGATCATTCCCGTAGCCTTGATCACCGGCAGCATGCTGATCGTTCAGTTTTCTCAGTTGTCAGGTCAAGTGGATTTGGGAAAACTGGTGGTGCTGCTGGTGTTGCGGGAAATTGGCCCCTTGGTTACCGCCATTATCGTGATCCTGCGTTCGGCGACTGCGGTTACCATCGAGATGTCTTATATGTGTGTTCTCCACGAGATAGACGCACTGGAAATGGCTGGTCTCGATCCCCTTCACACCGTCTGCTTTCCCCGGCTGGTGGGGATCACCACAGCCATCGTGAGCCTGATTATGGTGTTCGATCTCATGGCGATCATCGGCGGCTATGCCATCGTCAAGGGCACCACCATGCTGCCTGTGGAAGGATTTTTCCAGCAGATTGCCAAAGGGGTCGTCGGTGCCGATATTGCCGTTGGTATATTGAAGGGCATCTTTTTCGGCGTCACGATCACCGTGACCTGCCTCTACCACGGACTCACCCGTAAAAACCAGATCACCCAGGTGCCGGTGGCCACCTCCAGAGCGGCCGTGGACTGCTTTTTCTACTGTCTGGTGATCAATATTTTCATCTCATTTATTTTTTACGTATAAATGAAATCAACCCCGATACCGATCATTGACATTACCGACCTGGAACTGATGTCGCCGGGCATGCCAGGGCACGATGACGCCCACCGGTTGGCCGTTGCCCATGGTGATGTGATCGCCGTTTTCACCGACTCGCCTGCGGATGGAAGGCATCTGCTGCGTATTCTGGCCACATTGGAGCAGCCGGAACGGGGGCAATACCGTTTCAATGGGAAACCGGTGGATCTAAAGGATTATCGGCAGTGTCTGGCCGTCAAACGCCAGATCGGTTATGTGGCCCCCGACGCGGCCATGATCAGCAACCGAACCCTCCGGGAAAATCTTCTTTTAACTCGCTTTTACTCCGAAAACGATTTGACCATCGATATTGATGAAACAGTGGGCTCTCTGTGCAGGGGGGCGGGTCTGTCCCAAATGCTCAACCGGCGGCCGTCCGTATTGAGCGGCAGGGAGTTGCTGAAGGCCATCGCCATCCGGGAAATGGGCAAAGCGCCGGCGGTGATGCTGATTGACCGACCCGAAAATTTCATGGAATGTTCTGAAGGGGATAGCATTTTTAACCATCTTAAAAACATGGTCCGATCCGGCACTGCAGTTGTTTTTGTCTCCCATAACGCTAAAGTGAACGGGCTTGCGAACCGACAGTTGACAGTGATAGGTGGAGAAATCCGGACAGCGCCGGTTTAACGATACGGGAAAGGCCAGCTGCAGACAGGTAACGATCTGATGGAAACCCGCTATACCAGCGCCGAAAAGAGCGTCGGTCTCTTTGTCATCGGCATCACCTTGCTGTTGTTGACTACCGTGGTGATTCTCGGCCGGGGAAAGGACTGGTTTGCCGACGAAGTGACTTTTTACACCAACTTCAAGGAGAGCTATAACCTGCAGGTCAACGCAGCCGTGAAGCTTTTCAAAGCCGATATCGGCAAGGTAAAACGGATTTCGCTGGGAGAGGACAATGTCAATGTCCAGTTGGCCATCCTGGCCAAATACGCATCACGCATCCGGCAAGATTCAGTGGCCGTGGTGGACAGCCCGACGCTCATCGGCTCGGAATATATATCCATCGTCCCCGGAGCTCCGAATAGCCCTAAAATCCCTGTCGGCGGCATGATCCCGTCAATCGAAAAGAAGTCCATTTCCGATATCCTCAAGGAGTTCGAAGTGGAAAAAACGGCCATGCTGGCCGTGCGCACGATCCAGGAAATCGCTGATCTGATGATCCTCATAAAAGACCCGCATGGCCCGTTGATGACCACCTTGGCCAACTTCGAAAAAATCTCCACCCATCTGTTACAGATCTCCGGCAGTATCGGGCAGGGCCAGGGGTCGTTGGGATCTCTGGTGGCTTCCCGGGAACTGGTTGACGGGGTTCTGTCGAACCTGGAAAAGGTGAACGGCTTGCTGGATGATATGCGGGCAACCTCCACCAGGGGGCCGGTTATTATGGATCAGGTCAGCGACAATCTGGCCACGCTCCAGACGGCCGGCAGCGGGGTGGTGGAGAATGTGCAGGCCCTGAAAGGCATTTTGGAAGATGCTCGGGAATCCCTTGAAACCATCCAGGTTATTTTGAAAAACCTGAAACAGGGCAGCCAGGATATCCCCCAGGTAACGGTAACCGCCAGGGAAGGCATCCGCGAAATCCGTGAGGGTGTGGCGGATATCGACCGGGTGGTGCAGAGTCTGCAGCGCAATATTATCATCCGCTCCAACCTGCCTGACGAACCTCTGTCGATGGACACCGATGCCGGAATCCGGCCCTGAGCCACTATAAATGGCCTAAGAGGGCGCTGATCCGTTGGCTCGCGGTCATCCCGCTTTGCCACGCCTCAGGAATGGCCACCATTCCGTGGGCGGCGCCCAGAATCATACCCGCGATCATTCCCCGTGCCGACGAATCTCCGCCGGCCATCACATTTTCCACCATGGCCGTCTTGAAATCGTCGGCATGGCGGGAGATCAGGTGAACCGCTCCTGGCAGGCCGGCCTCCACGCTGCACATTTGACCGAATTCGGCGATGGTCTCCCGGGTGTCGCGATCGCGGCTCTCCAATCCCATGCGAATCAACGATGCAATTGAACTGTCGGAAAAATGGGTGTCCAGGGTGGCCTGCATGGCTGTCAGGGGAGTCTGCCCGTCGAGTACGGCAAAAACGGATCGCGCAAAAAAATCGGCACTTAAAAGCACCTGGTCGTCGCTGTGGGTGATGCGGGTCTGCGCACGGGAAGCACTGACCAATGGTTCCAGGTTGTCATGGTAGACAGCCACCAGCGCCGCCAGGCGTGAGGCCCCAGCGATGTCGTCGGAATCCGAAGCGCTGTCGGTCAGGCCTTTGCCGGCATCCATGTTCGCCAATGTCGATTTGGTGGCCTTATCGAAATAGCCGCCGTAATCGGCAAAGAAGTGGCGCCACATTTCAGCAAATCGGTAGGCATCAAACCCGCCGCCGCTCACGGATTCCAGGAGTACCAGCATTTGGTCCCCATAGTGGGTGAAATCTCCGGCCTTCTTGCCCTTGTGGTAGGAGGTCAACGGATCGTAATAGTGCTCTACCCGACCCAATTTCTTGTCGATCACGCCGGTGTTGTAAACCCAGTGCACGCCCAGGGACAGCGCATCGGCCACAAACGCACCGATGACCGCTGCTTTGATTCGATTGTCTGTCATCTCGTTCCTCCGCTTCTCGGTTGGCCTTCGTTTAGGCCAAACTATAAGCCACACCTCGCTGGTTTTCAATTCAGAAGTCCGAACGTGCAGTCGGTGGCCACCAGGGGCACGGCATATCCGCCCGAGAAACTGGCGTCATAAATGACGCTGTCTCGAAATGCCCAACACCTCCCGGCAGTAGCGGACGCTGCGCCGAATCGCGTCGATTTCCATGTCCAGGGCCCTCTGCATGTCGTCCAATGGCGTTTCCAACTCGGTTTCGATGTTGATCCGGTCCATGCAAGAGCGATCCCGGAAGAGCTCGTAGGCCCGGCGCATGTCGATGTCTCCTTCTCCCACGGCGGTGCCCACCAGCTTGAACCCCCAGCGCTGGAATTCGATGCGGTCATCCCGAAAATGGTTGGTAAAGGCCCGAGGAGCCAGGCGTTCGATGGCGGCCATGGGGTCTTCGGTGACGTGCAGACCGTTGACCGTATCGATGCAGGCGCCCACCACCGGGTTGTCCACCCGGTCCAGCAGCCAGAGGATCTCTTCGGAGAAGCTGTCACAGTGGTTTTCCACGGCAAGTCGGATGCCAATGTTCTCAGCCAGCGGCGCCGCTGCCTTCAGCAGGTCTGCCACCTTATCCATCTGTTCGATGACCCTTGGATGAAACCGGCTGGCGGCCACGGGCCGGGGACGGCGCAGTTCCATGCCCACCTTGACGATGTCTGCACCCAGGTGCCCGGCGGTCTGGATGGCCGCCTTCAAATCGTGTTGGAAGCCGATGCCGAACCCGCCCCGATCCATGGAAAAATTGTATTCCAGATACAGTTCGGCCGCCTTTGCCGCCGCTCCCACCTCTTGCAGGAATCCCGCATCCAGATGTTCAAGGACCCCGTCATCCAGGTGAACCCCCTCCAGGTCCAGATCCACCAACAGGTCAAAGAGCTGAAAGGTCGAGAGCTGCCGGGGCCAGGGGCAGGTGAAACCCGCCCAGGCCTGGCCGATGCCGTGCAGATTGAGGCTGT
The DNA here is from genome assembly GCA_963705435.1 of uncultured delta proteobacterium. Lineage (GTDB taxonomy): Bacteria > Desulfobacterota > Desulfobacteria > Desulfobacterales > Desulfosarcinaceae > Desulfosarcina. Next base: position 64,238 of record CAVPJR010000009.1, on the reverse strand, counting down.
AGGTGTGGAGGCCGAGCTTCATTTTCTTAAAGCCTATCAGTATAGACGTTGCGGTGTTCAGGCGGCGGTTTTGCTCTGGGGAACCACCGTCTCCATCGCCGCCAGCTGTTGGATGGGGATGTGACAGAAAAGGCGGTGTTCGCCTTCTCCTTTCTGCCACGGCGGTGCCTGCAGGGCGCAGATGGCACCCTGGTCCGGGGCCAGCGCACGGCGGGGGCAGCGGGTATGGAAGCGGCATCCAGACGGGGGATTCAAAGCGCTGGGTACATCGCCGGAGAGCCGAATCTGGCGGCGCTTGGCCTGGGGGTCGGGCACGGGCACGGACGACAGCAGCGCTTCGGTGTAAGGGTGGTATGGAGGGGGGTAGATCCGGTCCACCGGCCCAAACTCCACGATCTGGCCCAGGTACATGACGGCAATGTAGTCGGAGATGAACCGCACCACGGAAAGGTCGTGGGCGATGAAGATCAGGGTGGTACCGAATTCGTCCTTGATCTCGTTGAGCAGGTTGAGCACCGCCGCCTGCACGGAAACGTCCAGGGCGGACACCGGCTCGTCACAGATGACCATGTTGGGGTTGCTGGCCAGGGCGCGGGCGATGCCCACGCGTTGTTTCTCGCCGCCGGACAACTGCCGCGGGTAGCGGTCATAGTAGTAGGCGGCCAGCTTCACAGCCCTGAGCAGCCGCTCCACCTCCTGGCGTACCGCCGCCCCTTTGCCTGTTTTGAATCGACGGATGGGCCGGCCGATCTGCTTGCCGATGGAAAAGGAGGGATTCAAGGTGGAATCGGGATTCTGGAAGACCATCTGCAGTTCTTTGATCAGTTTGAGGTCCCGCCGGGATACGGGATCGGAGATGTCGAGCCCCATCAGCTGGGCCTGGCCGTCGGTGAGACGCTCCAGGCCGATCAGCCCCTTGACCAGGGTGCTCTTGCCGCAGCCCGACTCGCCGACCACCCCCACGGTGCTGCCCTTGCGTATGCGCAGGGAGATGCCGTCCACCGCTTTCACGTAGCGCTTTTCCCCCATGCCGAACAGGCTCTTCAGGGAGCTGCTCTGCTGCTCGTAGTATATCCGTACGTTCTCCAACTTGCTCAGCGTCTCCTCCGGCCTTTCGGTGGAACCGTTTTCAGATACCGCCAAGATCCGCCTTTTTCCTCTGGTGTAATCGTCATAGGGATGCTTCAGGGTTTCTTTGCCCAGGAAACAACGGGATTGATGCTCCGGCGTAATGGCTTCCAGCTCGGGATGGGAGGTGCTGCATCGGTCGAACGCCCAGTCGCAACGGGGTTGGAAGATGCAGCGGTCAGCCGACCGTTCGGCCGGCGGGGGCACGCGTCCACGAATGGACCACAGTTGGGAATAGGACAGATCGTCGGTCAACCGGGGGATGCAGCAGAGCAACCCCCGGGTGTAAGGGTGCGCCGGCTGGGCGAACAAATCGTTGATGGGGCCTTTTTCAACCAGCTCCCCGGCATACATGACGCAAAGGTGGTTGCTGACCCGGGCCACCACGCCCAGGTTGTGGGTGATGAAAATGATACCGGTGTTGAAATCCTTTTTCAGGTCTTCGATCAGGTCCAGCACCGCGGCCTCCACGGTTACGTCCAGGGCTGTGGTGGGTTCGTCCATGATCAGCAGGGCCGGGTTGTTGAGCATGGCCATGGCAATGACCACCCGTTGCTGCTGCCCGCCCGAAATCATGTGCGGGTAGCGGTTCATGACGTTTGCGGCATCGGGCATGTATACCCGGTCGAGCATTTGAATGCTGTTTTTCCAGGCCTCTTTCTTTGACATGTCCTGGTGGGTGGTGAGCACTTCAGACAGCTGACGGCCGATGCTGAGCGACGGGTTGAGGGCCTGCATGGGGTCCTGGTAGACCATGGAGATCTGGTTGCCCCGGATGCGGCGAAGCTCCTCTTTGGGGCGACCGACCAATTCTTCTCCCTTGAAGCGAATGCTTCCGGCCACGACCTTGCCGTTGGAACCGAGAAAATCGAGGATGCCGAAGGCGATGGTGCTCTTGCCGCAGCCCGATTCACCGACGATACCCACGGTCTCTTGTTCGCGCACGGCAAAGCTCACGCCACGCACCGCGGGGACGTCCCGTTTGCGGGTTTTGTAGGAGATGGCCAGGTCTTTGACTTCCAGAATCGGCGGTGCAGTGGACGGTCCGCTTGAGGTCATGGTTTTGGCTTCCTTTTAGGGGCGGTTGAGAAGTCTTTTCAGTGTCTCGGTCAGACTTCATTAAACAGGCTGCCGAGCGCCCGGTTCAGGCAGCTATGAATGGGACTGACGGTCACCGCGCTATTGGTAGCGCATGGACTCCTCGCGCAGGCCGTCGGCCAGCAGATTCAACCCGACGACGAGGGAGGCGATGGCCAAAGACGGCCACAGGGCGGCCCAAGGGCTGCCGATGAGAATGAACTCCCGGCCTTTGGCCACCATGGAGCCCCAGTCCGGAGATGGCGGCGGCAGGCCCAGTCCCAGAAAACCCAGGGTCCCCATGGCGAAAATGGCATACCCCACCCGCAGCATGGCATCGATGATGATGGGGCCTTTGGCGTTGGGCAGAATTTCGGTAAACATGATATACGCGTCGCTCTCGCCGCGGGTTTCTGCCGCCCGGACATAATCACGGGTGCGGATGTCAAGGGCCAGGCTTCGCACCAGGCGTGCCACACCGGGCGTTCCCACGATGGCAATGGCGATCACCACATTCACGGCCGATGCGCCGATGGCCGCCACGATGATCAGATAGAGCAGTATGATGGGCACCGACATCATGGCGTCCAAAAACCGCATGATGATCTCGTCGATCCATCCTCCCCGGTATCCGCCCAAAAGCCCTAATGTGGCGCCGAAGAGCAGGGAGGCAAATACCCCCCACAGGGCGGTTCCACCGGGGATCCAGAAGCTGTCGGTCACCGGCAGGATCACCAGCACGATGCGGGCACCGTAGGCCAGCCGGGACCACAGATCCCGACCCAATTCGTCCGTGCCCAACGGGTGGCTCCAGGAGGGGCCCTGGTTGGGCGCCTTCCAGTCTTGGTCATTGGGGCCGTAGCCGGTGATATAGGGGGCGAACAGGGCGGTCGACACCCAGAACAGCACCAAAAACAGACCGACGACAGCTGTCTTCGAGGCAAAGAGAACGGTAGCAGCGTTGGCCAGCTTTTCAAAACGGCCACCGCCTGACGGGGGAGGTGTTCCATTGCCTGTCTCACGGTTCTTTTCCGTGCTCGCTTCTTTATGCATATCGAATTCTCGGGTTGAGGAATGTGTAGATGATGTCGGCGACCAGTTGGGTCGAGACGGCCAGGAGGACCATGATCATGGTGCCCGCCTCTAAGGCATTGATGTCCTTGTACAGGGCCGAATCCAAAAGGTATTGGCCCAGCCCCGGATAGCCGAAGACCACTTCGACGATCACGATTCCGCCCAGCAGCCAGTTGACATGCAGCATGATGACGGTGATGGGGGCGATTAGCGCATTTCTCACCGCGTGGCCGGTCACCACCTTCCAATAAGGCAGGCCCTTCAGGAAGGCGGTGCGGATGTAGGGCGAGCGCATGACTTCGGACATGCTGGCCCGGGTGATGCGCAGCACATAGCCCAACTCGATGAGTGTGAGGGTGAGCACCGGCAGCACGAGCATATCGGGCCGCTCCCAGGGGGCTTTTTCCCCGAAGACGGTCGCACCGGGCACCAGTTGAAGCCAGTGGGACACGATGAGGATAAGAAATATACCGGTGGCGAATTCGGGAATCACCGAGAACATCATGCCGCTGATGGAAAGAAAGCGGTCTTTGATGGAGCCTTCCTTGAGGCCGGCGATGATGCCTAAGACCAGGGCCAGGGGCATGACGATCACGAAGGCGATACCGGCCAGAACCAGAGAATTTCTCAGGCGTACGAACATGCTCTTGCCCACCGGCCGACCGGTTCGAAGGCTGATACCGGGGTCGCCGCGCACAAAGCCTTTTTTCAGCGGGATGTACTCGGCGGGCCCGCCGGTGGTCTTCATCCACCCCTTGCCCACCACGAAACTCCAGACCTCCCGGTCGGCGCCCTTTTCCCAGAGAACGGCGTGGTTCTGCTTGTCCAACCCCCAGAAGAGGCTTTTTCCTTTTTCATCGGTGGTCCAGCGGTCGTTGTCGACCGATTCGGTGACGCTGCCGTCCGGTTCGCGAACCAGCGCCACCAGGTTTTCTCCCTTCAGGGTCCAGCGGATCAGGCGTCCGGATTCATCCACGGCCCACCACTCCTCAAATCCTTTTGCGGTGGTGATTTTTTTCAGCGGCAGCCCCACCTTTTTGGATGCGTGCCAGTCGCTGCCCGCCAGCCAGTAGACGTATCGCTGCCAGGCCGGCTTGTCCAGCCCCATCTGGGCCAGAAACGAGGCCTCCTGTTCTGGGCTGATAAAGGCGCCCAGAATGTTTTTGGCCACGTTGCCCGGTGATGCCTCGGCAATCAGAAAAACGGCCATGGAGACCAGGAACATGGTTAGCAGAAGCAGTAAAAACCGTCTTAGGATAAATTTGGCCATAGAATCAGGTTCCTGTGGTGTTGTTGGAAAAGCGGTGCCCATGGCGTTGCCGGGCAACAGCAACCGTGGGAAGGGTTGGGCTGGGATGATCGGAGGCTGGGGAGAAGTAGTGGCATGACGCACCGTCGGTCAACGATTCGATCGTTCGCTCGGTTCGGAATTTAGCCGGATGTGGTGCGGTGGATTCAGTCATCTATCGTGTGGCACTTTTCCTTCGGGCGGAGAGGGCGACGCTCGGCCCTCTCCGCCATTTATTAAATTGCGTCACGCAGCGGATCAGCTCATCCAGACATCGTCCAGCTTCAGGTAGAGGCTGGGGTGGGCTTTGACGCCCTGGACCGGCTTCCTGGAGATGGTCCAGACGTTGATCCAGAAGGCATTGCCGATGGAGCCGCGCTCCTGCTGGATTTTTTCCAGTTTGCAGAAGATCTTGCGGCGGGCCTCCACATCCAGGGTGCCGTTGGCCTGGGTCAGCAGGTCGGAGTACTCTTTGTCCACCCAGCGGGTTTCGTTCCAGGCCACCGGCTTGCCGTTTTCATCACCCACATAGGCCAGACTGGGCACCATGGTGCCGACCGGGCGATGGGCCCAGGTGGTGATGCCCAGGTCAACTTCGGTCCATTTTTCCCAGTACTGGCTGTTGGGCATGGTCTGGATGTTGATCCGGAAACCGGCCGGCGCTGCATCCTGTTTGAGGATTTCGGCGTAGCGCACGATCTCGCTCCAACCGCTGCCCACAGCCAGATTGACGTCCAGGCCGTTGGGGTATCCGGCTTCCGCGAGCAGCTGTTTGGCCTGCATGGGGTCGTATTTGGGTGTGTCGATGGGGCAGTATTCCGGATGCTTGGGGCTTACGTGCACATCCTGGCCCTCCATGCCCTGTCCGAAGTAGGCCAGGGCGAGGATTTTTTCACGGTGTTGGCACAGCTTCAGTGCCGAGCGCACCCGGTTGTCTGACCACGGCTTCATGTCCACCCGCATTCTCAGAATGCGGGTCTGGTTGGTGGTGGCCGCCAGCACGTTGACCGCGGCGTTGTCTTTAAGTGCCTGGTAGGCTTCGGTACCACCGATATCACTGAAATCCAGCAGGTCGATCTCACCGGCCTGGATAGCGGCGATCATGGGTCCCATTTCGGTGCCCATGTCGATGAATTCGATCTTGTCCAGGTAGGGCAGCGGGTTGCCGTCGGCCCCCTTGTTCCAGTAATCGTTGCGCCGTTTCAGCACGCAGCGTTCGCCTTCGAGATAGGTCTCGATGGTGTAGGGGCCGGTGCCGTGGGGCGCCTTGATGAAATCGCCTTCGAAGGTGCGGTGGTTAAGCAGCATGGCCGGATAGTGAAACAGGTGCTCGGGCACCGCGATTTCCGGATTTTTCAGGTGGAGCTTCACCTGGTGGTCGGACACTTTTTCAATGCTGCCGGCGTCCAGGTAGCTGAGCATGCCCTTCATGGACGATCCCACGTCCTTGTCCAGCCACTGGTTGAAGGTAAACACCACATCGTCGGCATTGAAGGCGTCGCCGTTGTTGTGCTTGACCCCTTTGCGCAGGTTCAGGGTCCAGGTTTTCAGGTCGTCGCTGGCCTGCCAGTTTTCCAGCAGGTAGGGATGGGTAATGTTGTCGCCGTCGGTATAGGTCAGATACTCGGCCACCTGACGCATCTGGTTGGTGGGCGAGATCCAGGAAAACTGTGCCGGATGGGTCACTTTGTGAACCGGGGCGGCAACTTTCAAGGTGCCGCCCCGCTTGACGGAAGCGGCCAGCACCTTAGCTGGAAAGGCCAACCCCGCCATCTGGGTGGCGGCGGCGGCAGACACCCCCAAGAGTGTGGTGAAACGGATAAATTCCCGTCGGGTCATCTTGCCTTTCTGGAGATCGCTGTTAAGCGCCTTGACTGCCGAATGCATCTTCTCTTTCATGTTTCCTCCTTGGGTGATTGTAGACCACGAGTCAACGATTTAGTAGTCGCCTGACGCCTTTGGTTGTGGATCGGGGGGGGGCAGTGCCTGCAAAGGCCAGTTGCCAAACGCGTCAGGTCGAAAAGGCCGTCATGGAAACAACGGTATCAATGGATCGGTTCAACCCCACAGGTTAGAAAAATCAGTGAAAAACCAATAGCATTCATTGCCTTTAATATCAATGGTACTTTATGGCTTCGCTACCGTTCGCTTCAAGGGGATCATCTCTCATGCCGATTCCTCCTCCTGTGGTGAGAAGGTATCTTCGAATGCATAAAGATCACTGCGCATATGGTAAATCACATAAGAGACGGGTCGGTCGCCGGCTATCAGCAACTGATGCATGCATAATGCGGGAATGCCAGGCGGTAAACCCAGTTCAACGGCGATGGCCGTGCTCAGGCTGACGGCTTCCAAGCGCTGCCACACCCGGGTGATGACCAATCCAAACCGTCGGGCGAGCAGGTCATGAACGGACGCCAACGCCAGGTCTTCATCCAGGATGGCGGCACAACAATCGGCCCGCAGGTAGCGCACTTCATAGCAGGCCGGCTGTTCGTCGAAATAGTGAACACGCACCAGGCTCACCGCCTTTTTCCCCGGCAACCGTGTGTCCAGCTCCTGCGGGAGATTGACTATCCCCGAACGAATCAGACGTGATCGGGTGCCCACATGAAAAATCCTGGCGTTTTCCGAAAATGGATGAATGTGAAAATACGCCTGCGTGAAATCCCGCTTTTTCAGAAACGTTCCCTTGCCCGGCATCCGCCGGGCGATGCCGTCGCGCACCAGTTCGTCCAAGGCTTTCCGGGCGGTCATACGGCTGACCTTGTGAAAGCGTGCCAGTTCATTCTCCGAAGGAAGGCGATCATGAAACCGCCTCGCGGCGATGCCTTGGATTAAGTCATCTTTGATTAGCGCATATTTGGGAGCCGACCTTTTCATGAAATATGAGCGTTACGCATCTGATGAACGAGGAGACCAACCAGCCGGAAAGTAACTGCAATTCATTGCATATTTCATCCAAATTGTCGAGGTGAAATCTGCTTGACTTTATTTTTGCCCATGAATAATAAGGCTGTATGCTGTATATACAGGCGAAAAATACCTTTGCCTGACGGACTGGCTGCACGTAATAAAACATGAAGGACGCTCTGCAAAAAATCCGTTTCCGAGTTGATCAACCGCGATAGCGAGCACATTCCCCGTCGCTTGCGGTGGGGTTAGCGAGCGAACAAAAAATCGATATTCATCCCTACGGTGACGATTCCCCGTGGCTTGCCGCAGGAAGGGTTCAATTCCTGAAACGTCATGTTTCCGACGGCTACTTAAACAGTCCGCGATCAAGGCTTGCTAATCTTCGAGGAATGCGGTGTAGTTCGGTTACGCCGCCGTGACGCGGGATGACGCCTAAATCACGGGTCGGGTTTTTACGAACTCGTCAAAAGAGAAGGAACAAATGGTGGACCGCAACCCGTCGAACCCGTTCGGCGACCTGCTCGAGATCAATCTGAGTGAAGGCGCCTGCATCCGGCGACCGCTCTCCGATGCGGTCGTAGGACGGGTATTAGGCGGCCGCGGATTCAATGTGGGTTACCTGTTCGAGCACCTGCCGAGGGGCACCGACCCCATGGGGCCGGACAACATCCTTGTGGTTTCCTGCGGCCTGCTCACCGGTTCTCGGGCACCCACGGCCTCCCGGCTCCACCTCAATGCCCTGTCGCCCCTCACCGGGTTGATCGGAAGTTCCAATGTGGGCGGCTATGCCGGTGTCTGGCTGCGATCCACCGGTATCCTGAGCCTGGTGATCCGGGGGCGGTCATCAACGCCGGTTTATCTCTACATTTCCGAAAGCCACGTTGAAATCAGAGAGGCCTCAACCTATTGGGGGCTGGACGCCATCGACACCCAGGACCGTATCGCCGGGGACCTGGCCCAGGAGAATCTTAAAATCCTGTCCATCGGCACTGCCGGTGAGTCCGGGGTGCGCTTTGCCTGTATCGTCACCGGAAAAGACCATGCGGCCGGTCGGACCGGTCTGGGAGCGGTCATGGGCGCCAAACGCCTCAAGGCAGTGGTCATCATTAAAGGCAGGTTCAAGCCCTTCGACGATCGGCGTCAGTTTATCGGCAGTGCGGTCAAGCAGTATGTCAGCCAGATCAAGGCATCACCGGATTTTGACACCTTCTCCCGGTATGGCGGGGCCGGCTACATCAAGTGGGCCGACGACATGGGCGTCATGGGCACCCGCAATTACCGACAAACCCGTTTTGAGATGGTGGACCGGGTGGATGGCCGGCAACTTCTCAAAGACAAGACGCGTTCCAGTGGCTGCTACCGCTGTCCGGTCCAGTGCAAGGCTGATCTTACATTCAAGGACGGCCCGATGAAAGGCAAAACGGCCACGCGTCCGGAATTCGAGCCCATGATCAACCTGGGATCCAAATGCGGTTTGGGCGATCTGCAGGCCGTCGTCCGTCTGGACAACCTGTGCACCCGATTGGGACTGGATTCCACTTCGGCGGCTACCGCCATCGCTTTTGCCATGGACCTTTTCGAGCGTGGTATCCTGGATACGGCCGACACCGGTGGGATGACCCTGGATTGGGGAGATGCCGGGGTTATGGAAACGCTGATCCGTCAGATGGCCGCCGGCGAGGGGTTGGGGCGGATTCTGGCTCAGGGGGTAAAGCGGGCTGCGGAAACCATTGGCAAAGGTGCTCACCGCTATGCCGCTCATGTTAAAGGGCTTGAACTGACTGCCTACCATCCGGCGGGCATATTGGGCAGCGCGCTGGGGTATGCCATATCCAGCCGGGGGGGCGACTACAACAATGTGTATTCCTCATTGGAACATCGCTGGACGGCGCGAAAAGGTGCCGACGCCTTCGGATCTGCCGAAGCGGTGGACATCAGGCGGCCGTCGGGCAAGGGTCGGCTGTTGCGCCGTGCTGTTCTGGTGAACATTGTCGTGGACAGCCTGGGCCTCTGCAAGGTGCCCACCCTGTCGCTTTTAGGCACCTTCGATCTGGAAAATGAAGCCGTCCTCGCCTCGGCGATAACCGGCCGCTTCCTATATGCCGAGGATCTGTTCCGCATCGGGGATCGTGTGGCTGCCATGGAGCGGTTGTTCAATCTCAAGCATGCTCCGGATATGGACGACGATTGGCTTCCGGAGATGTTTTTCCGTGAAGGGGACAGGGTCCTGACACCGGCGATCTTACAACAGATGCTGTTAGAGTTTTATACTGCCATGGGCTGGGACAGAAACGGACGCCCATTGAAAACAACACTGGCCGCGCTGGGCATCGACGCCGAGGAGGTGACATCTTTCAGCGTTCAACCGGCAGGGGTATCGCAACCGACCAAATAGGAAAATCGACCATGAACCTGGAAGCCAATGCCTTTGCTCCCATGCTGACTTTTCTATCGGAAACGGACAGGCAAAAAATCTACCACGCGGCCCTTGAGGTGCTGGAGCACACCGGCATGAGCCTGCAGCACGACGGCGCGGTAAAGTTGCTCAAGGATGCCGGATGCCGCCAGGATGCGGACGGGTTGCTCACCATTCCCGCCGCACTGGTGGAAAAAGCGGTCGACAGCGCACCGGCCAACATTCCCATGTTCAACCGGGAGGGCGAGCATGTGATGAACCTTGGGGGACGACGGGCCTATTTCGGCACCGGCTCCGATCTCATGTACCACGTGGACGGCAAGACCCTGGCGCGGACGCATACCTGCCTGGAACACATTGCCCGGGCGGCCCGGGTTTGCGACGCCCTGACCAATATCGATTTCATCATGTCTTTTGCCCACCCCCACGACATCGATGCCAAGCGGGCCTACGTGGAAAGCTTTGCCGCCATGGCGGCAAACTCCATTAAACCCATCGTCAATACGGCGGACAGCCGCGACGACCTGTCGACCATGTGGGAAATATCCAAAATTCTCAGGGGCGGCGAACCCCGGTTGCGTGAAAAGCCCTACTGGATCCAGTATGCTGAGCCCATCAGCCCGCTCAAACATCCCTTTAAGAGTATCGACAAGCTGATCTTCTGTGCGCAAACGGGCATGCCGGTGATCTACTCCCCGGCCCCCATCGCCGGCTCCACCGCACCCATGACCGTGGCCGGCCACGTGGTTCAGGGCCTGGCCGAATGTTTTTTCGGCCTGGTCGTCCACCAGCTTACCGCGCCCGGCGCGCCCTTTCTCATGGGTATGGGAGCCGCCGTGCTGGACATGGCCACCAGCCAGTGCTCCTACAACGCACCCGAATATCTCATGGCCTATATGGGCATGGTGGAGATGAGCCATTACTTCGACATCCCCAACTGGGGCTATGCCGGCACCAGCGATGCCCAGATACCCGACGGCCAGGCCACATTCGAGGCCGGTCTGCTTACCTACCTGTCCACCGCCGCCGGTTCCAACCTCAACCACGACGTGGGCTACCTTGATTTCGGCTTGACCGGCAGTCTGGAGATGATTGTGATCATGGATGAGGTGATCGACCAGATCCGCCGAATCCAGAAAGGCATTGTGGTCGACGACGATCATTTGGCCGTGGTGGTGATTGGCCAAGGGGGCCGGCAGGGACAGTTTCTCACTCAACCCCACACCCTCAAACACCTTCGCAGCGCGCAGTGGCGTCCGCGGCTGATTTGCCGGACCGGATACGAGCGTTGGTCGGCGGAAGGGCGGACCAGCCTTCTGGACCGCGCCCATGAGCGGTTGAACCAGATTCTGAAAACCCACACGGCAACGCCCATGGAACCGAAGATGGCTGCTGCCATCGAGGCACAGGTTAGCGGTTACAGATAAGTGAAACGGGTTGTGATTTTCATTTGAGGATAATCAATAATGGAGGCGAACGATGATTCAAACTTCACACACCCAAACCCGCAGCGTTGACATGCGAGTCCTGACCGATGACCAGGTTTGGGAAATTCGCCAGGCCGCTTTCGAAGTGATCGAAAAATCGGGATTCAAATGCCTACATGCAGCCGCCCGGCGGATGCTGGCTGGCGCCGGTGCAATCGTCAAGGACGAACGGGTGAAGATTCCCCGCTATATTGTCGAAGGCTGCCTGACGACCGTCCCCAGAGGGTGGACCATTTATGACCGCTGCGGCCGCCGGGCCATGGAGGTGGAGGGACGCAAAAGCCACTACAGCACCTCGACGGCCAGCCCCAACACCAAGGATGCCCTCACCGGCGAGTACCATGAAACGCGGGTCGAAGATATCGCCATCGGCGCAAAAGTAGCCGACGCTCTGCCCAACATCGACTTTGTCATGCCCATGGGTTCTTCCCAGGACGTCAACGGAACGGTGGCCGACCTGTACGAGTTTGAAGCGGTGGTCACCAACACGATCAAGCCTATGGTCTTCATCGGATACACCCCTTTGGGCTGCGACTATGTTTTTGAAATGGCAGCTGTGGTGGCTGGTGGTACCGATCGGCTGAGAGAGCGCCCATTCGTGCTGCTCTATCCGGAGGCAATCTCACCGTTTGTTTTTCCTCAAGAGGTGGTGGAGCGCATCTTTATCGCGGCTGACCGGTACATGCCCCAGGTGCCCGGTGCCACCGCCCAGCCCGGTGCCACGTCACCCATGACCCTGGCCGGCACCGTGGTCCAGATCACCGCCGAATCCCTGATCCATATCGTCCTAGCCCAGTTGCGCAACCCCGGCTGCCCGGTGTGCATGAGCGGCAACGTCGGCATCCTGGACATGGCCACCGCCCTGATGGCATTCGGTGCGCCCGAAGGGAGCCTGGGATTGGCGGCCCAGGCCCAGGTGGCGCAGTCATTCGGCCTTCCCACATGGGGCCTGGCCGGCGCCACCGATGCCAAGCGCCTGGATGCCCAGGCCGGCATCGAGAGCACCTTCGCCATTTTCAGCCAGGCACTGGCGGGGTTGAACCTGATCCACGACGTGGGCTACATGGCCAGCGGCATGGCCTGTTCCTGCGAACAGCTGGTCATGGGCAACGAAATCATCGGTATGACCAAGCGCTTCATCGCGGGCATCACCGTGAATGCAGACACCCTGGCCCGTGACGTTATCGACGCCGTGGGACCCGGCGGCAATTTCCTGGCCCAGCGGCACACGGTCAACCATTTACGCAAGGAGTTATGGCAGGCCAGATTGTTGAACCGGCAGCCCATCGCCACCTGGCAGGCGGCCGGCGGGCCCACCATGGAGGATCGCGTCCGTGACGAGGTGCGCCAAATTGTGGAGACTCACCAGCCCGAGCCCCTGGACGGCAATATTCTCGAAGCGGTGCAGCGGCTGAAACGGGAAGGGGAGAAGGAAATATTGGCTCGGATGGAAAAAGATTAATTGTGAAGAGCCGATCGCCTTTGCCAGGTTGATGGCTATGCCGGAGGCGGAGTTGTGCGTGGCCTGCGCGACTCGGCACGAATGATTGCCGACCCTTTTCCCAACAGCTCTATCTTGCCCCGGCGGCTTCCCACCCAACCATGGCCTTCTTTCTTGCGGTTCCCCAGCGGTATCGATGAATCAGCCCTGATTTGGCGATGACCCGGTGGCAGGGGATCAGATAGGCAACCGGGTTGATGGCGACGGGCTGAAACCATAGCGGATTTCCAATCCCGTTCCCGTCCGTTTGAATTCCCCCGGTGTCATTGCATCGAAGGTGACGAACAGATCGTGCAGGCGAGCCGGCCCCGACAGACCGGCGGCCAGCGCGGCATTCAGAAGGCTTCTGGATTCGGCCAGTTTCCGTTTGGTGTAGTCCAGGGTTAGGGTGACGAGGAACTGGATCGGGCTGATTCCCGCCCAGCGTTTAAACAGCCTGTCAAAATGAAATCTGCTGAGGTTTACATGCACTGCGATTTGATCCAGGCTCGGCCGGGATCTGAAGTTGTCCTCGATGAAACGGATGGCCTTAATCGTAAAGAGGCACGCTTACAATGAAATCCATAAGCACCACCGTCGAATCCGGCGGCACCCCAGCGCAGCATGTGGGTTCCGCGGATGTGAACGCCGTCATGGGTGTCAGGGAATGGGGGTTGATCCTGATTTTGTCCGTTATCTGGGGCGGCTCCTTCTTCTTTGTGGGCGTCGCCGTAAAAGAGATGACGCCGCTGACCATTGTGCTGTGCCGTGTGGGTTTCGCGTCGATGATTCTCCTGGCCGTGGTATGGCTGACCGGAAAAAAGATCCCCGCGTCCGCCGGCGTGTGGGGAAGGTTTATTGTTCTGGGGGCGCTGAACAACCTGATTCCCTTCAGCCTGATCGTCTGGGGGCAGACCCATATCGACAGCAGCCTGGCCTCGATCCTGAATGCCACCACCCCGATTTTCAGCGTGGTTCTCGCCCACCTGCTGACGCGCGAGGAGCGCCTCACAACCAACCGCATGGCCGGGGTGCTGGTTGGCTGGGTCGGCGTGGCGGTGCTGATCGGCATCGAGTCTCTGGGCGGTTTCGGTATCCAGGTGATGGGCCAGCTGGCTGTCGTCGGCGCTTCACTCTCATATGCATGTGCCGCTATCTACGGCCGCCGGTTCAAGTCCATGGATCCGGTGGTCGTGTCTGTCGGCATGCTTTGCGGATCGACGATCATGATGCTGCCCATGGCCCTGATCGTCGAACAACCCTGGCACCTGGCGCCCGGCGCCGCCACCTGGGCGGCGCTGCTCGGTCTGTCCGCGGTCAGCACCTCGTTGGCATACATTATCTATTTCCGTGTTCTTGCCGTTGCCGGAGCCACCAACATCCTGCTGGTCACGTTCCTGATCCCGGCCAGTGCCATCTTTTTAGGGGTCGTGGTGTTGGGGGAGCGGCCCGGGTGGAATGCCTTCGGTGGGATGGCGCTGATCTTCATGGGGCTGATTGCCATTGACGGCCGGTTGATCAAGGGGTTCAGGCGCCAAAAAAATGGATGACTGGATCTTGATGTGCAGATAACTGTATCTGGACCTCCCTGCAGAAAGGCAATCCCATTGAAAACCATCAAAACCGTATGCCATCGCGACTGCCCGGACACCTGTTTCATGGATGTCGCCGTGGACCAGGGGAAAATCATTGCGACCCGGGGCAGCACCGAAAACCCGGTAACCCGGGGATTCCTCTGCCCGAGGGGCAACGGCGACCCCCAGCGCGTATACAGCAAAGGCCGGGTGCTTTACCCTCACGTGAAATCGGAAACCGGTGGTTCGAGACCCTTTTCTCGTGTGTCCTGGGATGTTGCCCTGTCGTTGGTTTCAGACCGGATTCAAGCATCCATCGACACTTACGGTCGAGAATCCCTTCTGCTGTACGACTATCCGGGGAACACCGGCTTTCTGGCCTGGCATTTCGCTAAACGGCTCTGGTCCGCCCTGGGGGCGACAACCACCGATTATGCCCTGTGCAGCAGTTCCGGGCATATGGGCATCGGCCTGCATTACGGGCTGAGTTACGGTTTGCAATTGACAGACATGGCCGCGTCGAATGTCATCCTGTTCTGGGGCAACAATGCCAAGGTGAGTGCGTCGCACATATGGGCCATGGCCCGACAGGCCAGGAAAAACCGGGGGGCCATTCTCGTCAGTGTCGATCCGCGCCAAAGCCCCACGGCTGATTCGGCCGACATCTGGGTCCAGCCCCGGCCCGGCAGCGATGTCGCCCTGTGTTATGGCATTGCCCGGTACCTGATCGAGAAGGATGGTGTCGACTTGGGGTTTATCGGCAAATGGACCACAGGCTACCAGGCATATGCTGAAACGGCCATGGGCTGGACACCGGAACGGGTCGAACAGGTCAGCGGCGTTCCCGGGCATGTCGTCGCGCAGATCGGCGAGTTGTTGATGGCCCATCGGCCGGCAGCGTTCATGATCGGACTCGGCCTTCAAAAGTCCATGCAGGGCGCCGAGGCAGCCAGGGCCGTGGCATTGCTGCCATCATTGCTCGGGCTTCCCCGGGGATTTCAATACAGCAATTCGAGAGGACATGAGATTGACTGGTCGACGATCAACGGCAGACGGCTGTCCCGGCATCGGGGTAAGGTGGTGGGCCAGACCGGCATCGGTCGCCGGCTGGCGAACGGTGAAGTCAAATTCGTCTATGTTTTCGGGTCGAACCCGGCCATGACGCTGCCCGACCAGTCCGCCGTGCGGCACGGCCTGGATCGTGAGGATGTCTTCGTGGTCGTGCATGACACCCACTGGTCGGAAACCGCCACCCGTGCCGATGTGGTTCTGCCGGCGCCAACCTTCCTGGAGAAGCGGGACGTCGCGATTTCCGACCACCATCCCTACAGTCGCCTGTCGGAACGAGCCATTGCACCGCTATGCGACAGTTGGCATGAAATCAAGTTGATGCAGCAACTCGCCGAACGGCTGGGCTTGACCGCCGACTGGCTTTATGAAGACCCGTGGTCTGCCCTGGAGAAGACACTTGCGCATACCTTCCGGGACGGCGGCGTGAAGCAACTTATCGCCGGTGAGGTTCTTGAAGTGAAGCTGCGGCCGGAGGATGTGTATCAAACACCGTCGGGAAAAATCGAGTTGGCGGCAACGGCATCGCATGGCGGATCGACCCCGTTGCCGACCCAACACTCGCTGCCGCGTGAAGAATCCTGGATGGTTCTGCTGAACAGTTCGGTGGCCAACTACACGCACAGCCAGTTCACGGACGTGTTCGGCCCCATTCCCCAGGTCGTCTGGGTCCACCCTGACGATGCCGCCAATCGGTCTATCAAGGAAAATGACGTGGTGGCGGTTTTCAATGAACTGGCCACGGTCACCCTGCGTGCCAAAGTGACCGACCGGGTTCTGCTGGGCAACCTGTGGGCGCCGCGCCCGTTGACCGGTTTGAACGACGTTCCGTTGAATGCCCTGGTCCCCGGCATTGCTCAGGACATCGGCGGCGGCCCCATTTTCAATTCCGTAAAAGTGAAAATTAAGCCGGCGGCCAGATTGTCCGAAAGCGATACATCGGGCTGATGGACGTCAGTAAGAGAGAGTCAATTGGATTGCCGCGGAGAGAAGTAACCCCATCAGCGGTTGACACGAGCGGACCATAAATCTCAGGCCCGAATAGCTCCGCTTCATAGAAGCGATCAACAGCCTTGTTAAGGGCTTTTGCGACAATGTCGGTGATTTCTAAATAACAATACCTGCCCGATGGTTGGATCCTTGGGCAGGTATCGTTAAATTCATTTTGAGATTCCTTCTAATACATGTCATCGCCCATTGGCGGCATCGCCGGCGCTTTTTTCTTCTCGGGCTTGTCGGCAATCATGGCTTCGGTGGTCAGCATGAGGCCGGCCACGGACACCGCGTTTTGCAGGGCGAAGCGCACCACCTTGGTCGGGTCGATGACGCCGGAGGCCAGCAGGTTTTCGTATTGTTCGGTGGCGGCGTTGAAACCGTAGTCGTCTTTGCCCGCCATAACCTTGTTGATTACCACGGAGCCTTCCAGGCCGGCGTTGCAGACAATCTGGCGCAAGGGTTCCTGAAGGGCGCGCTTTAAAATGGCTACACCGTTCTTCTGCTCACCCTCTGCCTGAACCTTCTCAAGGGCGGCCATGCAGCGGATCAGGGCCACGCCACCGCCGGGGACAACACCTTCCTCAACGGCCGCGCGGGTGGCGTTCAGCGCGTCTTCCAGGCGAGCCTTTTTTTCTTTCATTTCGGTTTCCGTGGCCGCACCGATGCTGACGACAGCCACACCACCGATCAGTTTGGCCAGCCGTTCCTGGAGCTTCTCACGGTCGTAGTCGGAGGTGGTCTCTTCGATCTGCGCACGGATCTGACGCACCCGGCCCTCAATGGCAGACTTGGCGCCGGCACCGTCGACGATCGTGGTATTGTCCTTGTCGATCTTCACGGTGCGGCATTTGCCCAGGTCGGTGATGGTGATGTTTTCCAGCTTGATGCCCAGATCTTCCGAGATCACCTGGCCGCCGGTGAGGATGGCGATATCCTCGAGCATGGCCTTGCGGCGATCACCGAAACCGGGCGCCTTGACGGCGGCCACCTTCAAGGTGCCCCGCAGCTTGTTGACGATCAGTGCCGCCAGGGCCTCGCCGTCCACATCTTCGGCGATGACCAGCAGGGGCTTACCGGAGCGGGCCACCGATTCCAGCAGGGGAATCATATCCTTCATGTTGGAAATTTTCTTTTCATTGAGCAGGATGAAGGGTTCGTCCAGTTCGGCAACCATCTTTTCGGCATTGGTGACGAAATAGGGTGAACTATACCCTCTGTCGAACTGCATGCCTTCGACGATGTCCAGGGTGGTCTCCATGCCCTTGGCCTCTTCCACGGTAATGACGCCCTCTTTGCCGACTTTCTCCATGGCTTCGGAGATCAACTTGCCCACGGTTTCGTCGTTATTGGCGGAGATGCTGCCCACCTGCTCAATTTCCTTGCGGTCCTTGGTGGGTTTGGAGAGCTTTTTCAGGGCATCGACCACAGCGACCGCGCCCAGGTCAATGCCCCGCTTGATGGACATGGGATCGACGCCGGCGGCAACCAGCTTTTGACCTTCGGCGTAGATGGCCTGGGCCAGTACGGTCGCGGTGGTGGTTCCGTCGCCGGCCGCATCGCTGGTCTTGCTGGCCACTTCCTTGACCATCTGTGCACCCATGTTTTCGAACTTGTCCGTCAGTTCGATCTCTTTGGCTACCGTTACACCGTCTTTGGTTACCAGGGGCGAACCGAAGGATTTGCTCAACACCACGTTGTTGCCCCTGGGGCCAAGCGTCACCTTGACCGCATTGGCCAGCGTGTTGACGCCTTTGAGCATCGATGCACGGGCACTCGCACCATAGATAATTTTTTTTGCAGCCATCTGTGTTTCCTCCCCAATTATTCGATTACACCAAGTATATCGTCTTGACGCATGAACAGGTGATCGACGCCATCGATCTTAATCTCAGTGCCCGCATATTTGGAGAAGAGCACCCGCTCGCCCTTTTTCAACTCCATGGGCACCCGCTTGCCTTTTTCATCCAGCTTGCCGGGACCGGCAGCGACCACTTTGCCCTCCATGGGTTTTTCTTTGGCCGTGTCCGGAATGATGATGCCGCCGGCGGTTTTCTTTTCTTCTTCGACGCGAACTACCAATACTCTGTCATTCAGTGGTTTGACCTTCATTTCTTTCTCCTTGTCGCTGACTTTTTCGCTTTTTCATTCTATCTGACGGGAGCGTCAGCTGCAAACACCGATAAAACTGCCAACGGTAACTGAACCAACACTCGCGCATCAATTTATAGTGGATGAAATCAGGGCACCGCATGTAAAAGATACCGCAAATTTAAAGCCGAAATGAGCGTTGTCAAGCACTGTCGAGACAAATTTATTAGTTGTGATAACAAGTGGTTGACAGATTTCATCATCGGCAGGTACCGCAGTGGCGAGTGGCCAGTTAAAACCATGCCGGAATCAAGCGTCAGGTCTTTAAAAAAATGCCCGCCCTATTTTCAGGCAGGCATTTTTCCTCTCTTCCGGTGCTGTCCAGGAAAGGTGGGCGAGGGGAGTCCTTCGACTTGCCATCGAGGCTATCGGATCGTTAACGGCTAATGAATTTCGATGCTGTTGGCACCTTTATCGTAAGACCCCGAATAAAGAATTAGGTCCGGCAGGTCGTCGAGGGAATTCCAGTTTTTTACAGCGATCCCCTTCTGATGCGCCGTTTCGGGATTAAAGATTCTGAATTCACTGGCGTTGCGGCGTTCTCCCATGGGTCGGCTGACATATTTGAGGGACCACACCAGATCCGGATCCAACTTCATGCCCGTAACCATTTTTCGACCGACCGGTTCTGGAACATCCTTTGGTTTGGCAAGTTTGGGTCCATTTGTGCCAGTGGTTTCGTTCTTTGATTCCTTCTTCCAGAATTTCCAGTTCATCGAATGTTATCCTTTCGCTCGTTTCTACTGATGTGATGTCGCCTTGGCCACCCCACTCCAAAATGGAAAAGACACGTGGCACAGGTGGTGTTATCAATTAACATGCCAACTTTTATCTATTTGAAATATATTGACATACGAGCGTGGATAGTTTTTTTGAAGGCCATGCAATGCTGATGGTGCCATAGCCATCAACGGTCATTCTGCTTGAACAGGTGCGGGCGAATGCGTATTTTTTGTTTAATATAAGTTGGTTATTGGGTTAGGAACAGGGAGTTCCGATTTGGCGTCCAATCGGAAGTGGAAATTCTCTTTACGCGGGGGGAAGACTATTTAAAAATGCCCTTGTCCAGCTTATACTTGTGCATCAGTTTGTTCAATTGCCGTGTTCCTATACCGGCCTCCGATGCCGACGCATTGATCTTTCCCATGTTTCGGGAGAGGACCTCTTTCAGGTACCGCCGTTCGATCTCTGCCAGCCCCTTCTGCCTGACCGCTGCCAGGGTGTCGCTGGTGTCGATGGCAATTTCGGTCATTGGTTCGGCATGATCGAACAGTTCGGAGGGAAAGCTTTCAGGCGTCAGCTCGGCGGTCGTTTCGAGGATGTAGGCACGCTCCAGCAGATTCTCGAGCTCGCGGATGTTGCCCGGCCAGTCGTATCGCAGCAGGGCCTGCATGACCGCTGGGTGAACCCCCTGGATGTTTTTGGTGTTGAACTGATTAAATTTATTAAGGAAAGCATGTACAAAAACAGGAATGTCTTCCTTGCGTTCATACAATAAAGGGATCGTAATGGGAAACACATTGAGGCGGTAGTAAAGGTCTTTCCTGAACAGACCCTCAACACACATCTGTTTCAGGTCGGCATTGGAGGCCGCGATCACCCGTACATTTGCCGTCAGCGTCTGTTCGCCGCCCACGCGTTGGTAGATGCTTTCCTGGAGCACGGTCAACAGCTTGACCTGTGCCGATTTGGAAATGGTGCCGATTTCGTCCAGAAAAATCGTGCCGCCCGAGGCCACTTCGAACTTGCCCAGCTTTCGCCGGTGAGCGCCGGTAAACGATCCCTTTTCGTGGCCGAAAAGTTCGCTTTCAATCAGCGTCTCCGGTATAGCGCCGCAATGAACGCTGATCAATGGACCATTTTTTCGATTGCTGTGCCGGTGAATGAGCTTGGCGGTAAAGCTTTTTCCCGTTCCGGTTTCACCCAGCAAAAGCACGGTGGTCTTCGTAGGGCCCACGGACATGACATTGTCATACACCTTTTTCATTCTGGGGCTGAGCGTGTGGACAATATCGAGGGAATCATCCTTCCATATCCGTTCTCGAAGATAGGCCAGTTCGGACTGCTGGCGCCGTTCTCTTGAAATTTCATCGATGACCAGGCGCACTTCATCCGCATCAATGGGCGTCGTAATGTAATTGCTGGCTCCGCTTTTCATGTATCGGACGGCATCGCGGACATCCTCATTGCCGGCAATTAAGATAATGGCCATCAGCGGCCGTAAGTCTTTCAGGTGCTGTATCGGCGTCTTCGAATCCGTAGAATCGTCCAGGGTGCTATGCAGTGCTTCCATCAGGGAGAGTTCGATGAACAGGCAATCGCAGGTGATGGATTGGATCCTCTCCAAGATTTGATCCGATGAATCGGCGACGTGTATCTGATCGTCAGGAGATACTATTCTGCGGATGGCAGCGTTTGTGTGCGGGTCCCGCGATGCGATGAGGATGGTATCCATGAGCCTGCGGTAAGGGCGTCACCAGGTCAAATGCCTGATCAGGGTAAGTGTTGATGGGACCATCATCGATGGCGGTTAACTGCAATGACATATTATCAATATTTCCCATAAAAAACGTTTAAATACAAGCCTAATCTGGCCACAATCATTGCCTTTCCCACTGCCTGTGCCTCAATACCCGATCGCCTTTTCAAAAGCTTCCCGGCGGCTTTTGCAATGAATGCAGTAACTGGTGACCGGTCTGGCCATGAGACGCTCGATAGCAATCGGTTCTTCACAATCTTCACATATACCGTATGTGCCGTCCTCAATGGCCTGAAGACTTTCCCTGATTTTTTTGATCAGCCGGCTCTCCCGACTGCGAATCCGAAACACATTGTTCTGGGCAAGCTCCTGGCTCGCCCGGTCCAACAGGTCTGATTCGTTGTTGGAACTGGTCTCCATCAACTCCCAAACGGTCTCCCCCGCCTTTTCGAAGAGATGATTTAACTCTGTTTCCAGCAGCTGGCGAAAATAGTCGAGATCTTTTTTTTCCATGGACGCTCCCTGTAATTTGCTAATCGTTGACCGAAGCGCTTTCCAACAGTTGAAATTTTTTTATATTGATCGCCCGATGCATCTTCTTGCCGCTGGTAACCATCCCGACGGCCCGGATCGGTTTTTGAAGCAGATCGAGAAATCGTCCACTGTTCTCGATGATGTATTCTTCATCATCCGTGGCTGAAAGAGATACTTCGGAAACCCGGTCGCTCTCATCCCATGCATAAGGGGTGACGATGCCGACAAGCGTCTGCAAGGACGCGGTAATCTTTTTGCTCATGGTCACTCCTGATTCTTCTGAAAAGGACCCGGCTGCATTCATGGCCGGGTCCCCGGTGTCTTATTCTGCGAGAATCTCGAACGTGGTAACCGTAATGATTTTTACATCCTGGTCCTGCTGAAGCGTACCCACCACCTTCGCCTTCTCACCGATGTGGTTTTCGACGAGATCATTGCCTTTCTCAGTCTCGGCGATCTCGTAAACCTGACCGTTGCTGTCGACAATCTGGAAGCTGTCGTTGATCTCGCCTTGGATGGTCACCGATTCCGACGCCACTGCGGCCAACGGAGCCGCCGCGATCATGACCAACGTGATCAACACCATCATGAACTTCATTTTTCCTCGCTTCATTGTTTTTCTCCTTTGTTGACTGGTAAGGACAATTTGTCCTCTAAAATATCCGCCGGGCGGTGTCGACAACCCGACACATTCGGTTGAGCAATGATTGGGCCATTATCATATCTATCAGATATTGTTTGAATATTCGTAATTTTTAGGATAAAATCAGAACTGCCGGATCCGATCATTACCCGTCCGTTTGCCGTGCCGGAATTCTTGAACACCGTTTGTATTTGGCCAACATATTGTTATCTTAATTATAATTGACAATGCAAGGCGGGTTCTGGTTTATAAAAAACCGGAACCATTTGTTCCACCCGATTTAGGCCTCGTCTGTCTATAAACTAAGGAGACGGCACGTGGGTGTGAGCGGTGCCGACTTGATCCATAAAACCTCGCATGGCCATGAAATTCGGTTTGGCCGAAGTCGCTTTCCGATCGCCGGGAACGTTGGTTTATCCCATAGTGAGGGCATCGAACATGACGAATGGAAACAGCAATCTCACCCAGCCGTTCGGGCTGATGGACGGCGCCTCTGGCGCGTTTCATCATATCCACCAGGAGGTGAACCGCCAGCGGGGAATCACCGCCGACCACTCCCGTCCATTGGCTGAACGCCTGGAGGCCTACGAGGACATCATCGATTCCGAAGTGGGCGATACCGCTTTTATCCGTGCCCGAAACATCGAACGGGAAACCGGTTTGCGCCAGATTTTTTTGAAGTTCGAAGGGGGCAACCCCACCGGGACCCAGAAGGACCGGGTGGCCTTTGCCCAGGCCATGGATGCCATGCGGCGCCGGTTCGACGCCATCACGGTGGCCACCTGCGGCAACTTCGGCGTGGCGCAGGCACTGGCGGCTTCCCTGGCCGGCATGCGCTGCGTCATCTATATCCCGGGCAATTACCACACCCGGCGGATACGGGAAATCGAGTCACTGGGGGCGGAAATCGTCCGTGTGCCGGGCGACTATGAAACGGCTGTGAAAGCTTCCAGCGAACAGGCGGACAAAGAGGAATGGTACGATGCCAACCCGGGTGGCAGCAACACCACCATGCAGTTGGGTGCCTACGGCGGCATCTCCTACGAAATATACGATGAGTTGGGAGATGCGCCGGCAGCGGTAGCCTTGCCGGTGTCCAACGGGACGACATTTGCCGGGGTTTGCAAAGGATTTGCCAGCCTGAACCGACGGGGCAAGACTTCGCGCATGCCCCGAATGGTGGCCGGCTCCTCCTTTCGGAAAAACCCTATCGTCTATGCCGCATTGAAGAACAAACCCACTTGCGAAGATCTGGCCCCCGAAAAGATCCGAGAGACCCGCGTGAACGAGCCGCTGATCAACTGGCACGCCATTGACGGGAACCTGGCGCTCAAGGCCATTCGTGAAACCAGCGGCTGGGCCGGTGATGCTTCGGACAAGAACATGCGCCTGTATTCACGCCTGATTCGTGAGCGGGAGGGACTGGACGTGCTCCCCGCCTCTACGGCCGGATTGATTGCCCTGATCGAAAATCACAAAATCAACCCTTTGCCCAACGACCGATATGTGGTCGTCCTGACGGGGAGAAAATCATGAAGGTCGACGGAAATGCCATTGTCTATTGTGAAGGAGCGTTCAACACCCTGAACGGTAAAACAGCCCACGGCCTGGTGCGGTTCTGCCTGCGTTATAAGATTGCTGCCGTGGTGGATTCAAGGTATGCGGGCCGGGATGCCAGTGAGGTGCTCGACGGCAAAGCCGGCGGCATCCCGGTGGTTGACTCCATCGAAACGGCCATGCAGACTGCCGAAAATGCAGGAATCCCGGCCACTCACCTGGTGATCGGCATCGCCCCCGACGGCGGGCGGCTGGGAAAAAGCGCCCGCCAGGATGTGATCAAGGCCATCGACATGAATCTCAATGTGGACTGCGGATTGCACGATTTTCTGTCCGAGGATGAGGAAATTGCCCGGCAGGCCGTCAAGCGCGGCGTGGTGATCAGGGACATCCGCAAACCGCCGCCCAGGGATCGACTGCACTTTTTCTCCGGCAAGATCGAAGATGTGGCCGCGTTAAAGATCGCCGTGCTGGGAACCGACTCGGCTGTGGGTAAGCGGACCACCGCCTGGCTGATGGTGCAGGCCTTCGAACGATTGGGCTATCGGACCCAGATCATCGGCACCGGCCAAACCGCCTGGATGCAGGGTGCCCGGTACAGCATCATCATGGATTCGCTGGTGAACGATTTCGTGTCCGGAGAAATCGAGCACGCCGTGTGGCAGTCCTGGAACGAGCAGCACCCCGAGGTGATCGTCATCGAGGGGCAGGGCAGCCTGATGAATCCGGCCTATCCGGGCGGTTTCGAAATCCTGGCGGCCGGCCGGCCGGACCTGGTGATCCTGCAGCACGCGCCGGCCAGAAAAGAATATGACGGCTTCCCCGGCTATCCGATCCAGCCCTTGTCGCGGCAGATCCAGGCCATCGAGACCCTGTCGGAAAAGCCCGTGGTTGCCGTTACCGTCAATCACGAAGACCTCCTTGACGACCAGATCCCCTTCGTCTGCGACGCCATTGAGAAGGTGGTGGGGTTGCCGACATTCGATGTGCTCCGGGATCAGGGGGACGGCCTGGTCGCTGCGCTGATCCCGCATTTGAAGAAGCGGTAATCGACAGACGGGTTGGAAGGGATATCGAAAAAGGATATTGGACAAGAAAGGCAGTGCCGATGCCGGAATCACCCCTCTCCAGGCTATACAGCAATGACGATCCCCTGGGCATCTTAACGGTGTTCGACCGGTTGGAGGTGGGGCCGGTGAAGCTTGAGCGAAGGCGCCTGGTGGCGCCTTATCGCTTGTTTTACGGCGACCATGCAGAGCAGACGGAGCTGATTTACACCTACGAAGAGGATGTGTTCGATCCTGGAAGACCCGAATCCCGGAACCTGGCCGACATGATCGCCGCCCAGGTGGCCCTCAATTACGGGCTGTTTTGCCGCGAAATCGTCTTCAACGGCCTGTTTGATAAAACCGACCGCCAATTTCTCAAGGAGATGGCGGAAAACACCGCCCGGGAAATTTTCGTCAAGAAGTTTCTGGAGCCCAACCCCTTTCTGGTGGGGGAGGCCGCCCGACTGCCGGCAGTCAAGCCCAAGTCCTATCTGCGTGCTCAGCTGACATTCCCCGTCACGGTTCGAACCGAGCACCTGCCCCACTGGAAAACCGATTCGAGCCGCCACTGCGTTCTTTCCAGCGGCGGCAAGGACAGCCTGCTCAGTTTCGGCCTGCTGGACGAGTTGGGCCGGGAGGTGCACCCCATTTTCGTCAACGAATCGGGCCGGCACTGGTATACGGCTCTCAACGCCTACCGCCACTTCAGGGACAACATCCCCGGCACGGCGCGGGTCTGGGTCAATGCCGACCGGTTGTACCCCTGGATGCTTCGCCGGATGCCCTTTATCAGAAAAGATTTCGCCGGCGTCCGGTCGGACGAATACCCCATTCGCCTGTGGACGGTGGCGGTATTCCTCTTCGGCGTCCTGCCGCTGTTGCGCAAACGGGGCATCGGCCGCCTGATCATCGGAGACGAGTTCGACACGTCGCGGCGCGTTACCACCCAGGGCATCCGCCATTATGACGGTCTGTATGACCAGAGCATCTGGTTCGACACCGCTTTGTCGCGGTATTTCATGCGCAAAGGCTGGGCAATCAGCCAGTTTTCCATGTTGCGCCCCCTGTCCGAACTCCTGATCGAAAAAATGCTGGTCAAGCGTTATCCCCACATTCAGGAGCACCAGACTTCCTGTCATGCCACCCACAAGGCGGGTGACCGGATCAAGCCCTGCGGCAAGTGCGAAAAGTGCCGGCGTATCGTGGGCATGCTCACCGCGCTGGAGGAGCCTCCTTCCCGCTGCGGTTACAGCGACAGTCAGGTCGCCGCCTGTCTGACCACCGTGTTTGAAAAGGGTGTCTACTCCCAGGCATCAGCCGAAGCGGGCCAGCTGTTTTTCATGCTGGCGCAACTCGATCATGTCCGCGTGCCGGACAGCGTTGCCAGGTCCATCAAGCCCTACCCTGAAATCATGAAGCTGCGGTTCGACCCCACGGTGTCACCTATCGACGGCATCCCTCAGGATTTGCGGATAGAGCTGTACCACATTTATATGGAGCATGCCGAGGGGGCGGTGCAGCGTCAGGGAACAGCCTGGGAGCCGGTGGATCCCTTTGCCCACCCGGAATTGAAGACCCCCTACGCCGCCGAATCCGGGGCCTTGCAAACCGAAGAGGCCAGCGACGCCGACAGGCTGCCGAACAGCTATTTTTGGGGTGAGCTCTGCTGGCCGGATGCCGCTCATCGCCTCGACATCGTGGACACTGCCCTGCTGCCGGTGGGGGCCATCGAACAGCACGGCCCGCATCTGCCTCTGGACACGGATGCTTTTGACGCCGAGTATCTGGCCAAGCGCGTCGCCGACGGCTGTCGCGATCCCAAGCCCCTGGTTCTGCCGTTGATCGCCTACGGGGTCTCCTATCACCACGAAGCCTTCAAGGGCACGATCAGCATCAACAACGACACCCTGGCCAATCTGGTTTACGACGTCGGCATCAGCGTGGCCAAAAACGGCATCAGGAAGCTGGTGATCATCAACGGGCATGGCGGCAACGCTCCGTCGTTGAACTTTGCCGCCCAGCGCATCAATCAGGATGCGCGGATCTTCGTTTGCGTGGACACCGGGGAAACCAGCGACGTGGATGTGGACAGCCTCATCGAAACCCCCAACGATGTCCATGCCGGCGAGATCGAAACCAGCACCAGCCTGGCCATCAGGCCCCACCTGGTTCGCATGGACCGCCTGCAGATGGAGGTGCCGGCCTTCAGCAGCCGGTATCTCGATTTTACTTCCAAACGGGGTGTCTCCTGGTATGCCCACACCCACAAGATATCCTCCAGCGGCGTCATGGGTGATCCCACCAAGGCCAGTGTGGAAAAAGGTGAGAAGATGTGGGAGCTCATCATCGCTCACCTGGTCCTTTTCGTGGATCAGCTTAAAACCATGACGCTGAAGGAAATCTACCAGAGAAAATATTGACCATGAAAATAACTCACATCGAAGCCTGGCCGGTCACCATGAAGTTGACCGAGCCATACACCATTGCCTACGAGACCGTCAGTTCAACCACCAATGTCTTTCTGCGCGTGGAGACCTCGGCAGGCATCGTCGGGTACGGCTGTGCGGCGCCGGACCTGGAAGTGACCGGCGAAACGCCGGCAGGCGTCATGGATGCCTGCAGCAAGGTGATCCTGCCTGCCTTCAAGGGCTCGGATCCATTGCGGCCCTTGATGCTCATGGAGCGCATCCGGCCGCACCTGAAGGCTCAACCGGCGGCCCTGGCCATGTCGGATATGGCCCTTTTCGATATTCTGGGCAAAGCGGCCGGTCTGCCGCTGTACAACCTTCTCGGTGGATTCCGCAGCCGCATGCGCACCAGCGTTACCATCGGGATTCTGCCCGTCGAAGAAACCGTTGCCAGAGCCATCGACTATGCGCAGAAGGGGTTTCTCGCCCTGAAAATCAAAGGCGGGGCGGACGTGGCGGTCGATATCGAGCGTCTGGTCAAGATTCGGGAAGCCGTGGGAAAAAGAATCGAACTGCGCTTCGATGCCAACCAGGGCTATTCGGAGGCCGACGTCCTGCGTTTCGTGGCGGCGGTGCGGCCGGTGGGCCTGGAACTCATCGAGCAGCCCACCCCCCGGGCGCAGGACCGCCTGCTGGGCCGGGTCACCCGACAGGTCCCGCTGCCCATCATGGCCGATGAAAGCCTGATGAGTCTGAAGGACGCCTTCCGGCTGGCCAAGAAAGGCCTGGTGGACATGATCAACATCAAGCTGATGAAGGTGGGGGGCATCGACGAGGCCTTGAAGATCAACGCCGTCTCCCATGCCGCCGACCTGGAGGTGATGGTCGGGTGCATGGACGAGTCGGCGCTGGGCATTGCCGCCGGTCTTCACTTTGCCCTGGCGCGCCCCAATGTGAAATATGCCGACCTGGACGGCCATCTGGACCTGACGGGTGATCCTGCATCCGGGGCGGTGCGGTTGCGCAACGGCATCCTGCATCCCACCGGCCGGCCCGGGCTCGGCTTCGATCCGGATCACTGACCGGCATGGCGGCCGGCTGCTCTATTTTAAATATTAATGCAGGCATGCGTTGATCCCCATCGATCGGTTCAGCGATTTTGCCATCCATTCATACTTTTTCGAAATCAAATCGAAAAATTCCTTTTCAGAGAGTTCTTTCAGATACAGGTCGGACAGGTACCACCGCTTGGTATATCTTCCCAACCGACCTGAAAATGTCGCAGTTTTTTGCCACCATCAGGTCGAAGGCCTTCTTTTTCATCCCCAAGACGCCGGGTGCCATGTCGAACCGCGTGAATCCATGCTTTTGATTGGTGTATTCGTCCCGCGCATGCGAAGGCCTCAGAATCCTCTTTTCGAAAACGAGGCCCTCCTGTTCGGAAAGCAACTGCGTCGTGCGGGCCACGAGGACATCGAGCAGCATCCGGACCCGCTTCGCCTGCCGGGATCGCGGCAGACAGGACAGGGGCAGATCAGGCGTCTCCCGGATGAACCGGTCGCAGTCCTGCAAGATCTTTCGGGCTCTCCAGTCGGCGATGCGTTTGGCCTTTCCGGTTTTGTAGGTCCACATGCTTCTGCCCAGGTAGCTTTTGGCGCTTTTTTTGGCGTATCGACGCAGAAAGGTTAATTCCTCTTCAACCTCCAGATAGAGTGAATAACCGGATTTCCCCCCGGAAACGTCTTCCTTTAACTTCTCGATCTCCCGTTTTCGTCCTGCCGCCAGGGCTTTTTCGGCCTGGTGTTTCAGGGTCATCGCCCGGTTGAAAATGTCCCGGGAAACGCTTTTCAGCATGCCGGTTTCGTACCGTTCGACGGACTGATTCAATATGGCGGTGGGGTGCACGCCCAATATTGTCCCGAATAGAATCGCAGCACCGGCCTGATCCGGCGGTATGGAACCCGGCCGTCAGCGGGCAGCATCGTCCAGTTCATCGAGCCATCGGTCGAGTTGATTGCCCGTCGACGCCCGCATCCGAAAACTTTTTTCGCATGATGCGTTCCAGCCTGGGCGGCACCGTCCGGATCTGTCCGCTGAAAATCCTGAGGTCGGGCTTTTTGGGGTGTTCGTCTCCGTAGAAATCACGACTGAGATCCGATCGGGTGATGTCGTCATTGAGAAACAGCCACAAGTCGACCATGGCTCTGAAAGCCGCGCCATCCACTCTTTTCGGGTTCCGGGGAGGCGGGGCCTGGCCGAAAAGCATCCGGTAATGCCGGTCCGATATGGATTTCACCCGTCCATGAACGATATTGTAGACCTGCATGTAGGGCAGTCCCGTGCGTCTGGCCAGCGCCGGAACGGACAGGGGCGCATGGATCTCGAAGAGATGTTTCAGATCCTGGTCGGTTAATTCGATGCGGGGCTTTTTCAACCCGTTTTCTGTCGCGGTGATGGGTCATCTTGACCGCCTGAATTGAATTGATCAGGCCGCCGGCCATCACCATGCGCAGTTGTCTGCCGCTCAGACTGTGAACCAGGGCATAGGAGTCGCTCCGGGTTTTGTTGTCCAGGCGCAATCCGCGGCCCGCCTGCAGTGCCGTTCGCAGGTCGTCCAACTGCAGCACATCTCCCGGGTGGATTTTTTTCCAGTCCTCCGGGTTTTCGAACATCAGTGGCAGGATGCCGAAATTGACCAGGTTCTGGGCATGGATGCGGGCAAAGCTTTTGGCGACTACCGCGCGCAGCCCCAGAAATCGAGGTGCCAGGGCGGCGTGTTCGCGGCTGGAGCCCTGACCGTAATTGTTCCCGCCCACCACGAAGGAGCCGCCGTTGTCCCGGCAGGCCATGGCCCGATCGTAATAGGTGTCGTCGATGCGGCTGAAGGCGAACCGGCTGATTTCGGGGATATTGCTGCGCAAGGGCAGCACCGCGGCGCCGGCAGGCATGATCTCGTCGGTGGAGATGTCGTCGCCCATCTTGAGGAGCACCGGTCCCTCCAGACGATCGGGCAGGGCGTCGAAACATCGGCAGCGGTTTGATGTTGGGCCCTTTTTCCAGTTCCATGGTCGCCATGGCCTGACTTCCGGGGGGACCAGCAGGGCCGTGTTGATCTTTCAGCCCTGTCGGCGATGTCGAAGTGCGGATAGGCCATGTCCAGGGTTCGCGGATCGGTGATGACGCCGGTCAGGGCCGATGCCGTGGCCGTCTCCGGGCTGCACAGATAAACCTGGTCTTCCACGGTGCCGGAGCGGCCCGGGAAGTTTCGCGGCACGGTGCGCAGGCTGATCTTCCCGGTGGCCGGCGCCTGCCCCATGCCGATGCAGCCGTTGCAGCCGGCCTGGTGAAACCGTGCACCGGTCTGGATCAGATGTTCCATCAAACCCGTTTCGATCATGTTCTCGATGAGCTGGCGCGAGGTGGGATTCACGTCGAAGGAGATGTGGTCCGGCACCTGCCGGCCGGCGACCATCAGGGCCGGCACGGCAAAGTCGCGCAGTCCCGGATTGGCCGACGAGCCGATGTAGGCCTGGTAGATGGGGCGCCCGGCCACCTCGCGCACCGGCACCACGTTGCCGGGACTGCTGGGCAGGGCGATCAGCGGTTCCAGGTTGGACAGGTCGATCTCATCGGTCTCATCATAGCCGGCATCCGCGTCGGCCATCATCTCCCGCCAGCAATCCGCGCGGCCCTGCTCAACGAGAAACCGTCGCACGGCATCGTCCGAGGGAAAAACGGTGCTGGTGGCCCCCAGTTCGGTGCCCATGTTGGCGATCACGTGACGATCCATCGCTGTCAGGCCGGCCAGGCCCGGTCCGAAGTATTCGATGATCCTGCCCCGGCCGCCGTCCACGCCATGGCGGCGCAGCATTTCCAGGATCACGTCCTTGGCGCTGACCCAGTCCGGCAGCCGGCCGGTCAGGTGGATGCCCATCACTTTGGGCATGGTGATATAAAGGGGTTCACCGGCCATGGCCGTGGCCACCTCCAGGCCGCCGGCACCGAAAGCCAGCATGCCCAACCCGCCGGCCGCGGGCGTGTGGCTGTCCGAACCGACCAGGGTTTTGCCCGGCACGCCGAATCGCTGCATGTGCACCGGGTGGCTCACGCCGTTGCCCGGACGGCTGTACCACACGCCGAATTTCCGGCATGCGCTGCGCAAGAAGAGATGATCGTCGGCATTGCGGTAGTCGGTCTGCAGCAGGTTGTGGTCGACGTACTGGGCGGACAGTTCGGTGCGCACGCGATCCGACGTTCATGGCCTCGAATTCCAGCATGACCATCGTTCCCGTCGCGTCCTGAGCCAGGGTCTGATCCATGCGCAGGCCGACCTCTTCACCGATGGCCGCTTTGCCTTCAATCAGATGGGCGTCGATCAGTTTCTGGGTTACATTTTTTCCCATGGTCATCTCCTCCGCATGTTGGCACTTAGAAACCGGTCGCCTCATGAAGGGCGCATCCGGTCGATACCCACGGCCTGTCGCACAGCCGTCAACGTGGTTCGAGCAACCTCACGCGCCCTGGCGGCACCGTTGTCCAGGATTTTTCCGATCTGATCGCCATCCGCCATCAGCGCGGTGAAACGCTCCCGGTGCCGGTTTAAAATGGTCGAATCAGCGCTTCGGCGAGCGTCTGCTTCACAGTTTGGTAGGCCACGCCGCCCTCTATATAGCGCTTTCGCAGACGCGCGACGTCGACCCGGTCGGCAAAATGGCGATACAGTGCGAATAGATTGCACTGTTCTGGATCCTTGGGTGCTTCGGGTCGGCGGCTGTCGGTGACGATGCGCATCACCAGCCGCCGCATTTCTTCGGGTTGGGCCAGCACCGGGATTTCGTTGCCGTAGGATTTGCTCATTTTCGCCCATCCAGGCCGGCAACGGTATGCACCGCTTCGTGCACCAGGCCTGTGGACGTTTCAACACCGGACCGTAGGCCCGGTTGAAGGCCTCGGCCATCTCCCGGGCCATCTCCACATGCTGGCGCTGGTCCTCGGCCCACGGGCACCAGATCAGTCTGAAAGGCCAGGATGTCGGCTGCCATCAAAACCGGGTAATTGTACAGGCCGGCGTTGACTTGGGCCAAAATCAACAGCGATCGGAATAGGTCCCTGTGGTCCAATTCGAAAGACACGCGCTCCGCTTCTGTAATTGCGCACGGTGACGATGCGGTCATCGTTTTCATTCTAAATGTGCGCACGCGATCGCGACATCCTTGACACACCGCTGCTGCCGGTGGTATCTCTTGATGGTTTGTGTTTCATGGTTTTTTTCCTCCTAATTATTACCTCGGCACAATTAGCGACATCAGCCGCCGGTTATGCCAAGTTAGCGTGTGGATGTTCAGGATCATTCGGAGAGAATCAATAATTTCACGCCGACGCCGAAACGGATTGGGTCAGTGTCAACTTGTTCGCAGTGGATAACCCTGGCAACCGTGTGTGAACGATACCCCCGGCAGGCTCCGGGATCGGATATTGCCATTGAAAACGGAAGCGGCCGATCGGGTCGAGAGGCCAAACTCTTTCACATCTCGTGAGCCCCCACCGCTCTAAGCACGATGAAGGAGTCGACCAACAAGTTTTCATCCGACTCGAAATATAACCCTTTGTCATTGTAATTACGTATGGTTACCATGTGTTCATCATTTTATTCAGATGAGAGCATGTCATGCTCACATCCTTGGCACACCGCTGCTGCACTCGCCTGTCCGCGGTCTCATGTTCCATCATGAATTCCTGAAATCGTGTCGTTGCATGCACCGATTGAACAGGCACATACCATCGTTTTAGCCTGTATAGATTACCCTGCAGAATTCAACCGTGCCGGTGCGAACCCCACACCGGCCGTCCGCTAACAACAACAGGAAATATAGCGGGGCGTGCAGCAGCATGGATCCACGTAACACCCGCATGGATCGACGTAGTAGCAACAGGTGCTGTCACGATCCTTGGAGACTGATTTTTCCGGGTCGCTTTTTTCAATTTCTTTGGTCTCGTCACTCATTTTACACCTCCGTGGTTTAGCACTTCATCTAATCCGGTCCGAAATCGAAGTTCGGATCCAACTCTCCGCCAATTACCATTACAATTGTCGTGCCGAACGTGTGCAAGATGTTATCTTATTGTAAATACATGAAATATTGAAGTGCTCGGCCTGATGCAGAGGCTCAAAATTTTGATTAAATCAAATTTTGGATGTGATTGATCAAACGATTGAGCCGGGATTCTGCGGCTGTGTTTGTTTTTGCGCGGGAGAAAATGGAAATGCAATGGAGAGGCGCCGGGTCAACGGTTCGTTCCCGGAAACGTGCGGCGAGGCTACGGTAATCTCAACACCGCGGCCTGAACCAGATCCAGCAGCGTGGTCGGGTAAAACCCAATGCCCACGATCAGGACGATCATAGCAACGGCCACCAGACGGGCGGGAATGGTCAGGTTGATCGCCGGAAGCGACTGGGCGGGTTCATCCAGGTATGCGGCCTTGAGGACCAGCAGGTAGTAGTACAAGGAGACCACCACGTTGGCCATGGCGATCAGCACCAGCACCAGATAGCCCTTTTGCATGGCGGCCACGAAAATCATCAGTTTGCCTGCAAACCCGATGGTGGGCGGGATGCCGGCCAGGCTGAACAGGGCCATCATCAGGGCCAGGGCCAGCAGCGGGGAGCGCCGGTGCAGCCCGGCCAGTTCATCGATCTGCAGGTTGCGGCCATCGTCGGCCACGCGGATCATGACCATAAAGCAGGTGTATTTCATGATCAGCACCGCCGCGCCATAGAACATGGCGGCGGCATAGCCGGCAGGGGTCATGCACAGCATGGCCAGCAGCAGGTAGCCGGCATGGGCGACGCTGGAAAAGGCCATCAGGCGCTTGAAATCCCGTTGGGCAATGGCCGCCAGGTTGCCCACGGTCATGGAGACGACGGCCATGGCGATCAGCCCTCTGGCCAGCAGGTCGCTGTTGCCCTGGGCCATGGAGATCATGCGCAGCAAAATGGCCACGGCGGCGACCTTGGACACCGCGGCAATAAAGGCCGCCACCTGGTTGGGTGCGCCCTGATAGGCTTCCGGTGCCCAGAAATGGAAGGGAAAGACGGCCAGCTTGAAAAAGAACCCGGCCAGGGTCAAAAGCAGCCCGGTTACGACCACGGGATGGCCCATCATAGCGGGCAGCCGCTGGACCAGTATATCGATGTGCACCGCACCGGTGACCCCATAGATCATGGCCAGGCCGAAGAGCATGATGGCCGACGCGCTGGCTCCCACCAGGAAATAGCGCAATCCCGTAATCATCCCCCAGCGGCTCTCCCGACGCAGGAAAACCAGGATGTAGAGTGAATAGCTGGACAGTTCCAGGGCCAGAACGATCGCCAGCAGGTGGACCGCAGAGGCCAGCATCATCATGGAGAGCGTGCAGACGGCCAGCAGAAAATAAGCCTCGCCATGGTGCGAGGGGGCCACCCCTTGGTAGTCGTCGCACAGGACGATGACCAGGAAAAAACCGATGGAGAGCAAAGCTTTGAAAACCTGGGAGAAAAGATCCACCCGGTAGACGTGGTTGAACAGGTCGCCGCTCATCGTCGCGCAGGCAATGGCGGCCGCCACGGCAAAAGCCGCCATGGTCACGGCAAGCTGGTAGTCCCGGCGCGGATCCGGTTTCAGGCAGGCCAATACCAGAAACAGCGCCGCCGCCATCAGCAGGATCAGTTCGGGAGTGAGCAGTATCCAGTTCATCGCAATCCAATCAATTGCATCGTGGCCGTATGGATCATATCAAACAGCAGGCCCGGAAAGAGCCCGAACAGCACGATCACCGACACCAAAATGACGCGGGGCACGGCCAGCGCGGCCGTGATGTCCTTCAGGTCGGCAAATTTCTCCAGCGGCGGACCATAGCAGGTTTTCTGGACCACCCGCAGCATAAAGAGGGCGCTCACCGCCAGCGCCCCGATGGCCAACGCGCCGGCTAACGGGTATACCCGCACGCAGGACATGAACACCACCAGTTCACCCCAGAAGCTGGCCAGGCAGGGAACGCCGATGCCGGTCAGCGCGGCAAGGATAAAAAAGGAGGAGGCCCGCGGCATGATCCGGCTCAGCCCCCCCAGTTCGGCGATGGCTTTGGTGTGGGTCCTATCGTAGATATAGCCGACCGACGAGAAAAAGAGCGCCGTCATGATGCCGTGGGCAAACATCTGGAACACCGCCCCGTTGATGCCGTCGACCGTCATGGTGGACAACCCCAGACCGACAATGCCCATGTGCGCCACGCTGGAGTAGCCGATCACGTATTTGAGATCGGTCTGACTCAACCCGACGAAGGTGCCGTAGACAATGCCGCAGGTGGCCAGCACGGCCATGAGCGGCGCCCAGTACTGCCATCCTTCCGGGCACAGGAACATGCCCACCCGCAGGATGCCGAAGGCGCCGATCTTCATCAACACGCCGGCGTGGATCATCGATACCGCCGTGGGTGCCGCCACATGCCCCACCGGCGACCAGGTGTGAAAGGGAAAGACGCCGGCCAGGATGCCGAAGCCGATGTAGAGCAGGAAAAAGGCGATGCGCTGCTGCGCCGGGGTAAACCGGTCGCCCTCCATCAGGGCCAGCAGATCGAAGGTCAGGGTGCCCGAGTGAATCACCAGGTAGATGATGGCCGGCAGAATCAGCGCGCTGCCGGCCAGCAGGTAGAGGGTCAGCTTCATGGCCCCGTATTCTTTGCGGGTGCTTCCCCAGATGGCGATGAGCAGATACATGGGAAACAGGGAGACATCGAACCAGACGAAAATGAAAAACAGGTCCAGGCTCATGAACAAACCGAAGACACCGGCCACGAGCAGAAAAATCAGTGCGAAGAACTCCTTGACCCGCAGTTCCATCTCCCAACAGGTCAGTACGGCGGTAAAAAAGACGATGCCCGTCAACAGCAGCATGGGCAGGGCGAAGCCGTCTACCCCGTTGAAATAGGCGATGCCCAGCGCGGGAATCCAGGAGACCCGCTCGACGAACTGGTAGCCGCCCGACTGCTGGTCATAGGCGCTGTAAAGATAGATCGAGATGACCAGGGTGAGGCCGCTGAACACGGCGCCGACGATTTTAATGGCCCGCGCATGCCTTGCGGGAATGGCTAAAATCGCCAGCAGGCCTGCAACACAGCAGAGCAGCAGTGTAGTCAAAAATGGGAAATTCGCCAGCTGGTAGGCCATGGTCAACCGCCCCATCCAATAAAAAGAATCAATAAGATCACCGCCGCGACCATGATCATCAACCGGTACTGAATCATGCCGCTGTGAACCCAATCCACGACCCGACCCAGCCCGATGGTCGTTCGGCCCAGCCCGTCCAGGGCGCCGTCAATCACACGCCGGTCGTTGGCGGTAAACAGTCGCGACACGCCCCGGTAAACCAACGTGTCCAAAAGATAGCGGTAAAGTCGATCCAGGTACCAGCGTTGGCCGAACAGGTCGGCCAGCAACGGGATGCGTTCCACCCAGCCGATTTGCCGGGCTCCCTTGCGGCCATATTCGAGCCAGGCCTGGCCGATGGCCACCGCGGCCAGCAGGCATGCGGCCACCGGCAGCCAGTTGTGGTGGGCCGGCATTGCCGCCTGGCTCCCTACGCCGGCACGCGCAAGGAAATCGTGCAGCGGCGCCTGGAAAAAACCCAGGACGACGGTGACACCCGCCAGGCACCACAGCACCGCGGCCATGGATCGTTCGCCCCCGGCGCTGTGGTGGCTGTCGTGGCCGTTCGCGGGCGGAGTGTCGGCCGCAACACGGGGAAACAGAATGATGAAAATCAGGCGAAACGAGTAATAGGTGGTCAGAAACGCACCCACGGCCGCGGCCAGAAAGGCGACGGGGTGCCCGCTGTCCAACAGGTGGCCCAGGATGAGCTCCTTGCTGAAAAATCCGGAAAGCGGCGGCAGGCCGGAAAGCGCCCCTGCTCCAATGATCGTGCAGACCACCGCCGACTTGAGACGGCGCCCGCCCTGCCGGCCGATCTCGAACATATCGTTGGACCCGCAGTGGTGGATGAACACACCGGCGCATAAAAACAACAGCGCCTTGAATCCGGCATGGGTAATCAGGTGAAACGCGCCTGCAAACAGGCTGCCGGCGCCCAGTCCCATGAGCATGAAACCCAATTGGCTGATGGTGGAATAGGCCCAGACCTGTTTGATGTCCCGGGCCACCATGGCCATGGTGGACGCCAGCAGCATGCTGATCGTGCCGATGGCCAGGCACACCGCCATGGCTGTCGGCGAGAGTGAGAAAAAGCCGAACAGCCGCGAAAACAGGTAGACGCCGGCGGCCACCATGGTGGCCGAATGCAGCAGGGCGCTCACCGGTGTGGGGCCCTCCATGGCGTCGGGCAGCCAGGTGAGCAACGGAAACTGGGCGCTCTTGCCGACGATGCCGCCGAAGATCAAAAGGGCGGTCAGCGTGATCATGCCTGGCGACAGCTGCGCCCCCACCGCTGCCGGGTCGGTCAGCACCGGAATATCCAGGGTGCCCAGCTGCAGCCAGAGCAGCACCAGCCCCAGCAGAAAGGCCACATCGCCGGTGCGCGTCATTACAAAGGCCTTTTTCCCGGCTTCGCTGGCGCTGAACTTGTCGAACCAGAACCCGATGAGCAGGTAGGAAGCCAGCCCCACCAGCTCCCAGAAGATGTAAATTTGCAGCAGCGAGCTGGAGACGGTAAGGGTCAGCATGGCCCAGGCGAAGAGGGACATGCAGCCGTAATAGCGCCCGAATCCCGGATCCCCGGCCATGTACCCCAGCGAGTAGATCTGCACCAGAAAGCTGATTGCGGCCACCACGGCGAGCATCGACAGGCTCAGCGGATCCAGCAGGATGCCGATGGGAATCGTCATCTGCCCGGAAACCATCCAGACCGCCTGGAAAACCAGCGGCGCCTGAATCTGCCAGTGCTGCACCAGCAGGTAGACGGCCGCCAGCAGCGACAGGCCGGCGGCCGCGATGGAGATGGCCGCCGAGAGCCGGTGGCGGGA
Organism: uncultured delta proteobacterium; assembly: GCA_963705435.1. Lineage (GTDB taxonomy): Bacteria > Desulfobacterota > Desulfobacteria > Desulfobacterales > Desulfosarcinaceae > Desulfosarcina. Next base: position 25,902 of record CAVPJR010000009.1, on the reverse strand, counting down.
CCGGGTGGCCAGCATGATCACACCGAAGGCCAGCAGGGGCAGCAGCAGGGCGGCGGCGGTGACGATCAGGCTGATGGGAAGCGGGGTTGCCGGTTGCATGGCTATCGTTGCCCTCCTTTTTCCCACAACGCTGCATTCATGTCCGGATCGACCGAATCCGTACGCCGGTAAACCACGAGGATGGCGGCCAGACCGATGGACACCTCGGTGGCGGCAATCGCCAGGATAAAAATGACGATGGCCTGACCTTCCATCTGCTGCCAGTGCAGGGACGCGCCCACGAAGCCCACCGCGGCGGCATTGAGCATGATTTCGATTCCCAGCAGCATCATGATCAGGTTTCGTCGGGCCAGGGTGCAGAACATCCCCAGGCTGAACAGGAGCCCCGAGAGCAGCAGAATGTGGTTCAGCGGAACGATCACGGTGCCTCCTTTCGGGTGTCTGCCGACGGTCCGCGAACCCTGCGGCCCAGGATATAGGCACCGACCAGGGCCACCAGCAGCAGCATGGAGGCGATTTCCACGGCCAGCCAGTGGGTTTGAAACAGGTAAACGCCAAAGGCCATCGGCGATGCCTGGGCCGCCGGCATGGGGGCCCATCCCGACGAGTTCCGGCCGACCATTACCGAACTGACCACCAGAAAGCCCGCGCTGATCAAGATGGCCGGCAGCAGTTGTCCGACCGGAAAGAACATGCCCGGCAGCTTTTTCAGCCGGATCATCATGATCAAAAACAGAAACAGCACCATGATCGCACCGGCGTAGATGATGATCTCCAGCGCCGCCAGAAAGGGAGCGCCCAGCAGGTAAAAGAGCATGGCCGTGCCGAAAAATGACAGCACCAGATATAGCACCGCATGGACCATGTTGCGCCGGGTGACGGCCATGGCCGTGGCGGCGACGATCAGCAGGGCGATGGCGTAAAATAAAAGGGTCAGGATGGACATGGTTTAATCACTCACGGCAAGTTGCTCTTGACATTGACCGGCGGCGCTTCACTGGCATGCTCGCCTTTGCCGCGTTCGTCGGTGGTAACGCCGGCGTGTTCGTAATAATTGTAGGATGGGTCCTTGCCGCAGCCGTCCACCAGCAGGTCTTTTTTTTCGAACACCAGGGTTAGAATGTCGCGCTGGATGTTTTCGAAATCCGGTGTGAGCTGGATGGCCGATGTCGGGCAGGCCTCTTCGCACAGCCCGCAATAGATGCAGCGGCCGAAGTTGATGCGGAACCAGCGGGCGTAGCGCCGCCCGTCCGGCTGTTCGGCACTCTGCATGCTGATGCAGCTCACCGGGCATACCGCCGAACAGAGGTAGCAGGCCACACAGCGTTCGCGTCCGTCCGGATCGCGGGTCAGCACGATGCGCGCCCGCGAGCGTTCGGGCAGCTGCCGCTTGACCTCCGGATAGGATTCCGTGATCGGTTTTCGCGCCAGGTGCCTGGCCGTGGTGGCGAACCCCTCCACCAGGGCTTTGAGGGCCGACAACCCCGAACTTTCGGCAGGTTTCAAGGGCTTATCACTATTCTTTAGATCCTCTTGGGTCATCTTACCATTTCCTAACCCGGATAAACCGGAAACCACCAATCGCAAGCACTAAATTTTAAACAACAAACAACAAACTACAAATAAGAAATCTCAAATAAATTCCAAATCACAATATCAAAATCTCAAAAAAAGGGAAAAAACCAACAGTTGATTGTCATTTTTTTTTATATTGGTTTTTTGTTTTCTGACATAAAAAACACGACAACGCCGGCCTGGGTCCAAATGTGCCGTTTCTGGATCGGCATTACCCGGCGAATTGGATAAACGCCCCCGTCACCACAATATTGATCAGCGACGCCGGAATCAGCACTTTCCAGCCCAGGGCCATGAGCTGATCGTAGCGCAGCCGCGGCAGCGTGCCGCGGATCCAGATCATGATCACGGCCACGATCAAAATCTTCAACATCAGCCAGACCACCGGCGGCAGCAGCGGCCCGTGCCAGCCGCCCAGGAAAAAGACCGCCGTCAGCGCCCCCAGCACCTGGATGTGGACATATTCTCCCAGAAAAAACAGGCCGAAGCGCATCCCGCTGTACTCGGTGTGAAATCCGGCCCCCAATTCGTTTTCCGCTTCGGGCAGGTCGAAGGGAATGCGCTTGCTCTCGGCCATTGCACTGATCACGAAAATGGCGAACGAGACCGGTTGGAGCACAATGAAGGGAAGGCCGGCCTGGGCATCCACGATGGCCGTGAGGCTCAACGACCCGGCCAGCATCACCACCGGCACCAGCGAGAGCCCCAGGGCCAGCTCATAGCTGATCATCTGCGCCGCACCGCGGATGCCCCCCAGCAGGGCAAACTTGGAGTTGGAGGCCCAGCCGCCTAAAGCCACGCCGTAGACCCCCAGCGACGACAGGGCAAACACGAAAAGCAGCCCGACATTCAAGTCGGTGATCACCATGGGAACGAGGTGGCCAAACACCTGCATGTCCGGCCCCAGGGGCACCACGGCAAACATCAGCAACGCTGTAACGGCGACTACAGCCGGCGCCAGGCGGAAGATGAACCCGTCTGCCGCCGAGGGCACGATGTCTTCCTTGGTGAGCAGTTTGATGGCATCGGCGATGGGCTGGAGCAGACCGAAGATGCCGGCCCGGTTGGGTCCGAGGCGGATCTGCAGCCGGGCCAGCAGCTTGCGCTCCAGCCACACCAGATAGCTGGCCGCCAGCAGCAGCCCGCCCAGCATCACGGCGATCTTGATTAACAGGACGATAAAGCCGAGCAAATAATCCATACGATATCCGCCATCCAAATACGATTCGATTGCCTTTGCTATGCGCTTTCAGCTTTCAGCTGTGAGCGTTCCACTATCACCCGTGTCTCTCCAAACACCTGCCATTCCAGCCGATGATGGCGGGGAACCACCATTACCCCCGGGGCCATGCGCGGATCGGCCTGCACGGGCACCGTCAGCCGGCCTGCGTTCATGGATACCGTGACGGGCTTGCCTTCCGCCAAATCAAGGCTGGCGATGGTGTCCGGATGAAGACGCGCCGTGGGCGCTGATTCCGCTTTGTTCAATGTTGGTGACCTGGCCGACAGCGTTTCGGTGCCGAAGGTCCAATCCACCAGCAACAGGACGATGGCATCGGCGGGAGCATCCTCATCCGCCGGCATGGGTACCACCCCGGATTCGTCGCGGGCTCGGGAAACCGCATCCAGGTCGATGCGCTGTCCTGCCGCTTCGGTGGGTGCAGCATTTACTGCCGGATGAAAATCGGCCAGATCGGTTTTCAAGTGCTGCAACGGGTCCACACCGGCTTCTCCGGCCAATGCCGTCAAGGCCTGCCAGGCGGCGATCGGCTCATCGCCGGGGATGCGTGCGTCGAAGACGCGCGGTGGATGATCCAACACACCGGTGACCTCGATGGGCTCACCACCGGCCATTACGGCAGATGCTGCCTGCAATCTCCCCTCCTGGTTGATCCAGTGGCCGCCGGATTCGTAGAGCGGCTGCGTCGGTATGAAATGATGCGCCTTATGGTTCAGCGGGGAGTCTACATAGTCGAGCAACACCAGGTGATCCAGCCGTTTCAGGGCCGCCTGCAGCCGTTTGCGGTCCGGGAACTCGCGCCAGAGATCCTGTTCAACCGCCACCAGCAGGCGAACGCTGCCGTCTTCGATACGATCGAGAACCGATTCCGTCGAAGATGATTCGTCATGGGTCAGGGCGGCGGCAAATGCATTGGCCCCGGTCAGGGTATAAAACAACCCGGCCACTTTATGGGTCCGGCACAGTGCCTGAGCCAGATCAGCAGCCAGGCCGATTTCATGTGGCGTCAGGATGTCGGTGCCGCAAATGACGACCGGCCGTGGGCTGGCGTTCAAACGTCTGGCCAGCTTCCTTACATCGAATGTTGTAGACACCGCCGTCGCCTCGCCGCCAATCTCCTGAATCAGGGCCTGCACGATGGCCCCTATGGCCGACGGATGAATGGCCCAGTGATCGAAATCGAAAGGCAGCTTGACCCCCCGTGGATCGATCACGGTCACATGGCCTCCGTGCCGCTTCACCTGGCGCAGTGAAAGGGCCAGCATGGGGGCCTCGTTGAGCGGATCCGCACCAATGACCAGCACATCATGGGCCTTGGTATCGGCAGCCAGGGAGACGGCCAGTTCCGGCCGGAGACGGACGACAGCGGTTTTCTGGTTCAGGGCCTGCCGGGCGGTGTGCGCCGCTGCCGGCCCGGTCCATCCGTGCTGCGCACAGGCCTGTTTGGCCGCGGCCAGGGTTTCCAGGCTGCTGCGTGACGAGGTTAAGACCGCCACACTGCCGGGGCCATATCGCTCCACCGTCTGTTCGATCGCTTCGCGTGCACCGGCAAGGATATCGGCGACTGCCCCGTGGGTGCCGGCGGCCATGGCCTGCCGGGGGCGCTCGGCCGCACCGGCGTAGGCGTACCCGTAGCGGCCCCGGTCGCAGATGAAATGGCCGTTGACCTCCTCGTTGGGTCGGGCCTCGTGGCGCACGACCTGACGGTAGCGGGCCGATGCCGTCAGGTTGCAGCCCAACGAGCAGTGAATGCAAACGGTCGGTTGGCGTTGATAATCCCAGCGCCGCCCGATGTAGCGGGAGGGCTTGTCGGTATAGACGCCTGTCGGGCAGATGTCGATCAGGTTGCCGGCAAAGGGGCTCTCCAGCATCCCCGGGGTGCTGCGGCCGAAGTAAACCCGGCTGCCGATGCCCATCACGCCCAGATCCCGGTATCCGGTGAATTCCTGGTAGTACCGCGAGCAGCGATAGCACTGGATGCAGCGGTTCATTTCGTGCTGGACCAACGGTCCCAGGTCCTGGTTGTTGTGGGTGCGCTTGAGGCCGCGGTAGCGGCGCAGGCCATGGCCCCCGGCCACGGTCAGGTCCTGCAGCAGGCAGTGGCCGCCTTCGTCGCACACCGGGCAGTCGTGGGGATGGTTGAGCATGAGCCATTCGATGACGTGCCGCCTGAAATCCACGGCTTCGGCATCCGAGGTAGAAACCACCATGCCGTCCTGGGCGTCGATCATGCAGCTCATCTGGAGGCCCTTGACCGGCCCCTCGGTAAAGGCCACGGCGCAGACCCGGCAGGCCCCCACCGACCCTAACGCCGGGTGATAGCAAAATCGCGGGATCACGATGCCCAGCCGCTCGGCCGCCTCGATCACCTTGGTGCCGGCGGGGACAATGATTTCCCGATTGTCGATGGTGAGTTTGGGCATGATTCTTACATCCACTGGCAGCGTCATTATCAGACCCAATTGGCGCGCTGTGCTTTTCCCTTGGATCCTTGACCCCTCGACCCCTTGGATCCTCAAAAGAACGCCGCCCTGGGCCGCAAGATGCCCTTTCCTTCATTTCTTGAACGGGCATCCTTTACCCTCTATATGCGCCATCACTTCGTCCTCAAAGTGCTCCAGCAGGCTTTCGATGGAGGCCACTCCGCCCGGTGCAAAGGCGCAGTATGACTTCCACAGGTGCTGGCACATCGTCTTCATCATGGGAATATAATCCGCCTCGCCCTGCCCGTTTTCGATGCGCCGCAACAGGTCCCGCAGGTAGGGAAATCCCTCCCTGCAGGGGGTGCACCAGCCGCAGGACTCCCGGGCGAAAAATTCGGTCAGGTTCAAGGTCGCGGCCACCATGCAGCTGTGGTGGTCAAACACCATGATAGCCCCGGTTCCCAAACGGTTACGCGCCTTTTTCAGGGAATCGAAATCCATCGCGATATGGTAATGGTCCGCGGTCAGGAACCCGGTTGATGCGCCTCCCGGCAGGCAGGCTTTGAACGTCGCCCCGTCCTTCATGCCGCCGCAGCAAGTTTCGATGATTTCCGAGAGTTTGACGCCCAGGGGCAGCTCATGGACACCGGGTTGATTTACCTTGCCCGATACGCAGAAGAGTTTGGTCCCGGCGGCATCCGGCGAGAGGGCCAGGTCCTTGAACCACTGGGCCCCGTTTTTAATGATATGGGGGATGCAGGCCAGCGTCTCCACGTTGTTCACCAGCGTGGGTTTCCCCCACAGGCCTTTGTCGGTGGGGTAGGGCGGCGGCTGTTTGGGATTGGGCCGTATGCCCTGCAGGGCGTTGATCTGAGCGGTCACCTCGCCACAGATATAGCGGCCGCCGCTGCGGTGGACGACAATCTCGAAGTCATAGTCGCTGTCCAGGATGCTTTTGCCCAGCAATCCTTCCCGGTGGGCGATGCCGATTTCCCGCTCCAGGATTCTAGCCGCGCTTTCATATTCGGGCCGGATAAATATGATGCCGTGGGACGCCTTGATCGAATAGGCCGCCAGGGTCATGCCCTCGATGAGCATGTGCGGCTCGGCATGCAGAAACACACGATCCTTGAAGGTGCCCGGCTCCATCTCATCGGCGTTGCAGACCATATAGCGCGGAAAGGGCGCATCCTCGGCCACGGTCTGCACTTTTATACCGGCCGGGAATCCGGCGCCGCCGCGCCCCAGCAGGAGGGCATCCAACAGGCGGGTTTTGACCTCCTGGCGGTCCATTTCGGTCAAGACCCGGCGCAGGGCCTCATATCCACCCGCCTCCCGGTACTCCGCCAGGGTCGTGATGCGGTCAGGTTTGCGGTGTTTGAGCAGCACCTGTGGATAGGTTGCGGTCAAGAATGGTTCTCCTTAAGCGTGTCGATCAACCGGTCGAGGGATGCGATGGTCAGCGGGCCATGCACCTTGCGGTCGACCAGGATGGCCGGGGCCCGGTCGCAGTAGCCGATGCAGCACACCGGCAGCAGGGTGAACAGCCCGTCGGCCGTGGTCTCGCCCATGCGGATGCCCAGTCGGTCGCACAGGTGCGCCACCAGGTTCTCACCGTTTTCCATCCAGCAGATCAGGCTGTCGCACACGTGAATGACGTGCCGGCCTACCGGCTCGCGATAGATGAACGTGTAGAAGGTGGCCAGCTCGTCAAGCTCCAGCGGCGACATGCCCAGCAGGTCGGCCGCCTGGGCCATCGCCTCGTCGGAAAAGTAGCCGTAGTGATCCTGCAGGGCATTGATCACGTCGATGGCCATCTCCCGCGGGTGTGCCACCCGGCCGATCTGTTCCTGCAACTCGTGTTTTAACGTTTCCGGCAGCATAATTTTATCTATCGATATCCGGCAATATGTAATCCACCGACCCGATAATAGTGATCAGATCGGAGAGCGACCATCCCTTGGCCATCAGCGGCAGGGCCTGCACATTGGCGAATCCCGGCGCCCGGATGCGCATGCGATAGGCATAGCCGAGCCCGTCGCTGACCACAAAATAACCCTGTTCGCCGCGGGGGATCTCGCAGGCGACATAGGCCTGTCCCCTGGGGATTTTAGGCCCCCGCGTCACATTGATAAAATGGTGGATCAGGGTTTCGATATCCGTGAGCATATCCTTGCGCGATGGGACTACATAGCGGTAGTCGCCGGTGACGGTGCGTCCCGGCGGCATCTGTTCGGCCGCCTGTCGGATGATGCGCAGGCTCTGGCGCATCTCTTCGATGCGCACCAGGTAGCGGGCGAAGCAGTCGCCGCCCTCGGCCGTGGGAATGTCGAAATCGAACTGGTCGTAGCCGCTGTAGGGGAATGCCTTGCGCAGGTCCCAGGCCAGGCCGCAGGCACGCAGGTTGGGGCCGCTGACCCCCCAGGTCACGGCGTCTTCAAGGCTGATGGCGCCCACGCCCAGGGTCCGTGCCCGAAAAATGGGATTGTGGGTGATCAGGGCTTCGTATTCATCCATGCGCCGGTCGAAGATGCCGGTAAAGGCGTCCACGGCGGCTTTCCAGCCTTCGGGCAGGTCAGCGGCCACACCGCCGATGCGGAACCAGGAGGGGTGCAGCCGGCCGCCGGTGATCAACTCGACAATGTCCAGGATCATCTCGCGTTCCCGGAAGGTGTAGAACGTCGGGGTCATGGCGCCCACGTCATGGGCGTAGGTGCCCAGCCAGACCAGATGATTACTCAGGCGGAACAGCTCGCTGAGCAGCACGCGGATGCACTGGGCACGCGAGGGCACGTCGATGCCGGTCAGCTTCTCCACGGCCATCACGTAGGGCAGGTTGTTGGCCGCCCCGGCCAGATAGTCCACCCGGTCGGTGTAGGGGATGAACTGGTGCCAGGTCTGCCGCTCCCCGATCTTTTCCACCGACCGATGGTGGTAGCCGATCTCGATATCCATGTCGGTGATGGTTTCCCCGTCCAGGCCCAGGATGTAACGGATCAGTCCGTGGGTGCTCACATGGTGGGGGCCCACGTTAACGATAAGGTCCTGCCGCCCCTCGCGGCTCTGAAAAAAGAGGCCGCCGTCGCGTGGCTGCAGCCGACGGGCATCGCTTTGCGTATACGGATCCATCTCCGTGGACCGCCCGGGGTGGGACTTGCGCAGCGGGTGGCCCTGCCAGTGGTCGGGCATCAGGATCCGTCTCAGGTCCGGGTGCCCGTCAAAGCCGATGCCGAACATGTCGTAGACTTCGCGCTCGTACCAGGCGGCGGACGGCCAAATACCGGTGACGCTGGGGATGGAGGGGGATTCGCCGGCCAGGTTCACGGTCAAGCGCAGCCGGGTGGGTGGTTCAAAGGACAGCAGATGGTAAACCAGGGTAAAATCGTGACCCGGTTCGCGGTTCCGACGGGCCGATTCGTCGATGGCGGTCAGGTCATCCAGCCTCCGGAATCGCGGCACTGCATCATTCTTCAAATAGGCCAGTACCTCCCGGATGGCTGTGGGGCTGACCGCAAAGGTGGTCATGTCACTGGTGGGCGATACGGCGCGAACGGCGTCGCCAAAGCGCTGGCGCAGTTTTTCGGCAAGCTGCCGGTCCGTTTCGGTGGCCGGGTGCTCAGCCGGCGGCGGGGTCCACATCCCGTCGCTGCGGCTTTGGTCAAAGTAGGGCGGGGTTACCGACGTGCCCCGAATGGCGGTACCGGCCATGCCCGGGCCGCGCGGGTCGCGGCTCTTGGAAACGCCGTCTACCAGCACCGGCTGCTGGGTGCCCTGGGTGCCACCGGCCAGGTGAAAAATGGGTCGGGCCGGTTTTTCCTGGACAATTTTCTCCTGCAGCTTGACCAGACCGGCCAGGACGGCTTCGGGCCGCGGCGGGCAACCGGGGATGTAAAGGTCCACCGGCAGGATCTGGTTGACGCCCTGGACCACGCTGTAAGCGTCGTACATGCCGCCGGTGTTGGAACACGAGCCCATGGAGATCACCCACTTGGGTTCGGCCATCTGTTCGTAAAGCCGCAGGACCACCGGGGCGATCTTTTTGAAAACCGTCCCGGAAATGATCAGCAGATCCGCCTGGCGCGGCGAGGGCCGCAGCACCTCAGCGCCGAAACGGGCCATATCATAGCGGGCGGTGAATACGGTGGCCTCTTCCACGAAGCAGCAGGAGAGGCCGAAAAACATGGGCCACAGGCTGTACTTGCGGGCCCAGTTGACCACCACGTCCGCACCGGCCAGGGCGATGTCGGAATTCAATCGCGATGCGGACCCCACTCGAGGCCTCCTTTCACCCAGATGTAGACCAGACCGGCAATCAGAACGGCAATGAAAAATTCGATCTGGAACCAGCCTGCCCAGCCCAGCGGACGACTGGCAACCGCCCAGGAGAAGATGTAGGCCCCCTCCACATCGAAAATCAAAAAGAAGATGGCCACCATGAAAAAAGGCACCGGGTAGCGCAGTCGCGCCTGACCGGTGGGGATGATGCCGCTTTCGTAAACGCGCAGTTTTTCATCGTTGGGAAGCCGTTGTCCCAGCCAGCGTGAGAGAAAGAGAAGGGCAATCGTAAGCGCGATGACGACGACGGCATAAAGGGATAGGGTGAACATACCAGGCTGCCAGGGAGATAACAGGGCGTGGGCGTCGATCGGCTGCACGTTTCACCTTTTCTCTTCAAGGGTTGGACGAACGAGGGCCATCAAATTCTGGAGAGCCAACAATTAAGAATTATTTAGGTGCTGTTGAAAGCGAATAATAAGTCGGCCGCCCGTGAATTGTCAAGGAAGACTCGGCGCATTGTTTTTTTTTAATCCTGTAGTAGATTACCCTTGTTTACCCATTTGTTCCGTGTCGATCGGTGAGTTCAGCAGCCAATAGGTCTGGACGGCCTGCACCGATCAAAACCATCCTGGAGCGCCGCATGGTTGCATCGCCCATCAATCAGCCGGAAGATCTTCACCTTTTAAAGGAGAAGTGCAGGAATCTGGAAAGCCAGTGTGCCACCTACATCCATTCCTTGGAGGCGGCCAACCACAACCTGGCATCTGAAATCACCAGACGAAAAAAAGCGGAAGAGGCGATCCAGAAGGCACACGATGAGCTGGAAAAACTGGTTGCCGAGCGAACCAAAGAGATCCAACTGCTGAAAGACCGGCTGCAGGCTGAAAATGTTTTTCTCAAACAGGAACTTGCCGCGTCCCACGCATACGGCACCATCATCGGCGACAGCCATCCGATAAAAACCGTCATCTCGCAGATCGAACTGGTTGCTCCCACCGATGCCAATGTCCTGATTCACGGTGAGTCCGGTACCGGCAAAGAGCTGGTCGCCCGCGAAATTCACAAGCACAGCAGCCGAAAAGAAAAGCCCCTGATCAAAGTTAACTGTGCAACGATTCCCAAAGAGCTCTATGAGAGCGAATTTTTCGGCCACGTCAAAGGATCCTTTACCGGTGCGGTAAAAGATCGAATCGGTCGATTCGAGGCCGCCGACGGCGGAACCATTTTTCTGGACGAGGTGGGTGAAATCCCGTTCGATCTGCAAAGCAAGCTGCTGCGCATTCTACAGGAAGGTGAATACGAGCGCCTCGGAGAAGACAACACCAGGAAAGTGGATGTCCGGATTATCGCCGCAACCAACAAGGACCTTCAAACGGAAGTTACGGACAAACGATTCCGAGACGATTTGTTCTATCGGCTGAATGTGTTTCCCATTCAGATCGCCCCCTTGAGAGTTCGCAAAGCGGATATTCAACCATTGGCCACCCATTTTGCCGAGAAGCTGTCCAGAGAACTGAATGTTCCACACCCCCGCCTGACCAAAGCCAACCTGATCGATCTGCAATCCTACGATTGGCCAGGCAATGTCAGGGAGCTTGAAAATGCGATTGAGCGGGCGATGATTCTCGCCCGATCCAAGGATTTGAATTTCAGTCTTATCCGAGCGGGGTTTCCTATCAGTGAGAGCCTGCCGGTGGTCAGCTTACTGGACGGTGGTGCCCACGGTCAGGTGATGACCGAAACGGAGTTAAAGCAAGTCGAACGCCAAAACACGATCAACGCACTGATCCGCTGCCAATGGAAGATATACGGAAAAGCGGGTGCCGCCCATTTGCTGGCAATCAAACCGACGACGCTGATCGAGCGAATGAAGCGAATGCGCATCCGCAAGCCATCCAGGTAGCCGTGCGGACGCACGGCGCCCGCTCCGGCCAAGGCCAACCCGCCTTTTCTACATCAAAATTTTGATAGATGAACTCAAGGTGTTGGTTAACTCAAATTGTTGAGCATTAAGAAGGCGCCGAATTGTTGTCCTTATAATGTTAATTCAATTGCTTATTAACATTTTTAACAGTTGGCCTGATTCTTGTTAACGCAGTATCGCATAATTTAGGGCTGTTCTGTCCTTCCGTTCTATCCGATAGCCCAACCGAATGCGGCCGCGAAGAGGCGTGATATGGAAGTCTATAATCTGGAAATCAATATCCTCTATTTCATATGCAATCCGCTCAACGGGCAACTTCAGGACGGCACGATCAACCCGGCGGGTATTTACGATGAATTTTCAGACCTTCCCAATCGAAGCGTCACCGCGGTGATCGAGTCAATGGAAACTGACGGGTTGATCAGGATCGATCGGTCGCGATCTCGACTATCGATTACGGAAAATGGGATCAACCGGCTTCAGTCCTCCATTGCCTGTCACATCCACCCATTCGACAGTTGCGGGTGTGGCAGCCGAATCGGATGGCAGCGGCCAGGACAATATGCCGGACGCAATCCATAAGGAGGAAAACCGATGATGAACGCATTTAAATCAAAGGCCAAACGATGCTGCACAAAAGCGTATGAACGATTGACTCCCCGGCTTGTTTCCTGTGAGATGGAATCCAACACGCCAGAAGAAAGGCATGCCTGCTATCGCCGGGCCGCAAAAATCAGCGGCCGCCAGGCCAAAGCATGCATTGCCGAAGGGTGAGAACCAATCCTACCTGCATCAGGGCGCCCGGCTGGAAGAGCCAACGCCGGCACCATCCCAAAAACGGTAACAGCCGCCGCCGGGTGCAGCTGTCAAACAGAATTTGAAAACTTCCTTTCATTCTGGTATGATGCATTATGGGTTGTTTTACATCATCCATCCGCGACTCGGGCGGGATGATGGGCTAAAAACCGGTTCTCAGCCAGGAACATGCCATGGCTCATAGCGTCTCCCAATCTGCATACCAACGGTTGACCGAACGCCTCAACCGCTTCCCCCAGGGCGCTCCCCCAACTGAACTGCTCACCAAGATATTGAAGGTTCTTTTCGATCAACGGGAAGCCGAACTGGTGTCACTGCTGCCGATCAGACCCTTCACGGTGAAACGGGCCGCCGACGTCTGGCGGATGTCCGAGAGCCAGGCGCACAAGATCCTGGATGGGCTGGCCGAAAAGGCCCTGCTGGTGGATTTTTATGTGGACGGCGACATGCACTACGTGCTGCCGCCACCCATGGCCGGATTTTTCGAATTTTCCATGATGCGCATCCGGGAGGACATCGACCAGCGGCTGCTGGCAGAGCTGTTTTATCAATACCTGAACGTCGAGGAAGACTTTGTCCGGGCGTTGTTCACCGAAGGGCAGACCCAGCTCGGGCGGGCCTTTGTCCATGAGCCGGCCCTTTCAGCGGCCAATGCCCTGCATGTGCTGGATTACGAGCGGGCCAGTGAAGTGGTCACCCGTGCCACCCACCGGGGCATCAGCATGTGCTACTGCCGGCACAAGATGGCCCACATGGACCGGGCCTGCACGGCACCCATGGACATCTGCATGACCTTCAACACCTCGGCCGAGTCGTTGATCCGTCATGGCCACGCGCGGTCGGTGGGCGTTTCAGAATGTTTGGAGCTGCTGGCAACGGCCCGTGAGAACAACCTGGTCCAGTTCGGCGAGAATGTGCGGCAGGGCGTCAACTTCATCTGCAACTGCTGCGGGTGCTGCTGCGAAGCGATGATCGCCGCGCGCCGATTCGCCGTGAAGCATCCGATCCATACCACCAATTTTCTTCCCCGGGTGGATCAGACAACCTGCAACGGCTGCGGTGGGTGTGTGCGCCTGTGCCCGGTGGAGGCCATGACGCTTGATTCGGCCAACGATCCCAGGCATCCAAAAAGAAAGCTGGCCCGGGTGGACCACAACCGCTGCCTGGGATGCGGGGTGTGTATCAGGGCCTGCACCAAGACCGGCAGTCTTTCCCTTGAGCACAGGCCGCAGCGGGTGCTCACCCCGCTCAACGCCGCCCACCGGGCGGTGGTGATGGCCGTCGAGCGCGGTAAACTGCAGCATCTGATTTTTGACAACCACATCCTGTGGCATCATCAGGCCCTGGCTGCCGTACTGGGTGTGATCCTGCGTCTGCCGCCGGTGGCACGGGCCATGGCCACCGACCAGGTCAAATCCCGCTATTTGGAGGCACTGGCGCTGCGGTTTTCATGATCGGGGAGGACGGTTCCGTTTTCTCTCTATCGCGGCTGGAAGCCGCCCCTGCTGCGAACGGTCCATGAACGTCGACCATCCAATGTCGAATATTGCGTTTCTATAATGCGCCGGCAATCACCTCCAGTGCCTGTTTGACCAGCGCCTGGTCCGCCTGGGCGCCCATGTGGCCCAACCGGAATATTTTTTCAGCAAGGGGACCGTAGCTGCCGGCCACCACCAGGCCCTGCTCCCGCAGGCGGCGATCCCAGGCATCCCAGGTGAAGCCCTCAGGGATAATGGCTGCCGTGACCGTGGGGGAGGGAATGGCGCCGGGGGCCGGGAACAGCTCGATACCCATCTCAACCAGCCGTTGGCGGCACAACCGGGCCACTGCATCATGACGGTTAAAGCTGTTTCCCAGACCTTCATCCAATAGCAGCCCGGCGGCCGCAAAAAGGGCGGCCACCCCCTGCCAGCTGGGTGTGTATGGGAAAAAGCGGTTCTCGACGGCATGCTGAAACGGCTTAAGCGCATCATAGCCCACATAGCCCACGGCATCGATAATCTCCCACGCCCGGGGACTCACCGACAAAAATGACATGTCGGGCGGCGCGGAAAGGCATTTCTGGGATCCCCCTAAACACAAATCGATATGCCAGTCATCGGCCAGGACCGGAACACCCCCGGCTCCGGCCACCGTATCCACATAAAACAGGGGGACCCGATAGGCATGTTTCAGCCTGCCCAGCTCTTCCAGGGGGTTGAGGGTGCCCGATGGCGTCTCACAGTGAACAGCCGTGATCATACGGGGTTTGAATTCGGCGATGGCGGCTTCGATGCGGGCCATGTCGTTGATGGTTTCGTCATAGCTGAAACCCACGATCTTTACGTCGGCACCAATGGATTGGGCCATTTCGCCGATGCCATAGCCGAACACACCGGTGGCCACAGCCAGCACCCGGTCACCAGGCACCAGACAACTTTTCAAAGCGCTCCACAGGGCCAGCATCCCCTCTCCGGACTGGATCACGATATCGTCCCGGGTGCCGAAAATCGCTTTCAGCCGCCGCTGCGTGCGCGTGTAAAGTTCGACGAATTCCGCTTCCTGGTCACCGGAGCCGTAGGGTTCCAGGTAGACCCGGCGGATGGTTTCGGGCACCACCACCGGACCGGGGACCATGGGTATGGGATAGGTTTGCATGACGGTCGCTCCTCGAGGATATGGGTCAGGCTACACGTGGATGCTGCGAATCTGCATCAGTACAGGTTGAATTCGTTCCCGGTGTTCCGGCGGTATCATCAAGACGAACACGGGCTGATTGGCGACCAGACCGTCCGGCGCCGCGCCGAGTCGGCCGGCCGCATAGTTCTGACGATTTTCGTCGGATTCCATAAACTGCATGACATCGGCAAAATTGCCCGTGTATCCCTGGGCGTCGATATGCTCCAGGTGTTGAAGAAACACGTCATTGACCGTCAGGATGAAAGGGTCCATATCGGCGAATCCCGTTTCGCCGCAATTTCTGGCAGACACCATGCAGCGGCAGCCAAATGGGCGAACCGGATAGAGGGGGCAGGCATGGTCCGCAAGCACCGGGCAGGGGCCGGCGGCGGGGTCCAGGTGCTCTTCGGGCGGATCGCTGTCCCGGGCACAGATATCGGCCAGGCGATTGATCGATACCTGGGGCCTAAACCGGCCGGGATGGGCTTTCTGGGCAATGGTTTCCAGGTGGCGCATTTCACCGGTTTTTTCCAGATGGGTAAATATCCGGTAGCCTTCCAGCGTAGTCATGGTGACGTTGGCCGTACAACAGTGGGCGCAGTATTTTTCACATGCCAGGTCAAATTCACCCACCAACTGATTGTAGATGTCGACCATTCTTTCCAGAATGGTCAGTTTAGCGTTCAGGTCCATTTAACAGACTTTCCATGAGATAACGGTGCAGGTTGTTCTAATCTCTCTTATACGCCAATCGATCGATTTATTCCAGCGGTTCCAGGCCGGGCCAAGATCTTGACAACGGTTGCACGGGGCGGTAGACCTGTGTCACGCAGACGGACGTCTGCCGACCGGAACGCCAGATGTGTGTTCAGCATCGGGAAAACGAGTCAGGCCCACTTTTTATGGATACGAATTGAGGATGCCATGACCAGCAAGGTCTATTTCATCGATATGCGCGCTACGATCAAAGAGAATTTTCTCGCTAAAATCGGACGCCTCATGGAAACTGCCGGCATATCGGCAGTTCTCGAAAAACGGGATCTGACGGCGGTGAAAATCCATTTCGGAGAGATGGGCAATGCGGCGTTCATACGTCCGGTATACATCCGAAAAGTGGTGGAAATGATCAAGCAGGCCGGCGCGATGCCTTTTCTTACTGATGCCAATACCCTGTACGCCGGCACCCGAAGCGACGCACCCCATCACCTGACCACCGCCATCGCCAACGGATTCGCCTATGCCGTGGTTGGCGCGCCGCTGATTATTGCCGACGGCCTGCGAGGCAAGAATGAAACGAGGGTTCCGATCGATCAGAAGCGCTTCGAGTCGGTTTACATCGGTACGGATATTGTGGAAGCGGATGCTTTGGTATCCGTGGCGCACTTCAAAGGCCATGAATTGTCCGGCTTCGGTGGCACCATCAAGAACGTGGGCATGGGCTGTGCTTCCCGCAAAGGCAAGCTGGCCCAGCACTCCGGTTTGTCTCCAAAAATATCAGGCGAGCAGTGCATCGGCTGCGGCGATTGCCTGGATCATTGTTCCCAGCACGCCATCTCGATGCCGGACGAAAAGGCGCAGATCGACGTCGAGGCCTGCATCGGCTGCGGTGAGTGTATCCTTATCTGCCCCAATGAAGCCATTGCGGTGCAGTGGAGCCGGTCCATCCCGGTCTTTCTGGAAAACATGGTGGAATATACCATGGGGGTACTTAAGGGAAAGGCGAACAAAACCCTATTCATCAATTTTATCACGGATGTATCCCCGGCATGCGACTGCTACCCGGCCAACGACGCCCCCATCGTGAAAAATATCGGCGTCGTGGCATCCACCGACCCCGTGGCCATCGACCAGGCCTCGGTGGACCTGGTAAACGCGGAACCGGCCCTGTCCGGCACCCGGCTGTCCACGAACACCGCTCCCGGTGAAGACAAGTTCAAAGGCATCTATCCCAAGGTGGACTGGGAGATTCAGCTGGACTACGCTGAACGGCTGGGACTGGGTACGCGGGCGTATGAGTTGGTAACCCTTTAGAAAGACAACCATGCTGCGCTCCGCTGTTCACATGGCCCTGCACGTTCTGGCGCCGGTTGCCGTTGCCCGCATTGGATTTCCCGATCGCTGGAAATGGGCCTGGATTGTCATGTTTGCCACCATGGCCGTTGACCTGGACCACCTGCTGGCCACACCCGTCTTCGACCCCAATCGCTGCAGTATCGGTTTTCATCCCTTGCACACCTGGCCGGCCATGGCGGTGTTCCTGGTGCTGGCGGTTCTCCCCAAAACCCGCTTGGTGGGACTGGGTCTGGCCATTCACATGGTGCTGGACGGACTGGATTGTTTGTGGATGGGCTGGGCTGGCGGCGCCTGAACCTGGGTTGTCAGGCAGCGCCTGTGGCACAATCTGACCTGCAGGATGAACAGCGAACCGCAGAACAGCCGAATATCAAACTGCAGAATGTCGAAGGAATGAATTTTCCTACCCGTGTTTTCACCAGATTTTTATGCTGCGGCCCTTCAGCTCCAACAACTCTTCCGTGGTGATTCTGAGGCGATCGGCCAAAATTCCTGAAAAAACACGATAAATCACATATCCAAAGGCCAGCTTGTCAGTACCGGTCAGCTGTTCGATGTAGTAGATGTCCGTGGCCAGGCAGACCGTTTCGCCGTAGGCGACCGCCGATGCACTGCGGGGCGCACACTCGATGGCGCCCATTTCGCCGAATACATCGCCCCTTCGCTGAAGCTGGACCACCGGCTTGTTGTCCTTCATCAACCGGACTTTCCCATATACCAGGAAATAGAGCCACGTATCGGCGCTGCCCTCCTCGAAAATGGTTTCTCCCGGACTGTACTTCCTGATTTTACTCATGGACATCAGATGATGGAGTTCATCATCCTGAAACGGCTCGAAGATTTCAAACTTCTTGATGTCGTTCAGGACTCTCTGGTTTCCTTTTAAGAAATCGGTTTCCTGCATGGTATCCCTCGCTGGCCCGGCCGTCCAATAAAAATAGTGAAGCGGTGGTGCCCGTTAAACAACAGATGACTGTTTTCCAATCTTAGTACAAGTGCGCCTGAAGGCAGCCTATTTCAACAGCCTTTTAATTAAGCGTTACGGGTTGTCGGACCGTTGTTCGAGCCGTGCGAACCAAGCCTTGATGACGGCGTTGGTCAGGGTGGCCAGCGGAATGGCGAAAAATAGTCCCCAGAGTCCCCACAACCCGCCGAACAGGAGCACCGCCACGACAATGGCCACCGGGTGAAGGTTCACCACGCCGGACAGCAGCAGCGGCGCAAGCAGGTTGCCGTCGAGAATCTGGATGATCGCATAGGCCACCATGGCAGAGGCAAACTGACTGCTCCATCCCCACTGGATGAATGCGGCCAGCGCCATGACAAACCCCATGACCGTCACACCGATATAAGGAATGATCACGGACAGGCCCACGAACAGCGAGATCAACAGGGCAAACTGTAGCCCCAAGGCTTTAAACACGGCATAACTGACCCCCCAGATGATCAGCAGCTCCCACCCTTTACCTCGGATGTAATTGGTGACCTGGACGTTGGCCTCCTGCCACACGGATTCGGTAAGATCCATGTTGTCGGGCAGGAAACGCCGACCCCAGCCCAGGATCACATCTTTGTCCTTGAGCAGAAAAAAAACCATGAAGGGCACCAGCACCAGATATACCACCAGGTGGAGGAGCCCCACGACCGAGGCCAGTGACAGGGTCAGGACCCGCTTGCCCAGTGTGGATATGCCGGTGTTGAGAAAATCGATTACCTGCCTGACCTGGGCTTCAGAGATAACCTCCGGGTAGCTGGTGGGGAGTTGAAGCAGTCGGTATTGAACCGTGGCCAGCATGCTGGGCAACTGCTGGACCAGCTGGCTGACCTGCTTGACGGTCAGGGGGATCAGCCACAGGGTCATGACGATCATAGCGACCATGAAGACCGTAAAGACAATCGATACGGCAGCCAAGCGCGGAAGGCGGGAACGCTTAAGCAGGTTGACCATGCCATCGAGCAGATAGGCGATGATGATGCTGATAAAGACAGGCGCCAGGAGACTGCCCAGAAAATAGACCAAGCCCGCGCCTACCAGCAGCATGACTCCGAGAATCACCCGTTGCGGATCGGAGAAATGTCGTTCCTTCCACGTTCTGAAAAGCTCAAACATGGGTCGATTCCCCTGCTGCGTTCAAAATAAAGTCGGCCGGTGCCGAAAAAAGACCATCGACTCCGTTAGTATCGGTATTCGTATACCAATCCTAAAGTGTCCATGCCCTCATTGGGCGAGGCCAGACCCGCATTGGACATGTGGTCGAAGGCAAGGATAATCCGATGGTGCCGATTGGCGGCATAACCGATTTCGATGGGAATCCTGAACAGCACCCGTGATCCCAGCGCCTTCTGGTTGGCCGAATCCGCATCCAGCCTACCGTCGTGCAGGGCCAGACCTAGTCCCGTTGAAAAAAAGAAGGCCGAATGCGGCTCCCATTGGAGCAGGAAACCCCCGTACACCTTGCTGGTATCGCCCCGTGTGTTAAGGCTGACCCCTGCGTTGGGATACGCCGTGGCGGAAAGCAGGTGGAACAGCGGGCGGTTGAAGATCACCTCCGCGCAAAGGTCTGGCCCTTTCTCCTTGGATTCACCGCTCCACAGCCCGTCCACATCGTGGGCCAACATCCCGACACGCAACGCCCTGACTGGGCCGGCCGGCGAGGGACGGTCGAAGGCGTATGCGCCAGCGGCCATCATTGGAAAAATGAACAATGTCCAAAGCCCTGAACACAGGAACCGCCTTCGGATGCGGCACCGATGGGCCGCATTCGAAAATATCATTCAGCCGCATCTGGAGGCAGCTCACAGGTGTCTCCCTGGGCCGATTTTTTTGCATCCACAAAATAGGCGGCGGCCAGGGCAGCCGTGCAGCCGTCTGCCGCCGAGAGAACAATCTGGCGGGCGAACTTTTCCCTCAGGTCCCCGATGACATAAACACCGGGGCTGTTGGTTTCACACTTCTCGTCGGTCACCACCATGCCGTCGGCGTTCATGCGGGTGCCGGCGGGAACCAGTTGGTTGTTGGGGTTGAATCCGACGAAGATGAACACCCCATTCACATCCAGTTCCCGGGTGTCCGCCGTCACGGTATCTTTCAATTCCACGCGCTCCACGCCGTCGCTGCCGGCCCTGATATCTGTGACCACGGTGTTCCACAGCATCTCGATGTTGCAGTCGTCGAAAATTCGTTGCTGGAGGATCTTGCTGGCCCGCAGTTCATCCCGGCGATGGGCGATGTAGACCTTTTTGCACAGCTTGGCCAGATAAAGGGCCTCTTCCGCAGCACTGTCACCGCCGCCGACCACCACCACCGTTTTGCCCCTGAAAAAGAATCCGTCGCAGGTGGCGCAATAGGAAACGCCCTTGCCATAAAATTCCCGCTCTCCGGGTACATCGAGCTTTTTGGGGCTGCCCCCGGTGGCCAGTATCACCGCGTGGGCTTTCAGCGATTCGCCATTGGCCAGCTTTACCGTGTGGTGGTCCAGCCCCGGGTCCAGTGCCGTCACCTCCTGCGAAATCATCTCCAATTCATAGGACTGGGCGTGCTGGGTGAATTTCATGGAAAGCTCGGCCCCGCTGATGTGGGTGAAGCCCGGGTAATTCTCCACTTCGTCACTCATGGTCACCTGGCCACCGGTGATACCCTTTTCCACCAGTACGGTCTTCATCGCGGCGCGCATGGCATATATGGCGGCGGACAGTCCGCCCGGGCCGCCGCCGATGATTATCAGGTCATAAAGATCGCTCTGTGCCATGATCAACCTCCCTTTTTCTGTTGGGACAGGGCTTTTTTCAGCTGGTCTCCCAGGGAACCCATGGTATCGGTATCAGCCGCCCCTCCGGCAAATTCCTGCCATCCCTGATCGTCGGCTGCATCTCCGGTGCCCAGGGAGATTTTCCGTTCCCTGGCGTTGACGCCATCGATGGAAACGGTGATGGCGGCTCCGGGCTTGAGGGCATCAATCCGGGCCGCTATTTCCGAGGCGGCGATTTTGGATTTGGGGAGCAGGCCGGTGATGCCGGGTGCCAGGTTGACAAAGATACCGAAGCTCTCCTTTTTTTCCACTCGCCCCTGAACCGTTCTGCCAGGCTTGAATTTTTCTTCGATGTCGGTCCACGGATCGCCCTCGGCATCCTTGATGCTCAGGGAGATGCGTTTGCGGTCAAGGTCGAATTCCTTGACCATGACCATGATTTCGTCTCCGGGGGCGACCACTTCTTCCGGGCGCATCACCCGGCGCGTATAGCTCATTTCGCTGATGTGAACCAGCCCCTCGATGCCCGGAAAAAGCTCGATGAACGCACCGAAGTTGGCACATCGGGTCACCTTGCCCATTAATTTGTCTCCCACGCGGACGCGGTTCGGGGCATCGGTCCAGGGATCACCCATGGCCTGCTTTACCGAAAGAGAGATCTTTTGGGTTCCCGGCTTGTCGCCCTCTTTGATACCCAGGAGTTTCACCTGGAGTCGGTCTCCTACCTTGACGGCCTGTTCGGGGGTGTCCAAGCGCGACCAGC
This sequence comes from uncultured delta proteobacterium, assembly GCA_963705435.1. Taxonomy (GTDB): domain Bacteria; phylum Desulfobacterota; class Desulfobacteria; order Desulfobacterales; family Desulfosarcinaceae; genus Desulfosarcina. The sequence continues at coordinate 4,403 of CAVPJR010000009.1, read as the reverse complement.
TCAGTTCACTGATATGCACCAGCCCCTCCACCCCGGGTGCCAGGGCCACAAAGGCACCGAAGGGCATGATGCGGACCACCGTTCCCTCGAAGACCGCCTCTTCGTCCAACTGCGCCATGAACGCCTCGCGGCTGGCTTCCATCTCCTTTTGAAGAATGTCACGCCGCGAGATGACAATGTTGCGCCCCCGTTCCTCGAATCGTTTGATCATAAAGGGAAATGTCTGTCCCACGTAGACTTCCGGGTCTTCCACATAGGTCAGGTCCATCTGGCTGATGGGACAAAAGGCGCGCTGCTTGATAACCTCCACCTGAAATCCACCCTTGATGACGGCCACGACTTTGCCCTCCACCGGAATACGCTGCTCCCAGGCCTCCCTGAGCATGGTCGCGCCACCGATGCCGGAGATGGCTTTGGACAAGCGGATTTCACTTTCATCGGCGGCGACGACGTAGAGATCCAGTTCGTCTCCTACCGATAGCGACAGCTGGCCATCCTCATCCAGCAGTTCGGACTTTTCCACCACCCCGTCCGCTTTGGTGCCCGTATCCACGAAAACGCTGTTGGTGCCGATGGAGATGATTCGTCCCCGGATCCTGTCGCCTACCCGGATATTATCACTCATGCCGGCGCTGTAAGATTCGAACAGGTCGGCGAAGCTCTCTTCTTCTTCAGGTGGCTCGTCTGCAAAATCGTCGTTCATGGTTGATCTCCCAATCGATTAAAAGGTGCGGCAACTTCACCAGAAATTGATCGCTTTTGCAAGCCTATTGTCTGTTTCAGGGCAATTCATAGACCTCGGGCCAAGGCCCGGTACACCGGCAGGGAGACCGGCCTGTAAAAGCCGCCGCCGGGGTTGACAACGGCACGGAGATGGATAAGCTTGGTACAACGCTTAAGGAGGACACGCCATGGCTATCATCAAGTGGGATCCGCTGGGAAACATCGCTACCTTGCAGGACCGCATCAACAAGCTCTTCGATGACTCGTTCCCCCCCACCAGGCGCATGACAACGAAGAGGTTCCCCTGTGTGCCTGGACGCCCAGTGTGGATATCTATGAAACCGACCAGGGGGTCGTTATCGCCGCCGATCTGCCCGGCGTAAACAAGCAAGATGTGGTGGTGGAAGTCAAGGACAACATGATGACCATCAGCGGCGAGCGATCCGGCGACCCTGAACATTGCGCGACCAACTATTATCGCCGGGAACGCATCTGCGGAAACTTTCACCGCTCCTTCACCCTTCATGCGATGGTCTTGCCGGAGCAGATCAAGGCCAAATTCAAAAACGGCGTGCTGACGGTGGAGATCCCCAAACCCGTGGAGGAAACGCCCAGGCAGATCTCCGTGGACATCGAATGAACGTACAGGGGTGACAAGGCAGGACGGGGTGGAAAGGCGGCGACGATAAGGCGGCGACAGGGGCACGGTGTGATCACTCTGCGCTTCGTTGCAGTTGCCGACTGCATAGACATTCGCCACACGGTTGCAAAGGATGTGTCGGTGCCCCTTGTTCTATTCGCCGGTCGCCGGTTCTGGATCAGGGTTGCGCCTGATTTGGTCTTGGCGCATTTCCCGCCATCGCATCAAGGTGTTGAAACGCTCATGGCCAACAATCGTGCGGACCTTGAGAAAAAAGCGAAAGCGCTCCAGGCCGAGTTCTGAACGGGCCTGGTCAAGCTTGGCATATTGCGTCAGCGCCGCCGCCTCATTCATGTCCCGGTCTTCGATGATGCTCTGCAGTTCCAGCTGCTCGGTTTCCATGTCTGCCTTTAAACGGATCATCTGACGCCGGCTTTGCCGATAGCTCTCATCGAGTTCATTGATTTCCTGGTCGTTCAGGTTGAGCCGCTGGACCACGGCAGGCATCTTCCACCACTTGCCGCCCGGCATATTTTCCTGGGCAGCCGCCGATCCGACGGCCAAGACGCTTGTCAAGAGTACCAACAGGATCCTCGATTTGCTCAACATGGGCCTACTCCTTTTTCTGGTTGCCGGCTGGTTGTGGGTGCAGGAGCGGTCAGCGTCGGTACAATAAAATCCATGAAGTCTTCCTCACTGTCGGTGGTATCGATGCCAATCAGCCGACGATACCGGTCGGGAAGGGGATCGTCAATCAGCTGCCCCACCTCCGCCATGAACACCACGTCGTCGGTGTCCCCCCCTGACTTGGATCCACCGGCAAATCTCGACGGATCATGGCTGACTGTTGTGGTCCAGACGACTACCAGCAGACCCATGGCAGCTATTGCCATTGCCGCTGCGGCCCGTCGGCGAATCCGCTTCGCCGGTCGCAATGAATGTGCATCAACGCGCACAGGATGCGATGGGGCCGGTGTATGGCGCTCTGCCAGTGCGCCGATCCGGTCAAGCGGAGCCTGCGCAGCGGCTAAAGCCTGCCGGCAGTGTCGGCAATCATCGAGATGGGATCGCCGGCTATCCGAAAGATCGGTGGCATCAACCATGGCCACGATCAACTCCTCGTCCGTGAAATGATAATCCCCTGGTTGTTTCATGGCAGCACGTCCTTCAGGCGGGACGATGCCGGATGCGCTTTGAATTTGGCAATCGCCCGATACAGGTGCGTCTTCACGGTGCTCTCTCCTTTATTCAAAATATGAGCAATTTCAGCAAGGCCCTGCTGGTCAATAAATCGAAGCCTGAAAACTTCCCGCTCAGTGCCGGACATTTTTTTTAGTATGACTGCCACCAGATCCCAAAATTCCCGTCGCCCCAATTCAGAAAATCCGTTGGGGGCAGTGGGGTCGACACGGTCCAGATCCGATTCCGAGACATCCGTGTCGCCCAAACCAAAAAACCGTTTCAATCGTTGCTGTCGATAATAATCGCGAATTCGATTCAAGGCGATGCTGAAAATCCAGCTGCGAAAGCGATCCGGCGTTTTAAGCTTGTGCAGATGGCGGTAAGCCTTCAAGAAAACATCCTGAGCGAGGTCTTCGGCATCCATGCGCGATTGAACACGATGGTAGATCATCCGGAAAACGGCAGGCTGGTGAAGATCAGCCAATCGATGAAAGGCAAGGGTGCTGCCGGACGCTGCCGACAGCACCAGCTCTCGCGTTTGCCTCTCACGCGTGTCGGGTGGACCCGTCTTCACAGGTGAATTCGTCGAAGATGGCATGGTGTCTCGATATTACCGGTTCAATGGATCCATGTCCATCCGCGACCCTCTCGCTGTCCGGGTATGCATGCCTGGGGAACGAGCAATGAACGCTTGACTGCCCGCATGCGTGCGGTCCCGTCAACCGTCGGATCAATCCCCATCCCGGTTGTTGTGTTTCAGGCGGTAAATGTGCGCACTGGCCTTATCCTGCCGCAGTTCCAAGCCGGCTTTTTCCTTGCGGGTAAGGGTGCCGTCGGACCAGGCCCGCCGTTTGGTGTGCTGGATCCGGTGCTGCTGCCTGACCAGGTGACGGGTTTCGCCGCGCGTGAGTTCCCCGCTCTTGACGCCATGAACGATGCGTTTGTCCTGCCTGACCTGTCGATGGGTCCACCCGGCCGGCCCATGCCGATTGCGCGCCAATCAGCGCCACAACTGCCAATATGCCGGTAACTGCCAATGCTTTCTTCATGTGTCGCCTCCTTTGGAAAATGGGTTTTGCAGGTGGAGACGAACGCATGTGTCATTTTGTCTACAAAAAAATAAAAAAAGCAAATTTTCACACTCCGTCAAGGCCGGATTGAACCCTTCCTGCAAACCCGATGAGTGGGATCTCTGCTTCGCTCAGACAAGCAGCTGAGAACGATCTCGTTTTCGCGCTTCTAAATAGAACCGGTTGGGTTCAGGCATCATTCGATTCCGTTGAGGCAGGGCATCCGTTGTGGGGAGGATCGGTATCTCCGGCGCGGTGTGCCCGGATCTGTTGCCTCAGGGTTTCGTATTCATCCTCTAAGGCCAACAGGTCAAGCATCGCCGGCGGTTTGACCGAGTGGGCGGGAAGTCGTGCCTCGGTCTCCTTGATGGCCGCTTCCAGTTCCTTCAGCCGGTTTTCCATCTGGGTCAATGATTTCATGGTGTCTCCTGCTTGCCGTTGTCGAAACATCCGCCGCATCCGTCATACATGGGTTCACCAATTTAGCCAAGGTTTGGTTGGTTGTGGGTGTCAAGCATCGCACCAGTTACTTTAGTGAATTTTGAATTTATTAGGAATTTGAAGCTTGCGATTTGTTGTTTACGGCCTGCACCTTTCAACAGCACCGGTTTATTCGGATTAGGTATTCTATTTACTCAAACCTTAGCCCGCATGCATTGACCCAAGTCAAAGCGGTCGAACCATGGGGATGGGGTGGCCGCCGACAGCCGGCCATTGCCGATTGACATTTCTGGCAGATCGGCCATACTGCCGGACGAGCCCACTTAAGAATTTTGGAACGTGCATCC
>CAVPJR010000008.1:0-63963 GCA_963705435.1 uncultured delta proteobacterium | reverse complement strand
TCCCTTAGCGTAAGCCAACAAACATCTTTTCAATCTTCTCTTTTTTCAGTGGGATCATTTCGCCATTTCAAATCGGATATGGTAGGGGATGGTGTGAATTGCCATATCCGCCAGCCGTCGGAAGTTCCTGAGCTCAACCATCCAGAGGTATAACCGGTAAAGCCATCGGTAATAAAATCTCGGCATGATAACCACTGCCCGCAGCGGATATAATCCCTCTTCACACCAGTAATACAGCCGTATTAACCTCATGTGATAGGATAGTTTCTTGACCGGCAACAGGGCTACTTTTCTTAAACGATTCATGGGGCACCTCCTGACACAGCTGCGCAGGGCATGAGATTGAGAGGGAAGCTGCATCAGTATTAAAACCAACGACTTAATTTTATAAGAACACAACAACTACTATTTGTTATAATCAACATTTGTGCCACAAAGACGAAGTAATAATAAAAATAGAGAGGAGCAATAAAAGTTAAAAAATACAATTGGTTATTTAGTTGTTTGCTGAATGGGCAAATCCTTTGAGAGTCCCACATGGGTAGTGAAACGAAATCGGCACCGTTACTTCCCGGCAGATATGCATTGGGTTAACGTTAGGTAACGATTAAATGAATCGTTGATTGTTTTTGCCGGCTGGTCTGATCGGTTTTTCAACCATTTCCTTTTTATGCGATTGTCGATGGGTTGCCATCGGTGTTTTCTCGGGAAGGCGAATCACCGTCACCGGTACATAACTCAGGCGAATGACATCGCTGGCCGTGCTGCCGATGATGCGTTCCTCCATTTTTCCGTGGCCGTGGGTTCCCATGATGATAAGATCGAAGTTGCCTTCCTGCGCGGTCGCTACACTCTGCTTGACCGGATGGCCGATTTTAACAAGCACATTATCCTCAGTCAGCGGGCAGGAGGGAATTTCTTTGGATACATTGCGAGATGTCTCCCGAATGCGTTGATACATGGTATCTTTGGCTTTTTCGATGCCATTGATATGAAAGTCGGCCCAGGCTTTTTTACCCATATGGTCGGCCAAGTCGATGCCGGCTTCCCTGGAGAGGGCCTCGAGAACGTCCGGGATCACGTGCAATAAGGTTACCGAGGCACCAAAACGGTTTCCGATGCTACAGGCGTAGCGGACGGCATGGCGGGCCGTATCGGAAAGATCGGTTGCATAAAGGATTTTCTGAATCGGCGGAACCATTGGCTCGTTCGCTCTCGTCAGTCGGGAGGGAAGTTCAGTGACCGTGGCAAGCTTTTCAGGGTCCAGCCGATCGACTTGCGGCGTGGTCTGTTTATGGGCATCGCCGAAGATTTTGCCGACTAAACGGACATACCAGGCGGCAGTCTGGATCTGGATCACATAGGCCAGGGCGACCAGCAGGGCGATGGTCAGGCCCTGTTTGCCGAAGGCGGTCATGGCGATGGCAAGGGCAATGGACAGATCACGCATGACCACCCCGAAAACCATGGCGATGGCATCCTCGCGCTTGAAGAACAGCCGCCCGGCAACGGAGAGCAACCCGTAGGTAACCAGATAAAACACCGCCAGGGGAACCAGGATGGTGAGAATATCTGATGGATTGGCGATGATGTTTTTAGCTTTCAGCGACATGGCCACGAAGGCGATCAGGATGACACCCAGGGCAGAGAATGGCGGAAACTTGGGTTTGATGCGATCGTTCCAGGTCTGGTGGCCGACTTTTTTTATGGCCAGGGTCTGGGTTAGCAGGCCAGCGAACAGCGGTACAAAGACAAACAGGGCAATCTGCTTGAACATGTGCAGCACGTCCACATCGATGGTGGCGCCCATGAAAACCTTGGTATAGACTGGCGCCGCCAGAGCCCCGAGCACCAGCCCGAAAACGACCATTTTGATGGCGGCCTCCTTGTTGCCCTTGGCGAATCCGGTCCACGAAATGGTCATGCCCGACGTGGGCAGCACGCCGATGAGAAACAACCCGACGGCCCACAGACCATATTTTTCCGGACCGCCGGAGAAAAACAGGCGGCCGATATAAAAGGCCAGCAACGGCACCAGGACAAAGTTGATGACCTGCGTGGTGAGTTGAAGTTTATAGTCCTGGCCTTTAAAGATGGTTTTTACGTTCAGGGTCACCATCATGGGGTAAACCATAATAAAGGTTACCGGGATGATGAGTTGCTTGAGCGGGCTGGCGTCGAAAAAATAGCCATAAAATAAACCGACGGCCATGGACAACGGGATCGACCAGACCAGATTTTTCTGCAGAAATGATAACACGTGCCACATACTAAACTCCTTTTTAAATAGAATCCTTGTGTGATCGATGTCGTAACGCATACCGGGGTATCATCAATATTCATGCCACGGTGATACGACGGTTTGGGTTTTATAAATTATGCAGAAAAACGGTTGGTTAAAAACAATGAAGGGCGATAAGTGAGGGCAGGGCCGAAAATCGAGGCAATTTTTAGCGTTACTTTTCCCTAAACCGATCGAAGGTAACGCAATGGTAACGGTGGTTTTGTCTAACGATGTTGTCGGTGCACACCCGTTGGTCGCCTGGTTTCAAAAAATGGGGGGCGGTCCAATGGCCAAGGGGCCACGGGAAAACGCGGCTACATTTTCTTCAACAACTGGTTGGCGGCGGTGAGCAGCGGATCCCACACGGGACCAAAAGGGGGCGCGTAGGAAAGATCGGTTTGTGAAAAGGAGGCCACTGTCATTTTGGCGTGCAGGGCAACGGCGGCGGCGTTGATGCGGTGGGCGACCCCTTCGCGGCCGACCATTTGGGCGCCCAGCAGTCGCCCGCTTTTTTTGTCACCAATCAGATTCACCCAAATCGTTGCTGCCCCGGGGTGGGCGTGGGCACGGGATCGTGTCTGAATCGTGACGTCCACCGGCTCGAATCCGTACCGGTTTGATTCTTCAAGTGACAGTCCGGTTCGGGCCACTTCCAGGTTGAATACCTTGAATACGGCCGTGCCGGCAACGCCCTCGAGCGATGTCGCTTTGCCGCAGACATTGTCCGCCACAGCCCATCCGGCCCGGTTGGCACGCAGCGCCAGCGGAATCCAGGTCTTCTGGCCGGTGACCACGTGATAGGCGTCCGCACAATCACCCGCCGCATAAACTGCCTCGTCCGAGGTTTGCAGTTTCCGGTCAACGGCGATGGCGTTACCGGCGCCTGTTTCGATTCCGGCATCTGAAGCCAGTTCGCTGTTCGGATCGATGCCGGTGGCCACCAGCACCACATCCGCCATCAGGCTGGGGCCCTCGCAGACAACGCGAAGATGGCCGACGGGCTTTTCGATCCTACCAATCTTACAGCCCAGGTGCAGTTTGACCTGATTCGCGTTCAGCTCATGTTTAACCACCTCAGCCAGTTCACGGTGCATCCATGGCAACAGGTCTGGACCGGGTTTGACCATCTCGACGGCGATGCCTCTCTCTCGAAGCGCTTCGGCCATTTCCAGGCCGATATATCCCATGCCGATGATCACCGCGTTTTTAACGTGATTCGTCTTGATGCGGTCTTTTATGCGCCTTCCATCTTCCAGGCTTTTCAAGGCCAACACACCGGGCAGATTGAATCCGGGCAGTTCTGGGATTTTTGGCCGCCCGCCTGTGGCAATTAACAGCCGATCATAAAAGAATCGGAACGGGTCCCCATTGTGCTTGATCGTTCCGGAGACGATCCGATTTTTTTTGTCGATGGATTCGACACGGTAACCGGTTAACAGATCGATTCCCTGCTTTTTTCGAAAAGCGTCGGCGGTTCTGACCACGAGGTCGTCAATCGGCCGGTCCGCGTCAGCGATGTTGTAAGGCATGCCGCAGGCGCTGTAAGAGACATCTTCGGTTTTCTCCAATACGATGACTTCCATCTCGGGAATGATTCTTTTGGCCCGGCTGGCAGCACTCATGCCGGCGGCATCTCCTCCGATGATCACGAATTTCATGGTTCACCATTGGCTGTCACCAGAATTTCCGGCGGCTGGATTAGGTTTCGTTTGACGGTGCACATCTCCGCCGCCCGAATCACGGCCTTGCGGTATTTGTCAGGGAATACGGGCGGCAAGTTGATTTCTATGGCTATCTTTTCCATCAGGTGCGATTTTTCGTTTCGCTCAAAACGCAGGGTCATGGTTATATCGTCGGTGGGAATGTCGCGGCTTTCACAGAAATAAACGATATAAACCCCGGCGCACGTGCCGATGGATGCAAGAAACAGGTCATAGGGTTCGGGTGCGGAGTCATTGCCTCCTTCGCTTTTTGGTTGATCCGTTTTTACGGTGAACCCCTTGTAGGTGGAGTTCACCCGTTTACCGCCCGGAAAATTGATCACCATCTCCATTTATGTTTCTCCATTTTATTGTCGTTTTAACTTGAACCGCAGGTTCAGCCCATTCACAGCCTCAGTTTTAATTCCTAATGCAGGCCGGGTCAAGATGGCCATCAAGGGGACAAAGGCCGTAAAAGTAGCCCATTGCATCGGATCGTATTGTGATACCGACAAGTTGCCCGTCTTCAACCACCGGCAATCGCCCGATGTCGTGTTTTACCATCAGTTGCGCCGCTTCCGCCGAATTTTTCCACGGCGAGATCGTGTGGACAGGGCGGCTCATGAATGCCTTTACAGTAAGATGCTGCGGGTTGCCTCTTTTCAAACGCATCATATCGCGCACTGAACTCATACCCAGCAGTTGTTCTTTATTCATGATCGGCGCGCCGTGAATCCCCCGGTTCCGAAGGGTGCGAAAAGCCGATGCCATGGTCGTTTCCGGCGTCAACGTGAAGACGGAGACGGTCATTATATCCCTAATCTGTCCTGAGCCGGCACGCTTTCCGCTGATCAGAATGCGAATCCAGGCGGCCAGGACTCCGGGGTTGATTGCCCTTATCATGGCAGATCCCGCTCCAGGGTGACCGCCGCCGCCCATGCAACGCATGATCGTTCCGATGTTGATGGCGTCGGAGATGCTGCGACCGATGATCAGGCATTGGTTGCCGGTGAGTAAAAAAAGACCGAACGCCGCCTCCACATTCAATACCTGTCGGGCCATTTGAACAACAATCGCCAGATTTTCTACATGCCCATCGACCCGCAATTGAGTGATGATCATCAAGCGATGTCAATCCGTGTCCGAATGCGTCTCCCCATAGGGAACTTTTTCGCCCGGTTTCCAGGTTGAAAAGTCTTTATCGATCACCACATCCTCACGCTGTACCTTTCGTTTAACCCAGACAATGCGGGTGTCACATTCCTCCACTTTTTTACCTAACCGGGCCATTCTCATCTCCAATACACGTTCAGCGGTTTGCCGGGTTTTGTGCACGGAAAGCACTCTTTTTTGAGGTTTGTCCAATTCGCGGGTGTCATAGATCAATGCAAACATGCGGCACCTCCTCTGTTTTGGTTTCGGTTAGTTATTACATCTGCATTTATAGTGCCGTTTTACTTAAAAACGTTTTTCCTTCCCTAAAGGCGGGCTCATTATGTTGCGTTCCTATCAAAGTCGTGGGGGGATGCCCTTCACATGAAGCATCAAATGAATCATGCCAACTATAGATATTGGATTATCTTTGCTAAAGGCTTTTTTATTGACCAAACACGAAATTTGCTGCAAAAAGTAACGAATGGTAACGTTTCGTAACGTAAGCCCAGTTTTGAAAGAGAGATTCCAATGACCGACAAGATCCATGAGATCTGGAATGTACGATTCGTCAACCGGATTATCGACTCCATGGCCGACGGGGTGTTCACCATGGATGCCGCTGGACGAATTTCTTCCTGGAACCCCTCCATGGAGCGGATCAGCGGATATACCGCCAAGGAGGCCTTAGGAAAAACCTGCCAATTGCTCGAGTGCAGCCGCTGTTTTGGCAAAAGCTGCCCGGCCAGCATTGAAAAATGCCGGATCGTGGAAAAAGGGCAGTCGGAAGCCAAGGAGTGCCATGTGCGGCATAAGGATGGCCATGATGTCTCGGTGATCAAAAATGCCAGCGTGGTAAAAAACGACGACGGCGAGGTCCTCGGCATCGTCGAGACGGTCACCGACATGACCGAACTGATGCGGGCGCGCAAAAAGGCTGAAGAGGCCGTTTTCCGACTGGGAGAGATCCACCGCATGGACAACATCATCGGCAAAAGCCGGGCCATGCAAAAGGTCTTCGAGGCGATCCGTGCGGCCGCCGCCAGCGAGGCGACCATTCTGATTCAAGGGGATAGCGGTACCGGCAAGGAACTGGTTGCCGGTGCGATCCATTTCAACAGCGACCGCCGGGAAGGCCCCTTGGTGGCGGTTAACTGCAGCGCCCTGTCCGAAAACCTGCTGGAAAGCGAACTGTTCGGCCACGTCAAGGGCTCTTTTACCGGCGCCAATCGGGATCGTATGGGACGCTTTGAAGAAGCCTCCGGCGGCACGATCTTTTTGGACGAAATCGGAGAGCTGAGCCCCTATATTCAGGTGAAGCTCCTGCGGGTGCTGCAGGGGAGAGAGGTCGAGCGCGTTGGGGATTCGCGGAGACATAAGATCGACATCCGGATTATTACGGCCACGCACAAGGATTTATATGCCCGGGTGCGGGAAGGGCTCTTCAGGGAGGATTTGTACTACCGGTTGAAAGTATTCCCCATCCACCTGCCACCGTTGCGCGAGCGCAGGGAGGACATTCCGATTCTCGCCGACCATTTCATTAAACGCATGAATAAAAAAACGGGCAAGCCGATCACGGGCCTTTCAACGGCGGCCATGCGTGTATTCATGGATCATCCATGGCCTGGAAACGTCCGTGAACTGGAGAATGCCATCGAACATGCGTTCGTGTTATGCAATCGAAAAGAGATTGAAACCGTTGATCTTCCCGTTGAAATTCGGCAACCGGACCCTGCGGGAATCTGCTACGAGGTCCCACACGGAAAGATTCAGCCGCGCAAGAAACTAACCCAAGCGGCGTTGATAGCGCTTCTGGAGGAGTGCGACTGGAACAAAGCGGAGGTGGGGCGGCGCGTCGGCCTGAGCCGGACAGCCATATGGAAGTATATGAAAAAGTGGGATATCCCTCTTCAACCAGAAGGATAGCCTTGGGTTTTCGCCACGCCCGCGACAAACGCTGTGAGGACCTTCCTTTTTACATTATTCGACCACCCATACCGTGCAGTCGCGCGCATGGTTGACGATCTTGCTGGAGACGCTGCCGAATAAGAACTCTTCGCTTCGTGAAAGCCCCTGTCTGCCAACCACAATGGTGCTGCACTTCGTTTGGTTGCGTTCTGCCAGAATACACTCCGCCAGGGAAGGACAGTAGCGCAGCGTGGAACGAACCGATACATCGGCCGGCTCAAAACCCTCACCGATCAGAAATTCCCGATAGTTCTTGAGCATGGCATCAACCTTCAACTGGTGCTCACCGAGCCATTTGTCTTTTTCAGCAGAGGAGGGAAAGTAATCTTCTTCAGGTTGAGGAATGACATGCAGGATTAAAATCTCAAAACCTTTTATTCCTTCAAGCAGTTGACTCACATAGGATACCGCCCGGCGGGCATTTTCCGATTCGTCCACGGCAATCAGGATCTTTTTGTTAAAAACCGCCTCACGCTTGATCATTTTTTGAATCCTCCGGTTTTTGCAACCGTGGTGGTTGAGGTTTGATATGCCTCCAAATCATCCAACAACTGCACCGTATTCTCATAAAACCAATTGGCACCCTTGGAAAAGTGCATCAGAATCCGGTTGAGGGATTCGGGAATGTAAGGGTAAATCTTTTTAAGATTGGCCACGCGATGGTTAAACACGATATTTAAATCTTCATCTGCAAGCGTATATAGAGCAGGGTTGCCCTGTTGCTTCAGCGCCGGCAGCAACACATCCCCCATACCCACCAAAAACACCAACACGTTGCCCAAGCCAAAAAGATCGTAGCCGTATACATTTTCCCGGTGCCGGTAATTAAAGTCAAAATCGATCCATCGGTACCGCCCGGTATGGCGGTCTATCAGAATATGATCGCGCCGGATATCTCCGTGTTTTTCGCCATGTTCGTGAAGAAAACGGATCGCCCCGATGCATTCAATAAAGTTGGTTAAAATGGCAGGCAAACGTTCGTAAAAATAGTTCTGATGGTTCAGACCAAGCCCCTCAACATAATCATAAAGCGTTTGACCCTGGATAAAATCGAGCACGCGAATGATGTTTTCCGCTCGATCCTTTATCGCATGGCCATGCATGAAGTTTTTATGGCCGGCGACCAAATCCAGAATGCGAGCCTCTTTTCTGGGGCTGCGAAAACACTCGAAGGCGATGCCGCCGATCGTGCTGGTGAATTTTTCGTAAAAGACCAGTTTGAGGATTTTTTGGTCTCCGGTTTTCAAATCAATGGCGCGTTTCACCCAAAATTTGACATCGTCATCTATTCCGAACCGTCCTTCTTTGGCGTTATGGCGAATGAGATAGGGGTGACCGTTCAGAACAACCACATCTCCATATTCCACCCGGAAGAAATCCGTGGTGTCTGTATGGATTTGAAAATGGTGGGCACCATGGGACGGAGGCAACCACCGGGAAGTCATTTGTCGGAGGTCTTCTTGAGATGGGTGAGCTGTCATTTCGGCGTTACCTTGCGCAGTCCGTTGAACCTTTTCCCACGAAATAGGAAGTGCATGATTTTAAATCCTGCCGACCTGGCAAGCCCCTAATGCTTGACCCGTCAGGAGGGACAGGCGGTGCTGCCGATAGCGGATTGATTCGTCCCTCGGGCGATCCATGCAAAAAACCGCTTCAGCAGCCCGGTTTTAACCGGTCGTTTTCGAACCAGTTCTTTTGGAGCGGCGTTAGGAAGCGTATGATTCTCACAATGGTTTCTGTTTTTACCTAAGGGCGCCATTCACGATTTTCCTTTCATATAAAAAATGGCAGCACAAAGAATGCCAATTCAGGATCGAAAAGGATGCGTCCGTCCTTGAACATCATCGTTACAGGGGAATCTCCGTTAAGGGCACGTTTCCTTTTAACGTTTCACCGGAAATATAGCCTGGCTGGGCCAATGCAAGGGAGCGCAGCCGGACGATCAGGGGCGCCAAAACCGCTTCTTTTTCCTTGATAAATCGTCGTCTGATCAACACTTCAATAGCCATTGATTGCTCCTTTCGGGGTGACGACAGTGGGGTACCGGGTTGGCGAGGTATTGGATGTGAAATCCCGTCAGGCCGGCACCCCGGATGCGTTGCTATTGGGACCCTTCCTTTTCCAGTTCGGCGATTCTACGCTGGACGGCTTCCAGGGATTTTCGCATGGCGTCGGCATCGGCCCGGAGCATCTCCATTTCATCGGTTTTGCTTGCCGGGTACCCGGTGCCATAGGCCTGCTGAGAAGAAACTCGGCCTTGGGCCGGCCCAAGGCCGTAACCACGGCCCCTTCCGAAACCGCGTCTGAATCCCATTCCTCTGCCATAGCCATAACCGCTGCCGTAAGCAGGCTGGTTAATTGCGGCACCTGCACGCCCGCAGATTCCCCTGCGACCGCCGGTCATGGAACCGGCCCCCATAGGGCCGCTTCTGTCTAATCCTGGCATGATACTGTCCTCCTTGTTTGGGTTTTGTTCAACGGTTTTGACCGCCTCCACGACCGCGTCCCGAACCACCGCCCTGTCCGCGACCGCCACCTCGACCTTTACCCTGGCCGGCACCGCGACCGCTGTGTTTTTCTTCCTGACCTTGCGGTTGGACCGGCTGGCCGTTTTGGCCGCAGGGACCCTGTCCTCTGCCTGATTGTCGACCCTTTCCGTCCGGGCCTTTTCCATCTCCTTTGGGCATATTTTTCACCTCCCTCCTGTTTAGGGTATCTGTTCACGGTTATCGGTTCACCGTTCACAGTTTTTCAAACTTCTAAATTCTCAAAAAGAAGACCCCATTTTTATTTTTCGCCGGCATGTTCATGCTATTCCTGCCCACCCATGCGGCCCCGACGGCCGCGGCGCCTTCGGCCACCGCCGCGCATGGTATAGGCGCCGCCGGCAATTTTCAGGGCTTTACCGGTAACCAGCGCTTCACCGATGATACCGCGGGCAGTGTAAAGAATTCTGCCGTAGGTTTGGCGAGACACCTGCATCAGGTTGGCAGCCGATTCCTGGTCCAGCCGCTCGAAATCGCTCAATCGTATCGCTTCCAGCTCTTCGACAGTCAGCATGACTTCCCCGGTGATCGGCATACCCTGGGGTACGAAGGCGGCGATGGTCGGGTAACCGGATACGAATCTTGGTTTTTTGGGTCTCGGCACGTTGTTATCTCCACATAATGGTCATTTGACCAAAATATAATTATAGCTAATCAGTCTGTCAAGAAAGTTTTTAGTCGTTTGATTAAAATAAATATCCCCGAGTGTGCCCGGGGATATTGACTATGGGTGATGAAAATTTTCCCTGAATGCGGGATGGGGTTAGGGTCGCGGGAATAGCTAATTCCACAATATGGCGCCGAATGTGGGTCTGTCACCAAGGCGCATCCGCCGGCGCATATCGAGATATTTGCCGGCAGATGGAACGTAGGTGGCGGGCCCACAGGCAAGAAAGATGTGGAATTATTTATTTCCGGGGCCCTTAAGCACCGGCAAGCATTGATTTGAAACGGCCCAGCTTCACCGGGTAAGGAATGATCGCATGCCGTCATAGTCCCAAGGATAGAAGCGTTCCCCCCCCCCCCCCACAAAGCCCAAAGACAAGATTGAACGCCTTGATCATAAGGGAATCTTTAAGGCTGTACGAGAGCATCGGCAGTTGGGCTACCCTTACACGCCGTTGCCGTACAGCTTTTCGGCTTGCTCGGTAAGCAGCATTTTAAAGCGGTCAAGGCTGACTGGATAGGGGATGATGGGAATGCCCATCCAGTCGGAATATTCCCAAAAGTCTTCCGGGTGTTCGGCCATATACGTGTCCAGATAACCAGTTCCATCCAAAACAACGGCGCCGCCGGAATGCCTGGGCAGGTTTTCGTTGGCCAGCCCCTTGTCCCACCCCTTGAAAACCTTGTGGCGAAACTTGATCCAGCCGGGGGTCATCCACCAGACCTTTTCTCCATCGGCTACTTCGACGGCAATCCTTTCCCGTTCGGCTTCACTGGCGAGCATGTCCATGCAGTGGGTGTCTTGAACCGCGATAGCGAGCGCATTCCCCGCCGCTTGCCGCGGGGAGGGTTCAATCCGAGCCATACCGGCTCCCTGCTCGGTGATGATCTGCTGCATGGTGCGGGTCGGTTCGTCGGCATTGACGTAGCAGAATTTGCCACCGTAGACCACCAGGACCTTGCCCGCTTTTTCCCTGGCCTTGGCAATCCGATCGAGCAGTTGACGATCCAGTTCATGGATGTCTTCGTGCAGTCCCGGTGTCGTGAAAAACAAATGTTCCGTATCCAGAAACCCTTCGGCTCTGAGATGGTTCAGTTCCAGGGACAAGGTGCCGCAAGAAACGATCGCAATGTCTGCAAAGCCCGGTGATTTCATAGTGACACCTTCTTTGGTAACGTTGTGTAGCGTTAGGTAACGCATCCTGATTGGGATCGAATTCCATGATGGGTCACCCGATTTTATTTCAGCACAGCCTTCAGCGCCGTGAGCAGGTTGTCCAGGTCAGATGATTTCGGATGTCCTACCGCGTCGGCGGTGTCATTCAGCCACACTGGTGGCTGGGGTTTGGCTTTGACCTTTTCCAGTACTTTTGGATTAACCTCGCCATAGCAGCTAAACGGTCCGGCGACGGTGGCCTCTTCCTTCAGCCAAGGCCTGGGCGTGGGCCATTGCATTGGGGGCGTGATCAGAGCCCGGGCGGACACCGTGGGTGGCAAAGAGGAACACGTTTGGGTGCCCCTTCAATCGCGCCAGGTAGCTTGCGGATTTGGGATCCGGTTTTCCGGCTTGAAGCCAGAAACCAAGGGCGACCAGATCATAGTCGGTTGGGTTCGGCGCATCATCAGCCATTCACATCTGTGTACCTGCCGGCAACGCCTCGCAAACGGTCTCGGCGAGCTTTTTCGTATTTCCAGTTTGACTGGAATAAACAACAATCGCTTTCATTATACATGCTCCTTTCTTAGGCGCTAATTTACGATGAACGGGGCTGGCATCGCGTCACCCGCAAGGGCCTTTTTTATCGCATCTTCGAGAACACCCTGGGATACCATTCCCGTTATGGAATTAATGGCTTTGCCCCCCTGAAAGATCATCAGGGAGGGGATGGACTTGATGCCTTCCCCGCATTTTACAACATTTGTGCCAAAAATGAGGAAGCCCCGACACGATGGGCATGCATGTCATCGTGTCGGGGCCTCAGGAGGTGAGAGTAAGGTTGAGTGAATCAAAATGAAGGTATTGATCTGCCTTTGGCTTTGCCCCGGGTCATGAAAAAATAGATCAGTCCGGCCACCAACATGGAGGGAATTGACCCGCCGACAGGGTATTTCATCAGTGCGATAATTTCGAAGGTCACAAATCCAGCCGTCCAGGCCACCGCTGCGATGATATTGAAGCCTTTGTAATACCAGTACGGCCCGCCGACGGTGTCGATGGCCTCGATTTCCAATTTGCCTTTGCGCAGCAGGAAATAGTCGGTGAGCACCACCCCGAACAGGGGCATAAACATGGCACCGATAAAAAGCAGAAAGTTCTCATACTGTTCCATGGGAAACACCAAAGCCACCACGATGGACAGGATTCCTGCCATCCACATGACCGTGTTGGCCTTGATTTTCTGGGATATATTCATCATGGAGCAGGTGGCGGAATAGATATCGGGAAAATCGGAGGTAATCGTGGAAAATACCACCATGACCAGTGCTGGCACCGCAAATCCGATTTTTCCCATCGTCTGAAGGATCAGTGCGCCCGGATCCGTCTCACCGGTGACCAGGGTGGCCATCAGCCCCAGCAGGTACATCCAGGAAGACACGATAAAATAGCCCACCCAGGTGTTCCAGAACGCCGGCCCGGTTTTTTTGGCAAAGCGGGCGTAGTCCGCCACCAGGGGCATCCAGGATATGGGCATGGCGATCACTATATCGAGGCCGATCATAAACGGCATCTGGTTGGTGTTGTCTGCCGCCACCCCGCTGCCGAACTCACCAAAGGAGACCCAGCTCATCAGGATAATCACCAGCAAGAGGGCGATCACCGCTGTCGTTTGCAGTATTTTCCAGATCGATTTGCCGGTTCCCATGGCCCACAGCAGGGTTCCCATGCCGATCAGGACGATCCAGAACTGGTTGGAAGCCAGCATCCCTCCGAAGGGGGCTCCCAGCATGGCACCGGCACGACCGCCGATGATCAGCATGATGGATGCCCAGCCGATGAGCTGGATGATGTTCAACACTGCCGGCAAATTGGAACCGCGGACACCAAAGGCGGGTCGGACCGAGACCATGGAGATGATCCCGTACTGCGAGCCAATGACACCCCCCAACGCCATGAAGGTGTTGCCGATCATATGGCCCAGGATAATCGCCCAAAAGCCTGCCCAAAAGCCCATGGGGGCCAGAAAACCGCCGGCCCAGATTTCGGCCAGGGAAATCGCCACCCCGGCCCACAGGAGAAAATAATCGAAGCCGTTTAGATTTCTTTCCGAGGCCGGTATCGGCTTAATATCCATCTTTAATATTTATCGATTAGATTGCGGATAAAGGGCAGCAGGCGTGCCCGCATGTCCGGCCGGTCCAAAGAAAAGGCCAGGTTGGCCATCTGAAAGCCGGCCTTGTTGCCGCAATCGAAACGGGTTCCCTGGTAGCGGTAGCCATAGATATCCTGGGTTTTGAGCAGCCGGGCCATGGCATCGGTGATCTGGATTTCACCGCCGGCGCCCTTCTCTTTGCCTTGAAGGATGGTGAAAATTTCCGGCGTCAGGATGTATCGGCCGATGATGGCCAAGTTCGAAGGGGCCTCTTCCGGTTTCGGCTTTTCCACCAAACCGCGAATTTTCGTGATGCTGTTGATCAACGGGTCCGCATTCAGGATGCCGTACTTGCTGGTCTCCTTCGGGTCCACTTCAACGACTGAAACGATTGAGGATTGCAGCTCATCGAACTTCTCCATCATTTGTTTCAGCACCGGTTTTTCCGCTTTGATCAAGTCGTCCGCCAGCAGAACCGCAAAGGGTTCGTTGCCCACGATGTTTCGGGCACACCAGATGGCATGGCCCAGTCCCAAGGGTTGGTTCTGGCGGGTGTAGATAATGGAGCCGGATTCGGGGATCAAGGAGTGAATCATTTTCAGTTGGGCGTCCTTGCCCCGGGCCATGAGCATGTGCTCTAGTTCACAGGAATGGTCGAAATGGTTCTCGATGGCGTTTTTACCGGCACCGGTAACGAAAATGATCTCCCTGATGCCGGATGCATAGGCCTCTTCCACGGCATACTGGACCAGGGGCTTGTCCACGATGGGAAGCATCTCTTTGGCCATGGCCTTGGTGGCCGGCAGAAAACGGGTGCCCAGACCGGCGACGGGGAAAACGGCTTTTCTGACTTTCATGAAACCTCCCTGGTTGAGATGATGTGCATACCTAACTCTGATGACCGGGAAACAACAGAATGCAACCACCTAATATTAAATAACAAACTACAAATAACAAATCTCAAATAAAACCCAAATAACAATATCCAAATCTCAAATAAGGGCAGAAATCAATTGATTGTCATTATGATCTCTCCAAGATTGATGATCGGAATGCTCTCTCTTCAAGAGCATATGGTTTGGATTTTTGAACCGCGATAGCGAGCGCGTTCCTCGCCGCTTGCGGCGGGGTTAGCGAGCGAACTGAAAATCGATTTTTATCCTTACGGTGAAGATTCCCCGCGGCTTGCCGCGGGGAGGGTTCAATTTGGATCTTGTATTTTATTTGTCATTTGGTTTTTGGGCATTGTGATTTACCCACTACCCTTAGACCGGCTCCACCCAGCCCGAGGGGCCTTCGATGGTGCCGTACTGAATATCCTGGATGGACTGGAAAAACTTGTGGGCCATGGGGCCGACCCGGCCGTCGCCGACGGTGATCACCGAGTCTTCGTATTTCAGTTCGCCCACCGGAGAGATGACCGCGGCGGTGCCGGATCCGAAGATTTCCTTTAGATGGCCCGATGCGTGGGCGGCCATCACTTCGTCGATGCTGATTTTTCTTTCGGAGACCCGCATGCCCCATGATTTGCCCAAGGCGAGCACCGAGTCCCGGGTGATGCCGGGCAGGATGCTGCCCGATAGCATGGGCGTGGCCAGTTCGTCGTCGATGACGAAGAAGATGTTCATGGCGCCGACCTCTTCCACATACTTTTGCTCAACGCCGTCCAGCCACAGCACCTGGGTGTAGCCGGCCTTGTGGGCCTTGTCACCGGCCAGCAGGCTGGCCGCATAGTTGCCCAGGGTCTTGGTGTCGCCCACACCGCCGCGCACCGCCCGCACATGCTCTCTGGTGACCATGATCTTCACCGGGTTGAACCCTTCGGCGTAGTAGGCCCCCACCGGGCTGAGAATAATGAAGAACCGGTAGGTAAAAGAGGCCCTAACGCCCAGGAAAGGGTCCGTGGCGATGATGGTTGGCCGGATGTAGAGTGAAGTTCCCGGAGCGCTGGGTATCCAGTCCTTTTCGACGGTGAGCAGCTGCTTGAGGGCCTCTAAAGCAAAGGCTTCGTCGATTTCGGGGATGCATAGCTTGCGGTTGGACGCATTGAGGCGCCTGAAGTTTTCCTGGGGGCGAAACAGTTGAACACCCCCTTGACCGTTGCGGTAGGCCTTCATGCCTTCGAAGACCCCCTGACCATAATGGAGAACCATGGTGGATGGTGCCATCACCAGGGGAGCGTAGGGCTCGATGCGGGGATTGTACCATCCTTTTTCCACGCTGTAGTCCATGTTGAACATGTGATC
The DNA here is from genome assembly GCA_963705435.1 of uncultured delta proteobacterium. Lineage (GTDB taxonomy): Bacteria > Desulfobacterota > Desulfobacteria > Desulfobacterales > Desulfosarcinaceae > Desulfosarcina. The sequence continues at coordinate 48,087 of CAVPJR010000008.1, read as the reverse complement.
GGTGAAGATCGTGCCGAACCCCAGCTTGTTTTCATCCGGCTTGGCTTTCAGCTGCTCGGCTTTGGTGATGGTCACTTGCATGATGGGTCCTCCTCGGTGAATAAGACGTCCCGGTCCGGCGTCCGGATCAAGGAAACTAAAATAAATTAAAACAGTTCAGGAAAAAACAGGCAGAGAAACAATCCTGTATTAGGTACACTTATTTTATTCGTGAATCAAGACAATCAGTAAATGGATTGGGTGGTGCCGGCATCGAACAGGTGCAGATGATTCAGGTTCATGCCCATGCGCAAGTGCTGGCCGGCGTGAAAGATTCTGCGGCCCTCGCTTTTGACGATAAAGGTGATGCCCTTAAAATTCATGTGCATGTGGGTTTCACCGCCGAGGGGCTCGACCACCTCTATCGTGCCGTCCAACTTCCATTCCTCGGGATAGTCGCCGTCGCCGTTGTCTACGGTAAAATCCTCGGTGCGCAGGCCCATGATCACATCCGTTTCTTCCCGGATTTTCATGTCTGCCTTGTTGGGGATGGGCACGCTAAATTCGTCATTCAGTCGGATCGTCAGTGACTCGTTGATTTTAACGATGCGGGCGGGAACCAGATTCATGGGCGGGCTGCCGATAAAGCCGGCGACGAAGGTGTTGGCCGGGTTCTGAAACAGTTCGATTGGCTGACCCACCTGTTCGATGTTACCATTTCTCATGACCACGATGCGGTCGGCCAGGGTCATGGCCTCCACCTGGTCGTGGGTGACGTAGATGGCCGTAGACTGGACTTTCTGGTGCAGCCGTTTGATTTCAACACGCATCTGGGTTCGCAGCTTGGCGTCCAGGTTGGAAAGGGGTTCATCGAAAAGAAATACCGACGGTTTGCGCACGATGGCGCGCCCCATGGCCACCCGCTGCCGCTGCCCGCCGGAGAGCTCGTGGGGTTTGCGGTGCAGCAACTCGTTCAGACCCAGGATGGCGGCGGCTTCGTTGACCCGTTCGAGAATCTCCGCCTTGGGAGTTTTGCTCAGCTTCAACCCGAAGCTCATGTTGCCAAAGACGTTCATGTGCGGGTAAAGGGCGTAGTTCTGGAACACCATGGCCACGTCCCGGTCCTTGGGGGCGATGTCGTTGACGATGCGGTCACCGATGCTGACCGTTCCCGATGTAATTTTCTCCAGCCCGGCCACCATGCGCAGAACCGTGGATTTGCCGCATCCCGAAGGGCCTACCAGCACCAAGAATTCCTTGTCTGTGATGTCCAGGCTGATGCCGTGGACCACTTCTGTTTTGCCGAATCGTTTTATGATGTCCTTGATTTTGACCTGTGCCATGGAACCCCTGTTCTGGATGGTTAGTTTGTGTAGTGAAAAATGAGCATGCTTTTCCGGTTCAAGTCAAGCACTCTTTGCTCGGATGCCGGTATTTTCTCAGATTCTTGGTGTTGTTCATCCATGTATCCACATTTTAATAAATGCTTGACTCGTGGGTGTGAACCCATTACTCTTAATTTATCTCGGGGGGAGCTATCTTCTTTTCTATCTATTTTCAAACCGTTACAATCAATTGGGAGGAGTGTGCAGCCATGATGAAAAAACTCATGATGTTGATGGTATTGGTGATCCTGGCGGTTTTCGCCGTCGATCAGGTTTATGCGAAACCCATTGAAATCCAGTGGTGGCATGCCATGCGCGGTGCCCGGGGCGAAACCCTGAAAAAAATCGTGGATGCCTTCAACGCATCCCAAAAGGACTATGTGGTGGTGGAGACCAACAAGGGCAATTACGACGAGACGGTCAATGCCGGCGTGGCCGCCTATCGGGCCAAAAAGCATCCCCACATCCTGCAGTCTTTCGAAGTGGGCACGCTCACCATGATGCTCTCCGGGGCCATTTATCCGGTCTACAAGCTCATGGCCGATCAGGGCTATAAAATCGACTGGTCCAGTTACCTTCAGCCGGTGCTTTCATACTACGTGGACGAAAACGAGAACCTGCTTTCTATGCCATTCAACTCGTCGACGCCAGTGATGTACTATAATGTCGACCTGTTCAAAAAGGCGGGCATCGACCTGCCCTCCAAAACTGAACCGCTGACCTGGGACCAGATGGGCGACATTACATCCAAACTGATTGCCTCCGGTGTGAAAAAAGGCATGGTCACTTCTTGGCAGTCCTGGGTTCAGGTCGAAAATTACAGCGCCATCCACGATTTGCCATTTGCCTCCAAGGCCAACGGATATGAGGGACTGGACTGTGAACTGCAGGTCAACAATGCCCAGGTGGTCAACCACCTTGCGCGGCTCAAAGACTGGATGGCGGACAACCGCTTTTCCTACGAAGGCCAGAAATACCAGGGGCCCCAGGCTGCTTTTGTCGGCGGGGATGCAGCTATTTTGATGGAATCCATCAGCGGCATCGGCAATGTCAAAAAAAATGCCCAGTTCGCCTGGGATCTGGCCCCGCTGCCGGTAGAAGCCAGCATGAAGGCCCCCCAGAACAGCATCATCGGCGGTGCCTCCCTGTGGGTGATGACGGGTCATCCCAAAAAAGACTACAAGGGCGTGGCCGCCTTCATGGACTTTCTGGCCCAGAACGACATGCAGGAGCTGTGGCACATGGAGACCGGCTACTTCCCCATCACCATCACGGCTTATGAATCGCTCAAGAAAAAAGGCTATTTTGAAGAAAATCCATACCAGGAGGTGGGCATCAATCAGATGACCCGCCGCAAGCCGACGAAGAACTCCAGGGGACTCCGCCTGGGCTATTTTGTCCAGATCCGCAACATCATCAACGAAGAGATGGAGCTGCTCTGGAATGGCTCGAAGAACGCGCAGCAGGCCATGGATGACGCGGTTTCCCGAAGCAACGAGAAGCTGCGCGAGTTCGAAAAAACCTACAAGTAGACATTGCAAAAAACAGCGGAATACTCCCTGCGGTGCACCGGTTGATGCGCGATATCATGCGCCGGTGCACCGTTAGACCCTTAATCCTTCTATTTGAATTTTGGTGCTTGCGATTTATTTTTTCCGCGGCACATACACCGGCATTGACCACCCCAAGCCATGATCAAACGATCCCATTTCACCTCCCGGACCCTGGCCTATCTGCTGATTACCCCGCAGATCCTGGTCACCCTGATCTTCTTTTACTGGCCAGCCATGCAGGGCCTGCTCCAGTCGGTCATGATCAGCGATCCCTTCGGCCGGCGCAGCCAGTTTGTCTGGTTTTACAATTTCATCAATATCTTTACCGACCCCCTGTACCTTAAGTCCATCGGGATTACCCTCGGCTTCAGCCTGGCCACGGCCATCACCAGCATCGCCTTCGGCCTGTTCATTGCCTCGCTGGCCAACCGGGCCCTGCGGGCCAAGGCCCTGATCCGCACCATGCTGATCTGGCCCTACGCCGTGGCGCCGGCCATTTCGGGCATCCTCTGGCTCTTCCTGCTGCACCCCTCTTTTGGTGTGCTGGCCTATTTCCTCCAGGACCGGCTGGGCATCGACTGGAACCCCATGCTCAGCGGCACCGACGCGCTAATCCTGGTGGTAATGGCCAGCGCCTGGAAAGAGATCAGCTACAACTTCGTTTTTTTCATGGCCGGGCTGCAGGCGGTTCCCCATTCGCTCATCGAAGCGGCGTCCATGGACGGCGCCGGGCCGTTCAGACGCTTCTGGACGATCACCTTCCCGCTGCTTTCGCCGACCTTTTTTTTCCTGATGGTCATGAATATTATCTACGCCTTTTTCGAGACTTTCGGGGTGATCCATACGGTTACCCAGGGCGGACCCGGCGGCGCTACCAACACCCTGGTATACAAAGTATACCAGGACGGCTTTATCGGCCTGAATTTAGGGTCCTCCGCGGCGCAGTCCGTGGTGCTCATGATCCTGATCGTCACCATCACTGTGCTTCAGTTTCGCTTTGTGGAGCGCAAAGTTCACTATACGGTGTAATGGCTTTCCATGGTTGAACGAACCCCCATACTCGACGCACTGACCTACGGTTTTCTGATGCTGGGCATCTGCATCGTGGGTTTTCCCATCTTCTATACCGTCGTGGCGGCGACGCTGCCCCTGGAGGAAGTCGCCAAGGTGCCCATGCCGCTGATCCCCGGAGACCAGTTCTGGGTGAACGTCAACACGGCCTGGGAGCAAGGCAATCTGGGGCAGCAGCTGATGAACTCGTTCATCATGGCCTCGGGCATCACCTTCGGCAAGATCGTCGTCTCCATGCTGGGCGCCTTTTCGATTGTCTATTTCGACTACCGCTTCCGCAAGGTGGCCTTTGCCACGGTCTTTTGCACCCTAATGTTGCCGGTGGAGGTTCGCATTCTGCCCACTTACGAGATTGCCGCCAACATATTCGGCCCCCTGCAGTGGGTCATCGACACCTTGCATCTCAACAGCCTGATCGCTTGGTGGGTGGGCAACGATTTTGAAATCGCCCTGGAATGGAGCCTGCTGGACAGCTACACGGGCCTGATCCTTCCCCTGGTGGCCTCGGCCACCTGCACCTTCCTGTTCCGGCAGTTTTTTCTGACCGTGCCCGAGGAGCTGTGCGAAGCAGCCAAGCTGGACGGCGCCTCGGCCATGATGTTTTTCCGCAAGATCCTGCTGCCGCTTTCCTTGACGAATATCGCCGCCCTGGTGGTCATCGAGTTCGTCTACGGCTGGAACCAGTACCTCTGGCCGCTACTGATCACCACCAACCCGGATATGACCACGGCTGTCATCGGCCTTCAGAACCTGATTCCCCAGGCAGACGACGTGCCCTACTGGAACGTCGCCATGGCCGGTTCGCTGCTGGTGATGCTGCCGCCCATTCTGGTGGTGCTGTTCATGCAGCGCTGGTTTGTCAAGGGGTTGGTGGAGCGGGAGAAGTAACTCGTATGAAACGAATGTGGGATTTCGCAAGGAAAGAATGCACGATCCTCCATTCAACTGTCCTTCGGCAATGCGTCGAAGAAATCGACGGCCCCCGTCTCCACTGAATACTCAGCCCCCGCAACAATCAGTTTATTGCTTTGGATAAGTTCCTTCAGGATATGCGATCCTTGTCGCAAATGATGGGTCGACGCGAGGATGTTGGACCGAACCGCTTGCTGTAACAGCGTGTCCGGGTTCTGCTGGTGACTCGATTCCAGTAGCGCTTCCACAGATGGTCGGATACGATCGACAATCGAACAAAGACCCGGCGATCGGCATTCCATCGACGTTTGAAGTTCTTTGATGGTAGCCGAAACGGCCCCACACTGGGAGTGGCCCAGGACCACGACAAGTGGTGTGCCGAAATGCGCTGCTGCAAATTCAACACTACCAACCTGGGAGTGTCCAACGATATTGCCGGCTACGCGGATGACAAAAAGGTCACCAAGGCCCTGATCAAAGATGATCTCGGCGGGAACCCTCGAGTCTGAACACCCCAAAATGATGGCGAATGGTTCCTGGCCTGCCACCAACGCGCTCCGGCGTGCATGGCTCGTGGGTGTGCTGCAGTATTGGAGATCGTCTGACAAAAAGCGAAGGTTTCCCGCTCGCAAGCGTTCAAGTGCTTCAATTGCTGAGATCATTGTCGCTTCGTCCCTTTTACCGTTGCGGTGTTGCCCTGCTTTGATCGGCTTGATTTTTCCATCTGGATACCGCCTGTAATTGGGCTTCGTCGTTGTTAACTCATTTTATAACAGGGTTCCCAGGTGGTTTATCTAATTTTGGAAATCATTTTTTGGCTTCAAAGGTTGGTGCATTCGGAGGCGACTTACCTTTGAGTCCCGTATGATAGTATTGATAGGTTAGCGGGTTCAAACCCCTTGGCTCTCACCGATCCAAAAGAACCTTGACCATTTCGGCGAACCCGAGTCCACCCTCGGTCCGGGTCACCCAGGTTGGCGATGCTTCCAGCTGCGCGTCGAAGGCACGGACATTGGCAACGCCCACCGAGTGGGGAAAAAAGCCGAACATGGGTGAATCGTTGGGTGAATCGCCGCAGAAGATCACCTGGTCCCGCACCGCATCCATGTCGACCTTAAATTCTTTCTCGAACATCAATCGGGACATGGACAGCTTGTCGTAGTCACCGAACCATCCGTTCACATGGATGGAGCTGATCTTGGCCGTGGCGCCATTGGCTTCAAAAATTGCCTTGACGGCTTCGACCGATGGCATGGGCAGAGCAGGCACGTCTTCGCAGAAATCGATGGCCAGGTCCGCTTCACGATAGGCCTGATCGGCGGCCACGGCACAGCCGGGAACGCCGGCCAGCACCTTCTCGCAGATGGCGTCGAGTTTCGCGCGATCAACGCGTCTTTCTTCCTTTGACTTCCAGTAGCCTCGAATCATCTTTTTCCCGCGGCCATCGTAGCGAAAATAAAAGGCGCCGTTTTCTCCCACCAGTCCGTCCACCGGCCACATACGGGCGATGTGGTCGCACCAGCCGGCCGGGCGACCCGTGATGGGGATCACCCGGATGCCAGCCCGCTGGAGGTCCTCCATGGCGGCGAACACCACAGCTGGCAGCCGGCCGTTGATGGTGAGGGTGTCGTCAATGTCAGTGAGTACATAGCGGATGTGACGCCTGTCTTTTATGGGAAAGGTGGAGATCGGGTTCATCTTTGATGACCTGCTGCGCGCTTCAGTTGATCGGACATGCGTCGCGTCCCTGTATGCGGGCGCGGCCTAAGTCCTCGACAAGGTCGGCTGACAACCACGCCATGTTGCAATTCCATTGAAATCAACTCATTAATCCTGTATTTACAATCCATTCGTCAGTTGCCGAGGCATGTGGACGCCTATTTTTGCTTAATCCAGGTGTAATATAGACTTATAAATGAATATCCATCAGTTGCCAACACCCTTATTTATCGCTCACCGGGGCTACAGTGCCTGTTACCCGGAGAATACCCTTGCCGCGTTCAACGGTGCCATCGATGCCGGCGCCCATATGATCGAACTGGACGTTTGTCTGTCCAAGGATCGCCAACTGGTGGTGATCCACGACAAAACCGTGGACCGAACCACCAACGGAACCGGTGCGGTCAAGGCGCTTACCATGGATCAACTGGGCCGACTGGATGCCGGCAGCTGGTTCGACCCGCGGTTCAACACGGAGCGGCTGCCCACCCTGGCCCAGGTGCTGGATGCGGCAAAAGGGCGCCTGCTGGTGAACATCGAAATCAAGCCTGAAGCCTTTGAGGCGGAGGGGCCGGCAGATGCCGTGGAGCGTCAGGTATTGAACCTGGTACGTGAGAAAAAAATGCTCGATGAGGTTCTGGTGTCCAGCTTCGAATGGCTGATGCTGGAAAACCTCCGGAAACTGGAGCCGGGAATCGCTTTGGGTCTGCTTGCCGAAGCTCCCGCGGATGAGCGCCTGCGCCGCTGTTGCCAACGGATCGATGGTTTCTCGTGGCACCCGGACTTCCGGGTACTGACCCGACAGCAGGTGGACAGCCTTCACGACCTGGGTGCGCGGGTGTTTCCCTATGCGGTGGATGGTCGGATAGATTCGCTCGGGATGCTGGCCATGGGTGTGGACGGGTTGATCGTCGACGACCCACGGCAGATGACAGCAAGCTAAGGAGAAACTCGATGGCACGTCCCGTGCTGTTGGATGTTGACAATCAGATTGCGGTGATCACACTCAACCGTCCCGAGCGGCGAAACGCCATCAACCAGCAGCTGCTTGTCCGCCTGTACGACGCGTTGGATGCGGTGACCGCCCGAGAGGATGTCCGGGTGATCATCATTACCGGCAACGGACCCTCGTTTTGCGCCGGCCTGGACCTGGGTGCCATCGGAAAGGAGAATCTTTTCGACCCTCGGGGAGACGGCAGCGACCTGCCGGATTTGATGCGTGCCTGCAATAAACCCATCATCGCTGCGGTCAACGGACACGCCATCACCGGCGGCTTCGAACTGGCGCTGAATTGCGATTTTATCATTGCTGCTGAAAATGCGCAGTTTTCCGACACCCACGCCCGCGTTGGCATCCATCCGGGCTGGGGAATGACCCAGCTGCTTCAGCAGACCGTGGGTCAGCGCCGGGCCAAACAGATCTCTTTTGCCTGTCAGCCCATATACGCCCACACGGCACTGGCCTGGGGCCTGGTGAACGAGGTGCTGCCCCGGGAGCATCTGCTGGACCGCGCGAAAACCATTGCGGCCCAGATCGTTAAGGCCGATCCCCAGCTTCTGGGAGTCATAAAAACGCTTATCGAGAACCGCAACCGCAGCCCACTGGAGCAGGCCTTCGATCAAGAGAGAAGCGGCTTCAAGCAGTTTCTCCGGGATCAGATCAGCAAATTCAACGCATAGTGCGTCTGTTTCAAAATGGTTGCCCAGCCCCGACATAGGCCGAAATGGGGTTTTTTGAAATGGGCTCTCGGGAAAGGAGAGGTGCCATGGGACGCTACCTGCTGCTGGACGTCGGTGCCGGTACCCTGGACATGCTCTGCTACGACACCGACCACGATCTTCACTACAAAGCGGTGGTCCGATCGCCGGTGCGGGTGTTGGCGGACGAGATCCGGCAGACCCGCGGAAATCTGGTGGTCACCGGATGTGAGATGGGCGGCGGCCCGGTCTCCCAGGCCCTGATCGACCGCGCAAAAACGGCCGACGTGCGGATGTCGGCGCCTTCCGCCGCCACCATCCATCACGACATGCAGCGGGTGGCGGCGCATGGCATCCGCGTGGTGGACGCCGCGGAAGCAGAGGCGTTGAAGAGCAACTCCCGCTTTCATCACATCCGCACCGCGGACATTCAGCCCGACCGCCTGCAGCGCCTCGTCCTGGGCTTCGGCGTCCCCTTTGAATTCGATGCCGTGGTCGTCTGCGCCCAGGATCATGGGGCGGCTCCGCCCGGGGTCTCACACCTGGATTTCAGGCATCGGATGTTTACGGCGGCGCTGGCGGAAAATCCGGTTCCCGAGACCCTGCTTTACCGTTCCGAGCAGGTGCCGGCGGAGATGAACCGGCTGTCGGCCATCGCCGATGATGCCAAGGCCCTGCCCACCGATCGGGTCTACGTGATGGATTCGGGTATGGCCGCCATCCTCGGTGCGTCCATGGACGTGCTGACCGCGGATCGAAGGAGAATCCTCGTGTTGGACGTCGCCACCTCACACACCGTGGGCGCGGCCGTGGAGGCGGGTGTGCTGTGCGGGTTTTTTGAATATCACACCACGGACCTCACCGCTGCGCGCCTGGACCGGTTGCTCACGGACCTGGCCAACGGCAAGCTCTCCCATCGTCGGATTATAGACGAGGGCGGACACGGCGCCTACCGCCGCCGAGCCTTCGGCTACGACGGCGTCGAGCTGATCCTGGCCACCGGCCCCCGACGGCGACTGGCCCTGGAATCAAAGCTGCCCATCACCTTCGGCGCTCCCTGGGGAGACAACATGATGACCGGAACGGTGGGCCTGATGGAGGCCGTGAGGCGGCGGGAGGGGCTGCCGCCGATCAACTACCTATAGCGGACGTCTCAAAAAAAAGCTGTCTTTGTGAAGTGAAATACGATTTTCAAATGATTTTCGATCCGCCTGAGGAGCGCCCCCATGTCTGATGAAACTCGCCAAGCAGCTATCGATGCCCACATCCAGGACGATGCCTTTGCCCGGTTTCTGGGCGCCGCCGTGACGATCGTCGCGCCGGGGCACAGCCGGGTCGCGCTGACTGTCACCGAGCAGATGACCAATTTTCACGGAATCACCCATGGCGGCCTGGTATTCGCCTTGGGGGACCTGGCTTTCGCCGCCGCCAGTAATTCCCGTGGGCAGGTGGCCGTTGCCCTGAATGTGAACATTTGTTTTCTCAACCCGTCGAAGGTGGGTGATCGCCTGGTGGCCGAAGCCACCGAGGTCAACCTCGGCGGAAGAACGGGATTATACGAAATCACGGTGGTCGAGGAAAAAACCAACACCCTGATTGCGCGCAGCCAGGACCTGGTGTATCGCAAGAAGGACTGGTTCGTTGCGCCGGAAGATTAAACCGGAGGGGTTAAAGTATTTGTGAAATGTACACGAAGGTGACATCTTTGCTCTCCGGTGTCTCGAGAAAGCGCATGATGCCTTCGGCGGTGTCTGGTCGCGGATGACCGATACCGATCGCGCTGCCGTGCTTCCGGGCAAGATTTTGAAGCCGTTTCATCTGCCGGATGACTGATGAAACATCCTGTTGCGTGTCCAGAAACAAATCCCTCCGTTTGGACGATACCCCCATTTGCCGGGCACAGGTGTAAGCCGTGGAATGCCCGGTAGTCATGCTGTCCACAAAAAACAGGCCGCGGTTTCTGACCACGTCCAGGGCCTGCCCCATTTTTTTGGGCCGCTGCGTGTATCTGGATCCCATGTGGTTGTTGACGCCGACCACATGGGGCAGCGTGGCAATGTTTTCGGCCACCACCTGGTGAATGCACTCCGGCCGGTCATCCACAAAGATTGCCCCGGGGCCCGGGTCCACCTCGGCGCTGAACGGTTCCATGGGTTGGTGGAGCATGATTTCGTGGCCTCGGGCATGCAGGGCCATGGCCGACTCGACGGACCAGCATACTCGGGGCAGAACAGAAAAGGTAATCGGTATATCTGCTTCAAGAAATAGTTCAGCCCGCCTGAGATTGAACCCGATGTCGTCGATGATCAGGGCGATGCGGGAAGGGTGGGCGACGGGAGAAAAAATTCCTGCTGAAACCGGGATGCGGGAAGCGAACAAACCGCCCATGAGAAATGCGGCGCCTTTAGCCAGAAAGGTGCGTCGATCCATCCGTATGTTGCGCGTTTCTCCGGCCTGCTGCCAGGTGACCCACCCTTCTGGTGGGGGAGCGTTATCTGCCTTTTCTGAGATCAAGCGATTCTTGCGTGTTAACCCTTGCCTCTTTATACAGCTGGTTGCGTCTTGAATCAACCCTTAACACTATATATGGGTTTTCAGAAATGCTTGATGCCGCTGTCAGGGGCGGCCGTCCTCTCGGTCAAAGTGCATGGTTCCTCGCTTGCCGTCCATTGAGAATGAAACGGCGAGTTGTCCGGCCATAAATGAGAAGGTTGTCGCGCCGTTGAGCTGGTGGAGAAAACGCTGCTCAATGGCCATGATGGCTTCCGGGCAGATCATGCGGGTGGATCCGGATGGACCCAGGTGAAGGCCGCCCGGTCTGTCGCCGGCTTCGACCGATGCAAAATAGCGGTTGCATCCGGCGCTGCCGACCAGACGGCCACTGTCATAGCTCAGGGTGATCTCAGGCTCATCGGGGGCCGGCTCATCGACATCCCACGCGCGCAGTTTCCAGGCGGCGCCGGCGATGACATCCAGGGAAAGGCGACCGGTCCGGTCCGGCGTTTCCGATTCCACAATCCCGGTGGCGTTCAATCGCCAATGGCGGGTGGCCAGCTCTCCCGGACAGCAGGCGGCGTCCTGCGGTCCGGCCTGGAGCACATCCACGGCAATTGTACCGTTTTCAATACGGACATCCCTTACCTGCACCCGGTCACCCAGGGCTGCCGTGGCGGTGTTGATCAGGACCCCGTTCCTTTTTTCAACCACTGCCAGGTAGACAACCGTGCCGGACCCGCCGGACGATTCAGACAGAAACACGACAGCGGCATCTGCCGCGCTGTCCGCAAGCCTTCCGATGCGGTAAAGGTCTCCGACGAAATGAACCGACGGCCGTGACGCACCGCCGTCGACGTAGGGAGCTCCTTCCCACCGGCCGTCAATCAGCGACACCCGCGCGGGGGCGGCCCTCAGACCCGAATAGGACACATTTTTAAGTGCCGCCAGCGACCATTTTACACCCTGCGTGTCCATTGCGTGAAGCCTTGTGCATTGAAGTGCGAACAGACAGGCAAAGATCAGTGTTATCGACAAAATCGGTCTGAAAAACACGGTAATCTGCATTTCGAAATACCCAATGCACCAAAGCGGTGACTGCGTGGTTTACTCAGGCTACAAATCCGCCGTTGGCGCATATATTCTGGCCGGTGATCCAGCCGGCGTCTTCGACGACAAGCAGGGCCACGGCATCGGCGATATCGGCCGGCGTGCCGATGCGCCCCAGGGCCGTGGCCTGGGCGAAGCCTTCGATCTGCTCCCGGGTTTTGCCTTTTCTGAACAACTCCGTATCGGTGGGGCCGGGTGAGACGGCATTGACCGTGATGCCTTTAGGGCCCAGTTCTTTGGCCAATACCCGGGTAATCTGGTCCACGGCGCCCTTCGTGGCCGCATAGGGGCCGTATTCGGCCATCAATACCCGGGTCACCGACGAGGAGATGTTAATGATGCGTCCGCCGTCGGCCATCCGCTTGGCGGCCATCTGGCAGGCAAAAAAAACCCCTTTGACATTGGCGGCAAAAATATCGTCGAATTCCGCCTCGCTCACCGAGGCAATCGGTTTGAACAGCCGAATCCCGGCGTTGTTGACCAGAATATCCACGCCACCGAAATCGTTGAGGGTCCGGTCAAAAAGCAGTTGTATGTCGCTGACTTGCCGCACGTCCGCTTGCACCGCAACGGCCTTTCCGCCGGCCTTTTCAATATCCGATACGGTCAAGGCCGCCGCTTTTTCATCGTTGACATAATTGACGGCCACGGATGCCTTCATGGCGCCCAGTTTCAGGGCGATGGCCCTGCCGATGCCCCGGGAGGCCCCGGTGACAATGGCGGTTTTTCCGTTCAGTTCATGGGTCATGATGGTCTCCTGTCACCATGGGGTTGGTCGACCATTATTTGATCGTTGACCTTAGAATAGTCATTCATCCCCTAAAAGTGAAGCGAGGATGAATACCGAGATGGGCGGTTGACCAGACAGGCAAACGGATAGGCATCAATCGGAGATGGCGTTATGGTGAGGTATTCGACAGCGCCTGCCGGGAAGGCCTGTTCGAAGCCGAGACGGCCGCGGACAACCAGGCTAACCTGAAAAAGCTTATTCATGGGGACAAAGCGGACTGATTCCAAGCCGTATTCAAGCCTTACCTGCGCAGGCGCTGTCGTCGGCCGCTGCTTCCCATCTGGATGACATCTTGAGTGCGATGCGTGATCGGATGCACGTCCATGATCACCCCATCGATAGGACACATCGATACACCGGCCCTGTTTTTAACTGGGCCCTGTCTAAAAGATAAGAAGGGGTGCAACCATCAGGCGTTGGCCTGGTTCAATTCCTCTTTCGAAAAACCCTTAGGAACGCCTTCGTACGGGGTCCGTTTTTTATATACCAGGGTCTTCGGATCACGCATGCCCCTGAGAATATCGATGCTTTCTTTGTACCCCTGATTGACCCGGCACATCTCCAGGGCCATGCCGACCACCTGAGCAACGGCTTGGACGAAATTCACGTCATTGAGGCCGAACTCCCAGGGCTCGGCCGTATAGACCCTCATGCAACCGATGGTTCGTTCTCCGATGATCATCGGCACCGAGAGAATCGAGGCGATGCCCTCTTTTTTTGCGGCTTCGGGGTATTGAAGCCGTGGGTCGTCATTCACATCGTAGATGGCCACCGGCTGGCCATCTGCCAGTGAAGAGGCGATGGAGCGCATGGAACTCACCGGTCCCTTGTCCAGGTATTCCTTGCTCAGGCCGTAGCTGCCGGCAAGCGAAAGCACCTCACTTTGCCTATCGAACAAAAACAGGGTGCAGCCCTTGACTTTCAACGCGCTGGTGACCCCTTCCACCGATATCAGTACTATTTCTTCGGGGTCCCGAATCATGGATATGGATCGGGTGATGCGGATCAGGCTCTCATAATTGATGATGGGTTTTTCCATGGCCTCCTCCTTCGTGTTAGATGGTTGATGGGTGCCGGCCATCGATTTCAGGTGAAACGGAAGAAGAGACACCGAGAGGTGGTGTGCAAGGAGTGCGAAGCCCTGATGCGTTAAGGGTTCAGCGTGTCGGAAGAAGTAAAAGGCCGATGAGACGTTTTCTCGTTTGCGATTGCAAGTGTCGCTGTCGATCAGATGCCGATGTCGAGAAATTTGATGGCTGTTGGTTAAACTATCCCACAGGTTGGCAGCCTTGGCAAGCGATAATCAGCGTTGGTCTCTTGCCAGCGCCGATATCTTCGTTTACAAGAGAGAATGCACTCACCTTTCTATTCCGCCGCGTTGATTGGCAGCCGATCAGGGACTGCAGCGGAGCAGAAGTCGGCCACAGCCGCAAATGGTGTCATGATGGAGACAACCGCATGAAAGAGAAGTTGACCGCTATTCATAACCAGGCACTCCGGATTCTGGAAACGGTCGGCATCAACTATATCCGTACGCGCAACAACCACACCTGCTACGGCATGGACATCGGCATCATGGTGCTGGACGATGCCTACCCGGGATTCCCGGGGGACGTGCGCAATGCCAGCGCCTTTCCCTACCCGGTGCAGTACGAAATTGCCGAGGGCGTGGACAACCACACCCTGGTGTGGGAGCCCGACAAAACCCCCTGCCGGGAACCCATCCTGCGTGCCGCCGCTCGTCTTGAACGCATGGGCTGCCGGGCGATTGCCGCGGAATGCGGGTATTTTGCCTATTTTCAAAAAGATGTGGCCCGACATGTAGACATACCGGTGTTCATGTCCAGCCTGCTCCAGGTGCCCTTGATTCAGCTGGGGCACTCTTCTCGATTATGCCTATTCCATTGTGGTACACCGGGACTACTACGGCCACGTGTAGCGGCAAGGCCATTTCGTTGCAATGAAAGCCTCACCTATCAGCCTGCCTTTGACATTCTGTCGATGACCCCTCCCAAGCGCCGGATGGCCGGCGTGGCCTCGTCGGTCCAATTGGCTGCGTTCAGGCGAATGAAGTTGCCGTAGCGGTCGCCGGTGGAAAAAAGATGGCCGGGCGTGATGGCGATGCCTTCATCCAGCGCGGTTCGGTAAAGCGCCAGCGCATCGATGGATTCGGGCAATTCAATCCACAGCAGATAACCGCCGGCAGGATCGGTGACGCGGATATCCGATGGAAAAAATCGGATCACCGCCCGTCTCAATTCGGCCACACGGTCCTGGTAGACCCGGCGAATACGGCGCAGGTGCTTGCGGTAGCCCCCTTCGGCCATGAATTCGGCCACCGCCACCTGGGGCAGAGTGGCCGTGGCCAGGCTGGTGCTGTATTTCAGCCATGCCACCGTGGATCGATATCGCCCGGGTGCGGCCCAGCCCACCCTGAGTCCCGGTGACAACGTCTTGGAAAACGAGGCGCACCACAGGACCAGGCCGTGGGTATCGAATGCCTTGGCGGACAGGGGCCGTTTGGCGGAAAAGTGAATGTCCCCGAAAATATCGTTTTCAATCAGGGGGATGTCGTGGGTTGCCAGCAGCTTGACCAGGGCTTTTTTGCGCTCATCCGGAATACAGCTTCCCAGGGGGTTGTTGAAGTTGGAAATCACCAGGCAGGCCTGTACGGAATTGTTTTCCAGGGCAAAGCCCAAGGCCTCCAGGCTGATGCCGTCCCTGGGGTGAGTGGGTATCTCCAGGGCCTTGAGGCTTAGATTCTCCATGTATTGAAACACGTCGAAACAGATGGGCGATTCCACGGCAACGGTGTCGCCGGGGCGGCAGACGGCCTGCAGGCAGCTGGAGACGGCTTCGCCGCAGCCTGACGTGATGATGATTTCGTCGGCGTCCAGGGTGCAGCCGGCGACAACCGCATGCCGGACGATCTGCTGGCGAAGGGGTTTGTTGCCGGGCGGTGCCATATATAAGCCGGCACGATCCCCCATGCGGCGGGCCGCGGAGGCCATGATCCGGTTCAGCTGACGGGTGGCGGTGAGCTCCTGGGCCGGGTGGGCCGCACCCAGCTGGGTCAACTTCGGGTTAAGGGTATCCCGCAGGACGATCATGGTAATCAGCTCGCGCATACCGACCGTGGTCGGGTCCGGCTCTGGATCGGAGAGCGCCGGTTCGAGGGGGGCGCTGGGCAGTTGGTTGCTGACATAAAACCCCGATCTTGGGCGGGGAACCAATAAGCCTCGCGCCTCCAACAGGTAGTAGGCTTTGAGAATCGTGGTGATGCTGACCTTCCACTGCTGGCTCAATTTGCGCACCGATGGTGCCGCCGCTCCCGGGCCGAAAGCCCCCTCCTCGATCAGGCGGGTCAATTGGTCGGCGACCTGTTGATATTTCGGTGTTTTACTCATGGGTGCGCCCTCGATTGAA
This sequence comes from uncultured delta proteobacterium, assembly GCA_963705435.1. Lineage (GTDB taxonomy): Bacteria > Desulfobacterota > Desulfobacteria > Desulfobacterales > Desulfosarcinaceae > Desulfosarcina. The sequence goes on along the minus strand of CAVPJR010000008.1, from coordinate 31,951 downwards.
CGATTCCATGGTTTAAATCAGTACAATTGTGTTCCTTCACAACCAGTACAGATGCAAAATTATCATAACTGTACTCATAACAAAACATGTTTTTTGTGGCTGTTATTCTTTTTTTGGGCATAGTATTCCTAATGTCAGGGTAACGAAGGTTGCCCGCAGCATGGATGCCTTGGATCTGCGGCGTTGCCGATCAAAGGCAAAGCCGGGCGCCACCGGCTGATTGAATGTACCGCTTTAACGATCCTGCCATCGTGAAGGGCAGGGTGAGGAGGCAGCAATGAATCATCAACTTATGGAAACCGGCAGTATGGTGGGTGCCCAACAGCGTTTTTTTCTTTCCAACCTAAGCACACCGGACACGATTGTCGATCTGGCCGCCGGGCAGGGCTGGGGGGTAAAGGGAAAACGCCGACAACAAACGATGTTTTGCCTCCAGGGGAATATTTGGGTCACCCAGGAAGGCGATATCCGTGACTACGTGCTCGAGGAGGGCGATGCTTTTGTGGTCACGCTGCCGGGCCTGGTGCTGGTCCGGGCCCTCACACCGGCACGCCTCGGCTACGCCGAAAGCATGATGCCGGAGCCATTTAGGGGGCGTTTCAGTCAGACGGTTTTTAACTAATTGCCTATTCGCAAACGGCATCTTTCGGCCCAGGCGGGCGTTCTCACGATATTGAGCACGTAGTGAAGCTTCAGCGCTATCCTCGACGTAGCGCTTCTACGCTTTCGGTTTCAATATCGTTGCGGCCTTGCCCGGCCCAAAAATCTACCATTTGTGGATGAACAATAAAGCGTGGTTAAAATGAACGACAATCGACTGGCCGTGCTGATGCTCCTTTCAGCCGCCATCTTCTGGAGCACCAGCGGGGTGCTCATCAAGCTGGTCACGCTTCATCCCATGGCCATTGCCGGCTGGCGCAGCCTGATTGCCGGCGGCGTCATCCTGCTGCTGTGCAGAAAAGAGGTCAAGGTCTCTTGGGGCATCAACCCGGTTCTCGCGGCAGCCTGCATGGGTCTTTTTTGCATCTGTTTCGTAGTCGCCACCAAGCTCACCACGGCAGCCAACGCCATCGTTCTCCAGTATGCGGCCGCGGCCTATGTGGCCATTTTGGCGCCAAGAATGCTCGGTGAGCCTACCCGGCGGCAGGACTGGTATTTTTTGTTGGTGGTCGTCGCCGGCATCGGGCTCTTTTTTTTCGATACGCTTTCCCTGCGAGGCACCATGGGCATTCTGGTGGGCATGGTCGGGTCGGTCTTTTGGGCCGGCGCCATGATTTTTCTGCGAAAATCCCGCAATGGTTCCACTGCCTGGCCCATCGCCCTGGGCAATTTCATGGCCGCAGGCCTCTGCCTGCCGTTCATGTTCCGGCAGGCACCCACATCAATGGACTGGCTTGGCCTGGCGGGCCTGGGCGTCATTTCGCTGGGGGCCGGCTACGCGGTTTTTGCCTATGCCATCAAGCGGGTCCGGGCGCTCGAGGCGGTGCTGATCCCGTCCATCGAACCCTTGATCAATCCCATGTGGGTCTTTCTGGCCACCGGCGAAGCCCCCGGCCAATGGGCCGTTGCCGGTGGCGCCCTGGTGCTGGCAGCGGTGACGGTTCGCGGTTTGGTCACGGCATACCAGGGTCGGACCCCATCCCGCCCGGTCAAACCGTTGCCGTTGGCCTGCCCAACGGGGTAGCGGTTTTTTTCCGAACTGACCCACCCCCATTAAGTACCTCTCTTTATCGTTCTGCGTGTGTCGATCGCCTTTATCGTTGCTATTATGTAAACAACGTTATGATAACAGAAACATCTGTATTGTTGCGTTTTTGGTAACATGATGCTTAGTCTACCGTAATAATTGATAAAAAAATCTGGCATACGGATTGCTCTATCTGTTGGGCAAAGCGGCCACGATCCAGCGGCCGGCCAGGGCCACAAAATCACGATTGGGCTCGCATTGAAAGAGAAAGGCGTGTTATTATCGATCCCATCCAAAAGGTGTGGGAAGCGCTTGAGGCCGTTAGACGGGCACTGAAAAATATGGACATAAAAGGAGGTTGTTATGACCGCTGAATCTGTCAAACTGAAAGGAAGTGCATTTCACCTGGCGAATTCTGTCGACTATTCTGACGATTCCGTCGTCAGCAAAACCTTGCTGAAGAAGACCACCGGAAACATCACCCTTTTCGCTTTCGACGCCGGCCAGGGCCTCAGCGAACACACGGCCCCTTTCGACGCGGTGGTCTATATTCTCGACGGCCAGGCCCGGATCACCATCGGCGGCCAGCCCCGCAACGTGAGCCAAGGCGAAATGCTGATCATGCCGGCCAACATCTCCCATGCACTGCATGCGGAGAAGCGTTTTAAAATGCTGCTGGTGATGATCCGGGGCGAATAAGCGCTGCCCGTCCATTGAAAAGAGTGACATCTTCCAGCTACCCCGTAATTTAAGGCACTCGCTGGACTAATCAGCAAAGACAAGGAGGGACGCTATGTTTTGTTATCAATGTGAACAGACTGCCAAAGGAACCGGCTGCACCATCCAGGGTGTTTGCGGCAAACAGCCCGAGGTGGCCGCGCTGCAGGACCTGCTGCTCTACTCGCTCATGGGTTTGTCCCAGGTGGCGGTGGCGGGTCGACAAGCCGGCGTTTCCGACGGGGATGTCAACATTTTCACCGTCAAGGCCGCCTTCTCTACCCTGACCAATGTGGACTTCGATCCTGACCGTTTCGTGGACCTGATCAACCAGGCGGTCAACCGGCGCGAAGGCTTGAAGGCCAAGGTTCAGGCGGCCGGCGGCGGCAATGGCGCCTGGACCGACGGCGCCGCCGCCTTCCATCCGAAAGCCACCCTGGACGGCCTGTTGGCCCAGGCGGAGCAGGTGGGATTGAAATCCTATCCGGGTGACAACCCTGACGTTCTGTCGTTGAAGCACACCGTGCTGTTCGGCATCAAGGGGGTCAGCGCTTATGCGGACCACGCGCTGGTTCTCGGGCAGGAGGACGAAAGCGTCTATGCGTTCGTTCACGAAGGGCTGGCCGCCATTCAACGCGACGACATGGGCGTGGACGACTGGGTGGCCATGGCCCTGCGCTGCGGTGAAGCCGCATACAAGGCCATGGAACGTCTGGACGCCGGCAATACAGAGACCTACGGCCACCCGGTACCTACCCAGGTGCCGCTGGGTTACAAGAAGGGCAAGGCCATTCTGGTTTCCGGGCATGACCTGAAAGACCTGGAAGAACTGCTCAAGCAGACCCAAGGGACGGGAATCAACATTTACACCCACGGTGAGATGCTCGCCACCCACGGCTATCCCAAGCTGAAGGCATACCCTCATTTTTACGGCCAGTTCGGCACGGCCTGGCAGAAGCAGACCAAGGAGTTCGCCGAGTTTCCCGGAGCCATTCTGATGACCACCAACTGCATCCAGCGACCCAAGAATGATTACAAGGCCAACCTGTTCACCAGCGGCATGGTCGGCTGGCCGGAGATTCCCCACATTTCCGACCTGAACTTCAAGCCGGTCATCGACCGGGCCCTGGCGCTTCCGGGGTTTACGGAGGACCGCGTGGAACAGGAGGTCACGGTGGGTTTTGCCCGCAATGCGGTGCTCGGCGTGGCCGACAAGGTCATCGAGGCAGTCAAGGCCGGCAATATCCGGCACTTTTTCCTGGTCGCCGGCTGCGACGGCGCCAAACCGGGTCGCAACTACTACACCGAATTCGTAGAAAAAGTTCCCCAGGACTGCATCGTTCTGACCCTGGCTTGCGGCAAATACCGCTTTTTCGACATGGATCTCGGCGACATCGGCGGCATTCCCCGGCTGCTGGACGCGGGCCAGTGCAACGATGCCTATTCGGCCGTGCAGATCGCCACGGCCCTGTCCAAGGCGTTCAATGTAGGGGTTAATGAACTGCCGCTGTCTCTGATCATCTCCTGGTATGAACAAAAAGCGGTCTGCGTGCTGCTGGCCCTGCTTCATTTAGGTATCAAGGGCATCCGCCTGGGGCCGTCGCTGCCGGCCTTCATCACACCCAATGTACTTGACACCCTGGTGAAGAATTTCGACATCAAACCCATCGGCACGGCAGATGAGGACTTAAAGGCCATTTTGGGATAATCGATTCCGGACGGGCCGATACAAAAAAATGGGCTGCCCGCTAGGATTGCGGCAGCCCATTTTGTCATTGGGGTTACCGTCAGCAGATGTTTTTAGAATGGAATATCGTCTTCTTTATCATTCTGGTAGGGCTGCTGGGGGTAACCCTGATCCTGCTGATAGCCGCCACCACCGCCACCACCGCCGCCTGCTGCCGACCGGGGCCCACCACCGCCGCCCTCGCGGGATCCGAGCATCTGCATGGTGCCGTTGAAGCCGTCAATCACGACTTCGGTGGTATAGCGGTCCTGCCCGTCCTGCCCCTGCCATTTGCGGGTCTGCAGTTTGCCTTCGATGTAGACCTGCCGTCCCTTGGACAGATACTCCCCGCAGATTTCGGCCAGTTTGCCGAACACGACCACCCGATGCCACTCGGTTTTTTCGCGTTTCTCTCCGCTGTTTTTATCTTTCCAGGATTCAGATGTTGCAATGGAAAAATTGGCTATCGGTCTGCCGTCGGCGGTGTACCTGATCTCTGGATCCTGTCCCAAATTACCCACCAAAATGACTTTGTTAATACCACCCGCCATAAGTTACCTTCCTTTCATTCATGGGCGCTGGATTGCTGCCCGTTGGTTTTTTTTATCATCGTTTTTTACTCAACCATGTCAACACGCTACCGGCCAGTGGTTTTTTGGCCTGGATGGCCGCGTGGGGGCACACCTCTATACAACAATAGCAGCGGATACACGTGTCGGTGTTAATGGTTATTCCCCGGTCCGTATAGGAGATGGCTTGGGCCGGGCAATACTTCCAACACTCCCCGCAAAGTTTGCAGGTCTTATTGTCCGGCACGGGCTGTTGAATGACGAACTTGCGCATGAACCGACCCAGAAATTCAGGACCCATGGTGATTGAGCCCAGTTCCGGGAATTGAAAGTCGTCCAGGATGTTCAGGTCACCGTTGATATGAACGCTGCCGTCATACACCCCCAGCGCCCTGGCATTGCGCTGGGTTTCCAGGGTGTCGGGATCCAGTCCGACCTGAAGGCAGACCACATGATCCACGGCGTGGGCGTTTTGGCCGCCGATGAGCAGCCCCAACTCCCGGGGTGTGCCGCTTTTACCCGGGCCCTGGCCTTCCATGGCCAGGATGCCGTCCATGATCGTATAGGCCGGACCCACGGCTTCGAAGATGCTCACGATCAGGCGCCCGAACATCTGCCGATCCACGCCGGTGCGCATATGCCATTCGGGTTTTTTCAGGCCCACAATGCATCCGAATAGGTTTTTGACCCCTAAGGTCAGCATCATTTGGGTGTGAGTCTTGAGTTTGGCCAGGTTGATCACCACATCGGCTTGCATGGCATCTTTGGCAATATCGATGCTGCCGAAAGGTTCACCCACGTCCACCGCAATGGTTTTTTCAAAGGGTGTGACCGTTACGTCGAGGCCCTTGAGCATCTCCTCGTAGCCGCCCTTTTTCAACAGTTTGGAAAAACTGCCCACGGCCGGACTGTCCGATATCTGGACGCGAGCCCCTTTTTCCAACGCGAATTCGGCGGCCGCCTTGACGATCAGCGGATGCGTGGTCACCGCCTTGTCAGGCGCTGCCGGGGCGAGAAAATTGGGTTTGATCAATACCCGGGTGCCGGCGCCGATGGTCGGCCCCGCAGCGGATCCCAGCATCTCAAAAATGATGGGCCGAAGCACCTCGTAATTGTACGTCGCTTGTCGGATATGGACGGTGGACATGCCTGTGGTGCTCTCTGGAAAACAACGAAATTACGCCAATAATCGATTATTTACAAGCAATGGGGCGCCTGATAAAGTGCGTTTATTAGCGCAACTTAGTATTGATGCACCGGTTAATCAAGTCCTTTCCCCGTCCAGGGAGTGTCCCAACCGATGACTGATTCATCCACCGTTACAGCTAAACCGAATCTTGTCGACAACCGCGCTTTTAACAAACGGGTCCGCCGCCATGTTGCCGGCCGAATTCGTGGGTACTATGCAGTGACAGCCCCGGGCGTCGAAGACTTCTGCCGGCAGGAGCTGATCGGTCTGGGCCTTGACGGTAGCGGCCTGTCTGTGGATGCCGGCGGTGTGGCCTTTGCCGGACGGCTGGTGGACTGCCAGCGGGCAAACCTGCATCTGCGCACGGCCACGCGCATTCTTATGCGCATCGCGGTTTTCAGCGCCACCAACCTGCGCCGGCTGGAGAAAAAAGCCGGCGATATCGCCTGGGAACTGTTTCTTCCGGCGGGCCACCTGCCCGATGTGAAGGTGAGCAGCCACCGTTCGCGGCTCTACCACACGGAGGCAATCGCCCGGAGCATTCGGGACGGCATGACACGGCGGTTGGAAGAGGCCGGCGGACCGCCGCCGCCCGTTTTCCCCCAGACCCTGTTTGTGCGTGCGGTGGAGGACCGGATTACGCTCTCCCTGGACAGCAGCGGGGCGCCGCTCTATAAACGCGGCCTGAAGGCGGGACCGGCCCGGGCGCCCATTCGGGAAACCCTGGCGGCGGCCATGCTCATGGCCGCCGCTTACGACCCCCGACAACCGCTGGTGGATCCCTTGTGCGGGTCCGGAACCTTTTCCCTGGAAGCGGCCATGATGGCCAAACGGATAGCACCGGGCCTGAAGCGGGAGTTTGCCTTCATGGGGTGGCCGGCCTTTCCCGACAGCCAGTGGCGGTTTATCAAGCAGGAAGCAGCGTCAAAGGTGCAGGATTTGATGCACCCCTTGATTTTTGCCTCGGACATCGATGCCGGTGCCTGTGACCGGCTGGCCGGCATGATCACCGGCAACGGGCTGTCGGATGCCGTCAGCGTGGCGCGAAAGGATTTTTTCCAATGCGGGGCGGATCAGTATGGCGGCGGAACGGGGTTGGTGGCGATCAACCCGCCCTATGGCATCCGCATCGGTTCGGCCAGAAGGGCGGATGCGCTGTTCATGGATATCGGCCGGCACCTGGCACAGCGATTCAAGGGATGGACGGTCGCCCTGATCGCTCCCAGGCCCGAGCTGGCTCGTGGGCTGCCCTTTCCGGCCAGGCGGATGCCGCTGTTGCACGGGGGGTTGAAGCTGACCTTGGTATTGGGGGCTGTCCCATAAAACGAATATGCTATTGTTTTTTATGATTTTTTCTTTAACTTGGCCCAGGCATCGCGAAGGGTGACCGTGCGGTTGAACACCAGCGCGCCGGGCTTCGAATCCTTCCCATCCACGCAAAAATACCCCATGCGCTCGAACTGGCAGAAGTAACCCGGGCCGGCGTCGGCCAGGCAGGGTTCCAGCTTGCAGCCGCGCAGCACTTCCAATGCTTCGGGGTTGAGGAAATCCTTGTAGGTTTTGCCCTCTTCCTTTTCGTCCGGGTTGGCCTTGCTGAAGAGGCGGTCGTAAAGCCGCACGTCGGCGTCCACGGCGTGGGCGGCCGACACCCAGTGCAGGGTGGCCTTGACCTTTCGGCCGTCCGGGGCGTCGCCGCCGCGGGTGGCCGGATCGTAAGTGCAGCGCAGCTCGACGACCTCACCGGTTTTCTCGTTCTTGATCACCTCGGTGCAGGTCACGAAGAAGGCATAGCGCAGGCGCACCTCGCGGCCCGGTCCCAGCCGGAAGAATTTTTTGGGCGGGTTTTCCATGAAATCGTCCCGCTCGATGTAGATTTCGCGGGAAAAGGGAACCGTGCGTACACCGGCATCCGGATCTTCTGGATTGTTGACCGCCGCCAGTTCGTCAACCTGTCCAGCGGGGTAATTTTCGATGACCACCCTCAGGGGCCGCAGTACCCCCATGACCCGGGGGGCCCGTTTGTTGAGGTCTTCACGGATGCTGTATTCCAGCAGGGCCACGTCCACCACGCTGTCGCGCTTGGCCAGGCCGATGCGTTCACAGAAGTTGCGCAGGGCTTCCGGGGTGTAGCCGCGGCGGCGCAGGCCGCAGATGGTGGGTAGACGCGGATCGTCCCACCCGTTCACATGGCCCTCGTCCACCAGCTGGATCAGTTTGCGTTTGCTCAGCACCGTGTAGCTCAGGTTCAGCCGTGCGAATTCGATTTGTTGGGGGTGGCAGGGGGCGTCCACATGGTCCAGCACCCAGTCATAGAGGGGGCGGTTATTTTCGAACTCCAGGGTGCACAGGCTGTGTGTGATGCCTTCGATGCTGTCGGACAGGCAGTGGGTGAAATCGTACATGGGATAGATGCACCAGGTGTCGCCGGTGCGGTGGTGGCTGGTCTTGCGGATGCGGTACAAGGTGGGGTCACGCATGATCAGGTTGGGATGGGCCATGTCGATTCTGGCCCGCAGGACCCGAGCGCCGTCTTCGAACTCGCCGGCGCGCATACGCTGAAAGAGGTCCAGGTTCTCTTCTGCGCGGCGGCTGCGCCAGGGGCTGTTCGTGCCCGGTTCGGTGAGGGTGCCGCGGTGCTGCCGGATTTCGTCGGCATTCAGATCGTCCACATAGGCGTTGCCGGTCCGGATGAGCTGAACGGCAAAATCGTAGAGCTGTTCGAAATAATCCGAGGCATAGTGCAGGCGGTCATCCCAGTCGAATCCCAGCCAGCGTACATCTTCCATGATGGCGTCCACATACTCCACGTCCTCCTTGGTGGGGTTGGTGTCGTCGAAGCGCAGGTTGCAGGTGCCGTTGTAGGTGTTGGCCACCCCGAAGTTCAGGCAGATGGATTTGGCGTGGCCGATATGCAGGTAGCCGTTGGGTTCCGGGGGAAACCGGGTGGCCAGCCGGCCATTGTTTTTGTTGGCTTTCAGATCCGTTTCGATGATGGTCGTTATGAAGTTGGATCCGGGCGTGGTTTCATTTTCCGTCATGTTAATTTCCCCTGGTTTTCCCCAGGCAGATTCAAGCTGCCTGCAATGGTTGTCTGATCCGGGTGGCGGCTGCGGAATTCGCATGCCAGGCCGCCCTGAATATCGCAAAAAGCATAGGGGGTGTCAAACTGAGTCAACCGATTGCAGTTGCTTTTTTATGCTGATAACATACGATCCCCACAAAAAACCGTATATTGAACCAATATCATTGGACGATCGTTGCTAAAGATTCTCGATACCACCCATGACCAGTTCGTCGATGCCTTTCGCCGGCGATACGGCAAGGGAAGCCACATCAGCACGCCGGTGTACCGCCGTGTGATGAAAACCGGGAAAACGGCATTTCACGAGTTAGCTGCCTTTGCCGGATTGTCCGGCCTTGCCGGTCAACTGGAGACCGACCTGGTGCTGTCAACGGGTCGGCTGGTCAAGCGGGTGTCAGACGGGGATGTGGTTAAATGGGTTACCCGCCTGGCGGATGATCTGGACATCGAGTCGGTGGTCATCCCCATGTTCCGGCGCCACACCCTGTGTGTGTCCAGCCAGGTGGGATGCCGCATGGGATGCCGCTTCTGCCGGACCGGCAAGATGGGGCTGCTGCGCAGCCTCACCGCGGCGGAAATCGTCGGCCAGGTGTTTGCCGCCCGGCACCAGCTGGGATTCGATATCCGCAACGTGGTCTTCATGGGCATGGGCGAACCGCTGGACAATCTGGATCACGTCATTCAGGCCATTCGGGTGCTGACGGATCAGCGGGGGCTGGACGTTGCCCGGCGCTATATCACCGTTTCCACCGTTGGTCTCACCGCCGGCATCGACCGTCTCGCCCGGCTGGATGGTGCGCCGGTGAACCTGGCCGTCTCCCTCAATGCACCCACCGATGACATCCGTTCCCGGCTCATGCCCGTCAACCGGTCCAGCCCCATGGCCGTGCTGCAAGCGTCGCTGCTCGGATACCCGTTGGCCAGAAAATCCGCCCTGTTTATGGAGTATGTGCTGATTCAAGGCATCAACGACCGGCAGGAACATGCCAGGGCCCTGGCGCGATACCTGGCACCCATGACGGTCAAGCTGAACCTGATTCCCTTCAACTCGGCGCCCGGCTGTGAATGGCAACCCCCGTCAGCGGATGCCTACGAACGGTTTCACGCGTGGCTGGTGGCAGAAAACGTGTTCGTTCGAAGGCGTGGTGAAAAAGGAGGCCGCATCATGGCAGCCTGCGGTCAGTTGGGCGGGAAGAACAAGGGCTTTATTTTTGAAGAGCTATGAAAACGTTTTCATATGAACATGCTCCTCTTCAGCGCCGGTCTCATGGCTTTTGGCACCAATCTGAGAAAAATTTAAATGAAGATGGTATCCATGCCCTTGAATCGATCACAAAAAGAACTTATCTTCGTCTCATATCGGCAGGCAACGCCATTGACCTGACGATCGTAACACCCTCCAATACAACAAGGGGAAATCATGAACCAACCCATGATTTCCCCTTAATTTTTTTTGCGGTCCGGATACGTGGACGTCCCGGCATGCATGACCGTCCGCCAACGGAGGCGAAAGCGTCTCCACGGGGCCGCAAAAATTTTCGACGATACTCCATGCAAGCCAAGCGGGGTCTTGCACCGCATGGGCAGATTACCGGAGGGCCGAGCACATTACCCATTAATACGGTTCGAAGCTGATGGTTTGACCGCCGATAGCGGCTTCGAGCATCAAACCGCCGATGGCATGGACAAAAACGGCTATTCCCTTGCGATAGTTGGTGCCGGCCTGTTTGCCGGTGGACGGCCCCACGCTGGCACCTGCTGTCTTGCCCATGGATCCGGCCTGGGCCTGCAGGCCAGCCGTGATAGCCACCGCGGATGCATTGGCGTCGAACTCGAAGGTTCCGCGGGTAAAATCATCGTAAGCGCGTTCGTCCTCAAAAAAGATGATCTCGCGGAAGGCCTGACCGCCCACTTGCCAACCGAGCGACAGTTTGATCAGCGTCGCTGTTCCGGTGGCGGTGTCGCCCCGAAAGACTTTGCCTTTTCCGTAAGCCCCTCCGACAAAAAGGCCCCCTTTGCCCACAGTGGGAAAAACCGCGTAGCCGTAAGCCGTTTCAAAAAACGGCATCACGGCAGGGGATGATTTAAATACAGCAATGGCGTCGGCGTGGCTGTCGGCACGGACCGAAACCGGCGCGGCAGCCATCATCATCATCATTATGACAGTCAGGCCAATAAAACCAAAGCGTTTCATATGGGACCCTTTCGTTTAACATTTAACTGACAAAGGCTGTGGTGTCCTTCGCCCATGAATGCCTGCAACCGCCGAGACGCAGTGGTTTTCCGCTTCCATACAGGCCTGGACACGCGCAATCGGTTTTCTAATGACGGTCAGGCCAGCGCCTCCTGAAAAGGTGTCAGCCCCACCCGCTCGATCATCTTGCCCAAACGTTCGCCCGTTTTGGCATTTTCCTTGTAGCACTGAACGGTGTTGTCTACGGCATCCAGGACCTGCTTGTCATCCAGTCCGGAAACCAGTTCCTGGGCGATGCGCGGCTCGGCGCCCACATTGCCGCCGATAACCACCTGCCAGCCATCCTTGAGGCCGATCAGACCGATATCCCGCACCCAGGATTCGGAGCAACTCAGGTGGCAGCCGGACACGGCCATCTTGAATTTGCCGGGCAACTCCAGGCTATGATATTTTTTATCCAGGATCATGCCCATGCCCAGGGCGTCCTGTTTGCCCAGGCGGCAATAGGTGTTTCCCGGGCAGGCCCGCACGCTGCGCACGCATAGCCCCACTGCGGCCCCCTTGTCCAGGTGCAGTTCGTTCCAGGCGGCATCGATGTGCTCTTCCTTCAATCCCACCAGGACCACACGAGCGGCTCCGGTGATCTTGATCGCCTGCGCATCGTATTTCTCGGCCACATCGGCGATGGTTCGCAGCAGCTGTGGGGTGACCATACCGCAGGGGATGTGCGGGGCGATGGCATAGGTCTCTTTGTCGCGTTGTAAAATGGCACCTTTTTCTCCTAGTTTCAGCATTTTCAACCTCCTGATTGGTTTCCTGTAGTGGTTCAATCAACCCATTCTTGGGCTGGCGGTCAGTTGAAGAATCTATTCAGAGCGGTTGCTTTTGTCAAATAATGTTCTTTTTATCTACCGTCGCCGGATGACGGCAAACCACACCGCAAGAGCCATTTCATGCGGGAAAGCGCGTGTGAATGCAATCCGCAAGTCGCAACGGTGCTGCTATCCGGAGCCGAAACGGCAGCCGTCTCATCGGCGCCTAACGCTTGCCTGCCATATTCGCCGAAACCGTTTTTGGTGAACACCGGTGCTGCCGTCGTAATCGGCACAGGCAACCCATCCAACCGCGCGCTGATATTTTTCAGGTTTCGTATTGACGCCGCGGCAGCCCGGGAATATTATAAAATGTAAGTCGAAGCGACTTTCTCAATTTCATTTCCATTTCTATGATCCCCCGATCCGGTTCGGCGCTGAACCGTGCAGCACGAAGCGTTGCAGCGGGTCAATTCTGCGTTATGAACATCGCATGTCAAGAGGAGGAGAAAAACATGAAAAAAGCAGCCGTTGTGTGTTTTGCCGTATTATTGGTTCTCGCATTTTCCCTGTCGTGCCAGGCCGAAACCCTCGAATTGCTCACCTGGGAAGGGTACGCCCCCAAGGAACTGATGGACAAGTTCGAGAAGGAGACCGGAATCACGGTAAAGCCGACCTATTCTAACAACGAGGAGATTATTGCCAAGCTTCGGGCCACCCGCGGCGCAGGGTTCGATCTGGCCCAGCCCAGCCAAGACCGGATATCATCGGTACAGGCCAAGTACAAGCTCTACCAGGCGATCGATTTTGCGAAGGTGGACACCGCCTTGATCGTTCCCTCGATGCTGGAGGCGGTGAAGAAAAACACCATGGTCGGTGATAAGAGTTATGCCGTTCCCCATGTTTACGGCACCTCCGGGCTGATCGTGAACCGAAAATATGCGCCCGATGCGTCAGATTACAAGGACCTGCTCAACCCCGCCTACAGCGGCAGGGTCAGCTATCGGCTCAAACGTCCCACGTTGATCGGCGTCGCCTTTTCCATGCAGCAGGATCCCTTTGTGCTCTACGCCAACCCGACAAGCTATGAAAAGCTGATGGAACGGGTCGGTGAAAAGCTGATCGAGAGCAAGGGGCTGGTTAAAAATTACTGGACCAACGGGGACGCCCTTCTGCAGTCCATGCGTTCGGAAGAGGTGTTCGTGGCCATGGCCTGGGACAACGGCGGATGGAAAATGCATGCCGAAAATCCGGACATCGATTTCGTGGCCCCCAAAAGCGGCGCTTTAGGCTGGATCGACACCTTTACCATTCCAGCCAAGGCCAAGAACGTCGAGGCGGCCTATAAATGGATCAATTTCATGTTAACGCCTGAGAACGCGGCGGTATTCACCAACAAGGAAAAATATGGCACCGCATCCGCCGGGGCCATCGAGTATTACGATGCCGAGGTCAAGGCTAACTTTCAGCGTTCTTTTTCCAAGGCTGACATCGACAACATCAAATGGTATCCGCCGGTTCCGGCCAAGCTGGAATCCATTGAAGGGTTGATTCTAGACAAGGTCAAGGCCGCCAAATAGGATGAACTGCGATTGACATGGCTTTAGACCTGTCCGTTGAATCGGTAACCAAAACGTTCGGCGATTTTACCGCGGTGGACGAGGTCTCCTTTGCGGTGGAGCAGGGCCGCTTTTTTTCCATTTTAGGCCCGTCTGGCTGCGGGAAAACCACACTGCTGAGAATGATTGCCGGTTTTATCGAACCCACCGGGGGACGGATTCTTATCCGCGGCAACGACATGGCGAACCTGCCGCCCAACCGCCGGCCGGTGAATCTCATCTTTCAGCACCTGGCCCTTTTTCCGATGATGAACGTGGCCCAGAATATCGCCTTCGGCCTCCAGCGGCGCAGGGAGAAAAAGCCCGATATCGACAGAAAAGTAGCCGACATCCTGGAGCGAGTCGGACTGCCGGGGTTCGGCAACAAAAAGATCGACCAGCTTTCCGGCGGGCAGAAACAGCGGGTGGCCATTGCCCGCTGCCTGATACTGGATCCGGCTGTGCTGCTGCTGGACGAACCCCTGGGGGCCTTGGATCTGAAGCTTCGCGAACAGATGAAAGTAGAACTGAAGAAGCTGCAAGCCCAGGTGGGGACGACCTTCATCTACATCACCCACGACCAGTCGGAGGCGCTGGTCATGTCCGACCATGTGGCCGTGATGAACAAGGGCCGGTTTGAACAGGTGGACACCCCCCGCATGCTTTACGCCCATCCAAAAACGCCCTTCGTGGCCCGGTTCGTTGGAGACAACAACGCCTGGAACGGAACCGTAGCCGATCAGCGGGATGATTTGTGCACAATCAAGACCGCCGACGGCCAGATCTTTTCCGCCGGCGCTGAACCGGATCTGAAACCGGGTGCCACGGTTTCGTTTTTTATTCGTCCCGAGGCCATCATCATTGCCCCGGAATCCGGTCTGGACGATTTCAACCGGCTGACCGTGACCATCAAGTCGATCCTTTTCGACGGGGCCAACAGCCGGCTGCTGGCCACGCCGGCGGACGGTGATGCGGAACTGATGATCGCCCTTCCCCAGAACCGACAATACGATCACCTCGCTGCCGGCGACCGTGTCGACATCGGCTGGAGCGCCCGCTCCGCCAGTTGTTTCAGGGTCCCATGAACGCCGCCCGGTCCCGCATCACGCTGCCCTTCCTGATCTTCGTCACCCCTGTGCTCATGTGGCTGTTTCTGCTTATCGTCTTGCCCCACATCGACCTGCTGCTGATGTCCTTCCGGATCGAAGACGATGCCGGAGCCATGGTGTGGAGCCTGGTCAACTACCTGAATTTTTTCGACGAGCCGGTCTACTGGAGGACGTTCGCGCGCACCGCCGTTTACGCCATCCTGACCACCATGATCACCTTTTCCGTGTCCCTGCCGGTGGCCTTCTACATTACCAAGGTGGTTTCACCGCGCTTCAGCGGTTTTCTCAGTCTGCTGCTGCTTATGCCCTTTTGGGTCAGCGAACTGGTGCGAGTTTACGGGTGGATGATCCTGCTCCGCGAAAGCGGCGTCATCAACCACTTCCTGCTTCAAGCCGGGCTGCTGCAGCGACCCGTGGAAATGCTCTACAACGACATCACCATGGTCATGGGCCTAGTTTACACCTCCATGCTGTTTATGGTGGTGCCGTTGATTTCGGTGCTGGAGAGTCTGGACGACAGCCTCATCGAGGCGGCCTATGACCTGGGCGGAAATGTTTTTTCGATTGTCACGCGGATCATCATCCCCCATGCCATGCCCGGCATCGTGTCCGGTGGAATCGTGGTCTTCATGCTCACCTTGGGCAACTACCTCACCCCCAACCTGATCGGCGGCAAGAACTCGCTGTGGTTCACCGAACAGATCTACAACCAGTTTATCGCCAGCTTTAACTGGAACCAGGGCGCGGCGTTCGGCTTCCTCCTGCTGATTCTCTCTTCCACGATGGTCTGGATCGGGCTCAAACTCACCCGCCAGAAACTCAGCCAGGTGGTTCAATGATCCGTTCGCTGCCAAACACCCGACCCTACACCCTGGGTTTCAAGCTCTACGTTTTCCTTTTTTTCGTGTTCCTTTTTGCCCCGCTGTTCATCACCTGTGTTCTGGCCTTCAACGACTCCCAGTTTCCGGCGCTTCCCTGGAAAGGGTTCACCCTCGAGTGGTTCACCGCGGATCTGCCGGAGCGGGTGGGCATTTTTCACGACTCGCTCAATCTTTCAGCCATCGGGGTGAGCTTCAAGGTCGCCTTCTGGGTGTCGATCTTTTCGACCCTTGTCGGCACCTGCGGAGCCTTTCTCTTCGAGCAGGAGAATTTCCGCTTCAAACAGGCGCTTTACTTTCTCATGCTGGCCCCCCTGGTGATCCCTGGCGTGATCCTGGGCATTTCCATCCTGCTCTTCGCCAACACTCTGGGGATGTTCTTTGAAAACACCTTCAATCTGGACGTGCCGCTTTTCCGACCGGGGTTCTGGCTGGTGGTGTTAGGCCAGTTTTCTTTCATATCGACGCTGGTGACGCTGGTGGTGTCGGCCCGGCTCAAAAAATTCGACCACAGCCTGGAGGAGGCGGCCTTGAACCTCGGCGCCACACGGCTGCAGGTGATCTGGCACATCACGCTCAAGTTCCTTCGCCCCGCCATCATCGGTGCCGGGGCCGTGGCATTTCTGATGTCTTTCGAAAACTTCAACACCACCCTGTTTCTGGTGGGATCCCAGTCCACCTTGCCGATCACCCTCTATCTTCAGGTGCGCGACGGTTCCACGCCCGTGATCAACGCCGTCTCCTTTCTGCTCATCGTGGGCACCTCCATGCTGGCGGTGGTCAATCTGACCCTCAGCCGCAAAAAGGAATAGGTCTACCCTTCGACCGGGTCAGGGATATGATCCGTGCACGGAACACCGGCCTGGCAGAGGCCGCAGGCGAACGTGCTGATGCCATAGGTCTCCCGGATGAAGGCGTTCATCTTGACGTTGGTGTACTGCTTGCATCGTGTTTTGTCATGGCCGGCTTTGCTGATGGCCTTTACCGGGCATCGGGACATGCATCTGCCACAGGTACCATGGGAATAGAAAAGGCAGTAGGCGTGACGATCCGTATATGGCCGCGAGCTTGGGGCGATGGACATCCGCGCGACCACCGAACCTGTGCGCATGGCTTTGCCGACCGGGGTGATGAGTCCGTCGCACAATCCGAAAGTGCCGAGACCTGCCGCATATGCTGCGTGCCGTTCAGACCAGTTGGAGCACGGGGCGTAGGGCCCTTGGCTCGATTTGCTCCAGAATGGCGCTAACACAGGGGCCACCGCCTGGATGCCGGCTTCGGACAGCTTCGCGACCACATGCCGACGCAGCGCTTCGTTGAAGTGTTCGCCATGATGTCTGACGTAAACCCATCGCTCGGATGGCCGCTTCGCCTCGACGGACTGGTCATTGCGGGTGTGCGCTGTAGACGGGAGCACCCAGCTGATCACCGTCAACGCGCCGGGCGATACGGGCGCCGCTTCCGGAAACGCCCGGTTAAAAATGTCGATGGGCCGGAGATAAAAATCGCCGATGTGTGACACGTAATCGTCGTACAAGGGATCGCTGCCGGTGGAAAAGCCGACCAGCGGCGGATCAAAAGCCTTTTCGCCGGTAGGCGTGTTCAGGGTGTTTTCCCCGGACGCCGCTGCGAAATTGGTAATGATTGCCGTTATCCAGGCCTCCCGATCGGTTTGCATGGGTTTTCCTTCGTTTTTCCAATTAAACACGCTGCGTGCAGGCGGCGCGCAAGCCGAATCTTTCCGGATGCCCGTTGCCGGCATGTGGACGTTGCATCCCAGATGAATGACGATCTTCTTAAAGTACGCGCATCATGCCGCCCGGTTCTTTATCCGCTTGGTCCGATGCACCAGTACCCGGGAGTAAACGAGCAGGTTAACCGCCAAAATGGTTACCCCGAAAGCGATCTGCATTCTCCGCGTCAGGCCGGTCGGGTAGATGATCGGCATGACATAGTGGTCGATAAAACCGCCGTCGTATCCGGCTTGACCGGCCAATTGCCGAAAATGCATCTCCAGGGGCGTCAGCGGACAGATCCACCCGCCAAATGCGATCAGCACGCCCCACAATGCGCAGGGAAGGTGCAGGAAAGCAACTTTTCGCCATTTGACGACGAGGATTCCACCCAGGGCAACGAACAGGATGAATAATAGGTGGACAAGCACAATCATATCTGCGGTGAGTCCTGAAATCATGAGGGCTCAGTGGTTTGGTTCAGGCGATTGTTTTTCAGATGCCTTGTTGATATCGATGATCTTTGTGTTGCCGGCATAATTTTTGGTTTCGTAGCGGGTGACGCCATGCAATTTGTTGGTGATGTCGTGCATGCGTTCAATCTGGTCGCTGAGTTTGTCGATATACACATGCGCTTCATGGCCATCCAGTTTCATGGCCATCAGCTCGGTGTAGCCCGAAATGGCCTGCAACGGCTGGTTGAATTCGTGACAGACGGCGCCGGCGATCTCCAACACACCTTCCAGCCGCTCCTTTTGCATGCGGTTTTGGGCCGCACGGTTCTTATCGGTCAGGTCCGAAAGGATGGCCACGCTGCCGCTGAGATTGCCCTGGCGATCCATTACCGGGGCTAGGCTGAAAAGGAAATCCCGGCGCTGCCCATCGGCGCACTGCACCTGGGTCTCGAAGGTGTGAATGCCGGCCTTGTCGATCATTTTGTACTCTTGGCGCTGATAGGCGGCGGCCAGGTCAGCCGGGATCTGATCGGGCATCTCCATGGGGCGTTTGCCGATGATGCGGTCCCGTGTCAGGCCCAGGATCTGTTTGGCGAAGACTTTGTTGCATCCCTGGTAAACCCCTTCGGCGTCCTTGAAATAGATGGGATTGGGGATGGTGTTCATCAAGGTGTCCATTAACAACAGGAAGCTGCGCAATTTTTCCTCGGTCTGCTCCCAACGGGCTTGGTTTTGTGTGTACGTTTCTTCATTGGCGTGCGTTTTTTGATTGATTTCCAGAAGGGATTGTTTAAGCGTCTGCATTTTCAGAGATTGGCGCCGGTATCGATGAAACCCCCATGCACCCATACCTACTATCAGAAGAATCAAAAACCAAATTGTGATGCCCATGGATGGGTTCTCCATTTGTCAGATAATCAGCGATTGAGCACAATGCGATAGTGGGCTTTGCCGCTTCTCAACCGTGCAATCGCGGCATTGATGTCATCAAAGCTGAATGTCTCGATTACCGGCTTGATGTTGTGTCGAGCGGCAAATTCAAGCATCCTTCCCATGGTTGCAGGGCTGCCGACCGGTGAGCCGGATACCGACCGCTGACCCATGATCAGTGGAAATACACCGATATCCAGCGGATCCAACGTCGCACCGACAAAATGTAACCGGCCGCGGGGTTTCAGTGTGCCGAGGTAAAGATTCCAGTCCAGCTTCACGTTGACCGTAGAGACAATCAGGTCAAAGCGACCGGCCGCCGCCTCGATCGCTTTCCCATCGCGGGAGTTCAGCGTCTGATGGGCACCCAGGCCTAAGGCTTCTCTTCTTTTGTCTGCGCTGGAGGTAAATGCCGTCACGTCGCAGCCCCACGCATTGAGGAACTGCAGCGCCAGATGGCCCAGGCCGCCGATGCCGATAACCGCCACCTTGTCGGTGGGTTTGACGTCAAACTGGATCAGCGGATTGAAAACGGTAATCCCCCCGCAAAACAGTGGGCCGGCGGATTCCAGGTCGATACCGTCCGGGATGGGAATCACACTGTTGGCGGCTGCACGCACCTTGTCGGCAAAGCCGCCATGGTGGCCGATGATGGTCGCCTGTGAGTTGGCGCACAGGTTCTGATCGCCCGCGTGACAGGGCGCACAGTCATTGCAGTAGCCGGCATGCCAGCCCAGCCCCACGGGTTGGCCGACCGTCAGGTGGTTGATCCTTTCTCCGACGCTGGCTATCGTCCCGACGACTTCGTGACCGGGAACAACGGGGTATTGGGCATTGCCCCATTCATTGTCGATGACGCTGAGGTCACTGTGGCAAATGCCACAGGAGTGAACGTCGATTTCCACCTCCTGGGGTTTCAGTTCTCCCGGATCATAGGCGAAGGGTTCGAGTTTTCCCTTGGGTTCAGATGCGGCATAGGCGTTTATCATGATTGATCTCCTTGTGCGTGGGTTCAGTGGTTTGATTCCAACACGATTTATATTGCCTCTACCAGCGCCCGGCCCAGTTCGCGAGTACCGGCATGCCCGCCCATGTCACGCGTCAGGCTCCCACCATCTCGCAGGATGGTTTCAATGGCTTCCATCAACGTATCGTGTACCATGGGATAGCCCAGGTGCTGCATCATCATCGCTCCGGCCCAGACCGTACCGATGGGGTTGGCGATTCCCCGGCCGGCAATATCGGGGGCAGAGCCGTGCACCGGTTCGAACATCGACGGAAACATCCGTTCGGGGTTGATATTGGCCGAGGGGGCGATAGCGATCGTACCGGCACAGGCGGGGCCGAGATCGGACAGGATATCGCCAAACAGATTGGAACCGACCACGACATCGAAATGCTCGGGCATGCGCACGAAATGGGCGGTCAGGATGTCGATATGGTATTGGTCGACGGTAACCTTGGGATAGGACTCGGCGATTTGTTTTAAGCGGCTGTCCCAATAAGGCATGGCGTGAAAGATCCCATTGGATTTGGTGGCTGAGGTCAGATGACGGGCGGGCCGGCGTTGAGCCAGCTCGAAGGCGTATTTGAGAATACGGTCGGTACCCCGCCGCGTAAACAGGCTGACCTGGGATACGACCTCGTGCTCGGTGTCTTCATACTGGATGCCGCCTACGGTCGAGTATTCGCCTTCGACATTCTCCCGCACCACATAAAAATCGATGTCACCGGGTTTCTTGCCTGCCAGCGGACAGGGGACCCCATCGAACAGCCGCACCGGGCGAAGGTTCACGTACTGGTCGAAGGCGCGCCGGATGGGGATCAGCAGCCCCCAGAGGGAGATGTGGTCCGGAACGCCGGGAAAGCCGACCGCGCCGAGGTAGATGGCGTCGAAATGGCGCAGCTGGTCGATCCCGTCTTCGGGCATCATGCGTCCCGTTTTATGGTAGGTCTTACAGGACCAATCAAATTCGGTCCACTCGAATTGGACGCCTTGCCTGCTCCCGGCGGCCTCCAGGGCATCGATGCCTTCGGGAATGACTTCCTTGCCGATGCCATCTCCCGGAATAACCGCAATTTTTATGGAATTCATGCCTGAAACCCTCTGGCTTTTTGTTCCTGCTGGTATGCGCCGATCAATTCTCGCTTTCCATTCTATTTTCACAACGGGTCTGGTGCAAAAGAGGACGCTGAACCGCGATAGCGAGCGAAATGAAAACAGACTGTCATCCTTACGGTGAACCCTCCCCGCGGCTTGCCGCGGGGAGGGTTCAATTGTCGGAGCAAATAAACGCTACACGATTTTCCCCTCGGTTTCAAGGAAATGGAGCGACCATTTTACATTCGGCCAACGCATCCCTATCTTAATAGATATTGATCTACAGAAAGGAAGAAACCATGGGAGAAATCATCCATCAGTCGCACATCACGATAACTCGCGAGAAAGGACCCACCCGCATCGCCCACATCCGGGGATTCGACAAACCGGTTTACTATGGCGTGCACGGCGGAATTAAGAAATTTTACAATGTCGATCCGGAAGAGGAACACGCCGCCACCCTGGATCATCTGGTCGGCGCGGTGGGCGGTTGAATGATGGGTACATTGGCCGCGGTGCTGGCCAAAAAAAAGATTCGGACTTTTCAGGACCGCTACATGGCGACGGTCACCGGCGACATCGAGGATGTCAACGGTGTCTTGAAAATCGTACGCATTAAGGTTCACTATAATTTGAAGCTGCCGGCGGACAAGCGCGCGGATGCCGAGGATGCATTCAACAATTACATTACGTTGTGCCCGGCCGCCCAGAGCGTGGTCGAGGCGATCACGATTACGCATGAGCTGGAGATGGCGGACGACGCCTGATCTGTTCTGGCCCGTGTTCGAATTTAAAAAATGATATCAAAGCCATTACAATGGGATCAGTATCTGAAACATTGTTGGTGCATTACAATAATTAAGCAACAGCAATTAAATCGCTCAATCATGAGTTTTTGAAATAATTCCAACCACCAGATGTTGGATGGTGGCAGGATATATCATTTTTTGATACCTATCTTTTTCATTCTTGAATCAAAGGTGGACCTATTAATTCCTGCGCTTCTGGCAGCCCGAGTTACCACCCAGTTATTTGTTTGGAGAAGGTGCTTGACATACGCCTTATCCAATTCCGCCCATGTGTAGTCCGAAAAATCAATATCGACCTTCTCTTTAGCAAATTTGCGCTCGGGAACCATTGAATCCGCAAGGGCAGGCGGGTTTTCGGTTGCCGCCGCTTTTTCCGTTTCCTTTTGCTTAAAATGATCAGGTATGTCGGTGACACCAACAAGGTTACCTTCAATGGTGCTGAGAATGTATTTGACAAAATTTTCGAGTTCTCGAATATTGCCCTCCCACTGATAACTTTGCAAATAGGTCAATGCGTCGCCCGAAATTCGTTTCTGTGGAATTCCCAGTTCGATGGATTCTTTTCTGATGAAATAATTCAGAAGAAGGGGGATGTCATTTTTCCTTTTTCGCAATGGCGGCAAATGCAACGGAAGGACATTGAGGCGGTAATATAAGTCTTCTCTAAATGTCTTTTTTTTAACCGCTTCAACCAAGTCTTTATTCGTGGCTGAAATGACCCGGACGTTGATGTTGCGTGTACTGGATTCGCCTAAAAGTTTGATTTCATTATTTTGGATAACCCTCAGAATGCGTGCCTGCAGCGGCAACGACATGTCTCCGATTTCATCCAGAAAGACCGTACCCCCATCGGCTGTCATAAGAAGGCCGGTCTTGTTTTCCGTGGCTCCGGTAAAGGCGCCTTTTTTATAGCCGAACAATTCGCTTTCCAACAGCGTTTCCGGGATGGCGCTGCAGTTTTGGACCACAAACGGCTTTTCTTTTCGCGAACTGAGATTATGCAGCGCCATGGCAACAAGATCTTTACCGGTCCCGCTTTCGCCTGTGATCAAAATCGGGAAATTTGTCCGGGCGTAGTCGCGAACCTTTTTCATCGCTTTCATGAAGGATGTGCTTTGGCCGATGATTTGGACCTTATTCCTGATCTCCTCGAGGGTGTGTTCTAGTTCTCGGGCTCGATTAACCTGGCTGGTATGCTGCAGTGCGTTGTTTAGGGCAATTGCACCAATATCGATGATGCTCTTCAGGCGTTTCAGGTATTGTTCATCAAGATTCAATCGACTGCCGCCCGCACTTGTATCAACAATCTGGACGACGCCATAAACATCTCCGCTCTCCAATATCAATGGAAAGGCCAGAATCAGGGCGCTCTTCAGCTGCATCTCTTTTTCAAATTCTTGACAATGGCGTGGGTCTTTTCCACCTTCTGCGACGGTCATTTCGCCGTGCTCCATGACCCAGCCGACAATACTTTTCTCTTTAGCACCGATAGAGGCGCCTTTGATGATGTCGATTTTGGATGGCCCACCCAAAGATTCAACACACACATAGTGACCCTCTTGTTTGATCCATAATGAACCTCGCTCGACATTTTGCAATTTTAAAAGTAATTGCAGGAATCGCTTCCTCAATTTATCAGGATCGAGATCTTCAAAGAGGATCTTGTAGAAGCTGTGGTCAAATTCATTCATCGTCCAAAAATAAACCGCCCGTTTTAAAATCTTCAGGGACCAGATGCTTAAGTCGTCGTTAAACTGAACTGCGATAGCGCGCATTGCCCGCGGCTTGCCGGAGCGAAGCAGAGATCCCGCTCATCAGGCCCGCGGGGAGGATTCAATCCATATTGATGTTAATGGCATCGGTGATGCGATGTCAATATTTAATGATTTTGATATAATATCATAACTCATCGATAACATCGCTTCTAATTAGTAACGACTCGCTTTGAGCTTTTGAAACCAGATGCTTTTGTCCTCCAATTCCGATTTGTCAGAGTAGATAGTAAACGGGAGCTAGGCTTAAATGTGTGGTCGAGTATGTGTGCCGTTTTTTCATTGTAAGGGCAACCCCGTACCAGTTTATTATACCAACCACAGAGCGTTTTGGGATACATGGCCTCCTCCTTTCAGAATAGTTGGATCTATCTGTCAAACTACAGGGCTTAGATCTTCTTTTAAGAGCGAAGCATGGCTTGGTTATACTCGAATTAATTATTGGGCTGCGCTTGGTGTTGGTTTATGCAACGTTTTCAAGGGAACGAATAAGGAGAGGGCTTCGCGCTTCACGAGTGGGATATTCAGATTTCAATGTCGTTGTGAATTACTGAGTTTTATACTCTTCGGGCATCCCCTATGGAATCGTCGTATCTTCTTTCGCAGTGCCATAATTTAAATTGAATGCGTTCCAATTTTTCACCATGCGCCAATAGATATCACCGAGATCATTCAGTTCCTCCCAAACATCAAATGGGAATGACGCGTTGACCATTTCGGCATCATCGATGCCCATTGGCATTGTTTGGTCATACCCTACACTATCAGGATCAAGGCCGGCAGCGATGGTTTGTTCCCATGCTTCTATCTCTTCCCAGACGTCAAGCGGGATGAAATCAGCACCGATGGTTTGGACAGAGATGCTCAAAAATGCCAGGGTTGCCAGGACGGTCACTGTTTTTAAATTAAGACCGGTTGTCTTCATCGTTTCCTCCACGCTCATTTGATCTCAAACTATTGGCCATTAAATGCACTGGGCTTTGCCAAATTACTGAGCAGAAGGTGTGCCAATGTGTGATGGTTTTATAACCATTTATTATCACAATGGAATTTTGAATTTCGGGCACGCTCCTAATTGAGACGTCTATATAATGATAGCGAAAAGCGATAAAATTTAGCAAATATCGTGATTTGTGTCGATAAATCGTGAATTGCTTTCACAGAACAGACGAGGATGGAAAAGATTCGACATAGGCATTATTTTAGCAGCGGTTAATATCAGGGCTGCTTGCTAAAATCCGCACATTTGATCGGTGGTTTGAACCGCGGTAGCGCGTGCATTCCCCGCCGATTACTGGAGCGAAGCGGAGATCCCGAGCACCGGTGCCGTGGGGGGGTAAGCAGAGGGGGTCTGATGAGGAGTATATAAGGA
Source organism: uncultured delta proteobacterium (assembly GCA_963705435.1). Taxonomy (GTDB): domain Bacteria; phylum Desulfobacterota; class Desulfobacteria; order Desulfobacterales; family Desulfosarcinaceae; genus Desulfosarcina. The sequence goes on along the minus strand of CAVPJR010000008.1, from coordinate 7,218 downwards.
CCTTGGACCTGTGCAATCAGAGTGGCGCTTTCCAACATGGCGGCCGTAGGCACTTTCCAGATGCCGCCAGTAAAATTAGAAAAGGCGTTATTGATCCGGAGCTGAATTTTGGTTTGACAGAATCCAATGGTCTGTCAAAGCACCCGTTGGCATGTGGTATCGAAACTTTTGAAATGCCCTCAATGCTGGAGATGAGTTGGACGGGGATGAGTGGGAGTTATGTTGCATATAAAGGGCAGAGCCGTTGCTGGCACTGCCTTCATAACTCTTGAAGCATGTATACTGTCCCTTAAATTTGGTTTTTAATTGATTGCTCGAAAACCTTAGCAATTTCGTTGAATCCAGGATTTGTAGGATGAAGCTCATTGGCCCAATCATTTTTTGTTAGTGTTCCCTGAGTGGGAACCACTATGATATTTTTATTTTTTATAGCCAATTTCGAAATAAATGTTTCATACTCTTTCATGAATAGTTCAACAACCTTCGTGCGCATTCCTACGGGTACTTTTCGATGCTTTAATCCAGGCTGCAACCATGGCCCCTTGAAACAAACACCACGCCCATCAGGTATTGCAAAATCATACGTATTTAAGAAAATTACTGTCTCAGGACTATAATTGTCGCGTATTCCAAACAATACTTTGTAGTTCACTTCGAGCATGCCAAATGCACGCCCTATCGCCTGCGTATTTAAAATGTCTTTTGGTTGCATTCCTTTCTTATAGTCATGAAACCATAAATAAAATGTCTTTTTACCTACTAAATCGTTTCCACCACCAGAGAAAAGAAAAAAATCATATTTTTTACGCTTCTTGTAAGCAGGGCCACGTTTTAGTTCTCTTTCTAATCGCTCTTTTTGTTCACCGGTAAGCATTTCAGCTGCTTCATCGCCAGGTGATGCTAAATTGTTAATCTTTATACTCATTAACCGTTCAAGCTTATCTATTACATCCTTACCCGCTAAAGAATAATTAAACCAGGAATCACCCTCAGCAATTATTGTAATTGGTTTTTGGCTCTTATCTAATTGATCAGCTGTCCACGCTCTGTACTCATCGATTCCTGCTTCGATTTGTTTGTCAATTTGTCTTTTTATTCTTGCTTGATTCCGAGCTTGACTGCTAATTTCATTTTTCAATTTTTTTGTTAATTTCATGCGACCTCCCCAATTGATATTACAGCTAAAGTCTGAGATTAGTTTAGACTTCTAAACTGATTTGTATATGTCCTAATCATCCTGTGTAAAACTTCAATATAATAAACACTTACGTATACATAACGTCTGGGCTTCTCGGCGAGCGAACCGAGTTCGTCAACAGCACCTTATTATGCCTTGATTTTTTGAAGTTTTGAAATAGCAAACGCTAATTCGATCACCTCTTGAGAAGGAGTTTTTGGAATGTTTTTATGGGTCGTCTCAAATCTTTCTATTCTTCATCTTGTTTTAACATTGGTTCAAAATCTTGTATGCCCAATTGACCTGCGATTTAATTGAGATCATCCAAGTTGAAAACCGATTGCAGATATCATCAATCTCACAATTGGTTTGATCGATCAGGCTTGGAAGACTTGTCTTGTGTCAGAAACACAAATGGAATGGCCAGCGGGCCAAAAACAGCTCCCATAAAAGCCCAAAATTTCGTATTCGTTCCTCTTTTATCGGTAATAAACTAAAGAAGAAACGCACATGATATGCATATTATAGAAATGATAATTAAACCTGCCATAACTTCAACGCTCCTTTTTTTCAGGGCAGAGAACGCTATTTTCAGTCCCCGATGGTCACAATGCCCAGATAGCCATCCACGCTGAGACGATCGCCGGTGTGGATCAAAGCGCTGGCGTCGGCTACGCCGGTGACGCAGGGCAGGCCGTATTCGCGGGCGACAATAGCGCCGTGTACCAGCATGCCGCCGCGCCTTTCCACAATGGCCGCGGCCAGGGGCACCACGAAGGTCATATTGGGATCGATGGAATCGCAGACGAGAATTTCACCGGATTTGAACTGAAAAAGGTCGTCGACCGCTGAAATCACCCGGGCTTTTCCAACGGCCAGGCCCTGGCCGGCGGGCTGGCCGATGAGTTGGCGGGCCCGCATGACGAAATCCCCGTCGGTGGTGTTCACGGTTGGTAGGGCCAGACCCGGCCGGCCCTGATGCTGGACCGGTTCGTCGATGGTCATCTGTTCCTTGATGATTTCAGGGATGGTGGCAGGGTCCGACAGAATTTTGACTGTCTGTGCGGGTGTGAGGGCGTCTGCGTCCAGCCGGTCGAACTCGCCGATGCGCCGCTTGGCCTCGTCCACAACCTTGAGCAGCTGGGCCTCGATGCGGGCCAGGACGATATTGTCGTTGTCCCGCAGTCGGTAGCTGGCTCGTCCAATTTCCAGGAGTTGGCGGGCAAACGCGCGTCGGTCTTCGGGAAAGCGGTCGATAAAATCGTCGGCCAAGGCGGCAATCTCCGGTCGCCCGGCAGCCGCCTCGGGTTCGGCCTGTTCCGCCATTTCCAACAAGAAGCGGATCAACCCTTCGCGGTCTTTGAAAAAACGGACCGATTTGAATGTGAGATCTTCGTAGCGTTCCAGAAAAGCGTTCAGGTGGGCAGAAAATTCCCTGGTCGCCTGATCCGTTTCCCCGGAGGCTAATCCTTTACGCAACCGCTTGTCGGATCGGATCATGCGGGCCAGCATGCGCAGCTCCCGATTGCGTTCCATCCCGGTCATGCGGGTTTCGCCCAACAGGGCGGTGAACGCATAGGGGTCCTCGGGCTTGATCAGGTCGTTGTAGACCTGGCCGAAAAGGCGGGCGCCATGGGCAAAGGGGATGAAGTCGCGCCAATAGACATCCACCCAGTGCTGATGAATGCGTATGCGCGTCTGGATGGCTTGGATGAGCTGGGCGTCGGAGAGTCCTGCCGGGTCGGTTTTCGACAGCGCCCGGGCCTCGGCTGCCATCTGGGGCAGGAGTTCGTCCTCGATGCGGCGGTGCAGTACCTTCAGGTTGTCAAAGCTGCGCTTGAGGCTCAGATACCAGGGACGTTTGTCACCTGCGGACCAGGGGGTGCCATCCGATGCGCTCTCCTGGGTCGTGGTCACCGGCCGGCTCTGGAGTAGAAAAAGAGACTCTCCCCGGATGGTCCACTCCGTGTCCTGAGGCCCTTCGAAGGTTTTTTCCAGGCTCATCGCCATGCCAAACACCCGGGTTAGGGATTCCTCATCCAGCGGGGGGGCGTGTCGTTCAGCTTCCGCCAGCGGCATCAAGGTGACGCCGCCGGCTACCGGTCGCATGGCCTGTTCTCGGACGGCTGGCGTGTGGCTGATTAATTTGCCGGTGCGGCGGTCCAGCGTCCAGCGATCCGGGGCGATGGCGCCATCCACCAGTCCTTGATTGAGACCGTAGACCGATTCCACCACTGCCTGGTCGGCGCCGTCGGGACTTCTGGAAAAGGCCACGCCGGAGCGCTCGCCGGCCACCAGCTCCTGAACGATCACCGCCATGGCACTTTTTTGCATGTCCATGCCCAGTTCTTTGCGGTAGAGCAGGGCACCGTCGGACCACAAGGAAGCCCACACCAGGCGGATGTGTGCTCAAGATTGCATCGAGGCCACGGACATTGACGTAGGATTCGTGCAGGCCGGCGAAAGAGCTGCCGGCCCGGTCCTCCTGGGGCGACGAGGAGCGCACCGCCACCGGACGGTCGGCAAATCGCGCCTCCAGTTCCGAAGCGAGCGTTTCTCTCAGAGGGTCGGGGATGGCGGTGTTGAGAAAAAGGTTTCGGATGCGCAGGGCCATGTCCCAGATCTCTTCCCAGCGCATCTGTGCCAGGGGAAGCCGACCCATCTCCATTTCGATACGTGTTCCCAGGCCGGTTGTTCGGATGAAGTCTTCGTATACGGTGGTGGTGACGCACAGGCCGTCGGGCACCGTGAGGCCACCGCGCATCAGCGTTGCCAGAGTCGTGGCCTTTCCGCCCACCAGACCATGGTGACGGCGTTCGATGCGGCCAAATGAAAGGATGCCGTTCATGGCTGCACGATCCGGTTCTTCTGGATTTCCAAGATGGTAACGTCCTGGAAATGAGCCACCACATCGTAGCGGACCACGGTTACCTCGATGATGGCCGTGTTGGGGGAGGTGGCAAAGGCGGACATATGGGGCTGTTTGGCCAGGTATACCGATCGAGCGGCTTCCAGGCGATCCGCGGGAACCTCCTCGGCAGTGCCGGACACCGTCACGGCAATGGACTGGCGGATGTCCGTGGCCATATTCGAGCTGTTGTGCACCAGAAGAGAAACCGACGGGTTCTGCTTGAGGTTGGCAAATTTACGCGTGGCCCGGGGGGTGCACACGAAGAGGGTTTTCAGGTCGTCGCCGGCGGCAAATGCCACCAGAGTGGTGTGGATGCTGTCACCTGAGCGGGTCGCCAGGACGGCAAAGTACTGCTCGGCAAAAAGGGTTGAGAGTTTTGATTTGAGCTGGTGGATGTCTTTCACCTGTGATACCTCCGGGGGTATGGCTTGCAGTTAAATTTCCAGCGCGATGAGGTCCGCATAGGTCTCCCGCCGGCGGGCCAGCGTGGTTTGATCGCCATCGACGATTACCTCGGCGGCACGGGGCCGGGCGTTGTATTGGGAAGACATGGTGAAGCCGTAGGCGCCGGCGGAGAAGACGGCCAGGTGTTCTCCGGGTTCCACCGTGGGAAGCCGGCGGTCCTGGGCCAAAAAATCGGAGCTTTCGCAGATGGGACCCACCACGTCCACGACAATCTTCTCACGGTCTTTGGGGGTTACTTCCCCGATGCGATGGTACGCGCCGTAAAGAGAGGGGCGCACCAGGTCGTTCATGGCGGCATCCACGATAATGAAATTCTTGGCGCTGCTTTTTTTGGTATACAGGACCCGGGTGACCAGAATACCGGCATTGCCGGCAATGGCGCGGCCCGGCTCCAGGATGACGGTGAGCGCCCGCCCAGCGATGCTATCGACAATGGCCCGGCCCAGATCCGCGGGCAGGGGCGGCGCCTCTTCGTTGTAGGTGATGCCCAGCCCCCCACCCAGATCAAGGTAGCGGATGTCCACGCCCGATAATTGAAGCCGGTCGGCGAAGGCGAGCAGTTTTTTCAGGGCTTCCACAAAGGGGCCGATCTGGGTGAGCTGGGATCCGATATGGCAATCCATGCCCACCGGTTCCACAAAAGGCGTTTCCTTGGCCAGCAGATAGGCACCGGCGGCCTCTAGCATATCCAGACCGAACTTGTTTTTCTTGAGCCCGGTGGAGATGTAGGGGTGGGTCTTGGGATCCACGTCGGGGTTAATGCGGATGCTGATCCGCGCCGGCGTATTCATCTCTGCGGCGATGCGCCCGATGTGTTTGAGCTCCTGGGCGGACTCCACATTGAACATGAGGATGTCGGCCTTCAGGGCTTCCCGGATCTCGTGTTCCTGCTTGCCCACGCCGGAGAAGACGATTTTGCGGGGATCGATGCCGGCCGTCAGGGCCCGGTGCAATTCTCCCCCCGAGACGATGTCCACACCGGCACCAAGGCCGCCCAGCAGGCGAAGTAGACTGACATTGCCGTTGGCCTTGACCGAAAAACAGGTCAGGTGGTCCAGATCACCCAGGGCCGTGTCGAAGGCGTGGTAATGGCGCGTGAGCGTTCTTTTTGAATATGCATACAGCGGGGTACCGAAGCGCTCGGCCAACTCCTTGACGCGAACCCCTTCCGCCCAGAGTTCTCCGTCGCGGTACTCGAAATAATCCATGGCTTTCACCTTTTGCTATGGGAGCCCATTGATTCGGGTGATGGTCCATATAATACCACAGCGTTCACCGGGAAAACAGAGGGAAGCGGCCGGGAAGGGCAGTATTGGCGTGAGACGGTCGTTTGAGGAATCGATATAATCCCCTTTACGCTTAAGCCCGCGGCAGGTCGCAGCACCCATTCTCCGGCAGGTCGGTCCGGCCCATGAGAAACACGTCCACGGCCCGGGCAGCTTCGCGTCCTTCGGAGATGGCCCAGACGATCAGAGACTGTCCGCGGCGGGCGTCTCCGGCGGCAAAGACGCCAGGCCGTGAGGTCATGAAGTCGCTGCCGGTACTGAGGTTGCCCCTTGCGTCCAGGGCCAGCCCGAGCTGGGCGACAAAGGTGTCCGGATCCGGTCCGACAAATCCCATGGCCAGGAGCACCAGGTCTGCCGGCCAGGTTTTTTGCGATCCGGGAATCTCCTCGAAGCGCTCCGGCCGTCCGGCCTCCCCGGTCCATTCAACGCGGACCGTCTCCAGTGCCCGCACCCGGTTTGTGTCGCCGATGAATCGTTTGGTGAGCATATTCCAATTGCGGCTTCCGCCCTCCTCGTGACTGCTGCTGGTGCGCAGGCGCATGGGCCAGTAAGGCCAGGGCTGGGATTCCGGACGGTCTTCCAACGGCTGGGGCAGCAGCTCAAAATTTAATACCGATGCGGCACCCTGGCGGTGGCTGGTGCCGATGCAGTCACTGCCCGTATCGCCTCCGCCGATGACGATTACCTGCTTGCCGCCGGCGTTCAGGGAAAGCGTATCGGCTTCGCCTGAAACAACGCGGTTCTGGCCGGTGAGAAAATTCATGGCAAAGTGGATGCCGTCGAGCTCGCGGCCGGGAATAGGCAGGTCCCGGGGGCGGGTGGCTCCGCAGAGCAGACGACGATTGCATCGAAGTCGGTGAAGAGCGTCTCCCCGGCAATGTCTACACCGGCTTGTATGCCGGTCCTAAACACGATGCCTTCTCTTTCCATCAGGTCCAGTCGTCGGTCCACCACCGGTTTTTCCAGCTTGAAGTCGGGAATGCCGTAGCACAGGAGTCCGCCGGGCTTGGGGTCCCGTTCGAATACGACCACCGTGTGACCGGCTGTGTTGAGCTGCTGGGCGCAGGCCAGGCCCGCAGGACCGGAGCCGACCACCGCCACCGTTTTGCCCGTGCGCCGCAAAGGCGGTTGCGGACGAACCCACCTCACTTCGAAGGCGTGTTCGATGATGGTCTTTTCAATCTGTTCGATGGTCACCGCCGGTGCGTTGATGGCCATTACGCAGGCCTCTTCGCAGGAGGCCGGGCAGAGGCGGCCGGTAAACTCGGGAAAGTTGTTGGTGGCCATGAGCTGGTTGAAAGCCGCCTTCCAGTGATCCGGGTATACTCCGTCGTTCCAGTCCGGGATGCGGTTGCCCAGGGGGCAGCCGGCGTGGCAGG
>CAVPJR010000007.1:0-175474 GCA_963705435.1 uncultured delta proteobacterium | reverse complement strand
CGGGTCATCTCGATGTAGTCGGCGATCTGCTTCGCGTCCAGCAGCTCTCCCGACTCCGTGAGCATCTTTGCTCCCGAATCGTTCGCGCACGAACTGTTTGCTGCGGTCGATGTGATAGGGCGCCAGGATGGCGTCGGTGCTGCCTTCAGGCAAGCAGACCGTTTCCCGACCCTTGCCAGTGGCCAACTGGTAGCCATCGTCATCCGCGCAGATTCCCTTGATATAGCCGATGTCGTGGCACAGCAGGGCGATCATGAAGTGGGCCCAGTCTTTGGGTGTCACCCCGCCTTCCGACAGGTGCTTGCCTTCCAGGATGGACTGCCCGGCCAGGGTGGCCATGATGGTGTGCTCCATGTCGTGATACAACGCATCGGAGTTGGCGATGTTCTCCAGGGCCAGGTGCACCGTCCAGACGATGATGTTGCCCAGGCCTTTTTCCATGTCGCTGTAGGTTCGTTCGATAGGCCTCCTGGATCTGTTGTTTGCAATAGTCTGTCTTGATTTTCTGGAGGTTCAACATGACTACCATCCTTTATTTATTCGTATAATACCTTGTCTTTAGGGATTAACCAGAGGCAGCAGCGATTTGTGTAAAAATCACAAATCACAAGCGCCAAATTACAAACAAATCTCAAATTCCAATGATCAATGACTAAACCATTCGGAGCGTGACAGGGTTTGGATTTTCGGTTTTGGGTCATTGGAATTTATTTGATATTTGTAATTTGATATTTGGGATTTAGATCCCCCGATGGTTGTCAGTTTGCGGAACCGGTTATCGTCGACAGCAACTGGCCATCCTCGGTTTTCAGCCGATGCAATATCTCTTCTATAAGTTTTTCACCATCGTTATCCGCTTCCAATCGGAGGGTGGTGGCCTTGATGTCGATCGAGAAGGCGGCGGTTTTCTCGAAACGGGCCTGCAACTTTTTAAGATCGCTTCCAATCCGCTGCATGACCACACCGGTATCTTTGCCGGATCCGCTGGAAATCAGTATCGCAAAGGTATTTGTATCAGCCCGGCCGACCATGTCACAGCGTCTGATCGTACCGGTGAGGGTATCGCCGATGCCCCGCAGGACGTCATTTTTAATGCCGTCAACGGGGTTGCCTGAAGCATCGTCGAAGCGGACCCCGATCGCAGCCATGACCAGGGTTTCCCGGAGCCGGTGGGCTCGGTTGGCCTCCTGTTTGAGTGATCTGATGAAGCCTTTGCGGTTGTTCAGGCCGGTCAGGTCGTCGACCATGCTTTCATTGGCCAGGCAGGTGGTCAGGCGTTCCACACGGTCGCAGAGAATGCCCATCATGTTGACAAAGAACTTCTGGGCGGTGGGCGGATAGAGCCACTGCATCCGCTGGATCACCTTCCAGTTGATCGGCAGCAGTTCGCTGTCCTTGGTTGCCATGACGGTGGCCGAGCGGGGCGCGGAACGCAGCAGCCCCATTTCACCCAGGATGTCACCGGTGCCGACCTTGGCGATGCACTTCTGGATGCCCTCGTGACTGCTCAGCGTGCAGGTGGGGTCGTAGTCGATGACATCGAAGCTGCCCGAGATGATCGCATACATGGATTCACTCCGGTCGCCCTTGTAGAACAGGGACTCCCCTGCGTGGACCTTCTTCAGGGTGCCGGCCATGATGATCGAATGAACCTCTGCCCGCGACAGTCCCTGAAAGAGGGGGATGCCCAGGCCGGTTTCCCCGCCCATCTTGATTCTTACCAAATCCCAGAGGGTCACCAGTTCGACACGCTGCATCAGGATCGGCAGCAGAATCAGATCGCCGACGAGGGCCGAGAGCATGGTAATGACCATCATCGTACCGAAAATGGCTGTGGGTTTGAATCCGGAAAAGGCCAGGATAAAAAAACCCATACTGATGGTCAGGGTCGTGAAGATGATGGGGCGTCCGATGTGGGCGATGGTCTCTTTCAGGGCCCGCTTGTCGTCGAGGTCTTTATGGAATTCACGGTTGAAGCGAACCAGGTAGTGGATCGTGTCGTCCACGGCCAGGCCGATGGCGATGCTGGCGATCAGGCTGGTCGCCATGGACAGTTCGATGCCGAACCATCCCATGAGGCCGAAATTGATCACGATGGGGAACAGGTTGGGGACGATGGCGATCAAGCCCACCTTGAACGAGAGAAACAGGGCGAACATGATGATGAAAATGACTGACATGGTCATCAAAAAGCTCTTGACCTGCCCGGACACCAGGTGGTGGCTGCTGGCGGAGATGACGATGCCGAACCCGGTAACGTCCCAAGTCAGATCCCGGTCGAAGGCCTCACCGACGTGGCGCAGGATCGTCTGGCGCAGGTCCAGAAAGTCTTTGGAACTGGATATGTGCGTCAGCAGCAGAATGTTGGCCTGTGACAACGACGGCCCCATGAACGCGTTGAACAAGTCCATGCCCAGCATGGATTTGTAGGTGTTCATCAGCATCCTGAGCTCCCAGGACTCGCTGGGCAATTTATAGTAGGCCGGCTCGAAGCGGTTGGAGGCGTAGTTGACCAGTTTCAGGTAATCGGCGAAGGAGATGGTTTTGTCGACGCCGGGCAGGGTGTCCAGAAATCGTTGAAGCCGTTCGATGTCGGCGATGTTTTGCGCGTTTTCGAAAAAATCTTCAGACGGTGAGGTCATGACCACATTGACGGGAAAACTGCCCGACAGATCCTGGTAGATGTCATGGAAATTTCTGACGACCTGGGTGTTCTCCTTGAAATAGCCGACCGGATTGGTTTCCGCCCGAAGCCGCAGCAGGCCGAGCCCGGCGAACACGGCCATCCCCCCGATCACCATCAGGGTCATGCGTTGATGGTTGAGATTCAGGTCGATGATCCAGCCGATGAAGCGGTCCAGAATCGATGATACGGCCTTTTTTCCTGACGAGGCATTTTGACTGGTTGGGAGAAAAGAGAGCACGACGGGCAGGTAGGTCATGACCAGAATCAGAAACACGGTCATCCCGATGCACGAGAAGAGGGCGAATTCCCGGATGGCGGAAATCCGGTTGACAAACAGGGATCCCAGGCCGAGCAGGGTGGTCAGGATGGCCAGAAGGGTCGGCAGGAGCGTGTGGGAGAAGGTGGTTGCGGCTGCGTCAACGGGCGTATGGGACGAGGTGGCCGTGGCGCGATATTCAGCCAGGATATGCAGGCAGTAGGCCGTTCCCACGGCGATTAAAAAGACCGGGACGATCATGGTAAGAATCGAAAGCGGCACCCCAAGGATGGAAACCACACCGAAGGTCCAGATCAGGCAGAGGGTCACACAGGAAAGCGGGATGAGCGCATAGCGCACGTTCCTGAATAGCAGCAGCAGGACTGCGGCAATCAGCAGAAAGGTGATCGGCGGCAGGCGCAGAAAATCGTTGCGCGTGAACTGCGCCAGGGCCTGAGATATCAGCGGCATGCCGATCTGGTAGAGGCGGATATCCGGGTCTGTCTCATCGATCAATCGCCCGATGGCACCGATGACCGCGTCCTGGTCCGCATCCTTATCGAGCACCAGGGTGATCGCCGTGGTGTTATGGTCCGCGGCGATCAGATTGTGTTTGAAAAGGTCGACCCCGGAGACGAAGGCGACGAATTTTTCCATGGGCCAGCTGCCTGACAGGTCAACCGCGTCCTTGATGCCCGACAGGCCGATGACCCGCTGAACGCCTTTGATCTTTTTTCCGGCGTCTTCCAGTTGACCGATTTTTTGAAAGTTGAGCGGATTGAAAACATTGTTGCATTTGATGACCACTCGGATGATCGCTTCCGATCCGAAGACTGCCTTGAATGATTCGTACTGCCCGTTTTCGGGCAGATCCTCGATGATCAGGTCGTGTATGGACGTCTTGAATGCTATGCGGGGAATGAATGCGGCGAACAAGAGGGTCAATGCGACAATGGCGGCGAGGGCAATCCTTCGATGCGCGAGCACGGTTTGGACACAGTCAACCGGATTTAACGATTTTAAAAACCGATGAAGACGATTTTCGTTCATATACATCAGTGCCAGGATCCTTTGTATTCCTCGAACCAGCCGGGGCCGAATTTTTTTTCATAGTATCCTTTGAGACGATCGAACCACATGCCGAGCACCCCGGGTTCCTGGCGATCATCGTTCAAGACATCTTCCAGGAACACCTCCAGCTCGGCCAGCTTGTTCTTGGGCAGGTAGGCATCGGCGCCGCCGCCCATCGAATTGGCAAAGTTGTCCGGGCTGAGGGCATGGCTGGTGAGCATGACGGCGCGAATTTTTTTCGCTTTGGCCGTTTTCAGCAGATCATTGCCTTGAACGCCCATGATATCGAGCACGGCCAAATCGTAGGTCTTTGCATTGAGCAATTCCATCGCTGACCCATAATCCTGCGCGGTGTCGACATGGCATCCTTCCAATACGTCCTGAATCGATTCAAGGATGTCGGGTTCATCGTCGACGGCCAGGATTTTTTTCCCTTTCAGCGTGACTTTTTTTTCATCCGTGTGCCCTCTCTTTCCCGGTTAATTAAATAAAATGGTTTGTCCAACAAACCGCATATTTTTACGAGCCCGTCAGTTTGGGAAACCTGACCGTGAAGGTGCTGCCCCCCGAACCCATGCAATCCATCTCAGCCGTTATGTTTTCACACAAGGACAGGCTGCCCGGACAGATATCGGCATCACCCGGAATGAAGCGGCAGCGCTGACTCGAAAAATCGATTCTGAAGCCAAGCCGTTCCGCATAGGTCTGCATGCGCAGCAGGTCGGTTCCCGTGCCGCCGGCGCTGAAGGCATAGGGCGTTTTGGATGAATAGTGCCGGGTCGGCTGGGTGTGAAAGAACCCTTTGAATATGTTTTTTTTATCTGCCGATGTAATACCAACGCCATGATCTTGAAAAGCCAGGAAAATATCCTCTGCCGTGGCCCCGGCTTTCAATTTTATGGTTCCCTCATCGGGGGTGTTTTCAATTGCATTTTTCAATAAACCGTCACATATCTTTTTTAGGATCGTTTTATCCATTTTTATGTACAGACCGTCTTCCATGGCCAGTGAAATCTTCAGGCGTCGTTCCCGGATCATCTCAAGGGCACGATCGTGAATATCTCTTAGGAAGAGATCGACCCTGATCGTTTCGAATCTCTCCGGTTCAAATTTCAAAATGGATTTAATGCGCTGGATGACATGCGCCGCCAAGTCTCCGCACTGAATGGTCGTGTCTTCTGCGGTCTCCTCAACCAGACTGATCAGATCCTCAAAAAGCCTCGTATATTGTTTTTCGCAATCCACACTTTTTTTTCCTACGATGTCCTCCACCTTTTCCTGGATATTGTTGAGCCTGTCGATGCAGCGTCGGCCCCTTTCAATCGTTCTGGTCAGGTGTGTCAAGTCGTGGTCAAGGGCGGTGTCGGCAAATCGCGTCAACACAAATGATAGAATCGACAAGGGTGTTCTCAGTTCGTGAGACAAGTGATTGACCGCTTTCTGCCTGGCACGGTCAGTCTCCTTCAATTCTTCATAGAGAAATGAGTTCTCTAGAGCGACTGTCACGTAGCTTGCTATGTAGGTAAGGATGTCGGTATCTTCCTCCGTGAAATCACCCTCTTTTTTGTTGAGTACCTGCATGGTTCCGATGCAGTTTTTGCGATGACTGAGCAGGGGAACGCAGAGTATGTTGACGGTACGAAAGCCTGTTTTTTTGTCCACCTCTTTGTAGAAACGCGCGTCAGCATAGGCATTGTTAACGACCTGAGGCGTTCGGTTGCAATATACCCATCCGGCGATACCCTGGTCCGTAGAAAATTGAATTTGATTGGATTCCATGTCTGCGGCGACGAACGAGCAAAGATTTTGTTGGTCTTCGTCGACCAGAAAAATAGAGCATCGTTCAACATCCAGAATCTTGCCGGTTTGATCGGATATGACATCGAACAATGCGTCGACATTCAATTCAGCGGTGATGATCTGTCCGGCCTGGATCAGGCGGGAGTATTTCTCGATCTGCACCTGAAGAAGTTTATCCGCAAGCCTGCGGATTGCCGTTCGTTTTATTTTTTTGTGGGTAGACGCATTCATTCCCAATGCCAATTGGCCCAAGCGGTGCCATTTTAGCTGGATCGTATAAATTAGTAATAGAATCGGAAGGATGAAACCATACTAATCCAGATAATCAATGGGTGTCAAGAACGAATCAGAAGACATTGATGGAACCCGAAATTGGGCGGCTGATGGAATGGGGAGGGTAGGACGTGACGCCGCTATGGTTTGCGGCCAAGGTCTTTTATCGGTGAACCCGCTTTCACTCGTATGTCACGTCCATCAAAAACAGTCCTTGAGGCGGCGCCGTGGCGCCGGCACGCGAGCGGTCTTTCGACTGCAGGATGGATTGAACCTCCTGTTTGCCGATTTTTCCCACACCCACGTCCACCAGGGTACCCACGATATTTCTCACCATGAAGCGCAGGAACCCGTTGGCCTGGATATCATAGGTCAGGCTGCCGCCGCCGGTTAAATTTATGGTCGAATCGGTTACGGTGCGGATGGCGTGATCCCTGGGGCTGCCCGCGCCCTCGAAGGCCTTGAAATCATGCGTGCCCAGCAAAATGGCGGCGGCGTCGGTCATGGCCGTCGTATCCAGCGGCTTGCGGATGTGCCAGACGAACTGCCGGCCGATGGCCGGGGCGATGGGCCGGTTGAGGATGTGGTAGCGGTAGTGCTTGGACCTCACATCAAAGCGGGCGTGGAAGCTGTCGGGCATCGGGTCGCACGCACGCACGACCACGTCACCGGGCAGCAGGCTGTTCAGTCCGTTTAAAAAAGTCCGGGAATCCAGGCGGGATCGGGTTTTAAAGCCGGCGGTCTGGCCCAGGGCATGGACGCCGGCATCGGTGCGGCCCGAGCCGATGACGGTCACCTTTTCCCGGGTCATGATCGCCAGGGCCTTTTCGATGGTTTCCTGAACCGTGCGGTCTTTTTTTTGCCGCTGCCAGCCGTGGAAGGCCGAACCGTCGTATTCGATGATCAATCGGAATGTTTGTAGTGTGGCTTCACCCAAGATGCCTCTCCTGCTAAAATGTCAATAGCACAACGCCCATGGAGAAGAAAGACAACAGTGTGGACAGGACGATGGCCGCGGATGCAAATTCGGTGTCGCTGTTGAGCTGAGAGGAGAGCACGATGATGGCCGGCGAGGTGGGCAGGCTGAAAAAAAGCATGCCCACCTGAAAGGATAAGGGCGACGCATTAAACGCCTTGAGAAAAAACCAGCCGACGACCGGCAGGACCAGCAGTTTGATGGCAGACCCCAAAAATGCGTGTCCCAGGTGGGATTTAAGGTTTTTCAGGGTCAAGGTGCCGCCGATGGAGAGCAGGGCCAGGGGCAGCGTCACCATGGCGGCCAGGCGAAAGGTGTTGTCCAGGAAAACCGGGAATCCGCCGACGAACCGGGAATAGGCCATGCCGGCGAGGCAGCCGATGATCAGCGGGTTGGAAATCAGGGCGCGCAGGGTGATGCGCAGCCGCTCACGGGTGTCCATGGCCTGGCCGGAGTACCAGATCAGGGTGGATACGGCCAGCACATTGACGATGGGAATGATGAACCCGATCAGGATGCCGAACCGCGATACGCCCGTCTCACCCAAAGCGTTCAACACGACTGCCATCCCTACGTAGGTGTTGAAGCGGTAGCAGCTTTGTGAATAAGAACCGGCTGCGAAATTCGACACCTTGAACCATTTCAGGCAGACCGCGCTGACGAGGTAGATGGTGGTTACGGCGCAGATGGCGGCAGCGATCAGGTCGGTGGCGCCGATGTCCACCGAGGGGGCCGAACCGATCTTCCAGAAGAGCATGGCCGGGAAAAAGATGAAGTACACCAACCGGTCCGAGGACCTGAGAAAAGGCTCACTGGTCAGTTGAAGGTGTTTGAGCAGGGCGCCCAGGCCGATGAGTGCGAACACCGGGAACAGGTTGTTGAGGATCATCATGGCGGCTATACCCGGTCACAGCGCAGACCGGCCAACTCCTTCTCCATGGCGTCGTCCATGAGATGGATGAATCTGGCCAGCGGGTATTCGGCGCTGCAGCCCGTGCAGCGGAAAATGACCGACCGTCACGTCCGTATCAGCGTCAGCGGGGTCTGGCAATTTTCGCATATGGGCTTTTGGGACATGGGGTGCTCCGAGGCTCAGGGTTTAGAGGTTCAGGGGTTCAGGGATTCAGAGGTTCAGGGTTCAACAACTCTGAACTTCTAACCCAGAACGGTGAACCCAGAACGCAGAACGGTTAGCCCAGAACGCAGAACGGTTAGCCCAGAACGCAGAACCCCGAACAATAGCTGTTACGCTCATAAGCTTGTGAGCTGATAGGCTCAAAGCTGAAACCGAGAACGCTGAACGCTGAACGCAGAACCCAGACGGTGCGGTAATATAAACAGGCGATCTTTATGCCATCTGGCGGCGGTTTGCAAGGGCTGTTGACGTTTTTCCCCGATTGACAACGGGCGATATTTGAGCAATGAAAAGCAAAGGATTGACGGGTTCGAGGATTCAAGGATTATCAAGGGGAAAGACAAACCCAGCAAACCCAACGAACGCAACGAAGGAAAAGGCTATGTTGCCATTGACCTGTAAAGGGTTCACTGCCTGCGGTATGGCCGCGGGCATCAAGAAAAACGGCAACCTCGACCTGGGCATGCTCGTATCCGACCGTCCGGCGCGGGTGGCGGCGGTGTTTACCAGAAACCGGGTTCAGGCGGCACCCGTGAAACTGGACCGGGAGCGGGTGAAATCCGGTACGGCCCGGGCGGTGATCGTCAATGCGGGCAATGCCAATTGTGCCAATGGCCCACAGGGACTGGCCGCCGCCAGCGCCATGGCCGCGGCTGCGGCCCGGGCGTTGAACCTTCCCGACGATCAGGTGCTGGTGGCTTCCACCGGTGTGATCGGCGCCCCTTTTCCCATCCACAAGGTCGAGGCGGCCATGCCCGCCCTGGTGGGCGGCCTGAATCCAAACGGGGTGCCCGACCTGGCCCGCGCCATCATGACCACCGACACCCGGCCCAAAACAGCGGCGCGAGAAGGTTCGGTGGATGGCGCCTCCTATCGCATCGTCGCCGTGGCCAAGGGCGCCGGCATGATCCGGCCGGACATGGCCACCATGCTCTGTTTCATCTGCACGGACGCCGACATCTCCCGTTCCGATCTCCAGTCGGCGCTGAAGCGGGCGGTGGACGGGTCTTTCAACCGCATCACCATCGACGGCGACTCCAGCACCAACGACACGGTGATTCTCATGGCCAACGGCGCCTCCGGGGCCAGGATCGAAACCGACACCGATCGGGCCGGCTTCCAGCGGCTGTTGAATGACCTGTGCATGGATCTGGCCCGGCAGATGGTCAAGGACGGGGAGGGAGTCACCAAGGTGGTCGACCTGACGGTTTGCGGGGCCCGCTCCGATGAGGATGCCCGGGTTATTGCCGACACCATTGCCCACTCGCCGCTGGTCAAGACTGCTTTTTTCGGCGAGGACGCCAACTGGGGCCGCATCATCGCGGCGGCTGGGCGTGCCGGCGTCTTTTTAGATCCGGAGCGGCTGGATCTCTATTTCGACGATGTGCAGATGGTCGAAAACGGCACGGGCTGCGGCCCGGACGCCGAAGAAAAGGCCACCGGCGTGCTCAGAAAACCGGAATTTTGCGTTTCCCTGGATTTGAATCTGGGGCAGGGGAGGGCAGGCATGCTGACCTGTGACTTTTCCCTGGACTATGTGAAGATCAACGCCGACTATCGGTCCTGACGAAAGGCCGCAACCCCAGCCATGACATTGGTTCGTCTACAAAAATTCCTCTCCGAAGCCGGGGCCTGTTCCCGGCGCAAGGGCGAGGCGCACATCCTTGCCGGCAACGTTACCGTCAACGGCGCCGTGGTGGTTGCATTAGGCACCAAGGTCGATCCCGAGACCGATGTGGTGCATCTCAACGGCGCACCGGTGGGCAAACCGGATCGGCTCATCTATGTGATGCTCAACAAGCCCGAAGGCATCGTGGCCAGCTGCGAGCACCGGGGGGAGCCGGTGGTGACGGACCTGGTCGACCTGCCCCAGCGGCTTTTTCCGGTGGGGCGGCTGGACAAGGATTCCACCGGTCTGCTGCTGATGACCAACGATGGCCGCATCCACCACCGCCTCTCCCACCCCTCCTTCGATCACGAAAAAGAGTACGATGTGACCGTGCAGTGGCCCCTTGCCGATCAGGCCTTGGCGGCATTGGAAAAAGGCATGCCGCTGTCCGGGGTCATGACCCGGCCGGCCCGGGTGCACCGTCTCTCCGGCAATCGTTTCCGCATTGTCTTGATGGAGGGCAAGAACCGCCAGATCCGCAGAATGGTGAAAAAGGCGGGCAACCGGGTGGTCCGCCTCCACCGAATCCGCGTGGCTGATTTGAAGCTGGGCGACCTTGGGAAAGGATCCTGGCGGCACTTGCGTCCGGCTGAGACGCGGCAGCTGTTGAATCAGCTGCAGTTAACAGGGTAGAAAAAACAGAAAATAACAAATCACAAATTCCAAATAAATCACAATAAACAAATTCCAAACCGTGCGAAAGGCAATTGCAGCTGGTGATGGCAAACAACCGTCAGTTTTCGATCTTGTTTGAGAGTTGGATATTGAGATTTGAAATTTGTTTGAGATTTGAGATTTGGATATTGAAATTTATCGGTTCAAAATTTAATGCTTGCAAATGTCTGTTTGCGGATTAACCAGGTTAGACATTCGACATGCGTTATGAAGGTCCCATTTATCGTCCCCCCAGCGAGGCCAACTCCCTGCTGGTCCAGGCCACCATCGGTTGCCCCCACAATCGATGCACCTTCTGCATGGTCTACAAGAACGGCCCGCGATACCGGGTGCGGCCGGTGGCGGATATTATCAATGATCTGGATCAGGCCCGGGCACTTCACGGCCGCGGCGTCCGCACGCTCTTTTTCCCGGCGGGCAACACCATCGCCATGCCCACCGAGGACCTCTGCCGCATCTGCGCCCATGCCCGGCGCATCTTTCCGCATCTGGCGCGCATTACCGTATACGGCTCCAGCCAGTACATCCATAAAAAAGGGCCTGACCAGCTGAAGCGTCTGGCCGATGCCGGGTTGAGCCGCATCCATGTCGGGCTGGAGTCCGGCGACGACGTGATCCTGAGGCTGACCAAGAAAGGCACCACGGCCCGGCAGCAGATCGAGGCCGGGGGGTGGACCATGGCCGCCGGCATTCAGTTGAGCCTATACGTCGTCCTGGGTCTCGGCGGTGTGGCTCGGACCCTGCCGCACGCCTCCCGGACAGCCGACGTGCTCAACCGCATCGCCCCGGATTTCATCCGGCTGCGGACCTTCGTTCCCAAGCGCCACACCCCCCTGCTCAAGATGGTCGAGAGCGGCGCCTTCAAGATGCTGGGACCGCACGGGGTGCTCGAAGAGGCGGCCACGATGATCCGGCTGCTGGACGCCCCGTCGCAGCTGACCAGCGACCACTATACCAATTACATCAACCTGGAAGGATGTCTGCCCGGGTGCCGCAACCGCCTGCTGGCCCAGATCGACGATGCGCTGAAACGGCCGGAAACGGATTTCCGGCCGTTTTTTATCGGTGATCAGTAATTGGGCCAACTGTCCTTGGACGAGGTGATTGCTCTTTTATCTCGGCAAGATATGATGTATGTTGTCGAGAGTTGGCAAACGGTCAAAACACGCATGCGGACCTCCGTATTTTACGAACCTGTTGAAAACCAAGGAGAAGTGGATGATGTTGACCTTTGACGCGCTGGCGGGCAAACAGGAGAAAATTGCGGTGGTTGGACTGGGCTATGTCGGGCTGCCCCTGGCCGTTCATCTCTCCCGGCATTTCGATGTGGTGGGCTACGATTTCAAATCCAGCAGAATCGCCGAACTGACGTCCGGCAGGGACCGGACCCTGGAAGTCTCCGAAGAAGAGATGGCCGCCGCCACCGTGGTCTACACGGACGATCCCCAGGCCCTTGGCGACTGCCGGCTGATCATCGTTGCCGTCCCGACCCCCATCGACCAGTACCGCATTCCGGATCTGACGCCCCTGCGCAGCGCGTCCGAATCCACGGGCCGCCATCTGACCAAAGGCAGTTGCGTGGTATTCGAATCCACCGTTTATCCCGGGGCCACCGAAGAGGTGTGCGTACCCATCCTCGAAAAGGAGTCGGGACTGGTCTTCGGCAGGGATTTTACCGTCGGCTATTCGCCGGAACGGATCAACCCCGGGGATAAGGTGCACACCGTGGACAAGATCATGAAGATCGTTTCCGGGTCCGACGCGCCCACGGCCCAGCTGCTGGAAAAGGTTTACGGCAGCGTGGTCAAGGCCGGCATCCACGTGGCGCCCACCCTCAAGGTGGCCGAGGCGGCCAAGGTGATCGAGAACACCCAGCGGGATTTGAACATCGCCCTGATGAACGAACTGTCCATGATATTCGATATCATGGGCATCGACACCATGGCGGTACTGAAAGCGGCCGGCACCAAATGGAACTTTCTGCCTTTCAGGCCCGGCCTGGTGGGTGGGCACTGCATTGGCGTCGATCCGTATTATCTGACCTTCAAGGCCGAATCGATCGGCTACCATCCGGAGATGATCCTGGCCGGCCGGCGGATCAACGACGGCATGGGCAAATATGTGGCCGAGCGGGTCGTCAAACTGATGATCCAGGAGGGCAAACAGATCAACCGCACCCGGGTCGGTGTGCTCGGCATCACCTTCAAAGAAGACGTGCCGGACCTTCGCAACACCCGGGTGGTTGACATCATCGCCGAACTGGCCGATTATGGTATCGATGTCCTGGTCCACGATCCGCTGGCGGACCCCGACGAGGCCAAGGCCTATTACGGCGTCGACCTGAAGGCGTTGGATCAACTCAACGGCGTAGATGCCCTGGTGGTGGCCGTTTCCCACAAACCCTACCGGGATATGGGGCTGGCGCGTCTTGCCGGATTGTGCGGCGGCAGCCGGGCCGTGGTCGTGGATGTGAAAAGCGCTTTCGAACCGGGTGATGCCGAAAAGGATGGCATCAACTACTGGCGTTTGTGATAACCCTTCGCGTTATAGCTACATGTAATACCCCACGAATTCACCGCACTTGCTGTTGAAATAATCCATGGCCTCCTCAACGGTGTCAAAAATGATCCAGTCCCGCCTCAGGGTCCGACCGGCCCGTCGTCTGATGCGTTCGATCTCGGTATTTCCGAAATACTCGAAATAGTCGTGATAGTCGGTGGTCAGTTCGTGCTTTCTCATGGAATCCCTCCGTTTAAGGGTTGATCGTCTTGATTGATCCAAGAATAGCATCCGGTTGTGACAGATCCGGTCACAGCTTTTCCTTTTTTTTCGTTGTGGTTCAAAAAAATGACGGGTATTGTTACTAGAGAAAATGACCATCTGATAAAACGAAGGAGACAATGAAAATGGTTAAGCGGCTTTCTTTCGGGATCTGTCTGGGGCTTCTGAGCCTGTGCAGCACTGTTTACGCCGGTTCCGGCCTCAATATGCAGGACGGCATGTGGGAGATCACCTCCCAGGTGAAAATGCAGGGCATGGCCATTCCCCCGATGACCTTTTCCCAGTGCATCACCAAGGACAATGCGGTCCCCCAGACCAATTCGCCCGGACAGGGCGACTGCAAGGTCTCCGACATGAAGACCATCGGCAGCACCGTGTCCTGGTCGGTCGTCTGCGACGAACAGGCCGGCAATATGAAGGGCAATGGAAAGATAACCTACCATGGCGACCGGTTCGAGGGAGAGATGACCACGGAGCATATGGGGATGGTCATGGTGACCGAGATGAGTGGCAGGCGCACCGGTCCCTGCCAGTAAATGGTATCGATCCGAATGGTGACGGATTCGTAAAAGAGCCGATATCTGCGTTACGCGTCATCCCTCGTCACTGCGGCGTACCGTCAGTACGCCTCATTCCTCAAGGATGGAACATGAATGTTCGCCGTAAGGATGAAGATCGATTTACTGTTCGCTCGCTAAAGCTCGCTTTCGCGGCCCGCAGGCCTTGATCTCGACTTTTTTACGAATCCGTCGGAAATGCGACTTTTTGCGAGGGCGTCAAATGGCGGAATTGGCAATGTGCACCACCTCTTACCATGCGGATCAATCGGGCTGCGCGGGTTGAAAAAGACCATGGCGGCGTTATTATTAAGGGATTAAGGTCGGCCATTTGGTGAAAATGATCATTGCAAGGGGGTAAAATCAATGAAAGACCAGTGGGAACACCAACTCTCCTGTGCGGTTGCCTGCAATCGATGCAACGCGAAGCTGGCTGCCAGGAACCAGCGAATTCTTTCCGTCTTTGATCACCAGCCCATATGCCTGGCCTGTAAACAAGCGGAAGAAAAGCTGCCCGAGTACGCTGAAGCGTCAAAAAATATGATCGGGACCTGTATGATGGAAACCGAGGTGATGTACGGTGATCCCGGCGGGTATTGTTATTTTCACTTCTATCCTTTTACCTGTGATGGCTGAGCGGTTTTCGTCGGGTGATGCCCATGAACTATTTTCTGGATAAATTCCCGCCCACCGTGGAAAAAGTCGTGGACAAACTCGCGGATGATATGACGTTTGCAGACAGAACCCGTCTGGCCAACATGAACGAGGCGGCACTGGTCCGGTTTCACCACGCCTACGGCATTTTCCTGCGAAACGAATTCCGCCTTCCGGGCAACGATCCGTTGATGAAATCCTGCATGTTCATCGCAAGCGTAAAAACGATCACTCCCGAACAGGCATCCTATGTGATTTTGAAGGAACTCCAGAAACGACTGCTGCGTGGCAACACCTTGAAGGTTGTTAAGTAGGCTCGGGTTCTTTTCTCAAAAAAGACGGTTTGTCCGGTGGTGTCTCCGCACCGACGAAGGGGGGAATAATTGACAAACGGTTGGGTACCATATAGGCTTAAGGCAAATATTCGCCTTGTTGAACCATTTCCGGCCCTGCCCTCGGTTGTGATACTTTTCCTCCCGCAAAAAGGGCTGTATCTCCCGGGTATCAGTGAAGGTGGCAACGGACAACTCGATTGAGACACGCACATTCCATTCTCTATGACCATTTGGCAAGGCTGCCACGGTTTCGACGCATGGGGCCGGTGGAAAAGCGAATGTTAATGCGTCTTTGATGGGGCAGGCAACACCGAAATGCACCGGGGTGGGCCATTCTTGCCACAAAGACGCAGGTTGGCCGGTGATGCTGCGTTGTTTTCGCTTCGCAGTGGCACGATACCATGCTGAATCGGCGGTCATGGCCGGTGTCGGAGATCCCTGGAGAAAGAAAAATGAGACAGAAATACCGCATTTGTCAGTCGCAAAAGAAAAACACGTTGAACATCAAAGAATTTGCCGTGCTTGATAAAGACACCAAAAATGTGGACTCATCCATGCTCCGCGAGGACCATTTTGACCTGATATGCGATCAGGACTATGACGGAAAGATTGTCGCCAGAGCTGCCGCCGCGGGCTGTGATGAACTGGTGGAAGCATTGAGAACCCCTAACCTCTATCCCATCGCGCCTTACGCCGCAAAAATTGCCGAGTCGGTGATCGACCTGTCCAGGGGGGAAGAAGACCGCTGTGTTGAGCTTTTTTTTGACGACAAAGAATTGTTTGTTTCCGAGATTCCCACACACCGATGAACCGCGATAGCGAGTGCATTCCCCGCCGCTTGCGGCGGGGTTAACGAGCGAACTGAAAACCGATTTTTTTATCCCTACGGTGAACCCTCCCCGCGGCTTGCCGCGGGGAGGGTTCAATCGATGGTTCAGCGGTTAACCTGACCGCACGTAATTTCACCACAAGGAGAACTGCATGACAGAAGAGATTAAATTTGAAATCGGCGAAAAATATGTAAATATGAAAGGGGCCTTCGAGGTGCTCGCCATACGAAGGGATTCCATGGATATCCGATGGGAAGATGGCGAGGAAATATCGACATCCATCGATCTGCAGAAGCGCATCATCGAACGGATGAAATTTGAAAAAGAACTGGAAAAAACTCAGGCTGCCCAGAAAATCAAAAAAGCCAAGGCATCGGCTTCCAAAGGCGGAAAACATTTTGCCGGTCTCGAAGATACCGACTTCAGCAATACGGTGTCTAAAACAACCTGGCGCGGTCGCGGGCAACTCGGTGGCGCGGTCGCCCTGCGGTTAAAAAACAAACAGTTCAAATTCAACTCATGGGCCGTGCTGCGCAAGCCTGAAGTCGCCTGGATAGATATTGTTCGTCAGAAGCAGGCCGATTTAAAACTTCAGGCAAAATTCTATGCCCGGGTGGAAGCGGAGCGCTTTTTTTTTGGTGTTCACGTCCCCGCACCCGATCCGTCCGGAACCGAAAAGAGCGACTGGCATGCATTGATGGCGTGGTTGGACAAGCCGGAAAACGATTCCTGGCTCAATAAACAATGCACGTCGCACGACCTCTATCTGTGTGATCTGAGCAATCAGGGGTTCAGCGGGAAATTGGAAGCCAAAAAAGAAAAATGGGTGAATTGTCTTGCGGACAAAAAGGATGCGCCGGTTAAATCCCTGAGTGCCTTTTTAACAGGCGCCGGCAAGTCTGGCACCATCGATCTGCGCATCGAAAAGCAGATGGAAAAAAGTGCCGCCATTGACAAAAAGCAATCTATCGCCAGTGACATGGCGACCCTCTTTGAAAACCTCATGCCGGTCTATGCCGGTGCGGCTGAGCGCAGCGCCTGACAGCGCAGCGAAAGCGGGTCTATAAAAGGCGTCAACCGCCTTTTTCGGCAATCGATTCCGCGTGGTGGCAGGCCACCTGCCGACCATGAAGAGGCCGAAGGCTGGGCTGCTGCCGGGTACAGATGTCAGTCATGTGGGGACAGCGTTTGTGGAAGGTGCACCCGGGTGGGGGGTTGAGGGGGGAGGGGAGTTCTCCTTTAAGGATTGCGCGGATTTTTCGTGCCGATTTGTCAACCCTGGGTGTGGACGCGAGAAGCGCCCGGGTGTAGGGGTGAAGCGGTTGCTCGAAGATGGCCTCCTTTTCGCCCTGTTCCACGGGTCGCCCTAAATACATGACCATCAGGTCGTCGGCGATATGGCGCACAACGCTTAGGTCATGGGAGATGAACAGGTAGGCCAGGTTCAGTTCATCCTGAAGGTCCATGAGCAGGTTGAGGGCCTGGGCCTGGACCGACACATCCAGGGCGGAGACCGGTTCGTCGGCTACCAGCAAGGCCGGGTTGAGCATCAGGGCCCGGGCAATGGCGATGCGCTGGCGCTGACCGCCGGAGAACATGTGCGGGTAGCGCGAGTATTGCTCCCGGCTCAAGCCGACTTTGGCCATGATCGCCAGGGCCCGCTCCTGCCTTTGGACAGCGTTCAAGTCGGTGTTGATCTTCAGCGGCTCTTCCAGGATGGCGCCCACTTTTTTGCGGGGATTGAGCGAACCATACGGATCTTGGAAAACGATCTGGACGTGCCTTCTCAATTTTTTTCGGGTGGCTTTGTCTTTGGCGTTGCCGTCAATGCCGTTAATTTCGAATTGCCCGGCCGTGGGTCGTTCGATCATGGTGACCAAGCGGGCCAGGGTGGACTTCCCGCAGCCTGATTCGCCGACGACGGCCAGGGTTTTTCCCTTGTTGATGGAAAAGGAGACGCCGTCCAGCGCCTTTAAGGTCATGGCCTTCCGAAAGAACCCGCCCTTTTTTACCCGGTAGTATCGCGCAAGATTCCGTGCGCTGATCACCTCACCGTTATTCATTGCTGGGGAACTCCATTGAGAAGTGGAAAATGGCATCGCACTGCGCCAGTGCCGTCGGCGCGCAGCAAGGGCCGTTCGGTGTTGCACCGTTTTTGGGCAAACTGGCAACGGGGGTGGAACAGGCACCCGTCGATCCGGTCATACTTTCCCGGAACCACACCGGGAATGGTCGGCAGCCGTTGCATACCCGGGCTTCGTTCGGGGAGCGCATCCAGAAGGGCTGAGGTGTAAGGGTGCCGCGGTGAGGAGAAAATCTCGTCCACCGGATGCTTTTCCACCACCTGTCCGGCGTACATGACCACCACCTGCCGCACGGTTTCGGCCACGACCGCCATGTCGTGAGTAATCAGGATCAGGGCCATCTGTTTTTGCTGTTGAAGATCCAACAGAAGCTGGAGGATCTGGGCCTGGATGGTTACGTCCAGAGCCGTGGTGGGCTCGTCGGCGATCAGCAGCCTTGGGTTGCAGGCAATGGACATGGCGATCATCACCCGCTGGTTCATGCCGCCGGAAAGCTGATGCGGAAAACTATTCAAGCGCTGTTCGGGTGCCGGAATGCCCACCTGATCCAGCAGTTCGATGGTGCGCTGCCGTCGCTGGGAACGGGTGCCGCCGGTGTGTACAGCCAGGGTTTCCGATATCTGATACCCCACGGTGAAGCAGGGATTGAGGCTGGTCATGGGTTCCTGGAAGATCATGGCGATATCTTTGCCGATGAGGCTGCGCCGCTTCTTGGCAGACATGTCCAGGATATCGTGATTGTTGAATTGGAGCTTTTTGGCCGAGATGATGCCGGGGTAGGGGATCAGTCCCATCAGGGCCAGTTGGGAGACGCTTTTGCCTGAGCCGGATTCACCCACCACGCCCACCACCTGGCCTTCATCCAAGGTGAGGTCTACGTCGTCAACGGCCTTAAAGCCTGAGAAGTCAACCGAAAGGTGCTTTATTTCCAATAGTGCCATCAGCGTTTCAACTTGGGGTCCAGGGCGTCCCGGAGGCCGTCGCCGGCCAGGTTAAAGGCCAATACGGTGAAAAGAATCGCCAGACCTGGAAAGGTGACCACCCACCACGCCCGCTGGATGAACTGAAGGGCGTTGGCCAGCATGGCCCCCCATTCCGGTATGGGCGGCTGGGCGCCCATGCCCAGAAAACCCAGTGCGGCGGCATCCAGAATGGCTGTGGAAAATCCCAGCGTGGCCTGGACGATAAGCGGCGCCATGCAGTTGGGCAGAATGACCAGGAACATCAGCCGGAAGGGACCGGCCCCGCAGACGCGGGAGGCGGTGACGTAGTCTTTGGTCTTTTCGGTGAGTGCCGATGCCCGGGTGAGCCGCACATAGTGGGGCAGCACCACGATGGCGATGGCCAGGATGGCGTTCTGAAGGCTCGGACCCAGGATGGTGACGATGGCCATGGCCAGCAGCAAACTGGGCAGGGCCAGCATGATGTCCATCAGCCGCATGACCATGGTTTCGAAATACCCGCCGATATAGCCCGAGGTGATGCCCAGCAGAATCCCGGCCGCCAGAGAGAGGGTGACCACCAGCACGCCCACGAACAGGCTCAGTCGGGCCCCATGGATCAGCCGCGAGAGCATGTCCCGCCCCACATCATCGGTGCCCAGCGGATAGGTCCATGTGCCGCCATCCTGCCATGCAGGCGGGGTCAGGATCGCATCGCGATACTGTTCAAAGGGACTGTGGGGCGCAATGACGTGGGCAAAGATCGCCACCAGGGAGATGAAGAGGATGAAATAGAATCCCACCACCGCCCCCTTGTTTTCATTGAAGTATTGCCAGAACTCGATCAGCGGGTGGGGCGGCGCCTGGGCGGTTTGGGTGGAATAGTCGGAGATGGCGGTGGCAGACATGATCGATTCCTATCGGTTGTGCCGGATGCGCGGATTGATGATGCCGTACATGATGTCGACGAGCATGTTGACCAGAATGATCAGTGATGCAATCAGCAGAATTCCTCCCTGAACCGACGGATAGTCGCGCCGGCGGATGGACTCCACGATCCATTTGCCCACACCGGGCCAGGCAAAGATGGTTTCGGTCAAGATGGCGCCGGCCAGCAGTACGCCGGTCTGAAGGCCGATGATGGTAATTACCGGGATCAGGGCGTTGCGCAAGGCGTGGATCAGGGTCACGCGCCATGGGGCCAGGCCCTTGGCTCTGGCGGTTCTGACATAGTCTTCCTGGAGCACCTCGAGCATGGAGGAGCGGGTCATGCGCGCGATGACGGCCAGTGGAATGGTGCCCAGCACGATGGAGGGCAGGATCAGGTGGCTCAAGGCTGAAATGAAGGCACCTTTTTCGTCGGACCGCAGGGCGTCGATGAGCATGAACCCCGTGTCCGCATCGATCCAGTACAGGGCGGAGATGCGTCCGGATACCGGAGTCCAGCCCAAGTTCACGGAAAAGAACAGGATCAGCAGCAGGCCCCACCAGAAGATGGGCATCGAGTACCCGGTGAGGGATACGCCCATCACCGTGTGGTCGAACACCGATCCGCGCTTTACCCCGGCGATCACCCCGGCGGGCAGTCCCACGACGACGGCAAAAAACATGGCGAACAGGGACAGCTCGACGGTGGCCGGAAACAGGGCCATAA
Organism: uncultured delta proteobacterium; assembly: GCA_963705435.1. GTDB lineage: Bacteria > Desulfobacterota > Desulfobacteria > Desulfobacterales > Desulfosarcinaceae > Desulfosarcina. The sequence continues at coordinate 155,097 of CAVPJR010000007.1, read as the reverse complement.
ACTCAACGAAGACCGGTTTTTTGGTGACGATCGATTTTCCCAGGTCGCCGTGAAAGATTCCCTTGACATATTTGGCATATTGGACCGTCAGGGGCTGGTCCAACCCGAGTTGCGCTTTCAATTTGGCGTGGCGCTGGGGGTCGATGCCCCGTTCGCCGGCCATGAGCATCACCGGGTCGCCGGGGATCAGATGGATCAGGGAAAAGGTGAGCAGGGTCACGCCGATAAAGGCGGGGATCACCATTGCCAGGCGTCTGATTATGAAACGAATCATGGGGGATTTCGTTTGCCGAAAAAGGTGAAGCGTTCACAGGTTCAGGGTTCACCGTTCAGGGTTATCATTTGAACCTGTGAACGATTTTGTTACTCGATATCCACGCCGTAGAACACAAATCCGCCAAACGGATCGATTTTAAAGTCCTTGACCTCTTTTCTCACCGGAACGAAGACCACGGAGTGGGCGATGGTGACCCAGGGAGCCTGATCTTTGAAAACCATCTGGGCCTCTTCGTACAATCGGGTGCGTTCGGCTACGTCGGCGGTGACCTTGGCTTTCTGGATCAGATCCTCAAAGGGCTGGTAGCACCAGCGGGCCCGGTTGGCGGAACCCACGGAGTCGCAGCTCAGCAGGACCGACAGGAAGTTGTCCGGATCGCCGTTGTCACCGGTCCAGCCCAGCAAAACAGTCTGGTGTTCACCCTCTTTGGAGCGTTTGAGGTATTCGCCCCATTCGTAAGTGACGATCTGGGCCTTGACACCCACCTTGGCCCAGTCCGCCTGGATGATTTCCGCCATACGCCGGGCGTTGGGGTTGTAAGGCCGCTGAACCGGCATGGCCCAGATATCGGTTTCAAAACCGTTGGCAACACCCGCGTCGGCCAACATTTTCTTAGCCGCATCCGGATCGTAGGGATAGTCTTTCACCGCGTCGTTATAGGACCAGATGGTGGGGGGAATGGGGTTTTTAGCGATCTTGCCGGCACCCTGGAAAACGGCATCGATGATGGCCTGCTTGTTGATGGCCAGGCTCAGCGCCTTTCTGACATTCACGTTGTCAAAGGGTTTCTTTTCCGTGTTAAAGGCCAGGTAGCCCACATTGAGGCCTTCTTTTTCCAGCAGGTTGATGTCTTTGTCCGTGGCCATCTGGGCCAGGTCGGCCGGGTTGGGGTAGGGCATCACGTGGCATTCGCCTGCCTTCAGTTTGGCATAGCGCACCGATGCATCCGGGGTGATGGAGAATACCAGCTTGTCGATGGCTGCTTTGCCGCCCCAGTATTCGGGATGGGCGATGTAGCGGATGGTGGAGTCTTTCTGATACTGAACCAGAACGAAGGGACCGGTACCGACCGGATCCTGGTCATTGAGGTCCGGGGTGCCGGCTTGCATCATTTTATCGGCATACTCGGCGCTGTGAATGGAGGCAAAGTCCATACCCATGTTGGCGATAAAGGGCGCTTCGGGCTTGGTCAGGTGAAAGACGACGGTATAATCGTCCTTTTTTTCGATGCGTTCGATGAGCTTGTCCATGCTCATCCCGGTGAAGTATTCGTAGCTGCCGCCGGAGATCTTATGATAGGGATGGTTGGGGTCCAACTGGCGGTAAAAGGACCACAAGACGTCATCGGCGTTGAAATCGCGGGAAGGGGTGAAGTTCTTCTTGGTGTGGAATTTTACGCCTTTGCGAAGATGAAAGGTGTAGGTCTTGCCATCTTCTGAGACATCCCACTTTTCGGCCAGACCGGGGATGATCGTGGTGGTGCCCCGTTCGAACAGCACCAGCCGATCGAAAATCGCTCGTGAGGAGGCATCGAAGGTGGTGCCGGCCGTGTACAGGGCCGGGGTGAAGCCCTCGGGGCTGCCTTCCGAACAGTAGACACAGGTTTTTGCATAGGCGCTGGCACCTGCGAAAAGCAGCGTCAACGCGACACACAGCGCTGTCAACTCTTTACGATACCTCATTGACTCCTCCTCCTGGGTTGCATAATTTTTGGTCGAACCTGCATAGTCATGAACGATATTGAATGATCACGGGGGGTAGAAAAAATAGAACTGAGGTGAAACGGTATTGAAAATTATGCTATATCACCCTCCATGGTCATGTCAATACACATATGAAAGGAAAGGACACATCCATGTTCTCTGCCGATCTTTACACCCACAGGCGTCAGTGCCTAAAGGCGGATGTCCACTCCGGATTGATCCTGTTTTTGGGAAATAGACCCAGTCCGATCAACGCTTTGGACAACTGCCATTTTTTCCGCCAGGACAGCTCATTTTTGTATTTCTGGGGCATCGACCTGCCGAACCTGGCCGCTGCGATCGACGTGGAAGCGGGCGTGGACACGGTGTTCGGCGACGATCTGTCGCTGGATGACGTGATCTGGAGCGGCCCGCAACCCTCTTTGCTGGAGCGATGCCGGGGCATCGGCGTTGACCGGTGTGCGTCTTCAAGTCAATTGTCTGCGGTTGTCGCTGCGGCAATCAAGGGACGACGGCCGATTCATTTTCTGCCGCCATACCGCATGGATCATACGATGCAGGTGGCCGAACTTTGCGCCATGGATCCTTCGGCCGTTGCCGGCAATACGTCGACAACGCTTATCCGCTCAGTGATCCGCCAGCGTTCGGTGAAAAACGAAGCTGAACTGGCTCAAATCGAGGCGGCGCTGGTGATCAATGCCGACATGCAGACCACCGCCATGCGCATGGCCACACCGGGACGATACGAGCGAGAGGTGGTGGGTGCAATAGAGGGCCTTGCTTACGGGCGGTCAGGCAGACATCCACCGTTCAGGACCATTTTTTCAATCCACGGCCAGACGCTGCACAACCATTGTCATGACAACCTGATGCAGGCTGGCCGCCTGGCGATCTGCGATTGCGGCGCGGAATCGCCAATGGGCTACGCCAGCGATACGACCCGCACCATTCCGGTGGGCGGCCGGTTTACCAGTCGTCAAAAAGAGATATACGAGGTGGTGCTGGGTATGCAGGCGGATGCGCTGGCGGCCATGAAGCCCGGTATCCCATTTAAGGAGGTTCACCAGATCGCTGCCCGACGGCTCTCGTCGGACTTCAACGACCTCGGGTTGATGCGCGGGAATGTGGACCGAGCCGTCCAGACCGGGGCCTATGCCCTTTTCTTCCCCCATGGATTGGGGCATATGCTGGGCCTGGATGTACACGACATGGAGTGCCTCGGAGAAGAGGAGGTGGGGTACACGGACGATATTCGCCGAGACAGCCGCTTCGGCATCAACCGCCTTCGGTTGGCCAAACCCCTGGCGCCGGGTTTTGTGGTGACCGTGGAGCCGGGAATTTACTTCATTCCCCAGCTGATCCAACAATGGCGAGGCGAAAACCGATTTTCCGATCTGATCGATTACGGCAGGCTGGAATCGTATCTGGATTTTGGCGGGGTTCGTATCGAAGATGACGTGCGGGTCACTTCAACCGGCGCAACGGTTCTGGGACCAGCTATTCCAAAGACGGTGGCGGCCGTTGAATCCTGCTGCAGGGGTTGATATTCATTAGCAAAATTAGGTTGACAAAAAAGACAATATATTGTGCATTGAAGGGTCTACCGGGCTATCCTTCGGTTTATCGGTAAAATTCATATTTTATATCCAAACAATTGCAAAAGGAGGCGTATGATGAAAAAAGTGAGTTTATTGGTTTGTCTGACCCTGGCAGTGACGATGATTTCAGCCGGCAGCGCAACGGCCGGCCGGATTTTTTTCGGCATCGCCACCGGTGGGACCGGTGGAACCTACTATCCCCTGGGCGGCATGCTGGCCCAGTTGATTTCCAATGCCGTTGAAATCGACGGAAACAAATTGTCGGCCACCGCAGAAACCGGCAATGCGTCAGTGGCCAACGCGACCCTGTTGGGCAGAGAAGGCATCGAATCCGCCTTCGTGGCTGCCGACATCCTCGACGCCGCCTATAAAGGGGAAAAACAGTTTGACGGCAAGGCGATCAAGAACATCCGCGCCTTAGGCGCCCTCTATCCCGAGACGGTGCAGCTGGTGGTTCGTGGCAATGCCGGTATCAACACCTTCATGGATCTCAAGGGTAAATCGGTTTCCTCCGGTTCTCCAGGATCCGGCCAGTGGCAGCTGCTTGGCGATCTGATGGTTGCCCACGGCATGGATCGAAAGGATTTATCCGAGGACTACTCCTCATTTTCCCAGTCCGTGGAAAAAATCAAAGACGGCAACCTGGACGCCTCGCTGATCACTGCCGGTTCCCCCACCGCTTCCGTGATGGAGCTGGCCAACCACCACAGCATCAAGATCGTTCCGTTGACCGGAGCACCCATCGCCAAGCTGCGGGAAGTTCAGCCATACTATGCGGAGACGATCCTGCCGGCCAATACCTATGAAGGCCAGACCGAAGATGTGAACACAATTGCCGTGCGCGCCATCTGGGCCACCCACGACAAGCTGGACGACAAGGTGGCCTACGAGATCGTCAAAGCCCTTTACGAAAATACGGAAACCCTTGCCAAGGTGCACGTCAAGGGCAAAGAAATCTCATTGGAAAAAGCCCTGGAGTCCGTATCCATTCCGCTGCATCCTGGTGCTGAGCGCTACTATCGGGAAAAAGGTCTGATTAAATAATGAAAAGGTTGCTTGCAGGCGTGCTGGCATTAGGACTGGCCGCCTGCAGCGCTTTCGGCAGCCGTTCCGAACAGGTACACCCATGCCTGACGATCAGCCGGTTTCCTTCCCAGTTGACCCTGGGGAATTATCGGCTGCCGGAAGACGGTGGTTTTTCGCTTTCATTCATCCATTCGGTTTCCCAAACGCCGGTCCGGGACCACTACCAGGTCATCGATTGGCGCATCATTCAGACCGCCGAGACGTTTCAGGCCCATGGTGCGGGATTGCCTTCCGGGGTTGATGAACCCGGTGCAACCGGCTGGGAGCATCACGACGGCCGGTTTGTCATCCGCATGAAACGGCATATCCCCAGGCTTGTCGTCCGCACCGACCGGAGTTATCGCAACCGCCTGCACATTGACGGCAGCGAAATCAATCTCAACGGCTGGGATGACCAGGCGCTTGGAACTGGCCGTCGTGCCGTGCACGACCCCATGAACCCCCATCTGATTCGTTAAGAAACAAAGGACGCGCTAATGGCTAATGATTTTGCCGGGGCCGCCGCTCCAGATGGCCCGAAGCCCCCAACCGCAGACGCGGACGAAAAGGAATTCAGCGAGCAGGATGTGGACGCCATCGTCAAAAAGTACGATGCCGAGTCCAATTTCAGAAACCTGAAAGGCGTCACGGCAAAGATCACCGTCGTCTTATGCGTGATACTGAGCCTGTTTCACGTTTACACCGCCGGGTTCGGTCTGCTCAACGAGGTGATGCACCGGACCGTGCATCTTTCCTTTGTACTGGGGTTGGTGTTTCTGGTGTTTCCCCGGCGGCAGCCTACTCGCATGGGTATTGCCTGGGGTTTCGGAATCTGTTTTGCTCTGTTCTACCTGTTTCTTGGCTGGCAGCTCACTGATCGGTTCCAGGCCGACCTGCCGGTGTGGGGTGCACCGGCGCTGATAGTCATGGTGCTTTTTCTGGCCGTCACGGCCCTGCCCGTGGACTTCCTCAAAGGCAAAGGGGATCGGCTCTCCTTCTCGGACTGGCCCCTGGCCATCGCCGCTGCCGGAATATCCCTCTACCTGATCGTTTTTTTTAAACAGATTTTCATCGAGAACATCGGCTTCCCCCAGATCGAAGAGTATGTCATGGGGCTGCTGGCCATCATCATGGTCACCGAGGCCTGCCGCCGGGTCATGGGCGAGACCCTGCCCGTCATCGGCGCCCTGGCCCTGATGTACGGCCTGTTGGGGCCATGGCTGCCCGGTGTGCTGGGTCACCGGGGGTATGATATCGTCCGCATCGTGGAGCATCTCTATCTGGGAACGGAGGGCATTTACGGCATCGCCGTGGGCGTGGTGGCGACCTATGTCTTTCACTTTGTGCTTTTTGGTGTTCTGGCCCAGGCGTCGGGCCTCGGACAGCTCTTCATCGATCTGGCCATGATCCTGGCCGGCCGATATGCCGGCGGACCGGCCAAGGTGTCTGTCGTTTCCTCCGGCTTTTTCGGTATGATCTCCGGCTCCCCCATCGCCAATACGGCCACCACCGGATCGTTTACCATTCCCATGATGAAAAAAAACGGTTTTTCCGCCCAGTTCGCCTCGGCGGTGGAAGCGTCGGCCTCCTGCGGGGGGCAGGTGACGCCGCCCATCATGGGCGCATCGGCTTTCGTCATGGCCGAAATGCTTGGCATTCCCTACAACAAGATCATTCTGATCGCCATCATTCCCGCCCTGTTTCACTACCTGGCCTGCTTGAGTATGGTTCACCTGGAGGCCAAGCGGCTGGGGCTCAAAGGACTCTCCCGCGACAAGATTCCCCAGTTGATGCATATCATGAAAACATCATGGCACCTGATGATTCCGCTGACGGTGATGGTGACCCTGCTGCTCATGCAGTACACACCCTACCTGGCCGCCTTTTGGGGCATCATCCTTACCATCGTGTGTTCTTACATTCCAATGATTACCAAGCGAATGGGTGTCGGTCAGCTGGATGACGCCAAAACCCTGACGCCCCGCCGGCTGGTCGGCGGCCTGGATCACGGAGCCCGTTATGCCCTGGCCATCGGCGCAGCCTGTGCCTGCGTGGGGTTCATTTTGGGGATGATCACCCTGACCGGGTTAGGGTTTAAATTTTCCGGAGCGGTACTTCAGATCGCTGCAATGCTCGGAAATCTGCTGGCGGCCATGGATCCTTTTCAGTTGTTGACCGTTCAGGGGGGGACGCTCTTTTTCGGTCTCGTGCTCGTCGCGATCGCCTGTATTGTCATGGGTGCGGGAATCCCCACCACCCCCTGCTATATCATCCTGGCCTCCATCGCCGGGCCGGCCCTCAACGACATGGGCATCCCGCTGGTGGCGACCCACTTCTTCGTTTTCTACTATGGTGTTCTGGCCGATGTGACACCGCCGGTGGCCCTTGCCGCCTACGCCGGGGCAGGTATCGGGGGGGCGGATCCCATGGCCACCGGCATGACCGCCTTCCGGCTTTCCATGGGCAAGGCGCTGGTGCCTTTCATGTTCGTTTATGCGCCGAGCATGCTCTTCATCGATTTTTCATGGATGGAGTTCTCCATTGCCATGACCAGCGGCGTGCTGGGCATCATTTCACTGTCCGCCGCTTACATCGGGTTTTTCAAGTACAAGGTGGGGCTCGTGGGCAAAATCGCGCTGACCATCGGCGGTCTGCTTTTGGTCTCCAGCAGTGTTTCGGTTATCCTTGTGGGTGCCGTATTGGTGCTTCTGGTTCTGGTTCCCAATCTGCTGAAGACCGGTCGGTCGATCCCTGCATCAGCCTAATCGGCGGCAACCCGCAAAGCGCCCGGGAGATGGACTGTGGTTGATGGACAAAAAACGAATATGGACTATACGGTCCCGGCCCTGAAAAAAGGGCTCCAGATTCTGGAAATGTTTTCAGTCCGGCAGCGAGTACTCACCATCGGTGAAGTGGCCGAACGGCTCGAGGTCAGCACATCGGCCATCTATCGTACCATCGTGACGCTGACCGAGATGCACTATCTTAAAAAAGCCGGCCGGAATGCATACGAGCTTGGCCCCATGGTGCTTTCACGCGGCTTTTGTTATCTCGCCTCACGAGATATCCTGAACACGGCCGCCACCCACCTGGACGAATTGCGCGATGAAACCAGTGCCTCCTGCCATCTGGCCATCCGGGAAGGGATTGAAGCCATTTACATCTACCGGGCGGCATCGCCTCAGGTCATGATGGTCAACGTGCCGGTGGGAACCCGGTTTCCCTGCCACACCGTGGCCATCGGCCGCGCGCTGCTTTGCGGCCTCAACGACGCAAGCCTGCGTACACACTACTCCGGCGTCCCCCTGGACGGATACGCCAACGGCGGCATCAATTCACTGCCGCAGCTGTTGGTCGCCGTTGCCGAAGCACGGCGGACGGGGATCAGCGTCAGCGGATCCGACTTTTCTACGGCCATTGCCACTCCGGTGCGGGACTACACCGGACATGTCGTGGCGGCCATCAATGTTTCCGTTCCCGATTTTATCATTGAAACGCCCGGCGTTCGCGACCACTTGATCGCGTGCCTGGTGAACACCGCCAGAACCATTTCGACCGACATGGGCTGGCCGGACGAGCAGTAACCATCTCCGTCAACTGTCCTGACCATCGCGTCAGGACCGCGGACCGTCGTTAATTTATTCCAAACCAAAGCGAGTGTATCATGAGAAAAATCGTTGAATGTGTTCCCAATTTTTCCGAAGGCAATAATCGGGAGACCATCGAAGCCATCGCCCAGGCCATCCGGACTACGCCGGGCTGCACCCTTTTGGATGTGGATCCGGGAAAGTCAACCAACCGGACGGTATACACCTTCGTCGGCGATCCGGAGGCGGTGGTTGAAGGGGCGTTGAACAGCGCCAGGGTAGCCAGGCAGAAAATCGACATGCGCACCCACAAGGGGGAGCATCCCCGCATGGGAGCCATGGATGTCTGCCCGTTCATACCCGTGGCCAACGTCACCATGGACGAATGTGTGGCCATCGCCAAGACCTTTGGCCGGCTGGCCGCAGAAGCCCTGGGTGTCCCCTTTTTCCTTTACGAGGAGGCTGCGGTGGAGGATTACCGCCGTAAACTGCCCCACGTCCGCCAAGGGGAATATGAAGGATTGGCCAGGCGCCTGAAGCAACCCGAATGGACGCCCGATTTCGGACCGGCCGAATTCATTCCCCAGTGGGGCGCCACCGCGACCGGTGCGCGGTCTTTCCTGATTGCCTACAACGTCAATATCCTGGGCACCAGCAACCAGGCCCACCGCATCGCCCTGAATCTGCGTGAGGCCGGCCGCGGGCCGGATGCACCCGGCCGGCTCAATGCGGTTAAGGGCATGGGCTGGTTCGTGAACGAATACAACATGGCCCAGGTAACGGTAAACTTAAACGATTACCAGGTGACGCCCATGCATGTCCTGTTCGAAGAGGTCAAAAGGGAGGCGGCGGCATTGAACGTCGGCGTCGCCGGTTCGGAAGTTGTCGGGCTGATCCCCCTGGCATCGATTCTCATGGCTGCCGACCACTATATGGAAAAGGAAAACCTGTTCATCATCGACGAGGACCAGCGAGTCCGACTGGCGGTGGAACGGCTGGGGCTTAACAGTGTGGCGCCGTTCGATCCCAAAGAGAAGATCATCGAATACCGCGTGGCCGGAGAAAGGGATGAACCGCTGGCCGGCATGAGTCTGAGATCCTTCATCGAAGAAGTGGCTTCCCGTTCGTCGGCTCCGGGTGGCGGATCGGTGTCGGCCGCCCTGGCTGCCATGGGCGCCGGACTCGGGGCCATGGTGGGCAAACTGACCTACGGGGTTCGCAAGTTTGAATCGGTGGACGCCCAGATGAGAAAAAGCATTCCGCCGCTTCACGATGCGGCGGCCAGACTGATTCCCATGATCGATGCGGACACGACGGCATTCAACGACTTCATGGAGGCGCTGCGCATGCCCCGGGGTTCCGATGCCGAGCTCGCAGAGCGGGCCGAATGCATGCAGGCCGGTCTCAAGAAGGCCATTGACATTCCCCTGACGACCATGAAACTGGGCGACGGGGCCTGGGACGCCCTTTGCGAAGTGTCCCGCTACGGGAATCCGGCATCCCGGTCTGACGTCGAGGTGGGGGCCAGGGCCCTGGAGACGGGGATCTGGGGCGCTTATAAAAACGTGATGATCAATATGGTTGAGATCACAGACGAGGCATTCAAAAGCCGTGTCACCCAGGAGGCTGAAACCCTTGTGAGCCGCGCGGCTCAAAAGTGTGCCGAGGTGCTTGAGATTTTAAAAGGGAGGTGATCGATGGCAGATGCATTGGGGCTGCTGGCCCTGCTGATCGGGCTGGAAATCGTGCTGGGGGTGGACAATGTGCTGGTGATTGCCATCTTTGTGGGCCGGTTGCCCGAAAATCAGCGGCAGAAAGCCCGCATCGTGGGGTTGAGCGTGGCCATGCTGGCCCGCATCGTCATGCTGGCCGTGGTCGTGGCCCTGGCCAGCCTGACCCGGCCGATTGTGGCCAATCTTTCGGTAAGGGACCTGATCCTGCTGGCGGGGGGGTTGTTCCTGCTCTATAAAGCCGTTCATGAGATCCACCACACCGTCGAATTCAGGCAGGCGGAGCATGGACCGGATCAGCAGACATCCGCTGCCTTTGCGTCCATTATTACCCAGATCGTTCTGCTGGACATCGTCTTTTCAGTCGATTCGGTGATTACGGCGGTGGGACTGACCCAGCAGCTGTGGATCATCGTTTCGGCGGTGGTGCTCTCCTTCGTCGGCATTCTCTTTTTCGCCCGGCCCATCGGTGACTTCATCCTGCGCCACCCGGCCCTGAAAATTCTGGCACTCTCTTTCCTGATTACCATCGGTGTTACCATTTTCATGGAGGGGCTGCATAAGCACGTGCCCAAGGCCTACATCTACCTGCCCATGGGGTTTGCCCTGATGGTGGAAATGCTCCAGATGCGCTACGAGCGTAACCGCCGCCGGAAGAAGGCCTGACGCCGATGCCTGAGGAAGTTTCTTTAAACCTGTCCCCCCGGGAGGCAGCCGGCCCGGAATGGATCCACCGGGCCCTGACCCGGAAAATAGGCCGTTGTGTTGCCGCCGACCGGGTGGTGGTCGTCCGCCGTTCTGTCGATGCCCGCAAACGACCGGTCCGGGTCAACCTGGGCGTTCGTATCTATGGCGACGGCGAAACCCCGACACCGGAGCGGCCGGTTTTCGCCTACCGGGATGTGCGTTCCGCGGCGCCGGTGGTGGTCGTGGGCGCTGGACCGGCGGGCCTGTTTGCCGCGCTGCGCTTAGTGGAACTGGGCCTCAAACCCGTGGTGGTCGATCGGGGAAAGCCCGTCACGTCCCGCCGCCGGGATGTGGCGGCGCTGAACCGGCGGGGGGTATTGGACAGTGAATCCAATTATGCCTTCGGCGAGGGGGGCGCGGGGACGTTTTCCGACGGCAAGCTTTACACCCGATCCAAGAAAAGGGGAGATCACCGCCGGGTGCTCCACCGATTTCATCAGCATGGCGCCGATGGACACATTCTAACCGATGCCCACCCCCACATCGGATCCAACCGTCTTCCGGAGATTGTTTCGGCCATGCGGGCGACCGTTGAAGCCCACGGCGGTGAAATTCATTTTCAGCAGAAAGCCGTCGGTTTGTCGGTTTCCGGCGGCCGGGCGACAGGCGTGATCGCGGCGGATGGGCATCACATCGAAGGGCGGGCGGTGGTCCTGGCCACCGGCCACAGCGCCCGGGATGTTTACGAGATGCTCATGGACAAAGCGATTGATCTGGAGGCCAAGCCCTTTGCCATGGGCGTGCGGGTGGAGCACCCCCAGACGCTTATCGACCGGATCCAATACCATGGTCAACCCCGGGGCGAATACCTGCCGGCGGCCGCCTACCGCCTTGCCCACCAGGTGGATGGCCGAGGCGTTTACAGCTTCTGCATGTGCCCGGGAGGGTTCATCGTGCCGGCATCCACGCAGGACGACGCCCTGGTGGTCAATGGCATGTCTTTTTCCAAACGCAATTCTCCCTACGCCAATGCCGGTATCGTCGTGGAGATCCGGCTTGCCGACATTCCCCGGTTTGCATCATCGGGCCCTTTGGCCGGTCTGAACTATCAGCGGGCCATAGAGCAGACGGCGTCCGTTAACGGTGGCGGCGGGGTGATCGCTCCAGCCCAGCGCCTGGCAGACTTCGTCAACAATCGATCGTCCAACGGATTGCCGGCCTGCTCCTATCCACCGGGTGTGGTGGCTTCGCCCTTGCACCGTTGGTTGCCTGATCCCATCCGTAAGACGCTGCAGGCTGCATTCAAGGCTTTTGATCGCAAGATGAAGGGGTTTCTCACCAACGATGCAGTCGTGGTTGGGGTGGAGTCCCGCACGTCATCACCGGTAAGGATTCCCAGAGATCCGAAGACATTGCAGCATGTGTCGGTCCTGGGGCTCTTCCCCTGCGGTGAGGGGGCCGGGTATGCCGGCGGCATCGTCTCCTGTGCCGTGGATGGCGAGCGTGCCGCCGAGGCCGTTGTCCAATACCTCGCCTGACGGTAAGCGATACATGCGTCACCGGCCCGAATAAAATAGACAGAATACCTTCCTTCGATATTCTACGGTTACTCACTCTCCTTTGGCGTAATTCAGGATCAGGTCCATGTAAATCTGGGCGGCGAGTTTCACCTGGGACAGCGATACGGATTCTTCGGCGGTATGGGCTTTTTCAAGCTGCCCCGGCCCTAAGAGGATGGGCTTGATTCCAGCCGCCCACAGGGTGTTGGCATCACTGTGGCTGGGAAAACTGGTGGGGGAAAAGGATAGATGATGCCGGTCGTAAACCGTTTTTAAAAGATCCACCAGCGGTCCCTTTTGGGGCAGTTCATAGCCGGCGTGGATGGTGTTGAAGTGGATGGCGGCATCACACTGGGCATGGGTCTTCAGGTAGTTGGTATGCAGTTCCTCCAACTGAAAGGTGAGCTGTCCCATGTGGGTTAATGCGGGAAGATGAAGGTCGATCCAGGCCTCGCAGTTGTCGGGTGCCGCAAAACCGGATCGGGCGCTGGTCAGATCCCGCAGGTTGTAAACCCCGTCAACCAGTTCCTGGTCGAAATGCTGAATATACGCCAGCAGCAGTCGAAGCATGGCGGTGGCGGCGTTATTGGCCTGGGGCGCCAGGCTGGCGTGGACCCGCTGCCCCTGGGTGGTCAACTGGATTTCCAGGTAGCCGTAATGGCTCAGACAGGGGCGCAGGTCTGTGGGTTCTCCCACGATGGCCGCTGAAAAGTCGTATTCTCTGACCAGGCGCTGGGCCCCGTCACCGTAGTCCTCTTCCCCGACGACAAGGGCCAGGGCAACGGGTCGGTTGGTATGGCCGTTTTCCCACAAGGTGAGAAAGGCCTCGATCATGGCCGCACAGCCGCCTTTCATGTCTGCCGTGCCCAGTCCGGCGGCAGTATCCCCGTCCAGGCTGTATTCATATGACTCCAGGTCGTAGGCTTCAACCGTGTCCAGGTGCCCCACCAGCACCAGCTCCGCTTCCACGTCGTCGGGTTCCACGATCAGGTTGTGCCGGTCTTCATCCACTGCCTGGCGTACCACGGGAAGTCCATGGCGCTTGAGGTAGTTGTAGATAAAGTCCACCAGATCCTTCTCCTTGCCGGGCGGGCTGTAGATATTAACCATTTTACGCAACTGCTGTTGAAGGCGTCGCGTGTTGATTTGGAGTTTCTGCTTAACCATGCTCGCTTAGGTCTCCTTCCTGATCGTCGACCGTATAGCGGACGATACGGTCTTTTCGCCGACCCTCCAGACGACGGCGGTCTTCGTCGACGTTCATGGTCAGGTATACATGCTGGCGTGAATGGTTGAATCCCATCTTACGGAAAAACCGCAGGGATGCGGTATTCTCGGCATCGGTGTCCACCATGATGATGCGCGCACCGGCATCGATCATCGCGGGTTTGAGCTGGCGGAACAACCGCTGGGCGATGCCGCTTTTCTGGTAATCGGGGCGTACCCCCAGCCAGATCAGATAACCGTAGGTCCATGAGTGGTGTTTTTCGATAACCGTACCCAGGGCAAAACCGATTACCGTCTTGTTTTCATCCTCAGCCACGAAGCAGAACTCGCAATCGGTCTGGAAAAACCCCACCACCTCGTATTCATCCCAGGTCCGATGGGCATTGGGGGCGATGCGTGCCGTAAACAGCTTTTCTCCCAGATGGTAAATGGCGGGAATATCGTCGATGGTCATCTGGCGGACCACGACGCTTTGCCCACTGGCTGAATCAGCGGGCTGTATCGTTGTCGATGGTTGGTCGTTTTCCATGGTTGCGCGCTCCTATGGGAATTTTTCGGGACATGGTTAGGCTTCATTTTTTGTTCGTGGGAATCTATCACAACCCGGCCGGCATGCCAAATGGCTTTTATTCTGACGTTTTTTCCATTTTCTTTTGCGCCGGGATGCTTTAGAATCGGGGTGTCGTTTCGGACGACATCCCATTTTTTGCAGTCAACGTCCAACAGCCAACGTGGTGATGATAACCGCATAACCCCTAATGGAGACCGTGATGACACCTGCAATGCTTACCATCGGCGGTGCCCGCAGCGCATTGATCGCCCAGTCCGGCCGCATGTGCAACCGGCATGGCCTGGTGGCCGGAGCCACCGGCACCGGTAAAACGGTTACCCTGCAAACCCTGGCCGAGGGCTTTTCCCGCATGGGCACGCCGGTATTTGCCGTGGATGTCAAGGGAGACCTGTCCGGTATTGCCGCGGCGGGGTCGCCCCATGCAAAGATCGACGAACGGCTGGCCAAAATTCCCTTGCCCGGTTATCGCCAGCAGCCCTGTCCCACGCTTTTCTGGGATATGGACGGGAAAAACGGGTTCCCGGTGCGAACGACCATTTCAGAAATGGGGCCGCTGCTGCTGGGCAACCTGTTGGAACTCAACGACACCCAGACCGGGGTGCTTTATGCCGGGTTCGATCTGGCCGACGACCAGGGACTGCTGCTGCTGGATCTAAAAGACCTTCGGGCGCTGCTGGCCTGGATGGGCGAGAATGCAGGCTCCCTGAGATCGGAATACGGCAACATCACCGGTGCCAGTCTGGGGGCCATTCAGCGACGGCTGCTGGTGCTGGAAGAGCAGGGGGCCGAGCGCTTTTTCGGCGAGCCGGCCCTGCAGTTGGTCGATCTGATGCACACGGACTTTTCCGGGCGCGGGGTCGTCAGCCTCTTCGATGCCAGGCGGTTGATCCACAATGCACCGCGCCTCTATGCGGCCTTTTTGCTCTGGCTGCTGTCGGAACTGTTTGAGCAGCTGCCCGAAGCAGGTGATTTGCCGGCCCCGAAGCTGGTACTCTTTTTTGACGAGGCACACCTGCTATTCTCAGGGGCGCCGAAACCGCTGCTGGACAAAATCGAACAGGTGGTCCGGTTGATCCGGTCCAAGGGCGTCGGGGTCTATTTCGTCACCCAGAACCCCATGGATCTTCCGGATAATGTATTGGGCCAACTGGGGCTTAAGGTTCAGCATGCCCTGAGGGCATTTACGCCCAAGGATCAAAAAAGCATTCGGGCCGTAGCCGCATCGTTTGTGCCCAATCCGCTATTTGAGACGGCCGACAAGGTCACCACCCTGGGCATCGGTGAAGCCCTGGTGTCCGTGATGGGCGACGACGGCAGGCCCCAGCCGGTGCAGCAAACCCTGATTGCGCCTCCGGAGGGACGCATCGGTCCGATTTCGGATGACGAGCGAACGGCCGTCATGCAGCGCGCCCCTATCCGTGGACGCTATGATGCTTCCTTGGACAGGCAGTCTGCTTACGAAATGCTCAAGCAACGTGCTGAAACTGCCCGGACGGCCGAAACACAGCGGCTGAAGGAACTGGAAGCGGAGAAAGATCAACGTCAGGCCCAGCGGCGACAGACCGCCGGCGGACGCCAGCGCCAGACGGTCGGAGAGGCCATGATAAAAAGTGCCGCACGCTCGATCGGCAGCTCAATCGGCAGGCAGATCATCCGGGGCGTGTTGGGCTCCATTTTCGGCAAACGCTGATGTAAAGGAGAATTCCCATGGAAGACAACGGTGATGAACTGGAAGGTGGCGGACCTTCGGATGAAGAGGACGTCGAGTCAGAAGAAAACCCTGAGGATGACGCCATCCTGCATGAGAAAAATGGGACCTCGTCTCCCCGCGAAAATATCTGATGATCAATCCATTTTCCATCCTCAATCGGTATTTGTTTCTGGAGATGCTACCGCCGTTTTTTATCAATCTGGCCTTTTTCTCCTTTATATTTCTGATGAAACAGATTCTCGATATCACCGACATGATTGTCAATCACAAGGTCGGTGTTGTTCCGGTATTTCTGCTGCTGGCCTATACCATGCCCTATTTCCTTCAGTATATCATCCCCATGTCTACGATGATGGCGGTCTTGATGGCGCTATTGAGGATGTCCAGCGACAATGAAATTATGGCGCTCAAAGCCGGGGGCGTGAGTATCTACCGTTTGTTGACGCCGGTGCTGATCTTCAGTCTGTCGGGTACCCTGATCACCGGATACATGACCATCTTTGGCGTGCCGTCGGGAGCTGAACGTTTCAAAACGTTGCTTTATCATGTGGCCGCCGCCAACCTGAACGTCAGTCTGAAAGAGCGGACGTTTAACGATAACTTCAAACAGATCATGCTTTACGTCAATAAAATCGATCCGCAAAGCGGTGAACTGCGTAATGTGCTGATTGAAGACAGCCGAACGTCAGGGGGCAACAATACGGTCGTTGCGCGGAGAGGAAGGCTTTTCGGCGAGCCCAAGGAAATGGTCTATTATCTGCGGCTGTATGACGGAACGATCAGCCAGATGGACATGCGCGACCGATCTTCTCACACGATCAATTTTGAAACATACGACATCCGGTTGGACCTAAAAGATGTCTTTTCGACGCCAGGCATCGCCAATCAAGATCCGGATGAAATGACCCTGCCCCATCTCAGGGACTATTTGAAACGGGTCAGGGCCGACAAAGTCAAATACCTTGGCGCCCTGCTGAACTATCACAAGAAATTTTCGATCCCCGTGGCCTGTTTGGCCATGGGACTGCTGGCCATGCCCTTGGGCATTCAGGCCCGCAATTCAAAAAAAGCATTTGGGATCGGGCTGGGACTTCTCTTTTTTCTGCTGTACTATATTCTCCTTTCCGTAGGGAAGGCGTTTGGAGAAAATGGCATCTACCCACCGGTGGTCGGCATGTGGGTGCCGAATGTGATCCTCGGAGGATTCGGCATTTATCTGCTGGTTCTGTCGGCGAAAGAAAAAGCGATCACTTTCATTTGGTTGAGACGGATTGTGCGTGCAATCATAAAACGGGTCGGAAAAAAATGACGATTCTTTACCGATACGTTACCCGGGAGATACTGGCCACCTTTTTGATTGTGCTGGCTGCGGTGCTCAGCATTTATGTGGCGGTCGATTTTATAGAAAAAATTGATAATTTCATGGAGGCGGGCGTCCCGGCTATCCGTTGTGTCGTCTACCTGCTGTACAAACTCCCCTATATCTTTGTCCAGATCGCACCGGTGGGTTTTCTGTTGTCGATTCTGGTCGCATTGGGGTTGATGAACAAAAACAATGAAGTCATCGCCCTTAAAAGCTGCGGCATCGGCAAGAATCGGCTGCTCAAACCAACCATGGTACTCGGCGTGTTTTTTTGTGCAGGGTTGTTTCTGATAGCCGAAATGCTTGTGCCGGTCTTTATGGTCAATGCGAACCGGATCTGGCTTCAGGAGGTTCGAAAAAAGAACATCTACGCTTCCAAGACCAATGATATCTGGATGCGAGCCGCCCGGCAGATCATCCATATCAAACAATATGTACCAGAAGAGAAACGTGTTGCCGGCATCACCATACACACCTTTGACGAAAACTTCCGGCTGATTGAGCGGGTCGACGCCGTCGCGGGCGTGTTTGAAAACGGTCGGTGGCAACTCGAAGACGCCGTTGAGCAGTTTTTTGAAACAGAAAGTGGCGACCAGCGAATCCAGTTACGCAATACGATAGCGGTCGACATCGATCTGAACCCCGATGACCTGGCCCAGGCGGCCAAACAATCCGATGAAATGGGGTTGGCCGAACTGGGGCGGTATATCCAGAAAGTGGAGCGGGAAGGATATGGCGCCACCCGATTTCGGGTCGACTATCACAGCAAAATCGCCGCACCGTTTGTCTGCATCTTTCTCAGCGTGCTCGGCGCCGGCATCGCCCTGCGGGGAAACATGCGCGAGGGGATGCCGGTGAGCATTACCTATGGATTGGGGGTCGCCTTTCTTTACTGGATTTTCAACAGCTTTTGCCTTTCGCTGGGCTATGCGGAAATGATGCCTCCCGTGATCGCGGCATGGGTGGCCAATCTGGTGTTTTTCAGTTTCGCCGGTTTTTTGCTGCTGATTGCCAATTGAAAACTAGTCGGCTTGCATAGGATGAGTCCCCGACGATAGAGGGCCTTCGTGGTTTACCTTTATAATGCTGCAATGGGTTTAGCGATTTTTGTGTTGTGGCCGATCTGGGTTCCTTTGGTGTGGACCCGAAAAAAGCGTCGTCACACCTTTATCCAAAGGTTGTTCATGGAAGCCCTGCCCCGCAGCGATCCTGATTCGGCAGCCGCCCGGAGGAGATTGTGGGTCCATGCCCTTTCGGTGGGTGAGGTGCTGTCGGCAGAGCCCTTGGTAAAAGCACTGGCCCAGAAACACGGTGCCCGGTCGCTGATCTTTACCGCGTCCACCCAAACCGGCTTTAAAATGGCCGCCCGTCTGATCGCCCCGCATGTGTGTGCGGTCAGACATTTTCCCTATGACACCCTCTTTTCCGTGAACCGGGCGTTGAATGTCATTCAACCACGCCAGGTGGTAATCGTGGAAACAGACCTCTGGCCGAACTTCCTCAATCGTTTAAAAAGACGCAGGATCCCTGTCTATTTGGTAAACGCCCGGCTTTCGGACCGATCCTTTCGCGGTTACCAGCGTGCCGGCCGGCTGATGGCGACGCTGCTGTCGGTGTTTGGCATGATCTGTGTGCAGACGGACGCTGATCGGCTGCGTTTTCGGGCGATCGGGGTTCCTGGCGAAAGATTGATGACGGTGGGGAATATCAAATTTGATCAGCCCCCCGCCAGGATGTCGGTCGCCGAACGCAAACAGCTTGTAGAGAAAATCAACCTCTCGGCCGACGCGCCGGTATGGGTGGCCGGCAGCACCCACGAGGAAGAAGAGGAGATGCTTGTGATCGCCTACCGGAAGGTGTGTGCGGCCGGCATCCATGCGGCGCTGATTGTCGCGCCGAGAGATCCGGACCGGGCAGCCGCGGTGTGCCAAATCTTCAAGCGCTCGGGAACCGATGCCGTGACCCTGGCGCAGATGGAAAGGCGGCCCGCACCGACCCGTGTGGTGGTGATCGACCGCATCGGAATGCTTCGCAACCTGTATGCGCTGGCTGACGTTGCCTTTGTGGGCGGCAGTCTGGTGAGAGCGGGTGGACACAACCCATTGGAGCCTGCTTCTGTGGCCAAGCCGATTCTTTTCGGGCCCCACACCGATGATTTCCGCTGGATTTACCAAACGCTCGAAAAGGCCGGCGGCGCCATCCGTGTTCGTGATGCCGATCAGCTCTCGGCAAACGTCATCCACCTGATCGTAAACCAAGCAGAAAGTCGCCGTGTCGGCCACTGCGCCTATGGGGTGTTTAGCAAACACAGGGGCGCCGTGGCACGTACCCTCGCGGTCATCGACGCACCTGCTGATAGAAGGGATCAATGACCCGGTTACAAGGCTTTTTCGAACGGTTCAGGCGCCGAATTGAAATGGCGGCCAGGGGAGAAGACCCAACGCCGTTTTTTTCCATTGAAACCGTGTTGCTGGTTCTCTCCTATGTTTACGGCGGCCTTATGGTTTTGCGTGCCCGTCTGTATGAAAAGGGCGTGCTCCCGTCCAAAACCCTGCCTTGCCGCGTGGTGTCCATCGGCAATCTCATATCCGGTGGAACGGGCAAAACGCCCATGACGATTCTGGTGGCCCGGATGATCCGGGATAGGGGTTATCGCGTGGTGGTGCTCAGCCGAGGATACCGTGGACGGATGGAAAAAACGGGGGGTGTCGTCAGCGATGGCCGGACGATATTCAAAGGCCCCGAAGATGCCGGGGACGAACCTTACCTGATGGCCAGGATCTTAACGGGCATTCCCGTGCTGGTAGGCCGACGACGCTACGAAGCCGGCATGATGGCCGTCAAGCGATTCAAACCGGATGTGATCGTGCTCGATGACGCCTTCCAGCATCTCCGGTTACAAAGGGACCTTAACCTGGTCCTTTTGGACAGCCGGTCACCATTTGGCAACGGTCAAATCCTTCCGCGAGGGCTGCTGAGGGAACCGCTTTCGGCGCTGCGTCGGGCGCATGCGGTGGTCTATACCCGCGGCGAGAAAACCACCATGGCCCCCCTTCGTCATCAATTGCTAAGGCACCAACTTGTTTTTTACACCGCACATCACCTGATTATAAGGAAGACGGATCCGGCGGACGGCCGATTGCCAGTTGGTGCGTCGGACATCGGCATGCTAAAGGACAAAAAAGCCGTCGCATTTGCGGGACTGGCAGACAACGTACAGTTCTTTGCTTCTTTGGAACTGGCAGGGTGCATGCTCGTCCATACTTTTTCATTTACTGACCACCACAGGTATGGTCGAAAGGATTTTGACCGGATCACCGCAACGGCAATGGAAAAAGGCGCCGATGTTCTGGTGACGACATTAAAGGATTTTGTAAAATTCGAAACCGTCAAACAATGGCCAGTGGCACTGACGGTCGTTGACGTAAGCATCAAACTGGCCAAGGATGAGGATGTTTTTCTTAAGACCCTAACCGATGCATTGGCTCCGCAAACCAACCTGAAATCCACTATCTTTAGCATTCAGACCTGAAACTTTTTTCATCCCCTGGATTCCCCTTAGCAGCCGCTGGCGTTGAATAGTCCGGGCCCAATGGGCCGAGCTATTAAAATTTTTAATACTTTAAGCCTCATACTTAAAAAATTTTAAGGCTTGCACTCGTCATGATAGATAGATGCAAATTTAAAAAACGAATCGGGTTAGGAAATAATAAAATAATATAAGGTAGATAGAGTGGGTTTTGTCGTTTATGCGGCCCTCACTTTGCGCTGTGGCATAAAACTTGTTTGCAATAATTACAAAACGACGCACGGGGGAAATGCAATGCAGGATCATTCAGGTTTAATAAGTCATGAACGCTATATGGGCGTCGACGATTCGCAAAATCAAATGAGAAAGGCTGGTAAATTGAAAAATCGGGCCGGGTTTTCGCTGATGGAATTGATGGTGACCATTGCCATCATCGGTATTCTGGCTACCATCGCCATTCCAAATGGTATCGCCTGGCGCAGGAACGCCCAGTTCAATTCAGGCGTGCGTTTGGTCAAGGCCCATATGGAGCGGACTCGCATGTGGGCCATCAGGAGCAATCTTCAGGCCGACGTTGTTTTTGTCAATGGTGCCAATACATTCACTACCGTCAGGAGGACTCGCGACAACCTCGGCGTGCTAACTCCCATTAACCAGGTGCAACAGTTGCCTCCTGGGATAACCATCAGCGTACCTGCTTTTGCTTTACCTGGAGGGACATCACTGTTTTTTAATAATCGGGGTATGGCCACGGCTGGTGCGGTCACTGTCAATGGCCCCGGTGGTTTGACCGATAATATTGTCGTCACGATTACCGGTAATTCACAAATTCAATAGTGCCCCTAACCAAGAGGAACAGAGCTTCATGAAATATTCAGAACATAACGGTTTTACCCTCATTGAGCTCATGGTCGCCATGGTCATCGGATCCATTCTCATGCTGGCGGTGGTTTCCGCCTACCAGATCCAGGTGAGAAGCAAAAATACCCAGGAGGCCATTACGGATATGACATCATCAGCCCGGGCGGCCCTGGAAATCATGATCCATGAACTGAGCACAGCCGGTTGTGATCCAGACTCAACCGCCGGTGCGGGAATCGTTAATGCCGCAGCCAATAATTTGAGTTTTACCATGGACATCGGCAATACTGCGGGAACGTCATTCCAGCCGGACGGTCTCCTCGATGGCCCCAATGAACAGGTCCGGTATGCCATAACTGCCGGCGGGGATTTGGGCAGGGCGACGGGCGCAGGGCTGCTGCAACCCCTGGCCCGCAACGTGGACGCCCTGGATTTCGTCTATTTGGATGCGAACGGTATTGTGACGGCGGCAGTGGCGAACATCCGCAGCATCCAGATCACCATCTTGGCCCGTTCCGGTGGTGCAGCGTCAGGATTCACAGCGAGGAGAGTGGACAATACGGTCTACACCAACCAGCAGGGCACGGTGCTTTTTGCGGCCCCAGGCGATTCGTTTCTGCGGCTGTTGCTGACAACCACCGTTAATTGCCGCAACCTGGGTATATAACCATAATGGGCTGACCCAAAGGAGTTCAATCGATATGGCACGAACGCGTTTTGTTTCCAATGCTTCCGGGTTTACGATCATCGAGGTGCTTGCTCGCCATCGCCATCTTTTCCGTCGGACTGATGGCCATGGGCGCCCTTCAGACCCGCACCCTGATGAATACCGGCAATGTCAATAGAAAAACCGAAGCATTGGCTCTCCTCGCTCAGCAGGCGGAACTGCTCAAGCAGCTGCCTTTTTATGTGAACGTGGGTGCCCAGACCCACCCGCCCGCATTGGACGCCGGCGGGTTCGGCGCGCCTCGCAGTGTCGCCTCTCCCGATGGACGCTACACCATCCAATGGCAGGTGGTGGATGACCAGCCCATCGGAACGCAGGATGAAACGGTACTGCCCGGCGTGCCGGTCGGCAACTACACGGTTTCCAAACGTATTACGATGGTGGCCATGCAAACTGGCGGCAACCCGCTGGCGCCCATGGCCCAAGTGGAATTTTTCAAGGTGTGGTGGGCCACGGGTGTGCCTTAAACCCGACGCCTGCGAACGGAATTATCACTTTGCACCGTCAATTAATGAGGTTTTAAAAGATGATTTGCCAAACCGATCAGATAACAACATCTACCCTGGCCCCCAGCGAACCGGAGGGCCATCGGCCCGGCCCCATCGACAACCAGAACGGCTCCGTGATGATTCTGGCCTTGATGATCATGGCCATTATGATGGTGATCGCGATTACTTCCTCCGAGACGGCAATTACCGAGAACTTTATTGTCCGCAATGTGGGCATCCACAGAGAGAACATCAATCTGGTGGAGTCGGCCCTCATGCTGGGCCTGCAGAGGTTCATGCAGATTCCCGACAACGACCCGGACAACTTCGATCCGGACATCTCCAATACCGACTGGATCAACAACCGCACCGATGCCTGGACCACCGGTGCCTGGTACAACAGGGGTGATGCCAGCACGATGTTGAATGCCAACAATTCAATCAATGGAAACCTGGACCAATTCGGCAACAATGTGATGGCCACCCTGGCCACCCGGGGCGAAGCCGCCAACGACGGTTTGCGCTGTGCCGTTGTGGGCTGGGAGCCCGTGACCTACGCCACCGGAGGCAGTTCGAGCCTGGTGGTGGGCGCCGGGGCCATCTGGCATGCCGGCCGGGTTATCGGGGAGTATGTCTCTGTTGACGGCGGCGGCGCAGACAACGGCAACGGCATGCTGCGCATGGAGCTCGGTCTCAGACGACAATGGTAGGTTATTCGTTTATCGGAAATGGTTGTGCGTTGAAACCAAACAGGTGTGCCGGTAAACCCACACAATATCGAAAGGCAGGTCAGGTATGAAAGCATCCAAAATCAACAGCAAAAATAAGCATGGGCTGAAACGGTTCATTCTGGTCATCGGCGCTTGTATGGCCGTGCTGACGGCCGGCGGCAGCGTCAATGCGGCATCATGCATCGACCTGGCCGATATCCCGTTGGACGCGCTGGAGCAGGCGGCCCCGGGTCTGATCATGTTTGTCCTCGACGATTCGGGCTCCATGGACTGGTCCTTCATGACGCCGCCGGGAGCACCCGGAGAATCCAGCGGTTTATTTGATGGTTATCGGTATGTTTTTTCCGACGCCGGCGATGACGTCTACAATGGAGACAACCTGGAAGACAGCGTCGCCGATCGCATGCGGTGGATGTCCCAGTGGTCGGGGTACAACGGGATGTATTACAATCCTGGCACCGAGTATACGCCCTGGCCCACCCTAAGCAATGTCGATGTTGACGCCCCCCCCTCCCATCCCATGAATGCCGGCAACACCCTGGACATGACAAACCTGTGGGATCAATTGGCGGTGGACAATAGTGAAACGACTCGCTTTTCAACTACAGGCACATGGGCGTCGAGTTCCGCCACACCGGCGCAATATGGGGCAAATTATCTGTATGCGAGCGGCGTCACGGAACCCCGAACGGCCACATGGACGGACGACAATTTGAATCCGGCTGTCAATTACCATGTTTTTGCCCGCTGGACCGGTGGTGGAGGCGTCGGAGGATCACGACTTACGGATGTGCGTTATAGAACCTATGATAGTTCGGTTGACCCATCGTTTCCCGATGTGAACAAGGTAGCCGAAACTGGCGTCGATCAGCAAGTGAACCTTGGGATATGGGTCCAGATCGCTAACAATGTGAACTTTCCTTCAGGAACTGGAATCGTTCAAATCAATGAAAATACGGTCTGCCAGCGGGCTTTGTGCCGATGCCGTGCGTTTTGTTCCGGTAGACGGCTCAATCAGCGATATCATGCGGCGTCACTACTTTGTCCGCAACGGCAATGGCACCTTTCTGGTCAACCTGCGCAATGGTTCTTTTGAATATTACCGGGTCACGCTGAATGACACCACAAGCAACCGAGAAACCGTCACTGTAGGTAAACTTCAACGGTTGACGGCAGTGCAAGCAGGGGACCCCAATATCGCTGGCATCGTCACCGGCCGGACCTACGCCGCGGAAATCCAGAATTTTTCCAACTGGTATTCGTTTTACCGGCGGCGCGAGCTGACGGCCACAAACGCCATCGCCAAATCGATCAGCACCATGGACGGGGTCTATGTGGGCATTATCTCCATTAATAAGAAACTGGAACAACGTGTGCTGCCTGTCCGGGTGAACCTGGACAACGTGATCTACGATGAATCCGCTTCCCTGCTGACGACCCTGTACGGCCTGACGATCAGTCAACAAAATACCCCCCTGCGGGATGGATTGAAAAATGCCGGCCGGTTTTTTCAGGGCGATTATCTGAATCCGGGTACCTTTTCGAGCTATACCAGCAGTGCGACCTACCCCTTTTTCAATGCCGACAAGGGCGGCACCTGCCAGCAGGCCTTCACCATCATCTTTACCGATGGATTTTACAATACCGGCGATCCTAATGTCGGTAACGCTGACGGCGACAACAATACGGCTTTTGACGGCTCTTCCTTTGCCGATGGTTACAGTAATACGTTGGCTGATGTGGCCATGTACTACTTTGAGAGGGACCTCAACACCACGCTGGCCAACGACGTACCCGTCACCAATGTGGACAAGGCCGACCACCAGCACATGGTGACGTTTACCATCGCCTTCGGGGTCACCGGCAGTCTGGACACCACGCTTTACGCGAACTGCCCCCTGGGTGCCTGCCCCGGTGCTTGGCCGGACCCCCAAGCCTCCGATTCCGGAAAAATCGACGACATGTTCCATGCCGCCGTCAACGGGCGCGGCCAGTTTATCGCCGCCAACAACAACGAGGAGTTGATCGCCGCCCTCGAAGCATTGGGCAATGACATCGACAGCCGCCTGGGATCGGCTGCGGCCCTGGCCACCAACTCCATCCAGCGCCAGGTGGGCTCATTGATCTACCAGGGGACCTACAATTCGGCCAACTGGTGGGGCGATGTGTCGGCCCTGCCAATCGACCTGCTAGGCAATGTGGGCCCTCCCATATGGCAGGCCAGCAATTTGGTGCCCGCCTGGAACCTCCGCAATATCCTTTCTTACGATGGAACCACGGGCATTGTTTTCGACGATGCCAACATGACACCTGCCCAGATGGCCTTGTTGGATCCTGATGGGGCGGGGCCGTTGACAGCCGGGGATATCGTCGATTTTATCCGCGGTGATACATCCCTGAGTGTCGACCATGGCGGGACCTTGCGCAATCGCAACCATCCCCTGGGCGATGTCGTTCATTCGGCACCGATTTACTTCAAGGGCAGGGTTTACATCGGGGCCAACGACGGCATGCTTCACGGCCTGGATGCCTCCACCGGCGCGGAATTGTTCGCCTACGTACCCAACCTGGTGTATGGCCACCTGTCCGAACTGGCTGACCAGGCTTACAGCCACAAGTATTATGTGGACGGCACGGCGACGGCGGCCAATGTCGGTAGCCCGGGACGTGCTGGTCGGCGGACTGGGCAAGGGGGGTAAAGGCTATTTCGCCCTGGATGTGACCGACCCGACCGCCATGGAAGAAGCCGACGTGCTCTGGGAATACTCCGCCGAGGCTGCCGGTGACCTGGATCTGGGGTACACCTTCGGCCGCGCGTTCATCGTCAATACGAAAGCTGCCGGCAAGGTGGTCATATTCAGCAACGGCTATGACAGTGCAAATGGATCCGCGGTCCTGTACGTGAGGAATGTGATAACCGGTGCGCATATTGCGAAATTCGACACCAAGGTTACCGGCTGCAACGGGCTGGCTACACCGGCAGCGGTGGACGTGGAGCTGGACGGTTACGTGGACTACGTCTACGCCGGCGATCTGAAAGGCAACATGTGGAAGTTCGATCTACGGGGGGCAAACATAAGTGACTGGGCCTTCGGCTATGGGGACAGTGGCGACCCCAAACCGCTGGTTACCGTAAAAAATGCCAACGGTGATATCCAGCCCATCACCACCCCGCCCGAAGTGATGCTGGATTGCGCGTCAACCGGCGACGTTCGAGGATTGATGGTGATCTTCGGAACCGGCCAATACCTCACCACCGATGATTTTGTCAACGTACCAGTGCAATCCTTTTACGGCATCTGGGACCGGGGGCCGCTCATCGAAGACGGTGATTGGGGTAACCAATTCCCGAGACAGATACCTGGGTACCTTTGATCCCGTCAGCGACTCCCTGTCGAATATGTCCGGCGTCACCTTGCTGGAGCAGGTATTCGAGGTCGTGGGCACTGAATTCTCAGCCCTCACCGACAGGCCCGCGGATTGGTATCAAACGCCCGGCAACGGGATCCATGTGGGCTGGTATTGGAACATGCCCATAGCTGGTGAACGCATGAATAATAATCCCTTGCTGCGTGGGGGACATGTGGTCCTTATATCTACGGTCCCATCGGCGTCTCCCTGCGACTCGGGCGGGACGTCGTACATCAATATTGTCAATGCCTGCACGGGCGGTCGACCCTACTCGCCTCAGTTTGATGTGAATAACGATCTCATAATAAGCCAACCCGACACGATCTTAGACCCGTGGGGCAATCCCATACCGCCATCCAGAAAAGAAGAGAACAAGATCATTTATACCCCCCTCGAAGTCGGCAGCATGCTCTATCTGCCGGATTCAGAGGGCGGTCACGGCAGCATGCCCGTGGTCCCCATCCGAGCGGGAATGTTTTTCTGGCGGGTGATTGGACAATAACCCATCGCCGGTGCGATGAGGCACCAAGCACAAAGGAGATAGGCACATGACTTTCACATGCAAAAGCATAAACACAGTCGCAGGATGCCTGATCGGGATACTGATCGCAGGGGGATGGCTGGCCACGGCCGGTCTGGCTGCCGACAAGGGTATCCGTACGAAAAAAACCGGCACGGCAAACATGGCCATTCGACAGATTAGACCTTTTGAAATGGGTGCCCCCGATGCCACCATTCGCCCCCAGGACGTTTTTGATGTCGTCGGGACGTTGAATGCGGTTGACGGCAATCAAATTACGATCGCTGACCGGCGACTGACCCTTGCGCCAGCGGTGAGAGCGTCCACAATCGCCAAATGGGCCGAGGTGGGTGTCAAACTCAACGCGGCCGGAGAAGTCGTGGTGATTGAAATTGTTTCCGACGAACCCCATTGACCAGGATGGTGAACATGTGGATGTTGATCAGGACCTTACTTTTGGCAGGCATGGTTGTCTGTTGGGCGACCCCGGCATTTTGTGAATACTATCAATATACCGACCATAACGGGGTCTTGCGTTTTACCGATGATCTTGCCAGTGTCCCGCCGGATCAGCGGCCGGATGTAAAAACGCACCAATCGGTTGAAAGTCAACCGGTTCAAAAGGCAACCGGCAGCGCCGCCACGAAAAAGCCGAGCCGGTCAACGGCCGCAGCGGAGAAAGAGACCGAGCCATCCGGCGGCATCTGGCAAGAGCGAAATGCTCAAAAGAAGCAAGAACTATATCAGATGCAGGCGGATTTGAAAGCGACCTTCGAGGCGCTCCAGACCGAACGGTCTGCACTCGAGGCCAAGGCACCGCCCAAAGGGGCGACGGTTGAGGAAATGGTTGCTTACACCAAAAAGGTGGAGGCCCTGAATGCCAAAATTGTCAGCTATGAAGAAACGCTCGATGGGTTTAATCAGAAAGTGAACGCCTACAATTCGCAGGATCAAAAATTAATCGGTTGCCTCGAGGCCATGGCCCTCGATTAGACCCGAGACCGGTCCGTCTGTTTAGCTTATCCAAACACCAATACCGCCGCCCCCCGCGCCAGCGAGGGGCGGCGGTTGTTTACGGCGCCGCCAGGTCGATTTGCTGCCGGGTGCCGAAACCGAAGCGGTTGTCGATGTAATACACCGCTGTTGGCGTAAACGCGTATAGCCGGGCCTTGAACCGGGAGAAAAAGGCGGCCAGGTCCGGTGTCGGGTGGTCCGGAAAAAATTCCCTGGCAAAGGAGAATCGCTTCAGATACGCGCCAATCACTTTAATCGACAATGCCACGGAATCAACCCGTTCCACCGTTCCCGCCATCTGGATACCACGAATGGCCTGCCATGAATCCGCCGGGTGAAACAGCGACGCGGCTGCCTTTCCTGAATCCACGGCCTGTCGAATATGGCGGCTTTTGGGTGAGGAGAAGAAGTAGAAGCAGCCGTTGACGCATACACAGTAAACCGGCGCCGACCAAGGCCCGGATTCACCGGCTGTGGCCAGCGTCAAGGTTGATTCACCCTGAATCAAGGCCAGCGCTGCTTCCCGTCCGTCATCGGGTGTCGATTTTGCGCTTGTCGCCAAATCAGCCTCCCGAAAGAGCAAAAAAAGACAAAAACCAAAAAACCAAATGACAAATAAATCACAATAGCCAAATTCGAAATTCCAAACTACGGTTGGTTTTTAGTTCGGTTTGAGATTTGGATATCGCAATTTGGAATTTGATGTTTGCGATTTGTTGTTTCCTGTTATTTCTTAACCAGCCCCACAGCCCTGACCGCACGTTCCATCTGTTCGATTCGCTTTTCCAGGCTGCCCGTGTAGCCGATGGAAAGGCGGATCAATCCAGGAGAAAGCCCCATCTTCTCCTGCTCTTCCCGGCTGATTTCCGACGAGGTGCTCGCACCGGAACAAGACATCAGCGTATCGAAGTATCCTAAAGAGACGGCGATGTAGCCGAAGTCCTGCTTGTTCTGGAGTTCGTCCAGCAGGTCGTCGGCCCGTTCGCGGGTGCCGCAGTCGATGGTAAACATGCCGCCGTAGCCATAGCCCGTGTTGATCAGATCAGTGATCAGCTTTTGTTGGGCAAAGGAATCCAGCCCCGGATAGACGACCGGTGCGCCCAGTTCCTCCAGCCGGCGGCAGATGGCCAGGGCCCGGCGTGAGTGTTCGCGCATGCGCAAGGCCAGGTGGGGCAGGCGCTGGATGATATCGTAGGCCATGCGCGGATCCATGGTGGGCCCCAACAACATGACCCGGCCGGTATGCAGGTCCATGAGTTGGTGGACCATCGCCTTGGTGGTGCAGATAGCGCCGGCTACCAGATCGCTGGCCCCGTTGATGTACTTGGTCAATGAGTAGACCACCACGTCCGCTCCCAGGCGGGCCGGAGAGATCATCATGGGGGTGAAGGTGTTGTCGACAACCAGAGAAAGGCCATGGGCGTTGGCCAGTTTGGACAGTGCGCGGATGTCGGCCACTTTCAATGTCGGATTGCCTATGGTTTCCGTATAGAGCACGCGGGTTTTCGGGGTGATCGCCCTTTCAAAAGCCGCGGTGTCGGTTGGGCTCACAAAGGTGGTGGTAATGCCGAACGTCGGCAGCAGTTCGGCCAGCAGGGCATGGGTGCCGCCATAGATGGTATCGCTGGATACGATGTGATCACCACTTTTGCAAAGCTGGAGCAGGGCGCAGGAGATGGCGGACATGCCGCTGGCGGTGCAAACGGCAAACTCGGTGCCCTCCATGGCTGACAGATAACGGGCCAGGGTGTCCACCGTCGGATTGAAGTGCCGGCTATAGAGGAAACAGCCCCCCTGCTCAGGGCCGCGGATGCCGCCGAAGATTTCCGGCATGGTTTCCGGGTCCATCACAGTGAACGTGGATGACCGGGATATGGATGGGGTCACGCCGCCGTGCTCACCAAACTCCCTGCGGGTTTCACACAAGGCTTGTTCCGGATGGAAGTTGTTCATTTTTTACCTCCCTTTCTTTTCTTGCCGATGGAAAACGCCATACCCACGACTTCACCCAATCGATGATAGTTGCCGGTTCCCATCGAGAAGACCAGCGGGTCCACTTTGGCGGCGTCGGGTTTGCCGTCGGTCAAGCAGTTCTCATTGACATGGGTCTGGATCACCTCCCCCACGATAAGGGTGTGGGCACCTAAATCCAGTGTGTGGCGCAGTCGGCACTCCAGGTTCACCGGGCATGACGCCACCAGAGGGGCATGCTTCAAATCGCCTGCGAACAGATCGAAAACGGTCGATTTATCGACTTTGCGACCCGAATAGATACCGCAGAAATCCACCTGCTTGACCATGCTTGCAGAGGGTACATTGATGGAAAATTCAGCGGTTGCGCGGATGCCTTTAAGCGTGTGGCGTTCACCGCGGATGGCCACGGAAATGGCCGGTGGTTTTGACGAGGCGATACCGCACCAAGCGGCGGTCATGAAGTTGGCACGACCATCCACCATGGCACCGACAAGAACAGATGGGGTTGGAAATAGAAGGGCTTCAGGGCCCAGACGGGATTTTTTCATTCAGACCTCCTGATGATAGATATGTTGGATTTCAGGATGTACCTGCTTAAACGCCGACACCAGTTCTTGCATAACCATGAACTGGTTCCCTGCCATGAACACGTTTAGCTGGCTTTGTTGAATATTTTCCAACTGGTGTAGATCGTCTCTGCGTGAATCGGGAATGACCGGGAGACTGTCTGTTTCAGTCATAGTGGGCTCCCTCGAGAGATTGGATCGGTATCTTGATTAGGGCGAGTTGATCAATTCATTCATCTTGAAGGCGATCGGGACGTCATCTGTTCAAATTCGCCGAACACCGGTTTGCATATAAGGCTATCGATGGCCGAGGGACGCTTCGGCATTGGCCCAGTAGGGAACCGGTCCGGCTCCCTTTTCTGCCCAGGCGTTGCCATCCATGTCAATTCCGGCCAATTCTTTCAGGGCCTCGCGGATTTCGCGGGATCCCCTGTCGTGGATCTGTTTTACGGTGGTGTGTTCGCCCAATACCTGCGAAAGTGAAAACCGACCGTTGCTGTTTTTTAGGTTGACGTAGAGCAGGTCGCGAATGGAGGCCCAGCTGTCGCGACGGGTCTGGTTGGGAAGCGGGGTCAGACTATCCAGTTGTCGCAACCATTTTTTCAGAAACCGTGAGTAAAGGTATTTTTGTGCCATCGTGAGCCAGATAATGAGGATCACGGCACTAAGCAAGCCTGCACCGGTGATCTGGAGCACCGGGTCCAGGCCGGCAAATGGTGGCAGGCCCATGAGGCCCAGCCCGCCGGCCACCCCACCGACCAGTGAAACGGCCAATCCGGTGAAAAACCCCTTCACCCGGAACAACCGCGCCTTCTTGCGATAGCTGATCATACCCTCAAGGAAATGGCAAAGCCTTTCGCCATGCGTTTCCACAAAGGAGGCCAGGTTGTCCAGCCGGTGGCAGGGCGCCTGGAGCACCGCTTTTTTCAACTCCTCCCGCTGGTTTTCCAGAAAGTGAAGATAGGCGGCCTGAGGATCCTCGGAGCGACCGGATTTATCAGTGGCCGACGGTGAATAGGTCAGATGGATCATGGGGATGTCCTTGCGGCCGGTGATCTGGGACAGGTTCCAGCACAAGGTCCCATAGACACGCAGCAGGTCGGTCATGGAGGCGCATTCGTCGATGCGGTTGAGCACGTATAGCACCCGGTCTTCGAATGTCTTGGCCGGCAGGGTGTCCCGCAGGCTGGTATGTGCCTCTCGCACGGTACCGGCCTTGTGGGGATCGAACAGCACCAGCACCAGATCGGCAATCTGGGCTAGATCGCCAATGACCTCCTGATAGTTATATCCCCGGTCCCTTTCGGTAATGCTGTCGAGCATGCCGGGTGTGTCGATGATGGCCAGGTTTTTCAGAAACGGCGAATTGACCTTCTTGAGCTTGAAGTGGGAGGCGAACCGCTGGCCGTGTTTCTTCATGGTCTCGAAGGGATATTCGGGATCGTTGAGCAGGAACTTGCCATCCCGTTGATCGGTTACCCGAACCGGTGCACCCTCCGGTTCACTCTCGTCATAGGTAATAACGGTAAAGGAGTCATCCGTGGGTGCCTGTCCGGTACCCTGAACAGCCATTCCTAAAAATTCATTGATCAGGGTGGATTTCCCGGACGAATAGTTGCCCAGCACCAGGACCTGGGGGCGCCATTTAATGTTGGTTTCCAAGGGTACTTCGCTGTAGCCGTAGCGCATGGCCACCGGCGTCAGTTGCTCGGATACCATCTCCAGCAGTTCGGTTCGCAGGGCGGTAATATAGTTGTCACGATACATGAAGGTCTCCGGGCGGCAGACAGGTGCGTTTGGTAAAATATGCGATTTGCATCAGAAACATCAGTAGGTATAAGGGGTTCCCGAAAACAAATCAAGCCCATAGGCGTAAGGACGATTAATTTGGACGGCCTTATCGGTTGCCGCCATATTACGATGCGGCTTCCTCTCTCCGTTCTTGTCAAATTAATTTTAAAATGCCTATTTCACGATACCGGCCGGCTGTCCTCCGGTTGGGGTTACGGCGCGGGTCAATGGCCGCCGCAGCCGCAGCCGCAGTCGCTGCAGCTGCCACCGGCTGCCATGGCCTTCACCACTTCCCGATCCTGTGCCCTTACCACATCGACCACGGTGACCTGGAGCGAAACAGGGGCCATGATGCCAGATGGTTTTCCCAAGGGAAGTTCAAGATGGCCAACGGTTTCGCAAAGCGTGCTGGGGGTCATGTCCAATCTGATCCGGTCGCCCACCCCCTTTCCGTGAAGCGCTTTTTCAAACGGGGTAATGCCAGATGGACCGACACCGTATATAAAAACAAACGGCTTAGTGTTGTCATCCACAACTGATGCGTCGGCGGTTTGAATGGTCAGGGTGACTTTCATCAGGTTTTCGATTGTCTGGGGTTGTTCGTCCATGGTTACCTCCACGGGTTTTTACAGCGTGTTTTCGGCCACCACCCTGCTTTTGCCAGCTGCTTTGGCCTTGTAAAGGCATTGATCGGCTCGTTCAAGCAGGCGCTTTACCGTGTCGCCAGGCTGGTAGGTGCTGACACCGATACTCAAGGTGATGGACACCACTTTCGCCTTCGGGGAGTCATCTGCGGCATATCGGGCGGCGGCAATGGAGTGGCAGATCTGTTTGGCTTTTTTGGTGGCATGCCGAAGCGATGCACCGGGAAGGATCAGCGTGAACTCATCACCGCCATAGCGGGCCAGAAAATCGTCACTTCTCACCGCGGCGCGGCATTTTTCGGCAAAGGCCAGCAGCATCCGGTCCCCTATGGTGTGGCCAAAGGTGTCGTTCAGCTGCTTGAAATCATCGAGATCCATCATCAATAGCGAAAAAGGAGCCCGGGTGATCGTGTTCCGTTCCACCAGGTCGCGCAGATGACGGTCTAGCGCTTTTCGGTTGTTAACCCCGGTCAGACCGTCGGTATTGGCGGAGTGACGCGCTTTGTCCAGTTCTTCCTTCAGGATATCCACCTGGCCGGCGAGAGAATCGAGCGCTTTCTGGTCCAGGTTCTCCTTGTCCCGGACCATGACCCGTATTTTGTCGACCTCGCGAACCAGCTCACTTTTTATGCGTTTGATGTCGTCCAGTCGGGTGATTTCTTCAAACCGTTCTCCCTGGGAGCGGATGCTGTTGTAAAAATCACGGTTTTTGTTGTCCAGCCCGGCCATGGCCGCCGTCATCAGATCGATGATCTCCCTGAATTCGGTTTCGCGCTCACCGATGTAGTTTTTCTGTCGCTGGATGTGGTCTAGTATCTTGCCTTTTTGTCGGTTGAATTGGGTGGCGATGGCTTTGGTTTTTTGATCGGGCTGAAATTTACCCTGAAGGGCCTCCAGTTGTCTTTTAAAGTTCTCTGCATCGATTTCGGAGATGTCCAGCGTATATTCGCGGACAAAAAGGAACAGGGTCCGAATGCTTTCTGAAAACACATTCAGTCGCTCACGGGCGTCATTGATTGCTTCGGTCAGCGACGACGGATCCGTTTCGGGCGGGTTGGACTTTCCAAAAAGCTTCATTTCTCATAATCTTCTTTGAAATTGGCCGCTAGCGTCTTGGTATGGGGTCTGATCCATTGCCCATCCTTGAGATAGTCGATGCTAATCGGTTTCAGGGTCTTTCGCATGGTCAAAAACCGGCCCTTCATCCCCATGAGACAGCCTTTATGGTCCTTGACGTCCTGTCGGGTCAGAAACATCGGTTTTAGAAATCGTTCGATTTTTGGCATGGTCCGAGCAAAGCTATTTCGTCCCCCCCAAGATCCCCCTTATCGCCGCAGGAATTTCCGCCGGCATGAGAACCACCTTGGCGTTTGGCGACATGGAGAGGCTTTTCAGGGACTCCACGTATTTTTCACCGATCAGGTACATCACGGGGATCTCATTGTCACCGATGGCCTCGGTGACTTTCTGGATGGCCCGCTGGCTGGCTTCGGCAAGGACGACTTTGGCCTGGGCATCGCGCTTGGAAGCCTCCAGACGGCCTTCGGCCTCTAAAATGGCCGCGGCTTTCTCGCCCTCGGCCCGGGTCACCGCCGCCCGCCGCTGCCGCTCGGCCGCGGCCTGCTCTTCCATGGCGGCCTGCATGGTCTGGGAGGGGTTGATATCCTGAATCTCGACGGTCTTCATGGTGATGCCCCAGTCCGAAATGTCGTCCGAAATGGCCGTTTTGAGTTTAGCCTTGATCTGGTCGCGGGATGAGAGTGCATCGTCAAGATCCATTTCTCCCACGATGGCACGCAGGGAGGTCTGCACCAGGTTCTGGATGGCGAACTGGTAGTTCTCCACACCGTACACCGCCTTTTCCGGAGAAATGATGTTGATGTAGGCCACGGCGTTGGCAATGATGACGGCATTGTCCCTGGTGATGACTTCCTGGGAGGGGATGTCCATGACAATGTCCTTGGTGGTGACTTTGTAAGCCACCGAGTCGATGTAGGGGATGATTATATTCAGTCCCGGGCCAAGGGTTTTTTGGTATTTACCCAACCGTTGAATCACGTGTTTGCTGCCCTGGGGAACGATGCGGACGCCCAGAACCAGGGTAACGATCACCAGTACGACAAAGACGGTGACAACGATTAATCCTTCCATGTTTTCCTCCAGATATATTGGTGAGAGTTTGATTTATGTTTTTTTTACCACCAGTGTGTTGCCGGAGATGTCCGCAACCGTCACCCGATCGCCTACGGATACCGACAAATCACAGATGAACGACCATTCATCCGATCCCAGCAGGGGCGTGGTGAATCGAACCATGCCGCGGCGGCCATTTTCAGGGGCTCGAATCACCTGTCCGGTCTCGCCGATGGCCGCCTCACGGGAAATACCGGCGCGGGTTCGATCGGTCATCATCGGCCGGATGAATTTGAACCACAGAAAGGTGAATACACACGAGGCGATGGCCCAGATGAACAGCTGCCAGGTGAAGCTGATGTCTGAGAAAAGCAACAACAGGCCGGCGACCATCAGACCGCCCAGCCCGAACCAGAAGATGGTGAAACTGGGAACGAAGATTTCGACCATGATCAGGATCATGCCAAACACCAGCCAGTGCCAGTATTGAACGGTGATATTCATGTTTTTTCCTAAAAGGACAAGGGGGTTATGGGTTAGCCATCGTGCAACGGTGCAAACGTCTGGGTTTGGCTTGTTCAACTCGTAATACGTCCGGCATTCCTGCTTCTCATCTCAACCGGGAATCGGCAGTTTTATCTCGAACAAAAGGGATTTCATTCCTTACGTCCAAGATCAGTTTAAGTAAAGAACCTTAGCACAAATTCTGAACCGGTGGAAGCCATACGGCAAGACGATTGGACAACACGTTGGTAAAAAAAGCCAGCCAAAACGCCGGCCAAAACTCCGGCTTGATCAATGACCCCGACTCGTCTATATTGCCCTGCAATGCTTCGACGGTTAAGGTTTTCCTGGCTACGGACAATCAATACACCGCGATTTTAAGTGGAGGAGATATGGTTGTTGACCAGATCGGAGAACTCGCCGACGGCGTTCACATGCTGGGGCATCGGGCCGTTCCGATTTTTCTGGTTGACGGTGACCGGCCGGCCCTGTTCGATGCCGGCATGGCCTTTCTCGGGCCGGTGTATGCCCGACAGATCCGGCACGTGCTGGGCAATCGCCAACCGGCGTGGTGCTTTCTGACCCACTCCCATTTTGACCACTGCGGTGCCGCAGCCTATCTCAAAACCCAGTTCCCGAAGATGCAGGTGGTCTGTTCGGAAAAGGCCGCCAATATCTTCGACCGGCCCAATGCGATTTCGCTGATATTTGATCTCAACCAGGCTGCGGCCGAGATGGCGGTTGATTTCGGCGTCGATCCGGGCGACACGACCTTCGAATCCTTCGGTGTGGAGGCAACGGCCAAGGAGGGGGATTGTTTTGAGATTTCAGCGGATCTCACCGTCCAGGTCATGGAAACACCCGGGCACACATGGGATTTTCTCTCCTATACCGTTCCCCAGCTTAAGCTGCTGGTTGCTTCAGAGGCCTTGGGGACGCCGGATGAGACCGGCTATATCGTGACCGACTGCCTGGTGGATTACGATGTCCACTACCGGTCTATGCAGCGGTTGAGCACCTTGGACATAGAAACGCTGTGCCTGGGCCATGTCTATTCTTGCACCGGCAGCGACGCCAGGCGGCATGTGGATGAATCCCTGGTGCAGAGCCGCCGGTTTCGCAATATGGTCGAGCGGTTTCTGGAAACCGAAAACGGGCATATCCCGGCCGTGATGAAGCAGGTCAAAGCGGTTGAGTGGGATGGCAAATCCGGGCTTCGGCAACCCGAGCCGGCTTATGTGCTTAACCTGGAGGCCCGCATCAATACCATTGTGCGAAAATGGCAGGCTGCGCGGAAACACCACGAACCCAATAAACAACTGAGACCGTCATATGACCGCACCTGACCTGACCGTCGACATCGGCGGCCTGGAACTCCAGAATCCGGTGATGACCGCTTCGGGCACTTTCGGCTACGCCCGGGAGTTCGACCATTATATCGACCTCAACCGTTTAGGGGGCATCATCGTCAAGGGCCTCTCCCTGAAACCCTCCAAAGGAAACCCGCCCCCGCGCATCGTCGAGACCGACTGCGGCATGCTCAATGCCATCGGTCTGGAAAACGTGGGCATCGACGGTTTCATCAAGGACAAGCTGCCTTTTTTAGAGACCCTTCGCCCGCCCACCATTGCCAATATATACGGCAAGACCATCGAGGAGTATGCGCGGCTGGCCGAACGCATCGAACCCCTCGATGCCGTCAAGGGGTTGGAGGTGAATATCTCCTGCCCCAATGTTAAAGAGGGCGGGGTGGCCTTTGGTTCAGATCCGAAGATCGCTGATGAAGTGGTCAAAGCCGTCCGCGAAAAGACGACCAAACACCTGATGGTCAAGCTTTCACCCAACGTCACCGACATCGCCCTCATGGCCAGGGTGGTCGAAGATGCCGGAGCAGACGCGCTGTCGTTGATCAACACCATCACCGGCATGGCCGTTGACTTGTCTACCCGCCGGTCCAAACTGGCCAACGTCACCGGCGGCCTCTCCGGGCCGGCCATCAAGCCCGTTGCCCTGCGAATGGTCTGGCAGGCGGCCCAGGTGGTGAAAATTCCCATTGTCGGTGTGGGCGGCATCATGAACGCCACGGATGCGTTGGAATTCATGATGGTGGGCGCCACGGCCGTGCAGGTGGGAACGGCCAATTTCGTCAACCCGGGCAGCACCATGGCGATCATCGACGGCATGCAGACGTGGCTGCAGCAGGAAGGCCTCGATGACATAAAACAGCTGATTGGGACCCTAAAATAAAGGATTGCAATTTATCTGAATTAAGGTAGATTCCCCAACTATGTTGGCAACGTCAACAAAGCCCTGATTCGGTGGGGTTAAAAAAACATTGCCGTCCGATGGAACCCCCATCGGATGGGCGCTGACAATCAAAGGAGAGAAGCATGAGCAGAAGACTGTTTGCATGTGCCCTGGCCGTTGTGTTCGTATTCGTCGCTGCCGGCATCGGGGTCGCCGACGAGGTGGAGATCCTGGGGGTTAAATTTCCCACGGAAAAGACCATCGAGGGCAAAACCCTCAAATTGAACGGGGTGTCCTACCTCAAAAAACTCGGCTTCGTGAAAGTATACGCGGTCGGCCTTTACCTGGAAAACCCCACCAAAGACCCCAAGGAAGTCATTGAATCCGAACAGGTCAAATACATGCTCACCCACTACCTGACCACCAAGGCCACCGCCAAGAAGATCAGCGAAGGATTCGTCGAACTCATGGAGGCGGGCAACCCCAAAGACCTGGTGGATGCCAACCGCGCGGATATCGACCAATACGCATCATGGCTGGATGCGGACATGAAGCCGGGATTGACTTCCGAATCCCTCTACGTCCCCGGCAAAGGGATCACACTGACCTACCAGGGTCAGGTCAAGGGCACCATCCCGGGAAACACCTTCGCCCAGATGTACTATCGTTACAATGTCGGAGAAAATGCGGATAAAAATATCCGGGAGGGATTGTTGGGGTTATAAAAACAGGTGGGTAGGCTGAAGGCTGTGGGCTGTTAGGGAAAAGAATCCGAATGGGCCTTAGGTAGTTGTCCCGAACCTTGGTTCATGTTTTATGCATTGTGATCAAGCTATGTAAAAGTTTACATACTTAATATTGTGATCCAAAAGAAACGGCAAGGGCAGGGTGATTGCGGTCATCCTGCCCTTTTTTCTTCGAATAACCAGGATGCCAGGCCGTGATCCGGCATCCTGCATCAAAATTAATAAAACTTCTGGATACCGATGTTCCGCGGAATGGCTGTATTCATAAAATCCATCATTTCTTCAACGAATCGTTATATTATAATATAATTTCAATATTTTATGAACTATCTGTGAACCAAATTCCATCCTTTTCTCTTCCTTGTCACTTCAATTACTCATTACTTCCGTCATCTCTATTATGATTAAGTCTTTCCCCCATTTCTTTCTTCATTAGGTGAATTGCTTTAAAAAGAATAAAATATTGAAATACTTATAAATAATTCGTTTTACACAATTTCATTTTTTCTTTTTTTTGTTTTGGTATGCACCTTGCTAATCTCAGGAATAAAAGAGAAATATGCAAGACAAGGGGTGTTTGTTAAAGCAGCGTGCAAAAGCCAACAAAAGGAGAAGATGATGAATCGATGGATGAAGTTGTTAATATTATCGTTTTTAATCCCGTTCCTATTTACTGGTGGGGCGTTGGCAACAAACATTACCATTTATGATGGAAATGGTTATTATGGCACCGGGCAAGGCTGGGAGGATGGTGAAACGGAGCCGAACATGGTCAATAGCCAAATCTGGGATTTAGAAGCATTTTTACTAGAAGGAACAACCCTTACAATGGTTGGTGGGTATAATTACAAGTCGGGTGAAGATGGCGGCGAGCGACGTTTTAATTCTGGAGATATATTTATTGGGAGAAACGTATTATACGGTGTGTCTGCGGCCATTGCATCGGAGGGTTCTTCTTCTAACTCAGTCATGGATAACCTGTTTGGGTATGAATATGCGATCGATTTAGATTTTTCTGATTACAAATACGATGTTTACAGAATTGATGAAACTACACGTGTCACGACTTCTTACTATTACGATTACGGTCCTGGCAACTTCGCAAATCAAGCATCAAACCCAGTGTCTTTAGCTAATCCGTCAGACCTATCGGCATTTGATTCCGGCGATCTGTACTTTGGAACAAGCAGTGATGGTAAATATTATCTTTCAGTGGATATCGGTTTCTTGTTAGACGAAGGCTTCGCAGGGAAAGAATTCTATACTCATTTCACCATGGAATGCGGCAACGATAACTTAATGGGAAAGGGTGTCGCCCCCGTCCCCGAACCCGCCACCATGCTGCTGCTGGGCACCGGGCTCATTGGCCTGGCCGGGGCGAGCCGCAAAAAGTTCAAGAAATAGGAAGAAACCCTCCTTAACGGCTTTTCCTAAGTAGAAGGCGGACCCGTTTTCACGGTGTCCGCCTTTTTTATCACCTCCAACATACACCACCCCTGTGACCGGATCTGTCACACCCATGCGATAAACTGTCGACCATGAGCAACCGGTACTGAGACGGTTGCTTTTACTCAACGGTGAAAGGACAGGAAGATGAGACAGATCGCATACGGGGTGGTGGACTGCTGCTGGATGATTATCCTTGTTTTGCTGGGCGCCATGTTGCCGTTGATCATTGGCGCTTGACCGGGCAATCCGGTCAGCGGGATGCATTGGCGAAGGGTGAAGCTGTTATGGTGCCGTTGTTTTTCCAGAATGTGTCCGCGATCGTTATAGCCGCTGAAACAATCCCGTGAACACCGCCCACAACAAAACGGCGGCCGTGCCGGACATACACAGACCTCCCAGAAGGCGGTGGCGCATGTTTTCCTTTTTGCGTTCTTGGTATCCCATGAGCAGACCCATCAGGATGCCGGCGGCCATGCCGCCGCCGTGGGCCCAATTATTGATACCCGGTATCACCAGCCCGAACAGGGCGATGCCCAGCGCCCAGCCACCCACCTGGCGGTAGACGGTCTGACCATAGATGCCGCCGCGGCTTTTGCCGTAATACAGCGACGCCCCGATGAGGCCGCAGACAGCAGCGGATGCACCGATGGTAAAACTGACCCCGGCCAGATAGGAGACCATAAAACCGCCCACACCGCTCAGCGTGTAGATGACGATCATGCGATGGGTGCCATACTCACCAATTACCAGTGGGGAAATCTGGCGAAGGGCCATCATGTTGAAGGCGATGTGAAGAATCCCGCCGTGAAGATAGGATGCCGATACCAAGGTCCACCAGTGATGGAAGCGGTCAATGGGGATGGCGCCGGTGGCGCCCAACAGGAGCAGCCCCTGGCTGTCTGGAGAGAGAAAGTTCATCGGGTTCGCCGACAGGTTCAACCCGCGGCCGCTCATCAACAAGGAGAGCAGGTACATGGCGGCGTTGACGGCGATGATGGTGTTGATGAGCCGTTCGTCGCTGCTGAACCCCCTGGTCAGAAAGCTGTTTTTCCACCTGGACCCCGGTGTCGGCAGGCCGCAGTAAGGGCATTTCGGCTCATCGGCGCTGACCAGTTTGCGACAGCCGGGGCAGAGCAGGGCGCTTTTTCGGGAGTCGTTCCCGTTCACCATGGACATCCTTTCCTTATCGCGTTGTTAAAAGGTTCACCGTTCAATGGTTCAGAGGTTGTTTTTCCCGTCACATGGCCCTACCAAACCCATGGGGAAGGAAAAAGCGAAACGATTAACCCTGATGAACTCGTAAAAAGTCGCATTTCCGACGGATTCGTAAAAAGCCCGAGATCAAGGCTTGCGAATCCTGAGGAATGAGGCGTACTTACGGTACGCCGCAGTGACGAAGGATGAAGCGTAACGCAGATATCGGACTTTTTACGACTCCGTCAACCCTGAACGGTGAACCCGGAACCTTTTTTCTACCATTTCCACTGCACCGGATTATCGTCGATCAGATCGGTGACCGGACGGCTGATGCGGTCCATTTCATCCAGTTCGGACTCGGTCAGGCTGACGTCGGCCGCCTTGGCGTTGTCGGCCGACTGCCTGGCATCCCGGGCACCGGCAATGGCGCAGACGCCGGGTTTGGCGATCACCCAGGCCAGGGCCAGTTGGGCCATGGTGATGCCTTTTTTTTCGGCAATGGGGCGAAGGGCGCCCAGGGCCTCTTGCACATGCGGGTAGACATCCGGTTGGAACAGGCGGTTGCTGCTGCGGTGATCCCCCTTCTCAAACTGGTGATCCGGACCGAATTTACCGGTAAGCAGTCCCTGGGCCAGGGGAGAGTATGCCAGGATGGTCACCCGGTTATCACGGCACCAGGCCAGGGCCTCGCTTTCCGCATGACGCCAAAACAGAGAATAGGGTGGCTGGAGACTCTCGATAGGCCCGATTTCACATATGGATTTGAGTTGATCGAGGGAGAAATTGGACACGCCAATGGCGCGAATCTTTCCCTGATCCTTGAGATCCGCCAGGGCCTTCATGGTTTCTTCCATGGGCACCGGCTTGGCACCGAAGGCGCCCGGGGGCCAGTGGATCTGGTAAAGGTCCAGGTAATCGGTTCCCAGGTTTTTCAGGGAGCGGTTGCAGGCACCAATTACCTGGTCGTATTTGAGATGGTTGGAGAACACCTTGGACAGAAGCACCACCTTATGCCGGTGGCTGCCGATGGCCTTCCCCAACACTTTTTCCGAGTGCCCGTTGCCATATACCTCGGCGGTATCGAAAGTGGAGATGCCTGCATCCATGGCCGCCTGGACGGCCTTTTCGCTCTGCGCGTCGTCGATGCCCGTCCACATGGATTTGCCGGTCTGCCAGGTGCCCATAATTATTGGGGACAGCTGGATGTCCGTATTTCCCAGAACCCTCGATTCCATTTTTCCTCCCTTTTCGATCCCATTGCTTGTTTGTCCGGCCACTGGACACAGCCGTGACGATTTGCCGGCTTGACCAAAAGTGTTTCGATATTTACAGTAGTGCCCGTTTTCGTCAATGGCAAGGAGAAGCGGTCAGAAGGGGTGGCACACGCGTGAAGGAACGACATCAAATCGCCGTCGGAACGCTGGTTGACGTCGTGCTCCGTGCCGGTGACCTGGATATGCGATTTGCCCTCTCAGGGCGACGCCTCGAGGGGATTCGTGCCCATCAGAAAATCCAGCGGCAGCGGCCTGAAGGGTATCGCGCGGAGGTGCCGGTTTCCATGGAAGTCGAAACGGCGGATCTGATCCTGGTCGTTGCCGGCCGCATCGATGGGGTTATCGAATCCGATGGAGCGATCATCGTCGAAGAGATCAAGTCCACCACCAAAGACCTGAAAATGTTCGAAAAAGCGCCGGACCCCTGCCATTGGGGCCAGGCCAAGGTGTATGCGTACCTGTTGGCCAGTGCGCAGGACCTCGGGACGGTAACCATCCGGCTGACTTACTGCCATCTGGATACGGGCGACACCCTGGAACTGGTCGAGGCGTGGACCCGTGATGGTTTGGAAATTTTTTTTCAGGAGCTGATCGACCGTTATCTGAAGTGGGCCGCGACCCTCGTCCAGTGGCGGCATCTTCGTAATGCCGCCATTCTTTCAGTCGGCTTTCCGTTTATGCCTTATCGAACCGGCCAACGCACCATGGCGGTCGCCGTTTATCGAACCATCCGGGATGGCGGCCAGGCAATCATCCAGGCGTCCACAGGCATCGGCAAAACCATGGCGGCGCTCTTCCCGGCGATCAAGACGCTCGCTGAGGGTCATATCGACCGGATTTTTTTTCTTACCGCCCGTAATACCGGCAAGGCTTCAGCCCTCAGCGCCCTGATCATCCTGCAGGAGGCGGGACTTCGATTGAAGCGGGTTTCCCTGACC
The DNA here is from genome assembly GCA_963705435.1 of uncultured delta proteobacterium. Lineage (GTDB taxonomy): Bacteria > Desulfobacterota > Desulfobacteria > Desulfobacterales > Desulfosarcinaceae > Desulfosarcina. The sequence goes on along the minus strand of CAVPJR010000007.1, from coordinate 111,275 downwards.
GCCAAGGACCAGATCTGCTTTTGTCCCGATGCCACCTGCAATCCGGATGAATGCGCGTATGCCAAAGGTCATTTCGATCGACTGCAGGAAGCGTTGGATGATGCTTTCTTACGGGACAATCTGGATCGCAGCGCCATAGAGATCGTGGCCCACGCCCACAGGGTCTGCCCTTTTGAGCTTTCCCTGGAGCTCTCCCGCTGGGCGGATTGCATTGTCTGCGATTATAACTACGCCTTCGATCCCCGCGTGTACCTGAAGCGCTTCTTCGATGAGGAAAACGGCGACTATGCCTTTCTGGTAGACGAGGCCCACAACCTGGTGGACCGCTCCCGCGACATGTTCTCCGCCAAGCTGAGCAAAAGCGATTTCCTCGAGCTCAGGCGGGCGGTGAAAAAGCACCTGCCAGCCGTTTATCGGGCGGCGGGAAAGATCAACACTTGGATGCTCGATGCCCGAAAAAGGATTCAGGAAACCGGCGGCTTTCAATCCGAGACCCTATTGCCCGACGGATTGGAACCCTTGTTGCGTGCTTTTCTGCGGGTGTCGGAGCGGTGGCTGGCCAAAAATCAATCGACGCCCTTCCGGGAAATCGTCATGGCGCGCTACTTCGACACCAGTGGGTTTTTGCGGGTGTGGGATCAGTATGACGACAGCTATGTGACCTGTCGTCAGGCGACCGGCAAGGACCTGCAGGTCAAACTGTTTTGCCTGGATCCTTCCAGCCACCTGAGGTTGGCCCTGCGGCGCTCCCGGTCGGTCATTTTTTTTTCCGCCACCATGACGCCGGCACGCTATTTCCGGGATATTCTGGGATGCGAACCGACCGCGGCCATGCTGGCTATCCCGTCCCCCTTTCCCCGAAAAAACCTGAAGGTGCTCATTGCCAGCGGCATATCCACCTATTATGCCCAGCGGGAAAAGAGCGTCGATCGGATTGTGGCCCTGGTCCGGAGCTTCATCCACCCCAAAAAAGGCAACTACCTGTGCTTTTTCCCTTCGTATGAATACATGACCATGGTGGTCGATCGATTTGAAAAATCGGAGGGTGATGTCCAGGTCCTGGTGCAGGTGCGCGAGATGGATGAAGCCGGGCGTGCCCGGTTTCTCGACCGTTTTTCAATGCAGAACGATCAAACGATGGTCGGATTTGCCGTAATGGGGGGGATTTTCGGCGAGGGTATCGACCTGGTGGGCGAGCGGCTAAGTGGTGCCGTCATTGTGGGCGTGGGCTTGCCGGCCATCTGCCCGGAAAGGGATCTGATCCGCGGCTTTTTCGATAAACGGGGGGCGGGATTTGATTTTGCTTACCGTTTCCCGGGGATCAACCGGGTGCTGCAGGCTGCGGGTCGGGTGATTCGCACCGATCAGGATCGCGGCGCGTTGCTGCTCGTGGACCAGCGTTTTTGCCGCTCCACTTACCAGGGGCTGCTGCCCGACCAGTGGGCAATGGCGATGGCCGGATCGCTGCGGAAAATGGAAAACCAGCTAAAGCGATTCTGGTCATCCGGTGATTGACTGTCAGCCCCTCCGAAAGGATGTCCTGAACCGTGCCAACGTGGATAGATGCCGGTAGACGAGGCTTCAAACCGGTTTATTTTAGTTTGGTCGGTTTTCCCTTTTTCTTGGTATCCGCCGGCGCGCCCAGACAATAGGTACGCCAGTCGCAGTCGATAATGTCGCAGTCCGCATTACCCATTCTGAAACAGTCCGTCACCCCCGCCGTTCGCTGCAGGCTCCGGACCATGGCGATAATGTCCACTTGTCCGGCGGGACCAATCTTTTTTTCGATGTCATCCTTTGCGGTCGGGTTGGATTGGCTGCTGGAACGGTATGGTTTCTGGTTTTCTGGAACGGAAGGTCGATGTTGATCCATCATCGTTAGCTCTTTTGATGTTGGTCAAAGGTCAGGGGTGTAACGTCGGTAGCGCTGATCCGACAACGGCGGCACGGTTTGCTTCGATGGGCACGAATACGCCGGTGGGTGCAGGCAACGGGTTGCCTGAAAATCAAAGCAGCAGCTGAGAATCACTCAATCACATGCGTTTGTTCCGCTGTCGCTGATGCAGCCGAATTCGGACGGAACGCCGTGAATCGGTGCAGAAGGAAGCACCGAACAGGGCCCGCTTATCGTAAACCGGCAAGCAAGAACGCTAATATGGGCTCATCATGGCCGCAGATGGTGATTTGATGTGGTAGCGGCTTTCCTCGGTACAGTCAATGGCGCTGTAATAGATGCTTTTTGCGCTTATCAGATGGAATTCCTGAACGTCATGCAAGATTTTACAGTCTTTCAGACACTCATCCTTCGGGTCGTTCCTTCTTTCGCAGGTTTTGCATGGAGAAGATATCATCTTGTTCTCCTTTCGTAGCATGCGCCATACCATCACTGGCTGTTAAAAGAACATGGTGCCCGTTAACCTTTCTATGTGTTGTCTATTAATGTAAAACGTCGGCAGGATCAGTCGATTCTCCACCCCTTATAGAGAATCAACTTTTCTCTGCTATGATAGATAATATCGGCAGAGAAAAAAAAATCTATAGGGCTTTCGACTCATTTTTTTAGGTTTTTTTACTATATCCCGGGAGAAAATCCCGAGTGGTGAGAGATCTTGGGGGTAAGAGAGGATTTAAATACAAGATGTTGAGATGGCTTCATGTTAAAATTAAACCACCCTTTATACGTCGCTGGCGGGAAATTGCGTCGAAGCGATAATCTGATTGTCAGATCACCATAGTAAGCAGTCTGTTCTCGTTTTTAGCAGCATTCGGGCTCACTCTTTCCACAGGTCGATATCGATGAGTCCCAGCTTGGCTGCGTAACGCACGAGATCCATGGCGCTGTGCAGATCGAGTTTTTTCATGATGTTGGATCGATGATTCTCGACGGTTTTTATACTGATGCAAAGCCGGTCGGCAATTTCTGATTTCGGGAGCCCTTCGGCCAGCATGCGCATTATTTCCTGTTCCCTGGGAGTGAGACGGCCGTAGTCCGTATCACTCACCCGTGCCTCGCGGACCGGTGATTTCATCAACCGCTCCACGACCTCGTGAGAGATGGAACTGTCCAGAAAATACTCACCTTGAATAACGGTATGGAGTCCTTGAACCAGTCGGCTAGCTGCGGATTCCTTGACCACATAGCCGGTTGCACCAGCCTGGAAGGCTTCCACGATGTAATCGATCTTCGAGTGCATGCTGACAATCATCACCCGGGTGTCGGGCAGGGCCTGCCTTATTCGTCGGGTCAACTGCATGCCGCTTTCATCAGGCAGTGAAATATCCACCAGGGCGACATCCGGTTTGATCTTTTTTGCCATGGCAAAACCACTGCGTGAATTTCCGGCCTCGCCATCGACCGTGAAATGACGGTCCCCGGCAATAATGGATTTTAGGCCTTCTCTGAACAGCGGGTGGTCGTCAATAATCAGAATGCGCTTCCTGGAAGACACTGGTTTTCTCCTTTAGCGGGATGGCAATGAAAATATAGGTGCCTTTGTCGGGTTTGGATTGGATGTTGATTTTCCCCTGCAGCAGGCGAACCCGCTCCACCATGCTTTGCAGGCCCATGCGCTTTTCCTTCAGGGCCCTTTTTCGACGGTCGTTCACGTCAAAGCCTTTACCGTTGTCTTTGATGCGTATGACGATATCCGGAGAGGAGGCGACCACCCGGATCGTCACCCGATTGGCGCCGGCGTGCCGTTTGATGTTGTTCAAGGCTTCCTGGATCAATCGGTAAATGTTGATTTGAGTTTCATATTCCAGGTTCAGTTCGTCCACGCCGGCGGCGGCGAAATCGATTTCCGCAGTGGTGGATTTGGAAAAATCCTCGCAATACAGGTACAGGGTTTTGACTAAGCCCAACTGGTCCAGACCGGGGGGGCGCAGATCGTAAGCCATGTCCCTGACAGCGGCAATCGACCGCTGCAGGATATTGGACAATTGCGAAACTTTGTTGTTGGTTTCGGTCGACTGGTCTTTGAACAGGGTCTCCAGGCTGATCTTTAGTGTGGACAGGTCCTGGGCAATGTGGTCGTGCAAATCCCGGGATATTTTAAGGCGTTCATTCTCTTGCGCTTTAATCAATTGATGCGTGAGAAAATGCACCTGTTCCTGGGCCTGTTTTCGCTGGGTGACATCGACACCAACGCTCAAGATTTCAACGATCCGGTCGGCTTTATCCCGCACGACCTTGTTGGTCCAGGCAATCCAGGCGCGTCGACCGCCCCGACGGATATTTTCGATTTCATTGGTGGGGTATCGTTCCGGATGCTTCAAAAAGTCCATCATCAGGGATCGGTAGTCCCGCCCTTCGGAGGACCGCCACGGAATGATGCTTCCCAATATGTTTCGTCCGATCACCTCCGGTTCGGGAAACCCGAAAAATGTCCGGGCATATTCATTGAAAAAGGTGATGCACCCCAAGGGGTCATAGCGCACGATGATGCTGTTGGTGTTCTGGACCAGTTCCCGGTATTTTGCCTCGCTGCGGCGAAGGGCGGCTTCGGATTTCTTGCGGGCGGTTACATCCCTGGCAATGGTATGGGCACAGGCGTTGCCGGCAATCAAAATCTTGCGGCTGCTGAATTCCGTATAGATGGTGCGGCCGTCTTTCCTGGCGATTCTTGCCTCGCCGGAGATGGATTGACCGGCCCAGATGCGTTTAAAGAAATCACTGTGCCGTTCGGGGTCAACCTTGGCGTAAAGATCGAAAATTTTGAGTTTTTTAAGTTCATCCGGTCGGTATCCGGTTAACTGGGTGGCGCTGCGGTTGAAAATCAGGATGGCGCCGTCGGCGCCGCTGATGAAAATGGCATCCCGGGAGCCGTCGAAAATGATGCGGTGCCGCTCCTGGCTCTCTCTCAACGTTTTTTCGATCTTTTTCCGGTCCTCAATTTCGTTGAGCAGGTGTTCGTTGATCAGCGTCAGGTCCCGGGTCCGAGCGTGTACCCGTTCTTCCAGATTGCGCCGGTGCCTTTCCAGTTCCTCTTCGGCTTCCTTGCGCTGGTGAATGTCGATGATCATACCGAATTTGGAAATGGATCCGCCCGGATGCACCAGGGGGGTGTCGATGACGTAATACCAGCGCCCATCTCTGGGGCTCTTCACTTCCCAGCGAACGGTTTCCCCTCTGAATACGCGTTCGTTGCGGCACCAGGGGCAAACCTGGTCCAGGTTATGCAGAACCTTGTGGCAACGTTGCCCTGTGCCGTCAAAGCCTGTGCGTTTGATCAATCGCTCGTTCATGAACTCGATGCAATAGTCTTTGGTACAAACATACACGAATCCGTCAAAAGCATGGATAATGGCGGACAACTGAAGATCTCTTTCCTTCAAGACCTCCTGGGCGGGGCGATGGTCGGTACAAGGGGTTTCGAAGGCAACACCGTGCGTTCCAGCGGACTGAAATTCCTTTGCAGGCATGGCAAGGTGCTTCAATCGTCTGCGCTCGCTCATCCGGACGACTCCTGCGGGTGGTTGAGGGTGGGTTAATGATCCGACTGCTGAAAAGTTATCTCAGAACCCTATCTCTGAAAAGAAAAAACTTTGAAAAAGATGAAATATTCGTTAGAACACGATACCATTGGTAAAAAGGTGGGCCCAACGTGACTGATGATGAACCGCTGGAAACAAATGACGATCGAGGGAACAGCGTCAAACAGGCCATCTTGGCTTATGCCCAGAGCGAGAAAGTCAAGTCGGGATTAATCTGGATCTGCCAGATCTCGAACCAGGTGACAGGTATGGACGGTCCGGAAAGACGACAGGGACTGCGCCTGCTTAAAACGCTCGCCCATATGGTTGCCGATGAATCGGATCTGGCCGGCAGGATCACGGGTGACAGATGCTGGCATGAGATTGGAAAAAAAATCAATATGGCACTGGTGATGATCAATTCCGGCGTTCCTCAGGAGACCGCCTTTCATCTGACGCAGGCCCTGACCCGGGTGACCCGCCTTGGTGGGCAGGCCGCATCGGTTTTAAAGCAACGGGGCCTTTTTTAGGAGACTGTCATGACCCTATCATCGGAGGACCAATAGCGGCATGAAAGACAAAATCGGTATCTACTACTACCCCGTACCTGAGAACAAGCGGGTGCGCATGTATGTGCGCGAGAAAAACAAGGATGTTGAATTCAGAATGAAAAATGAAGACGACCCCAGCGTCTGGAACGATCACGGCTGGGTCCCCTATGGTGCCATTCAACAGGCTCAGGTGCTGTATGAGAAACGTGGTCGGTTCGATCCGAATCGGGCATATGACATCCAGATTGCGAAAGTATTGATCAGGGACGGTGGATAGAGCGGATCCGCGATGTATGGGGTTCGGCAACATTAGCGCAAGACAGGGGCAGCATCCATGGTTTTACAGGGATCGACCGGGCTGGTGGTATTTCTTCTCCTGGCCTGGCTGATGAGCGAAAATCGCAAACAGGTGTCGTTGAAGGTGGTTATCGTGGGCATCGCTGCCCAGGTGATCACCGGCCTGATTTTGCTTAAGGCGCCGGTTTTCAGGCAATTCTTCCTGGTGCTGAACGACGGGGTCATGGCACTGGAGGCGGCCACCACGGCCGGCACCGCATTTGTTTTCGGCTACCTTGGAGGCGCCCCTTTGCCCTTTATCGAGACCTACCCCGGTGCGGCATTCGTGCTTGCGTTCAGGGCGCTTCCGCTGGTTCTGGTCATCAGCGCCCTGTCGGCCCTGCTGTTTCACTGGCACATCCTTCCACTCTTGGTCAGGGGCTTTTCCTGGTGCTTGCGAAAGACCATGGGCCTGGGTGGTGCCGAAGGATTGGGTGTGTCGGCCAACGTATTTGTAGGCATGGTGGAGTCCCCGCTGTTCGTGAGGCCTTATCTGGAAAAGATGACCCGCAGTGAATTGTTCACCCTGATGACTGCAGGGATGGCTACCATTGCCGGAACGGTGATGGTCTTATACGCCAGTATTCTGGGCGATGCCATTCCCGGTGTCATGGGCCATATCCTCACCGCCTCCATCATCAGCGTGCCAGCCGCCGTCACTGTCGCAAAGGTGATGGTCCCTGAAACGGGATCACCCACCGGTGGACACCTGGTGGAGGCGAATCCGGATGCCGGCAGCATGGATGCTGTCACCCGGGGAACACTCCAAGGTGTTGAGTTGCTAATCAATATCATCGCTATGCTGGTGGTGCTGGTGGCGCTGGTTCATCTTGTCAATACGATGTTGGGGGTATTTCCGGACATGGGAGGGGCGCCGCTTACCCTTCAGCGGGTGTTGGGGGGCGTGATGGCGCCGATCGTCTGGTTTATGGGGGTGCCCTGGCAGGAGGCGCCGGTGGCCGGCGGTCTCATGGGCGTTAAAACCATTTTGAATGAATTTCTTGCCTACCTGGAACTCAGCCGCCTGGCCCCGGGTACACTGAGTGAGCGCAGCACGCTCATCATGACCTATGCCATGTGCGGGTTTGCCAACCCCGGCAGTTTGGGGATCATGATCGGGGGAATGGGAACCATGGCCCCGGGCCGGCGCAGCGAGATCGTTGCCTTGGGTTTGCGCTCAGTGGTGGCCGGCACGCTGGCCACCTGCATGACGGGTGCAGTGGTGGGGATTCTGCATTGAGCGTTTTGAGACCAGGTTTATACAGAATAATTCTGAAGCACTTGCTTAACGGTATTGCCATCGGCGGAAGCACCGAAGTGGGCCATTATGGTGCCCATGGCCTGCATTTTATTCTGGTAGCTCGAAAAATCGATATTGGCGGCAATCCACTGGCCAATCTCATCTGGTGTGGCCATTCTGGGCAGGTAGGCCTCTATGATGGCAATAAACGGTGATGTCGCTCCCTGACCGCTCTTTTCGAGCATTTCCTTCTCCGATTTAATCAGTTTTTTGAGTATCTTGATGATCTCATCATCCGGCAATTGCTTTTTATCCGAACGGGCCACTTCTCCCATGACGACCCGGATTGCATTTTTTTTAGTCTCGTCCCGCGCCTTCATGGCTGATTTCAGATCCGCTTTCAGCTTATCTTGAAGTGTCATTGAAATGATCCTTTCCGAAGAATCGAGGTTACAGGTACGTTGTTTCTCCTAAGTTAAACTGGACATGATCTTTTTTTTCTTCATTTTTTTTCCAGTTTCAACTACTATTTAAAATGGTGCCCACTGTTTCAGCGACCACCAGTTTTGTCAAGAAAATTGGGTTCAATTAAACCGGAAGAAAAAAATGCGCCTTTTACTGGTTGAAGACGACCAAAAGATCGCCTCCTTCGTTAAAAAGGGTTTCAAGGCGGAAGGGTTTGCGGTGGATCATGCCGTGGATGGAACGGTGGGGTTGGACTTGGCCCTCAGCGAACCGTACGATGCCGCGGTTGTGGATATCATGCTGCCCGGATTGGATGGCCTGTCCCTGATTGGGCGGATGCGCCGGGAAAAGGTAATGACCCCGGTGATCATCCTCAGCGCAAAAAGTTCCATCGATGACCGGGTCAGGGGCCTTCAAACCGGCGGTGACGACTATCTGAGCAAACCATTTGCCTTTTCAGAATTGTTGGCCCGGGTTCAGGCGCTGATCAGGCGGGCCAGCGGGACCAAAGAACCCACCCGATTGTCGTGCGGTAAGCTGTCGATCGATGTGCTGACGCGGGAAGTCTTTCGCGGCGGGGTTAAGATTGATTTGCAGCCACTGGAGTACTCTCTTCTGGAATATCTGATGAGAAATGCCGGCCGAGTGGTGTCCAAGACCATGATCATGGAACACGTCTGGGATTACCATTTCGATCCCCAAACCAACGTGGTGGAGGCTCGAATCTGCCGGCTCCGCGATAAGGTGGATAAGGGTTTCGAAGACAAACTGATCCACACGGTCCGCGGGGTGGGGTATGCCCTTCGCCAGAACGATTAAACTGCATCGATCCCTATCGTTCAGATTGACCTTGTGGTACGGGATCATTTTCTCATTGTCCTCCTGCCTGGCATTTCTTTTTTTCTATGTCTTGATTACCACCAACCTGAGGCAACGCCTGGACAGCCGCCTTTCCGATAAAATCTCCGAATTCGAAGCCATCTACAACCTTCAGGGGCTTGAGGAGGTTAAATCCGCGGCACTGATCGAATCCCAGGCGGCCGGTGAGAAAAAGGTCTTTTTCCGCCTGCTGTATGCCAGTGGTGTGGCTTTTTCTTCATCCAACATGACCTACTGGCAGGAGATCGGGATCAACCGGAGTGCCGTCGGGCAGCTGGTAGAGGGCCGTTCGCGGGTCTATGAAACCTTGACCATCGCCGGTCGCCCGGATCGGGTTCGCATTGCCTACGGGATCATCGGCAGGGGGGTCGTCGCGCAGTTGGGCTATTCCATGGAGAACGACACGGCCTTTATTGCTATTTTTAAGAAGATTTTTCTCATCACCATGTCGGCGCTGATTCTGACTGCAGTCCTGGTGGGATGGTTCATGGCCAGGCGGGCGCTTTCCGGCGTTGAAGCGGTCACCCGCACCGCCCGGCAGATTTCCGAATCCGACCTCAGCCGCCGGGTGCCAATCAGGGCCCGCCATGAGGAGATCGACCGCCTGGCGGTGACCTTCAACCAAATGCTTGACCGCATCGAAAGGCTGGTTGTCGGTATGCGTGAAATGGGCGATAACATTGCCCATGATCTGAAAAGCCCGGTGGCGAGGATTCGCGGTATGGCGGAAATCAGCATTTCCGGCGCATCCTCCGGTGGCGATGACCTAACCCTGGCCGGCAGCACCATCGAGGAGTGCGACCGGTTGCTGGATATGATCAACACCATGCTGATAATCTCCAAATCCGATGCCGGTGCCGGAGACCTGGCCCTCGAACCGGTTAACATGGCCGAGGTGGTCCGCGGCGCAATAGCTCTTTTTGCCCCCCTGGCGGAAGACAAGGGACTTTCCCTGACCGGCGACATACCGGATGTGCTGATGGTGAGAGGTGATCTAAAAATGCTTCAGCGGGCAGTGACCAATTTAGTGGACAATGCGATCAAATATACACCGTCACCGGGTAATATTGACATTCGTGGGTTTCGTGATAAGGATGTTGAAATGATTAACGTTTCCATAAAAGACAGTGGCATCGGCATCGACGATGAAGACTTGCCGAAGATATTCAACCGGTTTTTTCGATGTGATCAGAGTCGGGCAACCGGCGGTTTCGGTCTGGGGTTGAGCTTGGCAAGGGCCATTGCCCATGTCCATGGCGGCGAAATCAATGTCGAAAGTACACTTGGGATTGGAAGCGTTTTCATTTTTTGCTTGCCTTGGTCGCAATCCAGTTGAGAAGCGGTACTGCGTCGAATCCATGCACGCTATCTGCATCTTTCCTTTCACCGCGACACTGCTGTTGTTCGGCGAAAACCAATGGTGAACCATGAACGTAACCCTGGAAAAAGTTGACGTCGCCGTTCCCACCAGTATGCTTCGCGTCAGCCTCCACCCGTTGACGCTTGTTTTTACGGGCAGTCAGCAATCCTTGGAACAACCCTTTAAACGGGCATTCTATTCAAACTCTATCGAACATGTGAGACGCTGCAAGCTCTACGCAATTCTTTTTTTCAGCATATTCGGTATTCTTGATGCCTATGTGTTTCCGGAACAGAAATTCCAGTTGTGGTTTATCCGGTATGTGCTGGTGTGCCCCGTGTTTCTGCTGGGGCTGATTTTTTCCTATACCGATGCCTACCGCCGTTTATGGCAGTTCGTGAATGGGTTTTATATTGTGGGCACCGGGTTTGCTTACGTGGCCATGGTGGTGATCACACCCGCCCCCGAGTCTTACTTTTATGGGGTAGGCACCATTTTTTGTGTTTTTTTCGGATACACCTTTATCCATGCCCGGTTCATTACCGCCTCCATTGCCGGTCTATTGGTGATCGGCGGCTACCAGGCGGCGATAATGTGGCTGATGGACGCCTCCGGTGTCATCCAGTTGATTTATGGTGCCCATTTTATGGGGATCAATCTATTGGGAATGCTCATCTGCTACTCCATCGAGACCCAGCATCGTAAGAATTTTTTCCTGATGTTTATGTTGGAACAAGAGAAGGAGAAAACAGACAATATCAACCGGACGTTGGAACAGCGGGTAGAAGAACGCACCGCCGCACTGCAGCGGATTAACCGCGATTTGAATAAAGAGATCCTCGAGAGAAAACAGGCCGAGGGACGGGTGCGGGCCAGTCACGAACAACTCGCATCGATCCTCGACAGCATCGATGCGGATATCCATGTGGTGGATATGGAAACGCACATCATTCTGCTGGCCAACCGCCACATGAAAAAGACTTACGGCGACGACATTGTCGGTAAAGTGTGCTACCAAACGACCCATGGATTGGATTCACCCTGCCACCACTGCAAGACCCACCTTTTGCTGAACGAAAACGGCAGACCCGGTGAGAGTTTTTCCTGGGAAGATAAAAATCCGGTCAACGGCCGCTGGTATATTATCTCTGCCCGTGCAATCGTGTGGGAGGATGGCCGTTTGGTCCAGCTCACCGTGGCCACGGATATCAATGCGATGAAAGAGATTGAAGCGCGACTGCAGCGGGCACAGAAAATGGAGGCCATCGGTACCCTGGCCGGCGGTGTGGCCCACGATCTGAACAACATCCTTTCGGGTTTGGTCGGCTATCCGGAACTGCTCCTTATGGACATTCCCGAGGGCAGCGAAACTCGCATCATCGTTGAAACGATCAAGCAATCCGGCGAAAAAGCAGCGGCCATTGTTCAGGATATGCTGACCCTGGCACGGCGGGGGGTGGCCGTTACCGACGTCGTTGCATTGAACCAGGTGGTTCAAGACTATTTAGACAGTCCTGAGCTGGCACGGCTTAAATCTTTCCATCCTCGCGTGACGATTCATTCGGATCTGGCGCCAACGCTGTTCAACATGGTCGGCTCCGCGGTCCATCTGGGAAAAACCATGATGAACCTCGTCACCAACGCCGCCGAGGCGATGCCTGACGGGGGGCAGATCACCATAAGCACCCAGAACTGTTATGTGGACCGGCCGATGCACGGATTCGAAACGGTTCTGGAAGGCGAATATGTGCTGCTGCGGGTGGCCGACACCGGCGTCGGAATTTCAGCCCAGGACCTGGAACGGATCTTCGAGCCATTTTACACCAAGAAAAAAATGGGGCGAAGCGGCACCGGTTTGGGCATGGCGGTGGTGTGGGGTACCGTCAAAGATCATAGTGGCTTTATCGACGCCCATAGCATCGAAGGCCAGGGGACGGTATTTGACCTTTATTTTCCCATTACCCGACAAGCTGCAAAAATGGAGGCTGAGGAACTCTCCATCGATCGCTACCTCAGTGCCGGCGAGTCTGTCCTCGTCGTGGATGACATTAAGGAGCAGCGTGATCTGGCGACATTCATGCTGAAACGCCTGGGCTATCAAGTAGATGCAGTTGCCAGTGGCGAGGAAGCGGTTCAATACATCCGCAAGACCCCTGTGGATATCCTGGTTCTGGATATGATCATGGAGCCGGATATGGACGGACTTGATACCTATTGTCAGATTCTGGCTATCTCTCCGGGCCAGAAAGCGGTTATCGCCAGCGGATTTTCCGAGTCTGAGCGTGTAATGGAGGCCCAGCGTTTAGGTGCCGGCCCTTATATCAAAAAGCCCTACCGCATGGAACAGATCGGCATGGCTTTGCGGGAACAATTGGTCCCCGCACCGACCGATGATCCGCCTGATTCCTCGGTCCACGACGAACCTGCTTTGTGATTAACCTCACTCCCTGCCACCTGCTTTAAGATTACCATTTGGTAATCTTTTAGTCATCTTGCCGTAATCCTTGACGGTTATACTCAGCACCATTGATTACAAAACGATTACGATTTTAACATGGGTATGTACAAGGAGGTTGATCATGATCAAATCAAAACAGACGATTCAATCGTTACTTATTTTTTTTCTGTTCTTCGGCGCGGTAGCTTTCCTATGGGGAACTACGCCAGCGGTCAAAACCGTACACGCCTTCTCGGCTCCTGAAAGCTTCAGCGAACTGGCTGAAGCAGCCAGACCCGGTGTGGTTAACATCCGTACCGTTAAAATCATCAAGGGCGGCAGTCCGGTCTTCCGTCATTTTTTTGGAAACCCCCATGGGGGCAACCGGAATCCATTTGACGAATTTTTCGGTCCGTTTCAAGGAGATGGCCCACAGCGCGACTTCAAACAGCGCAGCCTGGGTTCGGGATTTCTCATCGATGGCGACGGGTTCATCGTTACCAACAACCATGTGATCGAGGACGCCGATCAGATTAAGGTGATCCTGGCCGACGATAAGGAATTTGACGCTGAATTGGTGGGCCGGGATCCGAAGACTGACCTTGCCCTGATTCGCATCGAAGGGGCGAAAAATCTTAAACCACTTGAACTTGGCAACTCAGAAAAACTGAAGGTGGGCACCTGGGTGGTGGCCATCGGCAGTCCCTTCGGCTTGGAGCAGACGGTCACCGCTGGCATCGTGAGTGCCAAGGGCCGAATCATCGGCTCGGGACCCTATGACGATTTTATCCAGACCGACGCCTCAATCAATCCGGGCAACAGCGGCGGGCCGCTACTGAATATGGATGGTGAGGTGGTGGGCATCAACACGGCCATCATCGCCAGCGGCCAGGGCATTGGTTTTGCCATCCCAATCAACATGGCCAAAGGCATCATCGATCAACTCAAGGACAAGGGAGAGGTTACCCGCGGTTGGCTGGGCGTGGGAATTCAGGACCTTACCCCGGAACTGGCCGACTATTACGGAATGAAGGCGCAAAAGGGCGTACTGGTTACCCAGGTCTTCGAAGGGGATCCGGCCGATAACGCCGGAATCAAAGTCAACGACATTATTATGTCCGTGGACGGCCAAAAGGTGACAACAGGCCGGGAACTGTCTGCCATGATTGCGAACACGCCGGTGGGAAGCCAGACAACTGTCGACCTGATTCGGGACGGCAAAACAAAAAAACTGACGGTAACCTTGGCCAAACGGGACGATGATGAGAAGATCCTGGCTACCCAGAGTCGGGACAATGACGAATTGGGCATCGAGGTCACGGACCTGGATTCAGATATCGCACGCCGTTTCGGTATTGAGGGCAAGGAAAACGGTGTGCTGGTCACGGATGTGAAAGATGACAGCTTGGCGCGGGAGGCCGACGTGCGACCCGGTGATATCATCAAAGAAATCAATCGCACCATCGTTAAAGATCGCAAAGACTTTGGCCAGTTGATCAAAAAGAACGAGAAGAGCGAAACCATTCAACTGCTGGTCAAGCGGCGCAACGCAGGTTACCTGGTGGTAAAAATAGAGCGCAAATAGCCACTGTCAGTTCAGTGATGCGATCGGCGGATTCCGGTTAACGATTCGGGTCCGCCGATTTTTTGTGATCTTTTCGGCATTGGAAACAGTTGCGATCGGGTCTTGACACGATACCAAAACGGAACTAAGTTGGCTCAAAAACGGGCAATTGCGAGCAAACGAACCGTTTGCACGCGCTACCCGATCCAGAAAGGAAAGCGTGATGCCGGTTTACGAATTCAAGTGCAAATGCGGCCATATTACCGAAGAACTGGTGCGGATGGATACCCAAGTGGTTGAGTGCCCCAAATGCCACGATAAGGCCAAGAAAATACTTTCCGCTTGCAGCTTTGAACTGAAAGGCGGCGGATGGTATGCCGATGGTTATGCATCGTCGAAAAAATAGCCGGCACGCCAAGATTTTCCTGACGAAGAATCGGCTAGATGATCAATTAAACCCGCCTGCTCCATTTTTCACTGCTCGATCATGCGCAAATGAGTTCGCGCCTGCCGCCACCGGCAGGATTTTTTCCGGTCGCACTGTTGCCGGATGATTGAACCCTCCCCGCGGCAAGCCGCGGGGAGGGTTCACCGAAAGGATGAAAGTCTATTTTCAGTTCGCTCGCTAACCCCGCCGCAAGCGGCGAGGAATGTGCTCGCTTTTGCGGTTCAATCCTGCATGCCCTGAGAGATAAAACCGGCCCTCTTTTTCGGAGGTTTGTCGGTTTTTTTCATTTATTCTGCCCGATGTCTTCGGGGAACTGAAACTTAAACCACCAGGGGGTGACATGACACAGGAGCTAATCCATGGAATCGAAGCCTTGACAGCCTTTGCCATTGACGCCATTCGAAGTTCCGGTCAACGGGCATTGGACAGTTTCGGCAAGGGCAGGAGGGCGACCAAGTTTGATGAAGGGCTGGTCACCCGGGCTGAGTTACAGATCAGCACGTGCTTTCAGCAAGCGTTGGACAGCCGGTATCCCGATCATCGGATGTTCACCAGCAAAGCGCTGGATACCGCCTATACCCATGACAACCGGCGATACCTGTGGATCTTCGACCCCATTGACGGCGTCGACAATTACCAGGCGGGTATTCCCATCTGGGGCATGTCTCTGGCGCTGCTGGAAAATTTCTGGCCGGTATTCGGTGCCTTCTATATGCCGGCCACCGGTGACCTGTTTCATGCCCGGGCCGGCGGCCAGGCATTTTGGGGCGAGAAGCCCATTCGGATGACCGACGATCGTACCATCGACGACGAAAGCCTGATGTTCACCTTTTCAAGGTTCCACCGGCACTATGTTTCCCGGTTTCCCGGAAAGATCAGGAACCTGGGCTGCACCGGCGCTCACCTGTGTTACGTGGCCATGGGGCGTGCGGATGTGGCCGTTACGGCCAACGAATCCTTTCAGGATCTGGCAGCCGCGCGAATGATTGTGGAGGCCGCCGGCGGGCAGCTGTTTAAAGCCAGCGGCGAAAAATTCTACCTCAACGATCACCTGAACGGAGCAAGGATCGAAGAGCATCTGCTGGTGACCGCCCCCGGCAATTGCCAGGCGGTGCTGGACTGTCTGGAAAGACGCGCGTGACTTGAAATACCTTAAGCTTGCCAAATCACAAATACCAAATGCCAAATAAATCTCAATTTGTTTGAAATTTAGTGCTTGTGATTGGTTATTTCCGGTTTTTCCGGGCTAGGTATCGTCGTCGACCACGGAATGGGTGTTTTCCACCCGGTAGATGAGCACGCAAACGAACAGGCCGGCGGCAAATAGGGCGCAGAACAGAAGGAAGCTGTCCGCGGCTTTTCTCCAGGAGAGGAAAAACAAGAAGGCGACGATCATGAGCAGTTTGGTGTTCATGGGGCGATTCCGCGTCCTCGCGTTTGGCGTCAATGGGTTCAAGCTTGCGTATCGGCTTTTTCCTTAATTTCTTAACTTCTTTCTCAGAATCGGCGACCCTACCCGTGGTAATAATCGGATTGCCATAAAAATCAGATTGCAATACCCAAGGAGAGCGATCCGTGGACCATGCGACTCGCACGATCATCGACTATTTTGAACAGATCAACCAGATTCCGCGATGCTCGAAACAGGAGCAGCAGATATCCCGCTGGCTGCAGCAATGGGCCATGGACAGGGCGGTGCC
Source organism: uncultured delta proteobacterium (assembly GCA_963705435.1). Classification (GTDB taxonomy): domain Bacteria; phylum Desulfobacterota; class Desulfobacteria; order Desulfobacterales; family Desulfosarcinaceae; genus Desulfosarcina. The sequence goes on along the minus strand of CAVPJR010000007.1, from coordinate 94,823 downwards.
GGTAAAATCGGATTCAGCCGGCAACCTGGTCCTGCAGGTACCGGCATCAAACGGCTTCGAGCATGCACCCATCGTTATTCTTCAGGGTCATCTGGACATGGTCTGTGAAAAACAGGACGACTCGGATCACGACTTTTCCAAAGATCCCATCCGCATGGTGCAGGATGGCCCCTGGCTGACCGCCGGGGGGACCACCCTGGGCGCGGATAACGGGATTGCCATTGCCCTGGCCCTGGCCCTGGTGGACAACCCGGAGGTGTCCCACCCGCCGCTGGAACTTTTTTTTACGGTGGAGGAGGAGACCGGCCTGACCGGCGTTTTGAAGATGGACCCATCCTTGCTGTCGGGCAAAATCCTGATCAACCTGGATTCAGAGGACGAAGGCGTCTTCGTCGTCGGGTGTGCGGGGGGGCGGAACACCACCATCAGCCGACCATTGGAGCTCAAGATCCTCGACGGGGACGATGACTTGCTGAGCGTGTCGGCCCAAGGCATGAAGGGGGGGCACAGCGGGGTGGACATCGCCAAACATCGCGCCAATGCCAACAAGGTCATGGCCCGCCTGCTGAGTGCCGGGATGGCGGTCGTACCGCTGCAACTCGTGGCGCTGAAGGGCGGCACCGGCAGGAATGTGATCCCCCGTGGCTGTGAGGCGCTTGTGGCTTGCCGCCGGGATTCGATTGATGCCCTGGAAAGGATGATCGGTTCAGTCGCCGACCTCATCAAACAGGAATACAAGACGGCGGATCCGGAGTTGAACGTATCCATCGAAAATATAGGTCCGGTGAATGCAGGCCAACACGGCGTCACTGAAAACGATACGGCGGCGATGGTGAACCTGCTGGCGGCCTTGCCCAGCGGGCCGGTTGACATGGCCGAAGACTTTCCGCTCCTGGTGCGGACGTCCACCAACCTATCGTTGGTGGAAATAAGCAACGGTGCATTGGCTGTGACCACCAACCAGCGAAGTTCGGTACCTTCCCGTCTCGATGCCATCTGCCTGGCGGTTGAGGCGGTGGGTCGCCTGGCCGGGGCCACGGTTCAAACCGGTGCCGGTTATCCCTCGTGGCCCATGAATCGCGAATCTCCACTGCTCAAACGCTGTACGGCGCTTTATCGGGAGCTGTTTGATAGCGCACCCACGGTGCAGATCATGCATGCGGGCCTGGAATGCGGGGTGATCGGCGACCGGTGCCCCGGCATGGATATGATCTCCCTGGGACCTACCATGGAGAATCCACACTCGCCATCTGAGCGGCTCTATCTGCCGTCGGTGGAAAAGGTGTGGCGCTTGATGGTGGCGCTGCTGAAATCGTTGGGACGATAAAGCATTATCGGTTTCGACCGATTCCCCGGACGCGGCTTACTGGTTTAATCGGCCCCGGACTTTCAGCGCCCTCCACGGTACCCACTGCTGCGCCTTTGCGGCCAGCGTGCCGGTAGCCGGAAGCGACGCGGCGGCCAGCGGCAGCGTGGTTTCCCGGTCGGCGCTTCATTTTTGGGTGGATGCCACCGCCGGCCATTTCATCGAGAACCTGTTCAAACGTTTTTCGCCGTTTGGTATCGGTTTCATCGTCCGGTGGTGCCGAGGGCTCACCGGCACGGTTCCCCGCATAGACGTTCAGGGCATCGAACAGGTGGTCCACCCAGGAGCGCTTCTTCGCTTTTTCGCCGGGTATGTCGTGGCGGTCGGTGCTGGATTGATCCGGATGAGGTGGGGTTGCACGGGCTGAGCCGGTCGGTTCTGGACGATGCATGGCCAGGTGTGCCTTGACGCGGGCATAGGCGATGTTGATCTGCTTCAGCTGCTCTCCGGCCCCGGTCTTGGCGGCCGAGCCCACGGGAAACTGATCCGGATGCCATCGCCGCACCTGGGCCTTGTAAGCGCGTTTAGCCTGCGCCTCATCCGTTTCCGGGCCGATACCCAGCGTTTTAAAACTCGTCGTTAAATTCATTCCCGACCCCCGTTTGTCATCGCCTCAAAATAGGTGAAAAGGGCCATGGTGTCAATCTGGGTCTTGTCGCCGATCCAGAATCCGATACCCGCCGTGGTAAAATTTTTTGTGTGGCCCTTGACCCCGCGGCCAAAAGCCTTTACTCAACCAACGGAACCCATCCTTGCCAGAGGAGTGAACATGCGAAAGCCTACCCTTACCGTCTCCTATATATTCTTTTATCTGCTTTTTTCAGAAGATACCTGGCGCATTGCCGCCGGTTTTGCCTGCGCCCTTTTTTTAGGCCCCTTGCTGACTCAGGGGCGGAACCTCAGCCAGGGCGGTGAAGTGATGGTCTGGCTGATGATTCTGGCCATCGGCTGGTCGGTGACGGCCTGGCCGGCCAAAAAGATCACCGCTGCATTGCGGCGGGCAGTTGAGCGGGCCGCCAAGTAGGACGGATTCGTAAAAAAGCCGATATCTGCGTTACGCTTCATCCCTCATCACTGCGGAGTACCGTAAGTACACCTCGTTCTTCGGGGTTGAAGATCCCCTGCGGGAAATCTTCGCCGTATTGATGTCGATCAATTAAAAGTTCGCTCGCGAACCCCGCTCGCTTTCGCGGCTCGCAAGCCTTGATCTCGGCTTTTTTACGAATCCGTCGGAAACGCGATTTTTACGATTTCATCAAGTAGGGGTTGTCAAAAAGCGGCGTCTTTTGGCCCATGCCTGCTATCTCGCTGCGTTGAGTGCGCAGTGATTCAGCGCTATCGCGGTTCAATCATCCGCCCTCCGGCTTTTTTTTACGATTGGCTCGACCCGATCCACGGCGAGGGTTGCGGCGCCCCAATTTTCTTCCACCTTTCCCGCCAGCAGATAGGGCCGGTTCCGGTCTAGCATGTGACAGAAGCGGCGGTATGGCCCGGGAAAGAAAGTGGTCTCAACGATACCGGTTTCATCCTCGAAAGTGAGAAATTCCATGGGATCCCCGTGGCGGGTGTGCACCACCTTGCCGGTGATCAGCCAGGCGGCCAGCCGAACCCGCCGACCCGTCAGGTCTGGAAGGCGGCTGGCCTTCACCGTGTGCATCCTTTTGATGACATCGGCAAACAGGGTGATGGGGTGTCGGCTGCACAGAAAACCCAGAACGGCGAATTCCCGGCGAAGGCGCGTCGTGGGGTCCTCCGGCGGGAATACAGGCGGCGAAATGGCAGTCCTGCTGCCCCGCTGGGTTGCGAACAGATCGGCCTGGCCCGTTGACCGCTGGTGATCCGCTTTCCACCGGGCCAGGGTCCACAGCAATTGGGTTCGTGAATGCCCGGTGGCCAGTCTGTCCAGGGCGCCGCAGTGGATCAGGGCCCGGATCTCGTCTTCATGTGGCTGCACGCGATCCAGAAAATCGGTCATGTCTGTGAAATCGGACGTCTGTCGGCATCCCATGATTTTCTGCATGGTATGTTGGCCCAATCCGCCAACCGCCATCAGGCCGACCTGCAGACGCCGATCCCTTCCTGTCCAGCGGATCAGACTGGTGTTGACGTCCGGCGGATCGAGGACCAGTCCCATGCGCCGGGCCTCGGAGACGTAGGCAAAGGTGCTGTAAAAGCCCCCCTGGTTGCTGATGACCCCGGCCATGAATTCGGCCGGGTGATGGGTTTTGAGAAAGGCCGCCTGGAACGACACCCTGGCGTAAGAGGCGCTGTGGGGCTTGCAGAAGGAGTATCCGGAAAAACTCATCATCATCTGCCATACGGCACTGGCCTGATCCGGAAGCACGCCCCGGGCTGCGGCACCAGTCATGAAGCGGGCATGGAAATCGGCCAACTGCCGCTGACGGTCTTTTTTGGCGATAATTTTTCGCAGGCCGTCGGCCTCGGCATTGGAGAATCCGGCCAGGGCTTCGGCCGCCCGGGAGACGTCCTCCTGATAGACCATGATGCCGAAGGTTTCGTCCAGTACGTCTGCCAGCAGGGGGTGGATGGGGTCCCAACTGCCGCCGTGCAGGCGTCGAAGGTACTCCTGGATATAGGCGTTGGCCGCCGGCCGGATGATAGAGGAGTGAATCACCAGGTGGTCGAAGTCACCGTTGCCGGCTTTCTGGTGCAGCAGCCGCATGGCCGGGCTCTCGATGTAAAAACAGCCCATGGTGTGGCCCCGGGCCACGGTGTCCCGGGTGGCCGGGTCGTCCTCGGGGTCCCAGCGGTTTTCGTCGAAGGCGACGCCGTTGGTCCTTGCGTTGGCCAGTGCATCCCGGATCACTCCCAGGCTCCGGTTGCCGAGAAGATCGATTTTCACCAGACCGGCGTCCTCTGCACCGTCCTTGTCCCACTGGATGATGGGGACCCCTTTGGGGGCGGTTTCGATGGGGACATAGCTGTGGATGGAACCCGGGGTGATCACGACACCGCCGGGGTGGACGGAGAGGTGACGCGGGACGCCGATGATTCGCTGCGCCAGGGCCATGATCTGCGGCCAGGGGTGAACGAAATCCAGGTTGCGGGTTTCCGGACGCTGCCGCAGATTTTTCAGCAACCCCGCATCCAGTTCGTCCCGCTGCCAGAACCAGGGCAGGCGCCGGGTGATTTTGCCGATCTCGGCATCGGGCATACCGAAAACGTTGGCCGTCTCGCGCAGGGCCATGCGGGGTTGGAACAGAATATGGCTGGCCACCATGGCGGCACAGCCGGCAAAGCGGGTGAGCACGCCGTTGATGACTGTGTCCCGTTCGTCCCAGGCAAAATCGACGTCGATGTCCGGTGGGTCGGTTCGTCCGGGGTTGAGGAATCGGCCGAAGTACAGGTTATGCTTCACCGGGCAGACGTTGGTGATGTTCAGGCAATAGGCCACCAGGGAGGCGGCGGCCGATCCCCGGCCGCAGGTGCGCGGACTTTGCGACACGATTTTTTGTACCACCAGGAAATAGGCCGAGAAATTCATGCGGGCGATGACGGCCAGCTCGTGTTCCAGTCTCTCCACCACGGCCTCGCCCAGTTCCTTCCCGTATCGATTCCGGGCGCCGGTATAGGCGGCACGTCGCAGGCAATCATCGGCGTTGCGCCCCCCGTTGTCTTCCCACGGCGGCATGACCAAGCCGAACGATGGGCCGGTGAAGGTCAGCATTTCGGCAAGTTTGCAGGTGTTGTCCAAGGCTTCCGGGCAATGAATGAACCGCCGGTGATATTCCGTGGCCGGTGCCAGCCAGGCCTCTTGCGGGGCCGTGTCGGTCGGGCCGAGCCGGGAAAGGGTGGTGTTGCCGGCGATGGCCCGCAACAGGTGGTGGACGGCGAGTCCGTTCGGCTCCAGAAAGAAGCTGCCCGGTGTGGCCACCAGTGGGACGTCCAGGCGTCGCGCCGTCTCCACCAGGGGATGGAAAGGGGATGGGGGCCGCCGAGGCAGGGCCGCTGCCGTGTGGACTCCCGCCCGGTGCCAGGCCGTTAACAGGCCGGCGTGGCTGACCAGCACCAGCAGGCCGGCGGCCAGCGGGGGCAGACTGGTGGACAGATCGAATGCCGGGTCCCGGTGGCGCCGGGTGATCAACTGGCACAGGTTGGCGTAACCGGCCGCGTCTTTAACCAGGCAGACGGCGCGGCCCTGCCTGTTCGGATCGGTGATTTCCGCCCCCACGATGGGGCTGAGTCCTTCCTCTTGGCAGGCGCTGACAAATTTCAACACGCCGTAGAGGTTGTCCGTGTCGGTGAGGGCTATGCGGTCGTATCCCATACGCCGGGCGGCCCGGCAGATCGCTGCCGGCGAATCGGTGCCCCACATGAGGGAATAATGGGATCGGACGGTGAGGGGAATCATGGGTTCTTCAGTCCTACGCCGCCAGCGTCCGTCCCATGGTCAATGCATCGGTGCCGAAGCGTCGGCGGATCCGGTCCATGGCCGCCACCAACCGGTCCTGTCTTTCCGTCATTCGGCGTTCCGGTTCGAACAACAGACGCTGGGCCGGCGGATAGGTCAAGCGGTCGCAGACCAGGGTCATGCGCCGCAGCCGGACTCGCCGGGTCCAGGCCAGACCCAGCACCCGCCGGGCATGGGTGAAGAGGGTGAAATCGTTGGCCGTAGCCGGTTTGGCCGTGGTCTGGCGGATTCGCCGGATGCCATCGGTGTGCTCCAGAACCAAGGCGACCCGCCGGGCGGCCAGGGCCTGGCGCCGCAGCTGTCGCCCGGCCTGTTCCACCAGCCGGTACAGGCTGCGTTCCATTTGCAAATGGTCATTGGTGTCTTCGCCGAACTCCCAACATTCGATGACCCTCGGCGGCGGCTGGTCCAGGGGGCGAACGGGCGACGGGTCGATGCCGTGAAGCCGGTCATGGATAAAGCGCCCCCGATGGCCGAAGAGGGTCTGCATCTGATCGACGCTGAGCGTGGCGGCCTGAAACACCCGGATCATGTTGAAATCATTCAATCGTGCCAGGTCGCTGGATTCGATGCCGGGCACCAGAAACAGGGGCAGGGGTGCCAGAAAGGCTGCTTCGTCGCCGGGTTCCACGATGTACTCACCCAGGGGCTTGACCAGTCGGGTAGCGGTTTTGGCGACCAGCTTGCTGGTGGCCACCGACCAGATGGGCATCAGGCCAAGGTCCTGCCGGATCCGGCGGCCCAGTCGCCAGGCCACATCCACCGGCGGTCCCAGCAGGCGGCTGCTGCCGGTGGCATCCACAAACAGATGGCCGTCCCCCTCACCCGGCTCGATGAAGGGCGAGCAGGGCAGGGCGGCTTTCAGCATGCGGGCCATGGCCTGGCCGTAGCGATCCGGTCGGGGCGGCAGTACCCGGGTGTCCCGGCACCGGCGAAGGGCCCGGCTCAAGGGCATGTTTTTTCTCACCCCGGCCTGAAAGGCCTCTTCGCTCATGTCGTAAACCGTGGCCCGGGCGGTCCCCTCCGGTGCGACGATTACCGGCCGACCGTCGAGCCGGCGATCCAGCACCCGCTCTACGGCCACGGCGAAGTCGGCGACGTTGATGTGAATAATGGATCGTTCCATGATTGACGGATCCGTAAACCGTCCAATATCTGCGTTACGCTTCATCCCTCGTCACTGCGGCGTACGCTTAGTACGCCTCTCTCCTCGGGATGGAACATGAATGTTCGCCGTAAGGATCTTGATCGATTTTCCATTCGCTCGCCTAAGCTCGCTTTCGCGGCCCGCAAGCCTTGATCTCGAACGGTTTACGAATCCGTCCGCAAGATGATCTTTACAACGACATTGAGGAATTGGGAAGCCGTTGGAGCGGCTTCCAGCCGCGATCTGTCTTCCGTCTTCCGTCTTCTGACCTCTGTTCCCTGTCATCTGTCTTCAGACCTTCGTCAGCTGTTCCATCAGCATCCGGGCATTCTTCGGTGCCTGGCCGCGGACGTGGTTGTTGAAAAAAATGAGGCCGGTTTTTGCCTGCCGGTTCATTTCGGGAAGGCGTGACCGGGACCACTGGGCCAATTCGTCGTTGCTGTAATCGTAGTCGAACTGCTTTTGCATGCTGCCCGACCGCCAGCCGGTGGCGTTGCGGCCGTGGAAACGGATGTAGAACAGGTCCGGATTGGTGACCAGGGTCAGGGGCGGGAACAGGTCCTTTAGTTGCGGGGCGTCTACGCATGCCAGGGTTACCCGGCGTTCTTTCAGGGAAGCAAATACCCGGTCGGTGACCCAGGAGGCGTGGCGGAACTCGACGACGAGGGGCAGGCCGGAAAGGGCATCCAGCAGGCGGGCCAGGTAGCGGCGGTTTTCCGGATTGCGCCGGAAAAAGGGCGGCAACTGTACCAGTACGGCCAAAAGCTGACCCGACTGCACCAGCGGGGCGACGCCCTCCCGATACAGGGCCGCCTGGGCCGGCCAACCGTTGGCGTCCACCTCGTGGGTCAGGGTGCGGGTGAGTTTGGCGGCAAAGCGAAAGCCCTCTGGTGCCTTACGGCGCATGCGGTCCATGGCCGGCGCCTTGGGCATCTGGTACCAGGTATAGTTAATCTCGGTGACCGGGAAGACACGGGCGTAGTGCGCCAACATCCGGGCCGAGCCGGTGCCCGGCGGGTAGAAGCCGGCATCCACCCACTCGCTGTAGGCGTATCCGCTGGTTCCCACCAGAATTCGGGCGGGCTTGTTATCCATATTTTCCATCGTCTTTAATCCATCACCCGCTGTATCCCGATCACCCGGCCCTGGATCAGCACCTCGTCAAACCCATAGTGCATGACCGGATAATCGGGGTTTTCCGGCCGCAGTTCGACGTGGTCCCGATGGAGAAAGAACCGTTTTACCGTGGCCTCCTCCCCATGGATCAGGGCCACGACAATCTCTCCGTTTTCGGCGTACTGGCGCGGTGCGCACACGGCCATGTCCCCGTCCAGGATGCCCGCCCCTTTCATGGAATCCCCTTGCACCCGCAGGGCGAAAAGATGTTGGCCGCGGTACAGGGTGCGGTCCAGCACCAGACCGCCCTCCCACTCCTGCTGGGCATACAGGGGCAGGCCGGCGGTGACCCGGCCCACCACCGGCACTTCCCGCCACCGCTGAACCGCCGCCGTTTCGCCGGTGGGACCGATCAGGTGAAGGGTCCGGCTGTAGCGGCCTTGGCGCTTCACCACCCCTTTTTGCTCCAGCAACTTCAGGCCCTGGGAGATGGCCGCGTGGCTCACACCCAGATCCTGGGCCGCCTGGCGGAGACTGGGCGCCTTTCCGGTGCGTTGGATGATTTTTTTCAGGTAATCGAAAAGCCGTCTCTGTCCCGGTGTCAGTTCGGGTTCCATTTTGCCTCCCCACGCATCGATGCGTTGCTGTTCCCATTATAAAAAGTAAAATGTAAATGTCAATGTAAAGTTTATTGTGTTTATGTTGCTTTACAAAACAGCAGGCCCCGACTTGGGACTTTACCTGAACGATCGGCCGGTGTATGGATGCAAGTTGATGCCGCAACCACCCATCTCTTCCATGGATCCGGAAAGAATCGATTGTCATGACTCGAAAGCGCACCTTTGATATCGACCGTTTTGTAGCCGCCATCGAATCCAATTACCGCCAGTGGAACCCGCCCATCATCACCTTCATCGCCAACCGCGGCGCCACCCCGTTCGAGGTGCTGGTTTCCACCCTGCTTTCCCTGCGCACCAAGGACGAAGTGACCGGTGTGGCTGCCCAACGGTTGCTGGCTGTGGCCCGGACGCCGGAAACGATGGTGAAGCTGCCGGCGCGGGAAATCGAAACACTCATCTACCCGGTGGGGTTCTACCCCACCAAAGCCAGGCGGCTGCTGTCCATCAGTCGGATATTGCTGGACCGCTACGGCGGCAGGGTGCCGGATACCCTGGAGGAGCTGACCGCCTTGCCCGGTGTGGGCCGCAAGACCGCCAATCTGGTCCTCGTGGAGGGGTTCAAGATCCCGGCCATCTGTGTGGACACCCACGTGCACCGGATCAGCAACCGCATCGGCTACGTCAAGACGAAGACGCCGGACAAGACCGAACCGGCCCTGCGAAAGAAACTGCCCAGGCGGCATTGGGTCCGCTACAACGAACTGCTGGTGGCCTTCGGCCAGGTGCTGTGCCGGCCTATTTCACCGTTTTGCAGCCGGTGCCCGGTGGCCGACATGTGCCCGAGGATCGGGGTGGACCGCCACCGCTGATACGCTGTAGGCGTTAAGATAATCAATTTGGACGGTGTTATCGGTCGTCGCAGTATACCAAATACGGCTTCCTCTCTCTAACCTTGCCAAATTGATTATCTTAACGCCTATATTCTCGAAATATAAATAAAAACAAAATGTTTTGTAGAAACATCAAGGCTAAACATTAACTGTTGAACGGGTTGTCCCTGACCCGGATGATGCGGACGCTGACGATACCGGCCAATGCGCGGATGAGGAATTACCCATGTCAATTGTGAAAATAGACGGTCTGGACACGTACTACGAAATCCACGGTGAAGGGGAGACCCTCGTACTGCTGCACAACGGATTCTCCGGCGGTATGATGTGGGATGGGATTCATCCGATGCTTGTCGCGGCCGGTTTCCAGGTGCTGTTGTATGACCGGCGTGGGTTCGGCCGATCGGATAGCGGTGCTGACTTTGCCGGCTACTATGTGGATGAGAATTTCCGCGAACACAGCGTGTCGGCAATGGCCGAACTGCTGGCTCTTTTAGGGATCGATCGCTTTCACATCGTGGGTCAGTGCGAAGGGGGGGTGGTGGGTGTAGACTATGCGGTTCGTTTTCCGGGTCAGGTCATTACCCTCGTCACTGCCAGCACCCTGTGCCACAGCGTTATTTCCATGCAGGCGTTCAACCGTCAGAAGTTGCCGGCAACCTTTGAAGACCTGGCTCCGGCACTTCAAAAAAAATACATTCGCTGGCACGGTGCCGAGCGGGGCAAGGTATTTTACGATATCTGTGCCAAAGGGGGCGGGTGCTACGGCCGAACCGGTTTTTTCGATCTCCGACCGGCCATTTCGCAGGTGTCCTGTCCGACCCTGGTCATGTACCCGGACCGAGGTTATTTTTTCGATGTGGAACAGGGGGTTGACTTCTACCACCATTTAACCCGGGGCGAACTGCTGGTTTTCCCCAAATGCGGACACAACATTTTCGAGCACTACCCGCAGATGTATGCCCGACAGGTGGTGGACTTCGTCCGACGGCAGCGATCACATTCCAGGGCAGTCAACGCATAGAAACCTTTAATGAATGCGCAGAAAAAACAAGAGGTGCATTTTTTTGCGTTCTTAAAAAGCAGTTGACGGACAGTCGGGTGAAATGTCAGTTAAGACTATGGAGTTGGATCACAACGTGGGAATGGTTGGAACCGGGAGGGTGCCAGGTTGAAAAACAATTATATCGATGATCTCATCCATTCGGTCGCACGGGTGGTGAAACCGAACGTCCCGCTGCTGAAAGATGTGCTGGTGATCGGCGGCATGCCCGATAAAACCCAGAATCTGCAATACCTGAGTTACAACCGGGATACCACCTTGGCCAGAGGCCTGTCTTGCGAATTTTCTGCCGTGGCGGTGATCAACAACCGGCGGGTCTCAGAATGGCAACTCACCGGTTATCAGAAGAAAATCAGCCGCTGGGTATTCAGTACCCGATGGGCCCGCAATCCACTGGACCTGTTTTTAAACAACCTGCGGTGCAGCCCGTCAGTCATATCGGTGCTTGCCGAGGCGACCAGCAATTATACCCTGCTGGGTATCCTGACCGAGACCGATCTTCACAAGACGGGGCTGACGAATCGACGGGCAGAGTACATCTGTCCTGTTGTGGCGGTGCCCGACATCGAGATCACTGCCTTGCAAACCATCCAGGCCTTTGAATCGGCCAACCAAATTAAAAAGTCAGGCATCATCGGCCTGGAGTTGTATCGGAAGACCGGCCGCCAGATGGCGGGGACTTGAAAATAAAGGGGTCGAGGATTCCAGGGGTCGAGGGGTCAAGGGATTTTTCTTTTGAACCAGGTGCGTTTGAACCCTCTTTTTTTTAGAATAACGCCTCCACGAACTGCTTCGGGTCGAACGCTTGAAGGTCTTCCACGCTCTCTCCCACACCGATATATTTCAAGGGGATGTTCAGGCTGCTGCAGATACTCACCACGATGCCGCCTTTGGCCGTACCGTCCAGCTTGGTGAGGGCGATGCCGGTGACACCCAGCGCCTCGTTGAACATCTTGGCCTGTGACAGGGCGTTTTGACCCGTGGTGGCGTCCAGCACCAAGAGCACTTCGTGGGGCGCGTCGGGAAGCCGTTTGGCAAGGGTTCGCTGGATCTTTTTGATCTCCTCCATCAGGTTTACCTTGGTGTGCAGACGGCCGGCGGTGTCGACGAAGACGATGTCCGTTCCTCTGGAGATGGCGGCATCGACACTGTCGTAGGCCACGGCTGCCGGGTCTGCATGATCCTTGTGGCGGACGATATCGGCGCCGGCCCGTTCGGCCCAGATGGCCATCTGTTCGATGGCCGCGGCCCGGAATGTATCGGCGGCGGCAATCAATACCTTTTTGCCGCGGCGGGACTCGTGAGCGGCCAGTTTGCCGATGGTGGTGGTCTTGCCCACCCCGTTGACGCCCACCACCATAACCACGTGGGGTTTGGCGGCAGCCTCGGACGATGGTTCTGGCAGAGCCTCGAAATAGGCCAGGATCTCTTCTTTCAAGACCGTTTTCAATTCCTTGGCACCGGCGATGCGCGATCGTTTTCCCGCGATCCGCTCCATGATGTCCATGGTGGTCCGGACACCCATGTCCGCAGTGATCAACAGCTCTTCCAAGTCCTCCAACATGTCGTCGTCAACCAGTTTTTTCCCGAGAAACAGGTCATCGATATCGGTGGTGAGAATCTTGCGGGTTTTGGAAAGCCCGGACTTCAGGCGGGTGAACAGGCCCTTGCCCTTTTTCTCAGCCGGTGCATCATCCCCTGGTGGCGGCGGTGACGCCGCTTCTTCTTTTGGAACTTGCAGGTTGTCTTTACGGTCTGCCGCCGCTTGCGGTTCGATCTCTTCGTCGATGAGTGCTTCCGGTCCATGAAAGGCCTCATCGGCAATGTCATCAGTCCCCGGCGATTCGGCTGCTTCCCCATCGGGTTTGTCCGGGACTTCTGATTTAGCCGTCTCGTCCTTCTTCTTTTTAAACCAGTTGAATGCCATGGATGTCCTTCAATGATGACGGCTTCGTAAATAGTCCAATATCTGCGTTACGCTTCACCCTTCGTCACTGCGGCGTACCATAAGTACGCCTCATTCCTCAAGGGTTCGCAAGCCTTGATCTTGAACTTTTTACGAAGCCGTCTGAAAACCGGCTTTTTATACGTTCATCAACGGTGTTAGGCGGCGGTGAGTTCCTTTGCGTGGTTTTCACGGTCCAGGTTTACCGACACGACTTTGGACAACCCCTTTTGCTCCATGGTGATGCCGAACAGGGTGTCGGCAAACTCCATGCTGTTCTTGTTGTGGGTGACCATGATGATCTGGGATTTTTCGCCGATCACCTTCATCAGGTTGTTGAAGCGCATGACGTTGGCGTCGTCCAGCGGTGCATCGATCTCGTCCATGAGGCAAAAGGATGCCGGTCTGAGCAAGAAGATCGAAAAGATGAAGCTGATCGCCGACAACGCCTTCTCACCACCGGAAAGCAGACTCATGCGAGTGAGTTTTTTGCCCGGCGGGTGAACCATGAATTCCACTCCGGTTTCCAGCGGTTCGCTGGGATTGGTCAGCTCCAGACGGGCGGTGCCGCCTTCGAACAGCCGGGGAAACACTTCCTGGAGTTTTTCATTGATGCGGTTGAAGGTGTCCAGAAACCGCTCCTGGGTGATGCGGTTGATCTTGCGGATCACCTTGTGCAATCCATCGATGGCTTTGACCAGATCGTCCCGCTGTTCGCACAGAAAGTCGTAGCGCTCCTTTTGCGCTTCGAATTCACGGATCGCCTCCATGTTGACGTCACCGATATTGAGGATTTTCTGGCGGATGGCGGCCAGGGTCGTTTCCAGTTCCTCGGGGCCCGGCTGGCCGGCTTCATCCGGCGGTTCATCGGTGTTGCCCAGCTCGGCGATGGCACAGTGGTAGTATTCCCGGCAGCGGTTCTCCAGATTTTCCCGCTTGATTCGTTTTTCGGCCAAATCCATTTCCAGCATGCGGATTTTTTGGTGAAGTGTTTCGCGCTGGTTCTGGATCTGGGAAATCTGCGCGTCATTTTCCTTTAATCGGGCATCGATGTCACCGAACGCCTTTTCATCGGCGCCCAACCGGCCGTCTATCTGCTCAAGGGCCTCGTAATGGGCGGCAAGGTCCCGGCTGATGATTTCATTGCGTTTGCCGATGCCTTCGATCTTTCCAGTTTTAGCAGACATGTCATGGGAGAGCTGTTCGAGGCGTCGAATCCCGTCTGCCTGGAAATCTTTCAGCCGGCGAAGCGTGCCGGTGCAGTTGTCCAGGTTGGCGCTGGCGGAGGTGAGTTTGAGCTTCATGTCCACGATCCGCTGGTTGAAGGCTTCCAGCGTTGAGGCGGTTTCATCGATCTGGGCCGATGTGCGGGCCACCTGTTCCTGGGCCTCGGTGACCTTGCGGGCCATGGCTCCCAGCAGGGTGTGGTGGCGTTCGATCTCTTCGTCCAGGTCCATCTCTTCGCCCATGAGCTGTTCCTGTTCCAGCCGGACGATCTCCAGGTGCCGCCGGGCATTTTTCAGGTCTTCGTCGGCTCGATAGAGTGCCTTTTCCGCCTCCATGGCGTCCAGGGCGGCGCTGCTTTTTTTGGCGATGGTCTCCTGCAGCTGCCTTTCAAGGCCGCGGACCTGGACTTCCATTTCCGTCTGGAGGGTGTGGGCCGCTTCCACCCGGGTGTCAAGCCGGTCGCACTGCACGGCCAGAGATTTGATTTCCTGTTTTTTGGCCAAGATGCCCGACAGCTTGTCCGGGCTGCCCCCGATCATCACCCCCTGGTGGGAGAGCAGGTCGCCGCCCTGAGTGACCACGGTCTGCACCTTGCCGTTGCGGTTGAAGATCTCGCGGGCCGTGTCCAGGGTGTCGGCGACCACCACATGCCCCAGCAGGGCGCCGGCCACCGATTCGAAACCATCCTTGACCCGCACGTGATTCAGCAGGAGGCGGTCTGGTTCCGGCCGCTTGTCCAGGCGATCGTCCACGGCTCGCATGCCGCCCACAGGGATGAATCCGCATCGTCCGGCCTTGGTTTGCTGCAGATAGCCGATGGCATCGGCACCTGAGGGCTGGTCCTGCACCAGGATATACTGGAGGGATTCGCCCAGGGCCGCCTCCACAGCGGTTTCATAGGTGGGGGCCGGCTCGATCACGTCGGCCAGAAGCCCGGCGATTCCGGTGGGTCGGGTGAACTCGGGTTGCGGTGTTTCCAGTCTGGCGGCCTTGAGGATGGCCTTTACCCCGTCTTTATACCAGTCCAGGTTGGCTTCCATCTTTTTCAGGGTGGCCAAGCTGCTGCGGGCCTTGTTGCGCTCCATATCCAGGGTCTGGGTGGTCTTGACCTGGGCAGACAGAGAGGCAATGGCGGCATCCAGGTCCCCTTTCAGGGACACAATTTGACCCTCCAGATCCCGGATTTCGTTTTTTAACTGGGTCAGTCCGGCATCGGCAGCCTCGCGGCGAGCGGTGGCTTCCCGCACGGTTTTTTCGGCCAGTAGGGCTTCTTCGTCGGTGCGTTTCAACCGGCGCTTGAGGTTATCGCGGTTGTTGGCGGCATTCTGGTGGGTGTTTTTGACCCGGGCCTCCTCGGCCACCATTTTCATCAGGTCGTTCTTGCCGGTTTCCATCGCCCGATTCAAGGTGTCGATGCGTCCACGCAGGCCGGATGAATCGGTATTTTCCAGTGCGATGGTTGCTTTCATCTCTGTGATTTGGGACTGCAGTCTCCGGTGCTGTTGCTGGACGCCCTCGATCTCCAAGTCGATCGCGCTGTTTTTGGCCGACAGATCGGTCCGGGCCGCCTCGAGTTCGGTGACTTCACGCATCAGCCGCTCCCGGTCCGTTCGCATGTGGACCAGGTCGGCCTCCATGCGGTCGATCTTGCGCTGAATGTCGAATTTGCGGGACTTCTGGGAAGCGATCTCCCGGTCCTTTTCAGAACGTCTGAGTTTGATGGCCTGGATGGCCGCATCGATCTTTTGGAGCCGGGTGCTCTGGCCGATGTCTTCGTCTTTGAGTGACTTGAGCAGGTTGCCGGCCTCGTCCATCTGACGACCCAGGTCACCATCGCGGTAGCGGATGAGCCGGATGTCTAACGCCCGCGCCTCGGCTTTGAGGTTTTTGAATCGTTCTGCCCGCTGGGCCTGGCGCTTGAGCCCGGCCATCTGCCGGTCGATTTCGGTGACGATGTCTTTGACCCGCAGCAGGTTCTGGTTGGTGGCGTTCAACTTTCTCAGGGCTTCGGTCTTACGCATCTTGTAGCGGGTGACGCCGGCCGCCTCCTCGATGAAGACCCGCCTTTCGTCGGGGCCGGCGTCGGTAATGGCGCCGATGTTTCCCTGCTGGATTACCGCGTAGGTGCGGGCGCCCACGCCGCTGCCCATGAAGATGTTGTGGATGTCTTTGAGACGGCAGGGCTGCTTGTTGATCAGGTAGGCGGTTTCACCGCTGCGGTAAAGCCGGCGAGTCACCATGACCTCGCTGAAATCCCTGAACGCTTCGGGCATGCTTCCGTTGTCGTTGACCAGGGTCAGGGATACTTCGGCCAGGTTCAGCGGCGGCTTGCCGCTGGCGCCGGAAAAGATAATGTCTTCCCTGTCCTTGCCCCGAAGCTGCTTGATACTCTGTTCGCCCATGACCCAGCGAAGGGCATCCACCACATTGCTTTTGCCGCAGCCATTGGGTCCAACCACCGCACAGATGCCCGGGGGGAATGCAATACTGGCCTTTTCGAAAAAGGATTTGAACCCGACAATGTCCAGTTTTTTAAGCTTCATGGTTGCCTGCTCCTGCCTGTCTGTCCATCGATCAACGCTCGATTAGGCTCAGCAACAGCTGTTGCGCCCGAAGGCCAAATAGTCATGGGTCATGTTGATTACTGGTGAAATACCAGAAGCGGTCGCCGGATTGGGCGATTGCTGGTATTCAGATACCATCATGACCGCTGGTTGTAAAGTGGAAAGCACAATTTGGGGGGTTGTAAGATGATTTGTGCCACTATATGTGGTGTAAACTAATCTTTTTTCAGCAGCAGGTACAGCAGCGCCATGCGGATGTAAAGCCCGTTCATAGCTTGCTGAAAATAGCGAGCCCGCGGATCGTCGTCCACTTCCTTGGGGATTTCGTCCACCCGGGGCAGCGGATGCATGATGATGGCGTCCGGTTTCATGGTCCGGACCCGTTCCGGGGTAAGGATATATCTGCCGGCGGCGGTTTTGTAGTCTTCGGGGTCATGGAACCGCTCCTTCTGGATGCGGGTCATATAGACGCAGTCCACCTCCGGGGCAACCTTGGCCAGGTCTGTCTCTTCGCGCCACGGAACGCTGTTTTTATCCAGGTAGGCTTTGATGTCCCCCTCCATTTTGCAAACCGGCGGTGAAACGAAGATGATCTCCACGTTCTCGTACTTGGTCAACAGGTAAGACAAGGATCTTACCGTTCGCCCATAGCGAAGATCACCGACCATGGCGATTTTCAGGCTGTTTTTTTCCGGGAAGGCGTCCACGATGGTATACATGTCCAGCAGGGCCTGGGTTGGATGCTGGCCAGCACCGTCGCCGGCATTGATTACGGGGATACAGGAAATTTCCGAAGCCCGGGCCGCACTGCCCGCTTCATTGTGGCGCATGACGATGACGTCCGCATAACCGTTCATAATCCGTGTCGAGTCGGAGAGGCTTTCCCCTTTGGCCGCGCTGGAGAACTCCCGGGCGTTTTCCGTCGTGATCACCGATCCGCCCAATCGCAGCATGGCGCTTTCAAAGGAAAAGCGGGTACGGGTGGAGGGTTCGTAAAACAAGGAGGCCATGATTCTGCCCTCCAGTGACCTGGCAAAGCGGCGTTCACCAAAAAGGTCCGCCTTCATCTGGTCGGCGGTCTGGAAAACAACTTCGAGCAGTTCCCGGTCGAACTGCTGGGATTCAATCACGTGCGCCAACGGAAATGCTGCCATGGTTTCATCCTCCATAATTATTTACGAATTCGGTTCCGGCCGCTCCGGCCACCGCATCGACGATGCGGTCGACCCGGGTAATTACCGCCCGTTTCCCGCCGCCGCCGACGAACTGCATGGCTGCCTCCACCTTGGGCAGCATGGCGCCGGCGGAGAAGTGGCCATCGATGATATATTTGGCCGATTCCGCCAGACTGACCGAAGTCAGATAGCGTTCATCGGGCTTGCCGAAATTCAGGGCCACGCCGTCTACATCCGTGGCCATGACGAACAGGTCAACACCCACCTCTTCGGCCAGGCGGGCACTGGCCAGGTCTTTGTCAATGACGGCATCCACGCCGTCGAATGTGCGTCCGGCGCGCACCACCGGAATACCACCGCCGCCGCAGCAGATCACGATGAATCCCGCACCAATCAGGGTCCTGATCTCCCGTTTCTCGACAATGGTCACCGGCTTGGGGGAAACGACCACGCGCCGGTAGCCTTTGGGGGTTTTGATCGTGGGATAGGGCAGGGTGTCGGCCTTTTCTTTGGTGAATGCGGGCCCCACCGGCTTGGAGGGTGATTTGAAGGCCTTGTCGGTTTCGTCCACCACCACATAGCTGATCAGACTGACCAGCGGCTGGCTGTTGACGCCCATGGCCATCAGGGCCTCGTCCAGGGTTGATTCGATCATGTAGCCGATCTGCCCCTGGGTCTGGGCCACCAGAATCTCCAGCGGCAGCCGCGGAACCGTGTCGCAACATTCCTGCTGAAGCAGCAGATTGCCAACCTGGGGGCCGTTGCCGTGGGTGATGATGACCCGGTAGTCCCTTGACAACCTGGCGATCTGGTTCATCGGGACCTTCAGGTTGTCGAACTGCTCCTCCACGGTACCGATCTGCCCCTTCCGGATCATGGCGTTTCCGCCCAGGGCGACCAGCAGCACGGGCTTCTGATTGGTTTTTTTCTTCATCAGGCTTTTCCGCAAATCTTCAGAAGGATGGCATTTTGGGCATGCATTCGGTTTTCCGCCTCGTCGAAGACGATCGACGCCTTGGATTCGAGTACCGCGTCGGTGGTCTCCACGCCGCGTTCGGCGGGCAGGCAGTGCATGAACAGGCTGTCCTTGCCGGTGGCGGCCATCAGTTCATCATTGACCTGGAACCCTTGGAAACGGGCTTTGCGTGTTTCGGCTTCATCTTTCTGCCCCATGGAGGCCCACACATCCGTGTAGACGACATCGGCATCCTTGACGGCTGCCTTGGGATCGTGGCTTATCTCTATCTCAGACAGGCCGGCCTGTCGGGCGTCGGCAATGGTCTGTGCATCGGGCTCATCGTCGTCCGGGCAGGCGCATACGAAGTGGAAGGGCAACCGTTGAGCCAGGCGCAGCCAGGAGTGCACGATGTTGTTGCCATCGCCTACGTAGGCCACCTTCAGGTCATTGAGGTGGCCGCGGTGCTCTAAAATAGTGAACATGTCCGCCATGATCTGGCAGGGGTGGTTGTAGTCGGTCAGACCGTTGATCACCGGCACCGACGCGTATTCGGCCAGTTCCAGCACATGCTCGTGGGCGAAGAGCCGGGCCATGATCACATCGTTGTAACGGGACACCACCCGTGCGATATCCTTGACCGCCTCACGTTTGCCGATGGAGATGTCCGACGGGCCCAGGTAGAGGGCGTGGCCGCCCATGCGGTAAAAGCCCGTTTCAAAGGAGATGCGTGTGCGGGCGGACGGTTTGGCGAAGATCATGGCCATGGAGTGGTCCTTGAACGGTTTGTAGTCCTCCCGCCGTTTGAAACGCGCCTTGACCTCTTTGGCCAGGGCGAAGGTTGCCTGGATCTCGTCGGCACTAAAATCGGTGACATGCAGAAAATCGCGTTTCACGGGTGTTCCTCCTTTATGCTTTCATCACCGCATCGATCTGTTCCAGTGCCCAGTCCACTTCGTCTTTGTTGATAACCAGGGGCGGGGCGAAGCGGATGGTATTCTCATGGGTTTCCTTGCACAGCACGCCCCTGTCGGCCAGCTTGTAGCAGAACGGCCGGGCGCCACCCGTTTCCTTTAAAAGCTCCATGGCGATCATCAGGCCGCGGCCGCGTACCTCCTTGATGTGTGGGCTCTGGATTTTTTTCAGACCGGCGAGGAAATATTCACCCATCTCGCTGGCGTTTTCAATCATCTTTTCTTCCTTGAGCACCCGGATGGCGGTGCGGGCGATGGCGCAGGCCAGCGGGTTTCCACCAAAGGTTGAGCCGTGTTCGCCGGGCTGCAGCACATCCATGACCTCTTTGTTGGACAGCACGGCGGATACCGGATAAAAGCCACCGGACAGGGCCTTTCCCACCAGGGTGAGGTCGGCTTCGATGCCTTCGTGCTCTTCCGCCAGAAGCCGTCCGGTGCGGCCCAGGCCGGTCTGGATTTCGTCGAGGATCAAGACCACGTTGTGGCGGTTGCAGATTTCGCGGGCGGCTTTGAGGTAGCCGGCCTTTGGTATGATGACGCCGGCTTCACCCTGGATGGGCTCCACCAGAAAACCGGCGGTGTGGGGCGTGATGGCTGCTTCGAGGGCATCGGCATCGCCGAAGGGGATGATTTTGAAACCCGGGGTGAATGGCCCAAATCCGGTTCGTGCCGTGGGGTCGGTAGAAAACCCGACGATAGTAATGGTGCGGCCGTGAAAGTTGTTGGCGCAGACGATGATCTCCGCCTGGTCCTTGGGGATGCCTTTGACCTGGTAGCCCCATTTGCGTACTGCCTTGATGACGGTCTCCACCGCTTCGGCGCCGCTGTTCATGGGCAGCACTTTATGGGAGCGTGTCAGTTCGCAGATTTCCTTGTAAAAATACCCCAACTGGTCGTTGCGGAAGGCCCGCGAGGTGAGGGTCAGTTTTTGGGCCTGGGCCATCATGGTTTTCATGATCGCCGGGTGACAGTGGCCCTGGTTGACCGCACTGTATGCAGCCAGGCAGTCCAGGTATCGTTTGCCGTCCACATCCCATACCCAAACGCCTTCACCCTTGGTCAGGACCACATCCAGGGGTTTGTAGTTGTGGGCGCCATATTGGTTTTCGAGATCAAGATATTCCTGGGTGTTCATGGGTTCCCTCCTCTGTCGCCCGATGCCTCGCCGGGTTGTAGTTGGTTGTTCATATAGCGGTTGAAACGCCGTACGTGGCTTTGCATCAGTGAGCGCACGGCCGTGGCCTGCTGTTTTTCCAGCGCTGTGACAATGTCGCACAGATCCTGATAGTTTTCCTGCATGAACGTCTGGTCTTTCAGGGGGTGGGCCTCATAGTACTGCTGGATGTTGTCGTGCACCATGCGCAGGACAAATTCGTATACTCGGTTGCAGGCGGCTTTGGCAATGGCCACGTGGATGCGATTGTCCACCTGGCAAAACCGTTCCCACGCCGCGATACCGTCACCCACATGTTTTTTGGCCTGTTTCAGCAGTGATTTGAGCTGGCGGATATCCGCCGGGGTGGCTCGCTGGGCGGCGATGGTTGCCACGCTGCCCTCGACCCCTTCCCGGAATTCGGAGAGCTCTGCCAGGGTGATTTCGCGGTGGCGAATCAGAAGGCCCAGACTTTCCGCCACCGGTGCCATGCCAGGCTGCTTGACCACCGCCCCGCCGCGCACGCCGCGCTTGATTTCCAGAAGTCCCTTTTGCTCCAGGACACGCAAGGCCTCGCGAAGGGGCCCGCGGCTGGTTTGGAACATATCGACGAGGTCCCTTTGGGCCGGCAGCCGGTCGCCGGTCTTTAAGCGACCATCGAGAATGGCGCCTTCGATCTGAGCGACCAGGTCTTCGAAAATTCGTTGCTGGGTTGTTTTTTTAAACATGGCTTGCCTGTATTGGATCTTTCTTCAGTCACAAGAAAACCATAGGTCACGCGGGCATTTAATGTTAATGGGTAACCCATTTAATTAATATTGGGCCACATGTCAATCCAAATTGTGTGGATTGATTATCCTGCTTACTTTCTAATCGATATGAGTTCCAACAACTCCTGGGACGTGTCCCGCAGGTGAAGGCTTAGCAGTCGGGCGATTGATCGCAGGATTTTAACACCGATTCTCGGATGTTCATCACAGATCTGATCAAAGCGTCTGCGTGGCAGGGTGAGCAGGGTGACATCGGTGCGTGATTTGACCGTGGCGGTGCGGGAAAAGTTGCCGATGACGGCCATTTCCCCTAGAGAACCGCCCGGGGCTTTAACGGCGATTTTCTTTTCAACCTTTCCGTCATACAATTTCAATACGTCCAGTGTGCCGTCAACCACGAAGCACACCTCATCGCCCGGGTCGCCTTCACTAAAGACGAGATCACCGGCTTCAAACCGAGACACATGCATGTGGTCGCTGATCGTGTTCAGTTCAGCGGGATCCAAGTCAACGAAAATGGGGATGCTGGACAGGCAGTTGATGATGGCTTCTTTCAGCACGTTTTTCTGACGCGTTGTATCCAATTGTTGGTTATCCTCGCGTAAATATGTCTGTTCTCAATTTCCTTAAAATAATTGATGAAATGGTTATCCCAAGACACCGCTATATGTCAAATGCCAATCCATACTTTACGGGTGGTGACTCCTGGGCCACTGGGTCAGGATTCTTTACTTTAAAAGTGGTGTTTGATATATCAGGCATCAGTATATTGGAAACGCAGTTCCTTTTCCCAAAAGGTGGATGTCAACAAGCTGAAAAGGAGTATTGAATGGACGATTCATTGTCGCATGTTCTGGATTACGGCGTGGATGAGATGGTCGTGGGTGACAGGGATCACCTGTGGCATCACATCAAGCCCCACAAATGTTTTCAAAACCAGGAGCAGATGATCATCGTGGCGGGCAAGGGGTTGACGGTCACGGATATCCACGGACGGGAATACTTGGATGCGACTTCCGGCGGTGTGTGGTGCGTCAATGTGGGCTACGGTCGCGACAGCATTGCCGATGCCGTGGCCGCCCAGATGAAGAAGATGGCATACTTCGCAGGCAGCGTCGGCACGATCCCCTCCATCAAGCTTTCCAGTAAATTGATGAAACTGTTGCCGACAATGGGCAAGGTCTATTATTCCAACAGCGGGTCCGAGGCCAACGAAAAAAGCTACAAGATCATCCGCCAGGCCACTACCATCGATCCGGCTCGCAAAGGCAAATACAAAATTTTATACCGTGACCGGGACTACCACGGCACCACCATTGCGGTGCTGGCTTCATCGGGGCAGGCCGAACGCAAGAAGGACTTTGGGCCCTTTCCGGAGGGTTTCGTGCAGATTCCCCACTGCCTGTGCTACCGCTGTCCTTTCGACAAAAGCTACCCGAACTGCAACATCCAGTGTGCCAGAGCTGTGGAGGAGATCATCCTGAAAGAGGGTCCGGAGAGCGTGGGCGGTTTGATCGTGGAGCCGATCACCGCCGGCGGCGGCATTATCATCCCAGTGGATGAGTATTTTCCCATTCTCCAGGAAATATGTGCAAAGTACGGTGTGTATCTGGTTATCGACGAGGTGGTGGCCGGGTTCGGGCGGACCGGCAAGTTTTTCGGGCACCAGCATTTCGACGTGGACCCGGACATGATCACCCTGGCCAAGGGCATGGCCAGCGCCTATGAACCGATCTCCGCCACGGTGGTCAAGCAGCACGTTTACGATCTGTTTCTCAACGATCCGGCCGACCCGGACAAACGAATGCATTTTTTTCGGGACATCTCCACATACGGCGGCTGTGCCGGCGTCATGGCGGCGTCGCTGGAGAACATCCGCATCATGGAAACCGAAAACCTGGTCGAAAACAGCCGGGTGATGGGCGATTACCTGCTCGGCAGACTCGGAGAACTGCTGGACCACCCCGCCGTCGGTGACGTTCGCGGCAAAGGCCTGTTCTGCGGCGTGGAACTGGTGACCCACAAACAGGGCAAACAGCCACCCAGCGAGGCACAGATCGGTGCCGTTATCGATGCCGTCAAGGCAGAGGGGGTGCTGCTCGGGCGGACCAACAGCAGCCTGCCCGGACTCAACACCACACTCTATTACGCCCCGGCGCTGGTGATCACTAAGGAAGAGGCGGATCGGATGGTCAAGGCCACCCAAAAAGGCATCGAAAATGTCTTCGGATGAGAAAAGCGATTGCTTCCGCCTACAGATAATAAAACGTTCCCCCCTTCAAACAACGGCCGAAGGATCGACTGGTATTTGTTGCCGCTGATGCTCTGCCTGTTTTTCTTTGCCGGATGTGCCGGATTCAATCCATACCAGACCGATGGCACGCTTGTTTTGAAGGACCTCGATTCGCCAGTAAAAGTGGTTCGGGATGAAAAGGGCATGGCTTATATTTACGCCGACTCGCTGGACGACGCCATGCGCGCCTTGGGATACGTTACTGCCCAGGACCGCTTGTTCCAGATGTCCTTGACCCGGCTTTTCGCCGAAGGTCGGATCTGTGAATTGGCCGGGGAGAAGGCAAAAGGGCTGGAATATCGCCTGAACCGTTGACCCTTGGGGATAGCATTGCCATCTTATATTTCATGAGTTGGGACACCTCGGCCAATCTGAAGACGGAGATTGTGGCGCAAATGCTGGTTGAAAAACTCGGCCAGCAGAGGGCCAGGGAGATATTTCCTTTGATTGTCAACCCGGACGATGAAGTTCCCCGGGCAGATGCGGCCGTTTCTTATCCGATGGCTTCAGCCGGTATTCAAACCGATAAAATGCTACTGGGCTTTCTTGAAGGCGGCAGCCATGAGATGGGCAGCAACAATTGGGTACTCGGTCCGGGTCTGCCTGTCAGCGGAAAGCCGGTAGTCTGCAATGATCCTCACCTGGAAACCCGTATTCTCCCCGGCCCGTGGTACCCGGCCGGCCTCGTCACACCCGACAATCGTATCGTCGGCGCTCATATCCCCGGTCTGCCCCTGATGCCCATCTTTCGTAACCAGTCTGTGGCTGTCGGGATCACCAATGCCTATGGGGACATGCAGGACCTCTACGTGGAAACCGTCGATCCGGCCAACCCCAATCATAATATAGAAGGCAACCGGTCGATTCCCTTTGCCGTAGTTCAGGAAAAATTGAGAATTAAGGACAAGAAAGCCAAGATGGGGTTCCGGGAGGAACCGATAACGATTCGTTATACCAAAAGGGGGCCGGTGGTTTCCGATGTGCTCAAGGGCCTTGAAACGGATCAGGTGATGAGTCTCAGATGGGCACCTTTTGAAATCATGAGCCCGACCCTGGGTGTGACGGAGATGATCAATGCCAAAAATGCTGGCGACATCCGGCGTTCGCTGGCGCTGGCCAATATTATTATGCTCAATTTCGCCTTCGCCGATACGGACGGAAACATCGGCTGGCACGTCTCCGGGCGTTTGCCGATCCGTAATGACGGGAATGGTACCGTTCCGTTCGTGGTGGCCGACGCCAGGGACAACTGGTGCGGTTTTGTCCCTTTTGAACAGATGCCCCACGCATACAACCCCGAGAGGGGTTGGCTGGGCACCTGCAACCACCATACGGTGCCGCACGATTATCCCTATTACTACTCGTCCCACCAGTCGCCTTCCTATCGATACCGCCGGCTCAAACAACTGATGGACACGCCCGGCGAGAAAACCGTTGACGATCACTGGCGCTATCAACGGGACACCTTCAACCTGATGGCCGAAAAGCTGGTTCCTTATATGGTGGATGTCCTGGAGACTTCTTCGCAAACCCGTGAACTGGCTGATATCTTGAAACAATGGAGCCTGCATGACGATATCGAAGCCGTCGGCGCCACTGTGTTCCATTCGATTTACGAACGATTCGCTTGGCTGACGTTTTCCGACGAACTGGGTGACGATCTGGCCATGAACATGCTTGGAGTCTGGTATTTCTGGCAAGAGCGGTTTCAGCAGATGGTGTTGACCGACCACTTAGGGCTCTGGTTCGATGACACGACAACCACCGATATCGTCGAAGGAAAGCCGGAGATCTTAACCCGCGCGGCCATAGACGCCCGGGCCATGCTTGCCGCATCAATGGGCCGCAACCCGGATGGATGGCAGTGGGGAAAAGCCCATCAGCATACCTTCGTCAGCCCCATCCGGCGAGACGGCTTCGGCAAAGGACTTCTCGGTGGTGGTGTGCATCCGGCAGCGGGTTCCGTAGAGGTTCTGTATCGGGGGCGATATGAATACAATGACCCTTATTCGGTGACTATCTCCGCGGCCCTTCGCATGGTGGCCGATCTGGCCGACGAGGACAAGGTGCTGGCAGTGTTGTCCGGCGGGGTGGCCGGGCGGGTGTTTCATCCCCATGCCACGGATCAGATCGGGGCATTCATGGATGGAGAGAAGAGGTACTTTTGGTTCAGCGACAGGGAGATCGCCAACCACACCCGTTCGATTCTGATGCTGACACCCACTGCCGTGCCTTCCAGTTGAACGGACGTTACTTTATGATTTCGTTGAAGGGTAGGTACTGCAGGTCTTGCGTTCTGCTTCTTGCGATACTGCTGGTTGGTGTTACCATGGCCTGCCAGTTGTCAACCGGAAAGAAGGCTTCTACCGTTCATCTCAGGGCCCGTTCTTGGCCGGCGGCCGATCGCCTCTTTCAACAGGACCCCCGATGGATGGGGGCGGATGATGCCCACAGCGTGGATCTGGGGAAGGGTCGGGTGCTTTGGCTATTCGGCGACACCCTAATCCGCGCGGGCACCGGCAACGACCGAGCCCGGGCCAACCTGATCCGCAACAGCATCGGCATTCAGACCGGAAGCGATCCTGCTTCGGCATCCATGGCATTTTTCTGGAGGCAGACGGCGGCGCGTACACCGATTTCCTTCTTCCCCGAATCCGAAAACACCTGGTTTTGGCCCGGCGACGGCATTCGTGTGGGCAATCGTTTGCTAATCTTTCTAACGACCATCGCGCCTTTTGAAAATGATCTAGGATTTGCCGTGACCGGCTGGCATGCGAAATGGGTCGACAATCCCGATGCACCTCCTGAACGCTGGCAGTCCACTGACGTGAGAAAAAATCCAGGCACGTTCTTCATCGCTTTGGGCACCGGCGGCGTGTTGCACAATAAGGGATACCTTTACGCATATGGGACCCATCAAGGCGGGAATCAGGCCTATCTGGCCAGGTGGAAAGAGAATAAGGCATGGGCAGGGGATTTGCGCGAACCGGAATGGTGGTGCGGTGCGCGGCTTGGATGGAATAAAGAATCACAGATGGACAATAGACCGGCGGTCCTGTTCACCGATGCCCAAGCCGAGTTCGGCGTTCATTTCGAACCCCGTATCAATCAGTTTGTCCAAATTCAAACCATCGGTTTCGGTGCCGCCGACCTGGGATGGCGGATCGCCCCCCGACCCGAAGGGCCTTGGGGGCCGTTGACCCGTTTTTTTTCTCCGGAAGAAATCTCGATTCCCGGCGTTTTGATTTATGCCGCCAAATCACACCCGTTTCTGACCGGGGGGGATCTGGTGATCACTTATGCCACCAATCATATCGATCCAAAACGGTTGAATGATTATCCTGCGCTTTACTACCCGCGGGTGCTTCAAGGTTCATTCGAATCTGCCGGTTTTATAGACTTAAAACCTACATTTGTACCGCGGTTTTTCAATCGCTTGGCAGCTATTCCAGGCGGGTCGGTTTGCCGGCCTTTCGGCGAACGTCATGCCACTCCTGACGGGTAATTGCAGCCAGATCTCCGGGCAGACTGTCTATGATTTCAAAATAATCCAGATTGTATTTGTTTTTAACAACCTCCTCCCTCGGCTTGCAGCGCACCACGTAAACGGTCTGAACGGATTGATGATCAAAATTGCGCCAAACCTGTTGATCTTTCAGCAGCTGATAGCGGTGGCCTTCCAGGGCCTTGATCACTTTTGCCGATTCAAACGAGCCGGCCCGTTCAACGGCTGATTTGTATTCGTGCATGATGGCGTAGGCGGAAGCGGCGGAGGTGCTGGGATAGCGCTGATGCTCCTTTTGGAAATCTTCGACAAATTTGATGCCCTTCGTATAATTGTATTTATACGGGATCTGCCAGCACCAGGGCAGCGTCCCCACAACACCCTCCATGGCCCTGGGCCCGCCGCGTTCAGCCATGCCGATGGTCAGATTGGGCACCAAGATCTGCATCCGGTCCTTCATCCCCATTTTGTGCGCCGACCGAATCGCGTTGGCCATTTCCTGGCCGAAAAGGACCAATACCAGTACGTCCGGCCGCTCCTGTTCGGCCTTTTTCAGCGCACTGCTGAAATCCGTGGAGGGAAATGGCGTCAACACACCTTTGTGAACCGATTTGTCTTCGGTATCGCTGAATTTTCTCAAGGATGCTTCCGTTGTCCAGCCCCAGGTATAATCTGCCGTGATATAGAAGTATTTTTGACCGGAAAAATTTTTTTTAAGATAGGACGACATGGCTTTGGCCGCCATCCACGAATCGTAGCACTCCCTGAACGTATGGCGCCTGCCCTCGCTGCCGGTAACCGTTGTGGAATAGGTGAGCGTGCCGAAAAAGAGGGTCTCTTTCTCCTGGCACACCTTGGATACGGCCACGGCAACCGCACTGGAAGAGCCGCCGAAAACCATTTTCACGCCTTCATTGTCGATGGCTTGGGCGGCATTCCTGGCAGCGAGGGCTGCACTGGATTTGGTGTCATAGGTAACCAGTTCGATCTGCTTGTTTAAAATGCCACCAGCGGCGTTGATTTCATTTTTAGCGAGGTAGGCGGCTTTCCACTGATCCTTGCCCTCCTTTCTGTAAGGGCCGGTTTCGGGATAGTTCAACGCAATCTTGATTGTGTCCTGGGTGGCGAAGGCCATCGATGCTGAGAGGAGCAGGACAAGTCCAATGAAAATACGGGTGAATACAATTCGACCGTGTTGCATGTTTCCTCTCCTTTATTGCCGGTTCAAACGGTTTATCCCTTTGTTCCGGGCTTTGCCGCTTGACGGTTCGGCTAAATGAGACCCACCAGCTTGTTTATCACGTCTATAATTCGGGGTTTTAATTTATTACTTGAGCAAAAAATGCGCCACTTTAATTAATTAGATAAACCGCAGAAAATGAATATTATTCATCAAATACCAGCTCTGAACCATGATAACGCTCGCATTCCCCGCAGCTTGCGGTGGGGAGGGTTCAAATTAATGAGGTGAAAAAAAATCAATGGTTTTTTAAAAGGATGACGGGCGAAGTTGGCAGCATGTGGCAATGCAACGGGGACGGGTAATCCTTAGTCGTGCATGTGATAAGCCAGAAGTGCTTCTTTAAGCGTTTGCGGGACCGGCACCGACTGGCGCTGCCGATAGTCGTAGCATACCTGGACGGAGGATCCTTTCGCGAAGATGCGGTTCGCATCGGCCTCGTCCATCAGGGCATAGGCAAGCCCGAAACTTTTCGTGCCGATGGCGGTGACCCACATGGTCAGCAACAGCCGGTCTTCGAGGCGGACGGGCAGGATATAGTCGCATTCCAGGTGAGCCACCATGAAATTGAACCCGCCGGGAACGGATTCCCTGAATGCATCGTAGAAGAGGGCTTTTCGCCCCTCTTCGAAGTAGGTGAAGATCACGGCGTTGTTCACGTGACCCATGGCATCGATATCGTTGAAACGGACGCTGATTCTGGATTGAAATGGCTGTTTGCGGCTCAACAGTGTGCTCCTTAAAGTGCGGCTGGTTAACTAAAAGGACGGTTCGCCGTCTTTCATGGATACCAGGTCTCCGGTGTTGCCATCGATGCAAAAGATTTTCCGGCTGCGGATATATTTTTTGGAACCGATGGCCTCCATGACATTTTCGGACAGGGCTTTGCGTGAAAATCCCACGGTAACCTGCCAGTGGCGACCATCGTCGGCCATTTCCACCTCCTCCAGCAGGATGTCTTCGAACTTGCGGGTGTCATACAGATCCTTGAGAAGATCCAGGGCCGTTTGAACCGCTTCTTTAACCGTGAGCACTTGGCCGCTCCTTTCTATGGTTGTCAGACTGCCTGTTGAAAGGTGGTGCCGGAAATGGCATGATCGCCCTGATTGTTGCCAGATCCGATGGGTCAAGTCAATGCGGAGATTGTATGTGCAGTGAACCATCATCAAAACCCAAAGCAGCTTCGCTAACAGCAGATGTCGTCATCGTCGGAGCAGGACCCTCCGGCTGCAGCGCGGCCTGGGACCTGACCGTCGACGGCCTCCAGGTGCTGTTATTGGATCGGACCGAATTTCCGCGAAAGAAAACCTGTGCCGGCGGGCTGACGGTCAAGGCGGTGCGAGCCCTTCGCTATTCGATCGCCCCGGTGATCCAAAAAAGCGTTTGCAACCTGTCGGTGAGCTGCCGGATGCGCCATCCAAACCTGCTTAAAAGCAATGATCCCATCTGCCACATGGTCGAACGGTCGGCATTCGATTATTTCTGCCTGAAAAAAACCGTGGCTGCCGGTGTTCGTTTTGCGGTCGTGAAACGGATCGATAAGATTGTGGAAAGCGATCGAAGCGTGTCGTTGGTTACGGATGGCGGCATGATCCGTGCCCGTTTTTTGATCGGAGCCGACGGTTTCCACAGCCGGGTCCGCCGGCTGACGGGACGATTCGCACGGTTTCGCCCCGGGTTTGCCGTTGAGGGACTCGTGGACCGGGCGCCGCCCAACGATCTGAACATGGGCTTTGATTTCAGCCGGGTAGCCGGCGGGTATGGGTGGGTGTTCCCAAAAGCGGAGCACATCAACGTGGGACTGTATACTTTGAGATCAGATGTTAAGATCACCCATCAGGACCTGGTTGACTACGCGGTTCGGAGGATCGGCAGACCGGTGCCGACGCGCATCACCGGTTCACGGCTGGGCATGGGGGGATGGCGGTATCGACCCGGTCGCGGACGGGTGCTGCTGGTCGGTGACGCCGCCGGATTGGTGGACCCGCTGCTCGGAGAAGGACTGTACCATGCCATCAGCAGCGGCCAGGCGGCGGCTTCTGCCATTGTAGATGCCATGGATACCGGCAGGGATGCCTGCAAGGCATACGCAAAAGGATTGATGCCAATTCAACGCGATCTTCTTTTTACGCAGATTACCGCGGCTGTATTTTATCGGATGCCAAGGATCGGGCATCTGCTGCTGGTCTCACCGCCAGCCAGAATAGCGCTGATGACAGGGTTTTCCCAGGGGCTGCCTCTGCTGGATATTTTTCGTCATGGCTACCGATTCTGGTTGGGGCTGCCGGTGCCTGCCAGCCGGAAACAGAATTATTTTTGACAGTGGCGCACGAATTGGCTAATATTCAAGGCAGGCTGCCGGAACGAAATGACGCTTTGGATGTTTTTTCCGCGACCCTGAACCACATCCTTTCAGATCGCCGGCGGGGGAGGTGACGCATGGAAAAAAGCTTAACAACCCTCGAGGTTGCGGACAACGGCGGCAGACGCCGGGTCCAGCATCGGCGGTTTCTGGTCTCGATTCCATGCGGCCGCGAGCAGCGAACCAACTGGGATCGGCGCAGTGGATATGATCGCCGGCTGAGGCGAATTTTCGGATACCCGGAAGATAGGCGGGTTAGCGAGTAGGCGCTTTCCGACTAAGGGTCGCGGAAATAAATAAATCCACAATAAGGCGCTGGGTGTGGGTTCGTCAACAAGGCGCATCCGCCGGTGCATATCCGAGATATGTGCCGGCGGATGGAACGCAGGTGACGGTCCCACAGGCAAGAAAGATGTGGATTTATTTTTTTCCGGGGCCCTAACCTTGAGATAATTTGGCCTTGACGCTGTCCACTTTGTCGGCCATGTGTTGATCCCGGTCCGTGCGGGTCCCGAATTTGAGCGTGGTGGTGATTCGCGGCGCCCCCATGTGGTGGATCGCTTCGTGGCAGCGCCGGATGGCGGTAAACACCGCATCCCAATCCCCCTCGATGTTGGTGCCATAGGCGTGCAGCTTAATGTCCAGGCCGGCTTCCGTGAGAATTTGCTGGCAGGCGGCAACGTATGGTGAGACCGATACCCCCACGCCGATGGGAACGATGCACAGGTCTGCGATGACGTTCATGTCAACTCCTCCAATAAAACCAATTTAACCAATTCAACCAGCTACCATCCATCCTCAGTCTTCCGTCTTCAGCCCTCCGTCTTCAGCCCTCTGTCTTCAGTCTTCAGCACTCCGTCGTCAGGCAACAGCCGACAGGTCGCCTGACGGCAGAATCCCGCAATTTCACTGCCGTTGCTCTGATGGTCCCGTCGCAGGTGAAAATTAAGCCAGGACGAGGTGTTATTCAGTTCCCACATGCGCGGGGGCACACACCCGTCACACAGCTCCCTGATTCTTCCATTCACCGCCAACCGGTTGTGGGCGCGAAACCAGACACATCGCCGGTCCGGGTTCACTTCGCACATACCGTGGTGGCTGCCGCCGCAGGCGCCGTTGCGGGTATGTTTGGGGCATCCCGATTCGGGACACAGGAACCCCACGTGCTGGATGGCGCAGTCGCCGCATTGCAGACAACCCAGCAGCATCAGCTTGATGGGGTGTTCGGCCAGGTGCATGAACAGCCGCCCGCCAATGCCGCTGTCCATTGCCTTGCAGAGCGTTCGATACACGGACGCCATCGGTGAATCGAAATTAAAAAACAGGTTATGGGAGTGCTGCATCAGCGAATAAAGCACCCGATCGACCACCGGCACCGACTGGGGCTTCAGACCGAAAACCGGAGACGTGGCCGGATCCGGCGGTGTTTCCCGAAAGGCGTAAAAGCCGTTGGGCTGCGGGTAGTTGAACCGGGGAATAAACGCCTGCCAATCGTCTTTGATCTGCGCCATCCGGTCCAGAATCATCCCCACCGTGGAAAAGTTCCGATGAATGCCGCCGATGTGAATGCCCCGGTACCCCAGACCCTGCAGTACCGCCCCGAGGCGGGCCGCCCGTTCGATAGCCGCTGCTTTTCCCTGTTTCTTGTCTTTCCATTCACCCTGCACCGTGCGGAGGAGCGGGTCGGTGACCACGGCGCCCGGCACCCGGCCCTGGTTCATGATGCGGGCAGCGTTGGGGGTGAGCAGATAAACCGATCCCAAGGTGGGAACCTGCAGGTCCATATACCGCTGGATGCCGATCAGCTCGTGGAACTTGCGGACATCGTAACCCAACTGGGTGATGACGAACTGGGCGCCGGCCGCCACCTTACGGCTCATCTTGGCATACTGGGCCACACCTTCCCCTTCGGTTTGCTTGAACGGCGAGACGGCGCAACCGGTGAAGAAACCGTCCGGGTCGCCGGCGGAATTGACGCGTTCGCTGATCAGCATGAGCATGATCTGCAGGTTTACCGAATCCAGGTCGAACACCGGTGCTCCCTGGCCGCCGAAACCCTTGCCGGAATAATCGCCGGTAAGGGCCAGGATGTTTTTCATGCCGATCATGGCCAATTGCAGTGCCCGGCTTTCCATGCCGACGCGGTTCATGTCACGGCAGGTGAAGTGAACGATGACGTCCATGCCGATGGAAAAGATCCGATAGCCGATGGCATCGGGACTCAGCGACGGATTGCCGCCGGGGTTGTCGGTGATGGAGACCGCGGAAACGCGCCCATCGGCAAAGGCGTCCCTGGCGATACCCATGACCGTGTCCACCGACCGTCCGGTGGACTCCCGCCCGGGTACCAGTTCCAGCGTGACGACGAACTGCTTTGGGTCTAGTATGTCAGTTTGAAAAACGCGCAGCATGAAAAAACAGACCTCCGTGTCTTCAGTCTTACTCCCTGCATCTCACCGGCCGGCAGAGGCCCCGATGGTGCCACAGTCTTGAAAAAGGAGCACCCACAGGCAGGATGTCCGCTTCCAGCCGGTCGATGTTCACGGTCACCGCATCACTGCTGTAATCCGGGTCCCAGGGCTCGATGATCAGAGCGCCTTTTCCAAGCGGCCACAACCGCGGCATGATGGGTGACGGCCAGGATCGCCTGCGCGTTTCGGCCTCCAGGGTCTCCAGATCGGCAAAGGGCAGCAGCTGGTGCAGGGTCACCAGGGTCGGCGGGCTCAGCGGCAGCGTGCCCTGGTCGTTTTCCGTGAGCGCTTTTCTGGGATTGGCCCAGATGCCATGAACCGTTTCATGGTTGTCCGGCCGGCAGCGCTGATCCTGCCCGACAGGCGCCACAAAAAAATAGGTGTCGAAACGGCGCGGCATCAGTACCGGCGTGATCCAGTGATGCCAGCGTCCCAATTTGGAGATGGACAGGCCAAGGCCACCATCGTGTATCTGCCGGGTGAATGGCGTGCCGCTTTTTTCAACCGGTTCCAGGCCGGAGAATTCTTTCATGGGGGCGGCCAGCAGCAGTCCGGCCTCCTCCCAGGTCTCCCTGATGGCCGCCACGGCAAAGGGCAGCATCCGGTTCACATCGCCATCCAGCGTCCGGGCCAATTGATCTTCGGGAAGGTCCACGTGGTTTTGCCAGAAGGTGGTATCCATGTCTTCGGCTTCCAGGTTGCCGCCGGGAAAGACATAGGTGCCCGGCATAAATTTGCTGGCGGCGCTGCGACGCAACAGATAAACTTCGATCCCCGCTTCGTGTTCGCGGGCGAGGATAAGGGTGGCCGACGGAGATGGCCTCGCAGGGTGCCGGGGTTGAACAGTCATTGCTGTGAAGAACCTTCCTCTACAGCCTCGTTTATTGGATTACTCATCATGTGGGGGGGGCAGCGCCAGCGGTGTCTGATCGGGTGCGTCGCTTTCAAGACGGTCCACGTTCTGGAATCCCCTGGGCAGTTTTTTTCCCCGGCGGCCGCGTTCCCCCACATATTGGGCAAGATTGCCGTAGGTCAGCTTGAAAAACCGTTTGCCGGCGAAAATGGTCAGGGTGCCTTCTTCAGGCACGATGATTAAATGGATCAGCAGTTCCATGCGCTCCCGGGCCCGCTTGGGCGGGATCTGGATAATCTTGTTGCCTTTGCCCTTGGCAATGGCAGGCAGTTTGTTCAGGGGAAAGACCAGCATGCGTCCCTCGCTGGTAACGGCGGCCAGCAGATGCGCCGATATGTCTTCCAGAGGAATGGGCCGCAGCGGCAGGGCGCCTTTAGGAAGTGAGAGCAGGGCCTTGCCTTTGGTGTTGCGCGTCACCAGGTCGTCGAAGCGGGTGATGAATCCGTATCCGGCGTCGCTGGCCATCAACAGGAGGTGGTCTGCCGGCGCCATGATCACGTCGGTGAAGGTCGCACCGGGTGGCAGGACAAAGCGGCCGGTGAGCGGCTCGCCATAGCCCCTGGCAGACGGCAGGGTATGGGCCGACAGGCTGTAGGTCCGGCCGGTGGAGTCCAAAAAAACCACCGGCTGGTTGCTCCTGCCCCGGGCGGCGTTCAGATAGCGGTCCCCCGGCCGGTATACCGCTTCACCGGGGTCGATCTCGTGTCCCTTGGCGGCCCGCACCCACCCGTTGGCCGACAGGATCACGGTCACCGGCTCGATCGGGGCCAGCTGATCTTCGGAAATGGCCTGGGCCTCTTCGCGCTGGACGATGGCGGTCCGCCGGTCGTCGCCGTGGGTTTTGGCATCCGCCCGAAGCTCCTTTTTGATCAGCGCCTTGAGCCGCGCCGGCGATTCCAGGATGGTCTCCAGCGACTGGCGCTCGTCGTCCAGGCTTTTCTGTTCGGATCGTATTTTCATCTCCTCCAGTTTGGCCAGGTTGCGCAGGCGCAGTTGAAGGATGGCCTCGGCCTGGGCATCGGAAATGGTGAAGCGAGCCATCAGCACCGGCTTGGGTTCATCCTCGCTGCGGATGATGTGGATGACCTCGTCGATGTTCAGATAGGCCACCAGCAGCCCGTCCAGGATGTGCAGGCGCTCTTTGACTGTTTCAAGTCGGAATGCCAAACGATTCTTGACAGTTTGGGTACGAAAGGTGATCCACTCGGTGATCAGTTCGACCAGGCCTTTCACACCGGGCTTGCGGTCCAGGCCGATGATGTTCATGTTGACCCGGAGGGTTTTTTCCATTTCCGTGGTGGCGAACAGATGCGCCATGAGGGCGTCCTTGTCTACCCGGTTGGAGCGGGGCACGATGACCAGGCGGATGGGGTCGTCGTGGTCCGATTCGTCTCTGAGGTCCGCCACCATGGGCAGCTTTTTCTTGTTCATCTGGGCGGCGATCTGCTCCAGTACCTTGGCCGGCGACGTCTGGTGGGGCAGGGCGTGGACGACGATGTCGCCGTTTTCCAGCTCGAAGGTGGCCCGCATGCGGATGAGCCCCTTGCCGGTTCGATACAGGTTCATGATTTCCGATTTAGGCGTGATGATCTCGGCGCCGGATGGGTAATCCGGCCCGTGGATGTGGTTGCACAAATCGTCGACACCGGCGTCGGGGTTGTCGATCAAATGAATGCAGGCGTCGACGACCTCCCTGATGTTGTGGGGCGGGATGTCCGTGGCCATGCCCACGGCGATGCCGGTGGTGCCGTTGAGCAGGATGTTGGGCAGCCGGGCCGGCAGCACCCGCGGCTCTTTCAGTGTGCCGTCGAAATTGGGCACCCACTGCACGGTTCCCATGCTGATTTCAGACAGCAGCACCTCGGCATAGGCGGAAAGCCTGGCTTCGGTATAGCGCATGGCGGCAAAGGACTTGGGGTCGTCGGGCGCACCCCAGTTCCCCTGGCCGTCGACCAGCGGGTAGCGGTAGGAAAAGGGCTGGGCCATGAGCACCATGGCTTCATAGCAGGCCGTGTCCCCGTGGGGGTGGAATTTGCCGAGCACGTCGCCAACGGTCCGGGCGGACTTTTTGTGCTTGGACGACGCTTTGAGGCCCAACTCGCTCATGGCATAGACGATTCGCCGCTGGACCGGTTTGAGCCCGTCGCCGATGTGGGGCAGGGCGCGATCCATGATTACGTACATGGCGTAGTCGAGATAGGCCTGGCGCGAAAACTGCTGCAGGGGCATGCGCTCGGTACCCTCGACGGGGGTTGGAGACGGAAAGTTCATAATTAAAATATTCTCAGTTAGTTAAATCTTATCATTTCTCGTTGAACATTAATAAAAATTACAATAGCCAAAAACCAATTGACAAATAAATCACAATAGCCAATCTAAAAATTCCAAACCTGTAAGATCTTGAAGAAAGGAGATTGGAATCCACCTTGCTCAATCCACCTCTGCCAGATCGCCGCTCTCCTCGATCCACTGGCGGCGGTCGCCGGCCCTTTTTTTGGCCAGCAGCATGTCCAGGATCGCAAAGGCCGCTTCGTCCTCATCCACGGTCAGCTGGACCAGCCGGCGGGTGTCCGGGGCCATGGTCGTCTCCCGCAGCTGCATGGGATTCATTTCACCCAGCCCCTTGAAGCGCTGAACGTTGATCTTGCCGGTGGGCTTTTTGGTCTCCATGCGGCGGATGATGGCGGTCTTTTCGGCCTCATCCAGGGCATAGTGCACCGCTTTGGCCATGTCGATGCGGTACAGCGGGGGCATGGCCACAAAGATGTGGCCGGATTTGACCAGCGGGGTGAAGTGCTGCAGGAACAGGGCGCAGAGCAGGGTGGCGATGTGCAGGCCGTCTGAGTCTGCATCGGCGAGAATACAGACTTTGCCGTAGCGCAGCCCGTTGATATTCTGCGACCCCGGATCCACGCCGATGGCCACGGCAATGTCGTGAACCTCCTTGGACCCCAGTATCTGGGTCGATTCCACTTCCCAGGTGTTGAGGATCTTGCCCCGCAGGGGCATGACCGCCTGGGTCTGCCGGTCCCTGGCCTGCTTGGCCGATCCGCCCGCCGAGTCACCCTCCACGAGAAACAGTTCGCTTTGGGCCGGGTCCTGGCTGACGCAGTCGGCCAGTTTGCCGGGCAGGGCCGGGCCGGCGGTAACCCTTTTGCGCTCGATCTTTTTTCCGGCCTTGAGGCGGTTGCGGGCACATTCGATGGCCATTTCCGCCAGGCGTTCCCCGGCTTCGGTGTGGTGGTTCAGCCACAGGCTGAAGGCGTCCTTGATCACGCCGTTGACAAAGGAGGCGCACTGGCGCGACGAGAGGCGCTCTTTGGTCTGGCCGGAAAACTGGGGATCGGTCATCTTGGTGGAGAGCACGTAGGAACAGCGCTCCCAGATGTCGTCCGGGGCCAGTTTGATGCCCCTGGGGATCAGCTTGCGAAACTCGCAGAACTCGCGGATGGCGGCCAGCAGCCCGGAGCGGAAGCCGTTGACATGGGTGCCGCCCTGGGGGGTGGGAATCAGGTTGACGTAGCTTTCCGTAATGGTCTCGCCACCTTCAGGCTGCCACACCACTGCCCAGGAGACGGCTTCGCCGTCGCCGTCCAGTTTGCCCACGAAGGGCTCGTCGGGGATCGTTTCACATCCCTGCAGCCCGTCGGCCAGATAGGCCTTGAGGCCGTCCGCATAGAACCACTGCTCCTTTTCGCCGGTGGTTTCATCCGTAAACGTCACCGTCAGGCCCGGGCAAAGGACGGCTTTGGCCCGCAGGTTGTGCCGCAGGCGGCGCGTGGAAAACCGTACCGAGTCGAAATAGGCCGGGTTGGGCCAGAAGCGGATGAAGGTGCCGGTGTTGCGCTGGCCAACGCTGCCGGTGACCGCCAGGTCCTGCTGCTTGCGGCCGTCGGCAAACCAGATGAAATGCTTTTGGCCGTCACGCTTGATCTCCACTTCCAGGCGTGAGGAGAGGGCGTTGACCACCGACACGCCCACGCCGTGCAGACCGCCGGAAAACTGGTAGTCCTTGTTGGAAAACTTGGCCCCGGCGTGCAGTTTGAGCAGGATGACCTCCACGCCGGTGACGCCCTCCTCCGGGTGGATGTCCGTGGGCATGCCGCGGCCGTCGTCGGCCGCGCTCAGGGACCCGTCCGCGTGCAGAATCACGTCGATGCGGCTGGCGAAGCCGGCAATAGCCTCGTCCACGCTGTTGTCGATCACCTCCTGGGCCATGTGGTTGGGCCGCTGGGTGTCGGTGTACATGCCCGGCCGGCGGCGCACCGGGTCGAGGCCTCTGAGGACCTCCAACGAGGCGGCGTTGTAGTCGCGCCGATTGGTGCCGTTGGCGTTGAAGAGTTGATCGGTTTTAATGGGGCTACCTCCTGATAAAGATCGTGCTTGGACTTCTTGGGCAACAGCAATGCTTAAACATAAAAACTGAACGTCGAACATCGAACGTCCAACGTTGAATCAGGACAGCGAAAACCGCTGCGCTGCGATATCGTGCTGCCCAATACTCCCTCGATATCATTTTTTCAAGTCTATCCTGCTGCCTTGACAATGATGGATATACCCCTGGAAAATCGGGGTCTGGACGAAGCTAAATGCTGAATTAAGTTAACGTGTTATTTGTTGACAGGGATTCCAGTCGATCGTCGATTTGCATTTCTGACGATACTCTACAATCGGACGGAGCGCAGCGATCTCATCATTCGACGTTGGATGTTCAGCGTTCAATGTTCGACGTTCTGTTTTTTTTGTTCAGTCCCTTTATGATGGATATCGCTTAAAAAATCAATACTGTATGTTGTGGTTGCACTGATTTTGAGGGGTGGATTGGCTATGTTGCCGGTAAATTATGGAAATAGTCGATCAATGGCTATCGATGTTCGCTTTAATGGAATTCACGGTTGATGGTTGGGGATGGAGGGGACTGATGGTCCGGGGAGTACAGGCTGAAATAACCAAAGCCGGGGTGACAATTCACCACGGCCTCGGTTTACCCGATTAAATTCGAGACCATACCATCGATTTGACGGCACTTATTAAACGTTTGTGTTTCTAATATTCAAATTTCGAATTTTAATTTGCGGATACACGTATAAGTATGCCTTTGAAGCCAAAAAGCCGAACGACCATTCGTCCTGCCTTCCGGTTTATCCAACATCAGCGGGTTCACCGCCAAACTCAGTTCATGAATTTTTTCTTCGGGTTACGCCCACCAATCCGATCAGGCCGGTGGCGATCAGGAGCATGGTGGCGGTATCGGGGATAGGCGCCACTGTGGCACCGTTGGTTGCGGTTGTGGCATTTGACGACACAGGACCCACCGCGGACCCTGAATCGGAAGTCAACTCCGACATGGAATCATCGTCGCTTGAGGACACCCCGCCCAGTAATAAAAAAACGATAAAAAGTATTAAAAATGGCTTCGTCATGCCCACGATCCTTTTTCCTTTTTACTTAGAACACCGCAAAAAGATTGCCAATGTTACAATTCGGCAAAAATTAAAAAAAAATATAAAAGATAACAATCGGTTGCGATTATAGCGGTGTAATTCCCTGTTTGATCAGGCTTGGTGATATGAAATGAATTACACAATATATAAAAAATATCATTGAATATCGTAAAATCAGGTGTAGGTCAGTCAGGGTGCGAGCGATAGCGAGTTCCCTGACACAAACATTTTTTACAGGATGTTATACGGTGATGAATTTATACGTTATCCGCACTGTCTCCGGGCGCACAGTCTGACCGATTATCTGCAAAAAGCTGGGTTGGATGGGGCTTCGTGGGCAAACGGCTGGGGTGAGTCAGACGGCCACCAGTCGTTTCATTGAGCGGGGGGGACAGCTTGCCGACAAATTATCGATTTTTTTGGTTGGGGGAGAAAATAGCGTCATTTCGTCACCCTTTTTCAGGGCAATAAAAACCAAAAGGCAGAACGAAAGTTCGTCCTGCCTTTTGGTTTATCCAACATCAGCGGGTTCACCGCTAAACTCAGTTCATGAATTTTTTCTGCGGGTTACGCCCACCAATCCGATCAGGCCGGTTGCGACCAGCATCATGGCGGCGGAATTGGACATGGTTGTTGCCGTCGCATCGCTTTCAACGGTGGTGGCATTCAGCGCAACAAGGCTCGCCTTGGCGCCTGAATCGGAAACCAACTCAGACATGGCATCATCAGCGCTTGAAGGCATTCCACCCAATAATATTAAAACAAACATGAATGCTAAAATTGGCATTTTCATGGTCACTATCCTTTCTCTTCCCTTGAGATAGGTTAAAGCAAAACAGTTGCCAATAATGAAGTCCGTGATGACTAAAAAATAATAAGATAAATAACAAAAGGTTACGCTTAGAACGATATTGCTTGTCGAACGGTCAGATTTAAAATTGTGGAATGGTTTACATATTATGATGGGGTATCCGTTTGCATTGTAACCTTTATTTCATAATTGATTGACTCGTTAAGGGTTCGAAATTGTGTCGTCCCTGCGCAGGCGGGTCATGTGGTGGACGTTTAGCATTATCCATATGCATTGATAATAATGGAAATAGGCCTTTCAGGTCGTTAACCTGCTATACGTTCAGAAAACGACCGGTTGTGGCGCAATTCACGCAATGCTAGGTGGTATATGGCGCAGCTGTGCCTATCCTAAATCTGCTTGCGATGCATGCGCATCCGTATGCGATCAGATCCTAATCCTGATTGTCGGCAAGGTTGTCGGCTTCCGTGACGTCGACAGGAATGTGGGACGCCGGCGGATGGTCTTCAACTTGATCGTAGGCATCCGAATTTTCTTCGAGCCGCGATCGGCTGAGCTCTTCGATTTCTTTGGGAGTGGGCAGGTCCTTTAGATCTTTCAATTCAAACACCTCGAGAAAGTGTTTGGTGGTGGCATAGATCAGGGGGCGGCCGGGCATTTCCTTTCTCCCCAGAACGCGGATCAGTTTGCGCTCCATGAGCATGCGCAGGACGCCGCCGCTGTCTACACCGCGGATGTGCTCGATGTCGCTGCGGATGATGGGCTGGTTGTAGGCGATGATCGCCAGGGTTTCCAAAGCGGCCCTGCTCAGGCGGGGGGCGTTGGGTTTGATCATTCGCTTGATCCATTCGTTGTAACGGCCCTGGGTGCGGAACTGGTAGCCGCCGGCAACCTGCTTGAGCACGAAGCCGCCGTCGCGCTGCTCGTACGCTGCGATCAGTTCATCGAGGGCAGTGCGGATCGCGGCGGTCTCTTCGCCCTCGATAATGCCCTTGAGGTGGTCCATCGTCAGCGGCGTTTCCGAGACGAAGAGCAGGCTTTCGATGATGTATTTCAGGTCGTCAGTCATAATGCCTTATTGATAGAATATCCGAATAATCCCCGTGGGCACATGCTGGGCAATGCGGATCAGGCTGAGCTTGGCCATTTCCAGAATGGCCAGGAAGGTGACGATGATGTCGGACCGCTGGTGGTCATCGGCGAACAGTTCGTCAAAGGTCATGGATTCCTGGGCTTCCAGCATTTCGGTCAACTGGGCAATGCGTTCCTGGACCGAGACCCGGTCTCTGGTCAGGTCGACGCGATGATCCGGCGACACCTTGTCCAGAATGTTCTGAAACGCATCGATCAGTTCGAACAGGCCGATGCGGATCACCTGATCATCTTCCACACCGTCCAGGAGGTCGACATCCGGCTTCCGGGTAAAGGTTTTATCCCCCAGCAGATTGCGCTCCGCCAGCTGCTCGGCGGCCGATTTGATCCGAAGGTACTCCAGCAGGGGCCGGGTGATCTCCAGCCGGGGATCCTCTTCCTCTTCCTCACCCGCCTGCGGCGGCAGCAGCATCCTGGATTTGATATGGGTCAGGGTTGATGCCATCAGCACAAAATCGCCGGCGAAGTCGATGTTCATCTGCTGCATCCATTCCAGATACTCAAGGTACTGCGCGGTGATCTGTGCAATGGGGATGTCGTAAATGTCCACTTCCGCTTTCTTGATCAGATGAACCAGCAGGTCCATGGGGCCTTCGAAAATATCCTGGAGCCTGACCCGGTAAAGATCGTCTCCTGCATCATCGGGGTCGGCGTCCGTCAAGTTTTCCATTATCATCGACATGGGTGGGTTACGCTTTTTATTTGTTTTATGCTGCCCTTAGCGTTCGATTCGCCGGCATATGCTGAAATGCTTTATGCAAGGCACCAAAAGCCCCCAAAAAGGGTTGTGCCCAGGAAAATTTGCTAATCAGTGTCCGTTCAGAAATGGTGGATTGGGGCTCAGATCAAGGCCGCAGGGTGAATGGACCCGGAGTCGTAGCAGCGCTACGTCGAGGATTCCAGTCACCCGAGAACGCAGATATGAACCCCAAGATGCCGTTTCTGAACGGACACGATTAATCTTTGATCCTTATGGCCGCCCTCACCTGAGCCATCGTCTCCCTGGCCACCACGCGGGCTTTTTGGCTGCCGAGGGCGATGATCTCTTTGACCCGTTCGGGCTTAGCCTTAAAGTGCGCCCGCCGTTCGTGGAGGGGCTCCATGGCTTGGATCAGGTTCTTGGCCATGATTTGTTTGCACGCGACACATCCGATCTCCGCGTTCCGGCACTGCGGGTCGATGGCCTCCCACGTTTTCCGGTCCGAATAGATTTTGTGAAATTCGAACACATTGCAGACGTCCGGGTTGCCCGGATCGGATCGGCGCATACGCTGGGGGTCGGTGATCATCTGGGACACTTTTTTCTCGATTTCATCCGGCGTATCGGAAAGGTAGATGGCATTGTTGTAGGACTTGCTCATCTTACGCCGGTCCAGGCCTAAAATCTTGGATGTTTGGGTCAGGATCGCCTCCGGTTCCGGGAATACGTCGCCGTACAGATAATTGAACCGCCGGGCAATTTCCCGGGTAATTTCCACGTGGGGGACCTGGTCAACGCCCACCGGCACCCCGTTGGCCTTGTACATGATGATATCCGCCGCCTGGAGGACCGGGTATCCGAGAAATCCGAAGGTGGAAAGGTCCTTGTTTTCGATCTGGACGATCTGGTCCTTGTAGGTGGGGTTTCTTTCCAGCCATGGCACCGGCGTGATCATGGAGAGAAACAGGAACAGTTCGGCATGTTCCGGAACCAGCGATTGAACGAAGAGGGTACTTTTTTCCGGATCGAGACCGGCACTGAGCCAATCGATCATCATTTCCTTCACGTATCCGGTGATGGCGCCGGGGTTTTCGTAGTCGCTGGTCAGGGCATGCCAGTCGGCAATAAAGAAAAAACAGTCGTACTTGTCCTGCATGCCGACCCAGTTGTTCAGGGCGCCGTGCAGATTGCCCAGATGAAGCGGGCCGGTGGGCCGCATACCGCTTAAAATCCGTTTCTTGGAACGCATGAAAACATCTCCTGATCGATGGTTTGGCTGCTGCGGGTTTGCCGAGTGCATGCGGCCGCCGTTTATTGTTCAAACCCGGTATACTAAACAGAAGGCGGTTTGCAATCAAGAAAAAAAGGAGGCAGGCTTACAACCCTCGACCCGTTAACCGAGATATGTTTTTCCTGATGAAGTCAAGCTCATCCTCCCGGGTTTTGACCAGCCCGTTGAGTTTGGCTTCCAGGACGGCCTGAAGCATTTTGCTGAATACGGGGCCTGACGCGAGGCCCATGTCCAAAAGATCTTTTCCGGATATGGTCGTGGACACATTGCGCAGCCGGGTATGGTAGAGCGATATTCTTTTCTTGGCGATCTCGGAACCGGTGCAAACCATCATATACAGGATCACTTCCGTCTTGAAGGCTTTGAGCAGGTTAAATACGTCCGCGTTTTTAATGCGTTTATGCCATTCCAGTCGAGTGAGTTGTTTCTCCGCATGGATGCGGTATTCTCCAAACATCTTGGCATAACGCGGCGCGATGGTCAGGTGCTCACATATTTCATGCGTGGTTTGCAAATCGCAGTGGCGAATCAACGCCATCAAGAAAACGGCCCACCGTTCATAGGGTTCATCGATGAAGAGCAGGTCGTGCCAGTCAGTCACTTTCTTGGTGGTGTCTAGCAGGTGCTTCAAATCACTTTCTAACTTAATACCCG
This sequence comes from uncultured delta proteobacterium, assembly GCA_963705435.1. Taxonomy (GTDB): domain Bacteria; phylum Desulfobacterota; class Desulfobacteria; order Desulfobacterales; family Desulfosarcinaceae; genus Desulfosarcina. The sequence goes on along the minus strand of CAVPJR010000007.1, from coordinate 50,590 downwards.
GATGAATCACCTTCAACAGATCGTAGTCCATTAGCCTTAAAATAGTCGGTGCGGGGTTCTCTTCCTTCAGAATCAACTTGAGCTCCGCATACACCCGTTTGCCGGAAAGGCGCTTGAAAAAATCCATTTTTACGGCATTGTCGATAAGGCTTGAAGTGAGTTTTCCGATAGTGAAACCAAATCGCTGCTCGAACCGCAGGGCTCTGAATACCCGCGTTGGATCTTCGACAAAGCTCAGGTTGTGCAGCACTCTCAGGGCTTTATCCTTGATATCCTTCTGGGCAGAGAAGAAATCGATGAGTCTGCCGAATTTCCCCGGGTTGAGCTGAATGGCCAGTGTATTAATGGTGAAATCCCTGCGAAACATGTCCATCTTGATGGAGCTCATTTCAATTACGGGCAGTGATGCCGGAAATTGGTAATATTCCATGCGCGCAGAGGCGATATCGATTTTAAAGCCGTCGGGAAATATAATGACGGCGGTACCAAATTTCTGGTGTGTGTGGGTTCTTGCCCCAAATTCCTGGGCGAATGTCTTGGCAAAATCGATTCCGTTGCCTTCGATGACCACATCGATATCTTCATTTTTTCTGTACAAGAACAGATCCCGAACAAACCCGCCTACCACGTAGGCGTTGCAGTTCAACTGACTGGCGGTTTCACCCAGTTGGACAAGGATTTTCATCATGTGTTTGGGAAGGCGTTCGCGCAAGAAATTGTTCACCATTCGCGAGCGTTTGTTGCTGGACTTGTCGTCCAATGCTGAAAATTCCTGGTTTGCGGGCCGATTCTGCTGGACCAGCGTGTTGAGCAGATCTGTGCGGGTGATCACCCCAACCACCCGGCCATCCTCCACGACTGGCAGAATTCGTTGTTTGTTCCCGATGATCTTGTCCTGGATTTCAACGACATCTGCATCCGGATGCACGTGAGATATCTCGGTGCTCATGTATTCGCGGATCGGAATCGTCCCGAGGTGATGAAACAAGGCTTTTTCGATGACCTGCCGGGTGATGCAACCGCTGAAACCCGGTGTGTTGGCGCTGTTTCCGACAACCAGCAGGGCATTGATGTTGTAGCGGGTCAGCAGGGCCTTGGCCTCCTTGCAGGTGGTCTCCTCACCGGCCATGATGGCCGGTGAAGACATCAGATTCCGGGCCAAACGTCTGGGGTTGATCTTCGCGTAAAGGGCCTCGAAAAGCAGCTGCTCAGTCTGCGCGATGGTTTTTCCCTTGACGGTTGCCGAGGCGGCTGACGGGTGCCCCCCCCCTCCGATGTGGTCCAAAATATCACCGACGTCGACATCATCCGTTCGGCTTCTTGCCACGACGTAGACTTTGTTTTCCATCTGCCCCAGGGCAAAAATGGCGTCGATGTTCTCCATTTTGGCCATTTTCTGGACAAGAAATGAAAAGTCGGGGAAATAGTCGTCGGTGGTCACACTGGTCAATACGAGATCCACCCCTTTGATCACATAGCGCCTGGAGGCTTGAATCATATCGTTGAGCAACCCAATTTGTTCAGGATTGAACTCCCGGGTGATCATGCTTGAAATAACGTTGAGGTTGGCGCCCCTTGAAAGCAGATATGCAGCCGCCTTGAAGTCATGCTCCGTCGTCGAGGGAAAAGAAAATGATCCGGTGTCTTCGTAGATTCCCAGGCACATGATGGTGGCCTCTTCCGGTGTGATGGGGATGTTCTTCTCACGGAGAATGTCCGACAGGATGGTTACCGTGGCGCCGGTCAACCTATGATATTCTTGATCCGCGGGAATATCATCGTCGTGTTTGGGATGGTGGTCATAAATATGGATTTCCAGTTCGGGGTTGTCTAAGACACGTCGCAGATCGCCAATCCGATTTTTTCGCCGGGTGTCAACCAAAACCAGCCTGGTAACCGCTGAGAAGTCGATTTTCCCCAGCTCTGCGATGTTGAAAAGATAGACCATGGATTGAATGAAAAAATTCCTCAGATTCTTTTCCTGGGATCCGGGGAATACCACCAATGCATCAGGGTAAAGCTTCTGGGCGGCAAGCATCGAGGCCATGGCATCGAAATCCGCATTCACATGGCTGGTGATGATGGTCAGCGATCGCCTTCCCGGGTTGATTTTACCAGTCATAACCAAAAAGATGTCAGCCTTTCTAAATTATTAAAACGCGAGAATAGTACGCTGTTGGTTCCATTTTTGCAAGTATGCCAACGCATTCACAAGGGTATTGAATGATCGACCCAAATGCCATCAATACCCTGAAACTAAATAAGATATTGTTGTTTAAAGCATTATATGGTAGCCAAGTGGCAATTGAAATTTTCGCAAAATGAGAAAAGTAATTATATCACCTTTTCCGGTTCTGGAGAACCCTCCCTGGATGGCGGGATCGGTGACGTGAGCCCATTTTGAACACATTGATGCCGATGGCCTCTTGTTGAATACCCTTGACCGGCCGGCTACGGAAGACTGGGTCGACCCAATTTGACTCAAACAGCTGAAAAATATTTCAGATTTTCTGAAAAGTGCCGAAATCGTCAATTATCAACCCAGGCCGCCACAGGGGCAATGCGGCATAGTGATCTGATGCGCGTCTGGTTTCAACGATTCGCAGACGACCTTATACCGTTCAGGATGGGTCACAGATCATGGGGGTAGATGTTGAAACGCTGCAACCGGTTCTGGATCAATTGGTCGCTTCCAACCCATTGATCATGAAACCAATGGATCGAGGCCGTTTTTTACATGGCTTCTTAACAATATTTAATTTTTAAAAATTTTATCGATTTTAATTCTACAGACAGCGGCAGCGGCTCATTTTAGGATACAGGGGGATGTTATGCCGATTTATTTATGGGAAGGAAAGAACAGGAACAATATCGTTCAAAAAGGTGAGATGGAAGCATCCAGTGAGGATGTGATTCGATCCAATCTTAACAGACTCCGTATAACCCCAACCAAAATCAAGAAGAAACCGAAGGATCTTTTCGAAAATGTTGCTTTTCTACAGCCCAACGTAACCCAAAGAGACGTCATCCTGTTCTGTCGTCAGTTTTCGACGATGATCGATGCAGGACTTCCCATCATTCAGTGCATGGACATACTGCATTCGCAACAGGAAAATGCTACATTCAAGAAGATGCTGAAGAATATCAAGGAACAGGTCGAAAGCGGTTCAACCTTAGCGGATTCTTTAAAAAAATATCCCAAGCAGTTTGATGATCTGTTTGTGAATATGGTGTCTGCCGGCGAGGCCGGTGGTATTCTCGATACGATCTTAAGGCGGTTGTCCGCCTACATGGAGAAGGCGGCGAAACTGAAGAGTCAGGTCAAAGGCGCCATGACCTACCCGATTGTGACCATGATTATCGCGGTTGCTGTTGTTGCGGTCATTCTGGTGTTTGTCATTCCCGTATTCCAGGAAATGTTTGCCGATATGGGGGGCTCGCTTCCTCCAATCACGCAGATTGTCGTTGCCACGAGTGAGTTCGTGAAATCGAAGATCCACTGGATTGTGATTGGTCTTATCATTTTTATCTTCGCATTCAAAAAATATTACCAAACAGAAAAAGGCCGAAAATTGGTCGATGCAACGATGCTTAAACTGCCGGTCTTCGGCTTGCTGATTCGCAAAGTGGCCGTTGCCAAGTTCACCCGCACCATGGGAACCATGTTGTCCAGTGGCGTGGCGATCCTGGAAGCGTTGGACATCGTCGCCAAAACATCGGGAAACAAAACCGTTGAGCAGGCAATCTATACGGTTCGCAGCGGAATCGCCGAAGGCCGAACCATGGCGGATCCACTGGCCGAAAGCGGGGTGTTTCCAGCCATGGTATGCCAGATGATCTCAGTTGGTGAATCCACTGGCGCCCTTGACGCCATGCTCGAGAAGATTGCGGATTTTTACGAAGAAGAGGTTGACCAGGCGGTCGACAATCTGACGTCGTTGATCGAACCGTTCATGCTTGTTTTTTTGGGTGTGGTGATTGGCACGCTGGTTGTTGCCATGTATATGCCTATCTTTAAAATGGCTGGCGCCCTTTAAACCTCTGATTGGTTCCAATGTGGCTTAATCGCTGCTGTGTTGGTTTGACTGAATTCTTGCCAAATTACCAACTCGATAGAGAGACATTCAACCGCAAACTCAATTGGTTGATGTCAATCCGGTTCCTTTTCGCACTATTGCTGCTTGGGTCAACCCTTGCCTATCAGGTTAGCAACCAGTTTGATCCCCAGGAAGCACCGATTGCTATACTATACGGTCTGGCCGGAGCGATTGTATTTATGTCTGCCATATACGGCGCTCTGGTACCGCTCGTCAAACGATACCAATTCATTGTCATTTACGGCCAGATCACTATCGACACCTTGTGCATTACCCTGATCATTTTTGTGACGGGTGGCTATTCCAGTGTTTTTTCATTTTTATACCTCGTGGTTGTAATCTATTCCAGTGTGTTTGTTTTTAAACGGGGCAGCCTCCTGGTAGCAGTCTTCTGCAGCTTCCAGTTTGCCATACTGCTGGTTCTGGAATTAAATGGAACCATTGATCCTTTTGGCTATGGTGGCAGCCTTATTGGCTCTGCAATAACGGGGATTCAAGTTTTTCAAAAATGCATCATCATGACGGCTGCATGCTTTTCAGTTGCCTTTCTAAGTGGTTATCTTTCTGATCAGGAACGACAATCCAAGGCTGAACTGGTGGCTATGGAGGCCCATCTTGGCAGGGTTCAAAACCTGGCGCAGATCGGTGAAATGGCCGCCGGTCTGGCCCATGAAATCAAAAACCCGCTGGCTTCCTTATCCGGGGCCATACAGATCCTTAAGGGTGAAATGGAAAACAACCCGGACAATATGCGATTGGTGCAGATTGTTCTCAGAGAAACGGACCGATTAAGCAGCTTGGTCAACAATTTCCTTACTTTTGCCAGGCCCGCTGCCGGCCAGGCCGAATGTGTGAATTTGAGAGATGCCATGGCTGAAATGGTAACCCTCTTTGAGAAAGACGGATCAATTGGTCTGCGTGTTAAGGTGGATTTAGACATCATCTCAGATGCGTATATCGAGATTGATCCGCTTCAGTTCCGTCAGGTAATCTGGAATCTATTACTGAATGGCGCCGAATCAATTGAAAATGAAGGCAGAATAAAGATAATCGTACAGAAGCATAAGAGCGAACGGATCATGGTTTCGATTGCTGATGACGGATGCGGAATGGATGAGCAAACGATAAAAACCATCTTCAACCCCTTTTTCACGACCAAACCCAATGGCACCGGCCTTGGTCTTTCCATCGTATATCGAATTCTGGATACCTATGACTGCCGAATGGATGTGCAAAGCAAGCCTGGCCAGGGCAGTATCTTTACCTTATATTTCAAACCGGCCGATCCCACCTTATAGCTGCTGAATTATCATCCAACGATCCAACGCCCCATCGATACCACCCTTTGACCCCATCTCATTCGTGGAACGGTATTGCACGCTACACACATGTTTCAGTCTGCTTGCAGAATGTGTCGATAGGCTAATCCGATTGAAACTTATATAAAATTAATAAGATACAGTATTGTTAAGTTGCTTTGTACAATAATGTATCGTCATCGTCTATGATATGTGCATTAATTAAAACACCTCATTCGTTATGCGTGCTTATAAAACCAGAACCGATGACAGCAAAAGAAAAAGAAGATTAAAATATATTTAATTTCAATAAGATCCACCTGGACGATGATTTTTATATTTTCGTGTGGGTGTGCATAAACATATGGTACGGTTTGTGCTAAAAAGATAGTCAGCGTTATTTGAAAAGTAATCAGCTCGATAAAGGCAAAACATCCGAAAGGGTGTGACGCAAAGCCAACGGCCTAACACCAGAAAATCTGGAAATGGCGGCAGGGTTGCCGAGCGAACACAGCATCTCTCAAATTGGCTGTTGGTCGCACGGCACATAACAATTTGGGAGATGCAATATGAAACTATCCACCCGATCCTATCTGAAGGCTTTTTTCGCTTCCATCGCTATCATTGCAGGCATCGTGACGGTTGCACACAGTGCGAATGTAACCCTGCGGTGGGATGCCAACGTCCCGGCTCCGGAGGGTTACCGGGTTTTCTACCGGGAAGGCGCCCAGAGTTACCGCTACGATCAGCCCCTCAAGCAGACTGCCGATACAACCTGCACATTGACCGGGCTCAATGAAGGGGTTACCTATCATTTCGTCGTTCGCGCATTTGATGGTTTACTGGAAAGTGCCGACTCCGAAGAGGTTTCATACACCCCCGCCGCCGTTGTGCCTAACCAGGCCCCCACGGCTGTTGCTGGACAGAATCAAGTTGTCGATGAAGGTGCAACGGTAAGCCTGGATGGCTCGGCCTCGAGTGACACTGACGGGGCGATTGCCGGATATCAATGGGCGCAGATCGGTGGAACTGGCGTATCCATTAATGGTGCTTCGACCAGTCAGGCATCTTTCACCGCGCCTGTGGTCGGTCTCGCTGGCGAAACCTTTACATTCCGCCTGACCGTAACCGACGATGATGGAAGCAGCTCATCTTCGAATATGACCGTCAGCGTGCTCAAGTCTTCGAGCACCGATGTGGATGGTGACCTGGTACCTGATGTTCTGGACCGGTTCCCCAACGATCCCAATGAATCGGCTGACAATGATGGCGACGGAATAGGTGACAATCAAGACCCGGACGATGACAACGATGGAATGACGGATGCCTGGGAAGTTGCCTACGGTTTGAATCCGCTCATCAACGATGCTGAACTGGATGCGGATAATGATGGATCGACCAATTGGGAAGAGTACCTGGCGGATACCAACCCAACGACCAACCCGGCCAATATTGCACCTGATGCACCGGTTATCGAAAGCGCCATTCAAGTCGACCGTGTTGATCTTACGCCTGTGCTTGTCTCCGGGATGTATGTTGACGCTGACCACGATGACCATTTCAAGTCTCAATGGCAGATCAGTACCGAACCAAATTTTTCGACGCTCGTTTTGGATGAAACCAGTCAGAACCAGCTTACCGCATACGCGGTTGGCGAAATGGTGCTCGATGTAGATACGGCTTACTACTGGCGGGTAAAGTTCATCGATGCCCGTAATGGTGAATCGGATTGGTCTCAATCCTCCACCTTTACGACCATTGCTGCCGATACTGCGGGCGATCCGAACTATAACGGTGTCCCGGACGCCCAGGAAGTCGATGAATCGGTGGATGTCAATGAAAACGGAATAGCGGATTTACTTGAAGCGAGCATGATAAGTGTCAACACCGTAGAGGGACAAACCATCGTCGGTGTGGAAACTATTTCTGATCATGTCACGCTGGTTTCGGTCAAATCACTGGCCACGGATATGATTCCCGACCAATCGGTGAAGATGGGATTCGGCCTGATTGGTTTCAAGCTATATCTGGACGATGGGGTCAAAACCGCTGCGGTAAGACTGCATTTCTCAGTCCGGGTCCCCAAAGATGCGCAGCTGTACAAATACATCTCCGACACCGGCTGGGAAGTTTACGGGAATGCCGTTTTTGCACCAAACAGAAAGAGTGTTACCTTAATATTAGAAGATGGCGGTATGGGCGATGAAGACGGGGTTGAAAATGGCGTAATCGTCGATCCCACAGGACTTGCTTATGTGGATTCCACGACATCCGATAGTGCCAGCCTGTCAACGGGCGGGGTGTCTGCTGGTGGTAGTGGTAACAATCACTGCTTTATTTCAGCCGGGATTCAAGATTTGGGCTGGCTTGATTCTATGCGCTCAAGCGCGGCCATATGGATGGTAATGACGTTGCTGGCAGCGGGTATGACTTGTGCCGCAGCATTTCAAAAAATAAACAACATCAGCAGGGGTGACGGCAGGTTTTAGGAATCATCTGAAAAACAACGCTTCGACGATCAACGATACCCCTGATGCCAGTTGTCAGGGGTATCGCTTTTTATTAAGGGGTCAGATCAGGCTCAATGCGATTCGCGCGACCCGGTCTGATGCACCCGCCCCGCCGAGATGGTCTCTAATGCCAACCAGTTCCTTTTGGATTTGCCTCAACCTTTCCTGATCATTCAACATGGTGGTTACCGTTTCTGCGATGGTCTGGGGTGATGCCTTGTCCTGAATCAACTCGGGCAGCAGTTCCTTTTGGACAATGAGGTTGACGATACCAATATGCTTTACTTTGATGAGTCGTTTCCCAAGCCAGTAACTCAATGGTGATACTTTATAAACGATTACCATTGGAATACCGTAAAGGGCGGCCTCCAATGTGACAGTACCGGAGGCCGCGACTATCATTTGACTCTGTCTAAATACGTCAACAACCGAGCCCTTGATCGTTTCTATTTCAAGCCTTGACGCATGTTGCCTGACAAGGTCCATCACCAGGTCCTCTTTTATGGACTCGGAGCACGAAACAACGAACCTTACCGCCGGCAGCTGCCGTCTGATTAATCTAGCGGCTTCGAGCATAACGGGAAGCAGCGTCGACACCTCTTTTTCTCTTGATCCGGGAACTAGGCCAATGGTTGGTATTTTTGTCTGGGTCGTTGAAGCTTGGCGGTCTACCATGGGCAGGATGCTGTCCAATAGGGGGTGGCCCACAAAGGTAACGGGCACATGGTGTTTACGGTAAAAAGCCGCTTCGAATGGCAGGATCACCGCCATGTGGTCGACCAGCCGTTTGATTTTATGGACCCGGCTTTGGCGCCATGCCCAGATCTGGGGACTGATATAATACAAAACCGGAATGCCGAGCTTTTTGGCGGCAGCAGCGACATGAAAGTTGAAGTCCGGAAAATCGATTAATATCAGCAGATCCGGTTTGCGTCTGCTGAGGGCTTTTTTAACGGTTGTCATGGCCCGATAAATCGTCGGCAGTTTGGAAAGCACTTCCGTGATTCCCACAACGGAAATCGTTCCGGCATCCACGACGAGTCTGACGCCTTCCTTTTGCATGGCCTTGCCGCCAACGCCGAAAAGGAACGCGTCCCTGGATAGGTTTTTAATCGCCTGAGCCAGTTTTGCTCCGTGCATATCGCCCGAAGCCTCGCCGGCAATGATCATGATGCATGTTAAAGGCATAGAATTAGACGATTCCCATCAATACATGAGGTGCCGACTGGTTTCTTGAATTTGCGCCATGATCGTCAGAGCGGTTTTCAGGGCATCACGCCCCATCTGGCCAGTTACTAACGGGGGGCGACGGTGCTTAACGGATTGCACAAATGACTTGATCTCATCATCCAGTGCATCGCCTTTATCAAATTTCAGTTCCTCGATTGTCATGCCGGGAATGATGCCATCGGACTGACTCAAATCAGGATGGACAAGGGTGATTTTATGGTTGGCAAAGTCGATTGAAATGTAGGCATCTTTTTGAAAAAGCCTGAGTTTTCGCTCATTTTTGGCAGATATCCGGCTGGCCGTTACGTTGGCAACCGCCCCGTTTACAAACTCCAGACGAGCGTTGGCGATATCAATATTTCCCGAGATTACTGATATGCCGGCAGCATTGACGGTTTTAATCTCTGAACGGACCAGGTTTAAGATTAAATCGATATCATGGATCATCAGATCAAGGACCACGCTTACGTCGGTGCAGCGTCCCTGAAAGACGCTCAGGCGGTGGGATTCGATGAAGCGGGGGTGGGTGATTTTGCCTTCCAGTTGGACAACCGCCGGGTTGAAACGCTCCAGATGCCCCACCTGGATGATCAACCCCTTGGTGTCAGCAATCTGAATCAGTTCATCTGCGTCGTTGAGAACGCTGGTTATCGGCTTTTCGATCAGGACATCGACATCCTGGTTTAAGAAATCTTTTGCAATTGCATAATGGACAGGCGTCGGCGCAGCAATACTAATCGCATCGACCTTTCCGAAAAGCGATTGGTGGTCCTGAAAATAGGCGGTGCCGTTCTCATCGGCGACTTTTTGTCCTTGAACCTCATCCGTGTCGACCACACCGACAAGATTCACATCCGGCATATGGTGGTATTTTTGGGCGTGGAATTTACCCAAATAGCCCACACCGACGACCCCGACGCGCAGCTTTCCCATTGGCGGTTCCATTGGATTAAAGTTGATCTTTCATACAGCATGACGATTGTCATGCCCTACACACAGATGATCGAAATATTGTTTTCGTTTGCCGTGCGAATCATTTCCGCACGATCAAAAACTACGGTCCGACCAGCTTCTATGGCGATGGCGCCAACATTTGAATGGCTCATGATTTCAATTGTTTTCATGCCTACCGAGGGGACATCGAAACGAAAATCTTGATTCGGCTTGCAGACTTTTACCAAGACTGCCTCGCCCTTGCCCAACTGCCCACCCCGTTTGATCGTGGCATCGGTTCCATCGATCGCCTCAACGGCGAGAATGGATCCACCACCCACAACCACGCTTTGCCCGATGTCCAACCGGCCAATTTCCCTTGCGATGGAAAAGCCCATGGCGATGTCTTTCTTTTCCGACCGGGAGGGCTTTCTGTTGGTCCAGACACCTTTTGTGGCCAGTAACTCGGGCAAGAGAAAGGTTGAAGGCTCGATCTTTATACCCTCTTTTTCAAGACTATCCGCAAAGGCACGCATAATTGCATCATCGTGGGTGTGTCGCATTCCCGCAATGATGGATATGGCCTTCATATCAGGCTTCACATCGGTGAACAACCGCGTCTTGCGAACGGCGCCTAACATCACTGCACGGTTGACGTCATTTTGCTTGAAGAACTTGATGAGCCGTTTGACCTGACCCAGGTGCAGCCATTGAATCTTTTCTGATAGCTGGGTGAGCGCCTGGTCCGCTTCGTTGACGTATGCCGCCGTATACACGGAGAGCCCTTTTTCTATGGCGGCTCTGGAAAAAAGCATTGGGAACTGGCCGCTCCCCGCTATGAGTCCAATCTTTTCATCCATTGGAAGGGTCTACACTGATGTGGTTATTCAATCGTGATTTATTTTAAATTAGGTGCTTGCAATTTTTTTCCGGTTTGTCCGGGTTAGGATTTATCGGGTCACGCCTCTGGAGGAGGCTTTGATAAATCCAATGAAGGTTTCAACTTCAGGCACCATTTCAACTTCGGCGTGCACCCGCTCGATGGCTTCGTTCATGGTCAACCCATATCGAAATAGTATCCGGTAGGTCTTTTTCAACGCGGCCAGCGATTGTTCAGAAAAACCGTAGCGTTTGAGGCCAACGCGGTTGAGGCCATGCAATATGGCCCGATCACCGGCCGCAATGACATAAGGCGGTACATCCTTGACCACGGCCGATTTGCCGCCGATAAAGGCATGATCGCCGACTCTGACGAACTGGTGGATGGCCACCAAGCCCCCGACAGTGGCGTGATTGCCGATGGTGATGTGGCCTGCCAATGTGGTGTTGTTGGCAAGCACCACCATCTCTCCGACGTGGCAGTCGTGGGCGATATGGGTATAGGCCATCAAGAAAGATTTCTTGCCCACCTCTGTGATTCCACCACCCGATTCTGTCCCGCGGTGAATGGTAACAAACTCCCTGATGGTAACGTCAGGTCCGATTTTTACATAACTCTTTTCCCCGCCGAACTTCAGGTCCTGGGGGATGGCGCCAATGGCGGCAAATTGAAATATCCGGCATCCGGGGCCGATGATCACGTGGGGGTCAATGACCACGTGGGGGCCGATCCATGTTCCATTGCCGATTGTGACATCTCCCCCGATAATTGAAAAAGCGCCGATATTGACGCCCTCTCCGATAGTTGCATCGGGACTGACGATTGCAGTTTGATGAATCATATTAGTCTCCATAGGCGGCCATCAATTTTGCTTCGGCGACAATTTTCCCGTCGACCTTGGCAACGCCTGCCATTTTTACGACCTTGGATCTCAATTTCAACATTTCCAGTTCAAGAATCAACTGATCACCGGGCACGACCGGTTTTCTGAACCGCACATCGTCAAATCCCATAAAATAGATGAGCTTGCCTTGTTTTTCCGGCGGAAGCGATTGGGTGACCAGAACACCGCCGGCTTGTCCCATGGCTTCGACAATCAGAACACCGGGCATGATCGGCGTGTCGGGGAAATGCCCCTGAAAGAAAGGTTCGTTGATCGTTACATTTTTCAGGGCGACAATCCTCTCGTCTTTGACGAACTCAATCACTCGGTCCACCAGTAAAAAAGGATACCGGTGGGGGAGTTTCTGCATGATCGATTTGATGTCAAATACTGTTTCCATATGTGGTCTCCGCGTTGCTTCAAGGCGCATCAATGCGTTTTTCCAGGTCGGCGAGTTGCTTTTCCAGAGCAGCTATTTTTTTCTTCATCTCCGGTAAAGCGGGAATGATGCGTTGAACCCTCAGCCAAGTTCGGTGGGGCATCGATGGAGAGCCGGATGAGACGACTTCTCCGTCTGAGATAGGTCTGCCTACCCCGGTCATTGGACCCACGGTGACATGGCTGCCAAGGGTCAGGTGGCCGGAAATACCTGCCTGGCCGGCAATAATGGCGTGATGGCCGATCTTGGTACTGCCGGCAATGCCGACCTGGGCCACAATTACGCTGTCTTCACCAACAACCACGTTGTGAGCGATATGGACCAGATTGTCTGTTTTAACCCCGCGCTGAATCCACGTCCGGCCGAAGGTCGCCCGATCGATGGTGTTACAAGCACCGATTTCAACATCATCATCAATCTGAACGATGCCAATCTGTGGGATTTTGTGGTAGCGTCCGCTATCAGGAACAAAACCATAACCATCACTGCCGATTACCGTACCCGGATGAATCGTCACCCGGTTTCCGATCCGGCAACCGTTCATAATGGTTACATTGGGATGAATCACCACCTTATCTCCGATGCTCACCCCGTTCCCGATAAAAACGCCATTATGAATGATCGAATCAGATCCAATCGTCACGTGGTTGCCAACGGTTGCGAACGCACCAATAAAAACCCCATCGCCTGTTTGGAGGTCACTGCCAGTGGCGGACCTTTTACTGATACCCGAAGGTGGTGGAACCGTCGGATGGAATAACGCCACCACCTTGGCAAATTCCAGTTGGGGGTTGCTTACACCGATCAGGTTTTTCCCGGGTGCCTTGAACCCCGTGGGGACGAAAACGGCCCCGGCCCGCGTGTCGTCGATGCGCTTTAAATAATTGACGCTGCCTGCGAAGGTGATTTGATTTGAATCTGCTGTTTCAAAGGGCGCGACACCGCTAATTCTTTTCTCTTTTTGGCCGACGGCTTCACCATTGGCCGCCTCGGCAATATCTTGAAGAGAGTATTCAGTGGGCACTGTCGATACCTATGCTTACTTTTTTTTGTTCTTGGCGTACTGGACATTGTATTGTTTAATGACTTCATCGGTAATATCGATTGTGGTTGGTGAATAGAGCACCCCACGTTTGTCCATAATCAACAGGTATCCCCCTGATTTACCGATCTCATCGATAATCTCCAGCGTTTCAGATTGCAGTCCGCCCATCAATTTTTTCTGAACGCCCTGCAACTCCACCTCATATTTTTTCTGCAGGGTTTTGATATCATTGACCTTGATTCTGAACTCACGTTCTTTCTCTTCGCGCATTTCCTTGCTCATCACAAGGGCTTCTCGCTCTATGCGCTTTTTGATTTCTTCGATTTCAGCGCCCTTTTCCTTGAGTTCGGCCTCCATCTTTTTACCTTGCGTGGTGATTTCTGCTTTTATATCTTTTCCGGCGTCTGAATTTTCAAATAATCGCTGGAACTCTACCACGCCTATTTTTGCCACATCCGCACAAAAGCCTGTTCCCCCAACAAATAAAAATGCCGAGACCATCAGGATTATCCATTTACTTGCAGCTCGCATAAATTCCCCTTTCCGCCTCTTCAATGTGAATTTTGCCGTAATGTATAACATTTTAGATCGGTTTTTAACAAATGTTTGTTGGGAATGGTTGCTCCAAACGATTTAAAATGGTCTTCGCATTTAGAATGCCCCGCCCATGGAAAATTCCCAATTGACACTGGAATCTTCTCCATTCTCTTCCTTGGGATCCAAAATATGGCCGCCTTCTATGCGAATCGGTCCGATGGGCGAATACCATCGAATGCCGTACCCGGCAGCCTGGCGCAGCGTACCCAAATCGATTGAATCGTCGGGTCCAAAAACATTGCCGGTATCATAGAAAACAACACCGACAATGCCCAGATCTTCAAATATTGGATAGGTGAGTTCAAAATTGAACTGGACAAACGATTCTCCGCCTTCCTCTGTTATTTGACCGGCACTGTTCACGGTTTTGATATTGATGTCCTGAAAACCGAAGCCTCGGATGGAATTCATGCCGCCCAAATAGAATTTTTCATAATCCGGCAGGAGGTAACCGTCCAGTTCATTCACATAGCCGGATTTTCCGTGAAGAAAAGTGCCCAACCCTTTGTAAATCGGGATGTGCCAGCCCAGTTCACCCACGACTTTGTTAAAACCGATATCACCGCCTAATCCCGCATACGTGTAAGAGAGGCTGTGATCCTGACCCTGCCTGGTATTGAAGGCACGGTCTCTTGAATCATAGCTTAACGCCGTGGTGACGGCGCTGGTTGCGTTTTTTCCCTCCAGTTCCTTGATATTATCTGAGGCATCATCTGTGATTTCGGAGATGTCCGTTACATCATATCGATAGGAGAGGGAGGCACGGGTATAATCAAAAATGGGGTAACTGACGCCCAGTCCGCCACCCATGCTGGTCTTGTCGTAGGTGTCATAGTCACGTCTGGTGCGGTAGACGCTGATTGAGCCGGACAATGGAATATCAAACATCCACGGCTCGGTGAAGCTCAGGTTGTACAAATCCGAAACACCGCCGACTTGACCGCTCAGCTTGAGAATCTGCCCGCGACCGAAAAGGTTTCTCTGGGAGACGGAGCCGGTCACGAAGAAATCGTCCACCGTGCTGTACCCCGCGCCGAAGGTGAAGGTGCCTGTGGGCTTTTCCATGACGTTGATTTTCACATTCATCTTGTCGTCAGCACTGCCTTTGGGTGTATCTACTTTAATGTCCTCAAAAAAATCAAGGCGGGTGAGATTGCGCACACTTCGCTTGAGACGGCTCCCGCTGTACAGCTCCTGTTCGTATATGCGAAGCTCCCGGCGAATGACTTTGTCCCGGGTGCGGGTGTTGCCGGAGATCTCGATGTTTTCAAAATAGACCTTATCCCGTTTTTGGGCGGAGTAGGTGATATCCACCAAAAGGTTCTCGGAATCTTCCTTGGTCAATGGGGAAATCTCAGCGTAGGCAAAACCTGCATTCGCATAGAGATCGGTCAGCCAAAGGACATCGCTTCGGACGGTTTCCCGGTTGAAGAATGGCTCTTTGTAAATCTGAAGTCCGGGCATCAACCGCGCCCTGGGCAGGATCAGGTCTCCATCCATGTCAATGGTGCCCACTTTGAACCGCTCGCCCTCTTCGATTTTAAAGGTGATAAATATCCATTTGTCCTCGAAGTCGACCACCGGATCGGCGACTTTGGCACGAATAAACCCCTGCGTTTGATAATACGCCATGAGGCGGGCAGCATCTTGACCCAGATCTTCTCGATTCAATTCTCCGGAAGAAGTGATCCAAGAGAAAAAACCCTTTTCCGATGTGGCGATGAGCTTTTTCAACTTTTTGTCCGGGAAGGTGCGGTTCCCCTGGAAGGTGATTTCTTTAATTCTGATCTTTTCGCCTTCCTCGAAAACAAATTCAATATCCGCCTGGTTGTTGTCTTGGTCGTGTGCCGTGTAGCTGATTTTTATATTGTGGTAGTTTTTCTCCTTATACATGGCCTGGAGCTGTTCGATGTTGGACTTGATCGTGAAAATGTTTAAAATGGAACCCGTGCTGATGCTTAAGTTCTCCCGAAGCTTCTTATCCTTGAAAACATGGTTCCCGCTGAACGATATTTTTCGAATGGTCGGCTTCTCCTTGACGTGAAAAACGACCAATTTCCCGCCTTCGCGCTCTTCAGCTTCAACGCGGATATCCTCAAAATAACCCATTTTATATATATTTTTCAAGTCCTTGGAAAGTTCACCGGCACGCAGTACGTCGCCTGCTTTTACCCGGATCACCCGCTCGATCGCATCTGCTTCGATCCGGGCATTCCCAGTGACCCGAATGCCCGTAATGAGTTCCCGGCGAAACAATTGTCTGGCCAGTTTTTCCGCCGCTTTTTTGGAAACAGCCCTCAGGTTTTCCATGCCCGAGCCTGACTCATAGATTGACAACACCGGCTTGGTGCCCACCGTTTCCACCATGTTGATGTCAAGGCTGATGTCGTTGCCGATACGCGTCATGCTTCCCCAGATCACACTGTCTGCACCGGCGTTCAGGCCAAATTGTTTCAGGGTTTCTACATCGGAGGTGACGTCCAAAGCGGCGGCGGTTTGTGCTTGGTCCGTCTCAACAGGAACGGCACCTTCTGTCTGCAGGTGCTCCTTAATGACTTTTGGAATGTCTTCGGCCAGGTAGGAAAGGCTCTGGCTGGCATGAATTTCAAAAGGCAACACCAACACATGAACGGTTTCAACGGCAGCAGCGGTACGGGTGACGAGAAAAAGGGAAAAAAACAGCACTGGAAAATATCGCCTCAACATCGAATCCCCCTGATTAATTGCGGTCTCAGCACCATTTTAGTCGTATCAACATCGGTTGGTGTCTAAAAAGCGGTTTTTCATTGGCAGCCACAAGGTCGAATTTCAATGTCGTCGCTTCTCGTGTGCCGAGGATCAACGACCTTTAAAAATTTATTGAAATTCTTGCAGCGCTCCGTTGGCGATGGTTACCCGCCGGGATACCAAAGCCGCCAACTCCATGTTATGGGTGACCACGACCAGTGCCATTCCCATTTCCTGGTTCAACTCCATCAGCAGGCTGTGGATATGGTCACTGTTTTTTCGATCCAGATTGCCTGTCGGCTCATCTGCCAGAAGAACGGCCGGCCGCAGCACCAGCGCGCGGGCCAGGGCCACACGTTGCTGCTCCCCGCCGGATAATTCACTGGCCCGATGGGTCAACCGATCTTTCAGGCCCACTCGAACCAGGATCGCTTCGGCAGCCTGCGTTGCCGTTTTTTTCCCCACGCCGCCGATCAACGCCGGCATCATGGCGTTCTCCAATGCCGAGAATTCGGGAAGGAGGTGGTGAAACTGAAATACGAAACCAATAGACCGGTTACGAAAACGGGCCAGCCGGCTATCATCCAACACCAGTACATCTTTGCCCGAATATTCCAGGATGCCGTCATCCGGTCTGTCCAAGGTACCCAGAACGTGAAGGAGGGTGGATTTGCCGATGCCCGAAGCCCCTACGATACCTATCGTTTCCCCGAGGCCAAGGTTGAATGCCAACCGGTTGAGAACCACGATACGGGCCCCGCTGTGGTTGTAGATTTTGCTGATTCCGGACGCCTGAATCAAAGGCGTTCCGAGGGGGTGTTGGTCGCTTATTTCCACCCGTTTAGTCCCTCCGTTGTTGTTATCCATGACGGATGGCCTCGACCGGATCGATGCCGGCTGCCTGACGGGCCGGATAAAGGGTTGCCGCAAAGCAGATGATCAGTGCACACACTGCAATCAACAGGACGTCCGATATCTTCATGTTAACAGGCAGTGTATTGATATAGTATACGTCTGCCGGAAGCTGAATGAAGGCGTAGCGCTTTAATAGGGTGCACAACATCAACCCTGCGGATGTTCCCAGCACCGTGCCCACCAGGCCGATCATCAGGCCTTTGATGACAAAGATGCGGCCGATGGACTTGGCCGTTGCCCCCATGGCTTTTAGGATGGCGATATCCTTTCGTTTTTCCATGACCATCATGACCAGAGATCCGGCAATATTGAATGCGGCAACCAGAACGATCAGGGCAAGGATGATGAACATGACGGTTTTTTCCAGCCGAAGGGCTGAAAATAGGTTGCGGTTCATCTGCTTCCAGTCCTCTATGGCGTAGTCACTCTCCACAACCTTTTCAATCGCATTGGCAGCCGCTTTGACCCGATCCATATCCTGCAGGCGAATCTCGATCCCACTGACCGACGCGGGCATGCGCAGAATCTTTTGGGCCTGCTTCAGATCGACGAAAGCAAGCGTCCCATCGAATTCATACATTCCGGATTCAAACAGGTCGGCCACCTCAAATTTTATCATGGCGGGGATATGGCCGGCCGGTGAAAGCATTCCGCGTGGCGAGATCATGTATACGGTGTCGCCGCGGATCACGCCTAAATTGGCTGCCAGTTCTTTGCCTAAAATGATGCCGGGCAGATGTTCGTTTCCACCTGACCCCCCTTTCGCGGGGTAGCGTGTCAACAAGCGGCGGGTATCCACGCTGGCGATGCCGATCTTTCCCTGGGCTGCCTCGACGCCCTTCAAAATAGCGCCGGCAGCCCGGGTTGTCGTTCGAAGGACCACCTGTGTGGATATAAAGGCCGAGGCCGTCTGGATTTCTCCAATGGGCTTCATCTTCGCCAACATCTGCTTGTAGTCGTCAAAGACGCCCTGTTTTTTGGTGAGCACCAGGTGTGGACGGATTCCCATGATCCGCGATTTGAGGTCGTTTTCAAACCCGGCCATGACAGCGATGACAACGATCAGGGCCATTACCCCCACGGTGACCCCGGCAATGGAAAGCACGGTAATCAGCGAGATAAAGGTCCGCTTCTGGCGGGTCCTGAGATAACGCCCAGATACAAATGTCACAAATGACATGGCATTACCGGTGATGGCTGGGTTTGAGTGTTCTCCGCGATGATTCTTGCCAGATGCTGTTGAAAATCGATCAATTGTCCGTTTTTGAAGCCCCTGCCCGGGGCTTCATGTGGGGGAACAGGATGACCTCTCGAATGGACGGGGCATTGGTCAGCAACATGACCAGGCGATCGATACCAATGCCCTGACCGGCAGTTGGCGGCATGCCATACTCCAAGGCTTCGATATAATCGTCATCCATGAAATGGGCTTCGTTGTCGCCGGCTTTTCGATCTTCCACCTGCTGCAGAAATCTCCCGCGCTGATCTTCCGGGTCGTTGAGCTCGGAAAATCCGTTGGCGATTTCCCGTCCGGCGATGAACAGTTCAAACCGCTCGGTCAATTCCGGATGGGCGTCGCTTCTTCTGGAAAGCGGTGAGACTTCCGCCGGGTAGCCGGTGATAAAGGTCGGCTGGATCAACCTGGGTTCAACGAGGGCATCGAACAGCTTGGTGATCACTTTTCCCAAACGACCGGTTTTCGTGACTGTAATCCCCTGTGAATCGGCAAATTCAAGCAATCGGTCCTTATCGTTCAGCAAGTTGGGATCGACTCCGCCGATCTGCTCCAGTGCGTCGAACAGGGATATCCGTTTCCACCTGCCCCCCAATTCGATTTCGTTGCCCTGATAGGTAATGGCGGTGCCGCCGATGATCGCTTGAGCAATTTGCGCGAACATCTGCTCGGTGAGGTCCATCAAATCTTCATGGGTGGCATAGGCCTGGTAAAACTCAACCATGGTGAACTCCGGGTTGTGCTGGGTGGAGACACCCTCGTTTCTGAAATTGCGGTTGATTTCAAAAACCCGCTCAAACCCGCCGACCACAAGTCGTTTGAGATAGAGCTCCGGCGCGATGCGCAGATAAAGGTCCATGTTCAGTGCATTGTGGTGGGTCTTGAAGGGGGTCGCCTCGGCGCCTCCCGGGATGGGTTGCATCATGGGTGTTTCGACTTCCAGAAAATCACGGGACAGGAAAAAGGTCCGCATGGCCTGGATGATCTGGCTGCGTTTGATAAAAATTTCCTGAACATCCGGGTTCATGATCAAATCGATGTAGCGCTGCCGGTACCGCTTTTCCGGATCTTTAAGCCCGTGAAACTTCTCGGGAAGCGGTCTGGTGGATTTGCAGACAAGATGAATCCGGGCGGCCAGAATGGTCCATTCGCCGGTCTTGGTGCGAAACAGAGTTCCCGAAATATCTACGAAATCACCGACGTCAAGGCGTTTGAACAGGTCATATGACTGTTCCCCGACCCTGTCCTTTCTCACATAGGCCTGCATGAGGCCGGTTCGGTCCTTGAACCGGACGAAGGCGGATTTTCCGAAACGGTTGATGGCCATCATCCGTCCGGCCACGCTGAACTGGGAAGAATCCTCTTGTTGACCATCCGGCAGGCCCCGAAGATGGCCCTGGATATCTCTGATGGTATGACTGACGGCCAAGCCGTTGGGGAACAGATTGATTCCGTCTGCCTTCAGGCCGTCCGCTTTTTCTTTTCGCTTGCTCAGCAAGTCTTTTGCGTTGTCCATGATAACCCCGATAGATATTGGCCCCGAATCCGTTGCTTAAAATTGGCGGATGTCGTTCGGTTACTGTCGATGTCACTGTTATGGGGAGCATTCTGCATTTGTTCTTGATTGATCCTCTGACAAGGGCTCCGCCGAAAAATGGCAAACCACTTCTGCTATCTTATTTGGTGGATGGTGTCAAGGAGAGGACCTTACTGAAAGCAATTCGCGGCGAGAGGGGTAAACAGGCGGGGAGCGGCGTTCCGATCATCTTTCATCGCTTTAATGCACGCAGACTGGGTCAAGCTGTCGGATGCTTGCAGACCGTTTCATGCCGCATCAGGGCGTCACTGACTGCCGGACCATTGAGAACCGGACATTGGGTTGATGATTGACCCCGGCCAGAGTCAAGGGATCGATCATCGTTGACAGGGGGGCTCAGCAACACCCCGAGTCGCCGCAGCCGCATCCACCGCTGGAACAGTCGGATCCACAGCCACCTTGCTGCTGTGTGGCGGATTCGTTGATTCCCACCACCTCGATCGTGAAGGTCAGGGATTGGCCGGCCAAGGGATGGTTCAGATCGAAGGTTACTTTTTTGTCATCGATGCTGTCAACCCGGGCAGGGAGCTGCTGCCCCTGTGGCGTGCTTAGCATTAAGGTCTGGCCCACTTCGGGTTCCATTCCCTCTGGAATATCGGATTTTGGGAAGTCGTGCGTGCGGCTGTCATCCCGATGGCCATAGGCTTCTTCCGGGGAGAGGGTGAAGGTTTTGGTTTCGTTGAGCGACATACCCATGATTGCTGATTCAAACCCGGGAATCACAGTGCCGGAACCCATCTGGATCTCCATGGGCTGGCGACCTTCACTGGAATCGAATACTTCCCCATTGTCCAGTGTGCCGGTGTAATCAACGCTCACGAACAATCCGCTTTCTACTTTTTCCATTGGAAACTCCTTATTTTAGTAATTAATCGTTTCAGTCATAATTGGGACGAATCATTTAAAGTCAAGGCATTTTTCAGGCGGTATAAAAGGTCGCAGTATGATTTCCAGCACCCGACGACAGGGTTCATGCATTCTTGACAGAACCAAGATTTGCTGTAATTTCAGGAATCAATACCATCAACTGCCTGGAGGAAAAACATGCGAATCGAAAAAGACACCATGGGGGAAATGCAGGTTCCCGATAACGCCTGGTATGGCATCCATACATCCCGCTCCATGGAAAATTTCAATGTTGCCGGTGAATCGTTGCCCCTTGCGATCGTTCACGCCATCGTTCACTTGAAAGCGGCTTGCGCCGCGGCAAACGAGCAGCTCGGGCTTCTCGATCAGAAACGATCCCAGGCGATTCGTAAGGCCTGTGAAACGATTCTCACCGGCGCCCACGATGACCAGTTCCCCATCGATATCTTTCAGGCCGGATCCGGTACCTCCACCCAGATGAATGTCAACGAGGTGATCGCCAACCTGGCAGTCGTGCAAATGGGCGGAAAGCCAGGGGGCAGGGAGATGATGCATCCCAACGACCACGTGAACAAGGGACAATCCACCAACAACATATTCCCTTCGGCCATCCGGTTGGCCGGCGTTCAGCTGGGCCACCGGTTGAAAGCGGTGTTGGATGGCCTGATCGCGTCAATTGGCGATAAGGCCGGACAGTTTGTCAAGGTCGCCAAAAGCGGGCGCACCCACCTTCAGGATGCAGTGCCCATTACCTTGGGCCAGGAGTTTGGCGGATATGCGCGCGCCCTGGAAAAGGCCAGCTTGCGTGTGGCCGCCGCCGGTGAAAACCTGCTCGAAATCGGCGTCGGGGGGAATGCGGTGGGAACCGGGATCAATACCAAGCCGGCGTTTCGATCCCATATCGTAGCGTCCCTCAATGCGTCGACCGGCCTGACATTCAAAGTGGCGAAAAACGGTATCGAAATCACCCAGTTTATGACGGATATGGGACAGATGTCCGCGGCCCTGCGATTGCTGGCTCTGGATCTTTTAAAAATTACCAATGACTTGAGGCTGTTGGCGTCAGGACCCAATACGGGGATTGGCGAAATAAGACTGCCGGCAGTGGAGCCGGGCTCTTCCATCATGCCGGGCAAGGTCAACCCCAGTATTTGCGAGGCTGCCAACATGGCCTGCATCCAGGTGGTCGGATATGATGCCGCCCTGACCATGGCCTGCGGGCTTGGTCAATTGCAGCTCAACACCCATATGCCGCTGATCGGCAACAATCTGGTCAAGTCTTTTGACATACTGATTCGCACCTGCACCATGCTGGATGAAAAATGCATTCGGGGGATTGTGGCGGATGAGGAGAGATGCCGAAAGCATTTCGAAGCCAGTGCGGGCCTGGCCACCATCTTGAACCCGGAATTGGGTTACGACAGGGTAGCGGCCTTGGTCAAGGAGGGATTGGCAAGCGGCAAAAACCTGAAAACACTGGTGCTGGAGAAGCGTCTCATGGCTGAAGACCAACTGGCGCGTCTGCTGGCCGGCGCCTTCGGTCCGAACCTCTGATTCCGGCACCTTCAAACGTGGATAATGTTGTCTCCAGCGCGCTTGGGCGAACTGGTTACCGCCGTGGACCAACTCGGCATGCCTGTTTTTCTCACCGGTATGGCCCGTCGGATTTATGCGCTCAGGCGCTTGTCGAACAATCCGCGGTTTTCCGCCAGCATGGCGCCGGACATGAGATCCGCCATGGCGGTCTGGTAGTGCTTCAGATCGATGCCGGGGATCAGCCGGTGACCATGGATTTCCGCAAGCACGGCCATGTTCTGCATGCGGATGTCCGGCAGATCCTCATGGAATACGGCTATGACCTGAATGCCACGCTCGCGGCAAAGATTCTGGACGTCGCTCTCGGCGACCTCCGCCGTCTGGTTCAATCGGACAGACAGCGGTTGCCAGACGGTATCGTAGTAGATCAAGCTGCCGTTGTCCTTCAGGACAGTTCCTGCCGCCCGAAAGGCTTCGTGGCGCTCCAGCGAAACCACCAGATCCGTCTGCCCGGCGGGAATGATTGGTGAGAAGACCTTATCGCCGATGCGTATCTGGGATACGACGATTCCCCCTCGCTGGGCCAGTCCATGGGTGTCCACGCTTTTTACCGGGAAACCAGCGTGATCCGCCGCCCTCAGGATAATTTCACTGATCAGGCCGATACCCTGGCCGCCTACACCGGTCAGATAGACATTGAAGGCCTTCATGGCTCACCTCCTTTACCCTTTTTACCGGCCGGGATGATGGCTTTGGTCGGGCAGGTTTGGATGCAGGAACCGTCGCCGATGCAAAGATCGGTGTTGATGGTAATATTGCCCTCGGTGTCCCGGGTGAAGGTGGGGCAGCCGAAGGTTTCGATACAGGTGTGGATGCGCTCGCACACCCCCTGGTCGATCGTCACATGCTTCGGCCGATAGGCGGCATTTTTTCTTTGCTCACGGGTGAACTTGAGCATGCAGGGGTGCCGCGCGATCACCACACTGAATTCGTCGATGGACGTCGCTTCGGTTACCCGCTGGGCCAGCTTGGCCTGCTGGTAGGTATCCACCTCGGCGATGTGTTTGACCCCCAGCCCTTCCAGTACCTGCCGGACGGGAATCTTGTCCGTCACCTCGTTGAAGTTTTTCCCGCTGGCCGCATGGTCCTGGTGGCCGGTCATGGCGGTCGTGCCGTTTTCCATAAGAATCAGGGTGATGGGATGGCGGTTGAAAATGGCATTGATGATGCCGGGCAAAGCGGCATGAAAAAACGTCGAATCCCCCATGAAGGCGACCACCTTGCGGGAGGTGTTGAACAGGCGCAGGCCGCTGGCCATGGCCGTCGATGCCCCCATGCACATGAGCAATTGGCCCATCTCGTATGGCGGCAGAAAGCCCAGGGTGTGGCAGCCGATGTCCGCCACGGTGATATCGGTGGGGGCAAGGGCCTGCTTGATGGCGTGAAAGGCGCTGCGGTGACCGCATCCCGGACACATCTGGGGCGGCCTGTGGGGCGCCGGATCATCCGCTTTTAAAGATGGTAACGGTTGGACCATGTCCGGCCAGGTGGCGGACAGCACATGACGAACCTTATCCGGTGTATACTCACCGATCCAATCCTCCGGCTGCGTCTTGCCGACAATCGTCACCGGAAGTTTCCGATCAAAAGCCATGGCCTTGATCTGATTTTCAACCACGTCATCCAGTTCTTCGAGAATTTTGACCGCCTTGTGACTTGAGAGAAAACGGATGATGGTGTCCCTGGCCAGGGGATGGACATAGGCCAGTTTCAGGATGTCCGGCTGGGCTGCTGCGCCATCCAATGCATCCACCAACGACAGAAAGGGCAACCCCATCGTGATGACGCCCCGAGCGGCGTTGCCGTTGTCGACGAAACGGTTCAGTTCCGTTTCTTCGGCCCGCTGGCGAACCTTTTCCAGTCTGTCCAGGGTTGTGCGTTTTTGCTCGATGGCCTGGGTGGTGAGGGGAATATAGGGACCGTTGGACGGATCGAATTGGGGGGTGTCGTCCGGCTGTACCGGATTCCAGGCGCCGAAGGCCACCCTTTCCTTGGCGTGGCAGACATGGGTGGTGAGCCGCAGGATCACCGGCATGCGATGCGTCTGGGACAGGCGAGCCGCCTCGAGGTAAAAATGATAGACTTCAGCTGGATCTGCCGGTTCGAGAACCGGGGTGTAGCTCATATGGGCGTAGTGGCGGTTGTCCTGCTCGTTCTGGGAGGAGTTGGCCCCCGGATCGTCTCCCAGCACCACGACCATGCCGCCGATGATATTCATCAGGCTGAGTTGGACAAAGGTGTCCGCCGCCACATTGAGGCCGACGCTCTTGAAAAACACCGTAGCGAGGTGACCGTTGACTGACGCCCCATATGCCAGCTCTGTGGCCACCTTCTCGTTGGTGGAGAATTCGAAGTAAAAGGGTCGGTCGTTCTTGGGGATGGACTGGATCGCCAAGGCGATTTCCGGTGTCGGGGATCCGGGATAGGAACTGACGACGCGGGTACCGGATTCCACCATGGCACGGACGATGGCCGTGTTGCCCATGACAATCTCTGAGAAGGCGTCGCGTCTGAGCAGCATGTCGCCCATTTTTTTCATGGTGTTTCTCCTTTATTTAACCGGCCGGCGGCGGATCGGCAGGGTCATGCACCGGGCGCCGCCGCCGCCGCGAGGCAGTTCCGATCCGTCCAGGGTAATGGCGCATCGCCCCAGTTCCGTAAGGTGCCTTCGTCCGGTGATCATGTCGTCGGCGGGGATGATCTCGAAGCCGTTTTTGTTCATCTCCTCCAGGGTATGAACGTTGCGGGCGTACCCCACCACCTTGCCCGGGGCCAGGGCCAAGAAATTGGCACCCGAATGCCACTGCTCCCGCTCCTGGACCCACAGATCCTCTTTGCCGCCACAGCATACCGGTGTCAACTCCATGCCTAACCGCCGCAGTGCATCGATGAGTCCTTTCTCCTCCCGTATACTGGTGACACGGCCGTTTTCGATAAGGATATGAATGGTCTGGTACTTACTGGGCCTGAGCATGAGCGGTTCGAACAGCATGCAGTGGCTTCGGTCCAGGAGGGTGAAAACCATGTCCAGGTGAATGAACGATTCCGGGCGGTGGGGCAATTCCTGGACCAGGAGGTGTCGTTTGCGGTCTTTCTGGGCCTTGAGCCGTTCGATGATAAAATCGATGCCCTGGGTGGAGGTGCGGCTGCCGTTCCCGATGACCAGCAGGTCGTCCCGGGCAACGAGCACGTCACCCCCTTCAACGGTGGCGGCGGTATCCGGATGCTTTTGCGCAAGGGGGTTGACCGTGGTGACCGAGAATCGGGGGCTGTAGTTGAAGATGGCCTCCATGATCATGGATTCTCGGGCTCTGACCGGTTTGGCCATCCGGCCGATGAGAATTTCGTCCATGATCGCCATGGCCGCATCGCGGGTGAAGAAAAAGTTATGCAGCGGGGGCAGGCAGAAGCGTTCTTTGGAAAGAAAGCGCGTCAGGTTGTCCCGCGGCTGAACCACCCCTTCGATGAGTTGCCGGGCGAGCGTTTCCAGCGGCAGTGCCAGCAGGTCGTCGCACAGGTCGAGACATCCCTCCGCCTCGCAGATACGCAGTACCAGGGGGGCTTTAGCAGCCGGCTCGGCAAGAACCGATTCGAGCAGATCACGCACCTGGTACGTTTGGGTAACCGTGCCGAGCAGGTCTGCCAGCTGTGCGTATTCTTTCTGGGCCACGGACAGATTGAGGATGTCACTGTAAAGGGCCCGTTCCGCATTTTGGGGCGTCATGTTTTCGACTTCCGGACCCGGCGTGTGCAGAATCACCCCCTCCAATTCGCCGATTTCAGATTGAATGTCGATTCTCATAAATACCAACCCTTTTGCGATGGCATGGAAACTATGTTTCCTGATGAAATTCAGTGTTGCTATGTATCAGATCGGACAAAAAAAAGAAATGCTTGCACTATCGTTACGATCAGCCTTAATAGAACCAGAAAAACCGAAAACCATTGCCATGTTGAGGGGTGTGTCAAATGAACGAGAAGCGGCTGGCCTCCCATCGGCATCAGCTGGTTTCTGCAAACCTGGCCGAGTTCGGCGATACCGCCGACCGGTTGAACTGGATTTCCCCGGCCGAGGCCATGGCGGCGCAAACCGAGCGCGACAAACGACTCCAAGCCATCGGCCAACGCCTGCATCTCGCATTTAAAGGCACAAAACCCCATATCGGTCCTCTGTCTCCGGGTTGCCGCATCTGCGGGGAAGGCGGATGGTCATGCCTGTTCGTCAACGGCAAATGCAACTGTCGATGCTTTTACTGCCCAAGCTCCCAAAATGAGATCGGCGTCCCCACGACCAACCGGGTGCCCTTTACCAGGCCTGCTGATTTTGCGGCTTATACGGATCATTTTGGTTTCACCGGAGTAAGCATAAGTGGCGGCGAACCTTTGCTTACCCCGGCGCTCACCCTGCGCTTTCTTCAGGCGGTGGACCAATCCAAAAAACGACCACTTCACCTGTGGATGTACACCAATGGTACCCTGCTGAATGCGGATTTAGTGAAAAAGCTTCGTGATGCCGGTCTTGACGAGATACGGTTTGATCTCAGTGCTGTGGATTACGATCTGGAAAAAATCCAGCTGGCGGTTGGAGAGATTCCAAACGTCACCGTCGAGATTCCCGCCATTCCGGAAGATTTTCAGCGGCTGACGGAATTGCTGCCCCAAATGAAAGCGATCGGCGTCGATCACTTGAATCTTCACCAGCTTCGCTTGAACCCTTTCAACCGGGACCAATTGGACAGGCGAAAATATACCTATTTGCACGGAGAAAAAGTGACCGTCCTCGAGTCTGAACTGATGGCATTGGCGCTGATGCAACATGTCGTCGAACAGAATATCGGCCTGCCGGTCAATTATTGTGCGTCCGTCTTCCAACACCGCTTTCAGCGTGCCGCTGCGCGACGCAAAAGTGCCCGATTGATGGTAAAATCCCATGAGAGCATCACGGAAAGTGGGTATATTCGATCACTTGGTTTGGTCGGTGACCCTGAAACGCTGTCCCGGAAGGCAGACCAGCTGACTAAACATGGTGTGGACGGTCAATTATGGACCATCGGCAGCTGCAGCGACCGTTTGTATTTTCACATCACCCTGTGGAAACAGATGGTGCCTGACGGCCTGCATATCGCGGTGGTCTACTCAGAAGCCTCGCTGTGCCCCCATATTTCCTACCATCGTACCTTCAAAGAGGTTCGCATCAATCAGGAAAAACAACTTTTCATCGAAAAACAGCCGGTCAGCACCGAAATCCTATTGGATGATGCGCAGCAAACGCGTTTCAAATCACAGGTGAACCACCCGGACAGCCTGGCGATTCAACCCGGCACTTGTGCCGTTGACCGTTTCGAGGACTATGAGTTCATTCAACCCGGGCTTCAGGATTATTTCTGAATGCTTTTCGGACCAGGATCTATTGCCGGGGTTCGACCGATCCCATCGACTTGACATCCACAGCCGTGGGAAATATTCTGGTACCCATCATCGATAACAAAATTAGCATGCTCAGGAGGATGCCATGGAAGAAAAAGCCAGGGCGCACCTGATTGTTTCCGGGCGGGTTCAAGGGGTCTGCTTCAGGGCGGAAACCCAGAAGGCGGCAACGATTTTTGGGTTGTACGGATGGGTCAGAAATAAACACGACGGCACGGTAGAAGCGATGGTTGAAGGCCCAAAAAAGGATGTGATCTCTCTGATCAACTGGTGCCAAACCGGTCCGCCCATATCCAGGGTGGAAAAAGTGGAGGTTACCTGGAAGGATTACCACGGTGAGTTTAGTCAATTCGGTATTAAATTCTAACGCGAAATCCATTCACGGAGGAACCCATGCCCGCCATCACGTCCCTTCAAAAAGCCGAAAAATTCGAAATTGAAAAATATAAAGCCCCCAAGGATATCCGATCCCTTTCCAAGACCCACGTGCCTTACACGGGATCGCCGCAAAAACATCCTCTGGACCAGGACCGGATCATCTTGGTTCCCGACCCTTACATCGACAACAGCCCATATCTGGAATTCAATAAACCGGATATTTCCTTCGTGGAAAAACTGGCCAACATCGTGAATCTGGAAGGAGAGACGGTGACAATGGCCAGGATCTGGGTCAAAAAAGGGAGTGTCGCCATTCAATGCACCCCCTTTCAGGTCACATCAAGTCAGCGGTCCCGGGTATGAGGCGGAATTAAGATAATATTATGGTGGAGGCGGCGGGAGTCGAACCCGCGGCTAGAATTCTCACCTTCATTTTTTTTAACATCCTTCCCTTGACGCCATCGAACCCCCATGCTTACCAGGTATCGCTGCTCGAGCCATCCGGTTTAACACACCGGGCATCGCCCAAGTATCCGATGATGACCGATTGGCCGGCGAAAAGGACGTCGATAGCCATTCGACGGAGACTCTCCCCGAAGGCCAGCGCGGTGATTATGCCTTCGTGTCGGAATCCGGCGCACAGACGCATTCGCCGCCGTCATCCGGTTTCTGTTCAACGGCTAAAATAGGGCCGACGCAAAATAACTAAATAACTCGTATGCGGGGTCATTTGGTGCTAAGGAAATCGTCATGCCACGCTTAGCCCGCTTAAACCCTTCTGGAATCCTAAACCATGTGAATATCCGGTGCATAGAACCGAAACCATGGCCATGCGCAATGGTCGTGCCGCCTCATTCGCCCATCATTCCCTGATTTGCAAAAAGTCGCCTGATAAGGCATTATAGATGGCCAAGGGTCGGTTCGCGCGATCTCTTGTCGCTCAATCTACTGTTGTCACCCTCGTCCATTTCGAAACCCGGTGGTCGTTTCAACACCAATAAGCGCATTCAAGGAGGCTATCGTGATTGTGGTCATCGGTGAGATCCTCATCGACATGTTTCAGGATTATGAACGGATCGGTGGTGCACCGTTCAACTTTGCCTTTCATCTCAAAAAGCTGGGTTTTCCAGTGCGTTTCATTACCCGGGTGGGAAAGGACAGGCACGGGAAGCGCATCATCGACATGTTGGAAAAAAATGGCTTTGACCTCGCCGATGTCCAGATGGATTCCCGGCATGCCTCGGGAACGGTTCGCGTGGATCTGGACGAGCGGGGCATCCCGCATTTTGATATCCGCGCGAATGTCGCTTACGACCATCTGGATCTGAATATCGCCGACATGTCGGGTGCGGATGGTGCGGACATGATTTATTTCGGCACCCTGCTGCAGCGAACCGATGCCGCCTGCCGTCAGGTTCAGCGGTTTCTCTCAAATGCTTACGGGGGCGCCAGACGTTTTTGCGACATCAACCTTCGGCCGCCCCACGTCAACCTCGAGGCGGTGGCCGGATCGCTCCGCCACGCCGACCTGCTCAAAGTCAATGAAGCGGAACTCGCAGACATTCAACGCGCGTTTGACGGCCCGACTTCAGAAAACGACGTCATGCCCTGGCTGATGGAGACGTTTACGGTCGGCGCTGTGGCGCTTACCATGGGCAGCCGGGGCAGCCTGTTTTACGGCCACGATGGATCCATCGCCAGCCCTACCGCACCGAGCCCGCCCATTATCGATACCGTCGGCGCCGGGGATGGGTATGCCGCTATCCTGGCTGCCGGTTGCCTGCGACAGGTTCCCTGGGCAAAGACCCTTCGTCAGGCATCCGATTTCGCCGCTCGAATATGCGGAATTTCAGGTGCGGTTCCCGATGATGACGCTTTTTATAATGATTTTAGACTCGAACTGAAAGGAGGAGATAGCGATGGCCGGTAAAGGGCCAACCATCCAGTTGTTCAGTCTTCACGGACTGATTCGATCAAAAAACCTGGAAATGGGAAGAGATGCGGATACCGGCGGGCAGGTCAAGTACGTCCTGGAACTGGGTCATGGCCTGAGCGCCCGTAAGGATATCGGTCGCGTGGATCTATTCACCCGTCTGATTGCCGACAAACGGGTCTCTTCAGATTACAGCGAGCCCATCGAGGTCGTCAACGACAAGTTTCGCATCGTTCGCATCCAGTGCGGTGGACGTAAATACATGCGCAAGGAGTTGCTTTGGCCCCATCTCGAAGAATTTGTGGACAAGACGATCAAATTTATTAAACGCAACCAAATCATGCCTGACATCGTTCACGGTCACTATCCCGATGCCGGATACGTGGCCATGCAGCTGGCCGAAATTTTCGGCCTGCCGTTCGTATATACCGGCCACTCCCTGGGTCGTCCCAAGCAGGCCAGGCTGCGGGATCAGGGCATGAGCGAGGCGGAGATGCGAAGGAAATTCAAGATCGATCGTCGCATCGACACGGAAGAGCAGATCCTTGCTCGGGCCGACCTGGTGATTACCAGCACCCGGCATGAAATCAAGGAACAATACGGCCTATACCACCACAAGGATGTCCCCGACTATCAGGTCATTCCGCCCGGCATCGGGATCGACACCTTCTATCCGTTTTATCATGATATGCTCGATGGTACGGAACAGTCAGAGAACGCCCGCTATGCCCAGGCCTCCATGCACAAGGAGTTGAACCGCTTTTTCATGACTCCGGAAAAACCGTTGATTCTTGCCCTGAGCCGACCGGATCAGCGTAAGAATATCTCCGGACTGGTTCGGGCCTACGGCGAAGATCTCGAATTGCAGAGCATGGCCAACCTGGCCGTGTTTGCCGGTTTGCGCAAAGATATCGATGCCATGGCGGACAACGAGCGCGAAGTCCTCACCCAAATGCTCCTGGCCATGGACAAGTATGATCTGTACGGCAAGATGGCCATCCCTAAAAAACACGATTTCGAATACGAAGTGCCGGCCTTGTATCGGATTGCCGCCGAGCGAAGAGGGGTATTCGTCAATCCGGCCCTGACGGAACCCTTTGGCCTCACCCTGCTCGAGGCATCGGCCACCGGGTTGCCCATCGTGGCCACCGATGACGGCGGACCCAACGATATCGTGCACAACTGCCAAAACGGTATCCTGGTAAACGTCGCCCGTACGGACCAGGTGTCGTCAGCGTTGCGCAAGATAATTGCCGACAAGGATCTATGGGAAAGCTACTCGAAAAACGGCATCCTGAACGTGCGCAAACACTACACCTGGCAGAACCATACCCGCGAATATACCCTTGCCGTGGGCAAGCTGACTGCGGCCAACCAGCGCTCCGATCTGGCAACGGCCAAGAAGCCGTCAGGTCCCGTTGGCCGACGGCTGATGAAGCTTAACCATTTCTTTATCACCGATATCGATAACACACTGATCGGCGAGGACAATTCGCAGCTTGAAAAGCTGGTACGCCTGCTGAATCGTCACCGGGACCGCATCGGTTTCGGTGTGGCGACCGGCAGGACCGCCGATTCAGCCCGAACGATTTTAAAAAAGCACAGGATCCCCCGTCCGGACGTGATCATCTGTTCGGTCGGCAGCGCACTTTTTTATGGTAACAGCGGTAAACCCGGTCCGGGATGGGCCAGTCACATTGCCAGCCGATGGAACCGGGATAAAATTGTCGACCTGCTCAAAGACTTCGATTTTCTGAAGTACCAGGAAGAAGAAACCCAGCGTCGCTTCAAGGTCAGCTACTACATGAAACCGGGAAAAGACCGCCTGTCCACCATCCACAACCGTCTGCTGCACCACCGTTGCCGGTACAACCTGATTTACTCCCACGACCGCTACCTGGATATTCTGCCTTATCGAGCGTCCAAAGGAAAGGCCATTCGCTACCTGAGCTACAAGTGGGAAATTCCGATGATGAATTTTCTGGTCTGCGGCGACTCGGGAAACGATTATGAGATGTTGCGCGGAGAGCCCCGCGCCGTGGTGGTGGGCAACTACAGCCATGAATTGGCGGATCTGAAGGACGGCCGGAATGTCTATTTTGCAGCCAGCTTCTGTGCAGGCGGAATTTTGGAAGGGATGCAGCACTACCACTTCATCGAGGAGGCCACGGGAGGATAAGCGATGACCCTTAAAAACGAAGTCCAACTGATTGTCTATCCGGACAGCCTGGGCGGCGACCTCGTCGAGCTGCATTACGTGTTGCGCCGTTACTTCAGCCGTGCCGTCGGGGGCGTTCACCTGCTGCCGTTCTACCCCTCCTCCGCGGATCGCGGGTTTGCCCCGTTGACCTATGATGAAGTGGACCCGGCCTTCGGCACCTGGAGGGATGTCGACCTGATCGGAAGGGAATTCGACCTGATCATCGATTTTATGGTCAACCATATTTCCAGGCAGTCCGTCTATTTTCAGGACTACTTCGAAAAGGGGCCGGACTCTGAGTTTGCCGACATGTTCCTGAGTTTCAACAAACTCAGCCCGACCGGTGAAATCAGTGAAGCGGAGCTGGCCAAGGTGTACACCCGCAAGCCCCGGCCACCGTATACCGTTGTCCAGCGCGCCGACGGTTCAAAAGAGAAGGTCTGGTGCACCTTTGACTATGAGCAGATCGATCTGGACTGGGATTCACCCAAAACCCGCGAAGTGATGCGGCGCTATCTGATCCAGCTGTCGCGGACACCGGCCAAAATGATCCGTATGGATGCCTTTGCCTATTCGACAATCAAAATCGGCACCACCTGCTTTTTCCTGGAGCCGCAGGTGTGGCAATTGCTGCAATGGCTTCAGGATTATGTCTCCCCCTTTGGCGTGGAAATTCTACCCGAAGTCCACGAGCACTACAGCTACCATCAGAAGATCTCCGAAAGGGGATACTGGACCTATGATTTCTCGCTGCCCATGCTGGTCCTGAACACCCTGTATCATCACACCAGCCGGGTGCTGAAACAATGGCTGGCCATCTGCCCCCGTAAGCAGATCACCACCCTGGACACCCATGACGGCATCGGCGTGGTGGATGTAGAAGACCTGTTGACCGCCGAAGAAATCCAGCGGACGCTGGATGGCCTGGATGAAAAAGGTGCCAATACCCGTAAGATATTTTCCGGCCCCGAATACCAGAACCTGGATGTCTACCAGGTGAACTGCACCTATTACTCCGCACTGGCGTGCAACGACGATTCCTATATTGCCGCACGGGCCATCCAGTTTTTTACACCCGGCATCCCCCAGGTCTACTATGTGGGTCTATTGGCCGGCGAAAACGACATCGAACTGGTGGGACAGACGAAAAACGGCCGCGACATCAACCGGCACAACTACACGCTGGACGAGATTGCTGTCGAGATTCAAAAGCCGGTGGTACAGCGTCTGTTGCGGCTCATGGAATTCAGGAACACCTGCCGGGCCTTTGGCGGCCAGTTCACCATCGAAGAAGCGCCCGACGACCACCTCAAACTGACCTGGGCCCGTGGTGTCCAACGGGCCACCCTCCGGATCGACCTGGTCGGCTACGTCACCCGGATTGACTATTTCGACGAAGGGAAGCAGGCCGTTGTCGAATTTGTGGCCTGAGGGGTCACGTGACGGGCGACGGCGAGCGGTGTCCCTTCCCATGATGAGCCGTGACCGAGGCAGGCCATCTGACGGAGACGCTGCCCGGAGGCCGGCGCGATGACGCTACCCGTCTGCGTCCGGGGCCGGCGCACCATCGCATTCGCCGCCGTCATCCGGTTTATCTTCAACGGTTTCCCCGGAGGCTGCCGTATCGCCGAAGTCCAT
The DNA here is from genome assembly GCA_963705435.1 of uncultured delta proteobacterium. Classification (GTDB taxonomy): domain Bacteria; phylum Desulfobacterota; class Desulfobacteria; order Desulfobacterales; family Desulfosarcinaceae; genus Desulfosarcina. The sequence goes on along the minus strand of CAVPJR010000007.1, from coordinate 16,166 downwards.
GTGAATGGTCACGTCGCTGCCCCCGGAGACGGTGGTTGTTGCATGGGGATAGTGTTTTTTAAAGACGTGGATCATGGCGGTGTTTTCGCGCAGAACCGTGGCGGAAAACGCCTTGAAGTGATTCTCCTTGGCGATGCGTTCCAGGTCCGTCAGCAGATACGAAGCGATGCCCATCCCGTGATAATCCTCACGAACGACGAAGGCCACCTCTGCCACAACGTCGCTCTCTTCGGCATAGGAGCCGATGGCAACGATTTCCTGGTGGCCGCCGATGCGCACCTGGCCGATCATGGACATATTCTTGCGGTAGTCCACGCTGGCCCATTGCTGCTGGACCACTTCGTGGGAAAAGAGTTTCATTTTGTAGAAGAACCTGAAGAAGATGGTCTTTTCCTGCAGCGAGTAGAAAAAATTGCGGTAGGCGAACTCATCGGATGGCAAAAGCGGCCTGAACTCAATGGTTTTCCCGTTTTTCAGGATCATCCGGTTCTTGTAGCCTTCGAGAAAGATCAGGTCGTCCTGTGACGGTGGAAGCTGGTCCGAAAAGATATAGTGCCGTGACTTGGCCACATCGATGAGTTCTTCACGGAATTTGGGATGGGCGATCTGGGCCAGTTCCATGACCCGCTGGTAGATGCTTTTGCCGCTGAGCTCGGCAATTCCGTATTCGGTCACCACGAAGTTCACATCACCGCGGGTGGTGGCCACACCGGCACCCTCGCTGAGATGGGGTACGATTCGCGAGACGGTGCCGTTCTGGGCCGTGGAAGGCAGGGCGATAACGGAGAAGCCGCCTTTGGACATGGCGCTGCCGCGCAGAAAATCCACCTGATCACCGATACCGCTGTAGAACATATAGCCCATGGAGTCGCTGCACACCTGGCCGGTGAGGTCTACCTCAAGCGCCGAACTGATCGAGATCAGGTTGTCGTTCCTGGCGATAACGGTGGGATCGTTGACGAACGCCGATGAACGAAAATAAAACATGGGGTTGTTGTCCACATAGCGGTACAGTCGTTCCGATCCCATGCACAGCGATGCCACCACCCGACCGGGCAGCAGGGTCTTTTTGCGGTTGGTGATCACCTTTTTATCGAACAGGGGCAAGAACCCGTCGGTGATCAGCTGGGTGTGGATGCCCAGGTCTTTTTTGTCGGTCAGGTGCTGCAGGATGGCAAAGGGGAGGTGGCCGAAACCAATCTGAAGGGTGGCGCCATCGTCCACCAGTTGATTGACATAATACCCGATTCGGTTGGCGGTTTCCGAATTTTTGATGCTGGGGAGCGCTTCCACCAGCGGCTCCTCATGCTGCACCAGGTAATCGATGTCGTCGATGTGGACGAAACTGTCTCCCGAGGTCCGCGGCATGCGTGGATTGACCTGGGCGATGACCATCTTGGCATTTTGCATGCCGGCCAGGGTGATGTCGATGGATACGCCGAGGCTGCAGTAGCCGTGCTTATCCGGCGGGCTGACCTGAATCAGGGCCACATCCAGGCCAATCCGACGGTTGGCGAAGTATCTGGGGATTTGGGACAGGTAGGTCGGGATGTAGTCGATCTTGCCTTCGAATGCCGCTTTTCTCATGGAACTGCTGATGAAAAACAGCTTAAGCGAAAAACGCCTTAAAAACTTGGGATCATCCACATAGTTGGAAAAGGTCCAGGAGAGCATCTGATAAACCATGATGTCCTGCATGCCCAAATCTTCCACCATGGTCCGTATCAGGTGCTGGGGTTCGCCGCAGCCGGTTCCGATGAACACCCGGCTGCCATTTTTGATATTGGATATGGCGGTTTGCGCGTCCATCAGCTTGTGTGGACATGCCGTCTTCAGATCCATCACCATCCTCCCATCCTTCATGTTGTATGTTGACGCTTTTGGGCCACATGTATTTGTGTTCATCACCCCGACGGAGTGTCGAACGGCCAAAACGCGGCCATTCCATCGCAAATCCATCGGATAGTCAAGCAGACAGTTCAGGTGTCTGATTGCTGCGTCATACAAAACAGTTGACAGGGCACAGGCAGATTCATAGTTTCATCATACGGGATCAGACTAAGCGTGTTCTCACAGAAAGGCAGGTTCGACCCATGAAAGTGATTCAATACAGCCAAGAACCGGAAACCTGTTTCGAAAATGATATGGTCAAAGGCGTTTCAGGCCGTGTGGTCATCGGCAAGGCGGACGGTGCCCCCAACTTCTGCATGCGCGTGTTCGAACTGAACCGCGGCGGCTTCACGCCCAGGCATCGTCACGACTGGGAGCATGAGATCTTCTTTCATGCCGGTCAAGGCGAGGTGTGGCAAAACGGCAGCTGGGTGCCGGTCCAGGCCGGCAGCGTGGCCTTCATTCCGGGCGATGAAGAACACCAGATTCGAAATGCCGGCGATGATCGGCTGACCTTCGTCTGCCTGATACCATCCGGCCCACCGGAACTTTAGCATGTCCGACACCCACAGAAATCCGCTGCCCACGGTCGACATTATTATCGAAGTGAAAGGCGGTATTGTGCTGATCGAGCGTAAAAACCCGCCCCACGGGTGGGCCATCCCCGGCGGGTTCGTGGATTACGGCGAGTCCGTTGAAGATTGCGCCGTCAGGGAGGCCCTGGAGGAAACCGGCCTGAACGTTCATCTCGAGGATCTGCTGTACGTGTATTCCCGGCCGGACCGGGACCCTCGGCATCATACCCTTACCACGGTATTTATTGCCACGGCGGACGGACAGCCCGTCGCCGCCGATGATGCAAAAGCGGCCGGTGTGTTTTCCGCCCGGACACTGCCCGCTTCCATGGCTTTCGATCACGCAGATATTTTAGCGGATTATTTTGAATGTCGGGATGGTGTCGACCGGAGGATCGTTTTTAAAAGCTACCTTCAACGGATACGGTAGCAGCGGAAAACCCGGGCGTGTTTGGACAGCCGAACCGTCGGATCCACGGGTGAGGCCATGAAACACCGTCGATCATCCACAGGGAACAGACCCTTTAAATCCCTGGGAAAAATACTTGCCGAGAAAAATATTCACCTGCCCGAGGTCAGCCTGCCTGAACCGCCGGTGCGCCGGCTGACGCCGCGCGAAGAGCGGCTTCTGTTTCGCCAGGCCATGGCCGATGTGACTCCGCTGGTCGACCGAAGAATCGTCCCACCGATGCGTTCTATCCAGCCGTCGAATGCGCAGACGATGGAGGATCCCGATGCCGATGCCGTGCGACAACTCAGGAAGCTGGTGGAGACCGGCGATGGATTCGTTCTCAGACAAACCGCTGAGTATGTTGAGGGCTCGGCAGGATGGATGCCTCCGGAGATGTTCCGCCGCCTGCACGCTGGGTATTTCTCCATCCAGGATCATGTGGATCTTCACGGGTTGAACCTCACCGCGGCAAAAACGCACTTCGACCGGTTCCTGGAACGGGCCATCGCGGCCGGCAAGCGGGCGGTGCTGGTGGTTCATGGCCGGGGGAGGTGCTCGCCGGGACCGCCGGTGCTCAAACCAAACCTGGCCCGTTGGCTGGTCAGCGGGCGCTGGAAACGCTGGGTGATCGCATTTACCAGTGCCAGGTCCCATGACGGCGGCACCGGCGCCACCTATGTGCTGCTGAGACGAAGACCGAGGTAGCCCCACTGCAGCAGGATGGTCGGTTAAACGAATGGCATCGCTCTCGACGTGAAACGTCATCCATGGATGTCATTTTTTCACGGCTTCCCGGGTTCATGCTGAAAAGCGCTTGACACCCGGTCGCAAAACCCATACACAGTTGTCTGGTTTAGTTAAAAAATATATAAATTACAGTTACATAATACTGTTTGTACCGATTGGATCAATACGCAATGACGATCTCAGATTTTCCAGCGACGGTCGACACCCTCTGGCTGGACATCCGCTTGGTCACCTTGGCCGACCAGACCCCGTATGGCATTATTGAAAAAGGTGCCATGGCCGTTGACAAGGCGAATATCGTATGGCTGGGGTCGATCGACGCACTTCCATCGGATGCGCTGAATAAATCCCGGTCGGTCCACCGCCTTGACAATGCCTGGGTTACTCCGGGGTTGATCGACTGCCACACCCATCTGGTCCACGCCGGCAATCGTGCCAGAGAATTCGAAATGCGGCTGAACGGCGCCACCTACGAAGCGATTGCCAGAGCTGGCGGGGGCATCATCAGTACCGTAAATGCAGTCAGAAACGCCTCGGAAGCCGATCTGTATGCACAGTCCGCCGGTCGGTTGAAGGCCATGCTGGCCGAAGGGGCGACCGCCGTGGAGATCAAATCCGGTTACGGACTGGATACAGAAAACGAGTTGAAGATGCTGCGGGTCGCCCGGCAGTTGGGCCGCGAATTCCCGGCCACCGTCATGGCGACGTTTCTGGGTGCGCATGCCCTGCCGCCGGAATACACGGGCCGCCCGGACGCCTATATCGATCTGGTGGTGGACGAGATGATTCCCGCCGTTGCCGCCCAGGGTCTGGCAACAGCCGTGGATGCTTTCTGTGAACGGATTGCCTTCACCCCGGCACAGACCGAACGCGTCTTTACTGCCGCCCGGCAGCACGGTCTTCGGGTCAAACTGCATGCCGAACAGCTTAGCGACAGCAATGGTGCTGCTTTGGCAGCCAGGTTCGGTGCCTTGAGTGCCGATCATCTGGAACACCTGAACGCGGCCGGCGCGGCGGCCATGGCCGCCGCCGGCACCGTGGCCGTGCTGCTTCCCGGGGCCTATTATTTCCTCAAGGAGACCCGCAAACCGCCGGTGGACCTGCTGCGCGGGCAGGGGATTCCCATGGCCTTGTCCACCGACTGCAATCCCGGCACGAGCCCCACGACGTCGCCGCTGCTCATGATGAACATGGCCTGCGTCAATTTCGGACTCACCCCGGCCGAAGCCCTTGCCGGTTTTACCGTCAACGCTGCCAGGGCACTGGGCATGCAAGACCGGTGGGGAACCCTCGAGGTCGGCAAACCGGCCGATTTCGCGGTATGGGACATCGAAGAACCGGCCGAGCTGGCCTATCGCATGGGCGGCAATCCCTGCCGCATGACCGTGAAGGGGGGCGAGATTGTTTTCCGCTCGTCGTCAACCGCTGAATAAGGATGCCATGTTTGAACTAATATCCATATACCTGTCGTTCACCGCCATCCTGGTGGTTTACGGTGCACAGGTCTGACCGTTTTTAGACGGCCTCGGGTATGCAAAGGCTGTGCTGATTTCTTACGGTCCCATCCTCGCCGTACTGCCGCTGCGGTTGCGCTTCCTTGGGCGGTCGAACGCCGTTATGTTGGCAGCCGAACCGCCCATCCAACGGGTGTTTCGTCTTCCGTGGCAGGCGTTCATGGCCGATCTGACGGCCTGGCTCGTCGCCGGTCTCGTGATGGTATTCATCTACTACGTGTTTTTTATCCCCTTCGCTTCCACAGGCATTAAGGTTATTGTCGGTTGTGCGGCCTTCGGTATATTCAGCGGCATGCTGGGCTACCTCTCCACCGAGCGGCGGATGGTCCGTCGACTCAAGGGGCGCAAAACGTTTTCCATGCCAACGGGAAACCTGTTGACGGTGAGTAAAAAGATCTTTGTCCTGATCGTGACCGTCTTGGGAATCATGGCCTTTTCAATTTTGTTGATGGTGTTGCTGGATGTCTACTACCTGATCGGCCATGATTTTTCGCGGCCTGAGATATACTGGGGCATTTTCAAGGAAATCGCATTCGCCCTGTGCGTGCTGCTGGGCATATCCATGGTCATCGTCCGCCGATACGCCTCAAATCTAAAGGAGGTCCTGGACGCCCAGCTTGCCGCCATGGACGAGATCAGCCGGGGCAACCTCGAAAAGCAGGTGCCGATTCTGTCCAGCGACGAATTTGCGCGCGTGGCCGAAAAAACCAACCTGATGATGCTGGGTCTGAAGGAAAGAGATTTCTGCAGGTCCAGTTTTGACAAATATATATCCCCGGAGATCAGCCGCAAGATTCTCAGTGACACCATCGCTCCGTCCGGAGAAATTCTCGATGTGACCATTTTGTTTGCCGATCTGCGCAACTTTACCGGGTTTGCGGAAAAGCGAAGCCCCAGGGCTGTCGTAGAAATGATCAATCGCTATTTTACGGAGATGGAGGGTGTGATCAGCGACCATGGCGGTGTGGTGCTCCAGTTTATCGGCGATGAAATCGAGGCGGTGTTCGGCGCTTCGGGATCCGACAAAAATCATCCGGACCAGGCCGTGGCGGCCGCACTTGCCATGCGCGCCGCGATGCAGCGGCTCAATGCGGAACGCCGTGAACGGGGCGAGATGGAGATTCACCACGGCATCGGTATTCACAGCGGACCGGTTCTGGCGGGCAATGTCGGAAGTTTGAAGCGAAAAACCTACAGCATGCTGGGCGACACCGTCAATCTGGCCTCGAGGCTTCAGGTGCTCAATAAAAAGCTGGCTACCGACATCCTGGTCAGCGGCGAGACCCGCAGCCGGCTCGCCTTATCGGACACCCGTCTGCTGCCGATGGGTCAGCATATGGTCAAGGGAAAAACGGAAGCCGTGGATGTCTACGCGGTGGGGTAAAAACAAAACGTAAATGGAAGGAAACAGAGGTAAAATGAGCATTCAAGCGCAAGTGAGGTGGATTGATGAGCTGCGATTTGTGGCACGGGCCGGCAACGGGCCTGCGGTGGTGATGGATACCTCGGAAAGCGGCGGCGGCGCCGGCCCCATGGAACTCCTGCTTATGGGCACGGCAGGATGCACGGCCATGGACGTGGTCACGATTCTAAAGAAAAAACGCTTGAAGGTGACCGGGTTCGAGATCAATATTTCCGGCGATCGAGCCGAGGAATACCCCAGGCGCTTTACCGACATCAGCATCGAGTATGTGGTCTATGGAACGGATCTCAAGCCCGAAGGCGTCAAACAGGCCATCGACCTGTCAGAGAAAAAATACTGCGGCGCCATGGCCTCGCTTAATGCCCGGATCTCCCATACATTCCGGATTGAGCCCCCGGAATGAAAACCTGCCGGTAAAACCGACGTCCTGAACGGGAACAAAAAACTATTGTCCCCGGCCGGCGTGTCGTGCAATTGTGCAGCCTTTGCCAAATCAACCAACCCTATAGAGGACGCCAATGATTACCCTGCTGGACTATGGTGCGGGAAATGTGCGCAGTGTGATAAACGCCATCGAAAAGTTGGGCGAACGGATCACGGTTGCCAAAACCGGACGCGACATCCTGAACGCCGAAAAGTTGATTTTCCCCGGTGTGGGGAACTTTGGCAGCATGATGCGTATCCTCAGGCAAAAGCAATTCGTAGCGCCGCTCCTGGGTTACCTGGGCTCAGGGCGTCCGTTTCTCGGGATCTGCGTGGGGATGCAGGCCTTGTTTGAGGGCAGCGACGAAGCGCCGGCGGAGAGGGGGTTGGGTATTCTGCCCGGACGGGTAAAACGTTTCGACGTCGCCCTGGCCGTGCCCCATATCGGCTGGAACGGTATCAGTGTAAAACAGCCCACGGACCTGTTTTGCGGGTTGCAGGGAGACGAAAAATTCTATTTTGTGCACTCCTACCACGTCGTGGCCGACGATCCGAAGGTGGTGCTCACCACGACCGATTACGGTTACCCGTTTGTCAGCGCGGTCCAAAAGGACAGCATCCAGGGCACCCAATTCCATCCGGAAAAAAGCGGGGCTTCCGGTTTGACCGTACTGGAGAATTTCATGCGCATGGACCGTCGGGTGGAGATCCCGGGTAAATGCCCGCCACAGACCCGCCTGGCCAAGCGCATCATTGCCTGTCTGGATGTTCGCGCCAACGACCAGGGTGACCTGGTGGTTACCAAGGGCGACCAGTACGATGTGAGAGAAGACGGCAACGTGCGCAACCTGGGAAAACCGGTGGAGCTGGCCGGACGCTACTTCGAGGAAGGGGCCGATGAGATCACTTTTCTGAACATCACCGGGTTCCGCGATTTCCCCTTGGAAGACATGCCCATGATCCAGGTCCTCAAGGAAACGTCCAAAAATGTGTTCGTGCCGCTGACCATCGGCGGCGGCATCCGGGATTTCACCGACAAGAACGGCCGCACCTACACGGCCCTGCAAGTAGCGGCCGAGTACTTCCGTTCCGGGGCGGACAAGATCTCCATCGGCAGTGACGCGGTGGATGTCGTCGAGGCGGTCCTTGGCACCGGTCAGCAGACAGGCAAAAGCGCCATCGAGCAGATCTCCCACGTATACGGCAATCAAGCCGTGGTGGTCTCCATCGATCCCCGCCGCGTCTATGTGGACTCACCGGATCAGACGCCTCATGCCACCATCGAAACGGCCATCCCCGGCCCGAAGGGCCAGCGATACTGCTGGTTTCAGTGCACTGTGAAAGGCGGACGGGAAGGGCGGGACGTGGATGCCGTGACCCTGGCCCGGACGTGTGAGCAATTGGGGGCAGGGGAGATCCTGCTCAACTGCATCGACCGTGACGGCACCAGCCTGGGCTTTGACATCGAGCTGATCAACGCCGTGAAACAGGCGGTGACCATCCCGGTGATTGCCTCGAGCGGGGCCGGCTGCGAAGCCCACTTTGCCGAGGTCTTCGAACAAACCGATGTCGAATCGGCCCTTGCCGCCGGCATCTTTCACCGGCGCGAAGTGCCCATTTCCGCAGTCAAGGCCTATCTCAGCGGCAAGGTCGAGATCCGTCCGTAGCCGCGGGGAGGGTTCAATATGAGTGGCATCATAGATGAAAAGGGGTATTGAAAATGCGGAAAATTGAAACGGCACTGTTCATGGCAGCCCTTGCCTTCGCGATCGTCGCCTGTTCCGGTTCGAGCGCTCGAATGATTCAGACCCATATGGAGGAGACGCGCGTGGGCAGGCCGATCAAGGATGTGCTGATCATTGCCATCCTTGACAATCAGGAAATCAGGGCGGTTCTTGAAAAACATTTCCAGGACTGGCTCAAGGTGAAGGGTGTTGACGCAATCATAAGCGCCGATGTGCTTCCCATGAATGCGGGCACCAAGCTGGAAAAAGAGGCCATTGCCGCGGTCGTCGACAAATATGAAAACGACACCATCTTGATCACCCGTCTGGTTGGGGTGGAGGAGTCCGAGGTATTCAGTCGTGATCGGCCGCAGTATTTTTTCAACTACTACGGGTTTTACAATTATGGTTTGGCATATGTGACTTGGCCCACCGTATACGGTGAAAAGGTCAAATTCAGTATTGAAACCGGGCTATACGACGTGAAGACGGAATCACCGATCTGGGCAGGTGAATCGCAGCTCAAAAATCCGAAAACCACAGGGCAGGCCATCGGTCAGGTTGTTGATATGGTGATGAAGGAGCTTGAGAAAAATGGGTTGCTGCCCAAAGCGCCTTAGGACCATTGCCGGCTATTGCTTCCCTGAATAACAGCCTTCGTAATCCAACGTGCAAAGGGGTCGCTTTGCCCCATTGAAAACGGCGTAAACCACCTGGCCGACGAACAGGGTGTGGTTGCCCGGTTTCAGTGTTTGTCGAATACGGCACTCCACACTGCCGATGCAGTCGGCCAGGACCGGGCACCCGGTCACGCCGTCGCGCCAGGCCAAGGCGTCAAATTTAGATCCGGGGTTCGGGCCTTTGAATCGAGCCAACAGATCTTTTTGCTCCCGGGCGAGAATATGCAGGGCGAAATGGCCGCTTTTCTGCAGCAGGTCATGGGAGTAACGGTTGGGGTGAACGGCCACCATGATCAACGGGGGGTCGTAGGACACTTGGCTTACCCAGGAGGCGATCATACCGTTGATCGTGTCGCCATGCCGGGTGGTGAGCACATAAATCCCGTAGGTCATGCTTGCCAGATATTTAGGCAGTTCTTCGTTCATGGTCCCTCCTTTAATGCAGATGCGGCTTCTCCATGATCAGCGGACAACTTGAGCAAAATGTAATCATGGGGTCGGCTGCAGATGGAACTGACGATTTCATAGGCATGTCGTTTGGTCAATCCAATAATGATGGAATCAAGGTAAAAAATGAATGATTACAAAAAGATAAGCGTATCCGGGCCATTCATGCGAAAGCAAGGCGGCAGTTCTTTCGCACTGCGGAACAAGCCGCTAACGGAGGGTTGGTCGGCTTCCCAGAGACCCGCAGCAAGTTGATCTAAGCGTCTGACGACCCCTTCAGAGAAGCTCCACGAATTGGAGGCCTTTCGCTGATTCGCATTCGGGTGGATGCCGTCTATCCGGACCCTGGAACGCCTTACGTCGCGCATTTTTGACCCGAGGCTGCTGGTGTATTGCTTTCAACAGTCGATTCGATTAGTGTGATCCCGGTAACGAATCTCGGGCAACCCTCGCGACCTTACACCTAAAGGAGGCAGGTGCATGGCGAATATGACCTTGTCGGAAAAATTTAAACGCGCGTCCAGCGTCATCTGCCGTCAGGGGCTGGTTCAATTTCCGGTCACCGACACGGCCGTCACCATCATCCAGCGTGTTGTCGGTGACTGCGCGGACGAACTGGACCTGATCGTCGCTTTCCGTGAAAAGCCTTCCCAGACCATGAACCAGCTGGCCGCGTCCAGCGGATTCTCAGAGGAAACAATCATCCGGCTGACCGACAGTCTGGCTAAAAAGGGGCTTGTTTTCAATCAACCCAGCTCTAAGGGGGTAATGGTCTATCGGCTCCTGCCACTGATGATGGTCGGCCTGATGGAGTATAAATTCATGGGGGTGTTGACCGGCAGCGAGGCGGAAAAAGAGCTTGCCATGCTGTTCGAGCGCCTGCTTGCAGAACTTCGGGATCAGACCCAAGACCATTACGACGCGCTGGTGTCCTGCTTCGCCGCGGCGCCTGCTGTGGACCGGACCGTGCCGGCCAAACAAACGGCCGACGGTAAAGCCATTCGGATCATTCCGATTGACCAACCCCTGGATGCCGTCGAGGAGTTCGTCCTGCCGAGCCAGACGGTCGAAGCGATCATCAACAAGTTTGATGATATCGCCGTGGGGCACTGCTTCTGCCGCCAGCGGCGGAGCCTGCTGGGAGGCACATGCAACACGAATGCGCCCGTGTTGAACTGCTTTTCCTTCGGCAAATCGGCTCGGCATACCAGCGCCCAGGGGTTTGCCAGGAAAGTCACCCGCGAGGAGGCCCTGAAAATCCTGAGGGAAGCGGAGCAGGCCGGGTTGATCCACAAGGCCTTTCATCCAGGGTCCAGGGAATCCAATCCGGAGACCAGCATCTGCAACTGCTGCAAGGATTGCTGCGATACCCTGCGAATCTGGCGGGATGGAACCCTGCCGATGATCAATTCCACCTATCACCTCTCGATGATCGATGTGGATGTTTGCACGGGATGTGGTATCTGCCTTGAGTGGTGTCCTACCGATGCCATTGCCCTCAACGAAGACGGGGTGGCCCAGCGGGATGAAGGCGCCTGTCTTGGCTGCGGGGTTTGCGCCCGGTTCTGTCCGGAATCGGCAATCTCGCTGAAGACGGGTTTAAGAAAGGTCTTCATCCTGCCTCCGCGATTGCGCGTCGCGTAGACGCGGTCGAGATGGCATCCCGGTTCGGTTGATGAAAACGGCGGCTTGGTCAGACAATTAAGGCGTCTTGCGATAGCCGACATCATCGTAATATTTCATTCTTGCCGGTTGGCTGTTACCATTCGTCTCTATCGCCTGGGCCAATGCATCCTCTTTGTCGTTTGGTCCCGGACTGATCGAGGCGAGGTTCTGCAATTTATTGGTCTCCGGTTTCGTTGCGCCAATCAGTTTATACTCGTCCAACGGTTTTAGCGATAATCCTGCCGGCGCTTTGGGCACATGTAACTGGTATGGTTCAGCAATTCGGGTCATGTCCGATTCATTGCCATCCTTGTCAATCGCCGTAACGCCGAACATTACCGGGCCATCGGACAAGGTGACATCATCGGGTAGTGTTATCTCAGTGACGTTCCCGACCTTGATGTATTTGGAATCGTAGCCGACCATGGCGGCCTTTGACCAGTATAGCTTATAGCCGATCACATTTTCAGAATCTGAAGCTTGCCAGGACAATTTGCACTTCCGGATTCTCGCCATTTGGCCTCCATCTTCAGCTGTGGGTTCAATACATGCCTTTGGTCCGATGAAAGTCGAACCGTTTCATCGACCCTCAGCAGCGGTTAGCGAGATGTAGTATGCTGATATTTTCTTGTCAACCATAGGGTCACTAATAACAACCCACGGGGTGAAAGGGTGTCGTTTATATGAATTCAAGGTGTCCCACAGGCGATATGTGGATTATCCAAAAGGATTGGTGAGCGGTTTTTGGAACGGCAAGGGCGATGATTGCGAAGGGTGAAGGCATCAATTCCAATAGAAAAAGGGCATCCTCCGCATTTATAGAGAACGCCCTTTTTACTCAAAAAATAAATTTAGATCACGGTGACATTGGTAGCGGATGGGCCTTTCGGGCCCTGCTCGATATCAAAGGACACGCGATCGCCGTCGTTGAGGGATTTAAAACCGGTCGCATTGATCGCTGAATGATGAACAAATACATCTGCTCCATCTTCCTGCTCAATGAAACCAAATCCTTTTGAGTCGTTAAACCACTTAACAATTCCATTGGTCATGATAACATCCTCCTTTCTTATAATTTTCAACGTCACAGACTGGAGGGTGCCACTTTGACAAATGGTATTTTCCTACAGAAAGGAACTATCCCACAATTTCAATGGGACTTAATTGATTGGCCTTAGAGTAAGCTTTATAATCGATAAAGCAAGCTAAATAATTATTATTTTTCAAAATAAGTGGTGAACATAAATAAAAGGGTGAAAAAACGTAATGATAAGAGCATACTGCCTCGGCAAGGTCCAGCGCCTGTTGTGGCATTCCTCGATTTCGATCACCCTGGACATAGATTGACATTGGATTTCGGGGGAGGGAAGAAAAGGCTTCGAAAAGGTAGCTACTGTTATTCAAGAAGCTGGAAAGAGTGTTCAGAAGCAGGCGGCAGGTGTTGTGGTAACGGTGTTGGCGTTGGCAACGTTGGCTTAATGAACGATGAAATCCCGCTGAGTCATCATCATTCCACCATCCATTTTTCGGCTTCGTCCATCGTCCTAAAAACACTGATCGGTGTCTTACTATTGGATGACATCTCAAACATGCGGGATAGCCCAAACTCAACATCCCGGCTTGCCACAAAAGCTACCTTGACATCATTCACCCCTGAAGGGAATTTTAAAGAATACTGCGCCATATCAAAAATAGTATTTGATTCAAGAGAAGATAGGTCGGCATCTCTAAAATCCCATAGCCTCCCCATTCCATTTTTATATCGTTCGTCAGCTACAGCTAAATCAAATGCACTAAGAATAGCATTTTTGCTCAACGCTCCCGATAGTTTGATATAGGCAATGTTCTTTGCCCCATCAATGTGCAGATCCATGCCTTTTCCTTTCGAGTTATCATCGATTAACAGATATATCATTTAAGCAGATAGGAATGTCAAGATCCATCCGAACGCAATCAAGAAGCATAATTTAATATGGGTGGTAACTGTAAAGGTTATTTCGGTTTTTGTAACAATGGGATGTATTGCATATCATAACTGAAAGCGTTTCTGAATGGTATCAGAAAATACACGGTTAGCTTTGGAAGAGATAATTTCCAGAGGTGATAGGCCACACTTGGAGGCTTGATATAAAATGAAAATGATTGCGGCTGACGTAATAGCAATATTTTGCCATGCATTTAGTTGCCATTGGCCTGCCCAAGTCAATTGCCATACATCTGAAAAGGGTTCCAAATAAGGTATGGGCCATTGGTATCCATCCGGGCCTCTCGACCCTATGACATCACAAAAAAGATGGAGGTGAAAAACCAACAGCACAAGGCCTGAAGTAACCCATCTTCGGCCTGCCGCCAGAAAAGCGGTGATCGTTAGCAATAGCCCGAAACCGATATTGTGGCCCAGCGTATGGTGGTATCTGCTCCATAAATCTAAAACATGTCCGTTTCCTTTCATCAACAGGTCATAGCCAATCCCGATGCCGTCGATATCAGGAACAACGCCTGCAATGGTCGCAAGAATTCGATCTTTTTTGTCGATTTTGAAACAACTGGCGGCTGACCAGCTGATAAACAAGTGTGTTAAGGGACTCATCTACCTATCTCGTGGCTCATTGGTTGCCTTAGCTCTCTTTTCACCTTAGTATTCATTGGTTTGTCTAAAAGAAATGCCTTAAATGAAAAAATAATCCCGGGGAAAATAAGAAACAGCAGAAATATGGGGCCAATAAACATGAAGCTCGTAATAAAAAGGATGGAAACTAAAATTAGCCACGAGACCGGCCTGTACACACCCCATATTTCTATGCCCGTAATGGCTGAATAAATGCTGAGTGAAAAAGACCATTTGACCGATAACGCCGCCCAACATGTAATTGGTGGTATGATTCTGTCAAAATGGATGTATACGCAACTACCGCACGCAAATGCCTCGCTCGCTGAACCCAAAAGTAAGCCGACAAGAAATGAAAATAAAACAGTCTTTTTCATTGTTCGATACCCGTACCTGTTTGGATAGATTCGTTTTCAACCCATAATGGTTTATCGGCATTAAAAAAAAATTGTTAATGGAGGGGATTTATTTGATTTGGAGCTAAACCATCTGCAATAATCGTTTATTGAATGCTGCAGCGATGTGTTCGAATCCAATTTCGAGCAAGTTGTTGATAGCATTCTCCTACCACAACACAGCCAACCGGCTCACATTGTATATTTGGCCGGATGCGTTAAATTATTTATGTAAAGACAAAGCGCCACCAACCTCAAAACAACCAACCAAAGCGGTGACACCATGGCCGAAAATAAAGTGCAGGACTACACTGAAGACAAGAACGAAGGACACGTTGACACCCGTGAAGCCAATTTCGAGTGTGAAAAGAAAGATGAGAACCTGGGATGTGACATGGGAATCGATGTCGCGGGATAACTGAAAGGACGGTGCCTATGATAGGATTGACACTGACGCTCATAGTGCTGGGTTACTTCATCAATAGATGCATAGCCGGCCGGACATCAGGAGCCACCTGTAAGATTTAAGGGCATGATTGACGGCAGAGCTTCGAAACTAAAGGCAAAAAATAAAAATCCGCTGACATGGCGGTACACGGCAGTGCCGCTAACGGGGCTCTGCCATTTTTAATGGCGCATATTTAAAGGGTTATTGAATTAATTGTCTTTGAATGATACATAAGAAGAACCTGTTGGTTTCATTGTTAACAACCGAAATATACACAAGGGTGAAAAGATATGGCTGCAACAAAAAAAGAAACTGTTCTGGACTTCTTTAACATTGGCTTTGATGAATATCGTGTTGATTACCGCGAAAACTCGGTAACAGAATCATACGACTTTGTTATTAAAACAGGGACATCCAGAATATTTTTAAAAATCGGGCAGAAACGTTGGGATGATTCTAATAGCGCTTCTATTATTAATTTTTTAGAATCAAAAGAAGAACAGATTCGGAAAGTTGTTTTGGACAATCAGGACGCAATTCTCCGAATGAATTAGTGTCACTTTGTGGCCTTCTGTGACACTTTTTAGGGTAGACTGTAATTACAGCTTGCCGGGTGATGCAGGTGGACAATTTCGGCGGTGTAAGGAATTTGGGTTGGTGGCGGAATTAATTTTTGGGCCTTAAAGCCACTTCATAGTTTGAATCTATGACCATCTAACAACTCCGTCTCGTAGTCCTCCTCTATGTTGAAATCATGCCTTGGCGTTTCTTCTTTGATCATGAAAGTCCCGAGTATTGAAAATGCGATACCCCCCAAAACAGATATCAGAGATAAAATCTTTTCCCTTCGAATGAGTCCTTCATAATCCGTATTCAAGATATTCCCCATCCCCATCTTTTTGATTTCACTTGCTACAGCGGCATTCATCGAAAGGATTTCATTTCCGTAAAACGCTGTATTATGATAACGGCTGAAACAACCTATTATTCCCACCACACCCAATACAATAAAAATGATACCCCAGATTATTTTCGGACTCATTGATTATTTCCCTTAGGGTTGTTAACAGCTTCAGTCTCTGGCCAGATTCAATTTAAAAGCTCGCCCGGGTTGGGCAACATCTGTGCAACTTTAGAACGATTTAGTGCGCAACGATTTGGTTATCGGCGGGCGGA
>CAVPJR010000006.1:0-151260 GCA_963705435.1 uncultured delta proteobacterium | reverse complement strand
GTGTATTGTTTGCCAGCGTAGCTCAGTTGGTAGAGCTACTGATTTGTAATCAGTGGGCCGGGGGTTCGAGTCCCTCCGCTGGCTCCAGTGTTAACAGCTGATTATAATGGTGGGGTTCCCGAGTGGTCAAAGGGAACAGACTGTAAATCTGTCGGCGACGCCTTCGGAGGTTCAAATCCTCCCCCCACCACCATTTTTTAGTAAGTGCTTGTAGGAGATCGTGCAAATAAAAAGATCGATTGCGCACTACATGGCTTGCTTTTCTTTGCTGCTATCCGATCAGCGGCAATTAAAACTGAGAAGCGTCAATATCAACGTGTGTCGAGTGTAAACGCGGGAGTAGCTCAGTTGGTAGAGCTTCAGCCTTCCAAGCTGAATGTCGCGAGTTCGAGCCTCGTCTCCCGCTCCATTGATACCAAACGCCGCTTTTCCTTGGCCTGCCATCCATTTTTCTTTTTGTTGCTGCACGTAAAGCCCACGTAGCTCAGTCGGTAGAGCGCTTCCTTGGTAAGGAAGAGGTTCATCGGTTCAACTCCGATCGTGGGCTCCATTTGTAGCCAATGATTTTAGAAGAACGAAATAGCCAGAAATTGTCCATTCATGGGAGGTTTTAAAAATGGCGAAGCAAAAATTTGAGAGGACGAAGCCGCATGTAAACGTAGGGACCATCGGGCATATTGACCATGGCAAGACGACCCTGACGGCGGCGATCACGAAGTTGAGTGGATTGAAAGGGTTGGCCGATTTTGTTCCCTTTGATCAGATCGACAAGGCGCCGGAAGAAAAAGAGCGTGGGATCACCATTGCCACGGCGCATGTTGAATACCAGACGGTCACTCGCCATTATGCCCATGTGGACTGCCCGGGCCATGCGGACTACATCAAGAACATGATCACCGGCGCTGCGCAGATGGACGGTGCGATTTTGGTGGTGGGTGCCGATGACGGCCCGATGCCCCAGACGCGCGAGCACATTCTGCTGGCCCGCCAGGTGGGTGTTCCGCGCATTCTGGTGTTTTTGAACAAATGTGACATGGTGGATGACGAGGAGCTGATCGAGCTGGTGGAGCTGGAACTGCGGGAGCTTCTGGACAAATACGAGTTTCCCGGGGACGACACGCCGATCATCCGCGGCAGCGCCTTGAAAGCGCTTGAGTGCGACGATGTGGATGCCCCCGAAGCCAAGTGCATTTTTGAGCTTCTTGACGCCATCGACAGCTATATTCCCGAACCTGAGCGCGATGTGGACAAGCCGTTTTTGATGCCCATCGAGGATGTATTCAGCATCTCCGGTCGCGGGACGGTAGTGACGGGGCGTGTGGAGCGCGGGATCGTGCACGTGGGTGACACGGTGGAGATCGTGGGTATCCGCGAGACCCAGAAGACGGTGTGCACGGGTGTGGAGATGTTCCGCAAGCTGCTTGACGAAGGTCAGGCGGGCGACAACATTGGTGTTTTGCTTCGAGGGACCAAGCGCGACGAAGTGGAGCGCGGGCAGGTGGTATCCGCCCCGGGATCGATCACGCCGCACACGAAGTTCAAGGCCGAGGCGTATATTCTGAGCAAGGAAGAGGGCGGCCGGCACACGCCGTTTTTCAACGGTTACCGACCGCAGTTTTATTTCCGCACGACTGACGTGACCGGGATACTGAATCTGCCGGAAGGTGTGGAGATGGTGATGCCGGGGGACAACGTGGCGATCACGGCCGAACTGATCACGCCGATCGCCATGGAGAAGGAGCTTCGGTTCGCCATTCGTGAAGGCGGCCGTACGGTGGGTGCCGGTGTCGTCAGCGAGATAATTGAATAGTATCCCAAGGAGTGCCTTCAAGTGAGAATCATTATAACACTGGCCTGCACGGAGTGTAAGCGAAGAAACTACACAACGACCAAAAACAAACGTACAACGCCTGACAAGTTGGAGTTCAGCAAGTATTGTCGATTTTGCAAGAAGCATACGCCGCACAAAGAAACAAAGTGATCCATCAATCAGGCGTTGAGGATTTTATGCAGGCCAGTAGCTCTAATTGGTAGAGCATCGGACTCCAAATCCGGGTGTTGGGGGTTCGAATCCCTCCTGGCCTGCCACATTTTCAGG
The DNA here is from genome assembly GCA_963705435.1 of uncultured delta proteobacterium. Lineage (GTDB taxonomy): Bacteria > Desulfobacterota > Desulfobacteria > Desulfobacterales > Desulfosarcinaceae > Desulfosarcina. Next base: position 149,162 of record CAVPJR010000006.1, on the reverse strand, counting down.
TGTAATTTGCAATGGCACCGATAGCTGAAGGCTGAAACGGCTAACAGATGTCCGCCGTTGATCATAACGGGGTATGATGGGACGATTACTTCGAAAAAAAGATCCAGGCAAAAAAATTAAAAAAGAGCGGCCTACTGATGAAGTCGGACAGAACCTGAATTCCCCCGCTGTAAAGGGAGCAGCGCAGCCGGCGGTAAAAAAGACCTATACGCCGGTTAGCAAACCCGCGGTTGTTAAGGAAAAGACCTTTATAGACAAGGGGCTCCAGTTTCTCAGAGAAGTGAAAGTAGAGCTTAAAAAAGTTACCTGGCCGTCACGCAAACAGACCATGGGCTCTACTGTGGTGGTGCTTGTGATCGTGACGATCATTTCACTTTTTCTAGGACTCGTTGACGCGGGGCTTTCCGGCCTGATCCGAGCGGTATTGCAATGATGCAGGAGCGTTTATAGTGTCTAAAAAATGGTATATTGTTCATGTCTATTCTGGATTCGAGAATAAAGTGAAAGCTTCCCTCGAAGAAAAAATAGCCTCGTCGCTCAATCCCGATAAGTTTGACAAGGTCCTCGTTCCCACGGAGGAAGTCGTCGAACTGGTCAAAGGCAAGCGGAGGACCTCGGCGAGAAAGTTTTATCCCGGCTACCTGCTCGTCAGGATGGAGCTTGATGATGAAACCTGGCATATCGTGAACAATACGCCCAAGGTTACCGGTTTTTTAGGCGGACGGGAAAAACCGACGCCGATTTCACAGGAAGAGGCGGATACCATACTCAACCGGATGGAGGCGGGTAAGAACCAACCGCAACCCAAATACTTCTTCGAAACCGGCGACGAAATTCGTGTAGTTGACGGCCCTTTTACCAATTTCAACGGAACTGTGGAAGATGTCAGCCCTGAAAAAGGGAAGATCAAGGTGTTGGTGAGTATATTCGGCCGGTCAACACCGGTTGAACTGGATTTTGTCCAGGTCACGAAATTGTAATCGCCCCGGCGGCGGTTTCATCGCGACAGTTTTTACCAATCAACAGAAATATCATTTTAATTAAGGGAATCGATCGAAAAATGGCTAAAAAGGTAATGGCTCAGATAAAACTTCAGGTTGAAGCAGGCAAGGCAAATCCTTCTCCTCCCATCGGCCCGGCGCTCGGGCAGCACGGCGTCAATATCATGGATTTCTGCAAGGCGTTTAATGCAAGGACCGCCAACGATGCCGGTATGATCATTCCTGTGGTTATTACCGTATTCCAGGACCGCTCATTTACCTTCATTACCAAAACACCGCCGGCTGCCGTGTTGCTGAAAAAGGCGGCCAAAGTCGCCAAAGGGGCGGGCGACCCTAAGCGTGACCGGGTGGGTAAGGTAACCATGGCTCAGGTCGAGGAAATCGCAAAAATTAAAATGGAAGATCTTAACGCAAACGATCTGGCTGCTGCCTGCAAAATCATCAGCGGTACCGCAAGAAGCATGGGGATTGATGTCAATTAGCTGTCCGGGTAAGTCCTGAGCGGCGATTCCGAAACGACGAGATCGCAGTCAGACGGAAACGCCGAGCTAAAAAATTCAAGGAGCAATAGTTAAAATGCCTAAGCGTGGTAAGAAATATAAGGAATCATCAAGCAAGATCGAGTCGACCAAACGTTACGATTTCACCGAAGCGATCGATGCTGCCATCTCCTCCTCCTACGCAAAGTTTGATGAAACCATCGATGTGGCCGTGCGCCTCGGCGTCGATCCCAGACATGCCGACCAGATGGTTCGCGGAACCGTCGTCCTGCCCAATGGCCTTGGAAAAGAAGTCAAAGTGCTTGTCTTCGCCAAAGGTGAAAAGGAGATGGAGGCCAGAGATGCCGGTGCCGAATTCGTCGGGAACGAAGACCTGGTTGAAAAAATCAAAGAAGGCTGGTTCGGATTCGACAAAGCCATCGCCACACCTGACATGATGGGCACCGTCGGAAAGATTGGCCGGCTCCTTGGCCCCAGAGGCTTGATGCCCAACGCAAAAACCGGAACGGTTACTTTCGATGTGGGTAAAACGGTCCAGGAACTCAAAGCCGGTAAGATTGAATTCCGGGTTGAGAAAGCGGGCATCGTTCATGCACCGATGGGAAAAGTATCTTTCGGTTCACAAAAGCTTATAGAAAATATCTCCGCATTTCTCGAGACAATCATGAAGCTGAAGCCATCTTCCAGCAAAGGAACCTACCTGAAAGGGATTGCCGTGTCCACGACGATGGGACCCGGAATCAAAATCGATACAGCACTGGTAAAGGATTTGGGAAAATAGGAGCGCCATCGGCCTCCTGGTATTATGGTTGGTGAACCATTTTTGTAGCGGCAGGCATGAAACTGCCTGTCTAATCACGCTGTCAAAGACTGTAGGTTCACAAAGGCCCGTTAAGAAAAGGGACTGCGTGTATAATCGGTTTATACCGGCCTGCCGAGACGGAGTTGAAGCGTTTCACGAGGTAATCCTATAACGTCATCTTTACCAACCCTGATGTTGTAGAAGCGCCTCTCAGAAATCAACGCCATCATGTGTCCTCCGGTTTTTGCAGATTAAGGAAGGGGGTGTAATCAAGCATTGGATATTAACGAAAAAAAGAGAATCACTGACGACCTTCAAGGGCGCCTAAAAAAGTCGACAATCGTTATTCTGACTGACTACAAAGGGCTCGACGTCTCAGCGATGAACATGTTGAGGAGAAAGCTCAGAGAGGCCAATGCCGAATATCAGGTGGCTAAAAACTCGCTTCTCGTGCGTGCTTCGGAAGGCAATGACGTCACCCTGATCAAGGATCATTTCAAGGGGCCAAGCGCCATCGCCTTGACTTATGGCGATCCCGTGGCACCGGCAAAGGTGCTCACGGATTTCGTAAAGGATAATAAGAACTTTGAAATCAAGGTGGGCGTGCTCAACGGCAAGGTCGTTGATTCTGAAGGAATCAAGGCGCTGTCCTCGCTGCCGTCCAGGGAGGTCCTGTTGGCTCAGGTGCTCTCGACCATGAACGCCGTACCGACATCACTCGTTACCGCGCTAAGTGACGTACCGAGACGAATGCTGAACGTGCTTCAGGCAATCAAGGACCAGAAGGAGGCCCTCGCCTGATTGGCCCGTTAAACAAACGAAATCGCACGATAGTAAAATTACTAAACCTGGAGGAAAAATTACCAATGGCTGATATTACCAAAGCAGATGTTATCGAGTTTATAGCAAATATGTCCGTTCTTGAGCTCTCCGAAATGGTTAAGGAGATGGAAGACAAATTCGGCGTCTCCGCGGCGGCGCCGGTCGCCATGATGGCCGCCGGTCCTGTGGGAGATGGTGCGGGTGCGGATGCAGCCGAGGAAAAGAACGAATTTGACGTCATGCTGATCGCCGCCGGCGACAAGAAGATTGCCGTTATCAAAGAGGTTCGCGCCATTACCGGCCTGGGTCTCAAGGAAGCCAAAGCGCTGGTGGACGAAGCACCCAAGGCGGTCAAAGAGGCCATTCCAAAAGAAGAGGCCGAAAAGATTAAAGCGCAGCTTGAAGAAGCGGGTGCCCAGGTGGAACTCAAGTAAACGACGACTGGCGACAGCCGTTACTGGTATCCATAATATTCGTTTTTTATTAAATAAAGCATTGAATGTGAAAATGGGGTACAAAGGTGAATCATCCTTTGATCCCATTTTCTCATTCCTAAATCATCTATCGGAGTTGCCATGTCGAATAGACCAACGGCGAACAAGAGAATACGAAAAAGCTTTGGCAAAATTAAAAAAATTGTTGAAATCCCAGATTTAATCGGTATGCAGCGGGATTCATACCAGCGATTTCTCCAAATGAATGTGCCTCCCGAAAAACGGGAAGACATCGGTTTGCAGGCGGTCTTCAAGTCCGTATTTCCGATCAAGGATTTCACGGGCAGTGCTTCTCTGGAGTTTGTGTCTTATCGATTTGCTGAAATCAAGCATAGTGAAGAAGAGTGTGTCCACCGCGGCATGACCTATGAGCTGCCGGTTCGGATAACGGTCCGGTTGGTGGTGTATGACACGGACAAAGATACCGGTGTATCCAACATTAGAGACATCAAGGAACAGGAGATTTACTTCGGAACCATCCCACTGATGACTGCAAAGGGGACATTCATCATCAATGGAACGGAGCGAGTCGTGGTCAGCCAGTTGCATCGGTCATCGGGTGTTTTCTTTGACCATGACAAGGGCAAAAGCCACTCCAGCGGGAAGATCATATACAGCTCTCGCATTATTCCCGTACGCGGGTCCTGGATCGATCTGGAAATCGACCCCAAGGACATTGTATACATCCGAATCGACCGCCGCCGGAAATTTCCCGTTACCGTGCTGTTTAAGGCTTTCGGCTACTCCACTGAAGACCTGTTGAGCTACTTCTACAACACCGAAAAGATTATTTTTGACGACAAGGAATACTACCGCGGGTTTGCGCCTGAACTCTTGAAAGGAACACGGGCCAGCAAAGATGTCATAGACCCAGAGACCGGAGAGGTGCTTGTCAAGAAAGGGCGTATCTTTACCCAGCGCGCCCTCAAGCAGATGACCACCAGCAACTTCTCGCGGATTCCCTTTGAAAGGGAAGATTTGCTTGACAAGGCCATCGCCTTTTCTGTGGCCAACCCGGAAACCGGGGAGGTGATGGCGCACGCCAATGACGTGGTGGACGAAACCATGTTGAAGCAGTTCGAAGATACTGGTGTCAAAGAATTCGAAGTGCTGTTTATCGACGGTGCATCCAGCAGTGATTCCATCAGAAAAACCCTGCTGCTGGACAAGGTAAACACCAAGGAAGAAGCGCTGATCGAAATATACCGGCTGCTTCGACCCGGAAACCCTGCAACACCGGAAGTGGCTCAGGATTTTCTCGACCACCTTTTCTTCAAATCCTCTTACTATGACCTGTCCGGCGTCGGGCGTCTCAAGATCAATCTGCGATTGGGAATCGATACGCCGGTGAACGTCCGAACCCTCCGGAAAGAGGATATCCTGCTGACGGCCAATACCTTGGTCGAACTTCGGGATACCCAGGGTGTGGTGGATGATATCGACCATCTCGGAAACCGACGGGTACGTGCCGTCGGAGAGCTGCTTGAGAACCAATACCGCATTGGTCTGGTCCGCATGGAACGGGCCATCAAAGAGCGGATGAGTCTGCAGGAAGTCGATGCGCTGATGCCGCACGACCTGGTAAACCCGAAACCCGTTTCAGCCGTCGTCAAGGAGTTTTTCGGCACCAGCCAGCTCAGCCAGTTTATGGACAAAACCAATCCCTTGTCGGAGACCACCCACAAACGGCGACTCAGTGCATTGGGACCGGGGGGCTTGACGCGAGAACGAGCCGGTTTTGAGGTCCGTGACGTTCATCCGTCACATTACGGGCGCATCTGCCCAATCGAGACCCCTGAAGGTCCCAACATCGGGCTCATCGTCTCCTTGAGCACCTATGCCAAGGTGAATGATTTTGGCTTTATCGAGACGCCGTACCGGGTGGTTGAAAATGCCACGGTATCCCGGGATGTCAAATTCTTGAGCGCTTTCGAAGAAAAGGACCATCCCATCGCTCAGGCCAACGCGCCCATCGATGAGGCTTCCCAGTACATTAACCCGACGGTTACTTCCAGGGTTGCCGGCGAATTCATGATGGTCGAACGGGAGAAGATCGAGCTGATGGACATCTCACCCAATCAGCTGGTGAGCGTCTCTGCTTCACTGATCCCCTTCCTCGAAAATGACGATGCCAACCGCGCGCTGATGGGCTCCAACATGCAGCGCCAGGCGGTTCCCCTGATCAAGGCGGAGGCACCGCTGGTGGGAACCGGGATCGAAGGGGTGGTGGCCAAGGACTCCGGCGTTACGGTCGTGGCCAGCCGAGACGGTGAAGTGGTCGATGTGGACGCGTCGCGGATCGTTTTGAAGCACGACTCATCCGAGGCCGGTGCCGACAAGCAGGTGACCATCTATAACCTGCTCAAATTTGTCCGCTCCAACCAGAATACCTGCTTCAATCAGCGACCCATCGTAGAGATAGGTCAGTTCGTTCACGCCGGCGAGATCATCGCCGACGGCCCTGCCACCGAGCAGGGGGAGCTTGCCTTGGGGAAAAACGTCACTGTGGCCTTCATGCCCTGGGGGGGATACAACTTCGAGGACTCCATCCTCGTCAGTGAACGGTTGGTGAGAGACGGCGTCTACACGTCGGTGCATATTGAAGAGTTCGAGGTCGTGGCCCGGGACACCAAGCTCGGCAAGGAAGAAGTGACGCGTGATATCCCCAATGTGGGTGAAGAGGCATTGAGAAACCTTGACGACAGCGGGATTATCCGCTTGGGTGCCGAGGTCAAGCAGGGTGATATTCTGGTCGGAAAGATTACGCCCAAAGGCGAGACGCAGCTGTCGCCGGAAGAAAAGTTGCTTCGGGCCATATTTGGCGAAAAGGCCGGCGATGTCAAAGACACCTCCCTGCGGGTTCCACCGGGTGTGGAAGGCATCGTGATCGATGCAAAAATATTCTCCCGGCGTGGGGTCGAAAAGGATGAACGCTCCCTGGCGATAGAAGCCGCCGAGATGGCGGCAATGGAGAAGAACAAAGACGACGAAATCAAAATTATCGGCCAAAGCGTCCGGTCCCAGTTGGAAACGCTGCTGAATGGCCAGAAATGCTCAGCGCCAATTGAAAAGGGGGAAGAAGGTCTATCTGGCCAAAAATACACCCATCGAGCCTGGCAGCTTGGTTCACGTTCCCGTTGCCGAACTGGAAGGCTTGCTTTTTGACGATCCGGTGCTCACCGAAAAGGTCCACCAGGTGTTGGATGTATACCGTGTGCAGGTGGCCCGTTGTCAGGACGAGTTTGAAGGCCGGCGGGGGCGCTATGAAAAGGGTGATGAGCTGCCGCCGGGCGTAATTAAAATGGTCAAGGTTTACGTCGCCATGAAACGTAAGCTTTCCGTCGGTGACAAAATGGCCGGGCGCCATGGTAACAAGGGCGTGGTGTCCAGAATCCTCCCCATCGAAGATATGCCATACTTCTCGGATGGCAGACCGGTCGATATGGTGCTCAATCCGCTTGGCGTCCCGTCACGAATGAACGTCGGTCAGATTCTTGAAATTCACCTGGGTCTGGCGGCAAAGGGGCTTGGCGATCAGCTGAACACACTGTTGGAAGCGAACAAGGTCCAGGATCTTCGCAAAAAACTAACCAATATCTTCGATTCTGCTGCCGGCAACCTGAAAAAGATGAGCGACAAGGGTGTAAAAGACCTGGCCGCGTTTTACCGCAACGGTGTTCATATGGCGACGCCGGTATTCGACGGTGCCAAGGAGGATGAAATCAAGCGCCTGCTGGTTGAGGCTGACATGAGTCCGACCGGCCAGACGACCCTCTATGACGGCCATACCGGTGAGGCTTTCAAGGAAAAGATCACCGTCGGCACCATGTACATGCTCAAACTCCACCATCTGGTCGATGACAAAATTCACGCCAGATCCATCGGGCCCTACAGCCTGGTGACGCAGCAGCCCCTTGGCGGCAAGGCCCAATTCGGTGGTCAGCGGCTGGGGGAGATGGAAGTCTGGGCCATGGAGGCATACGGGGCCGCCCACGCGCTGCAGGAATTCTTGACGGTCAAGTCGGATGACATGGCCGGCCGTACCCGGATGTACGAAAAGATCGTCAAGGGGCAGAACGTCTTGGAACCCGGCATACCCGAATCGTTCAAGGTGCTCACCAAAGAGCTCCAGAGCCTGGGTCTGGATGTGACCCTGCTGGAGGACTAATCGGGTGAATCCGGCGTCACTGGCGTGCCACCCCCTTTGATTATCCTTAACGCCATTAAAGGAAATATATATGGAAACACTGTATGACTTTTTTTCTAAACCGACAGATCCCCGTCGTTATACCGGCGTCAAGGTTTCTCTGGCCTCCTCGGACCAGATTCGGCAATGGTCCCATGGCGAGATCAAAAAGCCGGAAACGATAAACTACCGGACGTTCAAGCCCGAGCGTGACGGACTGTTCTGTGCCAAAATTTTCGGGCCGACCAAGGATTACGAATGTAACTGCGGCAAATACAAACGCATGAAACACCGGGGTGTGATCTGCGAAAAGTGCGGCGTTGAAGTGATCCAGTCGAAGGTGCGCCGGGAGCGTATGGGGCACATTGAATTGGCCACGCCGGTCTCCCACATCTGGTTTCTCAAGAGCCTGCCGAGCAAGATCGGCAACCTTCTCGATATCACGCTCAAGAACATGGAGAAGGTGCTCTATTTCGATTCATATATCGTCATTGATCCCAAAGACACGGCCCTGACCCGCGGTCAGCTGCTGTCTGACGACAAATACCAGGAGGCCATCGAGACATACGGCTTTGGAAAATTCGAAGCCGGAATCGGTGCGGAGGCGGTCAAGGCCATGCTGGAAAACATCGAGCTTGACGAACTCTACCAGGAACTCAGAAAAGATATCCGGGCCACCAATTCCGTGGCCAAACGGCAGAAGCTCTCCAAGCGGCTGAAGATCGTGGACGCGTTCATGCGATCGGGGTTAGAACCCGTTTGGATGATCATGGACGTGATCCCCGTGCTGCCCCCCGACCTCAGACCCCTGGTCCCGCTTGAAGGCGGGCGGTTCGCCACCTCCGACCTGAACGACCTCTACCGCCGGGTCATCAACCGCAATAACCGGCTCAAACGGCTCATGGATCTCAAGGCGCCGGAGATCATTGTCCGCAATGAAAAACGAATGCTTCAGGAATCGGTGGACGTGCTCTTTGACAACGGCCGTCACGGCCGGGTGATCACCGGCACCAACAAACGACCGCTCAAATCCTTGAGTGACACCCTGAAAGGCAAACAGGGCCGATTTCGCCAGAATCTTCTCGGGAAACGGGTGGACTACTCCGGCCGTACGGTGATCACCGTTGGCCCCAACCTGCGGCTTCACCAGTGCGGACTCCCGAAAAAGATGGCGCTCGAACTGTTCAAGCCTTTTGTTTACTACCGGCTGGAGCAAAAAGGCCTGGTCTCGACCGTAAAAAGCGCCAAAAAAATGGTTGAGCGGGAAGTCCCGGAAGTCTGGGATACCCTGGACGAAGTCGTCAAGGAATACCCGGTGATGCTCAACCGTGCGCCGACCCTGCATCGTCTGGGTATTCAGGCCTTTGAACCCACCTTGATCGAAGGCAAGGCCATACAGCTTCATCCATTGGTCTGCACGGCATTCAATGCCGATTTCGACGGCGATCAGATGGCTGTCCACGTGCCCCTGTCCGTAGAGTCTCAGATCGAGGCACGGGTGCTGATGCTTTCAAGCAACAATATTCTTTCCCCGGCCAATGGCAGCCCCATCATCGTCCCCAGCCAGGACATCGTTTTGGGCCTTTACTACATGACCCGCGAAAAAGATGGGTGCAAAGGGGAGGGAAAGATTTTTTCCAACCCGGAAGAAGTGCGGGTCGCCTACGACGACCGGGCTGTCGAACTGCACGCCAACATCACCGTTCGTATCGGTGGCAACCGGGTGGAAACCACTGTCGGCCGGATTCTCCTTTGGGAGATCATGCCGAAAGAAACGGTGGCCCGGTTGCGACACATCATGGTCAGTGATGAGAAAACCATGGCCAAGGTCGTGAAAAAGGCGCTGGCCGGTGAAGAATTCATCGATCTCGTTGCCGCCTATTCCGAAAGCCCCGACAAAGAGAACAATGGTGAACTCGGGCTCCTGAAGAAAGAAGAGCTCATCCGGGTATTCGGTGCGGCTTCCGATGACGCAGATGCGCTGTTTCTCCTGCCCGAAAACGGCATCTCCGCCATCATCTCAACCGATTCGGGATTCCACCTGTTTCAGCTGATGGAGCGACGCCCCGAAATTCCCTTTGATATTATCAACAAGGTCATGGACAAGGGCGCGCTTCGCGGACTGGTCGATTACGTGTACCGGAATCTGGGCGCCAAGGCCACGGTCATCCTGGCGGACCGGTTGAAGGATACGGGTTACAAGTATTCCACCAAAGGCGGGCTATCCATCTCCATTGATGCCATGATCATTCCTGAGAAAAAAGGGGAGATCCTCAATCGGGCAGATATGCAGGTGGTCGAAATCGGACGCCAGTACACGGAAGGCCTCATCACCCAGGGTGAAAAATACAACAAGGTGGTGGACATCTGGGCCAAGGCCACCGATGACGTGGCCAATGAGATGATGGACGCCATGAAGGTGGAGCCTCTTACCGACCGGGAGGGCAACCCCAGACTGGACGAGTCCGGGAAACCGCTGCTGGCGGAAAGCTTCAACCCCATATATATGATGGCCGACTCCGGCGCCCGGGGCAGCAAGGACCAGATGCGTCAGCTTGCCGGCATGCGCGGATTGATGGCCAAACCTTCCGGTGAAATCATCGAAACGCCCATTCAGGCCAACTTCCGGGAGGGGCTTTCCGTACTGCAGTATTTTATATCCACCCACGGTGCCCGGAAAGGTCTTGCCGATACCGCGTTGAAGACCGCTAACTCGGGATACCTGACCCGCCGTCTGGCGGATGTGGCCCAGGACTGTGCAGTCATCGAGCACGACTGCGGCACCATGCTGGGCGTGGAGGTGGAACCGCTGCTCGAAGGCGGTGAGGTGATTCAGCGCCTCAGCGAGCGTATTCTGGGGCGAACCACCGTCAAAGATATACTGGACCCGTTTACCGATGATGTGGTTGTCCGTGCCGGCAAGGAAATCAATGAAAACGATGCCCAGATCATAGAAAATGCAGGCGTCGCCACGGTGTTGATTCGCTCCGTGTTGACTTGCCGCACCAAGCATGGGGTCTGCGCCAAGTGCTATGGCCGGGATCTGGCCCATGGCAGAACGGTCGAGATGGGACAGGCGGTGGGTATCCTGGCCGCCCAGTCGATCGGCGAGCCGGGAACTCAGCTCACCATGCGGACCTTCCACATCGGTGGTACGGCCAGCCGTCGGGTCGAACAGGCGGACATTCGCTCGCGAACCGCCGGTAAAATCAAATTCGTCGACCTCAATGTGGTCAAAAATGCCGATAATGAGCTGGTGGTCATGAACCGCCGGGGCGGCGAGTTCGCCATCGTCGGTGAAACCGGGCGTGAACGTGAGCGCTGCCCGGTCATCTACGGTGCTCATATCGTATTGCAGGATGGCCAGGAGGTAAACCCGGGCGATCTGCTGGCCGTCTGGGATCCCTTTACCACCCCGATTATCACCGAGGTGAACGGGACGGTCAAGTTTGGCGATCTGCTCCCGGGCAAAACCATCCAGGAGAAAGTGGACCCGGTTACCGGCAAGTCCAGCCGCACGGTAATCGAATCCAAGACCGCCGAAGAGCGTCCCCGCATCTCCATCAAGGGCGAGGACGGAAAAACGGCCAAGCTGCCCAAGGGATCGGGGATGGCGCGATACATGCTGCCGGTGGATGCCATTGTGATGGTGGAAGAGGGCGATCCGGTAAAAGCCGGTGATATCATCGCCAAACTGCCCCGTGCGACCACCAAAACCAAGGACATTACCGGTGGTCTTCCCCGGGTTGCTGAATTGTTTGAGGTGAGAAAGCCGAAAGAAGTGTCTGTGTTGGGTGAAATCGACGGTTATGTATCCATTTCCAAAGCCACCAAAAAAGGCAAACAGCGGGTCACGATCACCCCGGTGGACGTGGGTGAAAAGAAAGAATATCTGATTCCGCGGGGCAAGCATATCAATGTTTACGAAGGGGATTACATCCGGGCCGGCGAACCGCTCATCGGCGGCGCGGCCAACCCCCAGGACATCCTCAAGATCAAAGGGGAAGTGGCGCTGGCAAAGTACCTGGTGGATGAAGTCCAGGAGGTTTACCGGCTCCAGGGTGTTCGCATCAACGACAAGCACATCGAGGTGATCGTTCGTCAGATGATGCGCCGGGTAAAGGTGGTGGACGTCGGAGACACGGATTTCATCCTCGAAGAGCAGGTGGACAAAATCAATTTCGAAGAGGCCAATGAAGCCATCATCGCCAAGGGCGGAAAGCCGGCCATTGCCGAGCCGCTGATCCTCGGAATTACCAAGGCGTCGTTGAGCACGGACAGTTTTATTTCGGCGGCGTCCTTTCAGGAGACCACCAAGGTGTTGACCGATGCCAGCATTGCCGGCGCCGAAGATTCCCTGCGAGGCCTCAAGGAAAACGTAATCATGGGGCGAATCGTTCCCGCCGGAACCGGTTTGGCTGAATATCGAGATCTTCAAGTGGTGGCAAGTGGTTCCGACTGATGGTTCGCAGGAGAAACGGTAAAAAATTATCTTGACAATAGAAGGCTTAAACTATACAAAGCCAGTTTCTGTGCGCGAAGAATTTTGATGTCAATGATCAGTTGAAGGGGTTAAAATGCCAACAATCAACCAGCTAGTGCGTAAGGGTCGGAAACGGGTTGAAAAAAAGACCAATACACCGGCACTGAAAGGGGCACCTCAAAAACGAGGGGTGTGCACCCGTGTTTATACCTCAACACCCAAAAAACCGAACTCGGCCTTGCGGAAAGTAGCCAGGGTCCGTTTAACCACCGGTGTGGAAGTGACGGCCTATATTCCTGGAATCGGGCATAACCTTCAGGAGCACTCCGTGGTGCTGGTCCGGGGGGGGCGTGTCAAAGACTTGCCCGGTGTTCGGTATCATATCGTTCGTGGAACGTTGGATACCCTGGGCGTGGATGGGCGGCGGCAGGGGCGTTCAAAATACGGTGCCAAGAGACCGAAATAGCCTTATCGTAAATAAGCTGACCGATAGTCGTCGATATTTAATGAAAATGGTGTGAGCTATGCCGAGAAGAAGAGAAGTTCCCGAACGAGTGATCATTCCGGATGCCAAACACAACAGCAAACTGGTATCCAAGTTTATTGCCTCACTCATGCGCGACGGGAAGAAAAGTATTGCCGAATCACTGCTGTACGGGGCCTTTGACATCATCAGTGAAAAAACCAATGAAGACCCGCTGAAAATTTTTGAGAAGGCGCTGGAGAATGTGAAACCGCATATTGAAGTCAAATCCCGACGCGTGGGTGGTTCTACATATCAAGTGCCTACTGAGGTTCGGCCGTCCCGGCGAACGGCTCTGGGGCTTCGATGGGTCATCAGTTATGCACGGGGGCGCGGTGAAAAAGGCTTTGGCGCGAAGCTGGCCGGGGAGTTGATGGACGCCGCCAACGGGCGCGGTGCTTCCGTGAAGAAGCGAGAGGATACGCACAAGATGGCAGATGCCAACAAGGCGTTTGCCCACTTCCGCTGGTAACGATCCACTTCCACTATATATTATCTGCACAAGGTTTTGAGCGCCGCACAGGCCTACCAATTGCCTGACGATCAAAGCCTTTTGCCTTGTTGGGGTGACAGTCCCCGCTAACAGGAGGACCCGGAGATGGCGAAGCAAAAATTTGAGAGGACGAAGCCGCATGTAAACGTAGGGACCATCGGGCATATTGACCATGGCAAGACGACCCTGACGGCGGCGATCACGAAGTTGAGTGGATTGAAAGGGTTGGCCGATTTTGTTCCCTTTGATCAGATCGACAAGGCGCCGGAAGAAAAAGAGCGTGGGATCACCATTGCCACGGCGCATGTTGAATACCAGACGGTCACTCGCCATTATGCCCATGTGGACTGCCCGGGCCATGCGGACTACATCAAGAACATGATCACCGGCGCTGCGCAGATGGACGGTGCGATTTTGGTGGTGGGTGCCGATGACGGCCCGATGCCCCAGACGCGCGAGCACATTCTGCTGGCCCGCCAGGTGGGTGTTCCGCGCATTCTGGTGTTTTTGAACAAATGTGACATGGTGGATGACGAGGAGCTGATCGAGCTGGTGGAGCTGGAACTGCGGGAGCTTCTGGACAAATACGAGTTTCCCGGGGACGACACGCCGATCATCCGCGGCAGCGCCTTGAAAGCGCTTGAGTGCGACGATGTGGATGCCCCCGAAGCCAAGTGCATTTTTGAGCTTCTTGACGCCATCGACAGCTATATTCCCGAACCTGAGCGCGATGTGGACAAGCCGTTTTTGATGCCCATCGAGGATGTATTCAGCATCTCCGGTCGCGGGACGGTAGTGACGGGGCGTGTGGAGCGCGGGATCGTGCACGTGGGTGACACGGTGGAGATCGTGGGTATCCGCGAGACCCAGAAGACGGTGTGCACGGGTGTGGAGATGTTCCGCAAGCTGCTTGACGAAGGTCAGGCGGGCGACAACATTGGTGTTTTGCTTCGAGGGACCAAGCGCGACGAAGTGGAGCGCGGGCAGGTGGTATCCGCCCCGGGATCGATCACGCCGCACACGAAGTTCAAGGCCGAGGCGTATATTCTGAGCAAGGAAGAGGGCGGCCGGCACACGCCGTTTTTCAACGGTTACCGACCGCAGTTTTATTTCCGCACGACTGACGTGACCGGGATACTGAATCTGCCGGAAGGTGTGGAGATGGTGATGCCGGGGGACAACGTGGCGATCACGGCCGAACTGATCACGCCGATCGCCATGGAGAAGGAGCTTCGGTTCGCCATTCGTGAAGGCGGCCGTACGGTGGGTGCCGGTGTCGTCAGCGAGATAATTGAATAAAAAGAGAGCCTATAACAATGATAATGAACTCCAAGATCAGGATCCGGCTCAAGGCCTACGATCATAAGCTTCTGGACCAGTCGGCCAGCGATATATTTGACACTGCCCGCAAAACCGGGGCCAAAGTGGTGGGCCCGATTCCCTTGCCGACAACCATAAATAAGTACTGCGTCCTGCGATCTCCACACGTGGACAAAAAATCCAGGGAGCAGTTCGAGATGCGGACGCACAAGCGGTTGCTTGACATCCTTGAACCGACCCAGCAGACCGTAGACGCACTCATGAAGCTTGATCTGTCTCCTGGCGTTGACGTGGAGATCAAATTATAACTCGGGCTTTAACACGGGAAAATTAAGATGTGTAAAGGACTGGTAGGAAAAAAACTGGGCATGACGTCTCTGTTTGCGCCCAATGGCAAGATACATCCCGGTCACCGTTTTGCAGGTGGGGCCTTGTGTGATCACCCAGGTCAAGAGTGACAAGACGGATGGATACAAGGCCCTGCAATTGGGTTTCGGCGCCAAAAAAGACGCAAAGACCACCAAGCCGCTCAAGGGGCACTTCAAAAAGAGCGGTGATGCCTGCTTTGCCACGCTGAAGGAAGTGCGGGTGGACAACCCGGACGACTACACGGTGGGGCAGGCCATCGGGCCCGAGATCTTCGCCATCGGTGAAAAGGTCAATGTGACCGGCACCTCCAAAGGGCGCGGATTTTCAGGTGTAATCAAACGCCACGGATTCGGCGGCGGACGAGAGACCCACGGCGGGCATTGTCACCGCAGGCCCGGATCTATCGGCTGCAGCGCCTGGCCGTCAAAGGTCACCAAGGGAAAGCGGATGCCCGGACAGTATGGCGGAGATACCAATACGGTCAGAAATCTGGAAATCGTTGATATTCGTCCGGAAGAGAATCTCATTCTGCTGAAAGGCCCCCTCCCGGGGTGCCGTTCTGGAATCGTAACGATTAACAAAGTCCTGTTCGCATAATCACCAGGACTTCAGGCCACCGACAACGATGCGTTTCATCTCTTGAAACGACTGGGTTGCGCGTGCGCAGTGGACGAGGAACATTATGGCTGTTGTTGATGTAGTAAATATCGCCGGAGACGTCGTCTCTCAGACCGAACTGAAAGATTCGATTTTCAATGTTCCGGTCAAAAAGAGCGTCCTGCATCAGGTCGTCATCGCCCAATTGGCTGCCAGACGGGCAGGAACGGCATCTGTCAAGCACCGGTCCGATGTCAAGGGCAGTCGCCACAAGCTCTACCGGCAAAAAGGAACGGGACGGGCGCGAAAGGGAGACATCAAGTCCCCGATCCTTCGGGGCGGCGGCTCGGTTTTCGGTCCGGATCCAAGGAATTACACCCAAAAGGTGCTCAAAAAGGTCCGAAAGATGGCGCTGAAGATGGCGCTGACCTGCAGAGCTCAGGACCAGCAACTGGTCGTCGTGGACAAGATTGATCTCGAAGCGGTCAAAACCAAGGTTTTTGCCGGAATCATTAAAGCGCTCAAGGCCGAAAAGGCGCTGATCATCACCGGGGAAAAGAACGAACGACTGGCGCTTTCCTCCCGTAATGTGCCTGGTGTCAAGATTCTTCAGATGCAGGGGATGAATGTTTACGACATCCTTAAATACCCCAAGCTGATTCTTGTTCAGACGGCTATTGAAGGGATAGAGGGGAGATTGGGCTGATGAATCAGTATGACATTATAAAGCGACCCGTGATCACCGAAAAAACAAATATCCAGAAAGAGGAAAATAATCAGCTCTCTTTCGAAGTGGATATGCACGCCAACCGCGTCGAGATTGCCCAGGCCATCGAGAAGATCTTCAGCGTTAAAGTGGCCAAAACACGCACGGTCCATGTCAAGGGAAAAATTAAGCGACGGGGACGGATTCTGGGGAAACGCAAGGACTGGAAAAAGGCCATCGTTACCCTGATGCCTGGTGAACGGATTGATTTCTTCGAAGGTGTATAGACGCTAGGAGTATAACGATGGCAGTTAAAAAAGTTAAACCAACCAGCCCGGGTCGGCGTTTCCAGAGTTTCGCCGGTTTTGAAGAGGTGACCAAGACCGCCCCTGAAAAAAGCCTGGTCAGAATTCTTAAGAAATCAGGCGGCAGGAACGTAAACGGCCGAATTACCAGCAGACGGCGGGGCGGCGGACACAAACGGTATTACCGAATCATCGATTTCAAGCGTGACAAGGAAGGTATACCTGCAAAAGTGGCCGCGATCGAATATGATCCCAACCGGTCTGCCCGCATCGCCCTGCTGCACTATGCAGATGGTGAAAAACGCTATATTATCGCGCCGCTCAAACTATCCGTCGGTGACACGGTGATGTCGGGTCCCGAGGCGGATATCCAGCCGGGCAATGCACTGCCGCTGGCCAACATCCCGCTGGGTACACACATTCACAATATCGAGCTGCGGATTGGCAAAGGCGGTCAGATCGTTCGCAGTGCCGGAACGTTTGCGCAGTTGATGGCCAAAGAAGACCGCTATGCACTGGTGAAATTGCCGTCAAGTGAAGTCCGGATGGTGCTGCTCACCTGCAAGGCCACGGTAGGCCAGCTGGGCAACATCACCCATGAAAACGTCTCCCTGGGCAAGGCGGGACGAAATCGATGGAAGGGACGTCGGCCCAAGGTCCGCGGCGTGGCGATGAACCCGGTAGACCATCCCATGGGCGGTGGTGAAGGCCGTTCTTCCGGTGGCAGGCATCCGTGTTCTCCCTGGGGCGTGCCGACCAAAGGTTACCGCACCCGAAAGAATAAACGCACCGATCGCTACATCGTCAAACGGCGAACGAAATAGCAAACCATATTCTGAACCAACCTGCACCGGTCAGCGGGATGTTCAGTTTGAAATGGACAATCAGCAGGAGACATCATGCCCCGTTCGTTAAAAAAAGGTCCTTTTATCGACCCGAAGCTTTTCAAAAAAGTGTCCGCAGCCCAAGGCACCCGGAGCAACCAGGTAATCAAAACGTGGTCGCGGCGTTCGACCATCCTGCCCGAAATGGTCGGCATTACCCTCGCCGTGCACAACGGCAGGAAATTCCTTCCGGTGTTCGTCACTGAAAATATGGTTGGACATAAATTAGGTGAGTTTTCGCCGACGCGGACCTACTACGGGCATGCATCGGA
The DNA here is from genome assembly GCA_963705435.1 of uncultured delta proteobacterium. Classification (GTDB taxonomy): domain Bacteria; phylum Desulfobacterota; class Desulfobacteria; order Desulfobacterales; family Desulfosarcinaceae; genus Desulfosarcina. The sequence continues at coordinate 131,405 of CAVPJR010000006.1, read as the reverse complement.
CAGGAAATCCAAGGTAAAAAGATAAGAAAAGGAAGGCCCTAAATGGAGGTCAAAGCTACACAACGATATGCGCGAATTTCTCCTCAGAAAGTGAGGATGCTTGTCGATGCCATCAAGGGAAAACCGGCTGAGGCAGCCATTAACGCACTGAAATTCATGCCGCAAAAATCTGCCGGCATCGTCGAGAAAATTGTTCGTTCCGCCGTTGCCAATGCGGATCAGAACACGAGCATCGACGTGGACGAGTTGATTGTCAGAAATTTGATTGTCGATCAGGGTCCGTCCCTAAAAAGGTTCAAGGCGAGGGCCAGGGGAAGAGGGGCGCGCATACTAAAAAGAACCGCACACATTACCGTTGTGTTAGCAGAAGGTTCCGTACAGTAAGGAGGAAATAGCTTGGGCCAGAAAGTCAACCCTATCTCACTGAGGCTGGGGATCGTAAAAACCTGGGAATCCCGGTGGTTTGCCACCAAGAAATATGCGGACTACATCTTTGAGGACTATCAGATTCGTAAGTTTATCAAAGAGAAACTTCATCATGCCGGCGTTGCTAAAATAGAAATTGAACGATCGACCCGGCGGGTCAGACTTCGAATTTTTACGGCTCGTCCCGGTATCGTTATCGGAAAAAAAGGCTCGGAGATTGAAAAGCTTAAGAAAGAACTCGAAGGTCGCGTGAGCCAGGAAGTCCTGATTGACATTCAGGAGGTCAGAAAACCAGAAGTGGATGCCCAACTGGTTGCAGAAAATGTGGCCATGCAGATTGAACGGCGGGTCGCTTTCAGACGGGCCATGAAGCGCGGGGTCTCCTCCGCCATGCGGTTCGGTGCTCAGGGGGTGAAGATCATCTGTTCGGGACGACTCGGCGGTGCTGAAATGGCCCGCACCGAATGGTACCGTGAAGGACGGGTGCCATTGCACACCCTGAGGGCGGACATCGACTATGGGACCACCGAAGCTCGCACCACTTATGGAATCGTCGGCATCAAGGTCTTTGTGTTCCATGGCGAAATTCTAAAAAAGGATCAAGCCGAAATTCGTGGTTAGGCTTGTGGGAGATACGAAATGCTGAGCCCTAAAAAGGTCAAATATCGTAAGAGTCAAAAGGGAAGAATGAAGGGGGCCGCCTACCGGGGCAGTGACTCTGAGTTTCGGAGAATTCGGATTGCAGGCCACCGATTGTGGAAAAATTTCCTCCAAACAGATCGAGGCGGCACGTATTGCCATGACCCGTCACGTAAAAAGGGGGGGAAAATCTGGATCCGCATATTCCCGGACAAACCGTTTACCAAGAAGCCTGCTGAAGTCCGTATGGGTAAAGGAAAAGGCGCACCTGAAGGGTGGGTGGCCGTGATACGGCCCGGGCGAGTACTTTATGAAATGACCGGTGTCAGCCGAGAAATGGCTCAGGAGGCGCTTCGCCTTGCTGCTCACAAGCTTCCCGTCAAAACCCGGTTTGTGGAGAGGAGCGAGCTATAATGAAAGCGACCGAAATCAGAGACCTCAATGCCGAAGAGATTCAGCATAAGGTCCTCGACCTAAAGGAATCCTTGTTCAATCTTCGGTTTCAGCATGAAATCGGGCAGCTTGAAAATCCCAAAAAGATTGGGGAAACCAAAAAGGACCTGGCCCGGTTGAAGACCATTTTGAACGAAAAATCATAAACCCTTACAAAAGACTAAGATGCGGTCATGAAAAATCGTGGAATAAAGAGACAACTCGTGGGTACCGTGGTCAGCGACAAGATGGAAAAAACCGCCGTCGTGCAAGTTGAACGGCTGGTTAAACATCCACTTTACAAGAAATACATCAGACGACGCAACAAATTCGTCGCTCACGATAATGACAATCGCTGCAACATCGGAGACAAGGTGCTGATTACGGAATCTCGGCCGATCAGCAAGCTCAAGCGGTGGCGCATTACCGACATTATCGAAAAAGCCGTATAGCGATAAAGGACGATAAACATGATTCAGGCCGAAACAAAACTGACGGTGGCGGACAACTCGGGCGCGCGTGCGGTTTACTGCATCAAAGTTTTGGGGGGATCCAAAAGACGGTATGCGGGCATCGGAGACATCATCGTGGTCACGGTGAAAGAAGCCATTCCCAACGCCAAGGTTAAAAAGGGTGATGTTCTCAAGGCTGTCGTGGTCAGGACCAAAAAGGAGATTCGGCGGCCCGATGGGTCTTACATCCGTTTTGACGACAACTCCGCCGTGTTGATCAACAACCAGCGTGAACCTCTGGGCACCCGTATCTTCGGACCGGTTGCCAGAGAGCTTCGTGCCAAGCGATTTATGAAAATCGTATCACTTGCACCCGAGGTGCTATAATTCAAGTCCCCGCTTCGTGGAGAAAACGAAATGATCAGAGACGCAATTAACATAAAAAAAGATGACAAGGTTAAGGTCATCGTCGGCAAAGATAAAGGCAAGGTCGGAAAGGTTCTCAAGGTCAACGGGAAAAAGCACCGTCTCCTCGTCGAGAATATCAATGTCGTCAAACGGCACACGAAGCCTAGCGCTCAGAACAGGCAGGGAGGGATCCTTGAGAGCGAAGCACTGATTCACTGGTCCAATGTCATGTTGATGTGCAACAAGTGCATTGAACCCGTGCGGGTGAAAAGCAAAACCCTGGACGATGGCAAAAAGGTCCGCATCTGCAGAAAATGCAGTGAAATTATAGATGCATAGGGCCGGCTAAACGGGAGGCTCTCGGAGGAACAACATGTCACAACTCAAAACTTTCTATGATGAGACAGTGGTGCCGAAACTCAAGGAAAAGTTCAACTACACCAATCCCATGCAGGTTCCAAAGATTGAAAAGATTGTCATTAACATGGGGCTGGGCGAGGCAATCCACAACATCAAAATAATCGATTCGGCCGTCGAGGAACTCAAACAGATCTCCGGTCAGCAGCCGGTGGTCACGCGGGCAAAAAAGTCGATTGCCTCCTTCAAGCTGCGTGAAGGCATGCCTATCGGGTGCATGGTCACGCTTCGCAAGAAACGGATGTACGATTTTCTCAACAAGCTGGTTAATGTGGCCCTGCCCCGCGTCAGGGACTTCAGGGGCATCTCCGGCAAAGCCTTCGACGGTGCTGGAAATTATTCGCTGGGTGTTAAAGAGCAGCTGATATTTCCTGAAATCGAATACGACAAGATTGACAAAATTAAAGGCTTGAATGTCAGCATCGTGACGACGGCCAAAAGTAATGAAGAGGGAAAAGAACTCCTCAAGTTGATGGGGATGCCTTTCAAGAATTAACAAGCCTGGTAGTTACAAGGAGAGAGCATTGGCGAAGACATCACTCAGAGAAAAGGTAAAAAGGAAGCCGAAATTCAGCGTAAGGGCATACAACCGATGCCCCATATGCGGAAGGCCTCGGGCATTCATCAGAAAGTTCGGAATTTGCCGAATCTGCTTCCGCAACCTGGCTTCCCAGGGCAGGCTCCCTGGTGTTGTTAAGTCCAGTTGGTAATCAACAATAGTAAATTCAATAACTAATTTAGAGTAGGAAACAGCGATGAGCGATCCGATAGCCGACATGTTAACCCGCATCAGGAACGCCGGGAGAGCGAAGCACAACAGCGTTGATATTCCCGGATCAAAGATAAAAACAGAGATCGCCAGGGTTCTCAAAGAATCGGGCTACATCCGTAACTACAAGTTCATCAATGATGGAAAACAGGGCATCCTTCGCGTCCATCTCAAGTACACCGGTGCTCAGAAACATACCATCATCAGCATTGAACGGATCAGCAAGCCCAGTCGAAGGACTTATCTCAACGCCAAAGACGTGATGCCCATCTACAACGGTTTGGGGATTGCCGTCATGTCCACCTCTCAAGGGGTGATGACCGACAAAGCGGCAAGAGAGAAAAACATCGGGGGCGAAGTGCTTTGCACCCTCTGGTAGAATGCAGCATCAAAAGGACAAACACCGTCCCTGGTCCGGAACTAACCCTGGTTGTTACAGGTTGTAAAAAAGAGGTGCGATAAATGTCTCGAGTAGGCAAGAAAGTAATCATACTTCCCGAAAAAACAAAAATCGACTTTAAAGACCGGGAACTGGTTGTCAAAGGGGAGAAGGGAACCTTGACCCGAACCATCCACCCGGCTGTCGATCTGTCGATCAAGGACAACACCATCTCCGTGACCATCGATCAGGAAGATCGAAAAACCCGCTCCCTTCAGGGACTGACCCGCAGCCTGGTGGCAAATATGGTTGATGGCGTCAGCAAGGGATTTGAGCGAACGTTGGAGATCAATGGTATTGGCTACCGGGCTGAAATGAAGGGAAAATCAATTGTCTTGAACTTAGGGTACTCCCATCCCATCGATTTTCCCTTGCCTGACGGTATCGATGCCACGGTCGATAAAAACAATGTCATCAAACTCACCGGCATTGATAAGGAAAAGGTCGGACAGACCGCCGCTTCGATACGAAAACTGAGAAAGCCGGAGCCGTATAAGGGCAAGGGAGTCAAATACGCCGAAGAGTACATCCAGCGCAAAGCGGGGAAAACCGGTACCAAATAACAGTTGCCGGCGCAGCATCTTCCAGCCGGACAATCGATGCATGGCGGCCATTAAAGGAATCGAAAATGGGTTCAACAACAGAAAAAAAGAAAATTTGGCTGAAGCGAAAAAAAAGAATCAGCAAAAGGATCATCAGCACGGTGGAAAGGCCCAGGCTCTCCGTTTATAGAAGTGCCAGGCACATTTACGGCCAGATTGTCGATGACACCACCGGCAGAACCATCGCGGCTGCCAGCAGCAACGAAAAATCGGTGAACGAGCAACCCACCTTCGAAAGTAAAGTCGCCAAGGCGGTTTTCACCGGAAAGCTGCTTGCCCAGCGTGCCATGGACAAAGGCGTCAAGAAGGTCGTTTTCGATCGCAACGGTTTTCTGTATCATGGACGCATCAAAGCCTTATCCGACGGAGCCCGGGAAGCGGGCTTGGATTTTTAGCACACACCAGTTAAGGAGGCAGACCCTTGTTCAAGCAAGATACAGAAGATAACCAACTGATCGATAAAGTCGTACACATCAGCCGTGTGGCTAAAGTGGTCAAGGGCGGTCGTCGCTTCAGCTTCAGCGCCATTGTCGTCGTTGGCGACGGTGAAGGAAGTGTCGGATACGGGCTCGGGAAAGCCGGTGAAGTTCCTGAAGCCATCAGAAAAGGCGTTGAAAAGGCCAAAAAGAGTATGGTCAAGGTTCCGCTGACCGAAGGAACGCTTCCCTTCAAGGTCGTGGGTCGATTCGGGGCGGGCCGTGTGATGTTGAAACCTGCCTCGGAAGGTACCGGGGTCATCGCAGGCGGCGCGGTGCGGGCGGTGCTGGAGGCTGTGGGCGTGCAGAACATCTTGACGAAATGCATGGGTACCAACAATCCTCACAATGTCGTCAAGGCCACCGTCGATGGTCTTAAACAACTCGAAAGCATCGAGTCGGTGGCTGCCAGACGAGGACTCAAGGTCCAAGATCTAAGATAAGGAAAACGAACGATGAGTGGAATGCTGAAAATCACGTTGGTAAAAAGCATGATCGGACGGCCTGAAAAACACCGAAATGTTCTTCGGGGAATGGGGCTTACCAAGCTTAATCGCACCGTTGAACTGCAAAATACACCATCCGTGAGAGGAATGGTTGAAAAGGTATCCCACCTGGTGGTTGCCGAGGAGAAATAATCGATGAGACTCAACGATTTGGCACCTGAAAAGGGTCAGCGAAAAACAAGAAAACGCATCGGACGCGGTGTCGGCTCAGGTTTCGGGAAAACGGCCGGAAAAGGGAGCAAAGGTCAGAACTGCCGCTCAGGCGGCGGCGTAAGGCCCGGATATGAAGGCGGTCAGATGCCGATTCATCGCCGTCTGCCTAAACGAGGGTTTAAAAACCATTTTAAGAAAACCTTCGCCATCGTTAACGTCAAAGATTTAAACCGTTTTGAATCCCAGTCGGTGGTCGATGAAGTGGCCTTGATCAAAAGCGGCCTTGTAAAAGGCGATCGGGATGGCATTAAAATGCTGGGTAAAGGGGAGGTAACGGTTCCCGTAACCGTTCGGATCAACCATATCAGCGACAGCGCCAGACAAAAAATTGAGGCCGCTGGCGGAAAGATAGAGGTTATCTGAACATGGTTGGCAGCGGATTCGGAAACATATTCAAGATCCCTGAACTCAAAAAACGCATTCTGTATACCCTGGCCCTGCTTTTCGTATACAGAATCGGCGTTTTCGTGCCGACGCCCGGAATAGACACCGTCGCCCTGGCTTCCTTTTTCGCTCAAATGGAAGGAACCATTTTCGGCATATTCAACATGTTTTCCGGCGGCGCACTGGAGCAGCTTTCCGTATTCGCCTTAGGCATCATGCCCTACATCAGTGCCTCGATTATCCTGCAACTGCTTACCGTGGTGATTCCTCACCTGGAGCGGCTGAAAAATGAAGGCGAACAGGGCAGAAAGAAAATTACTCAGTACACCCGATACGGCACCGTGGTATTGAGTATTATTCAGGGACTCGGTATCAGCATCGGGCTGGAAAGCATGACATCACCTGGCGGCGCAGCCATCGTGATGGTCCCAGGCTGGGGGTTCCGGATTATGACGGTTCTCACACTGACTGCCGGAACCGCGTTTATCATGTGGCTGGGCGAACAGATTACCGAGCGGGGTATCGGAAACGGAATCTCGCTGATCATCTTCGCCGGTATTGTTGCGCGCATGCCCGCAGCAATCCTGAACACCTTCCGGTTGGTGTCTACTGGCGAAATGAATATATTCGCCCTCGTCATTCTCATGCTGCTCATGGTCCTTGTCGTCGGTTTTATCATCTTTGTGGAGCAGGGACAGCGGCGAATACCGGTCCAGTATGCCAAGCGGGTGGTCGGCCGACGCATGTATGGCGGGCAGAGTACGCATCTGCCGCTCAAAATCAATACGTCAGGGGTTATCCCCCCGATTTTTGCATCGTCGATCATCATGTTTCCGGCGACCATCGCCAGTTTCATTACGATTCCGTGGATGAAGGCCATTGCCGATTCGATGCGGCCCGGCAACTTCTTTTACGAGCTGATATATGTCGGGTTTATTTTCTTTTTCTGTTACTTCTACACGGCGGTGACGTTCAATCCTGTTGATGTGGCGGACAACATGAAAAAGAACGGCGGCTACATCCCGGGCATTCGGCCGGGGAAACGCACTGCCGACTACATCGACCGGGTGCTGACGCGGATTACGCTTGGCGGTGCCATTTATGTGTCGGCGGTATGTGTGCTTCCATCCATTTTGATTAGTCGTTTTAACGTGCCCTTCTATTTTGGCGGAACGGCGCTATTGATCGTCGTCGGTGTGGCGATCGATACGGTTGCACAGATGGAGTCGCATATGCTCACCCGTCACTACGAGGGATTCTTAAAAAAGGGCGGCATCCGGGGAAGACGTTAACCCCCCCATGCGGAGATCGTGACCCGAAAGATAATCGATCCCCAATTACACAACGAAACATGCAGGAGATCGGAATGCCCAAGGAAGAGGCCATCAAAGTTGAAGGCATTGTGCTGGAAACGCTGCCGAACGCGATGTTCAAGGTCGAGCTGGAAAACAAACACCAAGTCCTGGCGCATATCTCCGGCAAAATGAGAATGCATTTTATCAAGATCTTACCTGGAGACAAGGTCACGGTGGAGCTTTCTCCCTATGACTTGTCAAGGGGACGAATCACCTATCGCTCAAAATAACTGGCAAGGGTCCGCATCCCATGAACGGAAGACCGGCAACAGCGATTAACCCATTTGCCCTGCGGTACGAAGGAGTAGACAATGAAGGTCAGAGCATCCGTTAGGAAGATTTGCAGCAAGTGCAAAATCATCAAGCGAAAAGGAACCGTTCGGGTTATCTGCGAGAACAAGAGACACAAACAGAGGCAAGGTTAGAGGAGGTTGAACTTTGGCAAGAATCGCTGGTGTAGACTTACCTAGACGTAAACGGATAGAAATCGGACTGACCTATATCTATGGTATCGGAAGAACCGTTTCCAATCGGATCCTCAGCAAGCTTAAAATAGATCCGAATACCAATACAGACGATCTTTCCGAAGCTGAGATTAACAGCATTCGTAAGGTAATCGATAGTGAACTCAAAGTAGAAGGGGAGCTTCGAACGGAAGTTTCCATGAACATCAAACGGCTTATGGACCTGGGCTGTTACCGCGGTCTCAGGCATAGACGATCCCTGCCGGTACATGGCCAGCGGACCAGCACCAACGCCAGAACGCGAAAAGGCCCTAAACGGTCCGCCATCAAGAAAAAGAGCGCCGCCAAAAAGTAATCCATCATCTGTCAGGAATAAATAAATGCCTAAAAAAACCAAAACGAAAAAAAAGGAAAGAAAGAACATCTCCAGTGGGGTTGTTCATATTCAGTCCACGTTCAACAACACGATCGTTACCATCACCGACGCCATGGGAAACGTGGTTTCGTGGTCCAGCGCAGGTGTCCACGGGTTTAAGGGATCGCGCAAGAGCACGCCTTTCGCCGCCCAGTTGACCGCGGAAGATGCCGCCAAGAAAGCGATGGAACATGGGATGAAAAGTGTTGAAGTGTATGTCAAGGGGCCGGGTTCCGGCCGGGAATCTGCACTTCGTGCCCTTCAGGCCGCGGGTTTTAATGTGCTGATGATCAAGGACGTTACCCCCATTCCCCACAACGGTTGCCGACCTCCCAAGAGAAGACGGGTGTAAGCGGCTTGCCGTCGATGTCTGATATACGAAACGCGCCACACAAAGGTCTGGTTTAAAAGGAGGACGAATTGGCTCGATATAGAGGATCCGTCTGCAGGATATGCCGACGTGAAAATATGAAGTTGTTTTTAAAGGGAGACCGCTGCTATTCTGATAAATGCGCATTTGATCGGAGAGGCTACGCCCCCGGACAGCATGGGCAGCGGCGTCGAGGCAAACCCTCCGACTACGGCATTCAGCTTCGTGAGAAACAGAAAGTCAAGAACACGTATGGCCTTTCCGAAAAGCAGTTCAGGCTCTTTTTCGAAAAAGCCGACCGAAAAAAGGGTATCACCGGCACGAACTTGCTGGTCCTTCTCGAACGCCGTCTGGATAACGTCGTATATCGTCTTGGCTTCGCCAATTCCAGAACACAGGGCCGCCATTTCGTCCGGCATAACCACTTTGTGGTCAACGGAAAACGGGTCAACATTCCTTCCTACTTGGTTAATGTCGGCGACACGGTAGAAGTGTCTGAAAAAAGCAGAAAGGTCCAGGCCATCGTTGATTCTCTGGATGCGGTGATTCGAAGGGGACTGCCACAGTGGATCACCGTTGAAAAGGAGAAGTTCAAAGGTGAAATCAAAAGCTTCCCAGTTCGCGAAGACCTTACTCTGCCGATGCAGGAACAACTCATTGTCGAGCTCTACTCCAAATAAATGGGTCGATTGACTGTTGAGCACGTAACTTTTGAGAAAATATTGCTGCATTGATTTTAAATCCGTCTGGAGAAAATGTAATGGTTAAAAACGAACTTATGTACATGAACTGGCGTGAAATGATCAAATCCGAAAGAATCCGCGTCAGCAGTACCGAAGCGTATGGTAAGTTTGTATGTGAACCGCTGGAAAGAGGATTCGGCATAACCCTCGGGAATTCTTTGAGAAGAACTATCCTTTCGTCTCTCTACGGTGCTGCCATCGTATCCGTCCAATTCGAATCAGTAGAGCATGAGTTCAGTGTTATTCCCGGTGTGAATGAAGACGTATCCGAGATTATTTTGAACCTCAAAGAGGTTCGTCTTAAAATGGATGACGCTGCGCCGCGAACCATTCGGATCGACGCTTCCGGTGAAGGTGTTGTGACTGCGAAAGACATCACCAGCGATGACGGGCACGTGGAGATCTTGAATCCTGAACAACACATCGCCACGCTTGCCGCGGACGGCAGTTTGAAAATGACCATGGTGGTCAAGGCGGGTAAGGGATACTCCCTTGCGGAGGCGAACAAGGATGAGGAAGCGCCGATCGGCACGATACCCATCGACGCGGTTTTTTCACCGGTCAAACGGGTCAATTACGTCGTGGGCAATGCGCGTGTGGGGCAACGTACCGATTATGACAAACTGACACTGGAGGTGTGGACCGACGGCAGTGTGGCTCCTGAAGATGCCGTTGCGTTCAGCTCAAAAATTCTCAAGGAGCAGCTGAGCATTTTTATCAATTTTGACGAAGATGCCGAACCGCAGCATGATGGAAGTGAAGATGAGTCCGAAAAGCCGGCATTCAATGACAACCTTTATCGAAGCGTCGAGGAACTGGAGCTGTCGGTGAGAAGCGCCAATTGCCTTAAGAATGCCGAGATCTTGAAAATTTACCAGCTTGTCCAAAAAACCGAGAACGAGATGCTCAAAACCAAAAATTTCGGCCGAAAATCACTTAATGAGATTAAGGAAGTTCTGTCTGAAATGGGACTCTCGTTGGGAATGAAAATTGACAGCTTTGTCCCGCCTGAAGAATTCGTCGAAGAAGGGGAGTAAACGTTCCAATGAGACATAGAAAAAGCGGTGTAAAACTCAATCGAACCACGAGCCACAGACAGGCGATGTTCAGAAACATGGTGACCTCGCTGCTCAAGTACGATCGCATCAAAACCACCGATGCCAAGGCCAAAGAGCTTCGCAGGTGGGCCGATCACATCGTAACGCTGGCAAAACGGGGCGACCTTCATGCCCGGCGGTTGGCCATGTCCATCGTTCGCGAAAAAGATGTCGTGCATAAGATATTTGAAGAGGCCGCTGAGCGGTTCGGATCAATCAACGGCGGCTACACGCGGATCGTAAAGATTGGCCGGCGGCCAGGCGATGCCGCGGCCATGACCCTCGTCGAACTGGTCAGTTCAGACGTCGCGACGAAGCCGGCCAAGACCAAAAAGACCCGGACGAAGGCCGAGGATAAACCTGTTGCTGCCGAGACCAAATCGACAGAGACGGTGCCGGCTGCCAGCCAAAAAACGGAAACGGTCGTCGATGACGGCACTGACGAAGCCACGGACGTCAACGCGGCGCCGGCCGAAACTGAATCGGATGACCCGGCGGCGGAGCATGTTACTGAAAAAAAATCCAGTGCGGCTGCCGATACTGGTGAAACCGACAAATAGTCGAGTTGGTCGGTCGTTCGCTCATTTCTCTAAAAGGCCCTGATTGATCAGGGCCTTTTTTTTACCCTCATTTTTTTCGTCAATTAAATGCTTTGACTTTTTCTCGATGTTTCTTTAAATTTAGAAAATGCCGTTTCAATCTTCAGGCTGGCGCTTTTTAGAGCATGTAGACTGCGGCCGCAAATCCCTTCCTTCCTGCTTAAGATAGAGAAAGCCATCGATCTAAACGTCGATCGTGTTGAGACCCGTTTTTCTGAGTTTAACGCTATTTATGGTTACGCCAACCTCAGGTTTTTCAGCAAGATTGACTTTGTCTTGTGGGGCCTTAACAGGCAGTAGCGGGTTTCATTTGATGAACCAGCTTTAAAACTTTTACTTGACTATAAAAATTAGTAGCTGTTAAGTAGCTGGTATGTAGCTTGGCATGGGTCATTCTTTCAACAGCGGGAGAACAAAAGGAGGGGCCGGATGATGGGTAACAGAACCGTGAAATGGGTATGTGTGATGTTGGTGGTGATTGGTTTGTGGATCAGCCCTGTTATTGCAGCCGGGCCGTCTCTGGATGCGTGGAAACCCAGTTTTGATCCGTCTGGTGCAAAATACAAGTGCATTGTTTCCAATGTGTCGCATCCGGTGATCAAGGGTGTGTATGCCGGGTTCGCCATCCGTGACGAACTCTGGAAACGCACCAACGGTCAGATCTACCTGGACTACAAACCCTTCTCGATGCTGGGCGGTGAAGTTGAGGTCCTCAATCAGTTGCAGATGGGCGCCATCCAGGGCATGGGCGTCAGTTCGGTTGCAGCGACCAATTTAGGACCGCGCTTCGGTGTGGTCAATCTGCCCTTTCTGATCGACTCGTTTGACAAACTGGATAAATTTGCAGGCAGCGGGCAGCTGTTCGATCATTTCATGATGGCCATGGATCATCAGGGCATCATGGGACTGGACATCACCGGCTACGGAAACTACGGCTGGGCCACCACCACGCCGGTAAAATCGATTGCCGACGCCAAAAAAGTCAAATTCCGCATCGCCGAGGCGGCCGTCAACCAACTCAATTACAGTAACTGGGGGTTCAATCCCGTGGTGATGCCGTGGCCCGATGTGCCGGTGGCGTTGAAACAGGGCGTCATCGACGGGCTGGACCACACGCCGATGGTCTGCAATATTACCAAAAAATTCGAAGTCGCCAAGTACTTTACCCAGTTGAATTATGCCCAGGGACTGTTTATCTGGATATTCAACAAGGCTTGGTTCAACAGCCTGCCCGCGGATCTCCAGAATACATTCAAGGAAACGGTGCATGACGTCTGCGCCAAGATCCGGGTCGAAACCGTACAGCAGGAAACCGATGAAATTGAAAAGGCCAAGGCCGCCGGCATCGAGTTTTTCCAACTTTCGGATGCCGACATGGCAACGCTCAAAGCCCAGGGTGACAAGACGCACCAGGCTTTCGCCGCAGAAATAAACAAACTCTATAAGGGAGACACCTACCGGCCGGCCAATTTTCTAGAAGAGGTTCAAGGCTTCATCGGCTACACCAAATAAGTTCTTCATGTAAATCACATCTGGATAAAAGGGGGTTTCCAATGCTGAAACCCCCTTTTGTCTATAACACCATTGCAAAGGACCGTTGATGATTGGAAAGACGCTTGACGTGCTGGATAAGGCGCTGTCCTTTTTCGAGGACTGGACCCTGTTTATCAGCGTCATGGTGGCGTTGATCGCCCTTTTTTTCAATGTGGTGCTTCGCTACGGGTTCAATTATACATTGGCCTGGTCTGAAGAACTGGTTCGTGAGGTGATCATCTACACCACCTTTATCGGATGCTGCGCAGCGGTTAAAAACCGCTCCATGATCAAGATCGATGCGTCGGTGCAACTGTTCCCAAAACTAAAAACACCGTTGACCTATTTCAGCAACACGGTGATCCTGATCTTTTCTGTAATGATGATGGTTTACGGATGGCAAATGGCTGCCATGCAGGCCAGAACGTTCCAAAAGACCCTGATTCTGCAGATTCCGCTGGTCTATCTGTATGCCATTTTACCATTGACCGGTGTGCTGATGTTCATTCGAACGCTGCAGGTCATTTACCAGGATTTCAGGCAAGCTGCAGCGGAAACTGAAAGCGCCTGAGCCAACCGGAGCAGAAAGACAAGGAGATTTTTCTCATATGCAGTTCAACGACGTGATCCTCCTGCTGATTCTGTTGGGGTGTATGGCCACCTACATCCCCGTTTTCATGTGCCTTTTTTTTACGGCCGTCCTTGGATTCCTCTTCTTTACCGACATCCCTCTGCTTTTGCTGTTTCAAACCATCTTTCGCAGCATGGACAACTTTGCCCTGGTCGTGGTGCTCTTTTTCATCCTGTGCGGCAACATCATGACCGCCGGGTCCATTGTCGAAAAACTGATCAAAGTGGCCAACGCGATGGTCAGCTGGCTGCCGGGAGGGTTAGGTATGGCGGGGGTCCTGGCCTGCGGACTCTTCGGGGCCATATCGGGGTCTACCGTCGCCACCGTGGTGGCCCTGGGCGGATTCATGATCCCCGCGCTGCTGGAAAACGGATATCCGGAAAAGTATACGCTCGGGTTGATGACCACCTCGCCTAACCTGGGCGTGATCATCCCGCCGAGCATCGGCATGATTCTTTTCTCCATGATCAGCAACGTATCCCTCGAGGGCCTTTTCCTGACCGGTTTTCTGCCCGGCGTGCTGATCATGTTTCTGACGTGCCTGTATTCCTACTTCTTTTTCCGCAACAAGAAAGAGATCGTGCGTATGCCGATTCCCTCCCTCATGGACACCCTTGCCGTGTTCAAGGAGGGCTTCTGGTCGCTGATGCTGCCGGTGATCATTTTCGGGGGGATTTTCTCCGGTGTGTTCACCGCCAACGAGGCGGCGGTGGTGGCCTGTGTGTATGCCTTTATCGTCGAGCTGTTCATCCATCGATCCATGAAACTCAGCCAGGTGAAGCAGATAACCATTAATTCCGCGGTGACCTCGGCAACGCTTCTGATCATCGTCGCCGGCGCCACCTGTTTCGGGAGGCTGCTGACCCTTGAAAGCATCCCCGGCAGAATTACCGAGGCGGTCCTTTCGGCCATCACATCCCAGGCGGTTTTTCTTATCGCGATGAATATCATGCTGCTGCTCGTGGGCATGTTCATGGACATCATCTCGGCCACCATGATCCTGGGTCCGGTGTTCCTGCCCATGCTGAATGCATTCGACATCAACTGGATGCATTTCGGGCTGATCATGACCGTGAATCTGGCCATCGGTTACTGCACGCCCCCCATGGGCGTCAGTTTGTACATCACCGGGGCAATCGCCAACCGAAATCTGATTTATGTATCCAAGGCGGTGTTGCCCTTTATCGCCATTCAGCTCTTTGTTCTCCTGTTGATCACGTTCTTTCCCGATGTGGTCTTGTGGTTCCCCAGAGTGATGGGGTTCAACTAAAGCTATAGCACAACACGCTGTTTTACATGATGAAACAAGGGTGTTATTCAAGTCCGTGTCAGTCAACATCTGCAAGTGGATCATCGCCCTGGACCAGTTGGGGTATAGGAAGGCCAACCGCTAAATGTCCATCCAGAAATGGCCCTTTTTCCGCCGAGCGGCGTTCTCCGCGGGTTTCCGGCTGCGGCGTGCGACGAGTACGCCTCACCGTAAACCCTTGTGCGGCCTTGCTCGACGAAAAAATTGCTCATTTCTGAATTGGACATTGAAAGGACAGATACGGTGAGTGACGATATCGTCGAAAAAACCAAAATGACCGGTGCCCTGTATTTTAGCGGGATCGAAGGCGAAAAACCCTTCGAATTGTGGCGGGCCTTTGACAAGGATCTGGGAAAGGAGCTGTCCCTTTTTATCACCGGCAAGCTGTATGCCCGGGAGAAGATTCCCCATCCGACGCGGCAACTGGTGACGGTGGCTGTATTGACTGTGCTGTCACGGCCGGAAGAGCTCAAGCTGCACATTCAGGCGGCATTGAATGTGGGCTGTACATCCAAGGAAATTGCCGAGGTGATTTTCCAGACCTTTACCTACGGCGGCATCCCTACGGTAAACACCGCATTGAAGGTGCTCAGGGACGTATTGATAGAAAAGCGCCAATGGCCTGTCGCAGATGAATGAGTTAACACTTAAACCGATTCGGGAGTGAAACCATGAGACCGTATTTTGAGAAAATGCCGGTTTTCGGGCGAGAGATGAATGCCGGACAGATCAAGAGCGCCGAAGAAAATGTCAAGCAGATCAGAGACGTTGAAGCCCAGCTGAAAAAGGAGATGGAGAAGGTCAAACAAGCCGGTTTTTCCGAAGAAAAAATCAATGCCCGCGGCCAGATGACGGTATGGCAGCGGCTGAACTATCTGGTGGACCCCGGTACCTGGTGCCCCCTGCACACCCTGTACAACCCGGAAGACAACGAAGAGGGCACCACCAACGTGGTGGACGGTCTTGGCAAAATTTCAGGGAAATGGGCCGTGATCATCGGTTTCGACAACAAGGTGATGGCCGGTGCCTGGCTGCCCGGACAATACGAAAATATCCTGCGGGTCACCGACCTTTCCAAACGCTTGAATATTCCCCTGGTCTGGCTGGTCCACTGCAGCGGGGTGAAGCTGACTGAGCAGGAAAAGTTTTATGCCGATCGGCGCGGTGGCGGCACCACTTTTTTCCGCCACGCGGAATTGAATCAGGAAGGCATTCCGATTCTGGCCGCCATCTACGGTACCAATCCGGCCGGCGGCGGATACCAGGCCATCAGCCCGACGGTCCTGTTCGCCCACAAGGACTGCAACATGGCCGTGGGCGGCGGCGGCATCCTCAGCGGCATGTCGCCAAAGGGTTTTTTCGACGAAGCGGGTGCCGAGGCCCTGATCAATGCGGCTAAACAATTTAAAGCCAAACCGCCGGGGTCCGTGGATGTCCACTACGACGGGACTGGTTTTTTCCGCTATGTCTACGAGGAGGAATCCCAGGTGCTCGACGGCATCAAGGATTACATGAAGGACATCCCGGCCTACAACCCCAAGTTCTTCCGGGTGGCCGAACCCAAAGCGCCCCTTTTCCCAGCCGAGGATATTTACAGCCTGGTTCCCTTCAACCAGAAACAGATCTACGACTTCGACCAGGTGCTGGCCCGCATCGTCGATGGCAGCGAGCATATGGAATTCAAGCCGGGCTACGGTCCCGAGATTTACACGGGACTGGTTAAAATCGACGGCTATCTGATGGGCGTCATCGGCAACCGCCAGGGGTGGTTGGGTGAAGGCTACCCGGAATACGCCGATTACCCCGGCATCGGCGGTAAGCTCTACCGTCAGGGCCTGATCAAGATGAACGAATTTGTGACCCTGTGCGGCCGCGACCGGGTGCCCATCATCTGGTTCCAGGACACGTCCGGAATCGACGTGGGCGATATCGCCGAAAAGGCCGAATTGCTGGGCCTGGGCCAGTCCTTGATCTACTCGATCCAATCCACCGACGTCCCCCAACTGCTGATGGTGCTGCGCAAAGGCACCGCCGCCGCCCACTATGTGATGGGCGGCCCCACGGCCAACCGGCACAATGCCCTGACCCTGGGCGTACCCACAACGGAAATATACGTGATGCACGGGGAGACGGCCGCCGCCGCCAGTTTTTCACGACGCCTGGTCAAGGAGAAGGGTGCCGGAAAACCCCTGCAGCCGGTCATTGACAAGATGAACCAGATGGCCCAGGAATATCACGACAATTCCCGGCCGAGCTACTGTGCCCGCAAGGGTTTTGTGGATGAGGTGGTCAAAATGTCGGAAATCAGGCGTTACCTGGCCGCCTTCGCCGGCTGTGTCTACCAAAACCCGAAATCGATCTGCCCCCAGCACCAGATGCTGACACCCCGGGTGATCAAAGGGTAGGGCGCAGGCACCATTATCAGCGGACGCGCGCCGCTGTGCCGCGTCCGTTTTCTATTGGTGCATGGGTTTGTCATGCCGCGACCCTCATGATCTTGCCGAACGATTTGAAAACCGGCTTCCAACTGCCGACCGATGCAAACAGGCGTTTGCCCTCATCGATATGCTTGCTTATAGACCAGCGCCACCAGTTCGGCTGACGGACACTGACGATGCGTTCGACGACGACCTGGAGAAGCGCTACCCATTCGTTGGGGTTTTCATGAATCCTCTGCGACAAGGGCGGAACCACGATCAAGCCCGAGCATAATCGGTAGAAGAAAAATTTTCTCATAGCCCTTCGTGGAAGTCGGAAATGATTAATCATCGAAGATGGACCCGTTTGATGTCCGGCATGTCGATAATGATTTTTTTCTTGGTCCCAGGGATGGCGGCAATGGCGGAACCTATTGAGAAAAGGGGGGGACGGGTGACGGTTGTCGATCAAAAACAGAACGCATTTGCGATTCTCCTCCACGGCATGGGACGCACCCATCGGTCCATGGCAACGATGGCCAAAAATCTGGCGAATAAGGGCTATCGGGTGGTCAATCTGAATTATCCGTCCACGCAAGCCAGCATCGAAACGCTGAGCCAGGGTATCGTGGCTGAAACAGTCCAGCGCTGCCGATCGGAGCGCCCGTCGGCGCCCATTCATTTCGTCACCCATTCGTTGGGCGGGATTCTGGTCCGGCATTACCTGCAAGTGCATCGCCTGCCGCCAGGAAGCCGGGTGGTTATGCTCAGCCCGCCCAACCAGGGTAGTGAAATTGCCGATCTGATGAAGGATTCGTTTCTCTACCGCTGGATTATGGGGCCGGCAGGCCAACAGCTGGGGACGACGGCAGCCTCTTTACCCAATCGTCTGGGGCCGGTAGATGTACCGGTGGGCATCATCACTGGAGACAGAACCCTTGAACCCTGGTTCTCCTCCCGGGTGCCGGGACCGGACGATGGCAAGGTATCCGTCGCGCGCGCCCGGCTGGCTGAGATGACTGACTTCTTAGTGGTTCACCGGAGCCACGGCTTTATTATGAACGACCCGGAGGTGATTGCCCAGACGGCCCATTTTCTCGAACACGGCCGATTCAAACAGGGAGAGTAGTGCGACTCATCAGCTATTTAGACGAACGGTGTTAATGAGTTCCTTGAGTTGAGAAAAACCGAGGATTTCAATAGCGGGAGAACACCGGCCTGGGCCGAAAGATGCCTTTTGTGGATGGACACTATGCCCAGTCCATGATCACCTTGCCCGACCGACCCGAGTGCATCACATCGAAAGCCTGCTGGAAGCTGTCCACCCCGAACCGGTGGGTGATGACCTGCGATATATCCAGGTTGCTCTGGAGCATACTGGTCATCTTGTACCAGGTCTCGAACATTTCACGGCCGTAAATGCCTTTGATCTTCAACCCCTTGAAGATGATCTGCGTCAAGTCTAAAGAGACCTCGCCGGCCGGGATGCCCAGAAGGGCGATCTGTCCGCCATAGTTCATGGCCTGGAGCATGTCCCTGAAGGCCTGAATGTTGCCGGACATTTCCAGGCCAACATCGAATCCCTCCTTCATGCCCAACTGCCTTACCGTGTCGGCAATGGTTGTCTGGGTCACATTGATGGCTGCGGTAGCTCCCATACGGGCGGCAATCTGCAGTCGATAGTCATTGACATCGGTGATCACTACATGCCGGGCCCCCACATGGCGGGCGATAGCCACGGCCATGATGCCGATGGGGCCGGCACCCGCGATCAGTACGTCTTCACCCACCAGATCGAAGGAGAGGGCGGTGTGGGCGGCATTGCCAAACGGGTCCATGATGGCGGCAATATCGTTGTCGATGGTGTCCGACACCCGAAACACATTGGATGCCGGCACGCTGATGTACTCGGCGAAGCATCCGGGTCGGTTGACCCCCACACCGATGGTGTTGCGGCACAGGTGCCGCTTGCCGGCCCGGCAGTTTCGGCAATGACCGCAGGTGATGTGGCCTTCAGCCGACACCCGGTCCCCCTCTTTCAGGCCCCTGACTTCGCTGCCGATTTCGGAAATGACGCCCACGAATTCGTGGCCGATGGTCATCGGTACGGGGATGGTTTTTTGGGACCATGCATCCCAATTGTAAATATGAATGTCCGTTCCGCAGATGGCGGTCTTAACCACCTTGATCAGCACGTCGTTGTGGCTGATGCTCGGGAAAGGCACGTGGTCCATCCAGATCCCGGTTTCGGGTTTCAGCTTGACAATGGCTTTCATCGTTTCCATGCGATCACCTGCCTTTTTGTCCTAATGGATGACGTCGAGTGCTTTGCCCACCTTGATAAAGGCCGCAATTGCCTGGTCCAGGTGCTCACGGGTGTGGGCGGCGGACATCTGGGTGCGGATGCGGGCCTGGCCCTTCGGCACCACCGGGAAGCTGAATCCTACCACGTAAATGCCTTCGTCAAGCATCCGTGCCGCTAGTTTCTGAGCCAGCACCGCGTCTCCCAGCATCACCGGAATGATAGGATGGTGGCCGGGAACCAGAGTGAATCCTGCCGCTTGCATGCCCTGTCTGAAATACTGGCTGTTCTCTTTGAGTCGAACCAGCAGGTCCGGACGCTCCTCGAGCAAGTCCAGCACGGCAATAGAGGTGGCGGTGATGACCGGTGCCAGGGAGTTGGAAAACAGGTAGGGTCGGGAGCGCTGCCGCAGCCAGGCGACGATTTCCTTGCGGCTGGCGGTGTACCCACCCGAAGCGCCGCCGAGTGCCTTGCCCAGGGTGCCGGTAATAATATCCACCCGATCGGACACACCGCAGTACTCGGGCGTCCCCCGGCCGTGATCACCGACAAAGCCGACGGCGTGGGAGTCGTCCACCATCACCAGGGCATCGTAGCGGTCGGCCAAGTCGCAGATGCCTTTCAGATTGGCAATGATGCCGTCCATGGAAAAGACCCCATCGGTGGCGATGAGGCGGAAGCGGCATTCGGCAGCTGCTTTAAGCTGCAGCTCTAAATCTGCCATGTCGTTGTTCCGGTAGCGGAGGCGTCGGGCCTTGCACAGGCGGACGCCGTCGATGATGCTGGCGTGGTTCAGGGCGTCACTGATCACCGCGTCGTTTTCGTCCAGCAGGGTCTCGAAAAGGCCGCCGTTGGCGTCAAAGCAGGAACTGTATAAAATGGTGTCTTCGGTTCCCAGAAAGGCGCTGATTCTTTCTTCCAGGGTTTTGTGGATCGCCTGGGTGCCGCATATGAAGCGAACAGAGGACATACCGAAGCCGTAGGCGGAAAGGGCCGTCTGTGCTTTTTCCACCAATCGCGGATGGTTGGACAGCCCCAGATAGTTGTTGGCGCAAAAATTGAGGACTGTTTTTCCACTGTCGACCGTAATGGCGGCCTGCTGGGCGGAGACGATCACCCGCTCATCTTTGTAGAGTCCGTTTTCTTTTAACCTGTCGATTTCACCGGCCAGGTGTTCGAGCAGCCGTGGGCGCATCGGGTTGACCTCCATGGATAAACCGCTAAAGTCCGGTTACCTTGTTTCTGCCTGCATGTTTGGACTGGTACAGGGCCTCATCGGCCCGGCGTACGAATTCCTGGGCAGCTTCATTTTTCTTATATTTAGTCACGCCAAAGGAAAGCGTGAGCGTTCCCAGGATCTCACCGGTGTTCTTTTTTTTCAGGTCGAGCCGCTCAAAGGTGAGGCGCATGTTGTCAGCCAATGTCATGGCTCCGTCAAAGGGCGTGTCCGGCAGCAGGATGGCAAACTCTTCGCCACCGATTCGGGCGGCCAGATCCTTGCCCTTGATGGAGTCCTTGATGGTGGCGGCGACCATTCTAAGGACATTGTCACCCACCAGATGGCCGTGCGCGTCGTTGACTTTTTTAAAGTGATCGATATCGGCAATGATCAGGCAGAGGGACATACCGGAAAGGCTGGCGTTATCGATGGCCTCCTGCAGCTTTTTTTCAAATCCCCGGCGGTTGTCAACTCGAGTCAACGGGTCCTTGATCGCCTCATTGCGGTAACGCGCCATCTTTTTTTTCAGTTCATCGATTTCATGGGTCGCCTGCTGGAGTTGCTCCTTGAAGGATGTGCTGGAGGACTCCAGGCTGTTAATTTCACGCTTGATCTGACTGACGATCTTATCCACATCCGCCTCTGACAGGCTGGGCACCAGCGATTCATGGATGAGCTCTAAATTGTTCTCGGACGTTGAGAAATGCTGGTTCGTGGTTTTGATCGCCCTGATGATTTCGGTAAAGACCCTTTTCAGTTCTTCTCGAACCAGGGTCGTTACGGTTTCCTTGCCATTGGCGATGTGCTGGTTGAAAAGCTGCCGATTGATTTCTTCGGAG
Organism: uncultured delta proteobacterium; assembly: GCA_963705435.1. Lineage (GTDB taxonomy): Bacteria > Desulfobacterota > Desulfobacteria > Desulfobacterales > Desulfosarcinaceae > Desulfosarcina. Next base: position 109,949 of record CAVPJR010000006.1, on the reverse strand, counting down.
AAGGCCCCGCTGCTTTCCAGATGTTTATCGATGGCTGCGTTAAGCGCTTCGTTTCTCCCGGATGCATATTCGTACCAGATGCAGTAGTTCAATGGGTCGGTGGGAAGGCCATGTTTGCCGATCATCTCCAGGGTGAGGCGCAGATACTGCCGTGAATCATCAATGGTGTCATTGTATTGCATGGCATGATTCTCTTTCTGAAAACCAATCGATTGCACGTCTATGGGTCGGGTGTCCATTTGCCAAACCGAGTGGCAAGATGCGAACGTGTAGACCGGGCTGCCGTTTTCGGGATATGATCCTTTATTTAGAAGGACAGAGAAAAACTGTCAATTAAAAATCGGCGCAGGCATCGGTTTCGGCACGGCCATAATTTGCTTGACCGTCACCGGCTGCCTGTGCATAATCGGTTGACCTGAAAGAATATTATCCAGCAAGCGGTTCCGGTCCGTTGACGTTAATTGAGTTGCCGATTCCACCTCCTGAGGTACGCATAGAGGATAACCATCCATGAAAAAGAAAATACTGGTGGTCGACGACAACCGAATGATTTTAAAATTCCTGTCCAATCTGCTGGATGGTGAAGGCCATGAAGTCAAAACCTGCGAAGACGGCCTGAGTGCATTGAGCCTGCTGACCACCTTCGAACCGGACATTGTTTTCGTGGACTTGATTATCCCTAAGATCGGTGGAGACAAGTTGTGCCAGATCATCAGAACCATGGAACATATGAAGGATTGCTACCTGGTGATCATCTCCGCCGCCGTGGCTGAAATGGACCTGGACTTCAGGAAAATCGGCGTGAACGCCTGCATCGCCAAGGGACCTTTCGGCCAGATGGGCAAGCATGTGCTGGCGGCCATTAAGGATTCCAATAATCCGTCAAAGCTGATTTCAGAACACGAAATTCTGGGCATTGCCGCGGTCAACGGCATCCCGGTTTACGCCCGACGCATGACCAAGGAACTGCTGGGGCGCAACCGACACCTGGAAACCATATTGGAGAGCATGAACGAGGGAATCGTCGAAGTGTATACCGGACGCGTGGTTTACGCCAACTCCGCCGCCGTGAAGCTATTTGCCGTTACCTTAGAAAATCTGCTGTCCGCCAAGCCCCAGGATCTGTTTGACGATGCGTCCAAAAGCCGTATCGACGTCCTGATGAATCGAGACACTGAAAAAATGCCGGTGGTCGGGCTGGCCCGCCCCCTGGAGCTCAACGGGCGCCAGATTGTCATTCGCAGCTTTCCGGTAAAGGGGGAGGCGGACACGACCATCCTGCTGATTACCGATGTCACTGACCAACGGGACCTGGAGTACCAGCTGCAGCATGTCCGGCGCATGGATGCAATCGGCAATTTGGCAGGCGGGATTGCCCATAACTTCAACAATCTGCTGATGGGGATTCAGGGCAATGTCTCCATCTTAATTCAGGATAAAAAGATGGGTGACCCCGCGTACGACGAACTGGCGGGCATCGAACGGTGCATCGACAGCGGCGCCAAACTGACCCGTCAGCTGCTGAGCTTTGCCAAGGGCGGCCGCTATTCATTAGATTTGGAGGATGTCAACGATATCGTTGAAAAGTCTTCCAGTATGTTTGCCCGGACCAGAAAAGAAATTCGTGTCGAGCAGCACCTGGAAGAGGATCTGGTTATGGCGGAAGCGGATGCCGCCCAGATCGAGCTGGCGTTGATGGACCTTTATGTCAACGCCTGGCACGCCATGTCCAGTGGGGGTACGCTGACGGTTTCTACAGCCAATGTCGTCCTGGATGATTCTTTTGTTAAACCTTACAACCTGACCCCGGGAAGCTACCTGAAAATCAGCGTGGCCGATACCGGAGCGGGGATGGATAAAAAAAGTATTCAGCGGATATTCGAGCCCTTCTATACCACCCGGCCCATGGGCGAGGGCACCGGTTTAGGCCTGGCCTCCGTATTTGGAATCATCAAAAAGCACAAGGGTATTATCACGGTGGACAGCCAGGTCGGCAGGGGAACCACGTTCTCGATCTATCTCCCTGCGGCAAGAATCCTTCAACGGGCCAAGGAAAAGAAAAAACCGCGGGTCATCGCTTCCGGCAAACGTCCTGAAAAAGGGTCGGGGACGATTCTCGTCGTGGACGATGAAGAATACATCCTCAATGCAGACAAGGCCATGCTCAATGAACTCGGCTACGACGTCCTGCTCGCCAATGGTGGAAATGAAGCCCTTCGCATATTCGATGAGAACAAGGATCGCATTAACCTGCTGATCCTGGATCTGATTATGCCGGATCTGAGCGGGGAGATTGTCTATGACCGCATCAAAGCCATGCGCCCGGACGTCCGCGTGATCCTCTCCTCCGGATACAGTATCGAGGGACAGGCCGAATCCATTCTCAAGCGAGGCTGTGACGGGTTTATTCAAAAACCATACAACCTGAATCAACTGGCCCAGAAGATCAAGCAAATCCTTGCCTGACAGATTAATCGCCAATTAAAAATAAGGTGGGTAACCCCTCGGATTGGCTGCGAGGGGCGCCGACGACGCACGAATGGCTGACATCCATACGGTCGACAAGTCCCGCGAACGGAAACGGGTCTTTCTCAATCCAAAGAAAAGAACCCTTGCGTTGCAGCTGTCGGACAGTGTGCTCCTTTTGGGGTTGGGGGTGGCTTTTGTCTACTGGGTATTCGCTTCCCTTATTCTTGCTTTTACCGCCGAAAGCGGTGCCTTCATCGACCAATTTCTCAACCCTGGATTAAACGAGGTGTTAAGCCGACTGCTGGTGCTGTGTTTTTTCATGATTTTCGGTTCCCACGTGGGTTACACCATCCGCCAGCGTCAAAAGGCCTACGAGGCATTGGCCGGCAGTGAGGAGAAGCACCGTACGATCATCGAAAATATCGAAGACGGCTATTTCGAAATGGATCGCAACGGCCAGTTTGCGATCTTCAATGATTCTTTCCGCAAGATTACCGGTTACGCGGCGGAACAGCTGCAGCGGTTGGATTATCGACGGCTCCTCACCCCGGCGGAAACGGAAAAGGTACTGGGCGCCTTTGACAAGGTGAACCGGACCCAACAGGCGATAAAAGATCTGGGTTTTGTCATCGTGCGCAAGGACGGCGCCAGGCGCTGGGTGGAAACCTCCCTGTCGCCCATTACCGGTGCCAGCGGGGAGACGGTTGGCTACCGGGGTATTCTGCGGGACGTCACCCGGCGGCGCCAGGCCGACGCACTGAAACAGGAAAAAATGGCTGCCGAGACCGCCAGCCGTTCGAAAAGCGAATTTCTCGCCAACATGAGCCATGAGATCCGAACGCCGCTCAATGCCATCATCGGGTTGGTGGAACTTCTGTTGGATTCGTCCCTGACCCGGGAACAGCGGGAGGATCTCAAGGTGGTTCAATCCGCCGCTTATGCCCTGCTGTCGGTCATCAACGATATTCTCGATTTCTCAAAAATCGAAGCGGGCAAGCTGGAACTGGAACGATCCCCGTTCAACCTGAGAGACTTTTTGGGCGAGGCGCTCAAGATCCTGGCCGTCAAGGCCCATGAGAAACATCTGGAGTTGGCATACCGGGTGGCGCCCGACGTGCCGGATCGGCTGGTGGGCGACCCCCACCGGTTTCGCCAGGTGCTCCTCAACCTGATCGGCAATGCACTCAAGTTCACCGATTCGGGTGAAATTATCGTCTTTGCCCGATGCAGGTCCCGGGACGGCGACCGGCTGATGCTTCACGTGGCCGTTCAGGACACGGGCGTGGGAATTGCCGCCGGCAAGCAGGTCCTTATTTTCGAGGCATTCCGACAGGCCGACGGCAGCACCTCTCGAAAATACGGCGGCACGGGTCTCGGGCTGGCTGTATCTGCGCAACTGGTCAACCTGATGGGGGGGCAGATCGGCGTCAAGAGCGTACTGGGAAAGGGCAGTATTTTTCATTTCACTGTCGCCTTCGATGTGGATGCCAAGAAAACGGCCGGCGCCGAGGTGTCGGATGAGATCGATCTGAGCGGCTTGCGAATACTGGTTGTCGATGACAATGCCACCAACCTGAAAATATTGTGCGAGATGCTGACCAGCTGGAAAATGTTTCCGAAACCCGCAGCATCGGCAGCCGTGGGAAACGCATTGCTGAAAAAAGGCGGTGTCGGTTTCGATCTGGCCCTGATCGATTCCGGTTTGCCGCAGTCGGGTGCCCGGTCATTGGTCCAGCGGCTCAAGGGAGCGGCCGGGGGGGCTACACGGATCATCATGATGCTCACCACCACCAGCGCCAAAGAGACGGCCGGGTTCGATGACGCGGACATGGGCGCAGCGGTGACCAAGCCCATCCGCCCGTCGGATCTGCTGGATGCCATCGTCAAGGCCCTTTCCTTGGAGAAGAAGCCGGTTGAAAAGTCGTTGGAAAGAGGCGGCGCCGGCCGGGACGCCTCACTGCCGCCGCTCAACATTCTCGTTGCCGAAGACACACCCTTCAACCAGAAGTATATTCGGCGACTGCTGGACAGCTGGCAATGCCGAACCACCCTTGTCGACAATGGCCGGTTGGCTATCGAAGCCCTGGGCGAGCAGGATTTCGATCTCGTGCTGATGGACGTTCAGATGCCTGAGATGGACGGCCTCACCGCTACGACAAGGATCCGCGAACAGGAAAAGCAAACCGACCGCCACGTGCCTATCATCGCCATGACGGCTCACGCCATGCGTGGCGACCGGGAGCGATGCATTGAAGCCGGTATGGACGATTATGTGTCCAAGCCTATTTCCGCTTCCACGCTTCTGGAAGCCATCTACCGGGTGGTGCCCATTCCAGCGCGTGAAGCGGGATCCGCCTCAGCGGTCGAACCCTTGGAATCGGTGGATGATGCCGACGAACTGGCCGCGCTTCTTGAAGCGTTCAACAATGACGGCACATTTTTCACAGATGTCGCCGACATGTTCATCACCGACTATCCGCCCATGGTGGAGACGCTGAAAAAAGCCATCGCCGACGAAGATGGTGCGTTGTTGAGCCGGATGGCCCACTCCCTGAAAGGGATGGCCCGCAATTTCCAGGTCGATGGTGCGGCGGATGCGGCACAGCAACTGGAACTGCTGGCGGAACAGGGGCGGTTTGAAGCGGCCAAGGCCCTGATTCGAAGGATAGCCGATGAACTGGACGGGTTTGAACGGCGACTCAAACGAATGGTTGCGCGGGTATCGGAAGACGGAGGCCGGAAGACGGAAGACTGAGGACGGAGGTCGGACCTCAGACATCAGTCTTCCGGCCTCCGTCTTCGGTCTTTCACCATCCGCGTGTCCACGATGATGTGACGCAGCATTTCCCAGGCCTGTTCCTCCTTCAGGCGCTCCTCTGCGTCGCGGGCGTCCTGATCACCGACTCCGGTGGAATAGACAATGGCCGATCGGCCATCCGGCCTGGTAATGGTTTGAATGCTCATGGTCTGGCCTGCAGCGCTGTTTTGCAGGGAGCGGGCCTTTGTCTCGTTTTGCAGCATCATCTGGATGGTCTCCTCGGAAACCCCGTTTTGTTTGAGCAGCAGGATCTCTTCCACGGTCAGTGCTTCCGACGGTGCGGGCACGAGCCACCCCAGACAGCAGATGATGAACATGAGCGTGATTTTCATGGCGTCACCTTTATTGATAGATCTTGACAGAATAGATGCTTACTCTTAATAATACCTTGATAAAAATAGCAATATTTATGGTCTGGTGTCAATCGGCTGCCCCATTGCCCCCAACGGCGGCTGACGCAGACAACGATACCCCAAGGAGGTGTTCATGCTTAAACTCAAACAGATTGTGGTGTCCATCGAAAATTCACCGGGTCGTCTTTTCGAGGTCACCCATGCGCTGGGTAACGCGGGGATTAATCTTCGAGCATTGAACCTGGTGGACACCGGTGCCTTCGGCCAACTGAGACTGCTGGTTTCCGATGTGGCCAAAGCCCGTCAACTGCTCATGGAAATGCATATCCCCGCCATGGTCAACGAGGTGGTCGCCGCTGAAATCGAGGACCAGCCCGGTCAACTGGCCGCTGTGTTAAAACCGATTCTGGATGCCAATATTCAGGTCGTGTTCATGTATGCCTTTTTGCGGCAGAACCAGGAACGGGCGGTCATGATTTTCCGCTTTTCAGATAATGACAAGGCCATTGCCGTCTTGCAGAAACATGGCGTGCACCTGCTGGACGCCAAACAGTTCGGCATTCTGGAAAACACGGATTAAGGGACGGTCCGATACCCATGGCCGACGTTCCCCCGACTTCCGATCGCCAGGACATTGCCGATGACATCTTCAGGGACCGATTCCGGGTATTTCTGGAAGATGTGGCGGACGGGTTTTACGAAACGGACCTGAAGGGCAATTTCCGCTTTTTCAACAATGCCCTGTGCCGCATTTTCGGCTATACGGCATCGGAGATCCAGGGGCGCAACTTCAGCGAATTCATGGATGCGGAAAATGCGCTGTATGCCTATACCATCTTCAACCGGCTCTACGAGTCCGGTGAGATCCCGTCTGAAATCATCTGGAAAATCGTCCGAAAAGACGGCCAGGAGCGGATATTAGAAATATCGGTCAGCCTCATTGTGGATCGGTCCGGCAAAAAAACGGGTTTCCAGGGCGTGGCCAGGGATGTCACCCAGAAAATTGCCGACCAGCAGGAGTTGGAAGCCTCCCAGCGGCGCGCCCAGGCGCTTTTCCAGGCCAGCTTCCAGGCTGAACGGCGTTACCGGGCTTTTCTGGAGTTTTTGCCCGATCCGGTTTTTGTTTTCCACATGGACAGCACGGTATCCTACCTCAATCCCGCCTTCGAAAAGGTCTTCGGCTGGACCTTGACGGAACTCGAAGGCAAACGCATCCCCTTTATTCCCGACAGTGAAAAAGACCGCACACGGGAAGGGGTTAAAAAACTGTTCAGGGAAAAAGTGCTCCACGGCTTCGAAACCCGCCGGTTGACCAAGGACGGCCGGATCCTGGACATCGTGGTGGACGGGGCCATCTTCTACGATGCGCAAGACAACCCGGCAGGCCAGGTCATCACCCTGCGCGATGTGACCGCCCGGAAGCGGGCCGAGCAGATCAACCGGGCATTGTTTCGTATTGCCCGCGCCCTGTATCGCTTTCCCCGGCTGGATCGCATGCTGGAGTATATCACCCGCCAGGTCCAGGAACTGATCCGGGTCGCCGGGGCCATGGTCATGCTGATCGATGAGGAGAAACGAGAGTTCTACATCCCTGTAGCGGCTTACGAGGACGGCAAGACCGGCAGCAGGATGAAGGAGATCCGGTTTCCCATGGACAAGGGGGTGGCCGGACAGGTCTACCGGACAGGTGAGCCCCTGATCGTTCCCGATACGGCCAAGAGCCCGTATTTTTACGACCAGGTGGACAAACAGGTGCAGTTCCACACCAAAAATATGCTGGACGTGCCCCTTCGCATTCAGGAGCGAATGATCGGCGTGCTGTGTGCGGTGAACAAGACGCAGGGTGCCTTTGACACCGATGACGTGGACCTTCTGGGGGCCGTGGCCAACCTGGTGGCCCTGCCCATTGAAAATGCCCGCATCAACGAAGCCCTTCAGCGGGCCTACGAGAATGTGCGCGGGCTGAACCGTGCCAAGGAGCAGGTGATCCACCATCTTTCCCACGAACTGAAAACACCCCTGTCTGTGCTTTCCGCTTCCCTGGGACTGCTGGAAAAGCGGCTTGACGGGAGGCAGGACAAGGCTTTAGACAGGGTCCTGGCGCGGGCGCGGAGAAACCTCCAGCGGCTGCTGGACATGCAGTACGAGATCGGCGACATGCTCCGGGAGCATGACTATCGGGCCCATGGTATGCTTTCCTTTCTGCTGGAGGCCAGTCGCGACATGCTAGTCACTCTGGCCGAGGCGCAGCCGGGCAGTACCCGGGCGCCGGAAGTGATCCAGCAGGCCATCGATCGCGAGTTCGGCAGCCAAGAGATTCCCTGCACGGATATCGCCTTGGACCAGGTGGTGAAAAATCATCTGGAGGCCTTGAAACCGTGCTTTGCCCACCGTGATATTCGTTTTGAAACACGCCTGGAGCCGGTGGCGCCGGTGTTGGTTCCCGTGGAGGTGATGGAAAAGATTGTGGAAGGGCTGGTCAAAAATGCCATCGAGAACACCCCGGACCAGGGACGGGTCACGGTGGTGGTGCGCAACGGCGAAAAAGGGCCGGTTTTCGAAGTTCAGGACACCGGAGTGGGCGTGACGGCGGAGAAGCAGCAGCTGATCTTCAACCACTATTTCGCCACCGGGGATACCATGAACTATTCTTCCAAGGCGCCCTATGACTTCAACGCCGGCGGAAAGGGGTTTGACCTGCTGCGAATCGCCATTTTCTCCGAACGATACCACTTCGATACAAAAATGATATCCCATCGCTGCGGCTATATTCAGACTGACAGCGACGTCTGCCCGGGCGCCATCGATCGCTGCGACCATTGCAGCAGCCCGTCTAACTGCGACGCCTCGGGGGGCACCACCATGCAGATCCGGTTTTTGCCTTCAAGCCAGTTGGATCTGGCGTGTCGATTGGAAGACGTCAAGCAATAAAAAAAATTGAAATAACCCGGCAAACATGACCAACTGTGAATGATGACTGAAAATTCAATCGAAAAAGACAGCCGTATGGGCCCGGCCACCGACGGGGGGTTCTTTCGCGACATCAATGTGGAATTTCTCATCCACGAACTCAAGGACCCCATATCGGTTATCGAGACCGCCGTTCGCATGCTGCTCGAAAAGCAAGATAAATTCGGTCCGTTGACGGATCGCCAGGAAAAGGCGTTGAACCGTGCCCTGCGGAATTCAAAAAAGGCACGGGGCCTGCTTGCCGACTTGTTGGAGGTGGGCCGGTCCGATGCCGGATGCTTTCAAAGCTGCCGGTTCAATCCGGCTTCAATTGTCGACGAGGTGCTGATGGAAGCACTGGAAGCATTTGACGCGAGTCCACGGGAGACGGTTCAGGCGGTCGGACAGGGGCCGGACCGGGACGTCGTTTTGGGGAAACTCGGCATCCACCTGACCTGTTCCGATGTTGTCCGTGGTGCACAACTGTGCCAGGATGAGGCAAAATTCCGGCAGATCGTGGGCAACCTGATCAAAAATGCCCTGCAGCACCGGCACCGGCGATTGGACATCGGCATGGACGTGCTGGAAGACCGGTTGATTGTCGAGGTGGTTGACGACGGGCCGGGGGTGGAAAAGGAGAACCGGGAGCTGATCTTCGAGCGATACACCCGGCTCAAGGCGTGTGCGCTTCTATCCCGGACCGGCCATGGCTTGGGCCTGGCCGGCGCACGGATTCTGGCGCGCCACCTGGGAGGGGACATCACCGTGAAAGGCGATCGCGGCGCGGGCGCGGCCTTTTGCCTGACGCTGCCCCTGACGCTTCCGGAAAAGCGTTGATTGCTTTTAGTTGCAGCCACAATGATGAAGGATAACCGGATCAACCGATTGGAAAGGAAAAGGACCCATGGCAAACCCTAAAGCCCATCTGGATGGCAAGCGCATTCTGGCGGTGGACGATGAAGCGGACATTTTAGAGACCATCGAGGACATCCTGGACATGGCCGACGTGGAGGTTGCCCAGGATTACGCCAGCGCATCGGAGAAGATTCGAACGGGTCGCTACGACCTGGCCATTTTAGATATCATGGGCGTCAACGGCCTGGCGCTGCTGGACGAGACGGTGGCCAAGGGGATTCCCACGGTGATGTTGACTGCCCACGCCGTCAACCCGGACACACTCATGTCTTCCATCCGCAAGGGGGCGATCTCCTACCTGCCCAAGGAAACCCTCGCCGAACTGGATGAGCTGCTCGAGGAACTGCTGGCCGCTCAAGCCACGGGCAAACCGCCCTGGAAACTGCTTTTCGACCGGCTGGGGGGCTACTTCGACGAGCGCTTCGGACCCGACTGGAAGGCCAAAGACAAAACCTTCTGGTCCGATTTCTCCCGCACCTGGGAAGTGGGCAGGGGGATTCAGGAGCGCCTGAAACACGATAAGCGGATTATAGATAAAGGGATATGAAACCTGTGGCCAGAAGACGGAGGACGAAAGACGGAGGACGGAAGACGGACGTGAGTTGACGTCTTTAAAAAATAGGCGGTCAGATACCGGTTACTTGACTTGCCGAATCATCACCCCGGCAATCTCTTTTACCAACTTGGCGGCCACGGCCGTCGTCATGCCGTTGACGTCCCGATCTGGATTGACCTCCACGATGTCTGCCCCTACGATGGGGCACTGGATGGATTGAATCAGGCGGAGGACTTTGCGCGTGGACATGCCGCCGGGTTCATGGTGGGATACGCCCGGCGCATAGGCGGGGTCCAGCACATCCATGTCCACAGAGAGGTAGAGCGGCCCTTCCAGTGCGATGGGATTCTTTGATCGGTAGTCTTTCATCTCAATGCAGGTGACGCCGAATTTGTCCACCTGCCGGCGCTGCTCGTCGTTCATGCCGCGGATGCCCACCTGGACGAGCCGTTTCACGCGTCCGGTCTCCATGATGCGCGCGAAGGGGCAGGCGTGGGAAAAACGGTTGCCGTCGTAGCTGTCGTATAGGTCCGGGTGGGCGTCCAGGTGCAGGATGGTCAGGTTGTCATGGGCATTGGCAAGCGCCTTGACCACCGGATAGGTGATGGCGTGATCCCCGCCCAGTGCCAGGACCCGGGCTTTTTGTTCAGCCAGCCGCCCGACAGCGGTTTCGATGGCGGACATGGCATCCTCGCCGCCAGCCAGCGTCAGGTCGCCCAGGTCACGAAACAGCGGGTGCGTGTCCAGATTGACCCCGTTTTCGGCAAACCAGTTGGACGCACCGTTGTGCATCGTCTGCCGGATGGCCGACGGGGCCTTGGCCGGCCCGCGCATAAAGCTGGAGAACTCGTCGAAGGGGATGCCGATCAGTGCCACGCTATCCGGCATCAGTTTCCCGTCGAGGCTTTTGTCCGGGTTGTCGATCATCAGATAGGCTCCTTTTTTTCTCACCTGACGGTCCAGCTTGGACCAACAGAGACTTTCTTATAGATACAGTTTCAATCTCGGGCCGGCACATCCATCACCCTGGCCTCATGCCCGGTGGCCTCGAGAAACTTGCGCACATTGTCCAGGGAAATAACCAGGGTGGCGGTGTTGACCAGGGGGTGGCACTGCAGGGCGTCAGCCTCCCAGATGGCTTTGTCTATGATCACCTGGACCTGCTGGGCGTCGTCGTTCATCACACCGAGGATGGTCACCGCGCCGGGCTCGAGTTCCAGATGCGTTTGCAGGCGGTCCGCCGAAGCGAACCTGAGCTTCTTGACCGCCAGGGCCTCGCCGAATGACTTCAGGTCCACCGACTTTTCGTCGGGGACGGTCACCAGAAAATGCTGTTTGCCCTTGTTGTCGCAGATGAACAGGTTCTTGGTCTTTTGGCCGGGCAGGGCCGGAACCAGACGATTCACATCGTCGCAGGTGAAGACCGGGGGATGGTCGTGCCGTTCATAGTCGATGCCGTGGGTCTCGAGATAATCGTAGATCTGCATAGTTCCTTTTCCTTTGGGTTGTTTTATCGAAATCGAAGACGGCCACGGAACGGCTATGGGCGGTGATGTCGCTCACCGGTCCAGGGTCTCCAGAAAACCCAGTATCGCCTCGTTGAATGCCTCGGGCTGCTCAATGGGCGACATGTGGCCGGCGTCATGGATGGTCACGTGACGTGCACCGGCGATGTTGGCTGCCATCCAGTCGGCATATTTGACCGGTGTCAGCGTGTCGTGCACGGCGCTGAGCACGAGCACCGGCGCGCTGATGGTCGCCACCTGCGGCATGGCGTCGAAGGCGTCGCACGCACGGAAATCATTGGCCGTGACGGTCGGGCCGGCGGTCGAGGTCGCCAGCACGCGCCGGCAGATATCTTCGTCGGCCTGATTGGATTGGGCCACGGCAAACTTGACCAGCCCTGTCAGGTGCGTGTCGTAATTGTCTTGGATGGCTTCGATGATGGCCGGCAGCACCTTGAGCCGGGCACCCGTATTGGCCAGGATGCCTGCCTTGAGTCGATCGCCATGATGAATCAGAAGATCGAGGGCGATGGCCCCGCCCAGGCTCAACCCGCAGGGGATGGGTGCGGGGGCGTCGACGGCATCCATGAAGCCCATGACCGACCGGGCAAAATCGGAGACGCGCCGGAATCCATCGCCGTCGCTGTTGCCGTGTCCGGGCAGATCCACGGCAATGGTGTTGGCCACACGGGTCAGGCCGTCGATCTGGGCCTGCCAGAAACGGCCCTCCTGCCCTGAGCCGTGGATGAATACCAGGGTCGGTCGATCCGGGTCCAATGGCCAGTGGCCGGCCAGAAAAGCAATACCGTCTTGTTTGCGTTCAATCATGTTTGCCGCTTTCAGCTTCTTGGTGATTGTGGGGACGCTTTGCCGAACATTCCTTCTATCCCCAAATCGGCAAACGGTTCAATGATTTTTCTTGGCGGCAATAAATTTAAACCCTAAGGAGGAGCATACTCATGACGCGTCTATTGATTGTTGCCATCGGTCTTCTTGTCGCCTTGCCGGCAGCGGTTTTTCCCGGTGAAGCGGACGTCACTGGTGTCGAGGTGAGACAGACGGCCGGCGGAATCTTTCACTTCGATGTGACCGTGCGCCACGACGATTCGGGGTGGGATCACTACGCAGACGGATGGGATGTGCTGGCGCCGGACGGTACGGTGCTGGGGACCCGCACGCTTTACCATCCGCATGTCGACGAACAGCCCTTTACGCGCAGTCTTTCAGGGGTGGACGTTGCCGAAACGATTTCCGAAGTGACCGTTCGCGCCCACGATTCCGTCCACGCCTACGGGGGCAAAACGGTGACCGTGGTGCTGCCTCGCTGAACCGGAACCATTCCGAGGACATCCACCATGCACACGATCACCCTGCCGATCCGTTTCATCTTTTTTCTTGCGCTCATTAACCTCAATTGGGCCGTTGATCGGCCCCACGCGGAGGAAGCCATGACACTATCCATCACATCCAGCGCGTTCACCAATGGCGGAGACATTCCTGCCAGATACACCTGCCAGGGCAAAGACATCGCCCCGCCGCTGCAATGGACAGGGGTGCCCGGGGAGGCGAAAAGCCTGGTCCTGATCGTGGATGATCCGGATGCCCCGGACCCTGACGCACCGCGCATGACCTGGGTTCACTGGGTGCTCTACAACATTCCGCCCGAGGCCGAAGGGCTGCCGGAGGCAGCCACTGCATCGAATCTGCCGGCGGGCACCGGGGAGGGCCTGAACGATTGGAAGCGCACCGGATACGGCGGTCCCTGCCCGCCCATCGGGCGGCATCGCTATTTCCACAAGCTCTATGTCCTGGACACGCTGCTGCCGGACCTGAAAAAACCGACCAAAGCGGCCGTCGAATCGGCGATGAAGGGACACGTGATCGGGCAGGCGGAACTGGTGGGGACTTACCAGAAAAGCCGTTGACCGGCAGGCCGTTTTTTTTGTTGACCGTGACTCGTAATTAAAAAGCGGGTGGTGCACCTTGCACCGGTCCGCTTTTTCGTTGTATCGTGCAGATGATTAATCCGGATCAATCGTGCCACTGTTGGCCGGCGAAGCGATCCGGTATTCCCATTTTTCACCTCCAATCAAAGGATTCACATGTCGAGAATCATGAAATTGGCCGTCCTATCGATGGTTATGCTGCTTCCCGCCTGGCTGCATGCCGCATTCGAGGTCGAAAGCGTCCTCAAGGCGGACATCGGCGCGCCGATCCTGGATGTGACCACCAATCCGGCCGATGAACTGGTCTTTGTCCTGACATCCGGGGAGGTGCTGGTCTATTCGACGACCGATCAAGCCGTCCTGGACCGCATTCCGGTTGAAAAACAGTTCGACCGAATCGCCTATCAGGACCCGGACCGGCTGGTCCTGACCGCCGCTGAACCATCCCGGATCAACATCATCCGGTTCAGCCGCATCTACGATATCGATCTGACCGGCAGGGCGTTCAAGGGGCCCCGGGATGCGAAAGTCACCCTGGTGGTTTTCGATGACTACCAGTGACCGTACTGTGCTCGTTTAGAGCAATATATCCAGCAGGTGCTGGAAAAATTCCCCGATGACGTCAGCTATGTGATCAAGCACTTCCCGCTTTCCAACCATCAATTCGCCCATCAAGGCGCCATGGCGGCGCTGGCTGCCGGCAACCAGGGCAAATTCTGGGAGTTCCACAGCCTACTGCTCGAGAACCACAAGCAGGTCAACGACGAGAAAATTCTGGAAATCGCCGAGGGGATGGGGTTGAACATGGACCAGTTCAACCAGGACCGCCAGAGTGCATCCAACCGCCGACTGATCCAGGAAGATATTGAAAATGCCAAGAAAATCGGTGTTCGCGGGACGCCGTCGGTGTTTATGAATGGAAAGCGGATCAACAACCGGGAATTGGGAAGTCTCCCCGAACTGATCATGCGGGAACGTGGTAAATGAAAAATAAACGACTATGGTTCTCATTCCTGGTGTTGACGATTTCACTGTTATTAGGGTCATGCACGCACAAACCCTATCATCCAACCAAAAGCGAGAGGGAGTGGACCGTCGACAACGAAGATTGCCAGCAATCGGTCAGAGAGGGCATTCGCGATGAGCCCGACACCTATGACAACTTCGATGAGATGCGGCTGATCAACCAATGCATGAGAGATAAAGGATGGCGGTGGGAACGCACCGACCTGTTTGACTTTAACAAGCCGAAGGCGGAATAGGAAACAGGTTTGATGACGCTCTGGTGTCGCATCGGACTGCTGCTGTTCCTTGCTATGCAACCGCTGGTACTACCGGCGGCCGACATGCCTGCCGCGCCGCTGATCGCCCGCGGCGACCGCAGCTTTCCCCCCTACGAATTCCTCAACGAGCGCGGCGACCCGGACGGCTTCAACATCGATCTTCTCAAAGCCATCTCCCGCAGGTTGGAGATGGATGTGGATATTGGCCTGGATGCCTGGGAGACGGTTCGCGAAGAGTTCACCAAAGGCAATATACACTTGGTTACCGGAATGGTCCGGTCGGCGGAGAGAGAAAAACGATTCGACTTCTCCATTACCCACGCCGGTGTGTTCTATTGCCTTTTCGTGCGCAAGGGATCGCCAATTAAAAATATCGATGACGCCCGGGGAAAGCAGATCCTGGTTCATGCGCAAGCCTACTCCCAGGACTGGCTTGTCGACCGCGACATCACCGATCAGATCATTCCGGTTTCCTCACCCCAGGAGGCGTTGCAGATGCTGGCCAACGGCCGGTACGATTGTGCCGTAATCGAGCGCCTTAGCGCCCTGGAGCTGATGGATTATTTCAAGATAGACAACGTCGCCCTGGCCGGCCCGCCACTGATGTGCGCACCCTATGCCTTTGCCGTGCAGAAGGGGGAAGATCGGTTGCTGGCGATGCTGAACGAAGGCATCCACCTGATGCACCAGAACGGTGTGTATGAGGATCTGTATCGTAAATGGTTTTCCGTCGCCGATGCCCGTTCCCGGTGGTTGACCGCGCTGCGTGCCGGTGCCTTGGTGCTTGCCGCCGTCCTCGGGCTGGCAGTTGCCGTGTTCGTCTGGAGCGTCGCCCTCAAGCGGATGGTGCGCCGCAGAACCACCGCCCTTTGGCATAGTGACCGACGTTTTCAGGAGCTTTGCGACCTGCTTCCCCAGACCGTCTTCGAGACCGATGCAACGGGCCGCATCACTTTTTTGAACCGGTCCGGATTTGAGATGCTGGGCCTGGACGGGGCATCGATCATGGAGGGCACCCGGCTTGCCGATTTCCTGTCCGGCGGGCCTGATCTCGCCGGATGGGCCCAAACCGGTGATCGTCGCGGCACGGCATGCGTGGTCAGCGGCCCGGGCATCGACGCCTTTCCGGCGATGCTCTACGCGACCCTGGTCGTGTCGGGGGGTAGCCCTTCAGGCTTGAGGGGGCTGCTGGTGGACATCACCTTTCAGAAGGAATTGGAAAGGCAGGTTATCGAATCCCAGAAAATGGAAGCCCTGGGCCACCTGGCCGGCGGCGTGGCCCACGACTTCAGCAACATTGTCACCGGTATTTCGGCCTATGCCCAACTGCTCAAAAACCAGCCGCACCATGGGGCCGCGGTTGCCGACTGGGCCGACAGCATTCTCACCGGATGTGACCGCGCCACGGACCTGGTGCGTCACTTCCTGGCCACCGCCGGTCGCCGCCAGGCCGAAAAACAGACGGTCCGCCTCGGACAGGCTGTTGCCGAAGTGTTCAAACTGCTTCATCCCACCTATGGTCGGAGCATCGTGTTTAGCAATACCGTCGGCGATGAAGATGATACCGTGTGGGCCGAGCCGGCCCTGGTTTTCCAGGTCCTGATGAACCTTTGCGTGAACGCTGCCCAGGCCATGTACGGCAGCGCCGGCACGATTACGGTGGGGCTGATGGACGATGCAGCGGCAGGCCAGGCATCGCCCAAGGCGTTGCCGCAGCGGGTCTTTTTCGTCACGGACACCGGCCCGGGAATCGAACCCGACCTCCTGGAACGCATTTTTGAGCCTTTTTTCACTACCCGGAGCAAGGACAAAGGCACCGGCATCGGACTTTTCGTGGTTTGCCAGGCGCTGGCCGATATGGGCGGCGCCGTTCGGGTGGAGAGCGAACCGGGGAAGGGATCGACCTTTATCGTCAGTCTGCCGGCCGCAGAGCTGTCCGCCCATGGCCCTGATTCGGATGCGCCGGCGTGATTGTCCCGCCAACCGTCCATTGAAGCGGGCATGGTGAAGGTAGCAGAACGTGTACCATCTCCCCCTGTTCGGTTCGACTACCCTCGATCGACTAAGGTTCCGGCGCTGGGTTTAAAAAGCCGCTTCATGGCATTGAGATAGCCGGGTGCGCACTGCAGGTAAAAGGAAAGCCCCTTCGAGAAGTTTATCCCCACCACGCCATCGATGAACATCTGACTGATTTCCCGCTCGCGATTAAGGATCGTCTGGCATCCCGCCAGAATGCGCTTCTCTTCGTCGGAAAGGGTTTTAAAGAGGTACTTGAGGGCGGTGCGTGCCCGGGGCTGGTACATCCAGAAGTAGAGCAGGTCCAGGGCCCCGATGACGATGAGTTTTTCCAGGTCCTTGGCATCGGCGTTGGTATCGATGCGTTCCTTGCCGATGGAATCGAGCGTTTCCCACACATTGAGCTCCGGAAGCTGGGCTTCCAGTCGGCCATAGGTGTCAAAGAGCTGGGACAGGGTGTCCGCATAGTCCTGGAAGCGGGTCTGAATATTGCTGAACCGGTCGGCCGTTCCCTCGATCACCCCGGCCATGGTGTCCGAGGCCCCCTTGGAGATGACCGCCGCCCATTTTTGCAGATGCCCGTCGATACCCGTCACGCCGAGCATCCCCAGTAGGGCGCCGATGAACATGTTGAGGACGATGGCGATGGGTATGGAGAGGATGCTGCGGAAAAAGTTTCCGTACACGGCGCCTTTGGGCAGCCCCCGGAACAGGTTGTGGCTGGACAGATAAATGCCGTTGGCCACGGCCATGACCGTGTAGAGGGCTATCGGGTTCGTCGCCGTCGTAATGCCCATCAGTCGATCCAGAAACAGGGTCTTGACCAGATAGTCCAGCAGCGGCACGGAAAATCCGGTAAACAGCAGCGAATCGGATATCCTTACCCAGCTGACGTAATCGTTCCAGCGCAACAGCGGTGATCGACTGATGCCGCCGCCGCCCAGCACCGACTGGACAATGTTTCTGACCCCCGTGATGCCGAACCAGATGAACGCCCCCAGGTAGGCCAGCACCCACCACGAGTTGGTCAGATAGAAGCTAAGAAAGGCCGGAATGAATCCCATGAGTATTTTTAGCCCGTTTCTCACCGTACTGTTCAGGTAGAAGGGCGTTATTTTGGGTTTGGGTGCG
This sequence comes from uncultured delta proteobacterium, assembly GCA_963705435.1. Lineage (GTDB taxonomy): Bacteria > Desulfobacterota > Desulfobacteria > Desulfobacterales > Desulfosarcinaceae > Desulfosarcina. Next base: position 92,008 of record CAVPJR010000006.1, on the reverse strand, counting down.
GCTTCCGGACGGCATTCCAGCCGCAGACCGTTATCCGACCGGTCGGCTATCCCTCCCAGGGTGACGATGTTCCCTTCCGGCTGCATGCGGGTGAGGTGGGGCTGGACCAGCCAGTCGACCTGAAGGCTTTTGCCGAGCACCTTGAGCAGGGGCAGATGTTGAATCAGGCGCTGGTGAAGCCCCTGGGATCCTTTGGGGCTTCTATAGGGGATATAGGTGACCCGCTTATAAACCGGTATCCTGAAAGGAATCACGCTGCGGATGGCCCGATTCGGCGGTTCCGACGGTTCGCCGACCGCGCAGGGGATCTCTCCCGGTGCCACGTGCTGGCGGTGCTTGCACAATCGGCGGGCGCTGGGGGGAAGTGTCTCCAGAATGGCCAGCCCCATGCCGTACATGCGTGAGGAGTGGCCGGTCGAGTCGCTGCCGATTCTCGGTTTGAGATGCATGGAGCTGTACATGGCCGTGAACGCGGAGATATCGTGGAGGATGATGCCCAGCTTCTCGATGCGCTCCGTCTTGCCGGGGAAGGGCTTGGCGGTGGCCAGCCGTCCGATGATCCGCCGGATGACCCGCTTCAGATTGATGGCATTGCCCTCGTTGAGCGCCAGCTGGAGCTCGCTGATCTCTTCGATGTAGCAGGTCTTGCCGGCGGTGTAGTCCTTGAGGTTGAAGATTTCCAACCGGCTGATCAGGCCATCGCAGTCGTAGAGAATCTCCACCACGTCCTCGGGCAGCAGGTCCGTCAGGTTTAAGGTGACCCGAAAGCCGGTGTGCAGGCCGGTGACCTGTTCCAGCAATTGCCGGGGCGCCAGGAGGAGCAGTTCCGGGGTGTCTGGGTCGTCGTGGACCTGGTTGGGATCGGGGATGTCGGGATTGGCCGCCGGCCGCAGGAACTGACTGACGATGGTTTCCGAGTCCAGGTCGTTCATTCGTTCCACCAGTGATGTCATCTCCGCCCTTTGGCCGTCATCGGCGCTTTCACAGGCGCCACGCAGTTCCTCCACCTTGCGCTTCATCAGCGGGAGCAGTTGGTGGTGGATGTATTTGGCCAGGTGAAGAATGGACGGCTGGCCGGGCCGAACGAATGCCAGGAACCGGCCGGCGTCCAACGGGGGGATCTCCAGACCGGTGGCGGCGTTGATCGCAGGTCGGTGAACCCGGTTGAAGGCATCCAGGATGTTGAGCACGTAGCGCTGCCGGTAACGGGTGACCGCGCGGCCCTGGTCCATCAGCCGCCTGACCGGTTCTTCGGCCAGGAAACAGAGGAACGACTGGGCATCGGAAAAGCCCCGGGGGACCCAGATCAGCTGGATATACTTGCCCCGGAAGCGGGCCGAGAACTCGATGCCGATGCGGATTTGAACCCCCATGATCTGGGCGGACTCGATCAGTTCGGCGGCGGATGGGGGATCGATGAAGTTGTAGTAGATGACCCGCAGGCGCCGGATCCCCTTGATCCAGGCATCCATGATCAGGTGGGAGGCTGATTTGCGACCCTTGGTGTTGATGTCATGCACGTGATCGTCGAAGGCCAGTTGATTCCAGGCCTCAGGCATCTCCAGCAAGTGGTAGCGCCGCAGCATCTTTCTGACGATGCTGGGTTTGCCGCTGGCCACCCGCCTGAAATCATGGGCCAGCTTGAGCTGTTCGATCTCGTTGCCGTGGGCCCGTATCAGATCCTTCATGATGGACAAAAGCACCCGTGCAGCGTTCTTCGGCAGGCTGCCGGCCGAGGCGTGCAGCACTTCGTCACGCAGCGAGCGCAGGGCGTTGAGGCGATCTTCCAGGTCTCCAGCCTCCAAAGACTCGAGGAGGTGGATGACGGCGTAGGCGATGCGAAGCCCCCGGGTTTCAGCCAGTTCTTTGATGCCATGGGGATGAAACCAGGGAAACAGGCCTTTTTTGCGTATGATGGCAGGGGTGGATCGGCTCAGCACACCATTGACGATCTTGAGAAGATCGCGGTCGCGCTTGTCGAAAAATAGGCTCAATGGTCCTCCACGGGGCTGATGAGCGGGGGGCTAGGTTTCATTTTTCCCTTTACGTCTGGGGTGGAAATTGTGCCAGAATCTTTTCCACCAGCGTGTTGATGTCCCGGCTGGCTTTCTCCGGGTCTTTGTACTCCCGGAACCGCTGGGTGCCGGTGCCCCGCCAGAGAAGGGTTTGCGATGTCGCATCGACAAAATCGATGGTCAGGGAGCCCTCATCGTATTCGCGGATGTTGTTGCCGGTGCCGATGGCCACGCCGCCACTGCGGCCAAAGCTGCCGATACCGAACCCGATGCCGCCGCTGGCGCCGTCCGATTCGATTTTCTGACGCAGCGTGTATTGATAGCGGACCAGGAATGTCGGGGCGTCGTCCGTTGATTGGACGAAGCCCTTGTCGGAGAGCTGACGCGCCACCGCCGTCCGGATGCGGGTGTCGCGAAGGGGGTTGTCGATGCGAAGATCACCGGTTTTTTGCTGGGTTTCCGATTCCCAGCGGTAGGCTTGCATCGATTTGAAATCGGTGGCCGGATCGTAGTCCTGATTGACCTGGACACCCGAGCACCCCCCGAGAACAAGGGTTGTCACCAATACAGCGAGCCATCTATTTCTCATCTTTAAGACCTCCACGATTGCCGTTCCTGAAATGGAAGAAGCCCCAATCCACTGTCGGTCATCCGCCGGGTTGGTGCTGAGAATCCAGTCAAAGCGACTCTATCTGTCCATCATAATTAGCATATTCGTCAAATAAGTCAAAACAAGTCCGCTTTTTACGGTGAAAAAGCCATGGTCCGCTGCGGTGCGCACGGTCCGCGCTGGCTGCAGCGGGGCCGGTGGGCATGCGTGTTTTGGGTTAGGCCCCCAAAAAAATGGGCCGGCCAAAAAAAGATGACAAATAAGGTTAACTTCGCGATTTAAGTGCCGATAAGTGGTTCATCATGATTAGACGCCAACCCGCTTTGATTACGCTTGCCAGTGAAGAGACGGTCTGTTTCCTGAGGCTCTCAACGGACGGCTGCTTCCAGACGCTGGCCAGCCTGCCGCTGGCGGACTTTCTGGAAGGGGGCGAGGAGGCAGCCGATCTGCCTAAAGCGGTTTTGCAATCGGTCAACCGGCTGCTTGTCGTTCCGGACTATTGGATGGGCAGTCGTTTTGACGAGTTTCAGGCCCGCAAAACATCCGTTATCACTGCCTTTATCGAGCGCAAATTAAAACTGGAGCAGCCCACGCTGACCCAGGCCGGCGATTTCTATCATTATGCCGTTGTCCAGGATCAGGACCACCGCCAGCAGTTGTACACGTTTTATCTGCAGGAGGACATCGCCTATCGGCTCTATCGTCGGTTGGAGACCCTTGGCATCAGCCCGCTGCGCATGACCACGCCGGCCCAGGTATGGCAGGCCAAACTGGGTGACAGGGTCGAAGATTTCTCCCGCAAAGGGGTGGGATTCATTCATCTGGGCGAGGCAGACTGTTTTCTCTATTTTTTCTTCATGGGACAGTTCCTGTTCTCGCGCAACATCCAGATATCGGACACCGGCGGTGACGCGTCCCAGATTTACAACCTGTTGAATTACGAAATTAATCAGTCTTTTTACCTCTATTCCCAGAAAACCAAAAGCGCGGTGGACAGCCTGTTCATGCTGGCGCCGGACGCGTCGGCCGTGGATCAACTGACCGCGTTGTTGGGCCGGGAAGTCCAGGGACTGCCTGCTTTGCAGACGGCGCCGGGTATCCCGGACGAAGCGTCGGCTTTCCCGGCTTGCCGGGAATTCACGGCCCCGGATCTGACCCGGCGCGGTGAGCACGGCCTGTCCTATCGGCCACTGAAGAACGAACTGACCTGGCGGCCGGTGCAATGGGCCGGTATTGCCGTGGGACTGTTTCTGGTGGTCCTTCTGACCGTCGAATCCGGTGCACTCTTTTTCTGGTCGAGGACGGTCGACCGGCAGATGATCGAACTGACATCGACTGCCGCGGAACCGCCGGAACTGGCCCTTCAGGACATATCCCAGGCGCTTGACGAAATCACCCGGGAACTGGAGCGACCGTCCGGCAGCGGCACCCTGATGCGAACGCTTCTGGCCATGCCCGACGGGGTGTCGGTCGGAAAGATATCTCTCGACGTATCGGGCACCCCCGTCCTGAAAATGGAGGCGGTGGTCGATGCGGACAACCCGGATGCATTCAAGGCCACGCTCAGCGTCTTTTTGAACCAGCTCAACCAGCGGTTCAACCTGAAGCCAAATGCCCTTCGGGAAAAGGATGTGGGCATCCAGTTGGACCGCAGCCAAGGCGATGGAAGAAGACCCGTTTATCAGATCAATTTCGGGTTTGAACTATCATGAAGACCAGACTGGGTAAAAAATGGCTGATCGTCGGCGTGATCTGGGGCGTGGTGCTGGCCATGACCGGCTGGAACTTCCTTCTGGTCAACCAGGTCCAATCGCGGCGTCTGGAACTGGGAACCCTTGAGAGGGATCTGCACTTTTTGCAATCCAGGCAAACCGCTATCCAGGAGGCGCAGCGGCAACGCTCCCGGCTGACCCACGCGGTCGAATCGTTTGGCCTGGGGTTTCTGGTGGTCGAGAATGATTTGAAGCGGCTCTCCTGGGATTTCGGTCTTCATCAGATGCAGGTCGAGGCTGATGACAACGCCCTGGACACCGGGTCGGCGTCTTTTTCGATTGTTGCTGCCGGATCGGTGCCGGCCATCGTGGGATGGATTGCCGCCGTGGAGGATGCTTACCCCTATCTGGTGATTGCGCGCATGGACATCTCCTACGACAATCGAAACCGGACAGGACGGCTCCAGGCTGTATTCAACTACCGCTACACACTGGCCGGGCTGCCGGAGAGGACGGGCTGACATGCATCGATTGGGCAGCCGTATACACGCGTTGGTCGGCCTGTGGATTCTGGCCGGCCTGGTGGTGGTGGGCGTCAACGGAACGATGCTCATGTCGCTGCTGGATGAGCCGCTATCCGGTTATTCCAGCGGGGTCCGCATGGCTGACCAGGGGTTCCGGAACTATCATCTGCTGATGGCCGCCCAGGCTGAAAAAATCACTTCGAGGATGGATCTGCTGATCGGCCGGTTCAAACCCGAGATTGTAGGCGAAGGAAAACCGGTCGTTCAACAACCGCCTGCCCAACCGGCATTGGCAAGAAAGCGGGCACCTGCGCCGGTGGCGCTGCCGACGCTGACGGGCATTCTGACCAGTCGATCCAGCGATGGTGATGCCATGCAGTTGGCCGTATTGGACGGACGCATCTGTGCCGAAGGGGACCGGCTCGGCAATCTTACGGTAATGCGGATCGCCCGTGGGGGCGTCTCCCTGGTCAAGGGCGATCAGGCCTGGTTTTTAAGGGCGCCGGATCTTGCCTATTCGTTAACCACCCAATGAACCATCGCACCGGCCACCTGCTGTCAGGGGGAAAAATGGTATTGAGACTGAAACATACAAAACGGTTTGGGCTGATTTTGCTGGTCCTGTTTTTTCTGGTTGGATGCGCGGCGACGCCGCCCCGTCAGCCGGCGATCGACCCCGTCGATCGGGATGCGATCAAGGCGGCCCTGAAGCGGGAAACCCATCCGGCACCGCCCGGTCCGCCGCCGTTTTCCCAGATGATCCTGCCCAAGACTGCAGAACTGGACCTCCCCGAGACCCTCTATTCGATGACGCTGAACGACGTGCCCCTGTCGGCCGCCCTCGAAGCCGTCATGCAGGGGTCCCAGCTGAATCTGTCGGTGGAGTCTGACGTGGACCTGTCGCGGCGGGTCACGGTCCATCTGAAACAGGCCACCTTTGCCGAAGCCATGGACATGCTGGTGAAAAACGGTGCCGGATACGCCTGGACCGTCCAGGAGGAGATGCTGTTCATCAATACTTTCATGGAGCGGATCTACGCCTTCGACTACCTGGACATGCCCGGCGAGACGGATATTCAGGTGGGCGGGGACATGCTGGCTTCCAGTGTCGAGGATGCCGGCGTCAGCGGCAAGTATGTCTTGAAAACAAAAAAAAGTGAGGCCTCCTCGGACGTCTGGTCGGCCATCGAAGCGACCCTGACCACGTTGAAATCCGAAGCCGGCGTCGTGCGCATCAATCGCAACGGCGGATTGATCTACATGGCCGACACGCCCAAGCGGGTGGCCGCCATGGTCCGGTTTCTGGACGCCATGGACGAGGCGCTGAACCGGCAGGTGTTCATCGAGGCCAAGATCATGGAGGTGAGGCTTTCCGACCGCAAACAGTTGGGCATCGACTGGTCGGCCATCAATGTCTCTTTTCGCGCGTCCGATTTTTTTGTGGACAATTTCAACCTGAATCTCAACGGCGGCAGCACCCTCACCCTGGCGAATCAGTCTGCGCTGGGTGCGGTGATGGATTTTCTGCGCACCCAGGGAGAGGTGTCCGTCGTGTCCAATCCGCACCTGGCCCTGATGAACGGGCGGTCCGCCCTGCTGACCGTCGGATTCCAGTTCCCCTACGGGGATATCGATGGCGTCGACCGCGATGACGACACCAAGGTGGTCACCTTCGGCACCAGCATCAAACGGGCCATTCTGGGCCTGCAGTTCGGGATTTCGGTCCAGATTTCCGCCGACGGCACCGTGACCATGAATATCGTCCCGACCATCACCCGCATCCAGGAAGAGGCCGATGTGGAGCTGCCCCTCTCCGCCACCACGGTTCAGACCATCAAGAACCCGATCATCGACCTGCAGGAGCTGTCCACCACCGTGCGGGTGCGCGAGGGCAACACGGTGGTGCTGGCCGGACTGATCAGCCAGGTCAAGGACAAGGAACACGAAGGGCTCACCGGGCTGGGTGATCTGCCCCTGGTGGGCGGATGGTTCAAACATGTGGACGACACGGTGCAGACGCGCGAGCTGGTTATTTTCATCACCCCCCATATCCGGGAGCGTGGATGACGGGTGGGCCGTGAGCCCATTAATTAAGGTCGGCGTTAAAGTCCAGGAGCCGAACGACCGATACCGCAAACAACGGCTTTAAATTCATACCGGACCGCTAACGGTACCCATTGAAAATGGAGGATTGGTTATGACAAGGAATCAAAAAGGCTTTACACTGGTGGAGATCGCCATCGTGCTGGTGATCATCGGACTGCTGATCGGCGGGGTCCTCAAGGGGCAGTCGATGATCCAGAACGCCAAGGTCAAGCGGGTGGTCAAATCCGCCGATGAGGTGCGGGCCGCCTTCTACACCTTCTACGATAAATACGGGGCCTATCCCGGCGACGAAAACCTGGCCGCCAGCCCGCCCGGTGACGCCCACAACGGCAATGGCAATGGCCTGATCGCAGGGGCTGAGTACTTCCAACTCTTCGAAGACCTGGTGAACGCGGGCATCATCGATGGGACATTTAACGGTACCAGCGATTTGCCCAAACACGCCTTCGGCGGTACCTACTTGGTGTACTGGGTCAACCCTATGGCCGCCGGTGCCAATCACTATATCCGCTACGACAACCTGCCCTGGGACGTGGCCCTGGAGATCGACACCAAGTATGACGACGGCGTATGGAATACGGGCACCATCCGCGCCAGTGAGGCCTACACGGCGGCGGGAAGCCCGGTGGGGTATTTTTGGCTGCCGCTATAGGTTGTCCGCATCTGCCTGTGTGCCTGAGAACGTGCCGCCGCCTCCCCCAGGAACCATGCCTGGGAAGGTGGTGGTGTTATCCGTAGCGTCATCAAATCAGCGCGACGATCGATCCTTGCGTGGGATGCCATGAAAAACCGCCAAGCCGGGTTCACCATCATCGAGATGGCCATGGTCATGGTCATCATCGGGCTCATCGTGGGCTTCGGCGCCTCGCTCATCGGTCCGCTCTCCATCCGGGCCAAACGGATCGAGTCCACCGAAACGGTGGATGCCGGTGCCGAGGCGATTGTCGGCCATGCCGCCGCCAACCGGGGTGTCCTGCCCACAGCGGCCCAGTTTCCCGGTGTCATCAAAAAACGCAACGACGCCTGGAGCCGGCCCGTTCAATACATCTATGATTCCGTTCTGGCCGATGGAAATCCGACCACCGGCGACCTGTGCACCCGCCGGACCACCCGGATCACCCTGCGCCAGTGCCCGGATGCCGCCTGCAGCGCCCCGGTTTCCGTGGCCAACGTGGCCTTTCTGGTGCTCAGCGGCGGTGAGAACTTCAACAACCAGACCGCCGGCAGCCTGGCCGTCAACGCGGCCACGGTCATCGACGTCTACCCGAACGGGGTGGGCGACGTGGACGGCTATGCCGCCGACCTCAACCGGGCCGAGCCCTTCGACGACATCCTCCAGTGGGCCACCCTGGACGAACTGCGCGGCAAGATCGGCTGCCGCGGCCCGCAGCTGGCCATAATGAACAACGAACTGCCTCCCGGTCGGACCACCAGCCCCTATTCGGCGGCGGTCTACGTTGACGGCGGCGTTCCCTTTGCCGCTGGCGGCGATTACCTCTGGTGCGTCGAGACGCCCACCGGTGCGGCACCTGCCGGTTTGAACGTTCGCAACCACACGGACACGGGCAACATCGGATTCGACACGGACGGCGCCGTACTGGCCGAAAGCAGCGCCGTCTGGACGCGTGCCGACCATATTCTGATCAACGGCACGCCAACGGTCGCCGGAAGCTTTCTGCTGACCGTCTGGGTTCGTGACAACTCCAATCCGGGCAATGACGCGGCCTGCGCCGGCGGCGCCAGCCTGGACAACTGCACCAGCCGGTCGTTCGTATTGACCGTCAACCCCTAACGGAGCCGTAAAAAACAAATGGCGAGCACCAAATTTCACATAAAATTGAACCCTCCCCGCGGCAAGCCGCGGGGAATCTTCACCGTAAGGATGAAAGTCTATTTTCGGTTCGCTCGCTAACCCCGCCGCAAGCGGCGAGGAATGCGCTCGCTTTCGCGGTTCAAATTACAATAACCAAATTCGTAACCGGTTAAGCGTTCAACGGTTCAGGGTTGAATAGTTGTTTGCCATTGTATTTGACAATGTTTTAACGAAAAACCTTATCATAAGGTTTGGAATCTTGGATTTTAGTCATTGTTATTTATTTGTCATTTGTATTTTGGCCATTGTTATTTATTTGCTGTCTGTCTTTTTGTTTTCTGACATAAAAACCGGGAATTTCAGGATTAAGAGACCCGAACCTTCACTATACCGCATACCCATGGTAATTCCCGGATTCTTTCGATCAGCAACCGGCCAGGCCGGCATGGCCCTGATGCCGATTGTGCTGAGCTTCGTGATCGCCGGGGCATTGATCGGTGCCGGGATGCATCTGGTGGGCCCCACGACCCGGCGGATGCGATCCGAAACGACCCGCAACCTGCTCGACCGGGCATCCCGTTCCGTCATCGCCTGGAGCGTGGCCAGCGGCCGCCTGCCCACGGCCGCGGAATTCGTCACCGCCGCCGGTGTTCGCGACGATCCCTGGCGGCGTGCGCTGGTCTACGTGTATGACGGCAATCTGGCCGCTTCCGCCGGCGGCGGGCTGTGCGGCCGGGAGTCGACGGGAATCGTTGCCAATGGCGCGGCGGACACGGCGTTTTTTATCATCAGCGGCGGCGAGAATGTGACGGTCGACACCACACCGGGCGTCTCGGGGGCCTATGCCGGCACCGCCGCCATTTCTGGGCTGGACCTGGCCGAGGTCGTATCGCTGGCCGATCTGGGCAACCGGTCCGGCTGCTACGACCGCACGGCCGGCCGGCTGGCCTTGCTCAACAACGAGCTTCCCGGGGGCTGCAGCGGCGAACCCTACCGCGGCGACCTGTTTGCCGAGGGCGGCGTCCCGCCCTACACCTGGGCGGCCACCAGCCAGCCGGCCTGGATGGCCCTCGTCCCGGCGGGTGCGGCCTGCGACCTCAGCGGCACCCCTTCACCCCCTGGTGCCTACATCCTCGTGGCGACCCTGACCGATTCAGCAGGAACCCTGGTGCAGCGGCGCTTTGACATCCCTGTGGCCGCATGCACTGCCGGACCGGCACCGGTCTCCAAATGGGATTTCAACGAAGGCTTGGGGCCGACGGCCGGCGACGGCGCGGGTCCCAACAATGGGATCCTGGTCGGAGACACCGCCTGGACCACCGACACCCCGGACGGCAGCGGGGCAGCCCTCTCTTTTGACGGCGCCGGCGATTACGTGCGCGTGAGCGACCATTCCAGCCTTCACCTGACCGGCCAGCTCACCCTGATGGCCTGGGTCAAAGAGACCGCTGTCGGCCAGTATGCCAAGGTCATTTCCCGTCGCAGCGGGTATTATTTCTACTTTCTGGGGGTGGACAACGGTCATCCCTATGGCGGCATCGGTGACGATGTCACTCACGAGGTTACGGGGAAATCCCTGCTCATGTCCCTGGACCGTTGGAATCACCTGGCCCTCGTCTACGATGATGCCGTCGACCGCATGTTCCTGCATTTCGACGGCACCGAGCGCATGACCACGCTGACCCAGAGCCTGCCGGCCACCGTCGGCGTGGACCTCTCCATCGGTGCCGACTCCGAGGGGTCCGCCGGCTATTTCACCGGGGATGTCGATGACGTGGCCGTTTACGACAGGGCCCTGACCGATGCGGAAATTCGTGGCCTGCTGGCCGGGCCCGCTCACCCCGACCGGGTGGTGTCCTACGCCTTCAATGGTACCGCCGACGACGGCGGGGGCGGTGGGCATGACGGCACGCTGGTCGGCGGGGCTTACACGGCGGACCGATTCGGCCTGCCCAACGCCGCCCTGCGCCTGGACGGCAACGACCATGTCCGCGTGGCCGATCATCCCGACCTGCGCCTGACCGGGGGGCTGACCCTGGCCGCCTGGATCCGTGAGCGCTCGCCGGGGCCCTTTGCCACGATCATCTCCCGGCGCGCCGGCAACTACTGCTATTTCCTGGGGGTGGACAACGGCCGGCCATACGGCGGCATCGGCGACGGCAGCAGCAGCCCCACGGTGACGCGAAAATCCATCGCCATGGTTCCGGACCAGTGGCATTTCGTGGCCTTTGTCTACGACGATGCCGCCGACAGCATGCAGGTCTACTTCGATGGCAGCCTGGACGAGACCTTCGTACCGGTGAGTCTTCCCGTCGTGCCCGGTGTCGACCTGACCATCGGTGCCGACAACGAGGGCAGCCAGCATTTCTTCACAGGGTTCATCGATGGTGTGGCCATCTACGACCAGGCGCTGACGGTGGACCAGATCAGGGAGGATTATTAACGGGTCTTTGGTTTATGGTTTCTGGTCTGTGGTTGAGATTTGAATTTCAGGCCTTTGATTTTTGATTGTTTGAGATAGTTCATGAAGCCGGCAATCAGTTTTTTGGTTGAGGCGGCTATGGCTCTGATTGAATCGAATTGCGCTTTGGAGATGTACTTCTGGTCAAAGGCCACATAAAGCTGGGCTTCGACTTCGCCGGCAGAGCCCTTTGCAATGGCAAGAAATTGAGAGAATTCGGCAGAACCGCCCCGTTCGAACCCTTCGGCAATATTCGACATCACGGATACGGCGGCCCGCCGGATCTGATCACAAAGACCGAAATCTCTGGCAAATTTTCCCGAGCCTGACAGGGCGTATACCTCCCGTGTCAATTCTCTGGCTTTCTGCCAAGCCTCGATATCCTCAAACTTTTTTAATGATGCCATTTATTTCCCTGAATGCAAAACGGATAACCACAAACCACAAACCACAAACCAGAAACCAGAGACCACAAACCTGAGACCAGAGACCAGAGACCACAAACCAGAAACCAGAGACCACAAACCAGAGACCAGAGACCACAAACCAGAGACCAGGGACCAGAGACCTCAAAATTTCCCAATCACATCATAAAGCGGCAAGAGAATCGACAGGACGATTAAACCGAAAACACCACCCAGCATGATGATGGACATGGGTTCGATGGCGGCGATCATGGTCTGGACGGTCCGTTTGGCCTCCCGGTCGTAGTAGCTGCCCAGCCGTTCGAAGCAGACATCCAGGGTGCCGGTGGTTTCGCCGTTGCGTATGGCGCCGAGCAGCAGCGGGGGGAAACCACCGGCCCGGTCGAAGCCGTCCGAGATGGCATCGCCCCGTTGAACCGCATCAAAGGCTTTTTTGAGCAGCATCTCCAGGTAGCGGTTGCCCAGCACGTTGGCCGAAAGGATCTCGAAGATCCCGTTGATGGACATGCCGGCCTGGTACATGGTGGCAAAGTTGTGGCTGAGCCGGGCCATGGCGATGTTCGAGATCACCCCGCCGACGACCGGCAGATTGAGAAGGTGGCGGTGAAACAGCACCCCGCCTTTTTCGGTGAGTTGAAGCACGTAGACGGCAATGGCGGACAGGACCATCGCCGTGGTGATGACGGCCCACCAGTTCCTGAAGAATTGGCTCAGGTTCAGGATAAAGCGGGTCATGGTGGGCAGTTCGACGCCCATCTGCACCAGCAGGCCGGCCAGCTGAGGCAGCACATACCCCACCCAGACGCCGATCACGGCCACGATGACGATGATCACGAACGAGGGGTAAATGGCCGCCCGCCTGACCGTCGAGCGGATCTCTTCCTTCCACTCCAGAAACGCGGAGAGATCCTTGAGACATTTGGGCAGTACACCGGTTTCCTCGCCCATGCGGATGATGGCCAGGTCGAGCTTGCCGAAGGCCTTGGGAAACTTGGACATGGCGGTGGTGAAGGTGTTGCCGTTTTCGATGGCGATGCGTATTTCGTCGACGATACGCCGCATCGGCCGTGAGGGCAGCCCGACGGCATTTTCCTCGAGTGCCGACAGCATGGGCAGGCCCAGCTCCAGGGTCTGGTAGAGCCGGTGGTAGAATTCGATGATATCACGCTGGCCGATGCGCTCCCCGAGGATGCTCTTGCCAAAAAAACCGTCGGTGTGCAGCTGGCTGGACACCAGGGTGAGTTCCTTGTCCAGCAGCTTGCCTTCCAGTTCATTTTCGCTGGCGGCGATGGCGCTCCCTTTTAACAGGCGGCCGGCACTGTCTATGGCCTGGTAGCCGAATTTAGGCATCGGCCACCACCCGGTAGACTTCCTCGAAGGAGGTGAGGCCGGCGGCCGCTTTTCTCAGGGCCTGCTTGAGCATCAGGCTGGTGCCGGCTTTCACGGCCGCCTCTTCGATGGTGCTGTGCAGCGCGCCGGAGAAGATCAGGGCCTGGATCTCCCGGTCCACGCGGATGACTTCATAAATGCCCGTTCTGCCGCGGTAGCCGGCATGGTAGCACGAGTCGCACCCGACCGGGACCACCAGGCGCTCCGGCGGAGCAATGCCGTGCTGGTCGAACAAGTGCCGCCTGCCGTTCGGTGGGCTCGGCGTGGTCGCAGCAGTTCGTGCAGATTTTGCGGACCAGGCGCTGGGCGATGACCAGGCTCAGGGATGAGGCCAAAATGCCTTTGCTCACCCCCAGGTCCAGCAGGCGGTTGATCGCCGACGCGGCGTCGTTGGTGTGCAGGGTGGAAAAAACCAGGTGACCGGTCATGGATGCCCGCAGGGCCAGGTCGGCCGTTTCCGTGTCCCGGATCTCACCCACCAGGATGATGTCCGGGTCCTGGCGCATGGCCGACCGCAGGGCGTTGCCGAAAGAGAGCCCCGCCTTGGGGTTGACGGCGGTCTGGCGAATGGTCGGGATGATGTACTCGATGGGATCCTCGACGGTCATCACGTTGATGTTGGGGCTGTTGACCGTCATCAGGGCCGAGTAGAGCGTCGTGGTCTTGCCTGAACCGGTGGGGCCGGTGGCCACGATCAGGCCGTAGGGCCGCTTGATGTGTGACAGGAAAAGATCGAAGTCGGATTCTTCCAGGCCCAGGCGCCGCAGGTCGCCGACCACCTTGCTGTAGATCAGCAGCCGCATGACCGCGGTTTCCCCCAGGTGGGTGGGGAAGGTGGAGACGCGGAGGTCGATTTCCCCGATTTCACCGGAATACTTGATGCGCCCGTCGTGGGGGATGTTGGGGTTGGAGATGTCCATGTCCGCCATGATCTTGAACCGGGTGAGCAGGCTCTTGTGAAAGCGGATGGGAAAGAGGAACTTCTGCTGCAGCACGCCGTCGATGCGGTAGTAGATGCGGGACAGCTTCACGTCGGGCACCACGTGGATGTCGCTGGCGCCCAGCACCAGCCCTTTTTCGATCAGCCGGTCCCCCAGCAGGACGATCTGGTTTTCTTCGAATTCGCTGTCGGTCACCGTGGCCCGCGTGATGCGGTCGATGTCGACGTCGATGGCCAGGGCCGTCTTGTAGTAAAGCTCGATGGCACCCGCCAGCCAGTCCTTGGAGGCGATGTAGGTCTCCACCCGGCAGCCGGTGATGCGGGCCAGTTTGTCCTTGGCGACCACGTCAAAGGGGTTGTTGGTGGCGGCCAGGATGGTGTCGTCCCGCTTCTGCAGCGGCATGATGCCGTGGGTGGTGACGAACTCCTGGGGGACCTGGGCGATCAGGCCGGGGTCCACCTTGATGGCATCCGTGTCGAGGAGCTTGGCGCCGCTTTGCACCGCCAGGCTCATCTGGAGCTGTTCCTGGGTGACCCAGTCCAGCCGCAGGAGCACGTCGCCCAGCATGATCCCGGTTTTTTTGGATTCCGTGAGGGCCATCTCCAGCTGATCCTGGTCGACGTACCCCAGGTCGATGAGAATATCGCCTATGCGTTTTGCCATCTTACTGCCCTGATGCCGTTGATTGGGCGGTGTCGAGATACCGCCTGAGGGTCCGGATGCGCTTGTTAATGGTTTCCTTGTCGGTTGCAGACGGTTCGGACGGGATTCGCAGAACGGCCTCGTAGTGGGCCACCGCCTCCGGGTAAAAGCCCAGCGCATCGCAGGTTACCGCCAGGTTGAACTGAAGCCGGGGATCGCCGGGCCGTTCCGTTTCGGCCTGGCGGTACAGGTCCAGGGCTTCGGGGAGCCGGTTCATCCGGGCAAAGGCCACGGCCCGGTGAAAACGAATTTCCCAGGGGGTTGCATCCGACAGCGCGCTTGCCCGGTCCAGGTAGTCCAGGGCCTTTTCAGGGGCGCCCATGCCGATTGCCGCCATGGCCAGGTTCAACAGCACGCCCTGGGGGCGAGGGGTTGACCGTTCCAGTCGTTCGAGAAGGGGGGCGGCCTGGATATATTTTCCCTGCTGCATGTAGGCGGCGGCCAGGTTCAGCATGGCGTCCGGGTGGCTTGAATGGGCCTTGAGGACCTGCCGGTAAAGGCGGATGGCCTCGGCCAGGCGGCCGTTGCGATGGTATGCGCGGGCCTTTTTGTAAAACAGATCCTCCTCCGCCGAGTACGGGGCGGTTTTGCGCACCGGCGCGCCTGCGTTTAACTGGCCGGAGGTCTCGGATGCCTGACCGGGCGCGGGTGAGTGGGACTGCCGAGATGCCACTGGCCGGCTTTTCTCACGCGGGTTGGTTTGAATCGGACCGGGTTCGAAGGCGCGGGAGAGGGCGTTCGGTGCCCGTTGAGACGGTTCGACGGCCGCTTCAGTTGGCAACGTGGTCTCGGCGGCAGACGGGAACACCGGTTTCTCATCGGCCGGTTGCAGCGCAGCAGCGGTCTCCTCGGCACGGATGCCCGGCAAGTCGCCGTTGACCGTCGGCGACGGCGGGGCTGGGTTCACCTCGGCCCTGGCCAGGTGATTTCCCTCGGGTGGATCCTCGGATACCACGGTTTCCGTCTGACGATCCGCCGATGCCGGCAGGGGCTTGCCAGCCGACCGATGCTGGACGTCGGATGTCGTCTCAATGGGATGGTTCGCCGGGTTTGAGGATCGTCCAGGCTGGGGCGTCATCACCAGCAGGGTGTTGCCCGTGCCGGACTGCATCAGGTAATTTCCGTAAAAGACCCCGATGCTCAGCAGGATCAACCCTGCCAGAACGACGAGCCAGCGCCTGGTGATCCGAGGCCGTCCGGATACCTCGATAAAGCCCTTGGCAACGGGGCTTCCCGTGGCCTCATGCTTTTTTTTCCTCAGGGCGTCGTTCATCAGGCTCATGCAAATGACTCCGGTTTGACTCCATCAGACGGTGACGCGTGTTAGCGGGTAACCACCTGGGCCAGGATCTGACCGCTGCTGTTTATCCGTTTGGCTGTCACGGCTGCGTCTTCAACCGATACAAAAAGACCGGTATAGATTTTATTATCGCCCGCCAGGCCCGTTTCCATTAGGCTGTCATAGCCGATTTCTGAAATAAATCTAAGAATTTCGGCCTCCGTCAGGTCCGGTCGTCCAGGCAGCACCCGGACCGTCCAGGGTGCATGGATGACCCGGGCCTCCTTTAACTGGTGCGCGTCCCTGTATCGGACGGCCTGGTTCCGGCTTTCGAATTTGCCGGCGAGGATCCGGTACCACTGCTCGCCCTCCACCGCCTGCCAGTGAGCGGGTATGGCTTTTTGGCGGTATTGGGCCACGCTGCGCCCGGCGCGCTCTTTTGTGCGAAACGATCCCAGCTGCAGGGCATAGGCGGCGGGCGAGGGGGGGTGGGGCAAGACCCGTTTTTTTTCAACTGGATCAGGCGGACTGGCGCCGCCCGTCGCGCGGTTGGCAGGCACACTTATTTCGCCCGCTGCCGCCTCACCGACTGTCGGTTCGATGGGCGAGGGGGCAAGGCAAACCCCGCCGGAATCAGGCGGCTGTGATCCCGGCGCCGGCCCCGCGGTCTCATCGATGGCCGCGGGTCGGGGCTGGACCGGTGTGGCCGGGGTCCGGTCGCCGGGACGCAGGGCCCAAACCACGGCGGCAAAGAGCACCAGCAGCAGCATGGCGGCTGCCGGCAGCCCGCAGCGCAGGATGGGGCCGTTTTTCCGGGCCCCGCGGATATCCGGGTCCGGCAGCTCGGCCAGGGCCCGGTTCACATGGGCGGGACCGAGGACCGGTGCATCCTTGATGTAGCCGGCGGTGAGGGTGAAATCGCAGATCTTGTTGATCAGCCGCGGGATGCCGCCCGACCGTTTGTGGATCAATTGCGTGGCGGCATGGGAAAAACACACCTGGCCCGTGTTGCCGGCCACGAAGAGCCGCCGGGAGATATACGCGCCGGTCTCCTGGACGGTCAGCGGGTTGAGGCGGCAATGCACGGCGATGCGCTGCTTCAACTGCCGCAGCCGATCGTTGGCCAGCATGTCCAGCAGTTCCGGCTGGCCGGACAGGACCACCTGGATGAGTTTGCGCTTGTCCGACTCCAGGTTGGACAGCAGGCGCAGGTCTTCCAGGGTCTCGGGTGTCATGGTCTGGGCATCGTCGATGATCACCACGAAGGGACGGTTCGTGCTGTCGGCCAGCAGGCGCTGGTTGAGCTGGTCGATGAGCGCTTTTTTGGTGGCCTGCGGCGGCGGTGTCGTACCCAGGTCCTCGAGGATGCTGGCCAGCAGTTCATGGCCGGAAAGCGACGGATTGATCACGTAGACGGTTTCGGCGTCGAGGCTCAGCCGGTCGAGCAGCGCCCGGCACAAGGTGGTCTTGCCGGTGCCCACCTCCCCGGTGAGCAGGACGAAGCCCATGCGCCCGTCGATGGCGTAGCCGATCTTGTCGAGCACCTGCCGGTGGCAGCTGGCCGAGAAGAGAAACTCCGGGTCCGGGGTGATGGCGAAGGGCGCTTCGCTGAGCTGGTAATGCTCCAGGTAGACCCGATCCGGCGGCGTGTCCACCGGTTCGGCGATGACAAGTTTGAACATGGGTTCCGACATCGGAATCCTCTGGGTTGCGGGTCCGGCGCAAGGGGCCAATCAGGGAAAATAGCGCCTGATCGTTTCCGGGCTTCTCCACCAGTTATCGGTCTGGATGGTGAGTTCTTTAATTTGTTTTTCAACATCCTGACGAAGGGCTTCGAAGGCCTCGGGATCCAGCCGGCGGGGAACATGGACGGGCGGGGTGAAACGGACGAACACCCGGGAGAAGGGTTTGGGTACCATGAAGCGGTCCCAGCTGTTGAAGGTCCAGCGCCGCTCGGCGGACGTGACCACCGGCAGGATCGGTGCGCCTGAGAACTGGGCGATGGTGAGCAGGCCGGGCTTGACCACCCCGAAAGGCCCCTGGGGGCCGTCGACGATGTGCCCGACGCGATATCCCCGGTTGGTCAGGGCGCGGAGTTCTTTGAGCGCGTGGACGCCGCCGGTCGTAGACGACCCCCGCACCGAACGCCACCCCAGGATGTCCACCACCCGGGCGATCATCTCCCCGTCCCGGCTCTGGCTGATCATGACGGCGATGGGCTTCCGGGTGGCGAAGAAGGTGATGCCCGGGAAAAACCGTTGGTGCCAGGAGGCGTAGACCACAGTGCCGTGGGCATCGAGCGCATCCTGTTCGTGGTGCGCATCCACCAGCCGGAAGCGATAGGTGCGGGAGATGAGTTTGACCAGCAGCAGACCGGCTCGGGGATAGAGTTGGCGGTAGCAGAAATTCTTGAGGATGTCTTTGAATCTCATGGAGTTGTCGGTCTAAGAATAAAAAAATGGCAGGCCAGGAGGGATTCGAACCCCCAACACCCGGATTTGGAGTCCGGTGCTCTACCAATTCGAGCTACTGGCCTGCAACGTGGTCGGAGGCAATTTATACAACAGATTATGGAAAAAGTCTGCCAAAAAAATATCGTGGGCGGCCGTTCCAACCGTGCGGCCAATCCGCTTCACCATCGATGACGTCGAAAAAACGTTTCCAGGCCCTGCATGGCCATGCATTCGAAAGGAAACGGGATGACCAGATGAGCGGCTTCCAGCCGCGATCATGGCATCTGATCGCGTCTTGAAGCCGCTCTTAACGAGAAAGGGGCCTTTTTTTCATTTTTGAAAAAGCGCCGCACGACTGACCCGGACGTGGGGACGGGCTATCTGTTCAAACCCGACCTGCCTGCACAGTATAACCTCTTCATCGAACCGTTTCCGGGAGGTATGAATTTTCGGCTCGACCAGCAGATAGGTACCGCCCTCCTTTAAACGGGAATACCAGGTCCCCAGAAAAGCCGCTTTGTGGTCGACTTCGTGCAGCATCCAGAACGTGAGGATGAAATCCAGCGGTCCGTCGATATATTTATTCTCGCTGCCCGCCAGCACAGTCTGGATTCGCTGCCCGGAATCGTGTTTTCGGGCGCGTCTGTTCAACACATCGAGCATCTGCTGCTGCAGGTCCACGGCGAATACGTTGCCCGATGGGCCCACGTAGTCGGCCATGGCGATTGAAAAATATCCCATTCCACAGCCGACGTCCGCCACACGATCGCCTTCGGACAGGTAGGGCCTCAAAATGACATGCGTATCGTGAAACCACCTGCGCAGCCGGTGGTCCCACGCGTAGGCCATCCACCATGGGCAGGTGTGCTCTTCGAACAGCAGGAATTTTTTAATCCAACCCATCCTGGCACCTTTTCTGGCGGCACTGACGAGAATGCGCCTTGCGCGCCGTTGCGTAGAAGCTTATAGTAGCCAGTGTCCGGTGGAACCTTAAAAAGGGTGTTGAAAAACGTCGTGAGCGCAGGCAAGACTAGTCAACACTCGGCCAAAAAGCGGCGTTGATGGGTGATCAATGAGCACGTTGAGCCGAATGTTAACGCGGTATGGCCTGACGCAACAGTTTCTCGACATCCTGTCAATTGCGACTATGATTTCATTAATTTATTGGTCATGTCAATCGGTTGGACAGGTCGACACACAAACCCGCATATAAAGGAAAACGAACAATGCTGAGAAGGAAACCATACGTGGAGCAGCACAAGGCAACTGCCGAAAATCAGCTGGCCGTGCACGAGGAAACGCTGAAATCAATGGGAATGACCGAGACGCAGATAAAACGGGATTCACGGGTCAGGCATATCAAGGGAAAAATCCGTCAGGCAAAGCAGCAGCTGAAAGGTCTCGCCGAGCTGGAGTCACAGATCGCCCGTATGGCCGAAATCAAGCTCGAAAAACAAGCGCTCAAGAAAGAGAGTCAACCCAAAAAAAAGCGTGCCCCGGAACCCGAAATTAAAAAAGCCAAGAAAGAGAAAAAAGAGAAAAAGGTGGCCTCTACCCGGTCAGATAAATAGAAGCCATCGTAAAAAACTTAATCTGGGCGCTATAAAATAGAATCAAGACAGATGCCGATCATTTGACAACCATTGCGTTTTATCGTTATTTTTTCATCGAAGAGGCAGCCATGGTTAAATTAATGATTTGGGAGAGTGTGTTAATTATTTTGTGCGGTACCATTTTAAATGCCTACGCTTTTCGCTGTGGCGACGTTAACCAGAATATAGTAGGCGAAGGAATGTACAAACAACGGATCCTGAATGAATGCGGACCACCCTTTTCAAAGGAAGTTGTTGGCCTCTATGATCCTGAAAACACCTATCAGATTGTCGAGGAATGGATTTATATCATTACCGAATATGGCTACAAGCAAGTGTATCTCATACAATTTGATGGAAATGGTAAGGCGGTTGAAATAGATTGGCTTGGGGAGCAAAATAGCGTTTTCAAATAAAATGGTGCTGGCCATAAAAGAATCCAATGTAACTACCCTTATTGCCACAGATGCCCCCTTTTATAAAAAAGTGGCCACCCCTTGACCTCCGCAAACAATCCATTCGATGCATAACGCTGCCATGGGCACTTAGACTGTTTTTGAGATGGGTTCTGGCGCCCTATCGCACCGGCACAACTTCAAGCCAGTACCCGTCAGGATCATTGATGAAATAAATTCCCATCTCTTTGTTTTCAAAGCAGATGCAACCCATCTTTTTGTGATGGGCATATGCTGCGTCAAATTCGAAAGTTTTAAAGGCAATGTGGAACTCTTCATCACCTAAATCATAGGGTTTCACTTGAGATTTGAGCCAGGTGAGTTCCAGTTTATTAGCCGTTGTTCCATCCCCCAGAAAAACGATAATATAGCTGCCATCATCAGCTGTTTTTCTTCTTTCCTCCCTCAATCCAAGGGCTTTTTCATAGAATCTTAGACTTTTCTCAAGGTCCAGCACATTGATGTTGAAATGATCGATGGTAAATTTCACAATTAATCCTCCTGTTTAACCCATTATTCCAGGTATCCACTGCCGATGGCGGAAAGAGGGAGGTCCAGCTCCAATTTCGGCACCTGTCTGGCGATCCAGGCAGTGAAGGTGTTGCTGTTCGGGCCTGGAAAGGCCCTGTAGGATCTTTTCCATGGATAAGCGTCTGCCGCCTGGTTTACTGCAGCAATCAGTTCGTCAACCCCCGCTCCTTTGTGCACTTTAAGAATCCGGGGTTTCTCACCGTACCAATATCGATCGGGGACGTCCCGGGCAATCCTCAGGACCGGCTGGCCATGGTAGCCACGCCAGCCGACCACGTCGTAAACCGTATAGGCGGTTTCACCGGTCCGTTTGGCAGCAATCCAGGTGTGGATGGCAAACCAGCCGCGCCAACCCCAGGCATTGGCGCCGTAGACGTGAAGAACCGCCTCGTTCGTGGTTGCGGGATCGGGCGCGATCCTGGCAGATTCGCGACTGGCGGTGCGCCAATCTCTATCCGAATAAATCTTCATTGCCATCACTCCCATAAGGGCAAAAGCCGACAACAGGATCAAGTTTCTCACGGAACCGTGCTTCACGAAATCACCTTGCCTTTTAAGCGCCTTGCCATATCCGCCCTCCTTGAGGAACCACGAAGGCGCTCGCTATCGCGGCTCAAATGAGGCGGTTGTTCCGGTCCAGCAAAAAGGCAGAGCCCCGTTAGAGGCTCTGCCTTTTTTACCGTTTATCAGCGGATTCAAATCGTCGTACCTGTTATTTCGAAGCTCTGCCGTCTATCATACCCTCAGATCTTACAGGTGGCTTCTGATGTCCGGCCGGCTATGCATCTGTTGGTGAAGTAACCCAGCACAATGAGCGTCAGTGTCAAACCTATCATCGGGCACCTTCCTTTCAGCTATCCCGCGACATCGATTCCCATGTCACATCCCAGGTTCTCGTCTTTCTTTTCACACTCGAAATTGGCTTCGCGCGTATCAACGTGTCCTTCGTTCTTGTCTTCAGTGTAATCCTGCACTTTGTTCTCGGCCATGGTATCACCTCATTGGTTGTTTGGTTGTTGTCGGTTGTGCGTTTCGTTTGAATAAAAGTTACAGCATCCAGCCAAAAATACAATGTGAGCCGGTTGATCGTATGGTGAGAGGTCAAAACTACCCATGTGATCGCGGTGACCTGCCTTTGGGGAAAGGCAACGATTGTTCAATTTCCCGGCAGGTGCACAGGGTATGCAGGTTCAGCGTTCACCGTTCTGGGTTTGCTTTCATTCGTTGACCATGCTTATAGGTTACCAGGTTCTTGATGGAACCACCAATTGTCAACGCGAGTCACTTCGCCATGTACCTGGTGACCGTCCAGAAATCGACAAATTTGGTTGAGATCCAGGCGTGCGAAAAATTTTACCACAGGCATATAGTTGATATTCCGAGGATAAAATTTTGAGCAAAACGCAGATATCGGGCAAATTGGCCATTTATGGATGGGCACCAACTAACATCGGATTAGCGTTTACCCTTAATGGCTGTCATGATCAACTTGATGCTCCTCGCATTCAGCTTGTGTCTGGTCTTTGCCCCGGTGGTGAATCCTGCCCTTGCGCAGGATACGGCCTCGTCGATGCCGGCAGCCGGATTCGGCGAGGCGAAGATGGTGGGGCGAATCGAATCGGATGGTCTCGTGGAATGTTCGGGCCTGGAACCGTCCATGCTTGCCGTCGATCTGTTGTGGGCCGTCAATGACAGCGGCAACGGTCCGTTTCTCTACGCGCTGGGCCTTGACGGCCGCGACCGGGGGCGCGTGCGGGTGGCCGGTGCGACCAACCGGGACTGGGAGGGGCTGGACACGTTCGTGTGGCAGGGCCGGCCGATGATTCTCATCGCCGATGTCGGCGACAACCATCGGCGGCATGAACGGCACACGCTCTACGTGGTCGAAGAGCCCGGGCCGGGCCGCGACCGGCTTCGGCGTTCCGGCACGGTCGAGGTGGCCTGGCGCATCGATTTTTCCTACCCGGACGGGAACCACGATGCCGAAGGGGTGGCCGTGGATGCGGCTGCCGGAGAAATTCTCATCCTGACCAAACGCGACGAGCCGCCGCTGCTGTTCGCCCTGCCGCTGAGTGCGACCGCCGCCGGCAGGTCCGTGACGGCAAGGCGGGTGGGGGGCGTCGAGCGGATTCCGCCGCCGTCAGACCAGGACCGGCGGCATGCTTTCGGTGCATTCTACTCCCAGCCCACGGCGCTCGATCTTTCCCCGGACGGCCGCAGGATGGTGGTGCTGACCTACCAGCACGCTTACCTGTTCAGCCGCATGCCCAAAGATTCCTGGGCGTCCGCAGTGCGGGAGCGGCCGGGCCTGATCCGTCTGCCCCCGCCCCACGAGGGCCGTCTGCTGCGCCAGCGCGAAGCGATCTGCTTTTCGCCGGACGCCATGTCGCTGCTGGTCACATCCGAAGGCGACCGACCGGGGATCTTTGAACTGAGGGCCAGGTGAGGCCCTGAGCCGCCCGGCCGGATCGATCAATCCAGACTGCCGATCAGGCGGTCGATCAGAAAAGGAAATAAAATGAACCTAGACACAGACTTCATTCGAGCCCAGTACCCGGTCTTCTCCAACCCCGACACCGCCCGCTGGGCCATGTTCGAAAATGCCGGCGGCTCCTACGTCCCCCGCCAGGTGGTCGACCGCCTGCACGACTTCTTCCAGTATACCAAGGTGCAGCCCTACGGCCCATTCGAATCCTCCATCAAGGCCGGTGAGGCCATGGAGGCCGGCTACCGGGCCATGGCCGGCCTGCTCGATTGCCACCCGGACGAACTGACCTTGGGACCGTCCACCACGATGAATTTCTATGTCCTGGCCCAGGCGGTGCGGCCCCTGCTGGAACCCGGCGACGAGATCATCGTCACCAACCAGGACCACGAGGCCAACGTCGGCTGCTGGCGGCGGCTGGCGGAATTCGGGGCGGTGATCAAGGAGTGGCGGATCGATCCGCAGACCGGCGAGCTGGCCATCGAGGACCTCAACTCCCTGGTGGGCAAGCGCACCCGGCTGGTCTGTTTCACCCTCTGCTCCAACATCGTGGGGACCATGCACGATTTCAAGGCCATCAGCGATATCGCCCACGAGGCCGGGGCGCTGGCCATCGGCGACGGGGTCTCCTTTGCGCCCCACCGCGTTTTGGACGTAAACAGCAGCGGTCTGGATCTATACCTGTTCAGCACCTACAAGACCTTCGGCACCCACATCGGGGTCATGTGGGGCCGGCCGTCCGTTCTCGATACCCTCGAACCCCAGGGCCACTACTTCAACCGCGACCTGCCGCACTACAGGTTCAACCCCGCCGGGCCGCTGCACGCCGAGATCGGTGCGCTGGCCGGTATCGAAGCGTACATCGATGCGATCTATGATCACCATTTCAATGATAAGGCGTCCGGCTTTCACGCCAGGGCTGCTAAAGTCTTCGCGCTTTTTGCCGAATACGAAACCGTCCAGGCCAATCGGGTTTTAGCAGCCATTCGCGCCATTCCCGGCGCCCGGATCATGGGGCAGGACCGGGCCGAGACCGGATCCCGGGCGGCGACGATTGCCTTTACGATAGACGGCATGCGTTGCAGCGAGGCCGTCAAACGCCTGGTGAAGAAGCAGATTGCTGTGCGCAACGGACACTTCTATGCGCTGCGCTGCCTCGAGGCGCTGGGCATCGAAGATACTGATGATGGGATTATCCGGATCAGTCTGGTGCATTACAATTCTTCTCAGGAGGTGGACCGGCTGGTTGAAGGGTTGAAGGAACTGTAGATCAGGCGATAAGCTGTTGATCTGGTAAGCTGTTAACCTGAAACCAGTCAGTCGTGAACTGTGAACCACAAAGCAGTGATCAGGGAATCGCGATCAACAAATCCAAAAACATACTTGATTAAGACCTTAATTCGGACTATTTTCTAATCTGAAATAAGTCACATTAATCTTAACAGGTGATAACCATGAAGCCGATCAACATCTCCCGGGACATCGTCTCGCTTTCGGACTTTAAAGCCAGAGCATCCAGGATGCTGCATGATATACAGCGTTCGCATCGTCCTCTTGTCATTACGCAAAATGGCAAGGCGGCAGCTGTTCTAATTAATCCGTCTGATTTTGACCGCCTTGCTGAACAGAGCCGATTCGTTGAAGCCGTGCAAAAAGGGTTGGTGGATGCGGAGCAGGGGCGTGTGCTGCCTGATGAAGACCTGGACAACTTGCTGTGAAGCTTTTCTGGACTGAAACGGCCAAAGATGATCTGCTTGCGATTCAACGATATATTGCTGATGACAATCCGATAGCCGCCAAAAAGTGGATCGGACGTTTAAAGCAGCGGGTACGCGATGCACGCCATGCGCCTCTCGCTGGCCGCATGGTCCCCGAGTTTTCACGCGAAGATATTCGAGAGTTGTTGGAAGGAAATTACCGGATCGTTTATCAGGTGGCTAAGGACCGTCTGGTGGTTTTGACCGTTTTCGAAGGCCATCGACTTTTCCCGGTTAAGGACCCTGATCAACCGTAACCAATCAGGACCACGATGCCAGCATCGACTGCTGGCGGCGCCTGGCGGAACTCGGACAGGTAGCAAACGAACCATTTAAAAACAAATCGTCAGTTGAGGAAAAAGCGGGGTACGTTGACCTCATCTGACAATCTGGCGTGTTAACCTCCATGAAACACTCAAACGTGGAGGGTAACACCATGAATTCAGTCGTTTCGTTTCTGCAGGATTGCCGGTTGGGGAAAAAACAAGTCTGTCGTAATCTGACCGTATTTCCGGTTTTGTTTCCAAGAATCATCGCGCCGTATTACCTGACACTCGAGCAGGCCATCGACAGTGGGGTGTTGCTGGTCACCGAGGTCGATGCGTCGGGCAACGTCAACCGATTAAAGTTAAGGAATAATGCCAAGCAACCGATACTGCTCGTGGAAGGTGAAGAACTGAAAGGGGCCAAGCAGAATCGGATCGTCAACGCATCCTTTCTGATAGCAGGCAAGACAGCCACGACCATTCCCGTCAGCTGCGTCGAGGAGCAGCGCTGGCACTACGATTCCCAGAATTTTTCATCCGGCAAAAAAGTCATGCATGCATCGCTGCGCAGGGAAGTTCAGTATTGTTTGCGGGATAGCCTTTCGCGAGGTGCCGGTCATCGCACGGATCAAGGGCGGATCTGGAACAACATCGCTGAAAAATCCAGACGCATGAATGTTAAATCTCCCACCATGGCCATGTCCGATGTGTTCGAACACTATGAAGACAGGTTGGCTGATTACAACGACCGCTTTCATATCATCGAACAACAGGTAGGCGCGCTGTTTGCAATAGACAGTCGGCTGACTGGTCTCGAGTGTTTTGCCAGCAGCGACACGTTTGGGCGATTTTTCGACAAATTGATCAACAGCTATGCCATGGACGCCATCGAAAGCGCAGATAAGGCAGCAGGTGTGCCTTCAGTTCAACCAGGCAAAGCCAAAGTGTTCGTCGAATCGGTCAAAAAAGCGAAAGGACAGCGTCATCCTATTGTCAGTATGGGTGCCACCATTTCATTTGAATCCAGGATTACACAAGGCACTGCACTTGCCGATGGGGAAAAAGTTCTGCATCTGTCGGCGTTCAGGAAGGAAGCGAGTCCTGGTAGCGGCCGTGTGGGGTACCAGTGTTTTTCCGCCCGGCGAGACAGGCACAATCGCCACCGGGATGCCTGAGAAGGGTCTCACGCGAAGCCGCGAAGAACGCAAAGAAGGGCATGCAGTTATTTTTTATCTTAGCGGCTTAGCGTCTTAGCGTGAGGAATATTAAAAAGAGGGGCTCACGCGAAGCCGCGAAGAATGCGAAGAAGGGCAGGGGGACAGAAAGAACATAACAGGCAGTCGCACTGACACCGTTTGATAGGGTGTCGATTAGTGCTTTCCCCAAAAAAATATTCTTTTCTTAGCGGCTTAGCGTCTTAGCGTGAGGAAGATTAAATGAGAAAGATAGAGGAAATTGCAACGACTATTGTCGACACGGCATTTCATTTGCACAGGGATTTGGGGCCAGGTCTTTTAGAGACCGTCTACGAGGCGGTGCTGGAGAAAATGCTGAGCGATCGGGGCTTGGTTGTCGAACGCCAGAAGCCGGTTCCGATAGAATTTGCCGGGATAACCTTTGAAGAGGGGTTCAGGGCTGATCTGGTGGTCGAAAACTGTTTGGTGGTTGAACTTAAATCGGTAGAAAAATTTGTGCCGGTGCATGGCAAACAGCTGCTGACCTACTCTGCGCCTGATGCATTTGTCGCTGGGGCTGTTGATTAACTTCGGTGCGCCGACGTTTAAAGCGGGTGTGCGGCGGGTCGTCAATAATCATAAGGAAAAATAGGGTCTCACGCGAAGCCGCGAAGTACGCGAAGAAGATCGTTATCGTTTATTTTTTCTTGGCGCCTTAGCGGCTTGGCGTGAGATGGTTTTAATGGTCTTTGCGAGAGGAATTTCGGATGAGGGGTGACCAGCTTTCAAGGCAATGGCGCATCCTGAGGCAGTTGGAGGTCAGCAAGAATGGCCTGACAGCCAATGAGGTCGCCGAAGAGGGCGACGTGTCCCTGCGGACCGCATACCGTGACATGGACGATCTGCAACTCGCCGGTTTCCCGATCTATACGGAAAAAGAGGGCAAAATCACCCGGTGGCGTTTTATTGACGACTATAAATTCAAGCTTCCGGAGCCATTCACATTGACTGAACTGCTCTGCCTGCACCTTGGGAGTGACCTGTTCAACGTATTTAAGGGCACCGTATTTCAAGAGTCTCAGAAAAGTGTGCTTGGAAAAGATCCGGGGTATGCTTCCTCCTGAAACGCTGGCCTACCTGGATCGTATCAGATCCGCCTACCAGATGGGCGGTGGTCCCTGCAAAGACTACAGCTGTTTCAGTGAGGTCATCGGTCAGATCAACCGTGCGGCCGCTGATCGTAAAACCGTTGAGTTCGGCTACTGGTCATTGCGCAACGACGAACGCACAACCCGCAAGGTCGACCCCTACAAGATCTGGTTTTATGATGGCACTATTTATTTGATCGGCAATTGCCACCTGAGGGGGGAGATCCGGACATTCGTTGTGGATCGTATCAATATGCTTCGGGTGACCGAAGACTGCTTTAAAGTCTCTGACGATTTTTCCTTCGATAATTATGTCCGGCACAGTTTCAAGGTGATGCAGGATGAACTATACGGGGTGACCATCCGGATCAGTCCGACTTGGGCGCGGTACATCGGCGAAAAGATCTGGCACGAGAGCCAGCGCATCCAGAAGCTCATCGATGGTGGTATCGAGATCAGCTTCAAAGTGGCCGGATTGGACGAGATCCGGCAGTGGGTGCTGAGTATGGGGCCTGAGGCTGTGGTCGTGGAACCGGATGAACTGAAGATTTCGGTGTGGAAAAGTTTGAAAGAGACGATTTCTCAATATCACAGACTCGATGAGGATGTAAAAAATGCTCCGATGATGGACATTAAGACCAATTATTCGCGATAGGAAGGGTAACAGCGCAATGGAAAAACAAGACGCAATTCAAATATGGAATGAAATCTGCTTTTTGTTAAGCGAAAGTATAAAAAATGATATTTCAGAAAAGGACTATGAAAGTCAAATTGTCAGGGCATTAGAAGCCCTTGGATGGAAGGAATTCAGCGGGGAAATCAAACGGCAACCTGAGGTTAAAATTGGTAGAAGCAATAAGTTGCGGCCCGATATTGTCGTCTACAATAAAAACGATGAGCCAATTATCGCAATTGAAGTTAAAAAACCATCTAAAAAGTTATCCAGAAATGAACCGGCAGATCAATTGACATCATATATGCTTCAATTAAAAGCAGAGTTTGGGCTGCTTATTGGTAACCGTATCCGAATTTATTACGATGGAAAAGAAAATCAACGTAGAACACCTATTTTAATTCAACGAATTGATTTTGAAAAACACTCCAAAGATGGAGTTGATTTTGTTAAAATTTTTAATCAATCAGATCATCAAAATAGGAATAACCTCAATATAGTCAATGATTTGATCAATAATTTTATGGCGGAACGAAATATCAAAAAGTTGAGAAATCTATTATTAAATAGTTCAACTATTAATAAGATAGGTGATTTTTTAAAAGAAGAATATTCTGATTTCGGTACCGATGTAGTAGAAGCTGCATTGAATGGAATTCGTATCGATGTGCGCTTTGAATCGGAAGAGGTGTTCAAGAACGATACTCCTGAAAGTGGATCCGATGGTTTATTCGCGACTGTTTTCGATACGATAGATCGGAATGTAGATGGTATAAGTAGGAAAGAACTTATAAATATAACAGGTTTTTCAGATAAACAAATAAGTAACGCTATTTATAATCTTAAGCAAAGAGATCGGATTGAAAATATTCGTATTGGTGTTTATAGATCTATTAAAAATAAAAAATCAATAGAAGATGGATATGAAATTCCTGTCAAGATAAATAAGTCTTATTCAGTAAAAAATAAATTTTCAGAATTAAAGCAAGGAACTTTAATATTTAATGTATACGAATTAATTCGAAACCGGAAAGAAGGAATATCTGTTGAAGAAATTAGAACTTTACTTGGCCATTTTGACCGTAAAATTGATAATGTTTTGTACAAATTGAAAAAGAGAGAATATATCCATGCTATTGAAAGAGGGTACTATAAGGCATTGTAAAATATGATTGGGTATCGTCGAGTTTTACAGATTGGAAAAGTCATCTCTAAATTTTTTTTGCATCATGGATGAGACGCCGCATCGCAAGAAGCTGATCGACTGCTGTATTAAAATCTTTTTAATAGTAGCCGAGCTGGATGAAATTCGGCAATGGGTGTTGAGAATGGGGCCGGCGGCGGTGGTATTGGAACCGGATGAACTGAAGCGTTCGGTGTGGAAAAGTTTGAAAGATACGATAGATCAATACAGTGGGATTAGTGACAAGGAAATTGATGCTATGGTGTTTGAAAGTCAAGCAAGCTTTGCTTCGTGATAGGCTGTGTTTGGTATGCTTGGTAACGAGCAGGGTATAGGGATATAGGAAGAAAGATAAGAGGCGTTGACGAATCCCATGAGATTCGGAAGATGCTGATCCCATATGATAATAAGAAGGGTTTGGAGTATGGGAACATATTATTTTAGAATTAGAACCAGGCTTCTTATTTAGCCTGTTTGGGCCTGAAAAATGGTCGATTAATGGCAATATACCAGCTTTTTTATAATCTTTTCATAGGTTTACAATAGCTTGCTGAGGCCCGACCCCAGTCCACCTGAGGACTTGGAAGAAAAATATATTGTCGAAGAGTTCGGTATGTCTGAAGATGCCTGGATGGAAATTTGTAAAAATGTTTTAGTTGATCAATCTGCGCAAACGCAGTTCACTGAGAAACTGTCTGATTCCAGTTGGTTCTAATTGCATGGTAAATAGGAACGACAACACTTACAGTATGTCCTTTTCAACAGGCACGTTGTTCCGCCAGCCTTCGATCCTGATTTCAAAGCTATATGCAGAGCTTGGTGATTGGTCGACCGTTCGCACCAAAGTCCTGAAAAATAATCTTCTGCAAGCCAGAACCAATAATACCGCCAATCGTGTCTGCAGTGAGATTATTTCCCGGCTGAAAAGCTTGACTCCGGATCAAATGTTGATATTGACCGACGGATTTCCTAAAGACCAAGGGTACATTCTGTGGGCGGCTGTCTGTAAACGCTATCGGTTCATCCATGATTTTGCTGTGGAAGTGGTTCACGAAAAGTTTCTTAGTATGGATCTGCAACTGACCCATGGGGATTACGATGTGTTTTTTAATCAAAAGGCAGAATGGCATGCTGAAATCGTTCGCATCAAGGCGTCGACGCGGAACAAGCTCCGCCAGGTGGTTTTCAAAATGCTAAGAGAATGCGAGCTGCTGACCGAAGGACAGATGATCATCCCCATTATCTTGAGCCCGGCGATGAGACAATTCATCCAGGATGATCCTGATCTGACCATGGCCATCTTTCCCGTTGAAGATAGAAAGGTTTAGCTGTGAGCACTGTTGCAACGACTTTGGAAAGGGCGCCGATGCAGGATCGATTCAACCATCTGCTCGGCATCATTACCAGCCAACGGTTTCTTAAGATGCAGGGACTTGGGAACGAAGTCCCTTTTTTTATCTGCCCTTATCCGCCGGAAGAAGCCGTTGACATGGTCCGCATGCAAAAACAACTGTTCAATACCTTAGAGAAAAAGGGCATCCGCATCCTAATCATCAACCTGTATGATCTTGCCATAGAGCTTTTAGAAAAACGGGGTATTCTTGAGCAGGTGCTTGAGGTCGAGGCCTCCAGTGGCAAGGACGAATTTAGGGAAATGCTACAGGGGGTGCTTGATCCGGAGACCCATCTGGTTCCGGCTATTGCCGAAAAATTAACTGTGGGTGAGTTCGATGTCATGTTTCTCATCGGCGTGGGTCAGGTTTTCCCTTATATTCGATCTCACAGAGTCTTGAACAACCTTCAACGCACGGCAACCCATCTGCCGACGGTCATGTTTTTCCCGGGTGTCTATTCCCACTCCCTTGAAAAGGGTGCCTCCCTGGATCTGTTTGGACGGCTGCACGACGATAAATATTATCGAGCTTTCAACATCTATCACTGCGAAATATAACGCGAGGATACTGCGCATGACACTGAAGCAAATGTTCAAAAAACCGGTGGACCGCCACATCGAAGGGGTCATCAAAGCCGATGACGAGGCCCGGCTGAAACTCGAAGTTGAAGAGTATGTGTTGACCAATGAAGTGGCCAAACGGCTTGAAACGTTTCTTGATGCCTACATCCATTATGAAGGGGCCAATGGTGTATGGATATCCGGGTTTTTCGGCTCAGGCAAATCCCATCTGCTGAAAATTCTATCCCTCATCCTTGAAAACCGCCCCATTGACAGTACCCAGGCCCTGGATTTGTTTTTGCCCAAATGTGAGGGAAACGCTCTCCTTTGCGGTGACCTGCAAAAGGCCGCTGCAATACCGTCCAAAAGCATCCTGTTTAACATTGATCAGAAAGCCGATATCATCAGCAAGACCCAGATCGATGCGCTCCTGGCGGTCTTTGTCAAGGTATTCGACGACATGTGTGGCTTCTACGGCAAGCAGGGACATATCGCCCAGTTCGAACGAGATCTCGATAGCCGCGGCCAGTATGGTGATTTCAAGACCGCCTATCAGGACGTTGCGGGAAAAGAGTGGGAATTCGGTCGGGAGCAGGCCCTCTTGGAAGGGCAGAATATAGCTACCGCTTATTCCCAGGTCGCAGGTGTGGCAAAGGATACTGCCACCGGTATTCTTGACAAGTATCGCAAGGATTATAAGGTCTCCATCGAGGACTTTGCCAATCAGGTCAACGCCTATATCGAACAACAAGGGCGCGATTTCCGTTTGAATTTTTTCGTGGACGAGGTTGGCCAGTATATCGCCGGCAATATCAAACTCATGACCAACTTGCAGACTATTGCCGAAAGTCTGGCCACCAAATGCCGTGGACGGGCCTGGATTGTTGTCACCGCACAAGAGGAGATGCATACGGTCATCGGTGAGATCAACAATCAACAAGGGGAGGATTTTTCCAAAATTCAGGACCGCTTTGCCAACCGCTTGAAGCTGACGAGTGCCGATGTTGCTGAGGTGATCCAGAAGCGGTTGCTGGCAAAAAACGATAAGGGCAACGCCTATTTAAAAACCGTTTATCATGACCAGGCCAACAATATTAGGACGCTTTTCGATTTTGCCGATGGTTCCCAGACCTATCGTAATTTTCAGGACCAGGAGCATTTTACCGATTGCTATCCGTTTATCCCCTACCAGTTCGTTTTGTTTCAGGCTGCCATCCAGAACCTGTCCGTCCACAACGCTTTTGAGGGACGCCATAGTTCGGTGGGTGAGCGTTCCATGCTCGGCGTCTTTCAACAGGTTGCCATTCATGTCTCCGACCAGACTACGGGACAGTTGGCCACCTTTGATCTCATGTTCGAGGGCATTCGCGCGGCCCTTAAAGGCAATATCCAACGATCTATCCTGGTGGCCGAAAAACACTTGGACAATCCCTTTGCCGTCCGGATTCTCAAAGCCCTTTTTCTGGTCAAGTACGTCAAGGAGTTCAAGGCCACGGTTCGCAATGTTGGCGTACTGATGTTGGACCGCTTCGACCGTGATCTGCCAGCGTTCAGCAGGACGGTCGAGGAAGCCCTCCGCCTTCTCGAACAGCAGACCTATATCCAACGCAACAGCAACCTATACGAGTTTTTGACCGATGACGAAAAAGATGTCGAACAAGAAATCAAACACACCGATGTCGAAACAGCAGACGTGGCGGAGGAACTGGCCAATGCTATTTTTGACCATACCATTCGTAATCGTAAGATCCGACATGAGGAGAGCGGGCGGGACTATCCGTTTTCCAGAAGATTGGATGACAGGTTGTTCGGCCGCGAATACGAACTGACCATCCATGTAATCAGCCCATTTAACGAAAATTTGGGAAAGGAAGAGGTGTTGCGGGGCCAATCCTGGGGCCGGGATGAACTCCTGGTGATCCTGCCGCCAGACGATCGCATGGTCCAGGATCTGTTGATGTACAAGCGTACTGAAAAATATGTTCGCCAAAACATCACGGTCACCCAACAGGAGTCGATCAAGCGGATTTTAACTGACAAGAGTTTCCAGAACCGGGAGCGCCAGGCGGAAATTCAAAAACAGGTCCACGAGCTTATCAGCAAGGCCAGGCTATATCTTTCCGGCGATGAGATCGAGATTAGCGCCAAAGATCCGCAGCTTCGCATCGTGCAGGCCTTTTCGTCATTGATCCTAAAGGTGTATCCAAATCTGCGCATGCTCAGCGGGATCAATTTCCGAGAAGAGGATATCGGCAAATATCTTAAGCAGGCCGAGGACGACAGTCTTTTCGGCAGCGATACAGCGCTGCTCAGCGAACCGGAACAGGAGATGCAGGCCTTTGTGCAAGCCAATCGCCGCAACGGTGTGCGTACCACCCTAAAAACCCTGGTAGAGCGTTTCGAACGCAAACCATACGGTTGGCAACTGGCGGCAGTTCAATGTACGCTGGCCAAACTATGCGCCCGCGGAAAGATCGAAGTTCGCTCCAACAGCGATATGATTGAGGACAACGATCTTGAAAAGACCCTGCGAAATACCCACGGTTATGCCAACCTCGTGCTGGACCCCCAGGTCGATTTCTCCGCCTCCCAGGTCCGACGCCTGAAAACCTTTTATGAAGATTTCTTTGATTCACCGCCCAAAGGCAGGGAGGCCAAGGACCTGGGGAAGGAAACCGCCGAAGCGTTTATCAGATTGGTCCAAGATTTAGAGGTACTTTGTCGAGAAGCCGGTCAGTATCCTTTCTTGTCCAATGTGGAATCACCGCTATCACAGATTAAAAAACTGGTCGGTAAACCCTACGCTTACTATTTGGCGGAAATAGACAGTTTCGAAGATGTGCTGCTGGATGCCAAGGAGTCCACCCTTGATCCTATTCGTCGGTTCATGACCGGTCCTAATCAGACATTATATAGGGATGCCGCCCTGTTTTTGCGAGATCAGGGTGAAAATATAGCCTATGTAAAAACCGATGCCGCAGAAAAGATTCAGCACCTCATCATGGATCCAGCATGTTACAAAGGCGATTGCATGCAGCAGATAAAAGCCACTTTGGAGGAGTTGGAAGTTGGCATTGCAACCCAATTGAACAGAGAAGCGGAAAACGCTGCCCTAATTATTGAAGCGCTGCGGGATCGCATTCTGGCCATGCAAGAATTCAAAGACTTGACGGTGGATCAGCAACAGGAATTAAAACAAGCTTTTGAGCTTAAATTGAGCGAGGTTAATGACCAGCGTTTGATTGCCGCTCTGCGAGACATCCCGCGTCGCTTTGAAGATGAGGAATACCCGCGCCTTCTGGAAAAAATGGAATCCTGGAACAAATTTTCGGGTGGCAATTCCAAATACCAGGAACCGTCTGGCAAGGGAGAAGGCAAAATCGCCGAACCGTCATACGTTCCCGTCAGAAATGTTTCTGTAAAGTTTGCAAAGGCTTGGCTGGCCGATGACTCCGATGTGGATCGCTACCTGGAATCCATGCGCGAAGCGTTACTGGCGGAGATCCGAAAAGGGAAGAGGATTCAAATCTAAATGGAAACAGCCAAACTCAAAAAATTTGCCCAGTTCGCCCGGCGCAGCCTGATTGAACAGGTTTTCGCGAAACTGAAAGTGGTGATGGCCGAGAACAGTGCTGCCCGACGCGAGAGCGTAGAGGCGATCAAGAAGCTCGACGAGGCCATCAAAAAAATAGGCAAGGAGCAGGTTGTCGAGCGCGTGGCCTACATTTGGTTCAACCGCTTTTGCGCTCTTCGCTTCATGGATGTAAACCGCTATACTCGCATCGGCGTGGTGTCGCCAGCCGAAGGACAGGTCCAACCGGAAATTCTGGCAGAGGCCAAGATGGGCCATATCGATGAAGAGATTGTCAGCGATAAGACCCGGCAGCAGATATTCGCCCTGCTTGACGGCAAATCGCCCAGCAATAACCCGCAGGGTGAGGCCTACCTAATGCTGGTGGTTGGTGCCTGCAACCACTGGCACCGGGCCATGCCTTTCCTGTTTGAACGAATCGATGATTACACCGAACTCTTAATGCCTGACGACCTGCTTTCGGGAAACTCCATCCTTTCTCACACCCGTGAGGCGATGACGTTCGATGCCTGCCGGGATGTCGAGGTGATCGGCTGGCTCTATCAATCCTATATTTCCGAGAAGAAGGATGAAATAATTAATCGTCGCTCAGTAGTCAAAAAAGAGGAGATACCTGCTGCCACTCAGCTATTTACCCCAAAGTGGATCGTCAAATACATGGTCGAAAATTCCCTCGGTCGCCTTTGGATGCTGAATCGTCCAAACTCCCGGTTGGTTGAGCAGATGGACTACTACATCACGCCTGAACAACCGGAGACCGACTTCCTGCGCATCGGCAAGCCTGAGGAGATCAAGATTTGCGACCCAGCATGCGGCTCGGGACACATACTGGTTTATGCCTTCGACCTGCTGCACGCCATCTACGAGGAGGAAGGCTACGAACCTGCAGAAATTCCTTCGATGATCCTCACCCAAAATCTTTACGGCATCGAGATCGACGAACGCGCCGGCGAACTGGCCGCCTTTGCCCTGACCATGAAGGCCCGAGCCAGGCAGCGCCGCT
Organism: uncultured delta proteobacterium; assembly: GCA_963705435.1. Taxonomy (GTDB): domain Bacteria; phylum Desulfobacterota; class Desulfobacteria; order Desulfobacterales; family Desulfosarcinaceae; genus Desulfosarcina. The sequence goes on along the minus strand of CAVPJR010000006.1, from coordinate 55,764 downwards.
TTTTCCGCAAGCCTGTGCAACCAAATATCTGCGTGCTGGAGAACGTCTGGTTCGATACGGGCGAGCTGAAGAACTATATGGACTTTGTCGGGAACGACCTGTTTACCTCGCTATTACAGAGATCTCTTCGCCAGTTTGAAGAGGTCGATAATTTCGGTTCCCTGATCCGCCCAGACGCGACCGATGTGGCAGAGATGCTGAAAATATTGGAGTCGAAGAATATCTCCGGGCATCTATTCCTGAGCATGACCCACCAGAAGGTCATGCTGGCCCTGCAGCAGGCTGACTACCTGAGCCCAAAATACCATGTGGTAATTGCCAATCCCCCCTATATGGGAACTAAAGGTATGAACCCGCGACTAAAGATCTGGGGTGCTGAGAATTACCAAGATAGTAAGACCGATTTATTCTCTATGTTTATTGAAAGAAATCTTTCTCTTGTAATTGATAAGGGACAACTCGGCTTCGTAACACCATACGTTTGGATGTTTATCTCATCGTATAAAGACTTACGGAAAAAAATTTTATTGTCTTCCGTAATAACAAACTTGGTGCAATTGGAATACAACGCTTTTGCTCCTGCATGTATACCAGTTTGCACATTTACGATCTATAAATCAGGAGACCCACGAAATAATTATGGGTGCTTTATTCGCCTTTCAGAGTTTAAGGGAGAAGAAAATCAAGCACCCAGAACCTTGGAGGCCATCAAAAACAAAGACTGCAATTGGCGATTCACTGCGTGCAATAGAGATTTTTTATCCATTCCAGAAAATCCAATCGGTTACTGGCTCTCCAAAAAGGCAATCAATGTATTCTGCGAATGTGAACTACTTCACAGCATAGCAACGGCAAGACAAGGATTGGCTACGGCTGACAATAACAGATTTGTTCGCTGTTGGCATGAATTAGAAAGAAAGAATTTTGCCACCGGTCTCGATCAAAAAGAAGCAAGAAATGCATCTGAAAAGTGGTTTCCATACAACAAAGGAGGAGACTTTAGAAAATGGTATGGAAATCAATCTTTTGCAGTAAATTGGTTGAATGATGGACACGATTTAAAGACCTTTGAGAAATCTGTAATTAGAAATCCAGATACATATTTTGCACCTTCATTAAGTTGGTCAAAAATTTCCAGTAGCTTTTTTGCACTAAGATTATTTCCTCAAGGATTTATATATGACGTTGCAGGTTGTTCGATTTTCCTTGATAACAATTACACACGCATTGCCCTCCTCGGTGTAATGAACTCGAAAATAATGAAAGATCTTGTTAAGGATCTCTCTCCAACGCTGAATTTCGAGGTTGGTCAAGTTTCTAATTTTCCAATTTCACGAAGAATCATTGAAAAAAATTTACCAGTTGATCATATCAATAGAATTATAGATGTCCATCGACTGGACTGGGATTCCTACGAAACCTCCTGGGAATTCACAAGCCTGCCACTGCAGCATCCCGACTACCACCAGCCAACGCTCAAAGCGACCTATCAGACACTTCGCGCCCACTGGCAGGAGATGACGTCGGAAATGCAGCGACTGGAGGAAGAGAACAATCGCATCTTTATCGAGGCCTATGGACTGCAGGATGAACTGAAGCCTGAAGTCACATTACGCGAAATCACCCTGACCTGCAACCCACACTACCGCTACGGCGGTGATAAGGGCGAGGAGGAACTGGAAGCCCTTCTGTTGGCCGATACCATGCGGGAGTTCATTTCCTACGCTGTAGGCTGCATGTTTGGCCGCTATGCGCTGGGAAAGCCAGGCCTGGTTCTGGCCAACCAAGGCGAAACCATCGAGGACTATTTGATGCGAGTGCCGGAGCCGAGTTTTCCAGCAGATAATGACAATGTCATCCCTATGCTCGACGGCGAATGGTTCACCGACGACATCTCAGAGCGCTTCCGAAACTTCCTACGCGTTACCTTTGGCGAAGAGCACTACGAGGCAAACCTCAAATTTGTCGAAAAGGCATTGGGTAAGGATATCCGCAAATATTTCCTCAAAGACTTTTACACCGATCATGTCAAACGGTACAAAAAGCGACCTATTTACTGGCTGTTTTCCAGCCCCAAGGCCAGCTTCAACGCTCTGATCTACATGCACCGCTACCGCCCTGATACGGTCAGTGTTGTGTTAAACGATTACCTGCGCGAATTCCGCACCAAACTTACCTCCCACAAGAACCATCTTGAGGCAGTCAGTATCAACCCATCTGCCTCCAAAGGCGAGCGGACCAAGGCGATTAAGGAGAACGAAAAAACAAAGAAGATCATCGATGAACTGGATGCCTGGGAACACGATGTATTGTATCCGTTGGCAACCCAGCGCATCGAGATTGACCTGGATGACGGCGTGAAAGTCAACTACCCAAAATTTGGGCAAGCCATTAAAAAGGTTCCGGCCCTCAGTGAGAAACATTGAAGGGGAATAGATGAAAGGGAGCTTAAAAGCGCAAAACGTTGCTGGAGGAAATTCGTAAGGAGAATAGGATTCAAGTTTAATGGAAACAGCAAACCTCAAAAAATTTGCTCAGTTCGCCCGGCGCAGCCTGATTGAACAAATCTCCGCTAAGCTGAAGGTGGTGATGGTCGTGAACAGTGCTGCCCGACGCGAGGACGCGGAGGCGGTCAAGAAACTCGACGAGGCGATCAAAAAGATGGGCAAGGGACAGGTCATCGAGCGCGTGGCCTACATTTGGTTCAACCGCTTTTGCGCCCTTCGCTTCATGGATGTAAACCGCTATACCCGCATTGGCGTGGTGTCTCCGGCGGAGGGACAGGTGCAGCCGGAGATCCTTGCCGAGGCCAAGATGGGCCATATCGATGGTGAACTGGTCTATGACAAAGCCAGACAGCAGATTTTTGCCCTGCTCGATGACAAAGCGCCCAGTCGCGACCCTCAAGGCGAAGCCTATCGCTTGCTGGTGGTGGCCGCCTGCAATTACTGGAACAAGACTATGCCATTCCTGTTTCAGCGCATCGACGACTACACCGAACTGTTGATGCCGGATGACTTGCTCTCTGGTAACTCTATTTTGGCATATACACGTGAGGCGATGACGCCAGACGCTTGCGAGGACGTCGAAGTCATTGGGTGGATTTACCAGTTCTACATTTCCGAGAAAAAGGACGAGGTATTCGAAGGGTTAAAAAAGAATAAGAAAATCAAGCCCGAAAACATCCCTGCTGCTACACAGCTCTTCACACCGCATTGGATCGTTCGCTACCTTGTCGAAAACTCACTGGGACGTTTGTGGATGCTCAACTGCCCCAACTCTAAGCTGATTGAGCGGATGGATTATTACATCAGACCAGTCCACGAAACACACGAAAATAGTGGACAAGAAGAATTTCTAAGGATTGAACGACCTGAGGACATTAAAATCTGTGATCCAGCGTGTGGGTCTGGCCACATGCTCACCTATACCTTTGATCTACTTTACGCCATTTACGAGGAGGAGGGCTATGAGCCCGCTGAGATCCCGGAAAAAATTTTCACTCACAACCTCTACGGTATCGAGATCGACGAACGCGCTGGGGAGCTGGCCGCCTTCGCCCTGACCATGAAGGCCAGAGCCAAACAGCGCCTCTTTTTCCGCAAGCCAGCCCAGCCAAATATATGTGTGCTTGAAAATGTCCATTTCGATGAAGGCGAGCTTAAAAACTACATGGATTTTGTAGGGCGTGACCTATTTACTGCACCGTTACAGTCCACCCTCTACCAGTTCGAAGAGGTGGACAACTTCGGATCCTTAATTCGTCCGGAGTTGTCGGATGTGTCTTGGGTACGCAAAACCCTGAACGAGAAGAACGTCTCTGGGCAACTCTTTCTAAACCAAACCCACTTAAAGGTCTTGCATGTCCTGCGCCAGGCAGATTACTTGAGCCCCAAATACCATGTGGTGATTGCCAATCCGCCCTATATGGGACGTGGTGGAATGAATGAGCGACTGGCAGCTTGGGCTAAAGATTTTTATCCGAAAAGCAAATCCGACTTATTTGCCATGTTCATAGAACGCAACCTCAATCTCGCTCAAAGATATGGCACCATTGCCATGATCACTATGCAAAGCTGGATGTTTCTGTCGTCTTTTAAATCACTACGAGCTATTCTCCTAAACCAGGGTACATTGCTTTCAATGGCACATCTTGGTGCAAGAGCTTTCGATAGCATTGGTGGAGAGGTTGTATCAACAACAGCTTTCGTTTTGGAGAACACAAATAAACCGAAATATCATGGTAACTATTTACGCTTAATCGATGGAAACTCCGAGATGGAAAAAGATGCAGCCATTCGTAAAGCAATTAAGACACCCAATTGTGGCTGGTTTTATCGCGCTTCAACAGATGATTTTAAGAAAATCCCTGGAAATCCGGTGGCCTATTGGTTGAGTGCAAATGTTTTGAAAGCATTCCAATTAGGCAACCTTGGAGAATGGTTTAACACTGACGGGCAAAATAAAACTTCTGATAATGATAAATACCTTCGGTTGCTATGGGAAATCTCTATCAACGATGTTGGTCCTGATAAAAAGTGGGTGATTTGTGCCAAAGGGGGAAATTTCCGAAAATGGTATGGCAACCTTGAGTATGTAATTGATTGGTCGCCACAGGCTCGTGCTTTCTATAGAAAAGACCACTCCGCTCGGATACTTGCAGAAAGATACTGGTATCAAGAGGGCATTACTTGGACTGATGTAGCAACTGATTCTACAGCCTTCCGTCTGTTGCCGGTGGGCACAACATTCGAAACAAAAGGTCCGTCCTTATTCCCTTATAGAAAGAAGGATCTCCCTTTAACGATAGCGTACCTGAACTCAAAAATTGTTCGAGAGCTGTTGAAAGCTCTAAACCCAACAATGAGTACAAAGATAAACGAAGTGAGAGCACTTCCAAAAATTCGCATGGGATCCAACTTCGCTTCAGATAGGACAATGGAAGCTATTGATGTCGCACGAGCGGACTGGGAATCCTACGAAACCTCCTGGAACTTCACCAGCCTGACACTGCTGAATCCCGACTACCACCAACCAATCCTTGGGGCCACCTACAAGAAGCTCCGCGCTCAGTGGGAGGAATCGACGCTGGAGATGCAGCGCTTTGAAGAAGAGAACAATCGTATTTTCATTGATGCTTACGGCCTTCCGGATGAGCTGGCGTCCGAAGTCCCGATAAGCGAAATCACTCTGACCTGCAACCCGCACTACCGCTATAGTGGCGACAAGAGTCAGGAAGAACTGGAGGCGCTTTTGCTTGCTGATACCATGCGCGAACTGGTCTCCTATGCTGTGGGCTGTATGTTCGGCCGCTTCGCGTTGGAAAAGCCTGGGTTGATACTTGCTAACCAAGGTGAAACCATCGAGGACTATTTGAAACGAGTGCCAGAGCCTAGTTTTCCTGCAGATGATGACAATGTCATCCCCATTCTCGACGGCGATTGGTTCACAGAAGACATCACCCAGCGCTTCCGCAAGTTCTTACGAGTCGCGTTTGGCGAATTAAATTACGAAGACAACCTCAGATTTATCGAAAAGGCTTTGGCTAAAGAGATCCGCAAGTATTTCCTTAAAGATTTTTACAGCGACCATGTCAAGCGCTACAAGAAACGCCCCATCTACTGGCTGTTTTCCAGCCCCAAGGGCAGCTTCAACGCGCTGATCTACATGCACCGCTACCGACCTGATACAGTCAGCGTGGTGCTCAACGACTATCTGCGCGAATTCAGCACCAAGCTCACCTCCCACAAGAATCATTTGGAGGCAGTGAGCATCAGCGCGGCGGCCACCCAAGCTGAGCGGACCAAGGCGATCAAGGAGATCGAAAAACTGAAAAAGATCATCGATGAACTGGATGCCTGGGAGCACGACGTACTGTATCCATTGGCAACCCAGCGCGTCGAGATCGACCTGGATGACGGCGTGAAAGTCAACTACCCAAAATTTGGGCAAGCCATTAAAAAGGTGCCAGGGCTCAGCACATAGGGGATGTCGGCGCGTTAAGGATTATCTTGGCAACTATTATCAATCGGTCATATGATCTGTGGGGCTTATGGACAAAATTGAACAAGCATTGACAACGATTTTCAAGAAACATCGCATTGTCTTTTGGTATGACACTAAAAAAGAACTGCGGAGCGAATTTGAGGCGTTGGTACTACCGGATGTCGAAAAGATCGAAATCAATAATAATGAATTTGGCGTTAAGCTCCGTGTTTTGAAAAAACAACCTGATCAAAAATACCTTTTGTATCGTGAAGGAGAGCAACCGCCCGACTTGGACAACTGGCTGTTGGATGTGCAGTTGGCCCATGGGGCGTTTCGAACGGATCAGGCCGGTTTGTGGCTGAGTGAAATTGAACTTGGTATCGAGTTCGGTGAGATTGTTTATGCGCATGCTGATTTTTTCAACGCATCTAAACGGCGAGAGAAGCTAAAGGCACTGATTAATCCGGATGACACACCGGGAATGATTCGTCTGAAAATGTTGGCGGTATGTGCTGTGGCCGAACCCCGGATTGATGAGATCACAGAAAGCCTCCTGGCCGAAATGGCCGTCGGCGGGGAGGAGAAGTTAAGCCTGATCCAGCGCTGCGGTCTGGATGACTTTTTATTGGAACAGCTCAAGCGGACATTCGGCTACCAGTCAGACGCAGCTGGCATGCAGGATTTTGTGATAGAACTGTTTAAATCCTGTTATGCCATGGGAACCGACGGCGAAATCCGACTGACCGGCGATGCCCTGGTTTTCTTGAAGCGGTGGAAAGACAGCATCCGTCACCACACGGCGTTTGAAAAACTTTCCAACGAATGTGCCGATTTTCTGAAGATCGAACAGAACCTTCAAAAGCAGGACTACCGCAGCCTACTTGATCTGGACTATTTTCGCCTGATCGATCAGAAAATCCTCAGCGATCTGATAAAAAATGTTGTAGAGCGTACCATCTCCGCCGGAGAGTGTGCGTTGGTGGTGCGGCAGCGTCGGCAAAGCCACTGGTATGGGGATTTTGCTCATTTGTATGAGGCCGTTGATCACGCGGCCCAGTTCATGCATCGGCTGGATGAGATCGACCTTACCATGCAATCCCTTGCCGAGGGGGTTCGGCGATATACCGAGTTGTGGTTTCAACTGGATCAGTTGTATCGCAAGTTCGTATACCATGTCAGCCAGTCCGGGCAGACCACGATTATGCAAAATTTGTCCGATCAGATGGAGAACCAATATTCCAACACCTATCTTTTAGCGCTCAACAACAACTGGCAGCAGTTGGTGGATGATACTCCGAAATGGCAAGCCCTGCCGATCACCCTTCAAAACCGGTTTTTTTCCCATTACGTCAAACCCTTTTTGGACAATCGCAAAAAAGTCTTTGTGGTCATCTCGGATGCATTTCGATACGAGATCGGCCAAGAACTCCAAGGGCTTATCAGACAAGAGGATCGATACGAGGCCGTCATCGAGCCGTGTCTATCTATGTTGCCGAGCTATACACAACTGGGTATGGCAGCCCTTTTACCCAATCAGGAGATCACCTTTGCTGATAACGATACGGCAGGGATATGGGTGGATGGCCAGAGTTCGCAGGGAACGTCCAATCGCAACAAGATCCTTCAGGCTGCGATTACCAAAGATGCCAGGGCCATCAGGGCTGATGAATTGCTGGCCATGAATAAAGAGGATTGTCGGGGGTTAATCCGGGATAACGACGTGGTCTACGTTTACCATAACCGCATCGATGCCACGGGGGATAAACGCGAATCCGAGGAGCGGACATTTGAGGCGGTCGAAGAGACATTGGCGGAATTGGTCAAAATCATCAAAAAACTCACTGCCGCCAATGCCAACAACCTTCTTGTAACTGCGGATCACGGCTTTATCTATCAACACCGTGTGCTTGATGAAAGCGACTTTTGCGCAAGCGAGCCTGAAGGCGAGAAAATTATCTATCGGGACCGCCGTTTCATCATTGGAAAAAAACTGGCGGAAAAAACGGGTTTGCGTAAATTCACATCGAGCGAGCTGGGGCTTCAAGGAGATCATGATATCCAGATCCCAAAATCAATCAGTCGCCTGCGGTTGAAAGGTTCGGGTAGCCGGTTCGTCCATGGCGGGGCCTCGCTTCAGGAAGTGGTTATCCCAGTCATTCGTATTAACAAGAAACGAAAAAGCGACATATCCGCGGTGGGGGTTGAGATTCTACAAGGCGCTACAACGGTGATCACATCCGGCCAGATCGCGGCAATATTTTATCAGTCGGAACCAGTCACCAACAAAGTGCAGCCCCGTTATCTCCACGCGGGCATTTATAACCAGGACGGGGAGCTGATTTCCGATCGTCATGAACTGACGTTTGACCTGTCTTCCGAAAATCCTCGAGATCGGGAAATGAAGATCCAGTTTGTACTGACCCAAAAGGCCGACGAGGCCAATGGGCAGAACGTAACCTTGCGGCTTGATGAAAAACTGGGTGGCACTTCCCATTACCGAGAATACAAATCGATTCGCTATTTGATGCGTCGATCTTTTACCAGTGATTTTGATTTTTAGAAGGGACTGTTTTCATGAATACCCTTGACCAGAAGATAAATGATCATTTCCAAGGATTGGTTGTCCGCAAGGACCTTGTTAAGACAGTCAAAGGCAATGCCATCGTTCCTTCCTATGTGCTCGAATATTTGCTTGGCCAATACTGCGCCACGTCCGATGAAGCAACTATTCAAACAGGTATCGGAACCGTCAAGGAGATATTGCGCAAACACTATGTGCACCGCAACGAATCCGGCCTGATCAAATCGATCATCAAGGAAAAGGGGCGCCACAAGGTCATAGACAAGATCAGTGTAGACCTAAATGATAAGACGGATGCATACGAAGCCAGTTTCTCCAATCTGGGAATCAAGAAAGTTCTGGTCGATTCCGGTACGGTAAAAAAGCATCCTAAACTGCTGGTCAGCGGTGTCTGGTGTATTGCCGACCTGGAATATCTATTTACCGATGACCGCAATGCCTCGCCATGGATACTCAGTTCAATCAAACCGATCCAGATGTCGCATTTTGATTTAGACGGATATCTATCTGCACGGAAAAAGTTTCAGACCGATGAGTGGATCGATCTGCTGATTCAGAGCATCGGCTTCAATCCCGAGATGCTGGGACGTCGGAGCAAGCTTCTCCAACTAATCCGGCTGGTTCCTTATTGTGAGCGCAATTATAATATCATCGAACTGGGACCCAAGGGTACCGGAAAATCGCATATCTATTCCGAATTTTCACCCCATGGAATTCTCATATCTGGTGGTGAAGTAACTGTTCCCAAACTGTTCGTCAATAACTCCACTGGGAAAATTGGCTTGGTTGGTTATTGGGACACCGTGGCCTTTGACGAGTTCGCCGGCAAGAAAAAGCGTGTGAACAAGGCCCTGGTGGATATCATGAAAAACTACATGGCCAACAAATCCTTTTCCAGGGGTATTGAATCCATCGGTGCGGAGGCGTCCATGGTATTCGTGGGCAACACCCAGCACACTCTGCCCTATATGCTTAAACACACGGATCTTTTCGATGAGCTGCCAGAGCAATACTATGATTCCGCATTCCTCGACCGGCTCCATTTTTATATTCCCGGATGGGAGGTGGATATCATCCGGGGGGAAATGTTCAGCGACGGCTATGGGTTCGTTGTGGATTATCTGGCTGAAATTCTGCGAACCTTTCGCAATCACGATTTTTCCCAGCGGTACACTGAACATTTCGAACTCTTAAGTGACATTTCTACACGGGATCGTGACGGCATTAACAAAACGTTCTCTGGCCTCATGAAGGTACTTTTTCCCCATGGGGAAGCTACGGATAAAGAGATCGAAGATGTGCTGCAATTTGCCGTCGAGGGGCGCAAACGAATAAAAATGCAGCTGATGCGCATCGATCCGACTTATGCCACGGTTAATTTTGGCTATAAACAGCTCCAACAGAATAAAACCGTCCTTGTCAGAACACTGGAGGAAAAAGAGTACCCTCAGTACTTTGAAACAAAGGAAGCTGAGCCTGAGGACGCCGAAAAGGCTGCCTTCAATGAAGAGGATTCAGCTTCGAATCAATCAACCCAGCAGGAGCTTAAAGAACAACATCTTACTTTTGAAGAAAATCAGCGCGGTGTCACATTCGAAAGTCTATTGGGATCATACCTGAAAGGCGCCGGGAAAATCATCATAACGGACCCCTACATCCGATTGTTCTTTCAGGCCAGAAATCTTATGGAGTTTCTGGAAACCATTGCCCATCAGAAGGCCGATGAAGATGAAATTGAGGTCCATCTCATTACCGTTCAGGATGAGTATAAAGCACAGCAACAAATAGACTATTTCAGCAAAATGCAGGAGTCATGTGCTCAGATAGGTATAAAGTTTACTTGGGATTTCGATGAAACCAACACCATTCATGCCCGTCATATTGTGACTGATCACGGGTGGAAAATTTTACTCGATCGTGGCCTCGATATTTTTCAACATTACGAAATGAACGATGCGTTTGCCATGTCAAATAAATTGCAGCGGTATCGCACTTGTAAGGCTTTTGAGGCGACTTTTTTGAAGAATGATTAACTGGTCTTTCTTTTTAAGATAGGGTTCAATTGTTTCCAATCTATCAAGTGAATTAACGTCAAAATATAATAAATATGAACTCTAATAATTTATCGCATTACGATCTAATAGCAAAACACAGAAACAAGTTGAGTTCAAGAATAGCAATAATTAATTCATTAATTGCATTAACACTTACCATATATTCTATAAGAAATTTACCAATCGATAATCGGAAAGCGGGGTAAAGCGGGGTCGGACCAAGCTGGATGAAAAGGTAAAGCGGGGTCGGACCAAGCTGGATGTACGATTATCAAGGATCTAGGATAAAAATAGGGCCGTTTTTTGGGCTTAAAACGATGTTTTCGGGGTCGAAAAGGGCGGTTTAAGGGATTATGGGCTGGTTCGGGATCCGGCCATGACAACCATTCGAAAAAAACCGCAGCTGCTGAAAAAATCAAACCACGGAACACACAGAATACACAGAAAGGCCTCGAGACGCAGAAAGAAAGCTGTGCACAGGTGCGATTGTCTATATAGTTATTTACGGTCTCGCCCCCCCTATCACCAGCACCATCATACTGAAAAACTGACCACCCAATGGGAGTAGTGTCATGCCTGATCCGCTTATTTTGATTTTGCTGGCTATTATCGTTTTGATCGTTTCAATCCTATTGAAGAAAAATAAAACCAGTCTTCCGAAAAGCTATCCCTACAAACCTGTAAAGTCACTTTTAACTCCGACTGAACGGTCCTTTCTTGGCGTCCTGGACAGCGCGGCGGGATCAGATTATCGAATTTTTTCCAAGGTTCGCCTGGCAGATGTCATTGCTGTTAAAAGTGGGTTGTCAAAATCGGCCCGCCAGAGTGCACTGAACCGTATCAATCGAAAACACATTGATTTTTTGATCTGTAACCCTGCTGATCTGTCAATTCTGTGCGCCATTGAACTAGACGACCGGAGCCATAACCGGGAAGATCGGAAGGAACGGGATCAGTTTATAGATAAGGTCTTTGATGCAGCCGACATCCCGATTCTCCATATCAAGGCTAAGGCCGGTTATACTCCGGGTGAGCTGTCGGCAGCGCTTGCCAATGTCACGGGTATTAAGCCAACTGCCAGGAATTCGGTTGGAACCGAATCCGAGGTTTCTCATACAAGCAATGAACCAACCCAGTCAGAACCCGACAACAGTCCGGTCTGCCCAAGATGCGGGGCGCCATTGGTAAGTCGTGAGGCAAAAAAAGGAAAACATTCCGGAGAAAAGTTTTTGGGATGTTCCAATTTTCCGAAATGTCGATTTGTATCCAAACAGGAAGAAAACCAGTCGGAATCGGATGAAAACCAGAGGTGGGCGCCGCCCGAACTTTTAGGCTGATATGGTATGAGTGTTTGGAAAGCGGGGTCGGACCAAACTGGATGAACGGTTATGAAAGCGGGGTCGGACCAAACTGGATGAACGGTTATCAGGGTTTCAGGACAAAAACAGGGCCATGTTTTGGGCTTAAAACGATGTTTCCGAGGTCAAAAAGGGCGGTTTAAGGGCTGGTTGGTGTTCCGAGGTTCCGAGATTCCGAGGGACGGGCCACGATAACCAACTTGAATGAAACAAAAAAGACTTATAAAGACCCTCGATTTTGGCACTATATTACGATTTTTGGGGTAAAAAATCGCGATATAGTGCCAATGGCAGACAGGACATATCGCTTGTAATGTTCGTCAAGGATGTTCATGGACGGTTTTTGAGGGGTGGCAAATGGATGGCAGGTATGGCCAGCTCCCGCAAGCGGAGTGCACCACTTTTGATCCGCCGGAAATGAAAAAAATTGTCTCACGTAAAGCCGCGAAGAACGCGAAGGTAAAGCAAAGACAGTATAGGCGGAACAGAAAATGGATACCGATGATCTGTCGGAAAAAGCATACAGCATTATCGTTCATGCAGCGAGGGTATGCGATACCTTGAAAGCCGAACTTGGCGCGATGAGTTTAGGGTGTGATAATGAGGACCTATGGATCGAAAGGGTGCAAACCCATCTGAAGAAGATTGCGAGAGATCCGGACGCATACGTGGAGTACTGGAATCTGGAGGAGGAAGAAGGAATTGACGCGTCTCAGATAAAAAAGCTTGCCCTTAATCTGTCCCGACAAGCGGATGAAATCAAATGCCAGTCGATGAATACCTGACAAAATTTTCCCGTCTCAATACCGATAAAAGCCGTCAGCGCTGGTCGGCCGCGGAAAGCGGGGTCGGACCAAGCTGGATGAACGGTTATCAAGGGTTTCAGGACAAAAATAGGGCCATATTTGGGCTTAAAACGTTGTTTTCGGGGTCGAAAAGGGTATTTTAAGCAACCATTCCGGGGCGAAATGAAAAGGCCGGGATTGTATTCAAATGATCGGTGCCATCGCAGGAGACATGATCGGGTCACCATTTGAGCGTTACCCGATAAAAAAAGATGATTTTTTCATCAGGGTCGCAGGATTCACCGACGACACGGTGCTCACCGTTGCGGTTGCCAATTCCATACTCAAAGATGTTGATTATGCCGAATCCATCAAGTCGTTCGCTTTGGAACACTATTCGCTGCCTTATGGCAGGGCTTTCAGACGCTGGATGAATGCGCGGGAAAACAAGCCCTACAACAGTTGGGGAAATGGCTCAGCGATGAGGGTGTCTCCGGTGGGCTTTGCCTTTGACACCATCGATGAGGTGTTGACGCAGGCAAAAAAGTCGGCGGAGGTGTCCCACAATCACCCCGAGGGTATAAAAGGCGCCCAAGCGACGGCGCTGGCCATTTTTCTGGCCAGGCAAGGAGCCGACAAGGAGACAATTCGAAAAGAGATCGAAGACCGCTTCAACTACGACCTTCGTCGGACAGTGGCGGGGATCAGGCCGTCCTACCGTTTTGATATTTCATGCCAGGGTTCTGTTCCCGAATCCATCATTGCCTTCCTCGATTCTGACGATTACGAGACTACAGTGAAAAATGCCATATCTCTCGGCGGCGATGCCGATACCATGGCCTGCATCGCCGGTGGTATCGCGCAGGCGTTCTACAAAAAGATTCCAGTGAGTATCGTTTTGGAAGCCAGAGAAAAACTGACTAAAGATTTGCGAACGGTGGTCGATCAGTTCAATGAAACATATAACTGTAAATATTGAACTGTAAGGCATCGGATATTAAAAATTTCTCTATTATCCAAATGCATAGATAAACATTTTCGCACAATGTGATTATCAGAAGCTGATGACAAAACTCTTTGTTGGCATCGACATTCAAATTCAACGAAACTGCTGCTATGCTGTTATCGACGACACCGGCTCCTTGATCGACTCGGGCTGGCTTTCCAGCGCTGAAGCCGATGCTGTCGATTTGGTGAAACGGATACTAAGATCTGGCCCGGTTTATGTTGGACTTGACGCTCCCCGCATGCCTTTGATTTCAAAACGCAAGTGGTACTGGAATAGGAACAAGCGCCGATGGGACAAGCGGGGTTCTCAAAGGGGATACGGCCGGCACTGTGAAGTTGTCATCAGTGCACACCGCATTGCCAATCCCCAATGGACAACGTTTGAAGCCGAAGCCCCAAAATGGATGCAGCTGGGTTTTAAGCTCTATGAAGTCCTCGAAAGTCTTGCAATGGTTTATGAGGTGTTCCCCTCCGCTTCCTATACCCTGCTTCAGGGCAACACGGATGTTCGCCTTGCCGCCGATTTTTCAGGATGTAAGCCAGGTCCAAAAGACATGCTGGATGCCTGGGTGGCTGCTGCAACGGTGAGGGAATTTGTTGAGGGCAGGGGGGCTGAAGTCGGTGGAGGGGACCGCCTGGGCACGATCATTCTTCCCCGCCCGTTGCCGGAGCCGGTCATCGATGAAGTGTTGGATTGGCCGGAATAGCGCTGGCGTATCACCTGGAGATAAAGACACCATATTACCCCAAAAAAATCAATAAGTTGCCGAAAATAAATTGTTTTCTATTCAAATAAACTGACATTTAATACTCTTCTGGCTGCACAATCACATAGATCAACACATCACTTGACAAATAATCACGTAACCCATAATTATGGATGTGTTTTAGATAATCCTGTCAACAAAATCGTTTCTCGTTTTGACATATTTACACATATTACATATATTTGTTATGTGTAACGTGAAAAAATGTCAAGGTTACCATCTATGAAGCATGATGCGTTTTTTCGTAAGTACCCGGTGTTTACTGGAAAAGAGTTGAGCCAGCACCTGTCATCCCATGGCGAGGTCGGCCCGAGAGCGCAGGACTCCCTATTGTTCTACTATCGCAAGGTCGGACGAGTCCTCCGGGTGAAGCGCGGTTTGTATGCCGTCATCCCGCCGGGAGCCGATGCCGATACTTATCCGATCGACCCCTTTCTCGTAGCTGCGAAGTTGACGCCAGATGCGGTTTTATCACACCACACGGCACTTGAGTTTTATGGAAAGGCTTACTCTGTGCAAGCTCGTTTCATCTATTCAGCATCCCGTCCACATAGTCCCTTTACCTTTCGTGCCCACAATTTTCGCGGCACGAAATTTTCGCAGGCGCTTTTACGAAAGGGCAGCGAACATGTGGGCGTTTCGACCTCTGAGCGCGCCGGATTGGAAATTCGTGTCACGAGTCTTGAACGAACATTGGTGGACGTCCTCGACCGTCCATATCTTTCGGGAAGTTGGGAAGAAATCTGGAGGTCGCTGGAATCCGTTGAATTTTTCGATCTCGACAAGGTTGCGGAATATGCTCTCCTGTTAGGAAATGGGACCACCGCAGCGAAAGTGGGGTTCTTTCTCGAACAGCATCGAGATCCATTGATGGTGGAGAATCAGCATCTCAAGGCGCTTCACGATTTACAACCACGACAGCCGCATTATTTGGATCGTAGCAAGAGGGAGTCAGGTAGGCTCCTACCGGAATGGAATTTGGTGGTACCTAATGAAGTTATAGAAAGGACATGGGGAGAGGTGTTATGAAGATCTCTCCCCAAAAACTGGCAGCCCAGGGCGAAGCTACAGGTTTCAGACCGGATGTGAAAGCGAAAGCGGGGTCGGACCAAGCTGGATGACCGGATATCAGGGCTTCAGGACAAAAACAGGGCCATGTTTTGGGCTTAAAACGATGTTTTCGAAGTCAAAAAGGGCGGTTTAAGGGCTGGCTGCGGACCATGAGAAACGGGGCAAGACCAAGCCGATTACAGGAGGAATAGCCGGGTCGCATCTTGATTATCAATTTTCAAAATGGCCATGCTGTTTGTCACACTGATTCTCTTTTACGCGTTCTACCTCTCGGCGTTTTAGTTTAAGAGACACCCTTATGAAAATTATCGATTCTACGGTGGTTAGCAAAAGCAAATTCGTCACCCTGGTTGCGGTGGCCTATGAGGACCAACGGGGCAACCGGAAGAACTGGCACATGGTCAGCCGGGTGGAGCGGCCCAAATGCATCACCGGCCGGATTCATCGCCCCGATGCGGCCATCATCGTGCCCTTCCACCGGCAGGCTGACAAGCTGGTGGTGATCAAGGAGTTTCGCGTCCCCGTGGGTGGTTACCAGTACGGCTTCCCGGCCGGGCTGCTCGACCCGGGCGAAGACCTGGCTGCAGCCGCGGGCAGGGAACTGCACGAGGAGACCGGGTTGGACCTGGTGCGCGTCTACCGTCAAAGCCCGGCCATTTTTTCCTCCGCGGGCATTACCGACGAGTCCATTGCCGTGGTCTTTGCCGAAGTCGAGGGCCGGCCGGACACGCGTCACAACGAGGATTCGGAGGACATCGAAGTCTTCATGCTGGATCGGGATGCGGTGCAGGATCTGCTCCAGCGCAGGGACATCGTCTTCGGTGCACGGGCCTGGCTGGTCATGGACGCTTATGTCTGCCTGGGCAGCGATTATTTGACAGGCGGCGGATAACGCCTGCCAACTATTTAAAAAAAGGAGAAGTGCATGTTTTACGAGTTTAGGCAGTACACCCTATTTCCAGGCAAGCGCGCCGAGTGGGTGAAGTATATGGAGAGCGTGATCATTCCGTTCCAGGTGTCCAAGGGCATGGTCGTCCTGGGCAGCTTCGTCGACGAACAGGACGAGAATGTCTACTACTGGATCCGCCGGTTCAGGAACGAAAAGGAGCGCGAGCGGCTTTACAAGAAGGTTTACGAGAGCTCAGCGTGGAAGAATGAGATCGGCCCGCATGCCGGCGAACTGATGGACCGCAAGAAAATCGTGGTCAAACGGATCGTGCCGACTCCGAAGTCGGTTCTCCAGTAGATATCGGCCAGGTTCGACGGCATCACTCGCTCCCTGAAGAGGCAATAGGGATTGCGGGTCGCATCTGAACCGCGAGAACGAGCGTATTCCCCGCCGCTTGCCAAGGTGTTCGGGTGTTCGGGGCGGACCGGCTAACTGCGGTGTTCGGGGTCGGACCGAGCTAACTGATTGATTAATTGTGGTTTGTACCTAAAAACAGGCTCTTTTTTGGTCTTAAACGGACTCTTTTGGCCTGAAAATAGGCACTTTAACAAATGCTGATAGAAGAATTTTTATCGAAGTTTTCCAAACTCAACACCGATAGAGGCCGTCATCGCTGGTCGGCCGCCACCTGCCACTGCGCCCCTCACAAGCCTTTCCTCCTCCTATCGATCATGGACCTGATTGCCCAAGGGCAGATCGTCGAGAATTTTATCGAACCGTCGTTTGAACTGGTCGATACATGGAATGGTTATTGGAATGCCATCATGCCAATCGGAAAGCATTCATCCATGGCCTATCCTTTCGCCCGACTTCAATCCGATGGCTTCTGGTATCGGATCGCCAAACCTGGGTATGATTCAAAGATCGACTACAATGTCAGTTCCATGACTAGGCTTCGAGAGATTTATGCCGGTGCGCGATTGGATGATGCCCTTTTCATGTATTTGATAGACCCCGTGGCCAGGGAGCGATTGCGATCCGTTTTGGTTGAGACCTATTTTTCTCCTGAGATTCGGCCTTGCCTAAATGAACAGGCCTTGGTCAATCTGATCGCATTTGCCTACGCCAAAGACGTGATTGCCGGTGTTAAGGAAGATAATCCAAGTTTCGATGAAGCGCCGCCGGAGATACAACGGGTTCGCGACCAGGGATTTCGCAGGGCCATCGTCAGCCTCTACGACCACCGCTGCGCCTTGTGCGGCATCCGCATGCTTACGCCCGAGGGCCATACCGTGGTGGAGGCCGCCCACATCGTCCCCTGGAGCGAAAGCCACGACGACCTGCCTACCAACGGATTATGCTTGTGCCGGCTGTGCCACTGGTCCTTCGACGAGGGCTTGATGGGCGTCGGTAACCAATACGAGGTAATGGTGTCCGACCGGGTGCGCATGGACAGCAACATGCCCGGGCACATCCTCACCCTGATGGATCGTCCTATCTTCAAACCTCAGGGTCAGCGTTTCTGGCCCGGTCAGGAAAACCTTGAAGAACACCGAATATCACGTTTTGCATAGTATATTTAAGAACTTTATTTCTCATGCAAAGCTGCAAAAAGTACAAAGCGTAACAGAATTTTATGTTCTTAATTTGGCGCCTTAGCGTCTTTGCGTGGAAAAGAGACATGCCATGGCCACAATGATCCCAGACAACGTTCAGGCGTTTAAAACCGACGGTGAAAGGGCATTTTACCACTTCCTGCAAACCATCGCCAAACCCGACGATCAGTATCTTGTCTGGTACTCTCCGGACCTGAACGAGCAGGAACCCGATTTCGTGCTGTACAACAAAAACGCCGGTATCGTGATATTCGAAGTCAAAGACTGGGCGCTTGACCAGATTGTCGAAGCAAATCCCCACACATTCAGGATAAAATTCGGTGCAAAATTAGAAACGCGAGCCAATCCCCTTCATCAAGCCTGCGGCTACATGTATGATTTGATGGATGTCCTGAAGCTCGATGGCCAACTGCTATCGAAAGATATAGCCCATGCAGGAAAGCCGGTCATCCCAATTTCTTACGGGGTCGTTTTCACCAACATCAATAAGCATGAATACAAAGAGACGGCATTTCAACAGGTACTTGCTGCGGACAAGGCCTTTTTCTGGGACGATTTGCACCCAGAAGCGGACATCTGTCAGGATCCGTCCGGTAATTGCTTCGCCGGTATTTTCAAAGAAAAATTTAAGCCGCTGTTCCCGTTCAAACTCAGCGGCCAACAGATGGACCATCTTAAACACCTCTTATTTCCCTCGGTGCGGGTGGAGATTCCCGAACGTAGCCCAAATCCATATCCTGTACGCTGCTCGCGTCTGAAATCACTGGACAACCATCAGGAGTCTATCGCCAGAAAATTCGAGAGCGGTCATCGGATTCTTTCCGGACCATCCGGTTGTGGAAAAACGCTGATCCTGGTGCATAAAGTGGCATCCCTGCTTAAATACAATCCTAATATTAAAACCATCCTTTTTGTCTGTTTCAATGTCACGCTGGTCAACTACATCAAGCGCCTACTCTCGGGCAAAGGGCTATCGCTCGATGAAAATGGGGTTCACGTTGCCCATTTTTATCAACTGTGTGCCGAGATTTTGAATGAATCGGTGAATTTTGAGAAAGAAGATTCTGAGTATTACGACCTGGTCATTCAAGAGACCCTGGAAAAATATGAAACCAACGAGATTAAGTATGATGCGATCTTGGTTGATGAAGGCCAGGATTTTTCGGCGGATATGTTAAGAGTGATTACCGGCGTGATGAATCCGAAAACCAATAACCTGACCATTGCCTTGGATGAAAATCAAAACCTGTATCGCAAGGATTTCTCGTGGTCGGATGTGGGCATCAAGGCTCGGGGCCGGGTCCACAAACTTGATTACGTTTACCGCAGTACCCAACAACTTACCCGTTTTGCGTCCTTATTCATGGCAAACACCACCACTGATAAAAAAGCTGTCGGCCATGAGCAGCAACAACTTTTTCCTGACTTTTTTAACTTCACCGGCCCATTGCCAGAAATTGTTCAGCTGAAATATTTTGACGCCATTTGCCAGTACATTGCGGACAAGACCGCTGAAACAGTCAAAAAAGATGAGTGCCCCTTTTCCGAAATAGCGGTACTCTACGCCAAAAAGACCCCTCCGGACGGCACCTCCCAAACGGTTCCGGAATTGATTGAAAAGGCCCTGGCGGCCAAGGGTCTTTTCAGCAACTGGATTTCAAAAAATTACCAGAATAAACGCACCTACGACATTACCACCGACAGCGTCGCCATCAATACGATTCACAGCGCCAAAGGTTTCGATTATGCCTGCGTGTTTCTGATTGGCCTGGATTCCCTTGACGAAGCCAAGGCGACCACCGAACAAATCGAACGTTTAGCTTACGTTGGTATGACCCGGGCCAGGTACCAGCTCTACATCCCCTATATAAACAAGACACCGGTCATCGAAAAACTGTTGGCTGCCATCTGAGAAGATTTAAGAGCCTCACGCGAAGGCGCGAAGAACGCGAAGAAGACCTTTATGTTTCATTTTTGCTTAGCGGCTTAGCGTGAGGCAATATAAATGGTTCGAATTTCCATCGGCTCATGACCCCATCTGACAAAGTGATGTGTTAATCTTGGCCTTAACCGTCAGCCGAAGAGTAGGCGTTTCTTTCATACCTACCGGCTTATGAATCCAGACAGCATTCATGCAGTGATCATCGGGACGAACGAACATTTGTGCATATACCAACCTGAGCTTCAGGCAATCTTAATCGGTTTCTATATAAGAAAGGGTTTTCCACATGGGTATGGAATGCGCACTCTGGCAAATTACTGTCTCTCAGCTGGAAGAACTGCTGGAATCAGATGAAGCCTTAGATTCATTGATATGCGGAGAAGATGATGCCATTGAAGCCAAAAGTTTAAACATCGATAAGGCCTGGCACATTTTGCATTTCTGCATGACTGGTGAGACTGAAGGCGAAGTATTACCGCTTTCATATGCTATCATGACAGGGATTCCAATCGCAGACAATTACATTGATGGTGCGGTCTATCTATTACCTGACGAGGTTTCGAATGTTGCAGATGCGCTATCCAAGCTGACGGAAAACGAAATAATCAGACGATTTAAAGATGAAGCCATAGGAAACCCGGATGTTTATGGAAACCAGTGGAATGAAGACGATCATGATGAATTTATGGGCTATTTTAATCGACTTAGACAATTTTATCAGGATGCTGCGGGAAAAAGGAATATTGTACTTCGTCACATCGGCTGAAATCATCACGTTGACCTCCATAACTTGGATACTCACCCTTTTATTCAAAACACTTTTGGGATCTGAATGCTGAAGCCAGTATCACCACGTATCTTTCATATCCCCCACGCATCTCTGAGTATCCCCCCTGATATCCGATCTTCATTCTTATTGTCGGATGCTGATCTGGAATCAGAACTGATTAAGATAACCGATTCGTATACCGACGAATTATTCGTTTGCGATTTTACAAATACTCAAAGCGTTGTTTTTCCGGTAAGCCGTCTTGTGTTGGATCCAGAACGGTTTCTCGAGGATGACCAGGAGGTCATGGCCCAGCGGGGAATGGGCGTTATCTATACTCGTACATCAAGCGGCCAATGTCTGAGACATCCGCCGACCCTTGAAGAACGTGATGCGCTAATAAAGAGATATTACCGACCGCACCATCAAAAGCTTGCTGATTGTGTTTCCATTGGTCTGCAATATTTTGGGCGATGCCTGATAATCGATTGCCACAGTTTTCCATCTGTCCCTCTACCCTACGAAGTCGACCAGAATCCCGACCGTCCCGATATCTGTATTGGCGCCGATGCCTTTCACACACCGAAATGGCTTGAAGATAAAGTCATTTTGGATTTCAAGCGCATGGGTTTTCGTGTGGAGGTCAATCGGCCTTTTTCCGGTTCCATCGTTCCAATGAAACATTACCAAAAGGAATCTCGTGTCCTGTCGATAATGATAGAACTGAATCGAAAACTCTACATGGACGAGCGCACCGGAAAAAAGAACAATCGATTCGACAACTTGAGAGGTAAACTTTCTGAAATTTTGTTCTTGTGCATACTTTAATGAGGGGTTCACGCGAAGACGCAAAGGCGCGAAGGGTAAAGCCAACAAAATCTCTTTAGCGGCTTAGCGACTTGGCGTGAGGCAATAAAAAATGGCTCCAATCCCCATCGGTTCGTGACCCCATCTGACAAGGTGGTGTGGTAGTCTCGGCATTAATGGTAGGTTTTTTAGCTACCGCATTCATCTAACCCGAATCGGATGGAGGCCAACAATGTCGAGACATTCCGAGAAAAATAGAGAACCCTTTGAGATCGATCATAACTGCGGTTGCAATCACATTGCGTCCCTGGCGTGGTTGACTGGATATTTATCATTTACAATTTTGGCGATAATTCTCTTCTCAGGTACATTTGCCTATGCTGGAGACCGTTCGGGCTATCTAAAAAGGGATCCACTATTCAAAAACAGGGTCAACATCCACGATTCTAAAGGATCAGTGGATGGTTACCTGAAGAAAGATCATTTATTTAAGGATCGGGTGAACATTTATGACAGCCAGGGCCACCGAAAGGGATATTTGAAAAAAGATTATCTATTTGAAGATCGAACCGATATCTACAATGAGCCTGGTCAACAGAAGGGCTATCTAAAACAGGATTCCCTATTCGAGGACAGGACAAACATTCATGGCAAAGATGGTCGTCAGAAAGGATGCCTGAAACCTGATGTTTTGTTCGATAATCGGACCACTATCTACAAAAACGACTAAAAGGAGTATTTTTGAAAAACACAGTAATTGATTTCTTTCTCACTCCCGACGGTCCAAGCGGCCGCAGGGTGCGCAAATATCTGGCTCACCACGCCCCGGGCCTGTATCGAATTGCCGGAACATGGTCAGAACTGATGGCCCAGGCGCATGCAGCCTATATATTGCCACCGATTACCACAACCTGGTCGGAAAAACTCAGTCAATGCTTGGCTCAAGAATCCAATGGCTTCTGGACAGGCAGTTTCGAGGTGGCTCCTGATGAAACGATCGCCGAACTGGATGCCGCCTTGAATCATTTAATCGAGGGTGCAGGCCCTGGTGCGGATTGGCCCGCCTTGGTTAAACAGCTGCCACCATCTTCCCGTCTTTATACGCGCATTTCTCAGCTTTATCGTTTGCTGAAACAAATCGACATGCTCCCCGATTCATTTCAGGCCATGACGGATATGATAAAAGCCGGGCATCCGCCCCTGCGCCCGATACGAGTCTATCATCTTCCACATTTTCCGGAATTGAACGCATGGCAACAGGCGGTATTGGCTAAGCTGGCCGCCGACGCACCGCCTCCAGACAAGGCTCTGCAACACTTGTTGACTCGCGCATTGGAACCGGCACAGACGTCCAAATCAACGTTGTTGGCCGCCAGGACTCTCTTTGAGCATTCAGATAAACCGTCCCAGCCGGATGGAAGCCTGCGCGTATTGGCTGCCCGCGACCGGTTGGAGGAGGTAGAGGTAGCCGCCGGTATCATTCAAAAGGCCCTTCACCAGGGCGATGAGGCCTGTCAATGGGGCATTTTGCTGCCGAACGATGCATTCACCGCACAGACAATGGAAACGGTTTTCAAAAGATGCGGCCTGCCCCTGTCCGGCCTGGAACGCTCGATTCGGCAGTGTGATGCAGGCAGGGAAGTCGTTCGTCTGTTGCTGGTGTGCCTGCGCAGACCCGCTCCAATCATGTCTATCGCGGCCTTGCTGACATCTCCCTTAATGCCCTGGTCCATGGAGGATGGCCAGAACTATGCTCAGGCGGTAATGAATGGAGATGTTCTGCTAAAAAAAAGGAACCGGCTTGACGCCTATGCAAAGCGGCTCATGGGGTTACTCGACGACGGTGCCGATACGCCAGCGAACCTTCGAAATCAATTTATAAAGTTCAGAGCCCTTCTTGAAGCCGGAGACCGACTGCCTGATCACAGACAACGCGCAGTCGCCTGTATCGATGATGTCTTGCTCGCACTTAAAGAGATGAACGACATCCAATGGGATCGTCTGCTTTCCACAACCAGACCGGAGACCATTTATACCATTGAAGAGCGGGTCTATTGGCAAGAAGGGATCGCGGTATTCCATGAAGGGCGGGAGCCTTGGCGTAGCGTAAAACATTTGCTGGTTCTGGGATTCAACCATGGCCATTTTCCGTCTGGGAGCCGGGCATCGGCAGTTCTTACGGAAGCCGAATGGGAACAGGTGGCTCCGTGTGGATGGGCGGTGACGACCGCTGAATCGATACGGGAGCGGCAACGCGTGCTTTTTTCCCGTCAACTTGCTGCAGCATCAGACAGTCTCACCTTCCTTTTCTCTCGACGTGACGCTGCTGGCAAAACCGCGGAACCTTCCAGCAGCCTGGTTTTTCTGGCTCGCCGATTCGGCTGCCAAGCTGAGGAACTGGTTTTGGAATTGAGCCGTTGGGAGGACCGCAAACAGGTCCCTGAGTTGGCCATTGCCGCAAAAGGTGCGCCTGTTTCTCCGCGCCATCTGCCGATTGCCGATATCGATCTGAATGTCGACTTGCTGACCGCCTTCGGTCCCGCACCCAATGAACCGGCTTCTCTGTCTCCCAGCGCGGCAGACACCTTGATGGTATCTCCATTTGCGTGGCTGTTAAGGCGATTGGACAGCGAGCCCAGGCAGTGGGTTACGGATGAACTGGATCCAATGACCGCGGGAACGTTGGCCCACCGGGTGTTCGAGGATCTTTTCCCCGTAGGCAAGCCGCTGATCGACATCGAATCCATCCGGGAGAGAGTACCCGCCCTTTTGATTCAATATACGCTTCAGCTGGCGCCTTTTCTGCGCAGTCCGGACTGGCGGGTCGAACGACTCAAACTGGAATCCGAGATTATCCGTGCCGCTGAGCGCTGGAGAGATTTACTGGCATCCTGGAGGGCCACTGTGATTGGCGCTGAGCAATGGTTGACGGGGGTTTACAAGGGTATCCCCTTGCGGGGGCAAAGCGATCTGTTGTTGAGGCTTCCTTCCGACAAATTGCTCGTCGTGGATTACAAAAAATCGTCCAGTGGCAAACGCCGCAAGCGCATGCGCAGCCGCTTTGACCTGCAGGCCCATCTTTACCGCTTGATGATTCAATCAGGTGGCCTGTCTGATCTTGATATCACTCCGGCCGATATCGGAGTGGTCTATTATCTTCTCAACGATATGACGGCACTGTCAGACAGCACCATTTCTGCGGATGGAACCGTCCCGGGCCTGGAAATCATCGACACTGACATCTCTTCCGAAGCCATGAAGCACCTGGATCGGCGCGTGAAGGAAATCCGTTCCGGCAGGGTAATGCTGAACACCACTGAAGATGAAAACTGGTGGGACAAGCATGCCAGCATTCCGATCTATGCGCTGGACAACAGTCCATTGCTGCGCTTGTTCATGCACAGCGAGGAGGCGCCGTCATGAGCAAGCTGCCAGAACTGATTATGGTTCCGGCCGGTGCGGGTTCCGGCAAAACCTATCGGATTAAAGAGCAGCTGGCCGACTGGGTGATTTCTGGCCAGGTAAGCCCGGACCGCATTGCCGCTGTGACTTTTACCGAGACGGCTGCCAGCGAACTGCGGGACCGTGTCCGAACCGAGCTGATGGCTCGGGATCGGCTGGAGGATGCCCTGCGTTTGGATCAATCCTTTATTTCGACGATTCACGGTTTCGGAAATCGTCTGCTGGTGGAGTATGCTTTTGAAGCCCAATGCTCTCCCGACACACGTCTGTTGGAAGCGGATGAAGAGGGGCTGCTCCTGCGAAAGGCCATCGCCAAAATCGACCGGATTGAAAGTATCAGCCGCAAACTGGCGTCGTTCGGATACCGGTATGATTTTAACAGCGGAATAGACAGCGCGGGCCAATTTCGCAACCATATTCTCGCCTGCGTGCAAAGGCTGCGCGTGATCGGTGGTGATATGCATCGTGCCACGCGACTGGCCTACGCGTTGGACGATATCGAACAAAGATATGGTCCAACGGAGGATGCCGTCAGGCTGACCACCTCGCTTAGACGTTGCGTACTGCGCCTGCTAAAAAAATATCCCTATTGCATGCGCGATGTTGTGAACTCCGACAGCGCCAAAACGGCTGTTGAAGCAGATTACCGCTGGCTTCGAGAAGCCGCCAATACCTCCGCACTCGATGAAGACTGGACATTGTGGAAAAAACTCCAACGGCTGAAGGTGTTTAAATCCGATAAACAACTTCCGGCAGACTACCAGGAAATGGCTCACGAAATAATGGACCACGCAAAGGAACTGCACGTCCATCCGGGGCCGCTCGCCGATGCCCAACAGCATGCAAACGTACTCATGGAATCGGCCTGGGACGCGCTGACCGATTACGCCCAGCGTAAACGCGACAAGGGTATTATCGACTATACCGATATGATTGATATGACCCGGCAGCTGCTCGACATCCCTGAGGTGATCGCGCACGTCGCCCGTCGTTTCGACTGTTTGGTGATTGACGAGTTTCAGGACACCAATCCCCTCCAGTTTGCCATGCTGTGGAAGCTGCATCAGCGTGGCGTCCCAGCCCTTGTGGTGGGGGATGTCAAGCAATCCATCATGGGATTTCAGTCTGCTGACCCACGACTGATGAACAGCATGATGAATCATCATCATGAATGTTGCCAACCGCTGGCCAATAATTGGCGTTCCCAGGCAGCCTTGATGGATGTCGTCAATGCCATGGGACGCGAGATGTTCGATGACCGCTACACGCGATTGTCACCTCGAGCCCCCTTTAAGAGCCAGCTGCCTGCGCTGGAAGCCATATCGTTCCAAGGCAAGGGCATTACCCATAAGGTTCAGGCGCAGCATGTGGCCGCGCGCATCAAAGCGATTCTGGCCGATCATCGAACAGAGGTTTACGATCCCCATTTGAAGCGTCACCGACGTATACGTGGGGAGGATATCGCCATCCTCGGGCTGACCCACAAAAGACTAAAGATGTATGCCGATGCGCTTGCCGCATTGGGCATCAGTTCGCGGCTGGAACAGGACGGCTGGTTCTCAAGCCGGGCCGTTCAGCTTTTGCATCATGGCCTCTCCCTTGTCGCGGATCCCAAAGACCGTCATGCTTCCCTGTACCTGGCGGTGACCGAATTGGGTGAGGACGATCTGAGTTCGGCCACGGCGACGCTGCTGAAGGGTAAAAAGCTGGCGCTACCTATGTTGAATCAACTGATTGAGCTGGCCAACCACAGTGATGCGCTGACCGTTGATGAACTTGTCGCCCAAACCATCCATGTCATGGGGCTTTATGATATCGTTTCGACCTGGCCCGACGCGGCTCAGGCGCGTGCCAACCTGCTCAGATTACAAGCTGAAGCAGAGGCCTTTGTGCAGACGGATCGGGAGGCGTTGGCTGGCGGTGGTTTCTACGGCAGCGGTTTGAAGACCTTTATGGCATGGCTGCTGAGAAAAATTGAGGAAAAAGATGGCGACCGGCAGCCGACACCCCAGGTGCATGATGAAGATGCCGTCCAGCTATTCACCTGGCACGCCGCCAAAGGCATGGAGTGGCCGATTGTCGTGGTGACGACCCTGGACCGGGATGTAAAAGGTCGGCTGCCCAGTTTAGACATCGCGTACACGAGCTTCAAGGAGTTGGACGCAGTCCTGGACAACGCGCGAATCGCGTTTTCACCTGAGTTCGCCGCACCTGAAACCAACGATCGTTTTCAATTGTCACTGGATGAGAAAGCACGTGAGGAAGGGCTGAATTTGCTCTATGTTGCCCTGACAAGAGCGAGAGAACAATTGATTTTGGAATGGCCGCAACAGCTTGCAGAGAGCACGCGTTATACGTCCTGGCACCTGTTGGAGGAATCGGCGCGTATGCACCTTGATGCCAACCACATGTGTGTGGGAGGTCAAGAATTTCCTTGCCGGGTGACGGCCGCCGACAAAGAACCCCCAGCGGTTTTTGAGTCAGCATTCTCACCATTGACACAATTGCTCCCTACAATTGGCAGGAGGGCTTTACAAGACACAGATCCACCAACACAACTGACACCAGAATTCTTAACCCCTTCAAGCCTTCACGGTTTAGAGGGGGAAATGAAACCCTCTTCGATTTCAACCATCCAATATGGCCAGGCATTGACATTGGCCCTACCCTCTGGCGCCGAACGCGGCCTGATCGTACACCGGGCGCTTGAGTTGCTGTGTCAGGGTGTCTCTGATCAGCGTGTGCGCGCTGCTCTTGGAATTGCCATTGAAGACGCAGACTTTCAGGTACTGAGGTCGACGGCAAAAGCATTTATGCAAGCTGTATCCGATCGATTTCAACCGACTGCCCTTCATTGGGAAGTTCCAATTATCGGATCGAATAAGCCCGGCAGCGTTATCAATGGTACGATCGACTTGCTGGTAGAGACCAACGACGGATATTGGATCATCGATCACAAATCCGATGAAGTCGAAGACCGCAATGAGCGATTTGCCAGATATTGGCCCCAGCTCGACTGCTATGCCAAGGCTCTTGCCGAGGGCATGGGACTACACGTGGCAGGTGTCGCCATTCACTGGGTGAGTTATGGTAAGATCAGCTGTCAGCTGATTGATCAATAAAAATAGAGAATAAAAGCATTTCAATCGCTGCCGGGTAACGGGTCTGTTAGAAACCAATCCGTTTAATATGTCCATGATTGGTTTTCAGCTTGGCTTCATTTTTCAATGAATCAATCAAAATTGCATGCTTGATATCACTTTTAGGGTGAAACGAATAACGATTCCGAACCAGTTTATAATCCCCTGGGGCCAAATTTTTTATTTGTTTTAGCTCCTTGATGGACAACGGGTCTATCATGTCAGGGCACAATGGCTTCAACAATAAGTCATAAAATAGCAGATTGCCTTTGGCAGTCAGATAATCAAAACCGATTTTATGATTGAACCGACGAAGGGATGCCGCATCAAGATCTTCCAGCCGATTGGTGGTACACACAAGGATGCCTTTGTACCGTTCCATTTGAGTTAAGAACTCATTGGTGAAGCTGATTTCCCATGAATGTTTTGCCCTGTCACGGCTGAACAATAACGAATCCGCTTCATCTATGATCAATACGGCTCCCTCAGATTCTGCTTCCTGGAAGGCACGCTTTACATTTTTTTCTCCCTCTCCAACATACTTGCTTTGCAAATCGCTGATACGTTTACAAAATATTTTACGGTCAAGCTGATTGGCTATGTATCTGGCCAATTCACTTTTGCCGGTGCCAGATGGTCCATAAAACAAAAGATTCATGTTCATCATATGATGCTGTTTCTCAGTTCTTAGGTAGGTGTCAAACGATTCAAGCTGGTTGAACATGGCATCCAGATCCCCGTCAACATTTAAACCATCAACGGAATAGTTCTTTTCAATTGCATCTTTGTTGGTTAATTCCTCTCCATTGGTAACAAGTGTTTGATAGGATTTCAGAGTCATCTCTATTGTGTTGAGAAAATGGATTTTTGATGAGATGTAATTTTCTTTGGCTTTTCTAATGGCCATATCTATGACTCCTGCATTGGCATCATACTTTTTGGCAAAATTGTTGATGTCAGTCTGGTTGCAATAGGTTTTACACTGATTTTTTCTGAGTATGCTGTCCCATAACAACACTCTTTGAGATTGATTGAAGGATTTAAAGGCAAGACTAAACGCAAACCGACGCAAAACGGAATGTTCAATGGAGTCAATCCGATTGGTAATCCAGATCATCCGTGTTCCTTGCTGATCAAGAAGATGATTGAGCCAACCCTTGTCCTGAGTCTCTCCGTTCATAAACCATGAGTTTTGGGTATTTAGCAAGTTGTCTGCCTCATCAACCAGAACAATTGAGCCATGATTGAAATTGGTTGTATTTAAGCAGGCAATAATGGAAGCTCTTCTGTGTTTGGTGGTATTTTCTTCACCACGAACGATTTCATATGAAGGTATTTTTAACTGAGCTAACAAACTGTATGCAAAACTTGTTTTGCCTGTTCCCGGGGGGCCGTATAACAAGATTTGGGTGGGTGATTTGGCCTTGGTCTGTAGAAGGTTTAGAATATGAGTTGTGTGGTCTTTACCAATTAAAAAATGATTGAGTGAAACAGTACCTTTGGGAACAGGTTCATAAAACTTTTTTGTAAGATTTTGATCTGACGGATTTTGAATCAAATTTAAAAATTCATTCTCAGCACTGATTCCCCATTTATCCACATCATATAATCCGATTCTGGTGAGCTTGCCGTATACAATAGTGTGGAGCTCTTTTTTATTGACCCCGAGAATATTAGCCAGATATTTTTGTCCGGCAAACCGATGGCATTCAATGTGGGATATAAAATATTCTTCAGCATTTGAGTATGTGTTGGCAATAAACATAAACGTACACAGCTCTGCCTCCCTTTCACTAAGATCAAACAATTTTTTCAGCTCAATGATGTTTTTTTCAATTTCAGATTTCTTTTTGATTTTTTGAGACACTAAATTTTTCTTCAACAATCTGGATGCCTGGTGCCAGAACCTATGTTTTGTGACCGATTTTGATTCACGGAGGAGCTTGGTCATCTCCTGTGAAAAATCATAAGGATCCAATGCTGGCTCTGTGATTTCTTCTTCAAACCGAATGCCATTCTCTTTTTCAACCTGGGATAGCATGAACTTTCCAAGCTCTTGCATTTCTGAACCTAAAAGCCAGCATAATAATTTCATTGTTTCAGAATCAAAGCACGGATATTTACGGGTATGCCGTTCCAACCAGATGATACATTTCTTTAATACATAATGATCATTGGCATCTGGCTCCATGTGGATTCCATTGGTGGTAATATCAGTTTCAAGCGATGGAAATTGCATGATGGCCCTCTACAGTTTTTTCTAAAGATACCGATAATTATTAATGATTTATTTAATCTGGCGCTAATTTTTTGGATGATACGGCCAATATAATCCAATATCGTTCCATATGGCGGAATGGAAATGCACAATTCTGGGAGATAGTATGCCGGAAAAAAAAGATTACTACAGCAGTTACGGCCAAAAATTGATCAGCCTTTTTGCCAAGCTTCTTTTCACGCAACGCAGCCATTCATTGATCGAACTATCTCGAATGCTCAATTGTTCGAAACAGACGGTGTTACGTCTGGTGGATGATATCCGACGTTCTTATGGGGTGGAAATAGAGGAATACTTAGAAGGGAAAAGAAAATATTATCGAATACAGCGCGTAAAAAACAGAAATCCCTCATTGAATATCACCGAAGCAGAATTGAATGCACTGTGCATGTGTAAAACATTTGCTGAACACCTTATGGGCAAAGAGATGTTTGAAGAGGCGTCAAGGGGCGTAGAAAAAAGTCAGGCAACTTTATCCCATGAAAATTATGGCGGGTTGCAACACTTTGACTCTTTTCAATCAGGAAGCATTGATTATACACCCCACCAGGAAACAATACGAACATTAATTGATGCGATGGATGATCGGAAGATTTGTAGCGTCATCTACCAATCAATCTTAGACACAAAAGCCAAACGGTTTTACATAAAACCGCTAAAAATATTTTCCCACAATGATTCTGTATATTTACATGCGAAACTGGCTAAGGCACCAGGAAAAACCTATGTAACACCAAAATTTGATCCCATACTGGCAATTCACCGAATAAAAAGTATAAAAGTCACTGAGCGTCTTTACGTGCCTCCTGTCAATTATGACTTTGGCAGGGTTTTTAAACAGAACTTTGGTTTGATTAAAGAAGATGCATTAGAGGTCGAAGTTGAATTCAAAGGATATTTTGCAAACTATGTGGCTGAACGGATTTGGAGTCCAGTTCAATCAATCCGTAAAAAGAACGGTAAAACAATCCTGAAATTTATTGCCTCGTCGAAACCCGAATTGCTGTCTTGGATATTGTCGTTTGGTGAAGAAGCCAGGGTTCTTAAACCGGAATGGTTAATAAATCGTATCAAGGAAAAAATCGATCAAGTTCAGCTGCAGTATAATTAACGATAATTTGGATTGGAGTTAGGAATCTTGTCGTGTCGATAATTTTTAGTATTGTTGATCAAGACTCAGCATGGGGCTGATTTTTCCTGATTACCTGAAGTCTGATGCCACATAAGAATTTACATGTCGGTATAGACATCCAAATCCTTCGTAACTGGTGCTATGCGGTCATCGACGACACCGGCTCCTTGATCGACTCGGGCTGGCTTTCCAGCGCTGAAACCGAGTCTGTCGATTTGGTGAAACGGATAGAGGAGACGCCTCTTAACAGGTAAGGCGCTTGGATAGGTACTCCATCATAACCGAGTCTACTAAAGAAAGAATCATGATGGCAAACGGTTCAGACGCAAACTCATCTCTTGCGGTTTTAATCGATGCAGACAATGCAAATCCGGCAATCATCGAGGGGTTGCTGGCCGACGTCGCAAAGCTTGGTTTGGCGAGTGTGAAGCGAATTTATGGAGATTGGACAACTCCAAATTTAGGGTCCTGGAAAGCCTCACTTTTAGAATCCTCTATCCAGCCGATTCAACAATTCAGGTACACGACGGGAAAGAATGCGACCGACAGCGCAATGATCATCGATGCGATGGATCTGCTTTACACAGGAAACTTTTCAGGGTTCTGTCTGGTTTCCAGCGATAGCGACTTTACCCGGTTGGCATCTCGAATACGTGAGTCGGGTCGACGGGTATATGGTTTTGGAGAGCGCAAAACGCCGCGTGCATTTGTGACGGCATGTGATCGATTCATATACACCGAAGTTTTTGTCCAGTCTCACGATGACGTCACCGATAAGGCGTTGAAGCCACATTCAGGAAAAGAGCTCCGCGGTGACGCCAAACTGATATACATGGTGCGCTCGGCAATCGAAGCGGCATCGGATGAGACCGGATGGGCGCAGCTGTCTCCGGTAGGGAGTTATATCAGCAAGACGGCAAACGACTTCGATCCGCGAAATTACGGGTTTTCCAAGCTCAGTGAAATGATGAAAGCGATAGGGTTGTTTGAACTTGAGCGAAGAAAGAATCAGGTTTTTGTAAGGGATTCCCGCAAGAAAACAAAGTCATGTGCTTAACTTTTTCTTCAGCTGAGATAGTCCCTTGGTCGGAGTCCAATGCCGCTGAACGATACCAGCATCTGGGGTGATTTCGTCGACCAGATGCTGGATCAAAAATGGTTCATTTTCGAGGTTTAATAATAGCCATCAGGTGGAGATAAATTTGTTTTATATAGCACTTATACCAATCATTCTCGTCTTTATTTCTGTAGGGATTTTATTCTCATTAATTTCGATCCTCAAGGTCTACCACAGGTACAAAAATCGTCGCTCCCCGTTTACCGCTAAATTCCTTAGAGGTCCGGGGCAATCCTTGATTGAAAAACTCGACGATATCAACGACGATTTGTTAGCCTGCCTGGCCATGCTGATTGCCATGCCCATCTCGCTATATGCATTATGCATCTCGAATCTCTATTTTCAAAAGCAGCCCTTGTCCTTGAGTTCAGCCCTCGTCTACATAATTGGTGGTGCACTGTTCGTAGGCTACCTGATTTTCAAAATGGTTGGCCTTCTCAATCTTCGCCGCAGCGCGCGTCTCGGATATGAGGGTGAGGTGGCCACCGGCCAGGAACTCAACCAGATGATGCTTCGAGGCTACCATGTCTATCACGATTTCGTAGCCGACAAATTCAACATCGATCACATCGTCGTTGGGCCGGCCGGAGTATTCGCTGTGGAAACCAAGGCCAGGGCCAAGCCCACCTCGGACAACAGATCGGCTGATGCCAAAGTGACTTACGATGGGCGCTGCATTCATTTCCCCAAATGGAAGGAAGTTAAGCCGCTGGAGCAGGCAAAGGCTCAATCCGTCTGGCTTGAACGCTGGCTCTCCTCCGCGACCGGTGAGAAAACGGCGGTTCGACCAGTGGTCGCCCTCCCCGGATGGTATATTACCCGAACCGCTTCAGACGGCATTCTGGTTATCAACCCCAAACAGTTTGCAGGTATTGCCAGGCCGGTCAACGGAAACAAACTGGATGAACGCCGCATAAAAAGCATTGTGCATCAGATCGATCAAAGATGCAGAAACATTGAATCCAAAGCGGTTGAAGGGCTGGGCGGCAGGAATTAATCGGCAAAGAGGTTCAGAATTATATCCGTTTGACTTGGCGCCTTAGCGTCTTTGCGTGAAAAAATTAAATAGGGTCAGATCGCATATTTATTGACAACCTTTCATTTGGACGAAGGAGATCTGGCGTCGGACCAAGCCGGATGAACGATTCTCAAGGCTTCAGGACAAAAGTTGGGCCATATCTTGGGCTAAAACGATGTTTTCAAGGTCGAAAAAGGAAGTTTGGGCGAGTATTGCGGGCCATGAGCGGCAAGGCCTTTTGGGGACAATTCGTTATCTACAACGATGACTGTCGCCGATACGGAATGAAACCGCTGCAACACGCTGCATTTACAAAGACGACGCCTATATCATATGGTGTTCCTGCGGCAAGGTGAATGGATGTGTCAAATTCATGAACGACGCCACGATGCGCAATGATAATACAACAATGCTAAAGCCGTACATTGACGCTGCAACGTCCATCACCGTTTTTACCGGTGCGGGGATTTCAGCTGAAAGCGGCGTCCCAACGTACCGCGGTGATGATGGGTTGTGGAAAACGTATGACCCGGCAAAGTTTGCCAGTATTGACCATTTTTTTAAAGAACCGACGTACTACTGGAACTTTTTTAAGGATATCAGGTATCCGATCATTTCAGCGGCCAGACCCAATCCGGCCCACGAAAGACTGGCTGAACTGGAAGAAAAAGGCCTTTTGAGTTGCCTGATCACCCAGAATATCGATGGGCTTCACCAGTTGGCCGGTTCCCGGAATGTACTCGAGCTCCATGGCAATACGCGGCGGATTAAATGCCTGACATGCAGGCTCGATTATTCCATGGACGAGGTCTTCGGCATGCTTGCGGATCAGTGTCCGCCCCTTTGCCCGGCATGCCGGGGAACCCTCAAGCCCGATGTGGTGTTTTTCGGCGAGTCGCTGCCCCGGGATGTGCTGGACCGGGCTGTGACAGCCAGCCGGAGCTGTGATCTTTTTCTGGTTGTCGGCAGTTCCCTGGTGGTCCAGCCGGCAGCGTCCTTACCCACCCTGGCCAAGCAAAACGGGGCCACGCTCATCATCATCAATAAAGATCGAACCCCGCTGGACGGGATTGCCGATATGGTGCTTCACACCGCTGCGTCAGCGGCATTGGCAGGGATTCTTTAATTGCCCAACTCAGATCGAATATAGTTTCGAGGGACGGGCCACGCTAACCAACTGTAATGGAATTATAGCTTTTGTGGATCACAAAGATTTTCAGAGCTTTTAGCTACACGACCACAACCACCACAAACATTTTGCCCATTTGATACCAATTTTTTCCACTCCTCAATATTATTTTTTAAAAGCCCTTCACCGTGTAGGTAACATAGATGTTTTTCATGTCCCTCATGTGGCATTTCATCTTTGCTCATAATGGCCCCCTGTTCATGAAGATTGAGTCTCTTTATTACGCTTTATGGGTTGCACTAATAACACCAGTGAAATTAGTTGCTAAATGCATTTTGTCAAATATACTCTAATTGGGATAATGTGTAATGTGGAGACTTGACCCCATGTCCTTCCAAAAACAAAGAGGACGGGTCTTGACTGGTAAATCAGGATCTAAAGAACGGAGCATAAAATATATCTTTCCGATAGTGGGGTTTGTATTCGGCATCGCGCTGATGTTTTTTAAAATACTAAAGGAGGACAACTAATGGATAAGATAAATCTTGGATCAACTATCCCGGCATATCCCATGCCTGTTTCCATTGTAGGAACTATTGTAGACGGTAAAACGAATTTCATGGCTGTAGCATGGTTCACCATGGTCAGCTATAAACCACCCAGGATCGCTATAGCTCTGGGGAAAGGTCATTTCACCAATCCAGGAATTAAAGAAAACAAAACCTTCAGTCTCTCTTTACCTTCTGAAGATATGGTGGAAATTACAGATTTTTGCGGAATGGTAACAGGAAAGAAAACTGATAAATCAGAAATATTTGATGTGTACTATGGGGAACTGAAGACAGCCCCGCTGATTAGGGAATGCCCACTCAGCATTGAATGTAAATTGGTGGATACTGTTGTGAGCGGGTCGAATGAAATTTTCATCGGTGAGATCGTTGGAACATACACAGAAGAGAGCTTTCTTACCGATGGCAAATTGGATTTTGGGAAAATGAAGCCATTTATTCTTTCGCAACCAGATACAGCGTATTGGAGTCTTGGAAAACCAGTTGCCAAAGCGTGGAGCATTGGGAAGAAATTTAAAGAAAGACTGAGATAACCATGCTATTTTAGGTTCGATCATTGGTTGTCTGATCTATTGAGTTGTCATTATTAAAAGCCGGAAAGAATCGTCGGTTCAGAGGGACGGGCCACGCTAACCAACTGTTGATCCGGGTGATCCGGGGTGTGATCCGGGGTCGGACCAAGCTGGATGAACGATTATCAGGGGTTTAGGATAAAAATAGGGCAATATTTAAGGCTTAAAACGATGTTTTCGAGGTCGAAAATCACAGTTTAAACAGTTTGTTGATTTTATTTAAATATGCCTGACCCAACCATGACTGAGTTTACGGAAATGGTCCCTGCCGGTGTCGTATCGCTCCCGTCAGATTGGATTGGCATCGGAAAGAAACCAGAATCCCGGAAGGCGATATGCGTTAATTGACTGCGCTGATGGTCTGTGCCATTGGTTGAGGTCTGTTCCATGCATGCCGATGCAGGAAAAACGTTCTTTTCTGATTTCCCATAATAGGATTCAGCTTCCATGACAAAAATCTCTCATACGTTTACCCGCTGGTACGGCAAAACCTTTTTAGACCGTCCTGTTGCTGTTCTTTTTTGTTTAATCGTTATCATCGCTGTATTGGGATATAACGCCAAGGACTTCCGGATAGACGCATCGGCGGATGCCCTATTACTTGAAAATGACAAGGACTTACGCTACGCCCGCCAGATCAGCGAACGGTATGGCGTTTATAATTTTTTGCTTATTTCCTATACACCTAAAAATGACGACCTGCTTGAGCAGAATAACCTTGAAACATTAGGCCGTTTGCGAAAGGACCTTACCGAACTGGATTGGGTGGATTCGGTTCTCACCATACTGGATGTCCCCCTGCTGGAAAGCCCGCCCGTTTCTTATGAAGACATCTCCAATGATCTTCCCAACCTGAACTCACCCACCATTGATAAAAACCTGGCCCGAACCGAGTTGAAGGAAAGCCCTTTCTATCGGGATTTATTGGTCAGTCCAGATCTGCGTACCACGGCCCTTGTCGTCAATCTGAAATCCGACCCGATTTATAACGATTTAATTGCCACGCGGAATGGCTATCTGGATCAAAAGGCACAGGATCGATTATCTCAAGAAGACGCCGCGCATCTCAACGCCGTGGTAGGTAAAATCCGTACCCACCAAATCCGGATGAATGACATCCAGCATAAAAACATCGCAGCGATTCGGGAGATCATGGATCGATACCGATCGCAGGCCCAGCTCTTTTTGGGCGGCATCAGCATGATTGCAGACGATATGATCACGTTTATAAAAAATGATCTTAAAATGTTCGGAGTGGGGGTATTTTTACTCCTTGTTCTCATGCTGGGAATCATCTTTAAGAACTTTCGCTGGATTATGATGCCCATGCTCTGCTGCTTTCTGTCCGTCATTTGCATGATGGGTGTATTGGGTGCTTTCGACTGGGATGTGACGGTGATTTCCTCCAATTTTGTGTCCCTGCAGCTGATCATCACCCTGGCTATTGTGGTCCATCTAGTGGTGCGATATCGCGAGTTTCAATTGACGCTTCCCCAGGCCGACCACCGCACACTTGTCAAAGAGACCATCCGCACCAAGTTCGTCCCTTGCCTTTATGCGGCGCTAACCACCATTGCCGGGTTCGGTTCCCTGTTGCTGTGCGACATCAAGCCCGTCATTCATTTCGGATGGATGATGAGCATCGGTATTCTATTATCGTTGGGCCTGACGTTTTTATTGTTTCCCTCCGGCCTCATGCTACTCAAACAGCCGAATCCGCCAACGGAGCCAAAATATTTCAGATTTTCCCTAACCGGTTTTTTAGCTCGGTTCACCGAATCCCATGGCAAGATGATTTTGATTATCACCGGCATTTGTTCGGTTTTAGCCGTGATGGGCATCTACCGTCTACAAGTGGAAAACAGCTTTATCGATTATTTTAAAAAATCCACCGAAATCTATCAGGGTATGGCGGCCATTGATCAGCAACTGGGCGGCACCACCCCTTTGGATGTAATCATCCAATTCGAATCCATTGACCTGGAAGCTGAATTTGCTCAGGAAGATGAGGAATTTTTCGACCCTTTTGACGATGCTACCCAAGAGGAAGATTACAATAAATACTGGTTCATGGATGATCGCATGGAAATGGTTGAGAAAGTTCATGATTATCTCGATGAACTTCCTGAGACAGGCAAGGTGCTGTCCTTGGGAACGTTGCTGAAGATCGGGCG
The DNA here is from genome assembly GCA_963705435.1 of uncultured delta proteobacterium. Lineage (GTDB taxonomy): Bacteria > Desulfobacterota > Desulfobacteria > Desulfobacterales > Desulfosarcinaceae > Desulfosarcina. Next base: position 17,538 of record CAVPJR010000006.1, on the reverse strand, counting down.
CAGGCTCAACGATGGCCAGTCATTGGATAGCATCGAAATGGCGGTGCTTTACACCAAGGTGCCCGACGAGTACAAAGACCTTATGTTGTTTCCGTTTGTTTCCTTTGAGAACAGTGAAGCTCGATTTGCCCTGCGAATCATTGATTCGATGAAATCGTTAAAGCGCAACGACTTACTCAAGAAAATAGATCATGATCTTGTTCACCAATTAAAAATAGAAAAGGACAAGGTGAAACTGTCAGGAACCATGGTGTTGTATAACAATATGCTGCAAAGCCTCTTCGCATCCCAAATCAAAACCTTGGGTTTTGTGGCGCTGGCATTGCTGGTGATGTTTCTTTTACTTTTTCGTTCGATAAAAGTGGCTTTGATCGCGCTTTTCCCTAATCTTTTTTCAGCCGGCGCAGTTTTGGGCGTGATGGGGTGGATGACCATTCCTTTGGACATGATGACGATTACCATTGCGGCCATCAGCATCGGTATTGCCGTGGACGACACCATTCATTATATTTACAGGTTCCGGAAGGAGATTGTAACCGATGGTGATTACTATAAAACTCTCCACCGCTGTCATAACACCATCGGCCATGCCATGTATTACACCTCTGTGACTATCATTATCGGCTTTTCGATTTTGGTTCTCTCCAACTTCTGGCCCACTATTTACTTCGGGCTATTTACCAGCATGGCTATGTTAATCGCCCTGATTGCCGCTCTGACCTTGCTGCCGCAGCTTCTGGTTTTATTTAAACCATTTGGCCCGGATACCAGAAGCCGTGCTGAAATGGACATGGGCTGAGTTAACCCGTAAGGATAAAGAGGATCCGGGATCGCGGTAACATACCGTAACTTTGCAAAAGGAGGAAAAGATGCCTAAAAGCAGGCCTTAGAGAGTTCCGAGGGACGGGCCATGCTAACCAATTATAAAGAAATAGAAAAGGCTTACCAAGATACTTGGTTTGGGGTCTATATTAACGGCATCCAAATTTTTTGTTGGTTGGTGTTAAGTCTCTTGGGGCAGTTTATCACTCTGTGTTTCACCATTTTTAAAAATAAGTACACGCCGTGCAAAGGGAATTTCAATACCTTCTTTTTCAAATGTTTCCTTAATTAATCTCCGCAGTTTAAATGCAACCTCCCGATGGCAACCGGGTTTAACTTTGGTTCGTGTGCGTATTAGAAGGTCCGACTCTCCAAAATGTTTTAGACCTCTGACGCTCAGCGGTTCAAGAATATTGGGATCGCTATCTTTCATTTTCCGGCCAATATCGTGGAGAACTTGATACACCTAATTCAGGTTGGATTCATAAGCGACACCTACTTCGACGACAGCATGGCTGAATTTCTTTGAGTAGTTGACCACTTGATTGATGTTCCCGTTACGCAAGATATGCAATTGCCCATCAGGATTTCTGATCCGCGTGGTTCGAATTTCAATCAACTCCACTGTTCCTCGAGCTGAGCCGATTTCCACAAAGTCTCCGACCAGAAACAACTGCTCGAATAAGATAAAAAATCCGGATACAATATCATTGATTATCGGCTGAGCCCCGAGTCCGATCACCGCTCCCAGCAGACCGGCGCCAGCCAGAAAAGGCATCGGGTTGATTTCCATTGCACGGAGGATGAGGACAAACGCGACGAAATAAACGAGGAAGGCTAAAATGCTCTTGATTATGGGCGTTAGCGTTTGTTGTTGCTATAAATTATCCGACGATTCCTCGCCGGGTGGACACTTTTTTCAACGAAACTCCCTCATCATTAACAGTAGTCCTGCGCTACTGATCATCGAGTCCCCAGAATTTTATAATGTGGAAGCTGGAGCAAGTTCCGACGTCCAACATGAAGGGCCCTTCCGCGCCACATTGGTCGTCTCCATCACCCGGATCGATCGGCATACCATGGCCCATGCCGCTGATCAGGATTGTTTCGACCAGTGTGTCGCCGTTATCGTTATTGTAAAGCTTGTGCTCATGGCCGTTGATCGTGTCTTCTATGTCCGGTGTCTGGTCGATTCCTAGTACATTGGTCCACTGGTCCACCAACTCTTGTTGGTCCGCAGGGTTGACGGTGGTGTCGTTCGTGCCTTGCCAAATGGAAACGCGTGGAAACGATCCATTGTGGCTCGATGCATTGCGAACCAGGCTGCCCCAGGCATCAGGGCTTAAATCCTTCATCGGAACGAGCTGACTCGGCACTAAACTGACTCCGCATTCTCCTATGGCCTCCCCAACATTCGTGGCACATTTGTATGGAATACCCGCAATAATCGCACCACCAGCAAACACGTCCGGATAAGCCGCCAGCATTACGACAGCCATCGCACCACCTGCCGACAACCCGGTAACATAAACCTTTTGTGGGTCGAGGCCGGGATCGGACGCCATCTTGTCAATCATTTGCTGAATCGACAAGGCTTCACCCTGGTCGCGCTCGCTGTCATTCGGCTCAAACCAATTGAAACATTTTGATATATTGTTGGCATCCTTTTGTTGCGGCAACAGCAGCGAGAATTGGTGCCTATCGGCAAATTTGATCCAGCCCGTTTCGTCATCATAATCCGCAGCTTGTTGATTGCAGCCGTGCAATGCTACGACTAGTGGCCGCGATGTTACGAGATTCTCCGGCACATACGTGCACATTTTTAGGTTGCCAGGATTGGAGCCGAATCCTGAAACTTCGGTCAGTCGTTCACCGCAACCGGATAAAGGATTCTCATTATTGTTGCATAGGGGCCACCAAGGAAACCAAATGCACCAAAAGCTAGCCGCTGAAGCCGTCATCGGCAGCATTAGCAGTAGTAATAGCGCTACGGTGGCGAGCCAGCAGTTGTTCCACTTTGGGTAGACCGATCTGTGAAACTCAGAAGATTTTGTATCCATTGTGAACGCCTTTCGAAACCATGGTTACATCCTGCCGATTTTTTGAAAAGACTGCCGGTATGTTCGCCCAGTAAGAATGGCATCTGCAATTGCGACTGCAGGAACCGTATCGTCGGTGAAATAGCACCAATCATAAATTGAATCTTTAATAATTCCTATAGAACTTAACGCATTATCCGGATACTATGAATTTATCTTGGGCTCAGCCCAAATGTCAATCAACCATAATACAAGCGCTTGTCGATAGAAGAATTCTTATCGAAGTTCTCAAAACTCAAAGCTGGGAGATGGGGGCACCCAATAAAGGACTGTTCAATAAACAATACCTCTTTCCACCCAGATTGATAGAAAAATCAAAAATGAAACTATCGACCAAGGAGGTCGATTTCATTCTTTTGTTATTGCGGGAAAAGGGGCTTTATGACTAACCAAAAGCTCTTAAACAGCTTGTCGAAACTTGGCTTTCCGATGTTTGAGCCAAGCGAAGCGCCTGACGTCAACGAAATCCTGGCAGCGGTTGTGAAACGCACTGACACGCGGCTCTGGGAAGCCTTTCCCGGACTGTTGGCCAACGCCGAGTTGCATGGATTGTCCAAGAAAATGTTAGGACTTTAACGGTTTCCCCAAGTCACCCCCAAGTCGACAATTTGTCGGCAGTATTAGATGGTGAGATGAGCCGGGCACAGCTCCAAAATGCCACTGGCCTCAAAGATCGCAAATCGTTCCGAGAGCGCTATATCAAACCCGACGCTTTTGTACCGGCCTTCCGCATTCAAGCCCATTGACACAATTAAAAAACGCGGGTTATTTTGACTTAAGGAAAAATAGGTGGCCATTATTTTGGCCTTAAAGTGAAAAGTGTGGAATATTTGCCCCGTAATTTAGAGAGGCATGTCGAACTGGACCTTGAGAAAAAAATGGTGTTTCTCGCCGGTCCCCGGCAGGTGAGCAAAACCACCTTTGCCAAAGCCTTGCTCGAGAAAAATGATGTCCCCGGGGAGCGTTATCTGTACTGGGATGTGGGATGCGGCTGAGGATCCCGAGCAGATTCCGGGAGCGGTTTCCAACCGGAGCGGGTTGGGTGGCACTTGATGAAATCCCCAATATTCCCGCTGGCGGCAGGTGGTGAAAGGCCTGTTTGACAAGCGCCATCCAGAAGTGAGGGTCATGTGTACGGGAAGCGCCAGATTGGACCACTATCGGCACGGAGGTGATTCTCTCCAGGGCCGTTACCCTTTTTACCGGATGTACCCGCTGACCCTGGTCGAACTGAAATCGTCCTCTCGTGGCGACTTGAAAAACCTGTTCGTGTACGGGGGGGGTCCCGAACCCCCTTGGGGCCGCCTCCGAAAAGGAAACCAGGCGGTGGAGCCGGGAGTGTCGGTCCCGGCTTATCCGAGAGGATCTTCAGGACCTCGAGCGGGTCAAGGACATCGGGATTATGGAAAACCTGGCCATCGGCCTGCCGGAACGGGTGGGTTCGCCCCTGTCCATCAACGCGCTTCGCGTGGATCTGCAGGTTTCCCACAAAACGGTTGCCCGGTGGTTGACGATTTTCGAGAACCTCTACCTGATGTTCAGGATCTACCCCTTCGGCGCACCCAAAATCAGGGCGGTAAAAAAAGAGGCCAAGCATGGTCGTATCGCTCCCGTCAGATTGGTTTTGCCCCGAAAAATCCCATAGTCCCGGAAGGCGAGATGCCTTGATCAACTAAAAATGACCAACATATTCGCGCGCTCAGACGGGCAGAACCTTAAAAAAGGCGAAATCACATGAAAATTTTGGAAAAAGTAAAACACGAAGGGGTTGTATTGGATGGAGGCATGGGATCCATGCTTATTTCCCGGGGTCTCAAGGGGGGCGATTGCGCAGAAAAATGGAATATTGACCACCCTGAGGTTATACGGGAAATACATCAGGCATATTTTGATGCGGGGGCGGATGTGGCAACCGCCAATACGTTTGGCGCCTCATCCTTTAAGCTGGAAAAAATGGGCATCAAGGAGGGTGTTGAGCTCATTAACACCGAAGCGGTTAAGCACGCAAAGGCGGCGGCGAAACCGGGACAATACGTAGCAGGGGATTTAGGGCCCGTGGGAGAAATGCTTTCCCCCATGGGCAGCATGACCGTAGAGAGGGCCAAAGCCATCTATGTCCACCAGGCCGGAATTATCGAGGCAGCCGGTGTGGATCTGTTTCTTATCGAAACCATCTTTGACCTTAACGAAGCCATCACTGCATTGGAGGCGGTGCAGGCGGTCTCTTCAAAACCGGTCTTTTGTTCCCTCACGTTCAATCAAACGAAAAAGGGTTTTTTTACCTTGATGGGCAATCCGGTTGAAGCGAGCATGCAACAACTTCGGGATGCAGGTGCGGCAGCAGTGGGTGCCAATTGCTCATTGGGCAGTGACCGTATGATCGGTCTGGCGAGGCAGATCAGAGAGAGTGTTGACATTCCCGTCATCGTCCAGCCCAACGCAGGCATGCCCCAAACCAGGCCCGATGGAACTGCATTCTATCCCGAGGATGAGATCCTTTTTGCCAAAAACATAATAAAAATTAAGGCGCTTGGCGTCGACATCGTGGGTGGCTGCTGCGGTACGACACCGGCGTTTATCCACAGGCTCAGGGCGTCCATCTGACCAACCCTTCAATACAAGATTCACTTGACCTGACATCCCCAAAATGTGTTGTCTGTAATTTGGCCGCCCTGTTAATAATCAATGTATCACCAGATTTTTCTCACTTCATACATCTAGAAATCTCTGAGGAAATCAAAACAAACGATGATTAATCAGTGAGATATGGTAGAAAGATCAATTGGGGTTCGGGAAGCTGTCTTGTTTTGTATAATTGTCGATACAGCAAATATCCCGCACTTGAAGGCGTTTGGCCCAGGATACCTCCCTGCGGTTTCCCAGGATGATTGGATTTGACATTCCATCCTGGAAAGTGGAAAATGAGTATGTAACGACAATTCGGTATGATCTGCTCTTAGAACCATTTCCCCTCTGTTCCAGCCGAATAGTTCCCCCTTGGTCGTTCGCGTGACATAAGCGTTCGTGACTCGATGTTTTGAGTGCCGTAGCGACAATCGTATTACGGGCTTTTCCGGCGCATCCGCATGTATCGTTATGAACAGGTGGTTGGGTGATACCGGGTTTTTGACGGAAAGGAGGTCCTCATGGCCAATCATATTGAAAAACGCATTTCTGACCGTCATTTAATCGAGGGGCCAATCACCCTGCATTCCTCTATAGGGACGTCAAGGGAATTTGATGCCCACCTGCTTAATTTCAGCGAACAGGGGATTTGCTTTACCACAAAAACGAAAATGGTTCCCGGCACAACCATCCTGTTTAAGGCATCAAATGATTGCCATTTGTTCGCAGAAGGTGTTGCAGACTTTCAGTTGCGATCCATCAGCATGGTGACGGTTAAATGGTGTCACGAAAGTTCACAGAAAGATCAACCGCTCTATATTATCGGAGCGAACTATGTGATGCCCTTTTGATTGGGCAGTGCCATCATTGATTTGTTTTTTTTCTCGTGGTGTTGTTGCCGGTTCAACAGCCTGTCAAACGGTCCTCCCCGGCAATTGCCAGCCTGCCGTGGCGAAGCTGATACCCTCAAAGAGCAAGTGATGAACGAAAAACCCTCAATCAAGCGCTGGCTCGCTGCCATTCATGCCGCCGACATCGCCGGCTACAGTCGGCTTTTGGGCCAGGACGAAGCCGCCACGGTCCACGACCTCAAGGGCCACCAGGCCGTAATCCTGCCGGTGGTGGCCCGCCACGGCGGCCGCAATCATGGACACGGCCGGCGATGGCATCCTCGCCGTGTTCCGCAGCGTGATCGGCGCTATCCACTGCGCAGTCAAGATCCAAACCGTCATGGAAGCACGCAACAAGGATGCACCCGAGAATCGCTGGATGTGGTTCCGCACTGGCATCAACCTCGGGGATGTCATCCACGACGAGGCCCGGGCCTACGGTGACGGCATCAACGTCGCGGCGAGGCTCGAAGGGCTCGCCGAACCTGGCGGCGTGCTTGTTTCGCAAGCGGTCCACGACCAGGTTCGCGACCGTCTCGACTATGCCTTAGAGGATTTAGGCGAGCATGAGCTCAAGAACATCGCGCGTCCGGTGCGCATCTATCGCCTCCGAACGCTGGTGGAGTCGAAGGTAGCGCCCGCCCTGGGCTGCGCCTTACCGCTGCCGGACAAGCCGTCCATCGCCGTCCTCCCGTTTTCCAACATGAGCGGTGACCCGGAGCAGGAGTACTTCGCTGATGGAATCGTCGAAGACATCCTCACCGGCCTCTCGCGGCTGAGATGGCTGTTTGTGATCGCGCGCAACTCGAGCTTCACCTACAAGGATCGCAGCGTTGATGTGCGCCAGGTTGGAGCGAGCGGGGGGTCCGTTCACGATACCATCCCTCCATCACTGCCTGCCGTCGTTTTTCATCGGTGCCTTGGCGAACACGCAATAGCATCTGGCCATGTTCCAATTCAACGGATGGTGCCTGGTCGTCCTCGATGACCGTGAGCAGGTAACGCTTACCCCAGACGTAGTGGCTCTCCCGGTCCAGGTTTTCGCGAGGGGTCTCACGGTCCTGTTCTTGCTCTATTTTTGCTGCTGCTTGATCCAGCCCAGTTTTGAAATCGCGAACACGCGGATGTTATCAAATACATTCAAAGTAAGCCCCGAATAAAGTTTCCTTTGATGATAAACGATAGACGTGCCTTGTTGGGCATTATGTTTGGCGTGACCGGGAGTAACGGTAGCTATTATTTTTGTATATATACCTCATGATGGGATATCAGGTTTCGAAATTATGGGTCATGATTATGCGAGCTTCGGCTATATCTTGTTCGATCTGCTCCACCAGTTCGGCGATGCCGGAATACTTCTTTTCGTCCCTTAAGCGCTGGACAAAGTTGACCATGATTTTCTGGCCGTAAATATCCTTTTTAAAGTCCAGGATGTGGGCTTCCACGGTAAATATGTGGTCGTCGAAGGTGGGGCTGTAGCCGATGTTGGCCACCCCCGGATAGCGCTGCCCGTCATAGTGGACGATTACGGCATAAACGCCGACCTTGGGGCACAGTTCATCCTGCAGGTTGATGTTGGCGGTGGGGATGCCCAGCAGTTTTCCGCCCCGGTCCCGTCCGTGGGCCACGGTGCCGCGGATCTGGTAGTTGCGGCCCAGCATCTTGGCGGCTTTTTCGATCCGGCCGTCCATGACCAGCTCCCGGATGGCCGTGCTGCTGATGCGGTCGTTGTCGACGGTGGACGACTGGATCCAGTCCGCCACGATCACCGTAAAGCGCAGCTCCTCGGCGTATCGCCGCAGCAGATCCACATTGCCTTCACGATTGTTGCCGAAGGTATAATCCTGGCCGACGACGATGGCCTTCATCCCGATGCGTTTCACCAGGATCTCCTCGACGAAGGTTCGCGCCGACAACGCGGCGAATTCCATGGTGAAAGGGATGCAGATCAGCACGTCGATGCCGGCCTTTTCGATCAGTTCCGCTTTCTGTTCATACAGGGTGATCAGGGGCGGGTGCCCGTTTCTGGTGATCACCCGGATGGGATGGGGATCGAAGGTCATGGCCACGGCCGTGCCGTCCATGGCCTCGGCCCTTTGGATCACCTCGTGGAAAAGGGCCTGGTGGCCGATGTGAACGCCGTCGAAATTGCCGATGGTAATCACGGCGGATTTGAAAGGTTCTTTTATGGTTTCGATGTCTTGTATGATTTTCATGATCTTTTGATTAACCGTAAAATGGGCTTGACACGAAAAACAAAAAAATATAGTTAATGCATCTTCAGTTTGAAATCAACCTTTTTGAAATCAGGCTGAAACGTGCCGAAGTGGCGGAATTGGTAGACGCGCTAGGTTCAGGGTCTAGTAGGGGTTCCCCTGTGGGAGTTCGAGTCTCCCCTTCGGCACCATTAGTAAATTAAGGGAGTTACAGCAAATTGCTGGACTCCTTTTTTATTTTCAAATTTAATGGCTATTGATGGCTGAATATGTTTATTATTTCCATCTAAATATCAATCTTTTATATGAACAGAATTTGCTTCAAGTAAAAAAGCCTAAATTTTTTGTTATCTATAACGGGTGTTCCTATTAACCAACAATGTAGTTTTTCATCAATTTCGGATTGACATCATTGATAACCATATGTAATTAATTCCAAATTAATAATCCAAAATTTTATATAATGTGGGGGGTCATGTCTTCAAAGAAAGCTGTGAAAAACGCTAAAAAATTTCCGCCGCGAATTGCCACCTATTGGAACGAATTTGACAGGGAAATACTATGGTCAAATTTATAAAGCTAAAATAGTAGAGGATGAGACCGCAAATGACTCAAGAGCGGTAAAATTTAGAGGCAAGCTTTACAAAAGCATGTCGGCAGCAGCGCGGGCGATTTGTAAGTCTGCAGTAAATGGATGGCTTTTTTGGAAGTTTTAAGTCAGAAGGTCCATTGTCAGCTTACAAAGGAAACCAATTTTGAGGTAATTTTAATGCAAGCAAACGTTGATTTACTTTTCCTTCCTTATGCTACCGCAAATGATCAATCACTTCTACATATATTAATTAATCAGTTTAAGACGGGTAAATGGAAAAACTTTTTTGCTGCTGTCGCTTTTGCTAAACAGTCAGGTAACTATCCGGACCTATTGCAAGTCATGAAAAAGTTTGCCTTAGACGGTGGTAGTATAAGAATTACAGTAGGTGCTGACACTTTTGGGGGCAATGCTAAAGGTACGGAATACGTTGCGATAGAGAATTTGCTACAAAGTTTAGAGCATCACGGAGATGTAAAAATTTACCTCTACCATGAAGAAAATAATAGGACTTTTCACCCAAAGATTTATATTTTTTCGAATGATAATGGTGCAAAAGTTATAATTGGTTCGTCAAACTGGACTTCTGGTGGATTTTGGAACAATGTTGAAGCAAATGTAATTCTTGATCTCAATTTTATAAAAGATGAACACCTAAAGTGTTATGATAGTTTAATAGAAAACTTTGAAACTTATTGGCAGGAAAAAGAATGAAAAACGGACAAGGTTTTGTAAAAAGAGTGACCACTGTAACACTTGAAGAGTTTAGAGCATTACTCAAATCACATAATGATAAGCTTGATGTCGAAGAGCCTACTTCTGATGAAAGGGGTTCCGGTGAAATTAGCGAACAATTAAAAGCGGCATTAGAAAATTTTAAAGGTAAAAAATTTAGTGCAACAGTGCCATTCAAGGCGCCTAAAACGATAAAAACAAAAAGAAGACCCCAAAAAAAAGAAACCAAAGATTCAAAGCCTTCAGCTAAACCCCAAAAATACGGACCGATACTCTGGAAAAAAGTGAATTTACCAAAATCTGACGCTCAGCAGGTTAACACAAACACAGCCCCAACAGGCGGATTAAGATTAACAAAGGCCAGTTGGAAAATAAAAGGTAAGGTTATTGACCAGACCAGCTACTTTCGGAATGATATTTTTGGTTCTCTGGTTTGGGCAGTAGAAAAAAAGCACCCCTTAGTCGAGGTGGCAGAGGTAGATTTTGATATTACTATTGATGGTAATAGGTTAGGAACGCATAAGCTTACAATACGACATAAACCTTCTGGAGAAGCAAGCCAAAATAACTACACTACTTTGTTGTCATGGGGTGAAGTTAGTGCTCAAATTCGTCAAGCAAATATAACTGGAAAAACTTTCAAATTATATGGTCCAGCTCCAAAGTCAAATGATCCCTTTTTTATCGAAATAGTTTAAGATAACTATTTTCCATTTCGTTGTCGCCTGTTTCGAAGTCGCAACCAAGCAGAATAGATTATATCTCTGTCGTTCGCGTTCAAGCCCACGCCTTTTAGTAGTGTTTCGTCTTGTTTCGGCAATAGATCGCTATAATTAATACCATTTTTTATATCATTATCTAACTGATGTAATTGGATCTGTACTTGTGGTAATGGGATATAAATACGTTCTATCTCAGATGGTACTAATTCCAAAACACCCCCTCCGTAGTGCCTTCCTTCAAGCTCAGAGCATAGTGCGGTTAAGCTATTTATAAACGAATACACCAATCTTGTTGGTGAAGTTCCACTTTTTGTTTTTATTCTGTAGGCGGTATCTGTAGTTAGTGCTTTAATACGATTAAATATTAACCTTGGGTAATCATGACACCTTTTGAGCATGCCTACTGGTGAGGCATATACAGATGGAACAGCATACCATGGATTCCTTATTCTGCACTTGTATCGATTATGAAACGCTTCTCGCTCACCTAACGAAATGTATTCTTTTGGTAAACCATTTAGTTTTTTATCATTTTCACGGAACCAAATAAAATTAGTTGGAAGTCCTCGTTTTTTGTTACTTAAATGATTTTTATTGTCGTAGACAACTCCTTTTACATGTTCGCTCCGACCAAACATTGGATGTGCCCAATTTGAAAGGTCATATCGATCTACTACGGAGTCGTTAACCAAAAAAAATTTATTTGCCCCTGTAACTATACCTACATCAACATCTGCAATATCTTTGAATTGAAAAACTTTGTCAGATTTGGTGATTGCATTTACAATACTGCGTTCCTTGTCTGTAAGCAATGCTCGCATCCATTTTATACCTGATAAAACCTCACCATTAACATAATTAGCTTCCTTGAAGTAGGACTCAGGATCGTCTTTTAAGAAAGATCGAGTTTTTGTACGAATTATTGCAACACCTCTTGATTCAACATCCGTCGATACTTTCTTTTCCGCTAGAAGTAAGACTGCTCCTTGTAAAACATCTTTGAACCAAAGTTCCTCCGGATCAAAGATAAGTATTTTGGAACACTGGGATGTTAAAAAAAACCTTAGCGAGTAAGCATGCAGTACATGTAAAATTTCGGAGGGTACGACCATGGCGAGACGACCGCCTGGCTTTAATAAAGCTATCGAAGAAATAACAAAAGGTACCCAGGCATTTGTATGCATGGTAAATTTTAAATTAAAAGCTTCAAATATACCTTTTGCGCAAACCTGCGAGTAATTATCCAGATATTGGTACCGAATAAAAGGTGGGTTTCCCAATACTGCATCGAAACATGGAGTCCTTTTTAGTAATCTTTCACTGAAATTGCCCAACGCCCAGCTTAAAAAATTTTGTTGTTTTATATCAACATCTATATCCTTTAATAAGTTTGCTCGGCTAAGAGCTTCTTTTGCGTCTTCTGAATCTATCTCAAATCCAGTGAGCGATTTGAGCGCTGAATTCTTTGTCAATAATTGTGCAGTGGTTTCAAGAAAAACACCATAGCCGCAGCTTGGTTCAAGAATACTTTTAGGTTTTATCTGCCATACCCACCTTGTTAAAAAAGAGGCGATATCTGAATCTGTATAATAACACCCCCTCAGCTTTTCTGCAGATTCAAATTCTTTAAAGTTCATAGACTTTTATTTGTACAAATTAATTGTGTCATCGAAAAGTTTCAGTTGGTAATGAGCGTCGACGTATTCCAATGTTTTTTTTAAAAACCAGTCTTTTAGAGTAATCCCTTCCCTATCAAGCGCCTGATATAGGCGTTTTTTCACGATAGGATCTACTTCCAAAACTATGCGACCGGAATCACCTCGTGCCATAATCATGTAACATAACATATGTTATGTTACATAACAAGGCCAAAGGAGGTCGTTGGTGGTGAAGGATTTCTCTTTTATTGCTTGAATACAATCCGATTACTATAGTTAAAAATGGATCCATTAAAATTATCTACATAGTGAAGTAAAAAGAATAGAATAATAATAAAAAAAAAGATAAAATCAATCATTAAAGCGGGTTTTCTTTTTAACTTTTCATTCTTGTGGGGTACTACGATGCGGAAAGCACCTGTAGTTGGCTGATATTTGGTTTAATGGTTAGGTATCACCACCCGCCGCCCCCCAATAATGATTGACTAAATTCTATCGATTTGATTATAATTTTATTAACGAATTATGAACCACCTCTCTACCTGTCTTGGAGCGGTTCTCTATTTGCTGAATCAAGTCTTGCTGGCCATGCCATCTCCTGCTGCGTTTCTTTGATCGATCCACCTGCTGAGTTTTTGAGTTTGAAACATTAACCATAGGAGGTTCCCTATGGCGTCAATACAGGGTGGCGGGGATATTCTCGTTCCTTATTTAAGTTCATACAACAACATTTCCATTTTTTTTAGCTGCCGTCGTCATGGATGGGCCGTCGAGGCAGGATATGCTGGCGCATGCCGAACAAGCGTCGATTCAAATATCGCGAGGGCGCCTTCTCGGCCATCCAAGCCAATGAATCCGTGATGGCCGCCTCAGAGGTCAAGCATCTGAAAGACAGGTGCGGGAGCTGCAGCGGCTGTTGGGCAAAAAGACCATGTAGGCCGAGATTCTCAAATCGGCCATCGAAGTTGCCCACAAAAAAAACTGATATGGCGTCCTGTGTTGCCGCCCAAGGACAATACCCCATGACAGCGATGAGCAAGGCACTCTCGGTGTCTCGATCAGCGCTTTATACAAGACAAAAGAAGCAAAGTGGAACGGTTCGCGGTCCGTATCACAAAGCGGATGCTGGCCAGCTTCTGCCCTTGATCCTGGAGTTGGTTCATCAAAGACCTTCTTATGGATATCGTCGCATCCATGCGTTGCTCAACCGTCGGCTCAACGGCCAAAGGGTCAATCACAAACGCATATAGGCAAAGGGCCGGACACCAGAAATACAGAAACCTCAACAGCTCGAGTCTGAGCCAAAGATAGAACTGGAGCGCCTCGCGGCGCTCCTTCGAGAGGGAGGAGAGGCATGGCCCAAGCGTCTTGGTTCGCAAGGACGTTTGCCGGTTTGTTCGGGAAACGCGAGGTGGGGGACTCGACCAAAAGCCCTCGGAGGACGATTCCTCTCGTCAGCCTGACGGCCCAGCAGGTCGGCGCCCTGCGAGTATCGGGGCCGTCGGCGCGCCGGCGACGGAGGGTGCTTGCGGGACTGGCCGAGCTGCGGTATCGTTGGTTGCGACGACGATATCGAGTGCCAGGGAGCGCCTACTTCGTGAGGCGAGAGGGGCAGCAGGGACTGGAGGCAGCCGTTCCGTCGGCGCCCCCGACCCTGCGCGCCTATGAGCCGCCCGTTTCCCGTCGGGCCCTCTTCGCCCGACGCCTCCGTCGCATGGAGGAGCAATCGCGCCCTTTGACCGAGCGGTTGCGCGAGCCGGAGGATCTAACGGACGAGGAGCGACAACACCTCAATCTCCTGGGGGCAGAGCTACGGGAGCTTGTGGAGAAAGGGATGGAGGCGCGGTCGAGGCTGCTGGCGCGGTCGAAACCGATAGCAGAAGACCTTCGAGATCTGGCCGCCCTGTCCGAAAAGATGAGATGCTTCCTCGAAATGGACAAGGAGTCCCGGGAGAGAATCCGCATGCTGGTGGAGAAGTCCCGAGCGGCGAAAGACGTCCAGAATAAAGTCAAAGGTCTTCAGAAGGCGCTCAAAGAGTTGGATGAGGAGGAGCTGGGCCGGCACGCGGAGCTGCTGAAGGAGGCGAAGACGCTGCTTGAGCGCATGGAGGGTGCCGATGTCGACGAGGAACAGGCTCGACAGCTCGACCTCCTCGGCGAATCGATGCGGGCGATGATCCGCAACGAACTCACGGAGAGATCGCGACTCCGCCGTCGGGCGAAACCTCTCATCGAGCGTCTCGAGGCTTCCGAGCTTTCGCCTTCAGAACTCAACGAACTCGCCGCGCTGGGGAAGCGAGTCGAGGCCCTCGCCGTGCGAGAGTTGACCGCACGAAAGCGAATCTCGGAGGGGATGCCCGTCCGTTCGCTCGCCATGCCGCCGCCCGTCGAGAGCGGCTCGGCCGCAGCCGCGAGCATCGAGCAGCGGGCGCTCGAGATGCTCGACCTGAGCGAAGGCGGCGAGAGTCCCCTCGGGCTCTCCTCCTTCGAGATCGAGGACGCCACGTACTATGACTTCCCCCACTACGAGTTCTTGGTGGATCCGTATCGGGCGCGGGGCCTAAACTGCAACCCGCTGTTCGACCTCGAGCAGTTGCTGGCGGCGACGAGGACGATCTTCTGGGAAGCGGTCCTCTCCCATTTCCCTCGCACGACGAACCTCGGCACCTACCATGTCACTCAACGTCGAGACAATGCTGCAGCTCTTCACCCACAGGATGGAGGAGCTGTTCGTTGAGTACATCGCCGAGTCTCTTTACGACTACTACATCAAGCTCTTCCCACCGTACGCTGGGTATAGCGGCGACAAGTGGCTGGACGTTCTCGAGGTGCTGTCCGACTTCGCTGTGGAGACTGCCCTGCGCGGGTACGATCCCGAAGACCTGATAAGCTCGTTCGACTCGCCCGGATACTGGGCACAGGGCTTCGTCCGGATCCACGAGATCTTCCAGGAGAAACATCCCGGGGCAAACGTCTCGCTCGACGTTCAGGACCTTCCGGCCGAGCTACCGTTCACCCCCTTCCCCGAGGACGAGGTGAATTTCGGTCTCCGTGTCCTCTACCGCCAGAAGTGGGTCCGGCTCGGCACGCAGCCGGGCGAACTCGTCCGGACGATCCCCCTGGGACCAAAGCAGACCGAGAAGGTCACGACCAAGTCGGTGATCCGCAATAAGTTCACCCGGAACATCGAGGCCCTGACAGCCACGGAGACGTTGCGGGAGACGTCCACCTCCAGCAAGGACTCGAGCGAGGTTGTTGAGGAGGCTTCTGAGGCGTTCAACATCCACGCGGAGGCCTCGGCTTCGGGGACCTTCGGTTTCGGGAGCGTGTCCGCTACCGCCGGCACCTCCTATGACACGGCCTCGAACTCCAAGAACACGAAGAGTCGTCTCAACGAGGCCATGGCCAAGACCAGCAGCAAGATGCGCCGGGAGACCAAGGTCGTCGTTTCTACCGAGCGGGAGGCCACCGACGAGTTCACCACGAGCTCTGAGATCACGAACCCCAACGAGGAGATCGCGGTCACCTACGTATACTCGAAGCTCCAGCGTCAGTACCAGATCACGACGACACTGGCGGAGGTCGAGTCCGTCGTCTTCCAGTGCCCATGGCACCGCCCAGCGTCGGGAGGATCGACGAGAACTGGATCAAGGACAACGCCTGGATCCTCGCTCGGGCACCGCCGGACTAGCAGCTTCGCCGACGATCTGGCTCTTATCGCGACCACGCCTCCTCCCGCACCTCCAGCCGACCCAGACGTTCAGGACAACAAGTTCGGCCTCGCCATGTCGGCCGCGATCGATGGCATGAAAGGATACCAGACGTTCACGGGCAACCTGCCGGATGTCTTCCGCGTGGCGCAGGAGAAGTACGAGCGCAAGCTCGACCAGCGTACGAACTACGACCAGGAGACGCTGCACAGGACGACGGCGTTGGCGCGGCTGCAGAAGCACATTGTCGCCAACATCCTCCACTACATGAAAACGATCTGGCGCCACGAGGACCACGACCAGCGCATTCAGCGACTCGCCCAGGTCATGGTGCCTGTGCACTGGGAGTTCGTCCCACATGGAGGGCCAACCGAAGAGGCGACGATTGCTCCCTGGGAGGGAACCTTCGTTCCCGACGAGTCACCCGACGCCCTGCTCCGCCTGACGGACCTCATCGATCCCGGCGGCTCGCTCGGCTACGTGGGCAACTACGCCGTTTACCGCGTTAAGGGATCGCCCGCGGTATTGGACCTCAACCGGGCCCTCTCGATGCTGCGCTCCAAATACGCATACTTCGAGGTCGAGGTGGACACGTCGGAGGCTTTGGGCTCGGAGATCCTGCAGGCCGTCGCACTCGAGCCGCGGTTCACGAACGCGCACTACACCCTGCACGTGGCGGCCGTCGACGACTGGACCGTGGTCCGAGAGGTAGCCGGTGGGATCTTCCACGTCACACCCCAGGAGAATCCGCCAGCTGTCGAGTTCGAGGGAATCCTGATCAGTTCGACCAGCTCCCGGCCGTGGGCAACAACGTGACCGTCAAGCTGCGCGTCACCCAGCACGCCGAGGATCCGGAACTCAGGTTCTTGAAGGCCTCGGTCCCGCTTCCCGCGGGCGACGCGGAGGCAGCGGGCTTCTTCGACTCGGCGACCTTGGTAGGAATGTTGGAGTGGCTGCCGAGCTGTCCCGAACCCTCCCGCGGACCTTAGCGGGGGCTGGGCAGCACTAAGCGCGGCTGCGAGGAAACGCGTACGCGAAACCTATCACGAGTACCTGTTACTGCGGGACAACTCGACGCGCGTGCTCGTCGACACGAACAACCTGCTCCTCGACCTCGAAGTCGGCGAGACGCCGGCGCTCGAGCAGTACAAGCGCCTCAGCCGCCTCATCGATGTGCTCAAGCTTCTCGAGGAGTACGTGACCCAGCACTTCGAAAACCGCCGCCGGTCCCTGCGGCTCGGCTCGACCAACTACGCCGATCCCGAGGTCGACAACCTGTCCGTCTTTGCCGCCTCCAACGAGATCCGGGACCTGATCCGAGGCCTCACAGGCCCAAACAACCCCTAAGCCGAGGAGTGGCCATGCCTTCCGAAACCACCTTGGGGCTCGAGAAAAATAAAGTCCGGCTCGCGGGTCACGATCCAGCGTGGCCCGAGCATTACAAACAGGAGAAGAAGCGGATCGAGATG
>CAVPJR010000005.1:0-70006 GCA_963705435.1 uncultured delta proteobacterium | reverse complement strand
TTGCCGAAGGGATCAGCCGTGAACCTCTTCCTTGACACCCACGGCCATTTTATACAAAACGGTCAACACCAGGGCGCCCATGGCATAAACGCCCAAGGTAATGCCGATCTCCGGCATGGTGGGAATGTATTCGTTGACCTCGTGCATCGGGTTGGGCACGAAACCGCCGGAGATCATGCCCAGGCCCTTGTCGATCCAGGTGCCCATAATGATCACGATGCAGGCGATGGCCAGGGATGTCTCGTTCTTGCGGGTGGCCGGGGTAACGGTCAGCACGATGCCGACGGTCATGAGGATCATGGACGCCCACATCCAGGGCACCAGGACGCCGTGGCCGTGCAGGCCCACGAACAGGTACTTGATGTGGTCCATGTGACCGGGGATCTGGCTGTAAAAGGCCACGAAGACCTCACACAGGAAGAAAAAGACATTGATGCAGATGGCGTAGGCCACGGTCTTGGCCAGGGTCTGAATCTGCTGTCTGCCCGGATCGAAGTTGGTGAA
This sequence comes from uncultured delta proteobacterium, assembly GCA_963705435.1. Lineage (GTDB taxonomy): Bacteria > Desulfobacterota > Desulfobacteria > Desulfobacterales > Desulfosarcinaceae > Desulfosarcina. Next base: position 69,502 of record CAVPJR010000005.1, on the reverse strand, counting down.
ACGACGGATGAACAGGCACAGCAGGATCAGCAGGGCCGGGCCGGCGGCGAAGGCCGATGCCAGAAAGCGCGGCGCCAGAACGGCCGTGAGCCAGAAGTGGCGTCCGGGAAGACCGCAATACAGGTAGGCGGTCACCGTGTGAATACTCACCGCCCAGGGGATGGAGATGTAGATCAGCGGTTTGAGCCAGCTCTGGTAGTGCACGCCGTTGCGCTCGGCCTCCAGCACGTTCCATCCGATCACCAGGTTCAGGAACAGGTAGCCGTTGAGCACGATGGCGTCGTAAAACAGAACGCTGTTGGGGGTCGGGTACAACAGGACGTTGAGCGCGCGCATGGGCTGCCCCAGGTCGACCAGGATGAACAACAGGCACATGACGATGGCGGCGATGGCTAAAAATTCACCCAGGATGGTGATCTTGCCATAGGCCTTGTAGTCATGCAGATAGTAGGGCAGCACCACCATCACCCCTCCGGCGGCCACGCCGACCAGGTAGGTGAAGTTGGCGATGTAAAACCCCCAGGAGACATCCCGGCTCATGCCGGTGATACCCAGACCGAACTTGAGCTGCATCAAATAGAGCCCGAAGCCGGCACCGATCACACCCAGCAGGACGACCATCCATCCCCAGTACCATTTATTTCCTTTTACGGCTAATTCAAGCATGCTCACCTCACACGATGTAGTAGACGGACGGCTCTGTTCCCAGAGTCTGCTTCCGCCTGATGGTGTAGTTTTCCTTCAACAGTTCCCGGACCTCCGAGTGCTCGTCGTAAAGATCGCCGAATGCAATGGCGCCGTTGGAGGCCTCCACACAGGCGGGCATTTTACCGACGGCCAGCCGCTCTGCGCAGAAGTTGCATTTTTCGACCACACCCTTTGCGCGAGTGGGGAATTCCTTGTTGGTTTCTTCGATGAAGGGGCGCGGGTCCCTGAAATTGAAGCTGCGAGCACCGAAAGGGCAGGCGGCCATGCAGAACCGGCAGCCGATGCAGCGGTGAAAGTCCATGAGGACGATGCCGTCGCGCTCGCGCTTGAATGTCGCCTGGGTGGGACAGGCCCGCACACAGGGAGGATTTTCGCAATGGTTGCAAAGCAGCAGGAACGGCCTGTGCTCCACCGCCTCATTGAGAAAATTGTTGGTGTCATCGGTAAACGCATTGTGGTAATGCGCTTCCCAGATCCACTTGATCTCATGGTTCTTGTTCACGATGGCCGTGGGAACGTTGTGGACCTTGTGGCAGGCATCGACGATCGGCTCCAGATCGGCGGTCGAATGCAGCTTGCGGGTATCGATGACCATGGCCCATTGTTTGGCGTCCAGGGCGTCTTCTCCCCTGGCCACATGGAAGCCGGCCCCCTGGCCTTCACCTGCAGCAAAGGCATTGAGCACGGGTTTTGCCCCAAGACCCAGCGCGGAAACGCCAGCTATCTGAAGAAAGCGTCTTCTGCTGTTATTCATACCTTATTCTCCTTTTGGATTATCGATGTGGCAATCCCAGCAATAGGGCCTCACAGACGCATAGTCGTGGCATCTGTCACAGAACTGCGCCTTGTTGGAATGGCAGTCCAGACAGGTGTTGGAGAGACTCATGTTAAAGAGCTGGCCTTCGGCGTTGACGAAGGCGCGTTCGCCGTTTCTGACCACGTTGTGACGCCATACGTCCAGCAGCTGCATATGCTCCGCTTTCATGTATGCAGTGGGCATGACACAGACTTTGGCGGCTTTGGCCTTGGCGGTCAGCTCCACCTCCGGTGCGGGGGCGGCTTTGCCCATGTTGTACCAGAAGGGAAAGGTGATGGCGGCGATAAAAACAGCCAGACCCGCGAGAATCTTCTTTTTGTCCTTCATCGGCTACTCCTCCATTCCCGGCAGCGGTTCGCCGCGCAGGTCGGTTTCTCTTTCCTTTTCACCGGGCATGATCAGGGCGTTGGCCACCAGCTCGTGGAGCCCCGTCACATCGACATCCGGCACCCAGTATCCCATGGATGCGGGCAGTGCCGCACGGTCGATGGCGCAGACACAGGCAAGCATGTTCACCCCGAATTGCTCGTGGACATGTTTCACCGCATTGGCCCGCGGAAAACCGCCGGCCATTCTCAGTTCCATGTTCTCGCCGGCGTTGAGGCCGGCACCGCTGCCGCAGCAGAAGGTTTGCTCCCGGATGGTGTTGGCCGGCATTTCATAGAAATGGTTGGCCACATTCCGGATCACATACCTCGGTTCGTCCAGCATGCCCATGCCCCGGGAGGGGTTGCAGGAATCGTGAAAAGTGATGATCTTGTTGTCGTTGCGGCTGGGGTCCAGTTCCAGTTTGCCGTGTTTGATCAGATCGGCGGTAAATTCGGCGATGTGGACCATTTTCGTCGACTTGGCATTTTCAAACACGGTGCCGGTGATGGGATTGACCGGCGTTTCCAGAAAGTCTGCCGGGCCGTTCATGGTGTCCATGTACTGAGAAATCACCCGCCACATGTGCCCGCACTCGCCGCCCAGAATCCATTTGACCCCCAGGCGCTTGGCCTCGGCGTACATCTTTGAGTTTAGCCGCTTCATGGTTTCGTGTGAGGTAAAGAAGCCGAAGTTGCCGCCCTCGGAAGCGTATGTGCTCCAAGTGACCCTCAGTCCGTATTTTTCTTTAAGGTAGTGGAAAAGGAGCATGTACCCCATACAGGTGTAGGTGCCCGGATCGGCGAACACGTCGCCCGACGGGGTGATGAATAGGATGTCGGCCCCTTTTTCCATGTACGGGGGCGCAACCTGGACGCCGGTTATCTCCTCGATGTCCTCGACGAAGAAATCGAGCATGTCCTTGAAGGCATGCGGTTGAATGCCCAAATGGTTGCCGGTGCGGTAGCAGTTGGCCACCGGTGTGGCGATCCAGTCGATATTCAGGCCCAGCAGGTTCAGTATTTCCCGGCCCATGATGGTGATTTCGGCCGTATCGATGCCGTAGGGGCAGTAAACCGAGCATCGCCGGCATTCGGTGCACTGGAACAGATAGTACCACCACTCTTTGAGCACATCCAGGGTCATGGGCCGGGCGCCGCCCAGCCGGCCGAGGATTTTTCCGGCGGTGGTGAAGTCGTTGCGGTAGACACTGCGCAGCAGCTCCGCCCGCAGCACCGGCATGTTCTTGGGGTCGCCGGTGCCGATGAAAAAGTGACACTTGTCGGCGCAGGCGCCGCAGCGCACACAGATGTCCATGAAGACCTTGAAGGATCGGAATTTGTCCAGGCGCTCCCGGAAAGCCTCGTACACGATCTGCTGCCAGTTGTCCGGCAGTTTCCAGTCCTCTTCCAGCGGGTTCCAGGGTCGCGCATTGGGGAGGCCCAGGGTTTCGACGCTCTTGGGATTGGAGGCGTAGCAATACATCCCCTTGCGGATGTCCACCGGCGTGTCCATCCAGCCGGCGCCGGACGAACGATGATCTATCTGTGACAATAGCTCATCGGGTTTGATCAACTCATCTGCCATTATCTGCTCCTTTTTGCTTAAGCCTGTTCTTCGGGCATTTTAACGACCGGCAGGCCGGCTTCGACCATTTTCTCTCTGAAATCGTCTTCGTACTCTTCATAGGTGTGAACCTTGACCGGGTGGTTCCAGGGGTTCACGTGCCGAACCTGCCGGGTGTTGCCGGTCATGTTGCGGGTGGGGCTTAAAAAGACGCCGCCCAGGTGCATCAGTTTGCTGAAGGGAAAGTAAGCCAGAAGGACGCTCACCAGAAACATGTGGGCATAGAAGACGGCGCTAACGCCTTCGGGAATGCCGGGCCTGAAGGTCACCAGACCCATGGTCAATTCCTTGATGGCAGTGATGTCAACCTTGGCGACGTAGCGCATGAAAATGCCGGAAAGGGCGATGCCCATGATCAGGAACAGGGGGAAAAAATCGGCGGCCAGGGAGATGTAGCGCACGTTGGGGATGACCACCCGGCGCAGGAAAAGATACAGGGCCGCGGCAAATAAGACCAGCCCGGACAGATATACCCCGGGCAGGCCGGCTTGGATGGCATCGTACATCACTTCGATGTGAAAAAAGCCGTCTGCCTGCTCAAGCAAAGTGACAAAAAAAGGAACCGGTTCGGTAAAGAAGCGCAGGTGCCGGATGGACACGGTGAGGAAGGCGTAGTGAAAGGCCAGGGCGCCGATCCACAGGAAAAGCTCGAGTTGGTAGCTCAGTTTGCCATCGCCGTTGAGCTTCATGCGGGTGTTGCGAAACAGGGACCGGAAAAGGACAATCTCCAGGAACATCCGTACGATGACGCCAAACGTGGATGACGGGTTGTCGACTTTGGCCTGTTGGATCCAGGGCATGGATGACTGCTGGCCGCAGGTGGTGGTGATCCTAAATGGTACCGCCGAGCGGGCCCAGCCCATCACACGGCGGGCAAAACCAACAACGAACAGGATCACCGCCAGATAGGGCACGACGATGCCGAAAACCAGCTGCAGGCCCGCCCCCTGCTGCGTACCCACATAGGCGATCAGAAACAGCACGATAACCGCTATGAGGCTAACCATGTAATTTTTATTCATCGAACCGCACCTCACTCCTTGGCGCCTGGCAGATTTGAATGCTCCACAACCGCCTTCTCGCTAACGGGTCGATGCCGGGGTGACATCGTGAACCTCCCGGTAAGGAGATCGCGGTCAATTCAGAGCCGCTGCCGGATGCCTGAATCGAAAGATTATAAGGGAAGTTTCAGAAACCGGGCCCGTCTGCCTCGGTTTCATCGATCAATCCTGCTCGCTTCAACGAACCGAAAAACTGTTTTCGGGATTCCGTCGCCTTGAGTTCATATATTTTTTCACGGCAGGCCACGTAAATGTCGAAAGCCGCCATGGCCATCTCGTCGATCTGGCGGTCCAGACCATTCATATTCATACCCGCGTCGCGGCCATCGCCCGGCAGATGCTGCCGAACAATCTGCTTCAGGGAAAATACAAAGCTGGTGGCCTTGGAGGGGGTAAAGGTCTGAACGGCGCGGATTCTCAGGATGGGATCGAGGGCCTCAGCCATCACCTCACGCCCGGCACCCGCGACCAGCGCCTCCACCAACGCATCGAGGCTCTGGTAGGTCGCCTGCCCCACCGGATTGGCAAAGGGATCTTTCTGGTTTTTGAAGAACCGCGCTGTCTCAGCCGGGTAGGAATCGACCGTGGCTTGAAACCAGCTCTCGAGGATCTCCTGTTTATTGGCCGCCAGTGATTGTGCAAAACTCATCTACGGTGTCACCCCGATCGTTCCCCCGGAAAAGAGGCGGGAACCGCAATGTCAACTTCAATTTTTAGTTCGGATTTCAACGGTGGAAACGGCTTTGCAACAGCTGGAAACCGGCCGATTTCAAAGTCGAATCTATAGTCAACTTCCCTTTTTCTGTCAAGGACAAATAAGGTGCCGCGCCACTGGGCCACAGTCGGTCAACCGTACAGTTTTTTCCACGGGGATCGCCGGTTCTCCCGGGCGTTGGACAGCGCCAGGTACAAGGTTCCCACCACCAGTTCGGCACAGTGGAAATGATCCGCGGGCAGACTCTCGAGAAACCCGCTCACCTGTTCCGGGGTGACCTCCCAGGCGGTGTCCACCGGTCTGCCTTCCACCAGTTCAATCACGGTGTTGCAGCAGGCGTTGGTATTGAGGCAGCCGTTGATGTCATAGGACAGGGTGCGGATGCTGTCCCCATCCAGATTCATGAAAAACTCCACCGTATCGCCGCAGTCGCCGGTCTTCTTGCCATATCCGTCCGGTTTATCCAGTCGCTCCCGGCGATCCGTGCGAAAAGCCATTTCCAGGAACTTAAGGGAATGGTCCTGCCAGAAGTCCGATTTTTCCTTTTCCGCGTCCATGAAGTTGAATCTCCTTTGCGTAAAGCCTTTGGGCTTTCGATCAATGGATGGTGGCGGATCATAAAAGCCGTCGCCGGCTTTGTCAATATGGGTTGTGATGGACCGCTTAACCATATGCGATATTTACCTATTTGGGTTAGGTCGACTGAAAAGATGCTGATATCGGCTTCCCAAGCAATCGGGGAAAACGGGTTGGTCAAACGGATCGCCATGCGGGTGCGCTGGCTCCATCATCCCCACAAAGAAAGAATTCCTTGCCCGCAACCGGCTTCAGTGGTATCCGTCAAAATCCTTCGGCATGCAGAGCGATGCCCATGCGCCACCCACCAATCGCTTGGGCAAAGCCTACCGGGTCCCGGGAAGAGACCCTTGGAAAGGATACAGGACAACCCGCCATGAACGACAAAGAGAAGGCCTGCAGCACCGATCGACCCTTGAAGATCCTCGTCTTCCAGGAGGGCGGCCGGGGTGAAAGCAAGGTCAAAGGAATCCAGCGGCACGGCCAAAACCAATTCGACATCACCCTGGTCACCATCGACCACCCCCTGCCACCGGTGGTGGACGACACCTCCGAATACCTGCCGGAGACCATCGCGGCGGACCTGGTACTGGATTTTCTCAAACACCCCGACCTGTCCCACGACCTGGCCCTGATCTGCCAGCGGACGGGCATCCCCATTGTTGCCTCAGGAAAGAAAACGACGGTGGCCGGCACCCACACCCCGCCGGTCTGCTGCGCCCTGGCCCGACACCGGGAGCTTGGGTCTTACAGCCGGTGCTTTGGCGCGCCGGAATTCGATGTCTCGATCAAGGACGGGAAAATCAGCGAAGTCAACGTGCGCCGCGGAGCCCCCTGCGGTGCCACCTGGGAGGCGGCCCGCCGGATGAAGGGGACTCGCGTTGAAGACGCACCGGTGCGCATGGGCTTGGACACCCAGTTTTTCTGCACGGCCGATCCGTCCAACTGGGACCCCATCTGGGGCAAGAGCCCGGTCCATTTGGCTGCCGATCTGCATCGTGCGGCATTGGCGGCCGCACTGAAAAAAGCGCAAAGCGAGGATGAACGTCAATAGCCTCAGGGCCATTTAACAGGGGTATCGTTGCTTGCAACCGGCCAGGGCACATCTTTTAACCGTTCGTTATCTTAAGTTTTTCCGGTCGGATAAGCTCGATCATGATCGGGGGGCAGTATGGGTAGGCAGAGGGATCAGGGCATTCTCCTCCTGAGTAAGGAATGGGTATAGGGCTCTCGCAGGTCAACGCAACGGCCAATGGTGATCAGGCCGCTCTTGGTTTGCTTCTGCGATCCATGCCCGTTCGGCGATCCTCGTCGGACCGGCGCTCGGGCAGGTAGCCATTATAGGAATATAGGCGGCGATCGTCGCCAAAACGCCGTCCGCCATTGTCGATTAGATTCATTTTTCTGGAAGCGATGGCATGCGCTGCGTACATGTGTTTTCCTGTCTCTTCCTGCCGGTGCCGGAAGAAGCCATACGATGTATATTTCGTTTCGATTTCCGCTTGGCTATCCTGCCTACAATGCCCAACGGTTTTCTGCAAAAAACCTTGCAAGTAGCATACCGGCAAGTGACAACAATAGCTATTTCAACAGATTCAAAATGTTATGGATTGTGTTCTGTTAGGCCTGGCGGCAAGAAGGAAAAACAAGCCACAATTCGTGGGACAATTTTTCCACAGGAGAAAAACTATTCACATCGGATATGCAACAAGGTGGGATTCTCTCGGGGCTGTTCAGACTATCGGCGGCGTTTGGTCCGTGCCGCCTTGCCGGATTTCCCGCTTCGCCGTCCGACCGGTTTGACTGCGGGCGGTGGCTGCGAACCCGCACGAGTCGCTTTCCGGTCCCCGGACCCGCCGGATCGTTGCGGCATTTTTCCCGCAGCAGCTCTGAAAAACAAGGATTCAAGGTGCTCCGCCTTCAATTCTTTGAGGGCATCGCGGATCAGCTGCCGGTTGGACGGGTTGCGGTACTGGACCAGGGCTCGCTGCATCTTCCTCTCGCGAAAGGTTTTGGCCACGTGCATGCGCTTGCCGGTGATGGGATGTTTTTCCGTGTGGTACATGGCACCGGACAGGGTCAGGGGCAAGGGAATGAAATCCTGGACCTGTTGGGGATGCATCCCCCGCTGGATCAGGTAGCGTGCCATTTCCAGGGCATCCTTTAAGGTCGAACCGGGGTGAGCGCTGATGAAGTAGTTGACCAGGTAGCGCCGCGAGGGAAGGTGCTGGTTGATCCGGTTGAATCGATTGACAAAGACGTCATAGGTCTCGATGCGTGGCTTGCCCATGGCATCCAGCACGGGGTCGGACACATGCTCGGGCGCTACCTTCATCTGTCCGCTGACATGAAAACGGCACAACTCCTCCAGACAGGCATCGGCCCCGCTGCCGCCGAACAGGTCGTGGCGGAACCCGCTGCCGACAAAGGCATGCTTGACCCCCGGAATCTCCCGGATACGCCGGTACACGGGCAGGCTCCTGTCGTAGCCGGGATCGAGGCTGGGGCAAGTCTGGGGAGCCATGCAGCGTTTGTTGCCGCAAAACCCTTTTTTGGCCCAGCGCGGACAGTCGGCCCCATACAGGTTGGCCGTGGGGCCGCCCATATCCGTGATGGTGCCTCGAAAGGCCGGGTCCCGGGCCAGCCGTCGTGCTTCGCCAACGATGGAGTCGGCGCTGCGGCTCTGGACCATGCGCCCCTGATGGAAATAGAGGGAGCAGAAGTTGCACTCGCCGCTGCAGCCGCGATGGGTCACCAGGGAGTGCCGCACCGTCTCCAACCCCTGGACACCGCCGGCGGCATCGTAGATCGGGTGCCAGCCCCGTCGGTAGTCGAGTTCGTAAATGGCGTCCAGCTCAGCCGGGGGAAGGGGCATGGGCGGCGGATAGACCACCGCGTATCGGTCGCCGTGGGCCTGGACCACCGGCCGGGCGGTGACGGGATTCTGCTCCCCGTAAAAGCGCTTGAAGGCCAGGTTGAACTGCTCGTGGTCGTCGGCAACCGCCTCGCATGCGGGGATGGTGACAGATTCAGCCAAAAAAGCCGGGTCCTTGCGGATGACCGCCGTGCCGGGAATGTGATCGAGGTGGTCCGCCGTATCCCCTCGGGCAAGGCGACGGGCGATCTCCAGTGTCTGGCTTTCGCCCATGCCGTAGACGAGAATGTCGGCCCGGGCATCGAAGAGAATGGACCGCCGCACGCGGTTGTCCCAGTAGTCATAGTGGGCCAGCCGGCGCATGCTGGCCTCGATCCCGCCGATGACCACGGGTACGTCCTTGAAGGCCTGGCGCACGCGGTTGGCATAGACGATCAAGGCCCGGTCAGGCCGCCGGCCAGCCTTGCCGCCCGGGGCGTAATCGTCCTTTTGACGGGGTCGCTTGTTGGCCGTATAGTTGGCCACCATGGAATCGACGTTGCCCGAGGTGATGCCGAAAAAGAGCCTTGGCCGCCCCAGGCGCTTGAAATCCGCGACCGTCCGCCAGTCGGGCTGGGCGATGACACCCACCCGGTATCCACGGGATTCCAGCACGCGGCCAATCAGCGCCACCCCGTAGGCCGGATGATCCACGTAAGCGTCCCCGCTGATCAGGATGACATCGAGATCATCCCATCCCCGTTGCTGCATGTCCGATCGTGACATGGGCAGGAAGTCATTCATATTGTTGTTTTTCCTTGATTGGCATGGCAGATGCGAGGTGTCCTGATTTGCTGGAAATTACAAATGACAAATCTCAAATAAATCCCAAAAGGCAACTTTCAAATCTCAAACGAGGTTCCAGATTGCGGTTTGGAATTTGGAATTTTAGACCTTGGAATTTATTTGGAGCTTGGAATTTGGAGTTTGATTTTTCGGTTCACTGGTCACAGCTCCTTCGTAAAAAACAATGCCCCGCCGGCTTCCACCGTATAGGTTGCCCTCGCAAAACCCGCCGCCGCATATAGCTTCAGGGCCGGGCGGTTGTTTTCCAGCACTTCCAGGGTCACTTTGCAGCAGCCCAGATCCCGTGCCTTGCGCTCCACACCGGCCAGGAGCTGCCGGCCGACGCCACAGCCCCGGTGGCCGGGCAGCACGGCCAGGTCATGGACATTGATCAGCGGCCGGGCGGCAAATGTCGAAAAACCGATAAAGCACACGGCGATGCCGACAGCCTCGCCGTTTTTCATTCCCAGAAGGACCAAGGTCGTCGGATGCTCCTTCAGCCCGGGAATCAACGCAGTTTTAACATTACCCGGCAAGGGTCCTCCGTTTCCCATGGGGTCCTTGGCGTAAGCATCGATCAGGTCGATCACCGCTTTTTGGTGATCCAGGCGATTCAGATCCGCCGCTACAATTTCAACTGATTCCATTGGCGCTACACTTTCTTTTTCAGTCCGGCCGGTCTGTTGTTTTTCGCCATCCGCGCATCGGCATAACGCGATTCGCACAGACTTTCAAAATAAGCATGGCAGGTAAAGAAACCAGCAGCCGCATCTTTTTTCCACTCGTTTCAGGCGGATTTCGCTACTGCTCCAACGGCCTGCTCTGGATTCGACCGTGTCCGGGTTTTGATGTTATCCCTTGAGCCCCTTATTCCAATGGTGTAACAGGAGAAGGGTACACCCGTTTTCTTGCAAACAGCCATGGGGAGGTTTAGGTGGCGATCTATTATATTGACGGTAATTTCGTACCGGCGGAAAAGGCGGTCATCCCGGTGGACGACCTGGCTATCCTGCGCGGCATCGGCGTATTCGACCTGCTCAGGACCTACGACGGCAGGCCCTATTTCCTGGATGCCCACATCGATCGGCTGGAGACGTCCGCCCAGAAAATCGGGCTCACCCTGCCCTGGTCCCACGAGGACATCGCCAGGGTGGTGGAACAGACCCTGGCTAAAAATGATATCCCGGAAGCCAACATCCGCATCGTGGTCACCGGGGGTTCCAGCACGGATTTCATGACCCCGTCGGGTAGCCCGCGCCTGCTGGTGCTGGTGTCACCGATACCGCGACTGCCCGATCACTGGTACACCAATGGGGTCAAAATCATCTCCTGGGAGGTGGAGCGCCCGATTCCCGGCGCCAAGAGCATCGACTATATCTCGGCCAGCCTGGCCCTGAAAAAGGCCGCCGCCGAGGGGGCCATCGAAGCCATGTACATCGACCGCAACGGCCTGGCCTTAGAGTGCACCACCTCCAACATCTTTGCCTTTATCGGTGACAAGCTGGTGACGCCCGGGAAGGGCATCCTCTCCGGCGTGACCCGCAAGGTGGTGCTGGAGCTGGCCCAGGAACTTTTCGCGATTGACCTGCGCGACATCTCCCGCACCGAACTGCTGTCCGCCGACGAGGTGTTCATCACCGGGACCAGCAAGGGACTCGTGCCGGTGGTTCAGGTGGATGACGGCGTCATTGCCGACGGGCGGCCGGGCCACCGAACCCGGCAACTCATGGCGGAAATGAAGCGTCATACGGAGAAAAGATAATTCCCTCATCCGGATTAATCGGTGCTGTCGAAAAGGGGTAGGCCGCAACCGACAAATCACAACCTCCAAATTTTAAGCAACAAGCTACAAATAACAAATCTCAAATAAATTCCAAATTACAAAATCCCAATCTCAAAGTAAAAACCTAACCCCCCAATCTCTGGATGGTATTCGCCTGCTGCCACACCGGGTTTTCAGGCAGGTTGTGCTGTTCATCTACCGTTTCCCGGACCCGGGAGAATATGCGCGCCAGCAGCCGCTCTTTTCCGGCCGCCAGGCGAATCACCGCCTGGAGCAGGAAAAAGCTGAGGAAAAGGACGAGAACGATCGTCCAGAAGGCGTGCAGAAAAAAATTGCTTGAAAGAATGCTGCCCGAAAAAAAATTGACCGCCGTCAGCCATCCCGCATAGCCCAGAACACCCAGCACCGGCAGATTGAAGACCAGCTGCAGCAGCCCGCCGCTCAATCGGCGGCCGGCCTTGGCCAATTCATCCGCTAAGGCATCATTCCAGACGAGGGAAAGGCGCTGCCCGACCTCCTCCCCGTAACCCGGCGCATGGCAAGCCTCGCGCACCGAGGGGGCAAACCGTGCCTTGATCAGCGTCTCGGCAATATCGGGCCACGCGCGGGCGATGGCAGTGTCGTAGCGCTGCAGGGCCATGCCGGCCCCGGACCCGCGATCCGCAGCATCCAGGGCCTTTTTAGAATCCGCATAATGCCTGACCGCGGAAACCGCCCCGACAATCTGCCGGACCGGATTGCCGAATCGCAGCATGGAGGCGATGCCGGTACCGAAAACCAGGATCCGGGTCCAGACCGCCACCAGCCATCCCACCGGCCCCAGCCAGCGCTGGGCCAGCTGCTGATACAGGCGGACGTTGATGCCCGGTATCATCGCGTTGCCATCGCCGCGAAAAGCGGTCACCGCCTGCCGCATGGCTTCGGCCTCCGACGCGGCCATCTGGCCGATGGCCGCGTCCAGGTCTTTTTTTTCCTTTTGTGCTTCGCTGCGAACGGTCTGCCGAAGATACTCACTCAGACGCCGGGCATTATCGAGTCGTCGGTCAACGGAAAAACCGGACCGGTTGAAGGTGCCGACAATCAGCTGCCGCAGCTGGTCGAACTGGTTACGGTCGTGCTTGGGCGTGGCTTCGCGATCCCAGCCGGGGTCCTTGAGATGGCTTCTGGCGGAGATACACAGAACAGCCGCCGGTTCTGTGGACCAGGCGTCACGGATATAGCGGGAAAAGTCGGGCATGATCGTGCCGGTGAGCTCGGATTCCGCCAGCCGGTCGCATTTGTTCACTGCCACCACCAGACTCTCTCCACTGAACAACCGTACGTAGGGGGCCAGAAAATCCGTGTGGTCCCGCCGTTTGGGGTTCTCCCCGTCAAACACGCAGACCAGCACATCGGACAGGCTGATGGCCTTGTGAATGATGGGAACGTGCCGTTCCTGGTGGGTGCTGTCCGTATCCGGCGTGTCGATGAGGATGACGTTTTCAAGAGCCTCGGCTGCCTGGCTGGCGCGGATCCTGATGTTCTCTGAACCCAGCTGGTCCATCAGCTGCCCGGCATCGGTGGATTGCCGGCAAAACGCCACCACATGCTGCGTGGTGGGGCGGCGGTGGCCGGACGGCGAGAGGTTGTCTTCTCCGGCCAGGGCGTTGAGCAGTGTGGATTTTCCTGAACCGCTGGGGCCCACCAGCGTAACCACCAGCTTGCGATCGAAGCGCTCGACCAGACGGTCCAGCATACGCAGGGACTCGTCGCAGGCCTTTCGCATGCCGCGGGCGGGCCGCCACAGGGAGAGGCCGTCCAGGGTCTCGGCCAGCCCCTGAATGTCTGCTCGCACGGTCTCCAGTTCTCCCATGGCCCTGAGCCTGGCCAACTGCGCATCCATCATGGTATTTTCTCCAGTGCACGGCCGCAGCGGGCCAGGCTTTCAGACATCGAGTCGATCCGTTCGGCGGTATGTTCGGCCATGTCGCGACCCCTTCGCAACAGCGGCCCGGTGATCTTCTCTTCAAACAGCGCTTCGATGGCGGTCAATTTGTGCGTGAGCCAGGCCTGGGCCACCGGTCCCAGCAGGGCTTCCAGCTGCTTGAGGTCCGCTTTTTTCATGCCGGCGGTGGCCGGGATGGCCACCAACGCATACAGGTCGTTGAGGCCGAACAGTCCGGCCAGCTTGACCTTGATGCCCACTGCCCCCACGGGATCCCCGGTGTGAAGGACATAGGTCACCGCGGCAGTGGCGGGGATGATGTTGAGCATGGCCGAAAAGGTTTGCCGGATCTGATCGACGGTGGTCATGCGGGCGCGCTGCTCGTGGGCCAATCGCTGCAGATCGGCTTCCAACTGGCTGGTGAGACCGAGCAGACGCTCCTGCCGGGCCAGCATGTCGTCGACGACGGCCGACCAGTTCTGGCTGCGAAGGTCTGCCTGGGTTGCCGCCAGGGCGGGGTGAAGGGGAACCTGAAGGGAAATCATACCCGGGTCGGTGCGCTGGTCCGTGGCCCCGGTTTTCTCCGACAGTCGGCGGACCGATTCACGCAGCGGCGCGGCTGCCGGATCCGTTTCAGGCAGGTGGAGCACGACCGCCGGATCGACCGCCGCCTGGCGCAGGCGATTGGCCGCCCGGATGAGATCGGCCGCCACGGTCGCCGCCATGTCGCCGCCGTCCGGCAACCCGTTTTCATTCGGTTTTCTTCCGCCCAACCACTTGGCTGCCCGCATCAGCAGACGGACCGGGGTCTCCACCACCCGTCCGGTTTTGCGCATGATCTTGACATGGGATGGGTCGGTATCCTGCCAGATCTCTGAAAACCGGCGAACCACCGCGTCCATGGGAAGATGTCCCAGCGCGTCCTGGACACAGCGTTGCTGGATCGTGCGCAGACAATCCAGGTAGAGTGCCAGGTGTCCACTCGATTCGCGTGCCTCCTCGAGAAACCGCTGCCCCTGTTGGACCACATCGCTGAAGATAGACCGGTGAAGTTCTCTTCTCACCTGCCGCGGATCCATCCGGGTCAACGCGGCCATGAGATCGGGCTGGCCGCTTTCCACCGGCAGGATAGCCATGGCCCGCTGTCCAGCGGCCACCTGGTTGTCTTCACCGGCCCGGTATACACCCAGCACATGTCGCTCTGCCCGGTCGCCGTAAAGGTTTTTAGCCACCGTACCGGCATGCTCAAGGATTTCGTCATCGGAGAAGCCGGGATAGGCCCGGTAGACCAGAAAACAGTTGCGGGTGCCCACGGCGGTGAGCATGCGGGCGACAAAATCGGTGTTGTCCCGATTGTTGTAGTTGGCGTTGGTGAAGATGTAGACGAGCACGTCGGCGGCCCGAAGTGACCGCTCGGCCATCTCCCGGTTCTGGTAGCTGCCGCCCGCGCCGGTGTCGAAATCCGGGGTGTCCAACAGCGCCAGGCCTGCCGGCAGGCCCGAACCATAATACAGCAGCGGATCGCCGGGGGTGGTGAGTGCTTGCATGTCCGTCATCTGCCGCGGCGGGCACCCGAAGGGCTCGAAAAGAGCCTCGGCGATGCCTGGCGTTCCGCGGTGGGAGGCGTTCAGCGAAATGAGAATTCGGCGGTTCATGCCTGCCCGGCCGCCAGTGGGGGAAATCGCTTCGCCGACAAGGGTGTTGAACAAGGAGGACTTGCCCGAGGAACCGCCGCCGCAGATGGCCGCCACCAGAGGAAATTCAGGCATCAAGCGGGGGAGCAGACGCGTGTCCACCGCCTGCTTCCAGGCATCGATGGCCGCCCGTGAATCCAGGGCCATCAGGTCGGCCAGTGCCGCTGTATCCTCCTTGAGCCCCCGGACTGCGGCAATGGTGCCTTCATCGTACAGTGGGTCCACCTGAAAACGGTCTCCTTTCCCTAAGGGGTCGTGTTCAAAAATACGACCCCTTAAGGTATCCCTATCACACTTTAGGGTGGCGGTGAAGCGGTTGACAAGTCGCAGCCAGTTCCCATCTTTATGCCATACCGATGGTTGCAAAGGGAGGGAAAATATGGCCTGGATCAACGTCCCCGGCCTAGCCGGCAAGGTCTATGTGCCGGAAGCTGCCGGCCAGGTGCAGAAAAAACATCCGTGCAAGGCGTGCTTCGCCTGCCAATGGTGCGACGAGAACCGTTGCCAGGTATGCCGCAACGACCTTGCGGAGATTGATGCCCCTTCAACACGGAAACGTTGCAGGCACCCTCATTGCGAGCAATCGTCGCCAACCGACACTTACCGCAAATAACAAATACCAAGCACCAAATCTCAAATAAAAATGAAAAATTGCCCTCCAGCCTATCTCCCGATTGCACCTATTCTCCTTTCAGTCGATCCCAGAACGCTTTGCCGGCCGCCTGCCTGTGATCACCGCTCTTTGGCGGGGGTGGCGGCGCCGGTCCAACACCGCCGGGCCGCACGCCGCGAAGCCGACTGATACGTTCCTCTACCGGCGGGTGCGTGGAGAACAGGCGCTGCAGGCTTTTGCCGGACAGTGGGTTTACGATGAACATGTGAGCCGTCGACGGGTTGGCGTCCATGGGAATGCGCCGGGAGTAGGCCCCCAGCTTTTCCAGGGCCCGGGCCAACCCCTCGGGGCTGCCGGCAATGCCGGCGCCGGTGGCGTCGGCCAGGTATTCACGCGAGCGTGATACAGCCATCTGAATGATCATGGCCGCCATGGGGGCGACGATAGACATGGCGATCATGCCGATGGCGCCCATGCCGCCGCCGCTGTTGTTGTCCCGATGCCCGCCTCCGAAAATGGCGGACCAGCGCGCCATGGATGCCAGCATCATGATGGCCCCGGCCATGGTGGCGGCGATGGTGCCGATGAGAATGTCCCGATTCTTCACGTGGGCCAGTTCGTGGGCCAGCACGCCCATGATCTCCTGCCGGTCCATGAGCGTCAACAGTCCCTGGGTGACGGCGACCACCGCGTTCTCGGGGTTGCGACCCGTGGCAAAGGCATTGGGCGCTTCCTTGGGAATGATATAAAGCGTGGGCATGGGCAGGCCCGCCTGACGGGACAGCGTTTGAACCATCTCGTACAGCTCAGGGGCCTGCTGGGGGGTCGCCTCACGGGCCCGGTACATTTTCAGGACGATCTTGTCCGAAAACCAGTAACTGAAAAAGTTCATTCCTGCAGCCAGCACCAGGGCAATCATCATCCCCTGGCGCCCCCCCAGCAGGTTGCCCACGATCATGATGAGGGCCGTCATGACGGCCAACAGAAGGGTCGTTTTTAACTGATTGCCCATTTGCGTCTTTTCCTTTTGATCAGGTGTTCACCGTTTTAAGAGAAACGGATTCTACGTTCTCATTCGCGTGCTAAATAATAACACCGATTCGCGCAAAGGCAACAGGGGCGCGACAATCCGCCCATGTCGCTTTACAACCACCCCTTTCGGTGCTAAGTTTATCCAGTCGTCGAAAACGTGTAAACCGCAGTATACCCAATAACAGGAAACAGGTTCGGGGAAAAACCTATGGACTACATCAAAATTAAATTCGGAGGCAATTTTGATCCCACCGGCCAGGGCCTGGGGAAAACCATCCAGGAAATGTTCAGGCCGCGGCCCGTCAACCCCATGTTTTCGTCCCGGGAACACCTTTGGACGCCGCAGATGGACATTTTTGAAACCCCGGAAGAGATCATGATCTGGGCCGAAATTTCCGGCGTGGAAAAAAACGACCTGGATCTGGAGATCAACTCCCGGGCGGTGAAGGTGTCCGGCATCCGCAGGGAGATGTCCCGGGTGTCCAACGGCACCTACCGGCTTGCCGAAATCCAGTATGGGCGGTTCGAGCGTATTCTTTACCTGCCATCCCCGGTGGACACGGAGGTGGTTTCCTCAACCTACACCAATGGGCTGCTGAAAGTCAGGATTGCCAAACTCAGGCTTGATAAGGTGCACAAAATACCCATCAGCGAAGAGTGATGAGATTTCCCGGCAGGCCCGCATACAAACCAGCCGTATCCGCGTAGACAGGCGGCGGAAGGCCCCGCCCCTTCACACCCTTTAAGGAGGGCGTCATGCAAGACAAAAAACCATCCATGGACTACAACACGGATAATATTCCCACCGTGCTTCCCATACTGCCGCTGTTCGATGCGACCCTGTTCCCCAAAATGGTACTGCCCCTGGTGGTGTTGAGAGGTGAATCGGTTCATCTGATCGACGAGGCCATGGCCAACGACCGCATGATCGGCCTTCTGGTGGCCAAAAAGCAGGAGAATGTCAGACCGGATCCCGAAAGCGGAGACCTTGCCACGGTAGGCACCGCCGCCATGATCCTGAAAATGGCCAAGACCGAGGACAACCATGTACAGTTGCTGGTTCAGGGGCTGAGCCGCTTCCGTGTCAAGTCATTCCAAAAAGGAAAACCCTACCTGGTGGCAGAGGTGGAGCACTTCAGCGACATCAATCACAAGGACAACGAGACCGAAGCCCTGATGGCCAACGCCATCAAGCAATTCGGCCGGGTCGTACAGCTCTCGCCGGGCCTGCCCCATGAAATGGGATCCATGGCCGCCTCCATCAAGGAACCCGGCACCCTGGCGGACATGATGGCCTCCACGATCAACTCCTCACCCGAGGAAAAACAGCAGATTCTGGAGATGCAGGACTCTACCAAACGCCTCAAGGCCGTTACCAAGCTGCTTCACCATCAGCTGGAAATTCTGGAGCTGGGCGACAAGATCCAGTCCCAGGTCAAGGGAGACATGGACAAGCGCCAGCGGGAGTACTACCTACGCCAGCAGCTCAAGGCCATCAAAGAGGAGCTGGGGGAAACCGATGAGGCCACCGTCGAGCTTGAAGAATACCGGGCCAAGATCGTAGAGAAAAAGCTGCCCGAGGAAGCGGTGAAGGAAGCGGAGCGAGAACTGGACCGGCTCGCCCGCATGCACCCTTCTTCCGCCGAATACACGGTGGCCATGACCTACCTGGACTGGCTCACCGAGCTTCCCTGGAGCGAAGCGACCGAAGACAGCCTGGATATCCAGAAAGCACGCAAGGTGCTGGACGATGACCATTTCGGCCTCGAAAAGGCCAAGCGGCGCATCATCGAGTACCTGGCCGTGAGAAAACTCAAGCCCGACTCCAAAGGCCCCATTCTCTGCCTTGCCGGCCCTCCGGGCACCGGCAAGACATCATTGGGCAATTCCATCGCCCGGGCACTGGGCCGCAAGTTTCACCGTATCTCACTGGGCGGTGTGCGCGACGAGGCGGAAATTCGGGGGCACCGGCGGACCTATGTGGGCGCCCTTCCCGGCCGCATCATCCAGGGGTTGCGCCGGGCGGGATCCAACAACCCCATTTTCATGCTCGACGAAATCGACAAGGTGGGCTCCGATTTCCGGGGCGACCCTTCGTCGGCTCTGCTGGAGGTGCTGGACCCGGAGCAGAATTTCTCCTTTTCCGACCACTACCTGGACGTACCCTTCGACCTGTCCAAGGTCATGTTCATCACCACGGCCAACGTGCTGGACACCATCCCCTCGGCCCTGCTCGACCGCATGGAGGTAATCCAGCTGCTGGGCTATACGGAAGATGAAAAGGTCAAGATCGCCGCCCGCTTCCTGATTCCGCGCCAGCGGGAGGCCCACGGTCTCAAGGCCAAGCAGATCACCATCACCGACGGCGCGGTGCGCCGCATCATCTCCGGGTACACCCGCGAGGCCGGTCTGCGCAATCTGGAGCGGGAGATCGCCACCATCTGCCGGGGCGTGGCCGCCGGTATTGCCGAAGGCAAGATCAAGAAGGCCGCCATTAAGGTCGCCGACGTGGCCGAATACTTAGGGCCGGTCAAACTCCAGGCGGAGGCCAAGGCGCGCATGTCAACCCCCGGCGTGGCCATGGGCCTGGCCTGGACCCCTTTCGGCGGCGACCTGCTGTTCATCGAAGCCACGGCCATGAAGGGCAAAAAAGGACTCACCCTCACCGGCCAGCTGGGTGAGGTAATGAAAGAATCGGCC
The DNA here is from genome assembly GCA_963705435.1 of uncultured delta proteobacterium. Taxonomy (GTDB): domain Bacteria; phylum Desulfobacterota; class Desulfobacteria; order Desulfobacterales; family Desulfosarcinaceae; genus Desulfosarcina. The sequence goes on along the minus strand of CAVPJR010000005.1, from coordinate 50,187 downwards.
ACGGCGGCGCTGAGCTTCATTCGGGCCAACGCGAAAAAATTGGGTGTGGATGAGAATTTCTTCGAAACGCACGACATCCACATCCATGTGCCCGCCGGTGCCATTCCCAAGGACGGCCCGTCGGCCGGCGTCACCATGCTCACGGCCCTTGTCTCCCTGCTGAAAAACAAGGCCATCCATAAGAACCTGGCCATGACCGGCGAGATCACCCTGCGGGGCCAGGTGCTTCCGGTGGGCGGCATCAAGGAAAAGATGCTGGCCGCTCACCGGGCCGGCATCAAGACCATTCTGCTGCCCAAATGGAACGAAAAGGACCTGGTGGACCTGCCCCAGAAAGTACGCGACGATATAAAGTTCCACTTCATGGATAAAATGTTCGACGTGCTCAACATCGCCATCAAGGAATAAAACCGAACCTGGACAAACCGCAATCAACAAAAAACAAATCTCAAACAATTTTCAAATCACAATATCCAATTGTCAAACCAATTCGGAGATCGAATCATAAAATCTAAAGAAACAACAATTTGGGATTTGAATCTTGGAGTTTGTGATTTGTTTGGAAATTGTTAATTGGCTATTGAAATTTATAAGGCCAGGGTAAGGCTATAGACTATTTGTCGAAGAAACCATCTGTGAAAGAATGAACACATGAGCCTTGGTGAGCATGAAAAGCGGTTGAGCAAAAAACACAATTGGCTGCTGGTCTTGTTTTCCGGGATACTGTTTTTCATTCAGGCCTGCACCTCGGCGCCTCCGCCGGCGCCACCCACACCCAAAGGCCACCCCAAGCCCTACCGGGTATACGGCACCTGGTACAAACCCCTGCCCCATGCCAGGGATTTCTCCCAGCAGGGCATCGCATCCTGGTATGGCCGGAAATTTCACGGACGCAAAACCTCCAGCGGTGAGGTCTACAACATGTACGCCATGACCGCCGCCCACAAGACCCTACCGCTGGGCACCTGGGTCCAGGTCAGGCGCCTGGACAGCGACAAACAGATTGTGGTCCGGGTCAATGACCGGGGGCCATTTGTTCACGGCCGAATCATCGATCTCTCCTATACCGCGGCCAAGGAAATGGACATGGTGGGGCCCGGCACGGCCCGGGTGGAGATCGTGGCGCTGGGCGAACGACGCCAGACGGCCTCGGGCGACGCCTTCGTGCCAATGGATTACTACAACGGTGCCTTCACCTTCCAGGTGGGGGCTTTTTCCAGCCGGGACAATGCGGAGCGCCTGCGGGCCAAGCTGGACCTGGCCTTCACCAACGCTCACGTCACGCGCTATGATCGCGGTGATGCGGTCTTCTACCGGGTTCGCGTGGGCCGCTGCAACGACCTCGAGAGCGCCGAAAAGTATGAACAGCACCTGGCCAGCAGCGGGTATCCGGATGCCTTTATCGTGGCCGAGTAAAAACAGCGTTCCGGGTTCAGTGTTCCGGGTTCAGCGTTTGAAGCCGGGCCCCTTGACTCCTCGAATTCTATTCTATCAGCTATGAGCCATCAGCGATCAGCTATGAGCTGTACCACCGCCTTCCTCGACCGCGACGGTGTCATCAATCAAGACTCCCCTGACTACATCAAGTGCTGGGCGGAGTTTCACTTCATACCGGGCAGCCTGGATGCCGTCGCCCGCCTCACCCGCAGCGGCTGCAGCGTCATCATCATCACCAACCAGTCGACCATCAACCGCCGAATGATTACCTTGAATGCGTTGAAACAGATGCACCGCAAGCTGAGCCAGGCCAAAAAAGAAACCGGCCAGCGTCCGGACCCCGTGGCCGCCGACCTGGACCGGGCGGCGCAATGGATCCTGGATCGGCCCGGCCCACGCCCATGACGCCCCCCCCGGAAATCACCCTTGCCGGTCATATCGAGCGGGTCACCTATTACAACCGGGAGAATCACTTCACCATCGCCCGGCTGCGCACCGATGAAAACCGCCGGACCATCACCATCAAAGGCACCATGCCCGAACCTCGCGTCGGGGAATCGATAGAGGTCCGGGGACGCTGGGAGACCCATGCCCGCTATGGCCAGCAGCTCACCTTCACGGTCTTTACCGTGCTTCTGCCGGCCACGGTGGACGGCATTCGCAGCTACCTGGAATCGGGTTTCATCAAGGGCGTGGGTCCCCGGCTGATCGACCGGATCATCAACCAATTCAAGGCCGACACCCTGGCGGTGATCGAGGCGGCTCCTGATCGGCTCACCGAGGTAGCCGGCGTCGGCAAAAAGACCGCCCGGCGCATCGCCGGGGCCTGGCAATCCCATCACGCCGCCAGGCAGCTGGTGCGCTTTCTGGAAGAAGCCGGCGTGGACACCGCCTATGCCGGCTGTCTGCTGCGCGAGTATGGCTCAGATGTCATCGACATTCTGTGCAACGACCCCTACCGGGTGGCCGAGGACATTCCCCGGATCGGTTTTCGCATTGCCGACGCCATCGTCAGGAACGCCGACACCCCCGTGGATGAAATGGACCGGGCCAGAGCCTGCATGTTTCACCTGTTCGAACAGGCCGTGGACCAGGGGCATGCGTATATTGCCCAGGACCAGCTTTTCGACCAGTGCCGGGACAACTTCGATGTCGAGCCGGAAACCGGCACAGCCGCCCTGAATCACCTGGTCCAGTCGGGGGAGCTGGTGGTGGCGGATGAGGCGCATGGAACGGATACGCCCCTGGTCTTTCCCAGGCTGCTCCACCAGGCCGAAATTGTGATCGCCCAGCGCATCGAGGCCATGCAGTCCATCCCCCTGGCCGACACGCCGCCGGACAGCCGGTTGATCACCGAAGAAGTGCTCAAGAAACTGTCCATCACCCTCTCCACGCAGCAAGAGGAGATCCTCTCGCAAATGCTCTCACACAAGGTGTCGGTGATCACCGGCGGTCCCGGCACCGGAAAAACCACGTTGATTCGCTCGATCACCGCCGTAATGGAGGGACTGGGACATCGGGTGATGCTGGCGGCACCCACAGGCCGGGCCGCCCGGCGCCTTTCCGAAGTGACCGGCCGGCCGGCAGCCACCCTGCACAAGGCCTTGGGATACAACCTGGCCGACGGCAGGTTCGAGCGCAGCGAAGACGATCCCCTGGCAGCCGATGTGGTGGTCGTGGACGAGACCTCTATGGTGGATACCCTGCTCATGGCCCACCTAATCCGGGCTGTACCGGTGACCGCCACCCTCATCCTGGTGGGAGATGTTTTCCAGCTGCCGTCGGTGGGGCCGGGTAACGTGCTGTCCGACCTGATCCGCTCCCAAAAAATCATCACCTTCGAACTGACCGAGATTTTCCGTCAGGACGAGCAGAGCGCCATCGTCTTCAATGCCCATCGGGTCCGCAACGGCCAGCCGCCGATCATCGCCCCTCCCGACGACCCGGATGGGCTGTCCGAGTTTTACTTCATGGAACAGGCCGATCCCGAACGGGTGGTCGAAACGGTGGTCAAACTCTGCCGACGGGAGATTCCCCACCACTTGAGACTGGATCCTGTCCGCGACATTCAAGTGCTCACCCCCATGCATCGCGGCCTGGTCGGCACCCTCAACCTGAACCGGGTGCTCCAGGACGCGCTGAACCCCGCCGGTGAACTGGTGGAAGTCGTGGGCCGCCGGTTCAAGGTGGGTGACAAGGTGATGCACCTGCGCAACAACTATCGCAAAGAGGTCTTCAACGGGGATATCGGCATTCTGGACAGCATCGATCTGGAACATGAGCGTGCCGAGGTGGACTACGACGGCCGCAGGGTACCCTATGACTTCGTGGAACTGGACGAGCTGAGCCTGGCCTATGCGATCTCCGTGCACAAATCCCAGGGATCGGAATATCCGGCGGTGGTGATCCCCCTGCTGACCCAGCACTACGTCATGCTCCAGCGCAATTTGCTCTACACCGCACTGAGCCGCGGCAAACAGCTGGTGGTCATGGTGGGCACCACCAAAGCCCTGAACGTGGCCTTGAAAAACGATCGCCCCCGGCAGCGCCGCTCCATGCTGGCCCGGCGGTTGAATCCGGATATTGATGCTACTTAATCCTGATCCTGAAACTGATTGGTTTTAGATTAGATCGCAGAAAATAAATAATGCATAAATTACAATAACCAAAAAACAAATGACAAATAAATCACAATGATCAAATTTGAAATTCCAAACCCCTATTCTTGAAGAAAGGACATTCCAAGCATCAATCGTGGAGAACTCAAGATGACGATCAATTTCAGATGCCAGCCGTTATTGAAATTTGGATATTGTAATTTGGAATTTATTTGAGATTTGTCATTTGTAGTTTGTTGTTTAAGAATTGGTCGTCCAAGATTTGCAGTGTCCAGTTTATCAGGGACATTGGGTTATTTATTGAACCCCCTCGCCCCTTTGGGGAGAGGGCCGGGGTGAGGGGGGAAAAGGATCAGGATGTGTCCGAATCCGAAGGTTCCGAGGGGACGGGAAACTTGAAAAAACGGATGCCTTCGGCCTTGAGGGTTTCTTCCTCCTTGGGCGTGCTGACGCCGCGGATGCTCCGGGGTTCGGTTACGCCATAATGCATCTTCAGCGCCTCTTCGGCAAAATCGGCGCCCACGTTGTCGAAATTATTCTGCACATAGTCGACGATTTTTTTGCCCAGGGCCGCCATGTCCGCAGCTTGGCCCGGGTTGAGGGGCAGCGAGCCGGATGAGCCCTTAATGGCAAACATGGAGGGCAGTTTGAATACGCCGGTGTCCTCGCATACCGGGCAGGCGATCATCCCCTGCTTTTTCTGCCGGTCGAAAGATTGGCTGTCTTGAAACCAGCCTTCAAACTGGTGGCCGTTGCTGCATTGTAGGTCGTACGCGATCATAAAGCCTTCACCTGCCTGTTTCTGTTGCACTTTTTGATTACCACAGGGCTTGTGGTTTGAAAAGAAATTATTGACAGATGCTTGTTTTTCAACTCAGAATAGGTCCGTTTTTTCCAGTGGCTGAAACAACCCCAATTAAATGGAGTGTGAATTGGTTATGAAAAGCCTGAAAGTAGGGTTCTGGATAGTTCTAATTGGCCTTTTGATCCTGCCGGCCGCAAGTGCCGCGGAAACCGTTTACGTGTCCGAAGACTTCGAAATCACCATGCGCACAGGCCCCGCCTCAGACCGCAAAATCATTTCACTGGTCCAGAGCGGAAGAGCGCTCGAGATCCTGGAAAAAGGTGCAGAGTGGTCCATGGTGCGCGACCCCAACGGCAAGGAGGGCTGGGTGCTCAACCGCTATATCACCCCCAATCAGCCCTGTGCCATGGTACTGGGCCGTGTGCGGCAGGACTTTGACGTGCTGACCGCCAAGTACAAGGACCTGAAGGACAATTTCGACAATCTCAATGCGCAGAAAAAAGCCACCGATGCTGATCTGTCCCAGAACCAGAAGGACCGCGACGAACTCAGCACCGCCTACGAGACCCTAAAGAAAGAAGCCGCTGATTTCCTGAAGCTCAAGCAGCGCCACAAGCAGGTGAGCGCCGATCTGGAAGCGGAGAAAACCCTGTCGGCCAAACTGGATGAAGAAAACATGCAGCTAAAGCGCAGCCGCATCATCCAATGGGTGCTCACCGGCGGCGGAATCATGCTGGTGGGTTTTTTCATCGGCCTGTTCAGTTCCAGCCGGCGAAAGTCCCGCTCTTCCCTGTATTAATGGATATACAAACTGATTTTCTGATCATCGGCAGCGGCATCGCCGGGTTGATGGTTGCCCTCAAGGTGGCCGACAGCGGAACCGTGTCCATCGTCACCAAAAAGCAGGCGGTGGACAGCAACACCAACCTCGCCCAGGGGGGCATCGCCTCGGTATTCGACCAACAGGATTCCTTTGACCTGCACATCCAGGATACCCTGGATGCAGGGGACGGCCTGTGCAATCCGGACGTGGTCCGCCAAGTGGTGGTCGGAGGCCCCGAGCGCATCCGGGAATTGATGGAGATCGGCGTCGGCTTCAACACAGAAGGCGACAGTCCGGGGGAAAACGGCAGCGCGCCTTTTGATCTGGGCCGGGAAGGCGGGCACTCGCGCAACCGCATCGTCCACGCCCACGACATGACCGGCCGTGAAGTCGAGCAGGTACTTTTAGAGCGGGCCCGCCAGAACCGCAATATCCGCTTTTACGAAAACCACATGGCCGTCGACCTGATCACCTTCTCCACGCGCATCAAACGCGGTCTGGTCACCACCACCCACGAGGATTACTGCTGCGGCGCCTATGTGCTGGACCGCGAATCGCACCGGGTCCTGACCGTCGGCGCCGACATCACCCTGCTGGCCACCGGCGGTGCCGGCAAGGTGTACCTGTACACCAGCAACCCGGACATCGCCACCGGCGACGGCATTGCCATGGGATACCGGGCGGGAGCCACCGTGGCCAACCTGGAGTTCGTCCAGTTCCATCCCACCTGCCTGTATCACCCGGCCGCCAAGAATTTTCTCATTTCGGAAGCGGTGCGCGGCGAAGGGGGGCGCCTCATGGATGCCGCCGGCAACTCGTTCATGGAGCGCTACGACCCGCAAAAAGACCTGGCCTGCCGCGACGTGGTGGCCCGGGCCATCGACACGGAGCTCAAACGCACCGGCCATGACAGCGTATTTCTGGATATTTCCCACCGTCCGGCGGCCTTCGTCAAGGGCCGCTTTCCCAACCTGGTTGAAAAATGCCTCGCTTTCGGCATCGACATGACCAAAGCGCCGATCCCCGTCGTGCCGGCCGCCCACTATATGTGCGGCGGTGTGGTCACGGATATGTTCGGCCGTACGGACATCAACCGCCTCTATGCCGTGGGTGAAACCGCCTGCACCGGCCTTCACGGCGCCAACCGGCTGGCCAGCAACTCCCTGCTGGAGGCCCTGATCTACGCCGATGCCGCCGCCCGCCAGGCCGTCATAGACCTTGGAGGAAACGACCGGGGGACCTTCCCGGACATCCCGGGTTGGGACGACGTTGGCACCACCGACAGCGACGAGCAGATCATGGTCGCCCACAACTGGGACGAAATCCGTCGCCTGATGTGGAATTATGTGGGCATCGTGCGCTCGGACAAGCGCCTGGCCCGGGCCCAGCGCCGCATCGACACCATCCAGAACGAAATCAGCGAGTACTACTGGAATTTCAAGGTCTCACCGGACCTCATCGAGCTTCGCAACATCGCCACCGTGGCCGAGCTGATCATCAAATGTGCCGCCCACCGCAAGGAGAGCCGCGGCCTGCACTACAACATCGGCTACCCCAAAAGAGACGACCACCGCTGGAAGAAAGACACGGTCATCCGCCGGCAGATTGTGGGGTAGGTCCCTCCGGCAGTCTGCAATCAAACGATTATACCGGGAACCGGTTCGCAGCCGTATTTTATCCGGGTCGTCGTCATCTCACCGCCCAGACCTTGCGCGTGCCGTTGAAAAGGCTATCACGGCGGCACGTCCACCTTTCGCATCCCACCGTATGCCCGTATTGCTGCAGCGGGTATGTCTGCATGGAACCCTCCCCGCGGCAATCCGCTGGGAATGTGCTGCCTGTAACGGCAGTGCTGCGCAGCACCGAAAGAATATAAAAGCGATTTCCAGCTCGCCCGCTAACCCCGCCGCAAGCGGCGGAGAATGCGCTCACTATCGCAGTTCAACATCCTTGGCACTCAACTTTCTGGGATGGCGGTGAACACCGAAGTATTGGATATACCTTAGAATCCATTTACAATACGTTTTTTCCGTGTTAAGTGCGTAGTGATCGTAACGCTGGACTTGACGGACTTGATCCATTAGCTTCAAGTCGCGATAGGGGGTAAATTGAGGTTTGGTTTCCATTACGTGCATATCCTAAAATCAAAACTAGACTTTTTTTACATGTATTGTGCATTCGGATTCTTGATACTGGCTGGTTGCGCTGTACCACAGCATTTTTGGCCGCAGAAGGATATCCTGGGAACGGATGAGGGTATTATACATGGCGAAAAAATGGTTCTCATCGCGTCCCGCAGCAGTGAATATAAAATAGGACTTTTGGCGGAGCTTCAGAAACAGCTTGCCGCTGCACAAATTTCGCACAAAACGATTGGTGTCAGGCAGTTGGACAAAATCGACGCTAGTGACTATGCCGCTGTTATTGTTATCAACACTTGCTTAGCTTGGGGTCTCGATCAAGACGTAATCAATTTTTTGGACCGCCAGAAGACGACAACCAAAATAATCATTCTGACAACCTCGGGTGATGGATTATGGCTTCCTGACAAGCGAGGGCACGATTTTGATGCTATTTCCGGCGCTTCGATAAAGGCAAACATAAGCGATGTGGCTCAATATCTCATGGACAGAATCCGGAAAAAACTTTAGCCTTTCATGCCTACAATAAAGCTATCCCATATCCCATTTCAAACTATTGATTGGTCAGAAATACCAAAGAGCATATTGTCTGGCCGAAGATAACAGTCCCTTAAGCGTAACCGGAAAAAGCGGTTCAATTTTTTTAATTCATCATTTATTGTGATTTTGGTGTCCTAAAATCGGGTGTCATTGTTTGGTTTCCGACCTCTTATCTTTCCGTTCGGCAACTACTATAATCTGCCTAACTAAGCGCTTCACTTGACGCCGAAAACATCCGCGACTTTGACGGACAAGTTTCGTGGGCGGCGCGAGTGAGCCAATCGTTATGGAATAATGCAAAAGAGACTTTATTTATTTTCACATAACAGTCACTAAACCGGATCGTACGAAACAGGCGATTTTTTTTCAAAACATCTTCGGGAGCATGGGGACGCCCTTCGTCAACAAATCAGGAAGGAAATTTACGTGAACCAGGAAAATATGAATCTAACCGATAACCCCCTGCTGGTTGGAACCGGATTTCCGCCCTTTGACCGTGTCGCGCCGGAACACGTGGTCCCGGCCATTCGACAGGTTCTATATCGGGCCAACGAACAGATCGACTGTCTGGAACAGAACCTGGCGCCAACCTGGGCCGGGCTTCTCCGTCCACTGGAACAGCTGGATTTTCCATTTGAATACAGCTGGGGTGTGGTTTCGCACCTGATGGGCGTTAAAAATTCTGACAAACTTCGTAAAGCCCACGAGCAAGTGCTGGCCGACGTCGTGCAATTCGGCCTGCGGGTCAGCCAGAGTCCCGCCATCTATAAGGGGCTGTTAGTCATTCGCGATGGCGATGCCTGGCAGGAGCTCGATGAAGTCCAGCGGCGGATCATCGAGCAAAAGATCCGGACCGCCAAACACGCCGGCGTCGGTTTGAGCGGTGAAGCCAGGGAAAAATTCAATGCCATTGTCAAAGAACTCTCACAACTGCACACGGACTTTTCCAACCATGTGCTCGATGCCACCAAGGCCTTTGAATTCATCATAACGGACACCAGGGAAACCGAAGACTGGCCGGTAACCCTCAGGCAGATTGCCGCACAATCCTGGAATGGTGCTAACAAGGAGGATCCGAAGGCCACACCCGACAGCGGCCCCTGGCGCATCAGCCTCGATTATCCCAGCTACGTCGCTTTTATGGAGCACCATCGTAACCGTACACACCGCGAACAGGTTTACCGCGCCCATATCCTGCGCGCATCCACCGGCGAACTGGACAATTCCGGCTTGATAGACCGCATCCTCACGTTGCGCAAAGAAAAAGCGAAATTGCTCGGCTATGAAAACTACGCCGATCTCAGCCTGGATTCGAAAATGGCACACGACGTGGCAGCCGTTCAAAAAATGTTCTCAGAACTGGTGCACGCCGCCCGTCAGCCATCCGGGACGGAGCTTGATGAATTACGTCAATTGGCCCAAGCGTCCGGTCAGACGGAGCCCCTGGCCCACTGGGATGTACCGTTTTGGTCTGAACGGCTGCGGGAGCAACGCTTCGCATTTACCGACGAGCAACTGCGCCCGTATTTCCCCCTGCCTCGCGTGATTGACGGCCTGTTTTTATTATGTACCCGGTTGTTCGGTATCACCTTCGAACAGGCCGACGGACTGGCGCCCGTCTGGCACGAAGACGTGCACTTCTATCGTGTCAAAAACGGCAGCGATGAAACCATTGCCTGGTTTTATCTCGACCCCTATTCCCGCCCGGAGGAAAAGCGCGGTGGCGCGTGGATGGACAGTTGCCTGAATCGCTGTTACATCGATGAAAAAATCCGGCACCCTGTGGTGCATTTGTGCTGTAACGGCACGCCACCGATGGATGGTCGTCCTTCGCTGATGAGCTTCAGTGAGGTGACGACGCTCTTCCACGAATTCGGTCACGGGCTGCAGGGTATGCTCACAACCGTCGACTACAGCGACGCGGCCGGCGTCAGCGGCATCGAATGGGACGCGGTGGAGGTCGCCAGCCAATTTATGGAGAACTGGTGCTACCACAAACCCACCCTCATTGGCATGACAAAGCACTTTGAGACCGGCGAAGCGCTGCCGGATGCGTTGTTTGACAAAATCTGCGCCGCCCGTAGCTTCCGTGCAGGCTCTATGTTCATGCGGCAACTGGAATTCGGCATAACCGATATGATGCTCCATACCGACTTCGATCCAGATGGGGAGTCGACTGTTTTCGATGTGCACCAACAGATCGCCCAGGACCTGAACCCACTGCCGCCGCTGCCCGAATCGCGGTTTCTCTGTTCGTTCAGCCATATTTTCGCCGGTGGCTACGCCGCGGGATATTACAGCTATAAATGGGCGGAGGTGCTCAGCGCCGATGCCTTTGCAGCCTTTGAAGAAGCCGGGTTGGAAAATGAGGCCGCTATTGCCGCGTTGGGGCGCCGCTACCGTGATACGATTCTCGCCTGTGGCGGCGGTCGTGACCCGATGAAAGTATTTCAGGATTTCCGTGGCCGCGGGCCAAGCACAGATGCATTGCTGCGACATAGCGGGTTAAATGGTTCTGCTCTCGATTCAAAGGGTTTTTTACACTCATTGCCTTGACGCCCGGACTGATTTGCATACTAATCTCTAATTATTTCCATAAGAATAATAAAGGCATCGGCTGATCATCTAAAACGTCGTTTGAGAATCGAGGCGCAAAAAACCTGCGTTCCTCAGCTCTGCGTTGAACATCAATCATTCGAGTTCAAGGTTACTATGGCAATTATTTTATTCGTCGCCGGGCTCATGTTTTTAATTGTCGGTGCGGAAGCATTAGTGCGGGGCGCATCCCGCTTGGCGGCTGTTCTTGGCATATCGCCACTGGTGATCGGGCTGACCGTCGTGGCGTTCGGCACCAGCTCTCCCGAACTTGCGGTCAGCATCAAAGCGGCGTTGTCCGGCCAGGCCAGTATTGCCGTGGGAAATGTCGTCGGAAGCAATATCTTCAACGTCCTTTTCATTCTTGGCCTTTCAGCGCTGATCGTACCACTGGTCGTATCGCAACAGCTGGTGCGGATTGATGTGCCTTTGATGATAGCGCTCTCGGTCATTGTTCTGATCTTTTCGCTGGATGGGAGCTTCAGTCGCACTGACGGTTTCATGTTGGTCGCCAGTCTCGCAATTTACGTCTGTTTTTTGATTTACCAAAGCCGCAAAGAAAGCCTCGCGGTAACAGATGAATACGCCAAGGAATTCGGGGAGGAAGGTCGTGCTACCAGTAGCCGGCTTAAAAATATAGTCTTTGTGGTTAGCGGCCTTGTACTGCTGGTGCTCGGCTCACGATGGCTCGTCGATGGAGCGATATCCTTCGCCCAATATCTGGGTGTCAGCGAACTGGTTATCGGGTTGACAATCGTCGCGGCCGGCACCTCTTTGCCTGAAGTGGTTACCTCTATCATTGCGGCTGTGCGCGGCGAACGCGACATCGCCGTCGGCAATGTCGTCGGCAGCAACCTTTTCAATCTTATGGGTGTACTTGGCATTGCCAGTATAGTTTCACCCACCGGCATTGAAGTGTCTGCCGCTGTTGCCAGATTCGACATCCCGATCATGATTGTGGTAGCATTTGCATGTCTACCCATTTTTTTTACAGGTGGCGTGATTAGTCGGCAGGAAGGCGCGCTATTGCTGGGGTATTATGTGGTCTACACCCTGTATCTCATCCTAGCCGCCGCTCACCATGATGCGTTGTCAAGATTTAGTGCAGCCATGCTGTACTTCGTGATTCCGCTTACTGTGGTCACCTTGACGATTGTAGCGATGCGAGAAATTCGCAGGAGAAACAAGGGCCAGCAGGAATGATTCCAGAGACGGTCATGGGCGGCCCAACATCGCAGGAAAACGACGCGCAAAAACCGCACGCGTATAGGCTCAACCGATAGCCATAAGGAGAGAACTGGTGGTGTCGAAAGAAGAGATGGATCATTTTCTGAGCGCTGAATACCCCCAAAATAAATGCATTGTCGAGGCGTTTGGCAATCGATCGGCCACCATCCGACATAAGGTCGGTTTCGATGAATTGCGCCCTGGCGGCACCGTGTCGGGCCCGGTGCTGATGACGGTGGCTGATTTTGCACTGTATGTGGCCATTTTGGGCGAGATCGGATTGGTTCCGCTCGCAGTGACGACCAGCCTGACGATCAACTTCCTCAGAAAGCCATCGTCAGACAAGGACATCATCGGTGTGTGTCGATTGTTGAAGCTTGGCAGATCGTTGGCTGTTGGCGAAGTGGCATTATATTCCGGGGAGACCAGCGAACCCGTTGCACACGTGGTTGGCACATACGCCATACCGCCATCGTATCGAAGCCAATAAGTTTTTATAAACGCAAAGAGAAAACCGATTATGAAACCATTGGGTTGGAGCGCTCGTTTGTCGTCCACCATATCGGGGGCAGCATGAAAGCGTATCTGGAGCTTTGCCGGCGGGTCATCGATGAAGGCGTTTGGGTGGAAAATGCCCGAACCGGGAAGCGTTGCCTGACCGTGATCAATGCAGACTTTGAATATGATGTCAGTGACGGCAGCTTGCCGGTGCTGACCACCAAGAAGCTATTCTGGAAACCGGCGATTGCCGAGATGCTGGGTTATTTGCGCGGTTACCGCAGCGCTGCCCAGTTCCGTGCGCTCGGGTGCAATACCTGGAATGCCAATGCAAACGACAATGCCGCCTGGCTGGCCAATCACTATCGTGATGGCGAGGATGACATGGGCCGTTGTTATGGGGTTCAAGGACGACGCTGGCGCAATCCCGAGGGGAAGGAGATCGATCAGCTGCGTAAAATTGTCGACAACTTGTCCAGAAGGATTGACGATCGACGGGAAGTGATGACCTTTTACAATCCAGGCGAGCTGGATCGCGCCTGTTTAGCGGCCTGCATGCACACCCACACCTTCAGCTTGCTGGACGACCGGCTGTACCTGACCAGCTACCAACGCTCTGACGATCTGCCGCTGGGCCATGGATTCAATCAGGTCCAGGTGGGCTGGCTATTAATGATTATTGCACAAATCACCGGCAATAAGCCCGCCAAAGCGTTTCACAAAATCGTAAATGCACACATTTACGAAGATCAGCTGGAGCAGGTAAAAGCCGTTCAACTCACACGCGAGCCGTATCCGCTGCCTAGACTGAAAATCAATCCCGACATTAAATCGTTGGCGGACCTGGAGACATGGGTGACACTCGATGATTTTGAATTGGAGGGGTATCAGCACCATCCGGCCATTCAGTATGCATTCACTGTGTAGGCAAATTGATTGCGGGACGTATCTGAATCAATAGATAGGAAATCAACCATGGATAGTTCACAAGAAATCTCGGCGGCGTTTCCTTTCAGGTCCAACTATGTCGAGGTGCATGGCTCTAAAATGCACTATATCGATGAAGGGTCGGGTGATCCAATCTTGTTCCTGCACGGCAATCCGACGTCCTCCTATCTGTGGCGGAACATCATTCCATATCTGACCCCGCTGGGCCGCTGCATTGCCCCGGACCTGATCGGGATGGGTAGATCGGACGCACCGAACCTGGCGTATCGCTTCGTTGACCATGCCAGGTACGTGGAAGGCTTCATTGAGAAGCTGGGCCTGAAGAATATCACGCTGGTCGTCCATGACTGGGGTTCCGCGCTTGGTTTCCACTACGCGATGAGAAATGAGAACAATATTAAAGGAAAAGAATTATTATGCAGCGCCATACAAAACTGTCCGAAGTCGCAAGCCTTTGCGACAGTGGCCTTGCGAAATTCCTATAATGGGTAAGCCGATTGATGTTTACGAAGTGGTATCGAATTACAACGAAAAACTTCAGGAATCCGATTTACCCAAACTTCTCTTCTTTGCATCGCCTGGAGGCTTAATCAATGCCAAAACGGTTGAATGGTGTAAGCAAAAGCTTAAAAACCTCGAAGCAATCAACATTGGCGCAGGGATTCATTATTTGCAGGAAGACAATCCTCACCAGATCGGTTTAGAACTGGCGAGTTGGTACCGAAACCATTTTCTAATCTCTCCACCGATCGTAAAGGATACTTAAAACCGTTCGATGCCGTTAAAATCTACCTAAAGGGACGAACGTCCTGGCTGTGTAATTCATTCAACGCGGTCTCTGGTGATCGCGCTCCCTTTACCTTGCCGCAACGAGGAAAGTAATTTAAGATGACCGACAATGGCAGGACAGATAGAAAAGGGTTGATTCCATCTATGTGGCTGAGTATTGGCTTCGTGTCTGGGTATCTATCGAAATATTTGTTCTCGTATGTCTTGTCTCCTGTTCTAATCAAAGCAGTTAGGGCAACCAACGCAAATACCCAATCAGACCTTTTAACGAATATTATCAACATGTGCTTCGCGAACATGGCAGATTTCACGCTGGGTTTTATTTTTGCGATGGTGTTGAGTTTTTTCACCAAATCCACCAAACTGAGATTGTTGTTATTTGTTTTTGGTGCGATCGCGATCAACTTGTATGTCCAGGTTGAAGGGCTGATCGGCTACATGGGTTTTTACGCAGAATTTCCTTCATGGGCGATTACATCATCAATGCAGGGGTTCGTTTCGCTGTTATTGATCATTCCTTTTTGTTCGTTCGCAGGCAGTCAGGTTGGCACCTGGATAAAAATGAAAAGGAAGACCTCATAACCCATTACTGCGCCCGACGTGGCTCCACCGCCCCGGAGAACGCCACCTTGGGCCGCCGACTTTCAAATTCGGGGTTCATCTTCCGTGTCCGACTCCGGCGTGAGGCAAAATGGATTTCCGTCGATTTAACGGTCAAAGACTGTTGAAAAACGATTGCGCTTGGCCTTACAGCGTTGATATTCGACTCCAAATGCTCATCGAGCATCCATACACTGTGCTTTTTCGACCGATTTTAACTTGTCTTGCCTGCGTGCATGGACGTTTTTGAACATTCCCCGCGGCAAGCGGCTGAGAATGCGCTTGCTATCGCGGTCCAACAGCCGCCAATGCAGGAATAACCATGCCAAAAAATAAGCTTCTCAAGTACGAACGCGTCAAACATCTGCCCAATGTCACCTTTTCCGTGTTCGGCGAGTCACCATCGCCGTGCGCTTATCCCTGGTGCGACGAGCGTTATCAGGGCATGGAAAGGGTCCTTGAACTGGGCTGCGGCAAAGGAGAATACAGCCTTGCATTCGCCGCCGCCAATCCGCGCAAACTATGTGTGGGAATCGATTGCAAGAGTCATCGCATCTGTGTCGGCGCAGAAAAGGCGATTGCCCAGGGCCTTGAAAATGTCCACTTCCTTCGTGCGCGGATCGAGCGCATCGAAGATTTTTTTCTGAAACACTCGATACACGAGATCTGGCTGACCTTTCCCGACCCGCACCCCAAGCATCGGGCAATCAAGTCCCGGCTTTCCGCCTCTCCCTTTCTGGACGCATATGCAAACCTGCTTATCCCCGGCGGCTCGGTGTATCTGTTGACTGACAGCAATCTGCTGTATGACTATACCCGGGAATCTGTCAACCGGTGGGGGGGGCGCGAAATCGCACAGTTCGACACCGATCATGGAACCGATTGCCGCACATCAGGCGCCGGTGAAGTGGTCTCCGCTTACGAGCATGCCGCGCGGTCAAGGGGAGCCGCCATCAAATTCATGGCATTTCAATTGAGTTAAGGAGGCGACATGGACACATCTCTGATGCTGGTTGACCTTCAGAACGATTATTTTCCCGGCGGCAGCATGGAGTTGGTCGGTATCGGTGATATCGTCATCTGCGGTGCTATGAGCCACATGTGTATCGATGCCACCGTTCGGGCTGCGTTCGATTTGGGTTTCACCTGCGTGGTCGCCGACGATGCCTGCTCAACCCGAAATTTGACGTTCAGGGACAAAACCATCCACGCATCGGAAGTCCATGCCGCCTTCATGGCGGCATTATCCGGTTAGTATGCCAAGGTTCGCTCAACAAAAAAAATACTTGAAACACAAGGAAAATGATCTCCTGGAGGTGATGTCATGAGACGCGTCAGACTGCTCACCATCGACGCAATCATCAACCTGCTGCTGGGGGTGCTGTTGATCGCTTTTTCCGACGGGTTGGTCGAACTGTTGGGCGTGCCGCCGGCCGCGCATGGCTTTTACCCGAGCATTCTCGGTGGGGTTCTGTTCGGGATTGGCATTGCCCTCATGATCGAAAGCCACGGCACGACGGGAAGCGGTGTCGGGTTAGGTCTCAGCGGAGCAATCGCCATCAACCTGTGCGGCGGTCTGGTGCTTTGCGGGTGGCTCGTCTTCGGCGACTTGTCGTTGCCGTTGCGCGGTCTGATTTTTTTATGGTTTCTGGTTGTGCTTCTGGTCGGGATCAGCGCCGTAGAACTCGCTACGGCTTTTCTGGACAACCGTCCTGAGGCCTGAAAATAGACAAAATTCCTTACGGTCGAAGACTCCTCGCATCAAGCTGCGAGGAGTCTTCAATCTACCTCAACGTCTCTTCCAGGAATTCACCAAACCGATTCCAGGACTTCTCATCCGCATCTTTTCTGTACCGGTCGGAACCAAAGACGGTGAAGGCGTGTGGTGCACCGCCATATGCGATCATTTCGTGGGGCACACCCTGTTCCTCCAGGGCGTTGGCCAGCATGGCAAAATGGTCCATGGTGATATTCGTGTCGGCCGTGCCGTGCAGGATCAGCAGTTTTCCCCTGGTCTTGCCGTAATCCTGACCTTCCGGTGTACTCAATCCGCCGTGGAAGGTGACAAATCCTTTCATGTCAGCACCCGACCGGGCAAACTCGAGCACGGCGGCGCCACCGAAGCAGTACCCCATCGCCACGGCGTTGTTAACCCTGGCGCCTCTGGCCCTGGCTGCATCCAGTGCGCCATAAATCAGGCTGCGCATGCGTTCCCGGTCCTTGTAGAGCTCACCGGTATGCTGGCGCCTGTCTTTCACTTCAGTGGGCCTGATTCCGGCACCGAACAGATCGGCGGCGAAGACCGCGTACCCCTCTTCAGCCAGCATATCGGCCCGTTTGACTTCATAATCGGTAAGGCCGTCCCAGTCATGGATCAGCAGCACGAATGGGGCATTGTCCGCCGGAGAGGTAAAATACCCCTCGAAGGCCTCCCCTTTGACGTCATAGGCGACAACCTGCCCGCCCGCCGTGGCCGTGGTGGCCGAGGCCGCAAATACTATCAGAAACAGCAACGTGGTTATAGTTTTCATGGTAAACCTCCATGGTTTTTGGTTTTTGCTTCAGTTTTTCAGTCCTCTGTCCTCTTTCTTCAGTCTTCTGTCTTCCGTCATCTGTCCGGCAGATACCCCCCGGCCACCTGTTTGAATTCAGACACCTGCCGTTGCTGCCATTGCGATCCCAATCCCAGTTCTCTTGCCATCAGGCCTGCCGCGGCAACGGCAACCTCCATGCTGGCCGCAGCGTCCAGAATCAGGGAGCGGGTGCGACGGGCCAGGACATCTTCCAGGGTCAAGGCCATTTCATGGCGAACGGCCCAGACGACCTCCGCTTTGACATAGGGCAGATGGTCGTGCAGTTTTTCTCCCATCGAGGGGTCCGCGTCGATAATCCGCCGGATGAAAACCGCATCAGAACCATAGGCGCACAGGGGATCTTCCGGGTCCATGTGCTTCAGCCACCCGTGAATGCGCAGCTTGCGCGTCCGGCATTCGCTTTCCGGCAGCCCGGCAATCAGGGCCGCCTGGTTGACCGTGTCTTCGGCCATCTTGCGGTAAGTGGTCCATTTGCCGCCGGTAATGGTCACCAGGCCCGATTGAGACACCGCCAGGTGATGGTCCCGGGAGATGGCGGCGGTCTTTTTACCCTCCCCCTCCCCCACCAGCGGCCGAAGGCCCGCGAACACACAAAGGATGTCCTCACGGGTGGGGTCCTCCAGCATGTATTGGGCGGCATGCTTGAGGATGAACGCAATCTCTTCCTCGAGGGGACGGGGCTCGAGAGTGGCTCGATCCACCGGCGTATCGGTCGTTCCCACCAACACCCGGTCGTGCCAGGGAACGGCGAACAGTACCCGACCATCTTCGGTCTGGGGAACCATGATGGCCGTATTTCCCTTGAGGAATCGTTTGTCCAACACCAGGTGGACGCCCTGACTGTGGGTGATGATCGGTGTCGCCGCGGGTTGATCCATTCGCAGGATGTCGTCGGTAAATATCCCCGTTGCATTGACCACCACCCGGGCGCGGACCTCGCGTTCCCCGCCATCGATGGTGTCTTTGAGCTTTACGCCGTCGATCATTTTCCCCGAGTAGGTCAGGCCGGTCACCTGCATGTAATTGACGGGCACACCGCCGGCGTCCTCGATTGACTGGGCCAGGTTGACGGCAAGTCGGGCATCGTCAAACTGACCGTCATAGTAAATCACGCCGCCGCGCAGCTGGTCCGGCTCCAGGGTTGGAATGCGTTTGAGCGTTTCCGCTTTGGACAGCCACTTGGAGGGGCCCAGGCCCAGCCGGCCGGCCAACAGGTCGTACACCTTCAGTCCCACACCGTAAAAAGGGCCGTCCCACCACTCGTAGTTCGGAACGATGAAAGCCTGGTTCCGGACCAGATGCGGTGCGTTCTGCATCAGCAATCCCCGCTCGTGAAGGGCTTCGAGAACCAGAGAGATATTGCCCTGCTGCAGGTAGCGAACGCCGCCGTGAACCAGTTTGGTACTCCGGCTGGAGGTACCCTTGGCAAAGTCGTGCTGTTCCACCAGCAGGGTCTTGTATCCCCTTGACGCCGCATCCAGCGCGCAGCCCAGGCCGGTGGCCCCGCCGCCGATCACCAGAACATCCCAGTACCCGTCGTAGCTGTTGATGGTTTCTATGGATTTTTTCCGATTCATGGAATTTCCTCGTTTTTTGGACGTGTCTTTTTCAGAACTACAAACACTCTTCGTTTTTCATGGAGCAGGCGGAAAGAACCTGATCCGGATGGGAGCGGTCGCGATAAACGGTGATACCCTTGAGGTTCATGTCGGCAGCATCCAGAAAGAGGGTGCGAATCTCCTCTGCCGTGATGGATTCGGGAAGGTTAACCGTTTTGGAAACGGCATTGTCCGTATATTTTTGGAAAGCGGCCTGGATCTTCAGGTGCCAGTGCGGGGAGACATCCCAGGCGGTCTGAAAGATGCGCTTGTCTATCTCGCGCCCTTCCTTACGGTATTGCGCATAAATGGGATGCACATCCGAGTAAATCTGATCCACGATCCTACGCTGGACTTCAAAGGAGAAAACGGGTTCGACACTGCTGCTTACCCCGGCCAGAATGCTGATGGAGCCGGTGGGCGCCACGGTGGTCAGGGTGGCATTGCGCCGCCGTTTCACCCCCCTGGCCGGAAACACGCTCTGTTGAAAAGCGGGAAAATTTCCCCGCCTGGCAGCCAGCTCGGCCGACGCAGCCTCGGCATATTGCTGGATTCGGGACATGATCTCTCCGGCCAGCCGCAACGCCGGTTCACTCTGGTAGGAGACGCCGAGCAGGATCAGCATGTCGGCAAAGCCCATGACCCCTAGCCCGATCTTGCGGTTCATCCGACTCCCTTCCCCGGTGCGGGGTATCGGGTGGCGGTTCACCTCCACCGCGTTGTCCAGAAAATGGACAGCCAGGTGCACCAGCGACTCCAGTTTGCCGTAGTCAATACCGTTGCCGTCGATGACCCGGGTCAGGTTGATGGAGCCCAGCGTACAGGACTCGTAGGGCAGCAACGGCTGCTCACCGCAGGGGTTGGTGGCCTCCAGGGACCCCATTTTGGGGGTGGGATTGGCCCGGTTGATGCGGTCAATGAACAGGATGCCGGGGTCACCGGTTTCCCAGGCGCTTTGCGCCATCAGGCCGAGCAGGTCGGCCGCCGGTACCCGAGCCACCTCGGCGCCGGTTCGCGGGTGGATCAGCGGGTAATCGCCACGCTCCTTCACACAATCGATGAAGGGGTCGTCCACAGCCACGGAAAGATTGAAATTGCACAGCTGGCTGCGGTCCCGCTTGGCCTCGACGAAGGCCTCGATATCCGGGTGGCTCACATGCAGCACGCCCATATTGGCGCCGGGTCTAATGCGGTTGCGGTCGATGAGGTGCGTGGCCGCATCGAACAGCTGGATGAACGACACCGGGCCACCGGTCACGCCTGATGCGGGGAAAATGGTGTCCCCGGCAGGACGCAGCCGGCTGAAGGAGAATCCGGTTCCGCCGCCGGTATGGTGAATCAGGGCGGCATCCTTGAGGCTCTGGAAGATGGACTCCAGGTGATCCTCCACCGGCAGCACAAAACAGGCGGCCAGCTGCCCCAGCGGCCGGCCGGCGTTCATCAGGCAGGGAGAATTGGGCAGAAAAGAGAGCGAGGTCATGGCCGCCTCGAAGCGATCCGCCGTGGCCCGCACCGAGGCGCGGGCGTCGAAGAGCCGGTCCGCCTCGGCCACCACCCGGGCCACCCGCGAAAAAACATCCGCCGGTGTCTCGATGGTCTCTCCGCGGTAGTTGCGGGCAAGATAACGTTTTTTAAATACCTCCCCGGCCAGCGGGGTGAGGTTATCGATGCTCATGGATCCGTCTTTCAATAATGGTTGACGCGTTCAAGCAGTCATTTGTTTTTTGACATCCGCAGCGATGCGGCCAATAATATCAAAGAAATGATAATCACGATTCAAGGCAATTTCATCATCGGCGGCCTTATCCTGCTGTTCCTGCTCACCGGCTGCGCCAGACTGCCGGACTATGCCATGCCGCGCGCAGGCGTCCATGTTGCCGATCCGGCGACAATCCAGGATGCCTTTGCCTACCGGCCCCTGACCCGCGCGGACTTCAAGGCCACAACACTGCCGCCGGACCGGACCATGCACGCAACATCCATAAATGCCTATACCTGCACCCGGATCCGACCCTGCAAGGATTCCCGGTTCACCGTAAGCCGGGCCCGGTATGGGGAATCGCTCATCTACATCGGCGGCATCGAAAGTATCACCTTTGAAGCCATCATGATTCCCGGCTGCTCCTGGTGGAACCCGGCGATGCCGGCCAAAAACAGCGCCTACGTCCTGCAGCACGAGCAGATCCATTTTGCCTTGGTTGAACTGACGGCCCGCCGGCTGACCGTCAATGCACACAAAAGGGTCAAGACATTCATGGCCATCCACCCCACCCCTGAGGCGGCAAGGGCGGAAATAGGCGCCACAATCAAGAAATGGATTCTATCCGCCATGGATGAATCCCTGGCCGCGCACACCGCGTTCGATGAAGACACCTCACTGTTCCATAGCCCAAAGCGCCAGCACTGGTGGATGGAAAAAATTGAAAGCGAACTATCCCTGTTTCAGGAAAACAATTAATAGGATGTTGAAAAACGATTGTGATCAACTACCAGAAACCGCAGGGACACCGGGCGAGAAAAGAGGAAGCAGCAGGTAACCGATGTAGATAAAATAAATCAGCAGGGCCAGCACCCCCTCCCAGCGGTCCATGATGCGCAGACGTCCGGTAAACATGAAGATGAACAGCAGGATGCTGGCGGCCATCATGACGCCCATGTCCACATTGGCCGCCGGGTTGAAGGGCAGCGGCCGGATGACCGCACTGACGCCCAATATGAAAAACACATTGAAGATGTTGGAACCGACCACGTTTCCCACTGCGATCTCCACGTCTCCCCGCCTGGCGGCCATGACCGAGGTGGCCAGCTCGGGAAGGGAGGTCCCCAGCGCCACCACCGTCAGCCCCATGACGGCCCGGGGAATGACCAGAAGGTCCCCTAAAACGATAACGCTGTCCACGATCCAGCGCCCCCCGAACAGCAATCCGCAAAAGCCGACGATCATTTTGAGGGCAATCCGCACCGCCTTCTCGGCCGGTGCCGGGCTGACGTCCGGCAGGCCGGCAACCGGTGCGGCGATAGATGCGGTATAAGCGATGAAGATGCCGAAGAAACCCAGCAGCACCAGGCCGTCCGACCGGGTGATCGTCGAACGGGCGGCACCGTCGATGTAGACGTCACTGGCCAGAATCCACAGCATCAACGCTGCCAACAGGCTGAAAGGGATCTCCTTCCACACGGTCCCTTTGGAAACGGTGAGCGGCCTGACCAGCGCCGATAGCCCCAGAATTAAAAGGATATTGGCGATGTTGCTGCCCACCACGTTGCCCAGGGCGAGATCGGTGTTGCCGCTGATCCCGGCCGAGATGTTGACGAAGAGTTCAGGGGCAGAGGTGCCGAAGGCCACCACGGTCAGGCCGACGGCCATCGGAGAGACATGCATGCCCCGGGCAAGACGCGCGGCACCATCCACAAACAGATCGGCGCCTTTGATCAGAGCGACAAACCCGGCCAGGATCAACAGCAGAGGAATGATCATGAGCGCAAACTGCCTTCAGCCGTTCTTTCGACGCCCCCGGTGCCGCCATGCCCGTGGGCGAATTCCCAACGCTTGTCCAGAAAATAGAGGATCGGCACCGTCATGCGTGAAAAGAGCAGCGAGGCCACCTCGCCGGCCATCAATGAGATGGCCAGACCCTGAAAAATAGGGTCGAAAAGGATCACCGAGGCCCCCACCACCACGGCGGCGGCCGTGAGCATCATGGGTCGGAAGCGCACCGCCCCGGCATCGATGACGGCCTTGTCCAGCGGCGCCCCTTCGGAGAGGCGAAGCTCGATAAAATCCACCAGAATGATGGAATTTCTCACCACGATGCCCGCCCCGGCGATAAAGCCGATCATGGATGTCGCTGTGAAAAAGGCCCCCATGGCCCAGTGGGCCGGCAGGATGCCGATCAGCGAAAAAGGTATGGCCACCATGATCACCACCGGTGTGGAAAAGGACTGGAACCAGCCCACCACCAGCACGAAAATCAGCACCAGCACCACGGCAAAGGCCATGCCCAGATCCCGGAACACCTCGTAGGTGATGTGCCACTCGCCATCCCACTTCATGGCAAAGCGCTGGTCGCTCTCGGGCAGGGCCGCCGTGTGCTGGGCGATGTGGTACCCTTCGGGGAGGGTGATGGCATCGATTTTCTTGCGCAACTCCAGGATGGCATATACCGGGCTCTCCTTGGCGCCGGCCACATCGGCGATCACATAGACCACCGGCATGAGGTTCTTGTGGTAAATGCTGCGGTCCATCGGGGTCTGCCGAATAGTCACCAGGTCGGACAAGGTCACCATGCGGCCGTCGGCGGCGGTGACGTTGATGGCTTTAAGCAGGTCCAGGCCGGCCCGCAGGGCCAGGGGCGGCTGCAGCACAATGGCCACATCTTCCTTTTCCAGCGGCTGATGCAGCAATCCGGCCTTGGAACCGGAAAGGGCGGCTTGCAGGGTCTGGGTGATATGGGCCACGCTGATGCCATGCAGGGCGGCTTTTTCCTGGTCCGCCTCGATCTGGTAGCGGGTCTGCTCCTCCTCCATATACCAGTCCACATCCACCACCCCGTCGGTCTGTTCGAAAATGTCACGGATCTTCAGGGCCAATTCCCGCTGGCGGTCGTAGTCGGGGCCGTACACTTCGGCCACCAGGGTGGCAAGCACCGGGGGCCCGGGGGGCACTTCGGCCACGGTTATCCGGGCTCCGTAGCGTTCGGCAATGGTTTGCAGCGGGGGCCGCACCCGTTTGGCGATCGCGTGGCTCTGCTGCTTGCGCTGCCCCTTGCCGACCAGATTAACCTGGATGTCCGCCAGGTTTGGCGAGCGGCGCAGGTAGTAGTGACGCACCAGACCATTGAAGTTGAACGGGCCGGACGTCCCCACATGGATCTGGTAGTCCACCACCTCGTTGACGGTGGCCAGGTAGTCCCCCATCTCGAAGGCCGCTGCCGCCGTGTCTTCGAGGGTGGCGCTGTCGGGCATGTCCAGAATCACCTGGAATTCGCTCTTATTGTCGAAAGGCAGCATTTTGACCCTGACCAACCCCACGGCCACCATGGCGCAGGCCCCCAACAGCAGAACGGCGACACCGATCAGAAAGGACCACCGCCACAAGGGGTTGTGCAGCAGATGGTCCATCACGTTGCGGTAGAGCCGGGTGGTCCAGTCTTCGGCACTGTGCGCGCCGCCATGGCCACCGGCGTGTCCATTTTTTTTCAGAAGCCGGTAGGCGGCCCAGGGAGTAACGATGAAGGCCACGATGAGAGAGAAGACCATGGCCGCCGACGCCCCCACCGGTATGGGACGCATGTAGGGCCCCATGAGGCCGCCCACGAAAGCCATGGGCAGAATGGCGGCGATGACCGTCAGGGTGGCCAGAATGGTCGGGTTGCCCACCTCGTCAACGGCTTCGATGGCCACCTGGGTGCGGGGCCGGTTCTCATTTTCCGGGAGCCGGTAGTGGCGGACGATGTTCTCCACCACCACAATGGCATCGTCCACCAGGATACCGATGGAGAAAATCAGGGCGAAAAGGGTAATGCGGTTCAATGTGTAGCCGTACAGATAGAAGACCGCCATGGTCAGTGCCAGGGTGACCGGGATGGCGAACGCCACCACGCCGGACTCCCGATGGCCGAGGGTGAACCAGATCAGGATGGTCACCGATACGATGGCGATCAGCATGTGCAGCAGCAGTTCGTCGCTTTTCTCCTTGGCCGTTTCCCCGTAATTGCGGGTGACCGTGACGTGGACGTTGTCGGGGATCACCGTCCCCTTGAGGGTCTCCACCCGCGCCAGCACCTTGTTGGCCACATCGATGGCGTTGGTGCCCTTGCGTTTGGCCAGCGTCAGGGTAACCGCCGGATGGGGGAGCCGCCTGCTATCTCCCGTGGAGAGGCCCTTTTCACCGGCCGCCGGCCCGGTGCCGAAAAAGACATAGTTATCCGGCATCGGTGGACCGTCGGTGATGGTGGCCACATCCCCCAGGTAGACCGGACGCCCCAGGTGGGCTGCCACCACGACGTTACGCACATCGTCGGGGGTTTTCAGAAAACCGCCGATATGGACGATGATCTGGCCTTCCGGTGAAGGGTAGCTGCCTGCATCGGCCGCCTGATTGGCGGCGAAGACTATCTGGGAGACGGCCACCGGGTCCAGACCGTAGCCGGCCATGCGCACCGGGTCCAGCTGCACCTCCACCCGCCGGCTATCCCCGCCGATCAGGGTGGTGAGCGAGGAATTGGGCTCCTGTTTCACCTGATCTTCCACCTCTGCGGCCACTCGCCGCAGCAGATAGGGCTCCACGTCTTCACTCCAGAACGTCAGGGCCAGGATCGGTACGTCGTCGATGTATCGCGGCTTGATCAGGGGCGGTGTGATACAGCAGGGAATCCGGTCCATGTTCGCCATCAATTTGGACTGCAGCCGCACGATGGACTCCTCCTCATTCTGGCCGACATAAAACCGCACGATCGCCATGGCCATACCCGGCATGCTGGTGGAGTAGATGTACTCCACACCGGGAATCTCCCACAGCAGTTTCTCCATGGGGCGCGTCACCCGCTGCTCCACCTCGGCGGCGCTGGAACCGGGCATCTGCACGAAAATGTCGATCATCGGCACGATAATCTGGGGCTCCTCCTCCCGCGGAAGGGCCACCACAGCCGCCAGGCCCAGCAGCATCGATGCGACGATGATCAGCGGGGTCAGCTTGGAATTGATGAAATAGTTGGCGATTTTTCCGGCAGGACCGTATGATTGACTCATTTTTCAATCTCCACGGCAGATCCGTTGGTCAGTTGGGCAGATGGTGCGGTTACAAGTCGGGTGCCGTCCTTGATCCCCGAGATCACCTCCACCTGATCGCCGTAAAGGCGGCCGGTGCGAATAAGACGGTAGCGGGCCTTATTATCCACATCAACCATATACACACCGGTCAGCTGGCCCTGCCGGACCACTGCCGATTCGGGGATGCGCATCGTCTTTTGTTCGCCGATGGTGAGGGGAACCCGGGCGAACATGCCCGATCGCATGGATTCGGTGGCTGACACGCCCACCTGCACGACAAAGGTCCGGCTGCCTGGGTCGGCCGAGGGTATGATCACATCCACCGATCCCTTGATAAGATGCTCACCGACGGACGGAATACTGATCATTACCGGTTGCCCCGTGCTGATGGCACTGATGTACGCTTCGGGGACCACCAGGTCCACGCGGTACCCCCCCTCCCGCTCCAGGGTCAGCAGCGGGG
The DNA here is from genome assembly GCA_963705435.1 of uncultured delta proteobacterium. GTDB lineage: Bacteria > Desulfobacterota > Desulfobacteria > Desulfobacterales > Desulfosarcinaceae > Desulfosarcina. Next base: position 23,740 of record CAVPJR010000005.1, on the reverse strand, counting down.
TTCCCGGTGCGGCCAACCCGCCGGTGTCGGCCAGCTTGGCTGTCACTTTCCCGTCAAAGGGTGCGAGAACGCGGGCATCCTTTTGGGCGACGGTCGCGGCATCCACGGCTGCCCTGGCCTGGCTGATGCGGTATCGGGCCGCCTCCACCATGGACTGCGCCTGGGCCAGGGCAGCCTGGGCCTGTTTGTGCTGGGCATCCACGGTTTCAAATGTCTCCTGGGTGATCGCCCCGCCTTCCAGCATGGTCCGGTTGCGCCGATAGGACAGCAGCGCCCGCTGGGCACCGGCTTCGGCTGCCGTCTGGGCGGATACGGCGCCGGCTTCGGCTTTTTGTGCCTCGGAGAGGGCGCCCCGGGCCTGACTCAGTTGGGCCGACACCTGGCGCTCGTCCAGCACCACGAGCAGGTCGCCCTGCTTTACCAGATCCCCCTCCTTGACCTTGAATGCCTGGATGACACCCATCAGTTTGCTGGAAACCGTGGCCGAGAGTTGGGCTTTGACCGTACCGACCGCTTCGTAAACGACTGGCTGGACGGCGCTGCGTGCTTCGATCACCCGTACCGCAACAGATGGCCCCTCAACCGGTGGCGTGTTTCCGGGTTCGATCTTTTCTGAACAGCTGAACAGTGATAGGCCGGCAATCAAAAGGGTGGCTGCCATCAGATTAAGGGTTCGCATTGTTCATTTCCTTTTGCTCTAAAAATCAGTACGATTGACACACAGACATTCCGAAAACGCATGGAACAGGCAATGGAATAGAACCAGAAACATCCAGATGGTTTCGTTTCGCTCGCCGATTTTATCCTTTTCCGCAGATGACCGGGCTATTTGCGCTTGTCGGTGGCCCGCCAGCCGCCAAGTGCAGTGGATACCGGCTTGAGCACCTTGCTCATGTCTCGGGCCTGTTCGATGACGTAGAATAATCCCGGTTCCAGACGCTGCACCTCGGGCAAAATCCATTTCAATTCCCGTCGCCGGCAGGCAATATACAGCTCGTTGACCGGCCCCCGCATGCCTTCACCGTGGAAAATGGTGACCGGCTGGCCTTTTTCTCTCAGGTGAGCCGCGATCTCAGGTCCTGCGGTGCGGGTGATAATTCTCAGGATCATCGTCCCGAAAGCCAGTTTGCGCTCGACCATGATCCCCACCACGTTGCCGGTGGCGTAGCCGAACGCATAAAAGACGACCAGCAGCGGCTGGTCCTTGATCTGGGTGATCACCGTGCTGACGACGGTCAGCCAGATGGAAATTTCGAAAATCGCCAGGCAAAAAGCGATGGCGGTCCGCCCCTGAACCGTGACGATGGTGCGGATGGTACCGATGGAGACATCACAGATCCTGGCCACAAAGATGATGACGCCAGTCAGCAGAATATGTGGATCAAACATGATTGATTGTATTTTCCCCTCAACCCCGATGCTTGCGATGGGCCATTAAATGTACAGAAGGCTATGGATGATTATTTCGTCGGAACCGGTAACCCCACGTTTCCCCGGTTCAATAGAACCCAAACAGTGGTAAGGTAAAACCATGCGCAATGGTTTTTCAAACCTTTCTTAAACCATGCCATCGGGGCGATGGCAAGAACAACCCAAAAAACCGCCACGATGGACAGCGTCCTCACGGCCGGGAATCAATAAATCTGTTTTTCAGCCATAACGGATATGTCCATGTCAGACAGTCGATCCAGAGAAAATTGCCTGAAGGCCGAGTCAGCGTTGGTTTTGCCGCCGGGTTTTCTTCTGCTGGTTGCCCACCAGCCATCCGGTCACACAACCGATGGCAAATGTCAGGATCAGTACCGCGGCCCGCGAACCGGTGATCTGCCAGAAAAGAAACCAGACCTTGACCGTCTCGTGGTTCTGAATCACAAAAACGACGACCAGGATCACCAACCCAAGTGCAATCATGCTTTTGACCTTCATCCATCCTCCTTCAACGCATCTAAATGCAGCCGATTACTGCCTGAGTTGAAATCACCATCGGCATTAAAGGGACCTTAAGGGATATCGCCCTTACGGGTCAACGGCTTTCGGTAGCAGCTCCCGAGCCGAATAACCGTCGGCACCACCGGAAGGCGTCTCCGGCGGATAGTTGGATATGAGCGCACCTTTTTAAGGATTTAAAGCCGCGCCCGCCACGCCTTCGAGATGCGGTGCGCCCGATGCATGAATTTCAAGCGGACGGCTTTTTATAGCAGATGCAGGAAAAGAACAAGAAAATTCATCAGGGGAAAAGTGGATAAGGGCTGCATCTTGAAATAACGGTAAAATAGGGTCCGGGATGCTGCCGCGTCACGCGGTTTGAACCCATGTAGGTTGGCATTTGTAACCGCATATACAGGAAACAACTTTTTGATATCCAAAAAACACATCATCAAATCGCATTCGTCAGTTTCCGGGTTCAGCGCTATCAGTAATTTCGCAGAACCTGAGTTGAGTTGGCGTAAGATTGAAATCCAATAATGGTTTCAGCGCTGACATTGACTTCACTTACATGCAATGTGAACACATCTGTTTAGCGAAGAAGTCAGGTACAAGATGATTTATGCGAGTTTTTTCTATTTTATTCCAAGTAGAGAGCAGCTATACGTTGAACTTTTTGTAAGATACTATCTGGCAAACACTGTGTAACTGCGCCCCCATCTTAAATCATACCGCATGGTCTAAATTTGATTAAAAACATCGAGAATCACTTATTCAAATCATTAAGGCGATCTCGAGCTTTGTTAAATTTTTCATTGGCTTCCACATAGCTACCATCCCTGTATTCAGCAATATCATAAAATATAATGACCTCACCGGCCCGCTCTTTGAATTCAAGGAATGAGGTAAGACCGATGGCCGCATGCACGGCAATTCCGGAAGGAAAGTTTGTGTAGCAAGGTCCTAACTGTGGCTACCGCGACCCGGTCTGCCTATTTTGACCAGCCGTTTGGCAACCCAGATACCTACCACCTAAAATACTGTCCGGATCAATTTCAGCGGGACGGTTCAACAAATTCCGTTGTTGCTAATTCTTTAGGCCAGATGGTTTCGAACCGGCCGTTTATCACCTGATACACAGGGGTGTTGGAAACATTTTGACGCTGAAATGGACCATAATCCTTAAATACCACCTCTCCGAAAGGTGTTTCTATGCTGGTAGTTTTGAGGGCCATGCGGATGTCAGCAGGATTCAATGATGGACTCTTCCTGAGTGCGGCCGTAGCCACCAGAAGGGCTGAATAGGCCTCGACGGCATGATAGTCCGGTTTTTTTCCATGTCGTTTAATGAACCGTTTGCTAAAAGATGCGTCCTGAATCGCGTCGCCAGAGGGGGACCACAAGGTGGCCGTAAGCAGATATTGCGATGCCTTTCCGGTTTTGCGTGGGAAATCATCATGGGTAAACCCACCGGCACCGCCGCACATTAATGAGTTTATTTCCATCTCGCTGATCTTGTTGACCAGCAGAACCGCGTCATTCAGATAGGATGCAAGGAAGAGAACCTCTGGCGGATCTTTCTGAATGGGTGTCAACATTCGCTGCAGGGAGTCCGATGTCGCACCTTGTTTGAAATAGGGCTGAATAGCCTTGATGTCGATATTATTCTCTCGACAGAACCACATCATACGCATCGCACTGCCCGTGCCGAAGGGGCTGTTCTCATATACGATGGACATATTGGCCGGTTTTATTCGCTCAAGTAGAAATTCTTCCAATCCCTTAGTGTATTCGCTTACCGGCGGATTCAACCGAAAAATGTTTTTCAGTTTATGCTGAGTGATGCGATCGTCGGCGGCTGTACAGACCAAAAATGGAGTGTTGAGACCGTTGGCCGCATAAGCCATTTCAAGGGTGTTGCTACTGGAATAGCCACCCACCAGCAAAACGGCCTTCTTTTCCTGGACCAATTCACGGATGACAGATACACCGGCCTTTGGATCGCCGCGGTCATCGGCGAAAGCGAGCTCAAATGTTCGGTCGTTGATATCCTTGGTGGCATTGATCTCTTCCAACGCCATATCGAAAGCGGTTCGCATCATGGCTGCGTAAGCGAAATCCTCTCGGTGAACCACGCCAATCACCACTGGCTCTTCCGCCATCACCGGAAGGGAGATAGCTAGCGCGGCAACGACCGCCATAAAACACCACCACCTGTTTTTCCACCGATGAGTCATGACCATTTCTCCATTTCTTGAGTCCCGCGGGTAAACGATAAAGGTTGTCGTTAGTGCCCTCTTTTATTTTTAAGGCGCCTTCAAATTTATGAAGCGTTTGGACGTAGTTTTCTAAAGGGCCGGCGACTCACAGCTGGTGGTTAACACATCGATGTATTCATTCTGCCCCTTGTATAGCCGGCTCATTTCTATCAGCACGCCGGCGATCTGAGCCAGCGCTTGAACGAAGTTTACGTCGTCTAACGTAAACTCCCATTTTTCGGCTGTATAAACACGGACAGCCCCGATGGCATCGTCACCGAGCATGATGGGCACGGACAGGATCGAGGCGATGCCCTCTTTTTTTGCGGCGCCAGGATATTGTATTCTGGGATCATCGCTGACATCATAAACCGCAACCGGCCCATCTTTAAGAGAATCTGCAATGGAGCGAAGCGCACTTACGGTTCCTTTGTTCAAATACTCGGCGCTCAGGCCTGTTGAGGCAGCCACTTCCAACTCTTTTGAGTTTGGATTCATCAGAAACAATGCGCATCCCTTCAATCCAAGCGTAGATTGGATGCGCTCAACCGTCATCTGGATGATTTTTTCCGGATCCTTTGATTTCGATAGGGATCGGGTGATCTTAATGAGCGTTTCGTAGTTAAGCGTCAAGTTTTTCATAATTCCTCCTTGTTACTAAGTCGGTTTGTTCCTCTTTCAAACGATGCCGCTTCAATCTGATCAGGGCGCTTCCCTTGGGAACCCTCCGACAGGTTGTGCGGGCCAGCCCCTATTTTCCGGCTCTGCCGTCGTCGCAGGCGTCGTCGGCACCGGCCCGACCGGCGTGCTCGGCGGTCCCGGCCAGGGTGCAGGCGTCTCCATCGCCTTCAACGGGTGCGGCCAACGCTCCCGACGGCTCGGCCGGTACATACTCGACCTCGGCCTTGCGCTTGAGTTTGGTGTAGCGATCGGTGAACTGTGCCTCCAGTTGGGTGTGCAGCCGTTTGGCCTCGTCCGGGAACAGCTTCTGCAGGGCCGCGTAACGCACCTCGCCGGCGAGGTATTCCTGCAGGCTGCCGTCCGGTTCCTTGGAGTCCAGGACAAAGGGATTTTTTCCTTCGGCCGCGAGCATGGGGTTGAAGCGATACAGCGGCCAGTAGCCGGACTTGACGGCCAGGCTGGTCTCTTCCTGGGTCTTGCCCATGCCCTTTTTGATGCCGTGGTTGATGCACGGCGAGTAGGCCATGATCAGCGACGGTCCGTCGTAGCTCTCCGCTTCCGCGAACGCCTTGATCATCTGCTGCTTGTTGGCGCCCATACCGACGCTGGCCACGTAAACGTAGCCGTAGGTCATGGCCATGCCGCCCAGGTCCTTCTTGGCGGTCTTTTTACCGGAGGCGGCAAACTTGGCGATGGAGCCGGTGGGCGTGGCCTTGGAGCTCTGTCCGCCGGTGTTCGAGTATACCTCGGTATCGTAAACGATCACGTTGATGTCCTCCCCGGTGGCCAGGACATGGTCGATGCCGCCGAAGGAGATGTCGTAGGCCGACCCGTCACCCACGAAGATCCAGTAGGAACGCTTGGTGAAATACGATCCCAGGCGGTCGATCCGATCCAGCAGGGGATTGCCCGAATAGGCGAAGAGCATCTCCCGGACCTGGTCGCCATAGCGTTTGGAGGCCTCGGCGTCCTTGATGTTTTCCAGCCAGCCCTTCATGGCCGCCTTCAGGTTGTCATCGAGGTCCGTTTCCAGGGCCTCGGCGACCAGGTCGGCCAGCACCTGGCGCTGCTGCAGCTGGCCGAGGAACATGCCGTAGGTGAATTCGGCCGGGTCTTCGAACAGGGAGTTGCCCCAGGTGGGGCCGCAGCCGTCTTCGTTGACGCAGTAGGGAATCGACGGTGCGCTGCCGCCCCAGATGGAGGAGCACCCCGTGGCGTTGCCGATGACCATGCGCTCGCCGAACATCTGGGTGAGCAGTTTGGCGTAGGGCGTCTCGCCGCATCCGGCACAGGCGCCGGAGAACTCGAGCAGGGGCTGGTAGAACTGGCTGCCCTTGACCGTGTTGCGGCCCACCAGCCCTTCGCGTACCGGCAGGCTGGAGGCGTAGCGCTGGTTGGGCACCTGCCGTTGGGTCTGGGTGTCCAGGGGTTTCATGACCAGGGCCGGCTTCTTGGCCGGGCAGATGTCGGCACAGTTGCCGCAGCCCATGCAGTCTTCGGCAAAGACCTGAATGCGGAACTGGTACGCCTTGAGCTCCTTGCCCAGGGCCTTTTTGGCCTCGAATCCCTCGGGGGCGGCCTTCAGCTCATCCTCGGTAACCAGCAGCGGACGGATGGCCGCGTGCGGACAGACCATGGCGCACTGGTTGCACTGGATGCAGTTGTCCATGACCCATTCGGGCACGTTGATGGCCACCCCGCGTTTTTCATACTGGGTGGTGCCCACGGGAAAAATGCCGTCCGGCGAGAAGGCACTCACCGGCAGTTTGTCGCCCTGCTGGGCCAGCATGGGCTTCATCACCGCGGTGACCCACTCGGGTTCATCGCTGGCCACGGCAGCCGACAGGCCGGCATCGGCCCAGGCCGCCGGGTATTTCATCTCCACCAGGTGATCCAGGCTCTTGTCCACGGCCTGGTTGTTCATGTTGACGATCTTGTCGCCCTTCATACCGAACATCTTTTTAATCTGGTCCTTGAGGTAGGCGATGGCCTCGTCCACGGGGATCACGTTGGCCGCCTTGAAGAAGGCGGTCTGCATGATCATGTTGATGCGTCCGCCCAACCCCACGTCGCCGGCGATTTTCACCGCGTCGATGTTGTAGAACTTGAGCTTTTTGCGGGCGATGGTGCGGCGCATGGCCACCGGCAGCCGATCTTCCATCTCCTCGAGACTCCAGGGGCTGTTGAGCATGAAGGTGCCGCCGATCTTGATGCCTTCGAGCACGTCGTAAATGTTGACGTAGGCCGGGTTGTGGCAGGCGATGTAATCGGCACTGTCGATCAGGTAGGTGGACTTGATCGGCGTCTTGCCGAAACGCAGGTGGGAGATGGTCACGCCGCCTGATTTTTTCGAGTCGTAGGCGAAGTACGCCTGGGCGTACATGTCGGTATTGTCGCCGATGATTTTGATGGCGCTCTTGTTGGCGCCGACGGTGCCGTCGGCCCCCAGACCCCAGAACTTGCACTGGACCGTGCCTTCGGGCGCCACGTCCAGGCCGGCCTCCACATCCAGGCTGGTGTGGGTGACGTCGTCGGTGATGCCCACGGTGAAGTGGTTCCTGGGCGCCATGCCGTTCATGTTGTCGAACACGGCCTTGACCATGGAGGGGGTGAACTCCTTGGACCCCAGCCCGTACCGGCCGTTGACGATGGCGGGCATTTCTCCCTGCTCCATGAAGGCCGTGCACACGTCCTGGTAAAGCGGATCGCCCAGGGCGCCGGGCTCCTTGGTGCGGTCGAGAACGGTGATCCGGGCGGCCGTGGCCGGAATGACCGACAACAGGTGTTTGGCGGAGAAGGGGCGGAACAGGCGCACCTTGACCAGGCCGACGGACTCGCCGCGGGCGTTGAGGTGGTCGACCACTTCTTCTATGGTCTCACAGGAAGAGCCCATGGAGACGATGACCCGATCGGCGTTGGGATCACCCACGTAATCGAACAGGTTGTACTTGCGGCCGGTGAGCGTGGAGACTTTTTTCATGTAGTCGGCAACGGTGTCCGGCACATCCTGATAGTAGACGTTGGCCGCTTCGCGCCCCTGGAAGTAGATGTCCGGGTTCTGGGCGGTGCCGCGCAGTTCGGGGGATTCCGGGTTGACTGCGCGGGCGCGGAAGTTCTCTAAGGCTTCCATGTTGACCAGCTTTTTCATGTCGGCGTAGTCGATGACCTCGATTTTCTGGATCTCGTGGGAGGTCCGGAAACCGTCGAAAAAGTGCAGGAAGGGCACGCTGGAATCGATGGCGGCCAGATGGGCGACCAGGCCCAGGTCCATGACCTCCTGGACCGAGGCGGCGGCCAGCATGGCAAAACCGGTCTGGCGCACGGCCATGACGTCCTGGTGGTCGCCGAAGATGGACAGGGCATGGGCGGCAATCGCCCGGGCGGTGACATGCAGGACGCCGGGCAGCAGTTCACCGGACATCTTGTACATGTTCGGGATCATCAGCAACAGGCCCTGGCTGGCGGTGTACGTAGAGGTCAAGGCCCCGGCGGCCAGGGATCCGTGGACGGCGGCCGCCGCCCCGGCTTCGCTCTGCAGCTGGCGCACCAGCAGGGTCTGGCCGAAGACGTTCTTGCGGCCGTTGGCCGCCCACTCGTCGCAGATCTCGCCGATGGGGGAGGATGGGGTGATCGGATAAAGGGCGGCCACCTCGCTCATGGCATAGGCCACGTGGGCGGCGGCGGTGTTCCCGTCGATGGTTTTCATTTGCTTTGCCATAACTGCTCCTTTACTGGATGACTCGGACACGTGCATGCGATCATGTTGATAAGTGGTTGGTGGTGATGACCAGTGGCCAGAGGATGAACAGCCTGCCTCATACCCTTACCGCTCATCCTACAGAAAAGATGGAGTGATTTAGGAGAACGCCTTCATCGTCTCTACCAGTTCCTTTACGGCATCGGCTGATTTCTGAAGCGCCTGCTGCTCCTTGTCTGTAAGGGTGATCTGAATAATCTCCTCTATCCCATTTTGGCCCAATTTAACGGGAACCCCGATATAGAGATCTTGAATGCCGTATTCGCCTTCAAGATAGGCTGCGCAGGGCAGGATTTTCTTTTTGTCCTTTAATATAGACTCAGTCATCTCAACTGCGGCGGATGCAGGCGCATAATAGGCGCTTCCCGTTTTCAGCAGGCTCACGATCTCAGCGCCACCGTTGGCGGTTCTTTCGACCAGCGAATCAATCCGTTCCGGTGGCATCAGTTCGGTAATCGGAATGCCGGCTACGGTGGAGTATCGAGGCAGTGGGACCATGGTATCGCCGTGACCGCCAAGAACAAAGGCATGGGTATTTTCCACTGAAACATTAAGCTCCATGGCGATAAAGGCTCTGAAGCGGGCTGAGTCGAGCACGCCGGCCATGCCCATGACCCGGTTTTTGGAAAAACCGCTCGTTTCGTAGGCCACATGGCACATGGCATCTAATGGATTGCTGACAATAATAAGGGTGGCATCCGGTGAACGGTTGGCCACCTGTCGGGTAACATCCCGGATAATTCCGGCATTGGTTTTCAAAAGATCATCGCGGCTCATGCCCGGTTTTCTGGGGATACCGGCGGTAATGATGATCACATCGGATCCTTGCGAGGCGTCATACCCGTTGGTACCGGTAAGATGGGCATCATGCTTTTCAATCGGTGCCGCCTCGGTCAGATCGAGGGCCTTTCCCTGGGGAACCCCTTCGACAATGTCGATCAAGACCACATCGCAAAGCTCTTTTTCACACAACCGCTGTGCTGCGGTCGCCCCAACATTACCGGCCCCAACTACGGTCACTTTCTTGTCCATAACAAACTCCTTTCTTTTTACCCCTTATTGAACTGTCCTCAAACGCTCTCTTCCAATCCGATTGGAAACGGCTTAAGCCAAGAAACTCCAGAGAATCCCAGCGCATATGGCGGATCCAATCACCCCGGAGGAGTTGCAGGCCATGGCATGCATCAGCAGGTAATTAGAAGGATCTGCCTTCAGGCCCACCAAATGGACTTCTCTCGCCGAACCGGGAACTGCGGATACGCCGGCGGCACCCAGCAGCGGGTTGATCTTTTCCACCAGGATCAGGTTCATGATTTTGGCGAAAATGATGCCGGAAGCGGTGGCGATGCTGAAGGCCACGGCGCCAAGGGCGAAGATGCCGACGGACTTGGTGGTGAGAAATACATCGGCCTGTGTACTGGCGCCGACGGTCAAGCCCAAAAAGATCGTAGCCGTATCGATGATGGCGGTCCGGGCGGTTTGGGCCAGGCGCTCGACCACGCCGCTGACCTTCAAGATGTTGCCGAAAAAGAAGGTTCCCAGCAAGGGAATCGAGGCCGGGGCCAGGAAGCAGCAGAGGAATAGGCCGATCACCGGAAAAATCAACAGCTCCTTTCTCGACACCGGACGCGGGTCGGGCATGTGAATCCGGCGTTCGGCCGTCGTCGTCAGCAGTCGCATGATCGGTGGTTGAATGATCGGAATCAACGCCATGTAGGAGTAGGCCGCAATGGCGATCGGGCCGATCAGGTGAGGTGCAAGCTTGGCGGTTAAAAAGATCGATGTCGGGCCGTCTGCGCCACCGATAATGGCAATAGAGGCCGCCTCCTTTGGCAAAAAACCCAGGGCCAGTGCACTGAGCAGGGTGAAGAAAATACCCATCTGTGCCGCGGCACCGAGCAGCATCAGCTTCGGTCGTGCCAGCAGGGATGAAAAGTCCGTCATGGCGCCGAGACCGAGAAAAACGATTGACGGGTAGACGCCGGAGGTCACGCCGAAATAGAGGTAGTGAAGCACGCTGTTGGGTTCATAGATGCCTAACCCGAAGCCTTTGAAAAAGGGGACATTGCCGACCAACACACCGAAACCGATGGGCAACAGCAACAGCGGCTCATATTGTTTGCCGATGGCCAGGTAGACGAAAAGGCTTCCGATGCCCCACATTATAAAATGGCGATAATCGGCCAGGTAATACCCGGTGTTGGTGAGAAACTGCAGTAAAAGATCCATTTGTTTGGTCCTTGTCTTTATTCAGTTATGGGTTGCCAGGAAAAACATCCTTCGCCAACAGAGACCAGTATCCCCGCGTCTCTGAAACGATTGATCGAAAGGTGGGGGTGGGGAAGGCCCACCGCATTTGACTTTTGATGCAGTTCAACCAAAGTAAAGCCCTCACCCAGGTCTTTAGTCAAGGAAATATAGATCGCTGAGGCGGCGTTGATGTCATCGGGCAGCTTATCCGGAACGATCGGCTCTGATTTGGATTCTTTTACCGCTTTTTCCACTGGTGGTTGTGGTTTTCCTCCAAAAAGACCGGTGAGGCGCGGAATCATCGAAATTAAAAATGAAAGCACCGCCAAGCCGATAAGAACGATGCCGGCTCCAGCGCCTGCCATGGCCCACCCGTTGGCTTGCTGAATTGCTGCTAACCCATACATTGTAAATCTCCTTTTGTGATTACTTTTTCTCGCTTGAGCCGAACGCCCATTGTAAAATGGCAATCTCGCATAATTTGGGCATGATTTGTTATCCAAGTGCATCGTTGTTTTAAAAGATCCGAAAAAATTTCTTGCTTGAAATATCAAGAACACTTCCGATCGGAATTGGGCTGCGAACTGCTTAACCGATCACGCAGAGCACATCTCCCTTGGCCACCGAGTCTCCCGAGGCGTATTTGATCGCCTTGACGGTGCCGCTGGCCGGCGCGGCCAGGGCGTTTTCCATTTTCATGGCTTCCAGGATCACCACGGTTTCTCCCGCACTGACCGTGTCTCCCTCTTTCTTGTCGTACTTGACGATCATGCCGGGCATGGGCGCGACCAGGGGGGTGCCGGATGTGTCGGCTGCCGGTGCGGGCGCCGGTGCCGCTGCTTTCTTTTCGGCTGCCGGTGCGGGCGCCGGTGCGGCCGGTGCTCCCGATGCGGCAGGCATGGCCGGTGCCGCCGCCGGCATGCCGCCGGACAGCTGGATCTGCTGGGCGTATTTCAAGATGGGGCTGCCGCCGACTTCGTCCACGCCCACCTCAAAGTACTCGTTGTCCACGAAGACGTTGAAGGTGCGCAGGCTTTCACCCTTGGCCGGGGCGTCCTTCTTTTTCTCCACCAATTGGCCGGCCTTGGCTTTTTTGATCAGCTCGTCCTGCTTTTTCACCTGCTGCATGGTGATCGGTTTGACCGCTGCGGGCGGCTCTTCCTTGCCGTATTTCCACTGCAGGAACTTCTTGCCGGTGACCGGGTAGATGGCGTAGAGCACCAGGTCGTCCAGGTCCACGGCCAGGTCGCCGATTTCGGCCTTGGCCTTTTCCATCTCCGGCTCGAGCACTTCGGCGGGCCGGCAGGTGATCGGCTCCTCGCCGCGATCATAGCCCTTTAGGGCCTTCTTTTGCACCTCGGGGTCGATCGGCACGGCGGTCTTGCCATACAGGCCATAGCACAGGTCCTTGACCTGGCCGGTGATCATCTTGTAGCGCTCCTCCGGGGTGTCGAAGAGCACGTTGTTGACCGTCTGGATGCCCACGATCTGGCTGGTGGGGGTGACCAAAGGGATTTGGCCCAGGTCCTTGCGGACCCGCGGCAGTTCCTTGTACACCTCGCCGATCTTGTCCAGGGCGTCCATGTCGCGCAGCTGGTTGACCAGGTTGGAGAGCATGCCGCCCGGGGTCTGGTGCAACAGCACGTTGATGTCGATGATCGACATCTTGGAATCGTCCAGCAGGTGCTTGTATTTGGGCATGACCTCTTTTTCGAGAATCTCGTTGATCTGGGCCAGCAGGTGGATGTCGAAGCCGGTGTCGCGGCTGGTCCCCAAAAGGCTCATCACCAGCGGCTCGACGGCGGCGTGGGAGGTGCGGTAGGCGTAAGGCGTCATGACCGTGTCGATGATGTCAACCCCCGCCTCGATGGCCTTGAGGTGGCTCAGCGGAGACATGCCCGAAGTGAAATGGCTGTGCAGGTGGACGGGCAGTTTGACCGCCCCTTTGATCGCCTTGACCACGGCATAGGCATCGTAGGGGGCGATCAGGCCGGCCATGTCCTTGATGCAGATGGAGTCGGCGCCCATGGCCTCCAGGTCCTTGGCTTTAGTCACATAGTAGTCCAGGTTGTAAACCTCGCCGCCCAGACGCGGTTCGGTCAGCGTGTAGCAGATGCAGCCCTGGAAGTGCTTGCCGTACTCCTTGATCTTGGGCACCACCGTCTCGAAATTGCGGTAGTCGTTGAGGGCGTCGAAGGTGCGGAAGATGTCCATGCCGTTTTCGCAGCTGCGGTCCATGAAGGCGTTGGCCACGTCGTCGGCGTAGTTGCGATAGCCCACCAGGTTCTGGGCCCGCAAGAGCATGGAGAAGGGGGTCTTCTTGAAGTAGCGCTTCAGGGTGCGGATGCGCTCCCAGGGATCTTCGTTGAGAAAGCGGTGCATGGTGTCGAAGGTGGCGCCGCCCCAGGTCTCCACGGCCCAAAAGCCCACCTGGTCCATCAGTTCGGCCACCGGGATCATGTCCTCGGTGCGCCCGCGGGTGGCGAACAGGCTCTGGTGGCCGTCGCGCAGGCTCAGATCCATGACCTTCACCGGGTTGTCCGCCTTGGGCCGCTTCACATCGTAGTTCATTTGGGTCATTTTGACTTGATCGTGGTCACTCATCGTATGGGTCTCCTCTTAAAAAAAGTGGATGTTTAATGGCTCGTTGGATGTCGTTTCGTCCCCCATTCCTAGCGGAGTCGGTTGAAGGTTTTCATCTGCATGAGGCCTCTCATCTGCATCATGCCCTGCCGGCCGGCCATGGCCCACAGGTTGCCCTGGTCGAAACGGCGGGGCTGCGGCCGCTTTGGCGGCGGCATGACCAGTGCCTCTTCTTCGGTCTGGATATAGGCGCTTACCGCGGCAAGGGCGGCGGCCAGTCTTTTTTCGTTTGCGTCCATAAATCGCACCTTTTTTGGGTTCGGTTGGCTTTTTGTCAGGGCCGCTACATGGGGATGTTGCCGTGTTTTTTCGGCGGGCGCAGTTCGCGCTTGCTGCACATGACCTCCAGGGCGTCGATCAGCCGCGGCCGGGTCTGGGCCGGTTCGATGACCGCATCGATGTAGCCCCGCTGGGCGGCGCAGTATGGATTGGAGAACAGCTCCTCGTATTCGGCGATCTTCTCCGCCCGCTTGGCCTTGGGATCCTTGGCGCCCTTGATCTCCTTGCGATGAATCACATTGGCGGCCCCGCCGGCACCCATGACGGCGATCTCGGCGGTGGGCCAGGCAAAGGCGAAGTCGGCCCCCAGGTCCTTGGAGCACATGGCCAGGTAGGAGCCGCCGTAGTCCTTGCGGGTCACCAGCAGCAGTTTGGGCACCGTGGCCTCGCTGTAGCACCAGAGCAGCTTGGCGCCGTGGCGGATGATGCCGCCCCACTCCTGCTGGCTGCCGGGCAGGTAGCCGGGCACGTCGGCGATGGTCAGCAGCGGGATGTTGAAGGCATCGCAAAAGCGAATGAAGCGGGTGGCCTTGTCCGATGCATTGATGTCCAGGCAGCCGGCCATGACCATGGGCTGGTTGGCGATGATGCCGATGGACCGCCCGTTGAGCCGGGCAAAGGCCGTCAGGATATTGGTGGCAAAGTGCTGGTGGGGTTCGAAGATCTCGCCGTTGTCAACGATGCTGCGGATCACATCGCGCATGTCGTAGCTTTTGTTGGGGCTGTCCGGAATGATGCTGTTGAGTTTCGCATCTGTGCGCGTGGGGTCGTCGCCCGTATCCATCACGGGCGGCTCTTCCATGTTGTTGGCCGGCAGATAGGCCAGCAGCTGCTTGATCTGGTTCAGGGCGTCCTCGTCGCTCTCGCAGGCAAACTGGGCCACACCGCTTTTTTCGTTGTGGGCCATGGCGCCGCCCAGGTCCTCGAAGTTGATCTCCTCGCCGGTGACCGATTTGATCACTTCAGGGCCGGTGATGAACATGTAGCTGGTGTTCTTGACCATGAAAATATAATCGGTCATGGCCGGTGAATAGACCGCCCCGCCGGCCGTGGGGCCCATGATGGCCGAGATCTGGGGGATCACGCCGGAGGCCACCGAGTTGCGGTAAAAGATCTGGCCGAAGCCGGAGAGCGAATCCACACCCTCCTGGATGCGGGCACCGCCCGAATCGTTCAGGCCCACGAAGGGCACCCCGGCCTTTAAGGCCATATCCATGACCTTGCAGATTTTTTTGGCCTGCATCTCGCCCAGGCTGCCCGCCCGGGAGGTGAAATCCTGGGCAAAGGCGAACACCGGCCGGCCGTCCACCAGGCCGTGGCCGGTGACCACGCCGTCCGAGGGAATCTCGACCGGCTCCATGCCGAAATTGACACAGCGGTGCCGCACGAACATGTCGATCTCCCGAAAGGTCCCTTTGTCGAACAGCTTGCCCAGCCGTTCACGGGCGGTCAACCTGCCGTTTTCCTTGTGCTTGGCGACCAGCTTTTCTCCGCCCATCTCAAGAATGCGCGCTTCACGCGCCTTGAGATCCTTGATTTTTTCCTTCACAATACCCATGTCAGATTGTCCTTTCGTCTGCACCGAGCCTGTTTTTATGATTTTGGAATAGCCAACCGCTCCGTTGCATTGGTCTTTGCACTTAAAGATCGCGGCAAACGGCCTTCTTATTTGTCAGCGATGTAAGAAAAATCTGACCTTGCTGACAACACCGGCTTTACTTTGACCCAAACAAGCGATTGTCGAGCTTGCCGCAGATTCAAGGCAGATGTCGTCGCGCTATAGTGGACTATGCGCGGCGATATCTAACGCCGAAGATGGGGTGAGATCGGCAAACCCAATGGGTTTCATCTTTTGAATACAATCATCGATGGTACCCAACCGTGATCGTTACCAATCGACCTTCTTCGAGAAAGGTGCATCGCTCAGTTTGGGTTTGACATGCCGGTGCACTCACATTAAAAAAACAGCAGCTATTCAGACGAGTAAATTTCGTATTGAGTAGGCGCACCGAGCAAAACATCGATCTGTGCCTGCACAGCGACCCTTTCGGTGTTGGCGGCCCATTGCTGCCATGCTTCCATGGAATCCCAGGTGCTGATGACCAGATTCTGGCCGGGGCGATCGATTCTTTTCAACGTTTCACCGGTGACGTATCCGGGTTGATTCATGGCCAGGTTTCGCAATTTTATAAGCAACGGCCTTAATTGCGCGGTCATGCTTTCAGTCAACTGCCGTTTAATGAAAATTTTAACCGCCATTGGTTTTCCTTTCTCTGTGGATGCTAAAAATTAGCGACTTCGGATGATGAAATCAGCGATTCTCACTCTTTGACTGGTCGCACGCTGAGTAGCGGAACCGGGCATCGGCGGAAAACTTTTTCGGCATTTGATCCGAAAAGAACACCGGCAAGATCGCTGCGACCTTTCGGTCCCATAACCATTAGATCAGCCCTCTCATTCTCGATGGCGCTGATTAATTCTTGAAAGGGCACGCCAACTTGGAAAACCTTTTTTATTTTCAGATGAGCGCAGCCGATTTCTTCGATTAATTTCTCCATTTGTCGGGTACGGTCCGCTTTGACCCGTGCCTCATATTCCTGCGCTGTCTTCTCCACATATTTTTCAATGTTTCGATCAAACTGCCCCTCGGCAACTTTCAAAATGGTGTCGATATCTTTTTTGTTGATCACATTGACAATAATCAGCTCGGCTTGAAATTTGTCGGCAAGGGTAGCCGCATAGTCAACCGTATTTTTAGAATATTTAGAGAAGTCGCAGCCGACCAAAATTTTTTGGATTGCTTTCATTTTTTCCTCCATCATAATTTTTTTTAAGGCGATTTGAACATCGCCGACGCAAAGGCTGGAGGCCAGATGGTCTCGAATTTGCCGTCAATGATCTGCATGACCAGCGTGTTGATGCTGTTTTGCCTTTCAAAATCTTCATACGCGTAAAACTTTACCGGGCCAAATGGGGTTATCACATAGGTTCGATTTAATGCATCTCTGATACTTTTCGGGGTAAACGACGTTGCCCGCTTTAAAGCGTCTGAAGCCACGAGCAGCGCTGAATACGCTTCGGCCCCGTGATAATCTGGAGATTCGCCGTACCGCTTCACATACTGCGTGTGAAACTCCTTGGCCCCGGTATAGAGCACGTGCTCGGACCATAAGGAGACAGTCAACAAGCTGTTTGCGGACGCTCCCGCCCTTTTAACAAAGGCTTCCAGTGTGAATCCACCTGCCCCGCCAACGAGCAATGATTTAAGCTTTAAGTCCTGGATCTGATCGACCAACATCACCGCATCTTCAAGGTAGGCAATCATGTAGATCACATCCGGCGGATCTTCGGTCAAGGGTGCAAGCAGGGAACGAAAGTAGGCCGGGTTGATGGTTGTTTTATCATAGTCGATTTGGGCCCGTATCTCAATGGCCTGATCGGTACAAAATTCGGCCATACTATTAGCCCCATTGGTTCCGAACATGCTATTTTCGTATATAATCGCCATGGATACGGGTTTAATACGATTGATCAAAAAGTCCTCCAGACCCTTGGTATATTCGCTGATCGGCGGATTCATGCGGTAGATGTTATCCCACCCGTTTTGGGTGATTTTATCGGCCGAAGCCGTGCAGATGAGAAAAGGCAGATCCTTGTTTTCCGACAATTTCGCCATCTGGTAGGTCGGGTCACTGGCATAGCCGCCGACCAACATGACCGGCTTGGCAGCAACCAATTGATCAAATGCAGGTTTTACGGAATCGACTTTGCCCTGGTCATCGGCAAAAACAATTTCCAATGAATTGCCATTGATTCCACCCGCTTCGTTAATGGATGCCTGCGCCATTTCAAATGAATTCTTCATCATTGTGCCGAATGCTTTCAAATTGCCACTCAACGGAAGCGGAATGCCGATAGTAACTGACTCCGCTGAGGCGACGCCCACAGATATGGGCAAGGCTATAGCCACCGCCGCAGCGAATAGGATGATTTGAAACATTTTATATTTCATCTTTATATTCCTTCTGCCTTATGCTTGTTATCGGTCATTGGTAACAACTTGAGACAGGTGAAAATTTCAGTTATGCGCGCCTGTGCCCATTTGCTGGGCCCATTCGGGGAACACACCCGGATCAATGGAGAATACCGCTGTTCCAAGAATAAAAAAGATGGCGGTGATGATGAGGACACCGACGATGTTGATAAAGAACCCCACTTTGGCCATCTCGGCGATTTTGATTCGTCCGCTGCCGAAGACGATGGCATTGGGCGGCGTTGCCACCGGCATCATAAACGCGCAGGATGCGGAAAGCGTGGCCGGAATCATCAGCAGCAACGGATTGGCCTTCATGGCAAAGGCCACAGATGCCAATATCGGAAGAATCATTTCCGTGGTCGCGGTATTGGATGTCAGCTCCGTTAAAAAAGTCAGACCGGTGCAGATGATGGAGGTCATTAGGATAGGAGACATACCGGCCAGCCCGGCAAATTGATTGCCGATCAATGTCGAGAGACCGGTCACTTGAAAGCCCTTTGCCATTGCAAAGCCACCGCCAAAAAGGATGACAATATTCCAGGGAATATTTTTAATCACATCCGGCCCCATAATGGTGGCCGTCTCGGCATCTTTGCTGCGGGTCGGGATTAAAAATAAAATCATGGCCATCACCAGAGCCACGGTGCCATCGTCCATCAACTTGGGATAGGGGATCAGTTGAGACCATCCCGGTATGGATACAAATCCCAGATTCAGCGTTTTGCGGAACACCCAAAGGAATGCCGTCAGTAAAAAAACAACCAGCACGGCTTTTTCCTCAAAACTCATCGGGCCCAAGTCGTCATATTCTTTATCCACAATTGATCGGTCGACCGTGATATTAGCTGGGACACGGAAAAATATCTTGGTAAGGATCAGCCAGACGGTCAGAAGCATGACAATGCTTAGTGGTAGTGCCATGGTAAACCATGTACCAAAGGCGATGGGGGTGGCTTTCGGAAATGTTATCTCGAAAATCCGTGCGAAAGAAAGGTTCGGGGGGGTTCCCACAAGGGTGGCCACCCCCCCCACCGAGCACGCATAGGCAATGCCGAGCATCAGAGCGACCGTGAATTTGTGGGTTTTCTCCTCATCGAATTTGGCTTCCATCTGCGAAACGATTGCCAGACCGATGGGAACCATCATGATCGCCGTAGCGGTGTTGGATATCCACATGGATAAAAATGCGGCTGCCGCCATGAAGCCGAGTACGATTCTGGAAGGCCCACCCCCGATCAGACGGATGATAAATAGGGCGATACGGCGGTGCAACTGCCACTTTTCCATGGTCAACGCGATCATAAAGCCGCCCATGAACAGAAAAATCGTGCTGTTGATATAGATGGGTGCGGTGGCTTTGCCTGATAAAATGCCCAGCAATGGGTAGAGAAGCATCGGCAACAATGCCGTCGCAAAAAGCGGTATGGCGTCCGTGATCCACCACACAGCCATCAGGATGGCCACCGCCGCCATTCGGGTAACGATGGGCTTTTCGGGATCAAAATCAAAAAACAGGATAATGATTAAAAATAAAGCGGCACCCAAAGCCAACCCTATCTTCTGGGACATGCTTCTTGTCGATTCCGATTTTTCTTCATGCATGGCCACTCCTCCTTTTAATGATGGATAAAATTTTATGTGTTTTTCAGATTGAGCGCTTGGTGAATGGCACCCAATAGATCTTTTTCATCAAAAGGCTTTTGAAAAAAAGCCACCGCCCCTGCCGCCATCGCCGTGGTTTTTGCCATGCCGTTTTTGTGAGCGGTGATAAACACGATGGGAATTGCACGGCCTGAAGCCGCTAAATAATTCTGTAAATCCAACCCATTCATTCCGGGCATCCGCACGTCGAGGACCAGCAGGTCGGGCTCGCTGGTGGGTTTATCATCCAAAAATGCCTGTGCCGAACGGTATGTGATTGCATTGAATCCCGCTGACGTTATCAACCGGCTCAATGCCTTGCAGACCGAGGGTTCATCGTCGACGATACCAATGGTTACGCAACGCTTGATCATGGATCACCAGTGTTAAACCATACGGCCCTAATGGCTGCATGTTTGTTTTGAGATCTGATAATAGAAATTATGCGAGTGTGCGCGGGCAGAAATTACAGAATGATGACATAACTATAATTGAAAAAAAGTTGGCGGGACAATTGGACCTTGGTCCAATGCGTATAGGACTTTAGTCTTATGTGGAATTGTGGATTTACGCCGATTTAGTGGATACCTGAAATTTCCAGGGTCGTTGTAATGATGGAAAGGTCCGCTCGAAAAAACATCGAGGTGCGGGAAAAAGGTATGGATAACCGTTTGCCGCGAACCATTTGTGACCAAAAATAAGAAATATTTTGGACAAAAATTAAAAGATCATTTATCGTCAAAAGGTATGCAGGCAAATCGGCCTCGAGTTTCCACGGGTTTAGCGTTCTGCGTCCAGGGTTCTTTCACCGCCATGCTTACGTGTGAACGAGAGGGAAGGCCGGCAAGCGAATTGGCTATACTGATATTTGAATGGCTGAAAGGAGTGTGTTCAAGATGAAAACAATAATTCTGGTCAGACACGCCAAATCAAGCTGGAAAGATCTCAGTCTGGAGGACTTTGACAGGCCTTTGAACAAAAGAGGTAAAAAGAATGCGCCATTTATGGGGAAAAAACTAAAAAAGCGACACATGTTTCCAGACCTTATCCTGTCAAGTCCGGCCAAAAGGGCCAGAAAAACGGCCACAGCTATTGCCAAAGCCATCGCCTATCCCAAGAAAAAGATAATCTTTGACGACAACATGTATCATGCCAGTGCCAAGTATCTGTTCGAAATGGTGCGAAATCTGAATGATAAACATGAAACGATTATGCTTTTTGGACATAACCCTGATTTTAATGACTTGGCTAACATGTGGCTTAAAAAGAATCCGGTACATAACATTGTAACCACGGGCGTATACTGCATCCAATTCAATGTGAACAAATGGAAAAAAGTGCGGCAAGGTAAAGGCGAATCCGTCTTTTACGATTATCCAAAGCGGTACCCGGCTGAGTAGAATTACCTATTGAGGATTCAGGGATGCACAATCATTTAAAATTCAGTTTACCTGACGGGTACAACCAACAGCAGCTGACCGGCGCATTGGCTGATGATTATGCAATCAAAAAAGAGCAACCCGTGCTGATGAGCATGGCGATTTACGATACGTTTGACTGGCGCTTATTTAATAAATCATTAGTATTGTACACGTCCGAAAACAAACTCTTTTTACGTAACCTGTTCAAAAACACCATTATTCACAGCGCCGTAATTACCTCGCCACCCGTTTTTATATGGGATTTCCCCGACAGTAAATTAAAAGCGCATCTATCAACGGTCTTAAAAATGCGAGCACTTTTTAAACTTACTGAGCTACATTCCCGATCAACAGTTCATCGCATTTTAAACCAGGATGAAAAAACAGTGGCCCGCCTGGTCTCTGAGGAATTTAGATCCGCACGAGGAAAAAACGCCCCGGTTTTGGCAACCGATTTGTGGTTGCAACCGGTTAAGGGATACACGAAGGACTGCCAACACGTTATCAAACGCCTCGAAGAAACCGGATTTTCAGCTCGCAAAAAAGAAGACATCTACTTTAAAGCAATCGAGGCAGCGGGCAAAAATCCAGATAGTTATTCTTCAAAATTGAAAATACAACTCGATCCCGCTATGCGCTCTGATGAAGCCACAAAAATTATTTTACGATATTTGCTGCAGATTATGAAGATTAATGAGGCCAACCTTGAGAAGGACCTGGATACGGAATTCTTACATGATTTTCGAGTTGCGATTCGGCGCACCCGCTCTGCTTTGGGTCAGATAAAATCCGTGTTTCCGCAAAAACCGACCGACCGATTTAAAAAGGATTTTTCCTTTGTGGGTCAACTCTCCAACCAGTTGCGCGATTTAGATGTCTACCTGCTTAAAGCGGACGCCTTTAAAGCGATGCTCCCGACTGTCTTGCGAGATGACATCGACCCTTTGTTTGATTATTTGCGAAAAAATCGATCTAAGGCCCTGCAAAAAGTTATCCGCGGCTTAAAGTCAAAAAGGTATGGGCAAATCATGCAGGATTGGGAAGCTTTTTTAGATGAGCCCGTGCAAGATCCACCGCTGGCATGTAATGCCAATGTACCCATTATATCCTTTGCACGAAAAAGGATATATAAGCAATATCGACGCATCGTAAAAGACGGCAGTCGGACACTTGAGAACACCGAGGACGAAAAATTACATGCACTCAGAATTGCATGCAAGAAACTAAGATATCTGATGGAGTTTTTCTCCAGTTTGTTTCCAAAGAAAAAAATCAATATTTTGATTGCCCAATTGAGGACACTACAAGACAATTTAGGGGATTTTAATGACCTATGTGTTCAGGAAGAATACCTATTAAAAATTGCAGAAAAGACTCTCGCAACTGGACAGAAACAAAAAAAAATACTTGTCGCCATCGGCAGCCTTATCGGAACCATGGAAAGAGAAAAGCAGATCATTAAAGATGCATTTTCCCAAACATTTGAAGACTATGCATCGCCTCCGAACAAAATCGCATTTAGTGAACTTTTCGCGTCAAAACAGAAAGAGACGGTTCGATGAGAACGTTGGCAATATACAGCAACAAAGGGGGCGTCGGTAAAACCGCCACGGCAGTAAACTTGTCCTATTTGGCTGCGCAGGCAGGCGTCAAAACCCTGATCTGTGACCTTGATCCCCAAAGTTCCGCAACCTATTATTTTCGGATCAAACCCAAACTGAATTACGGTGCAAAGGGGTTTATCAAAGGAGGCGAGAAGATAAATAAAGCCATTAAAGGCACGGATTATAAAAATCTGGACCTGCTGCCGGCCGATTTCACCCTTCGCCATTTAGAGGCCGCTTTTTATAAATTCAAGCACCCGAAAGAGCGACTGAAAAAAATTATAAAGCTTTTTGAGGCTGAATATGATCTGATCATTTTTGACTGTCCGGTCACCATCAGTATCCTGGCCGATAATATATTCCACGCTTCTGAGTTCATCCTCGTTCCACTAATTCCAACAACGCTCTCTGTTCGAACCTATAGACAATTACTGGCATTCTGCAGAAAGAATAAATATGATACCGGTAAAATTTACGCCTTTTTTTCGATGGTCGATAGACGGAAAAATATGCACAACCAACTTATGGCGATGATGATTAAGGAGTATGATGGTGTGCTGCGAAGTCTGATTCCTTATTTATCGCAGATCGAAAGAATGGGAATTGATCGCCAGCCGGTTGCAGCCTCTGCACCGGGGTCAGTTGCTTCAAAAGCCTATCGAAACCTGTGGGTAAAATTTCAGAAAACCGCATTGGCGAACAAGCGCAATTGAACCTGGAATAGAAGTAAGAATCAACGTGTGGTGAGGTAAAAATGGCTCTGGAAATCGAGAGAAAATTTCTTCTTAAGGAAGGTGCCTGGCGTAATGAAAAGGGGACCAAGTATCGCCAGGGTTATTTAAACAGCGCAAAAGAAAGAAACGTGCGCGTTCGTATTGTTGACGATATTGGTTATTTAACCGTTAAGGGGGTATCGCGGGGAGCTGTGCGCGTGGAGTACGAATATGAAATTCCGGTGGCCGAGGCCAAAGCCATGCTGGATGATCTGTGTGAAAAGCCCATTATCGAAAAAACGAGGTACAAAATCGAGTTCAATGGACTCGTCTGGGAGGCAGACGAATTTTTTGGTGAAAATCTGGGTTTGCTCGTGGCCGAGGTGGAGCTTGAAAGTGAAGACCAGTCATTTGTCAAACCGGAATGGGTTGGTGAGGAAGTAACCGGCGACCCCAGATATTTCAACGCGAATCTGATTCATCACCCCTACAGCAAGTGGTGAAAGGAAGTGCCGGAAGCCAGAACGTCTG
>CAVPJR010000004.1:0-105362 GCA_963705435.1 uncultured delta proteobacterium | reverse complement strand
CTGACCGGACTGCACCCCTACCTTTCGCTGATTTTCGTCCTCCCGCTGATGTTTCTTTTCGGCTACTGCCTGCAGAATATTGTGATCAAGCCCATTTTCAAGGCTGAAAAGGATGTCCGCGAACCGCTGACGGTGATCATCGTCACCACCGGCGTCTGGTACATCCTCGATAATCTGACCCTGCTCCTGTTCGGTCCCCAGTATCGGTCGATTGCGGAAAATCCCCTGAAAGGGAAAATGATCGAGATCGGGGAGATTTTCATCTCCGTGCCCAAATTGTGGGGATGCGTGACCGCCGTTGTCACGGCCGTCGGGGTCTACTACTTTTTTCAGCGCACCCGGACGGGTCGCGCCATCCGGGCGACCAGCCTGGATCGCGATGCGGCAAGCCTCTCCGGCATCAACCAATTCAAGATTTACAACTTGGCGTTTGGCATCGGGACCGCCGTGACCGGGATCGCCGGCGTCACCCTGGTTCCATTTTACAACATCTTTCCCACCGTGGGCGTTCTCTTCGACATCAAGGGCTTCATCATCGTTGTCCTGGGCGGTTTGGGAAGCATTCACGGGGCGATCATCGGCGGCGTGATCATCGGGCTCATCGAATCCATCGGACCCCAGTTCATGACCGCCACGTGGACCGAGGCAATCGTGTACGGACTTTTTCTGCTGGTTCTTTTCATCAAACCCTCGGGCTTGTTCGGAGTTAAATATGACTGGTAAGCGATTCATAGCATCTGAAAAGCCGGAAATAGGAAGGGCGAATGCCACGGTGCCCGAGGAATCGGCCGATTCGATGGCCAAGGCGGTGATCAAGGATACGATCAACAAAGTGCTGCTGGCATCGGTCGCCCTGCTCGCAGTCGGCCTGCCGCTGATCGTCAACAGCCCGACCTGGCTCCACATCATCGTCCTGATATACTTTTACGCATACCTTACCAGTTCCTGGAACATGGTCGGCGGATTTGCCGGGGTCCTGCCCCTGGGCCATGCGGTTTTCATCGGCATCGGCGCCTATACATCGACCATCCTGTCCCTGCAATACGGCGTCAGCCCATGGATCGGCATGATGATCGGAGGGGCGATTGCCGTTGTCGCGGGCGTGCTGATCGGCTTGCCGACGTTCAAGATGCGTGGTGCCTACTTTGCCCTGGCAACGATTGCTTTTGCCGAGGGGTTTCGGGTCATGGTCGAGAATATCGATTACCTCGGGCCGCTCAAGGTCAACGGCCCCAGGGGTCTTCAGATCCCGCCCGTCAACATGGGTCTGGCCAATTTCATGTTTACCGGCAAGGAGCCCTATTACTACATTATCCTGCTCATGCTCATCGCGGTGTTGACGTTGACCTGGTTTATCTCCAGATCCAAGCTGGGATACTACCTGAATGCCGGCGGGGAAGAGCCCGAGGCCGCCATGGCCCTGGGTGTGAATGTATCGCGGGCCAAGCTGGTGGCCATGGCCATGAGTTCGTTTCTTACCGCCCTGGCAGGCACCTTTTATGCTCAGTTCTCGCTGTTTATTCATCCCCGCAGCATCATCTCCCTGGACACCTCGTTCGAGATCGCCTTCATTGCCCTGATCGGGGGCAGGGGGTCCATTGCCGGCCCGGTGCTCGGCGCGCTGCTGCTGCGGCCGGTCAGCGACTTTTCCAGGATCTATTTCGGTGATTCGCTGCCGGGCCTGCATTTGATCATTTACGGCGTCGTATTGATCCTGGTGATGATCTACCAACCCAGAGGACTTCAGGAGCCGCTTGCCCGAGTTTATGGTCATCTCGTCAACAAGCTGGCAGATATGTTCAAAAAGAGGGTGATACATGAGAATTCTTGAAGTCAACGACATCGTCATGCGGTTTGGCGGGCTGACCGCTGTCGATCACCTTAATCTGCATATCGACCAAGGCGAAATTTTAGGATTGATCGGGCCCAACGGCGCAGGCAAATCCACGGCATTCAACTGTATTGCCGGCGTCCACGCGCCATCCGAAGGCGAGATCAAATTCCGCGGTGAGCTGATCAACAGGTATAAACCGTGGACGCTTTGCAAAAAGGGGCTGGCCCGGACATTTCAGATTGTAAAACCATTCGCCACAAAAAGCGTGCTCTACAATGTCATGGTGGGCGCATTCGCCAACACGGATAAAACCGAGGAGGCCCGGGAAAAGGCCATGACGGTGCTGGACACGCTGAATTTTACCGACAAAAAGGATATGAAAGCAGGCAACCTGACCATCGCAGACCGTAAACGGCTCGAAATTGCAAGGGCCCTGGCCACTGATCCCAAACTGCTTCTGCTGGACGAGGTCATGGCCGGGCTGCGGCCCGCCGAAGTCGACGAGGTGGTGGGCGTCATTCAGTACATCCGGCAACAAGGGGTCACGATTTTTGTCATTGAACACATCATGCGGGCCGTCATGGCACTGTCCGATCGGATCGTTGTCATCCATTTCGGCAATAAAATTGCCGAGGGCACACCGAAGGAAGTGGCTTCCAATGAAAACGTGATCAAAGCCTATTTAGGAGCGGAGTATGGCGTTTCTTGAGGTCAAGCATATCGATGCCTTTTATGGCGATGTCCAGGTCCTTTTCGATCTTTCCCTGGAAGTGGCCGAAGGCGAGGTGGTCAGCATCATTGGCGGCAACGGCGCCGGCAAATCGACGCTGCTGCGGACCATTTCGGGCCTCATCAAACCGGCCAGCGGTGAAATTCTGTTTAACGATCGCCCGATCCAGACGCTCCCGCCGGAGGAGATTGTCAGCTGTGGGATTGTCCACGTGCCTGAGGGCCGGCGTCTGTTTTCGCTCATGACGATCAAGGACAACCTGATTGTGGGGGCCTACAACAAGCGGGCGGACAAGCACAAGGAAGAGACCTTGAAGCTGGTGTATGCCATGCTGCCACGACTGGCCGAACGGGAGAACCAGATGGCCATGACCCTGTCAGGCGGCGAACAGCAGATGGTGGCCATCGGCAGGGGACTGATGGCCATGCCCAGGTTTCTCATGCTGGATGAACCGTCTCTTGGGCTGGCACCGGTTCTGATCAACAGCATCTTCGAGACCATTCGAAAGATTGCCGATCAGGGAACCACGGTCCTTCTGGTGGAGCAGGATGTCAACCACTCCCTCTCCTTGAGCGACCGCGGATATGTGCTGGAGCATGGCCGCGTGGCGATGGAGGGCGCCGCGGCCGACCTGCTCGCCGATCCCCATATCAAGGAGGCCTACCTGGGGATATGAAGGTTTGCCGAACCGGTGTTTCGTTGAAGGTGCAGGCATATTTAACACGAATGGAATCGGTGCAAACGGATCGCGTATCCAAAAAGAAACGAATTCTTTAACACCGAAAAGCCCCGCCCGATTTCATCCGGTGGCGGGGCTTTTCTTGTGTCGAATCGTGCGTAATGGAGTCACGCCGCCGGCTGGCGGTCGCCTGCTTTCTCCCACTCCTGCACCTCACCCTCCTCCACATCCTCCCAGCCGGTGATCATGGCCTTGACGTGGGCGGTGACGGTGTGTCCGGTGGTGGTCATGTAGACGTGGACGATGATGAAACACAAGATGGCGAAGGCACCGGCCGTATGGATCAAGGCGATCGTCTCCAGCGAAAGCCAGTCAATCCCCCAGGCTTTCCACGAGTTGTACCCCCAGTAGAGAAACCCCGAAGCCATCTGCAAGGGCAGCAGGAATGCGGCCAACGACAGGTAGACCAGACGTTGAAGCGGGTTGTGCTTGGCTTCCTTGCGTTTGGGCACCGGGTGGCTTTCGCCCCTGAATATTCCGTAGCTGTAGTACAGGACCACCTGGAACATCTTTTTGGTGGTGGGGATGTACTGCTTCCACTCACCGGTGGTAAAGACCCAGAACACGAAAAAGGCGAAGGCGATCAGCCAGCTCAGGCCGACCCAGTTGTGTACGTCTACGGCTTCGTCGAATCCCAGGAAGGGGAAGGTGCCGTGCACTTCGAAGCCGGTGACCAGCAGCACGAAGATCAGCGCCATCTGCAGCCAGTGCCAGAAGCGCTCATAGCGGGTGTACAGGTACATGGTGATCATTTTTTTAACCGACATGATTATTTGCCCTCCTTCCTGCCGTTGGTGAACATCCGGGTCAGGCCGTGGATGGCAACACCCAGCAGATGGCCCAGCACCAGGATCCAGCCGAGTGAATCCAGCAGTTGAAACTTATCCCGCCCGGGCATGTAGAAGCCGGCCAGGCTGGCCAGGCGGCTGTTTTCACTGGTGTGGCATTCGTTGCAGGCGACCACGTTCTCCTTGGGGGCCACCATGTGGGTGATGGGAAAGACGTAGGTGGTGTCCACGAAGTCGAACTGCCCTGAAAAGGGGATGTCCAGCGTGGCATTGCCTGCGGTCAGGGCGTGGTTCCAGTCAAGGGTTGTCCAGTATCCGTCGGGCCCGGAGAGCATGGGGGCGAGCAGGGTCTTGTGGACTTTGTCGTAGGGCTGCCTGCCCTGGTGAACCTTGAAGGGGAAAATGCGGGCATTCTCGTCCTCCCGGCTGCCCAAGGGATGGCTGACCTGAACGACCTGTCCTGGATCGATGGGGTCTTTGGCGGTGACGCTGCTGATGGAACCGTTGTACCAGAAGTACTCCGGTTTGACATTCTTGGCCCATTTCATCTGGCCCTTGATGGACAGGTAGCTGTCCTTGCCGAACTCGTCCTTTGTTTTGTATGGCTTGCCATCCTTGGTTTTGCCGGCCTGTGACCAGTCCCAGGACATCTTGGTGGGGTTCACCCGGGCGAATTCGGGGATGTGGCAGCTCTGGCAGGCCACCTTGTCCGTGTGGTCGTTGGCCTTGGAATCGGCTTTGTGCGGTGTGCTGCTGTGGCAGGACTCGCAGGTGATCTTGGTGGTCAGGTCGTCCTCGATCAGGCTCTTGCGGTCCGTGGCCGCCGGTTTGGTGTAGACCCGACCGGCAATGTTGTGCAGCGTGGTGGTGTGGCAGCGGGTGCACTCGAAGTTGCGCCCGTCCGATCCCATGTGGACATCCAGGGCCTTGTTGGGTTTGGTCAGCGAGGTGTCCAGGTCGCCGTGCTTGACGCCGTCTCCGCCGCCGCCTTTGAAGTGGCAGGATCCGCAGTTCTGGCGTTCGGGGCGGACCACCGACTGGACGGCGGCCTGAATGTTGCCGCGGATTTCATCGGCGATCTCCTTTTCATCGGGATCCTCGGAACCGTCGAAGGCTTCCAGATCCTCGAAGGACTCCTCCCAGTTGATCGGTTTCTGACCGTGGCAGTTGAGGCAGTTGACGGCTTCGGTCTTGGTGCCCCATCCGGGGTGGCAGCTCAGGCAGCCTTTATCCTGCATGTTGTTGGCCGAGATACAGAAATTGTTGATCGAATCGCCGCCCTTGCCGTGGACCTGGCCGTTTTCCGTGGTGTAGGCCTTCCAGGTCCAGTGGATGGTTTTGTGGAACTGGTCGGCTGCCTCCGTGTGGCAGGACAGGCAGGCTTTGGTGACTTCCGGACCGGAGCGGAAATCCTTTTGCAGCGCTTCGAGCCGGGAATGGTCAGTGGTGATCCACAGCTGCTTCTCTTTGGTGGCCTGATCGGCCATGGTTCGACCCGGCGCCCTTTCCTCCGTATCCTCCGTTGCGCTGAACGATGCGGGTGGGAAAAGGCACGCGAGCATGAACAGGAGCAGGCTGCATGGCACGACCAACAGGCGCCCTCTGGTTGACGTCATCGTTTCCTCCCTTTTTGGGAACTTAAATGGGTTTTTTCAGGTCGAACGAGCCATCTTTTTTGATGGTCATTTCACCGTCTACATAGAAAACGTTTTTCAATTCCGGGCGGACATCCTGGACCATGTAAAAGGCTTCACCGCTGCGTGCACCCGTGCCGCAGATGAAGACGATGGGCTTGTCTGCGGGCAGGGTCTTGATCTTTTCCTCAAGACCATCCACCGGAATGTTGACCGCGGTCTTCAGACTGCCCTTTTTATATTCATCCGCATCGCGTACGTCAACCAGATAGACGGATTCGGGATTCTCGGTGACGATCCGACGGAATTCGGCATGGTCGATGCTGCCCTCCTCCACGCCGACTTTGATGGCGGTTGCCGCTGCAGGTGCCGTTGATGCACTACCGGCCAAAGCCACCCAGGCCGGGTAGCCTTCGGCAAAGACCTTGACGTTGGTGTAGCCCATGTCGATGGCTTTGGCGGCGCTCTTGTGGCTCAGTTTGCAGTGCAGTCCGCCGCAGTAGAACACCAACAGTTTATTCTTGTCTGCGGGCAACTGGTCCTTCTGATCGTCGAAATAGGTGTCCGGGATGTTGATTGCCGACGGAAGGTGTCCTTTGTCATATTTGGCTTTTTCGGGACGGGAGTCTACCAGAACCATGTCGGCACCTTTGTCTATCTGCGCCTTGACCCACTCGGCCGAAACCGAAGGATAGTTTGCCTTGTCTGCCATCCATGCCGGATAGCCTTCGGCAAAGACCTTGACATTGGTGTAGCCCAGTTCTTCCGCTTTCATGGCGGACTTATGGCTCAGGTTGCATTTCAGGCCCCCGCAATAAAAGATCAGCAGGCTGTTTTTATCGGCCGGCAGGCGGTCGGTCATCTTGTCGAACTGGCTGTCGGGAATGCTGACGGCCATGGGGATGTGTCCCTGGACATACTTGGGCTTGTAAGGCCGGGAATCGATGAGCATGACGTTGTCAGCCATGGGGATCGAGACGTTGCTCGACGACGAATGCCATGTCGACGATGTCGTGAAAGGGCTCAAAAGCAGCTTCTGTCGCTGTCGCGACCGGTGCTGCCGCCTGCTGGGTGGCGCACCCGGACAGGGTGCCGACGAGAAAAAGAACGGCGAACGAGACGGAAATCAGTCGATGTGACATTGTTTTCTCCTTCTGAATCTGGTTGCGGGCAACCTGGACCGAGTCCGGGTTGCCCGGAATGCGCTACAGCCGCATGCGTTTTATTTACACTTGGCCGGCGTGGGTGAGTCTGCTGCATGGTCATGCAGATAGGTGTAAATGTCGGTAACATCCGTCTCCGACAGTGCCTCCCACTCCGGTTTGCAACCGAAATCTTCAAAATCCTTTTTCTCGAACGTACGCGTCCACTGGGCCTGGGTCTTGGCGTCCGGGCTGATGGGCGGTTTTTCGGAATCCACCTCTCCGCGCTCCATGCAGGCCTTGTATACCTTGCGGTAGGTATATTTTCCTTTGCGTTTGTTGCCCATTTCCAGGGCAAAGGTAACGCCAACCGAGGAAAGCAGAAAAATCAGAGCGGTTACCGTGAAAAGACCTTTTTTAAACATGTTGCCTCCTTGCTTGTAGATAATAACGTTTCAGGGTCAGATTTGTCTATTTATGTCTTAAAAAACCAGGTGGCGGTCCGCCTTATCCAGCATCTCTGCATTTTTTGTCTGGGTGGAGAAGGTTTCCATGGTCACCCCCGGTACCTCATGCTCCCTTCCGTGCAGACCGTTTGCCCGGAAGCTGACATCACAAATGCTCAATACGGCTTTTCCCACCAAGGCTCTAAATTCTGGTTTTACAGTCAACAAAACGCCTTTCCCGGTGAAAAAGATGCTCACCTTTTTGCCTTTGGCAGAGGCGGCCATGGTGAGGTTGACCACATGGTCCAGATGCTTGTCGTTACAGACCAGGATGGCCAGGGACTCCGTAGCGGATACGGCTGTTTTATCTCGGGACATCACCACCAGCAGATCACCTTGTCATTCTCGAAAACCTTGTCTACCAAGGCCGGCCAGTCCACCGGGTCTTCGTAAAGCATGACGACCGACGCCGTGTTGTCCATATTCATAGCGACCGTGATCTTTTCAACTGTTTCGTCAGGCTCCGATCTTAAGATATGAAGAATTTTCACGTCAAACCTTTTTTTGAGCACCCATTCGTTGGGCGGCTAAAGCGGGATGACGATATCCGCGTCCTGGATCTTTGCCGCTGCCTGGGCGATGGTCACATGGGTAAAATTGTACTTTTCGGCGTTTTCCGAATTGTTGGAAAACCGCTTCCCGCCGATTTCGTCCAGAAAGGCCATGTTGTCACGATAGGCTTCATCCATGTTTTCGATTTCATGGTGCAGCACGAACATCTGGACCCTCATGCCCGCCAACAGAAGACCGACGCTGGTCCGCAGGCCTTCGTATTGCTGTTGGGGGTGGTTTATGATGATCGCTGCCTGTTTCATGCTTGATTCGCTCATCTGTCCTGTGCGGCATCCGCTTCATTTCTCATTGGTTGCTGCACAGGACGGGGTCAGGTTTCGGTTATCGGTTAGTAGCGAAAAGTCAGGGAGAGGTAGCCGTCCCAGACTTCGTCGACCACCGGGTTTAGTGCGTCGATTGAATCGAGAGAGCTTATTTTTACTGGTTCGCCCATGGGGTTGCCGCTGCCCGTGTACTCGTAGTCGTAGTATCTCACACCAAGGGTGGCGAAGAAGTTGTCCCCGTATATGGGCTGGTGCCAGTAGCCTTCATAGACACTGCCCCGCACGGCCAGTTTGCTGCCCACCAGGGAGTCTTCGGCGCCGGTGAAGTTGAACCAGTACTGGGAACCATAGTTGTACTCCAAGCCGAAGCGGGCGTTCCAGGGCATGGGGAAGACGGCACCCAGGTAGATCATGTAGCCATCCCGGTCTTCCAGTTCGAGGCCAGAATTCAGCAAGCCCATGCCCATCATTTCATAGTAAGGATTCCGGGATGTGTTTGATGCGCTGGTGTGGCTCCATGACCCGGACAGGAACAAGTCGATGTCCTTGTCGAACCGTTCGGTCAGATTGGTTCGCAGCAGCAGGGACAGCGCATCCCAATCACCGATTTCGGTGGCCGGTTCCAGGCGGCTTACATATCCACCACTGTTTTGCTCAAACCAGTATTCATCATCACCGTCGCCGTTCCTGTCTTCACGAGTAACAATAAAGGGCATGACAGTCAGCCCGGTAAACCCGTCGGTGATGTCCCAGGCATGCGCCCAGTTCAGCACGGCACTGGTCGAGTCGTTGTCGAACAGGGTGGCGATGACCCCGAACATGTGCACGTCGTCCACATCAGGCTGCTGGTTACCCAGTGAGTAGGTGTTGCCCCAGTCCCCCTCGAAGCCGACACCGTAGCAGAGCTTGAAGGCCGCCCCGGGAATGCCGGTGACCTCTTCCAAACCCAGGCTGTATGAGGCGCCGTCAAACTGCCAGTTGATGATCGTGGCCAGGGGTGAGCCGCCTTCGAGGCTGTTGTTCAGGTACTCCAGGGGCGGCCCGTCGGTAGACGGGCGGCGACCCAGGGAGAAGTTGGTCGGTACCCGGCCCAGATCTTTCTTATAATTGAAGTAGGCCCGTTCCAGACGGATGGTGTCCCCATGCGGCAAACTGGAGGTGTTGCCGTCGAGGGTGACGTCGCCCAGGTTGCCCTGGTTGACCTTGACCCCGGTGCTGTCGCCGAAGACCTTGTAGGCCGCCAGACGACCGGTGAAGCTGAGTTGGTCGTTGACCTTGGCATTCATGTTCAGGCGGAATTTGTTGGTCAGGATGATGTCATTGGTGGCATCATACTTCTGGGTTTCTGGCAGGGCGCCAGGTGTGTTTTTTATCCCCTGAATGACATCTGGCGCCATATTCGCCGGAATGCCTTGAAAACCACTGGTAGGCGTCGGAGGGAAAGCCCAAGGTTGAAAAAACTTTCCGACAAAGTCACTGGGCGCCACCTGAATGTCCTTGTATTGCAGCGTATCGGCGCGGGTGCGCAACTCCACGCCGAAGGCGACCTTGTCCGTGGCGGAGTGAAGCTCGGCCTTGTTGAGGCGGTCGTCCATCTCCTCGATCTCTTCTTCTTTGGCCTGGCTGTTCCGCTCAATATCCTCCAGTTTCTTCTGGACGGCCTCCATCTCCTGTGACATCTGCTCCAGCTGCTGTTTCAACAGTTTCACGTCATCTTGTGCCAATGTGATCCCGGGTGCTGCGACACACAGCAGAAATACGATTCCCATCATGGTGCAGATGGTTGTTTGCTTCCATCCTCTCTCTCTCATGCCCCCTCCTCGTGGAATGTGTTAACCGTTGCCATCCAATTGTCGCTGCTAATCCTTGAGCAACGGGTGTGCCAGGGGGGAAGAATCGCATAAGAAAAATTATAACATTTTGATATAAATAAACAAAAAGTCTTTGTTGAAGATGCTTGCAAAAGCGGATGAAACCGTTTAAGTTAACAAGTGTAAAGTTAACAAGTTAGCATGTTGCCTTGACAGGGTTAACACGTGGGTGGAGGCGTGATGGATATTGCCAAATACTGGAAAACCATTGTGGACACACTGCAGGACGGCCTGATGGTCGTGGATCCGGAGGGTCGAATCATTGCGGCCAATCCGGCGGCGGAGCGGGTTACGGGCTACACGGCCGATGAACTGATCGGCAAATCCTGCCGGATATTGAACTGCACGGGATGTAAGATTATCGGGCAGGGTGCCGGTGTTCAATGGTGCGGTCTCTTCCGCAGGGGGGCCATCAAAGAGAAGAAATGCCTGATCACCAACAAGGACCGCCATAGTGTGCATATCATCAAGAGCGCATCGGTGCTGCGCAACGAAAAGGGCGAGATCATCGGTGCCGTCGAGACACTGACCGACATCACCGAAAAGATCCGCCAGCAGCAGGAGATCAGCAACCTGCGCAAGACCTTTCACCTGGATGAGGGATATCACGGCATCCTGGGAAAATCCCCGGTGATGCTGAGCCTTTTCGAGACCATCGAAAATGTGGCCCAGTCCGACACGCCGGTGATGATTCTGGGTGAGAGCGGCAGCGGCAAGGAGTTGGTGGCCCGGGCCATCCACCGCGCCAGCGGCCGCAGCGACAAGCCCTACGTCAAGGTCAACTGTGCCGCCTTGAACGAAAACCTTTTGGAAAGCGAACTCTTCGGTCACGTGAAGGGGGCTTATACCGGTGCGGACCGTTCGCGTGTGGGCCGTTTCGAAGCCGCCCATCAAGGGACCATTTTTCTGGACGAGATCGGCGACATTCCCCCTGCCATCCAGATCAAGCTGCTGCGTGTGCTGGAGGACCGCAAGATCGAGCGGGTGGGGGACAATCGGCCCATTCCCGTGGATGTCAGGGTGATTACCGCCACCCACAAACGTCTGGAAACGCTGATCGAACAGGGACTGTTCCGGGAGGATCTTTATTTTCGGATCAACGTTTTTCCTTTGAACTGCCCGCCGCTGTCCGAGCGCCGGGAAGATATCCCGTTGATCGCCCAGAGTTTCATCCGGCGAAATGCGACCAGCAGCGGCAAGAAGATCATCGGGCTCACGCCTGGCGCCCTTGAAATCCTAACGGATTATGCCTGGCCGGGCAATGTCCGCGAGTTGCGAAATGCCATCGAGTACGCCTTCGTCCTTTGCCAGAGCGGGGGCATCGGCACGCAGCATCTGCCCCACAAGATCGTTCACGGCACGTTCGACCCAAAGGCAGCCTGTGAACTGGACCCGGGGTGCGTCAAGGATCGGGAAAGCCTGGTTCACGTGCTGCGCCAGGCCGGCGGCAATCAGTCCAAAGCGGCCAAGATGCTGGGGGTCAGTCGGGTGACCGTCTGGAAGCGGATGAAAAAGCTCGGGATCGATATCAAACAGGATGTGGGCTGACCCCGTCTCTCCAGGTTCGTTAAAAACCGTTGACATTTATACCACGATGTGGCAGATGTGAACGATTCTAAGTATTTCATCGTAAATACGGCATGTTAGTTTCAATTTCCATCTGGTTTTGGGTGTATTGCTGGCCGTGGCATGGGCCGGCACTATGGAAGGTAACCATGGGTTGCAGCTATTCAGGAATGGGAAAGTAGAGACGGAAATCCATGAAAGACAAAGAGTTCAGCGCATTGCGCAAGAAACTGGAGAAAACCCAGAAACAGATGGCCCAGCTTCTGGGAACCTCCATCAAGGCGATCCACAGTTATGAGCAGGGCTGGCGAACCATTCCCGTCCACGTAGAGCGCCAGCTCTACTTTCTGATCACCCGCAAATTGTGCGGCAATAGCGACGCCCAACCCTGCTGGGACACCCGCTCCTGTCCCCAGGAACAGCGAGAGCAGTGCCCGGCCTGGGAATTTTCCACCGGAGACCTGTGCTGGTTCATCAACGGCACCATCTGCGACGGGACCGTCCACGATTCCTGGAAAGAGAAGATGAAGCTGTGCCGCACCTGTGATGTGTTCAAGGCCACCCTGGCCAAAATTGACCATGAGTGAGTATATCCAGCACGACCAGCAGGGGGCATCGGTGGGCTTGGTGGAAAAGCGGACATTCACGTTCGCCCACCCGCCGGCATCCATGACCCTGGCCTGTGGCGCAACCATCGGGCCGGTGACCCTCGCCTATGAAACCTGCGGTCGTCTCAACGACGACCGGACCAATGCAGTTTTGATTCTGCATGCCCTTTCCGGCGACGCCCATGTTGCGGGTATCTACACCGACAGCGACGACAAGCCGGGTTGGTGGGATTTCATGGTGGGGCCGGGAAAGGGAATCGACACCAACCGTCATTTCGTGATCTGCACCAACATCCTGGGCAGCTGCATGGGGTCAACCGGTCCCGCATCCATCGACCCAGCCACCGGCAGGCCATACGGATTGAATTTCCCGGTGGTCACCATTGCGGATATGGTGGACGCCCAAAAGCGGCTCATGGACCATCTGGGTGTGCAGCGGCTGCACGCGGTGATCGGCGGATCCATAGGCGGTATGCAGGCGCTGGAATGGAGTGTGCGCTACCCGGACAGGGTTGAATCCGCCGTGCTCCTGGCCTCCACCACCCGGCACAGCGCCCTGGCCATTGCCTTCAACGAAGTGGCCAGACAGGCCATCATGGCCGATCCCAACTGGAACGGCGGAGACTACCACGATGGAAAGAAGCCGGACCTGGGGCTGGCCGTGGCACGGATGATCGGGCATATCACCTATCTTTCGGACGAATCCATGCGGCTCAAGTTCGGGCGGCGGCTACAGGACAAGGCCGATTTTTCGTTTAATTTCGATGCGGATTTCCAGGTGGAGAGCTACCTGCGCCATCAGGGCCGCAAGTTTGTGGACCGATTCGACGCCAATGCCTTTCTCTACATCACCAAGGCGGCGGACTATTTTGACCTCCAGCGGCATTACGGTGACGGGTCCGCCGTGGCGGCCTTTGCGGGCGCAAGGGCCAGGTTTCTGGTGCTTTCCTTCACCTCAGACTGGCTCTACCCGACCTACCAGTCCCGGGCCATGGTCAAGGCCATGAAAAAAAACGGGCTGGCGGTGAGCTTCTGCGAAATCGAGGCCCAGTGGGGGCACGATGCCTTCCTGCTCCCCAGTGACCGTCTTTCCGGCATCATGAAAGGGTTTTTGGACGGTGAAAGCGACGTGTAATCCAGGCAACGGTATTCGCTACGACCTTCGGCTGGTGGCTTCCTGGATTCCTCAAGGGGCCCGGGTGCTTGGGTTGGGATGCGGTGACGGCACGCTGCTTCACTATTTGAAAACCCGCAAAAATGCGGTCTGCACCGGCATCGACATCGACGAAAGCTGCGTGGCCCGCTGCATCGAGCGGGGGTTGACCGTACTCCAGGGAGACATCAGCGAAGAGGTTCGGGACTATCCGGACGATGTCTTCGATTATGTGATCCTGGCCCAGACCCTGCAGCAGATTTATGATCCGGCGCCCTTGATTCGGGAGATGCTGCGGATCGGCCGACGGAGCGTGGTGAGTTTTCCCAACTTCAGCCACTGGCGGGTACGGATGATGCTGGCGTTAACGGGGCACGCGCCGGTGACGCCACAGCTGCCCTACCAGTGGCACGATACGCCCAACATACGGGTGATCACCCTGTCCGACTTCAGGCGATACGCCCGGCAGGTGGGGTTCACCATCCTAAAAGAGGTGGCTATCGACACAGACCGGCAGGATCGTTCCGGAAAAACGGTTCGTTTGTTACCGGACCTGTTGGCCACTTATGGTCTGTTTCTGATCGCCAAGGAGGCGACGTCCAAGGAGGCATCATGAAAATCGTATCCATTGCCGTCAGCCGGAAAAAAGGAACCCGAAAAACCCTCGTGGACCGGGCCAGGGTGATTCTCAACCATGGTCTGGACGGGGATGCCCACGCCGGCCCCTGGCACCGTCAGGTGAGTTTCCTGGCCTCTGAAAGCATCCAGGGGGCCCGGGAAAAGGGGCTGGATGTGAATTTCGGGGATTTTGCCGAAAATGTGGCCACCGAAGGGATCGACTGGACGACTCTGGCTGTCGGGACGCAGGTGAAACTGGGTAGGTCGGTTATCGTCGAAGTTTCTCAGATCGGCAAGACCTGCCACAAACCCTGCGCCATTTATTATCAGGCCGGCGACTGCATTATGCCCCGCGAGGGGGTTTTCGCCCGGGTGATTCGAGGGGGTGAGATCGCCTGCGGAGATTCCATCGAAGTGATGGCGACATCGGTTGATGCTGTCGGCCATCCGCATTCGATCTAATCATTTGGAATTTGGTGCTGACAAAATAATCACCACAATGTGGTATTTTTTCCTTGACAGAGAGGGTTGATCCGGTTACCTTGTATCCAACACCCCATAAGTTTTATTCAATCCCTCTACCCTCGGCGGCTCTGCTACCATACCCCACAACAGCAGAGCCGCCCCTCCTTTTTGTAGCCCCGCTAACCATTGCGCCAACCCTGGGTGCCGTTTGGATTCGGCCGCAACCCATTGTGAAATGAGCGTTTTTCTGTTAAGAGACGCCGGAAATGGAAATGAACCATAGACGTCGCCGCGGTTCACGTCACTCTATCGTGAACGACGGCGGCCGGAAGGAATGCCCCACGCGATGAAATCATTTGAAGCCCTGTTTGCCGAACTCACCGACAAGACCGCTCGCCAGGCCCCCCGGTCGGGAACCGTGCGGCTATTGGAGAGCGGTGTCCACGCCATTGGCAAGAAAGTGATCGAGGAGGCTTGCGAAGTGTGGATGGCTGCCGAACACGAGGGCCGGGAACGCACCGCCGAGGAAATATCCCAACTGCTCTACCACGTTCAGGTGATGATGATTGCTTGTGAACTGGAGCTCGAGGATGTCTACCGACACCTTTAGATGTCCAGTCACAAAAGGCATCTTTTGGCCCAGGCCGGCGTTCTCGCGATGTTGAGCACGTAGTGAAGCTTCAGCGCTATCCTCGACGTAGCGCTGCTACGCCTCCGGTTTCAACATCGCTGCGGCCTTGGCCTGAACCAAAATCTACCTTGTGTGAATGAAATCTGATATTTTTTGAACGCTCACATCCCGCTAACCATCCTCAGATAAACTGTGTTCCGGGTACCGGATCTGTCACATTTAAAGGAACTTTTCAACGATGCTGAGAATAGCCCTGCCCAACAAGGGATCGCTCTCCGAAGACGCCGTGCAACTGATCCGGGAGGCCGGTTACAACTGTCGTCGATACAGCCGTGAACTCATCGTGTTCGACAACACCAACCGGGTCGAGTTCGTTTTTCTGCGTCCTCGGGATATCGCCATCTATGTGAGCGAAGGTATTCTGGACATGGGGGTGACCGGCCGGGACCTTGCCCTGGACAGCGGGGCGCAGGTGGTGGAACTGATGTCGTTGGGATTCGGCAGGTCCGATTTCCACTACGCCATCCCCGCAGACGCGGATCTGGCTCCTGACCAGTTTGCCGGAAAGCGCATCGCCACCTCCTATCCCCGGCTGGTGGTCGAAGACCTGACGCGTCGGGGTGTGGATGCCGAAGTGATCCGTCTGGACGGGGCGGTGGAGATCTCCATCCGCCTGGGAGTGGCCGACGCCATCGCCGACGTGGTCCAAACCGGGCGAACCCTCGAGGCGGCCGGGCTCAAGGTGGTTGGGCCTCCGCTGCTGTCCAGTGAAGCAATCCTGGCGGCCCGGACCCGGGACATTGAACAACAGGCGCGGGTGCACACCTTCCTGGACCGGATCCGCGGTATCGTCGTGGCCCGGGAGTATGGGATGGTCGAGTACGACATCCCCGAAACCATGCTGGAGGTGGCCTGCGTCATCACCCCGGGCATCGAATCACCCACGGTCTCCCCATTGAGCAAAAAAGGGTGGGTGGCGGTCAAATCCATGTCCAAAAAGCGGGATGTGAATCAGATCATGGACAGCCTCACCAAAATCGGGGCCAAGGGAATCATCGTCACCGACATCCGCACCTGCCGGATATAGGGCCGCGCAGAAAACAACCCTAAGGATAAAATCGATTCCTCGCTCGCCAGCCCCGCTCTACCGGTGCCCGGTATGTCTGCTTGGCTCCGACAAGCGACTGGGCATGCGCTCGCCATCGCGGTTCATTCCGGCCACGCCATTGGATCGTCATTGCTCCGCTTCTGCATTTTCAGCTCGCCTCTGCCTGCCTTGACCCATTCATTGAAAAAACAGAATCGGTTCTTATCTTTACCACATTGTGGTGATTTTTGATTCATGCGAAAATAACCGGCAATGGGTCAAGCGCCAACGGATTTTCAAAACAAAGGGTTGGATGATGAAAAGACGACCATCGATATGGATAGCGACATGGCTGATTTTGCTGTGCGGCGCGTCGGTGTGCATGGCCTCGGCAGACATGTCGGTCGTGCAGACGATTTCACCCAGTCAGTTCAATGCATTGCTCGACCGGCATCGGGGGGACCCCGATGTCGTGCTGCTGGATGTTCGTACGCCCAAAGAGTTCCAGGGTGGCCACATCCAAGGGGCGCTATTGCTCGATTATTATTCCAGTGATTACGTGGAACGGCTCAAGGCCCTGGACAGGGAAAAAACCTATTTGATTTACTGCCGCAGCGGCAACCGTAGTGGAAAGAGCCTCGCCATTTTCGAAAAACTGGGTTTTCGCCGTGCCTATCATATGGATACCGGCGTGATTGGCTGGTCACGGGAAAAGTACCCGCTGGTGCAGTAGCCAAGGCGTTGGCAGGCATGTCGGCAAAAAGAGGTGGCGATATGACCCTGGAGGATGAAATTCGGTTGATGGCCCGCCGGCGAGGCGACGACTACCGCCCACGAACCCGGCACCTCGACGATCAGGGTCGGGCCATTTACACCAACCGGCTGTTTCTGGAGAGCAGCCCCTATCTGCTGCAGCATGCCCACAACCCGGTGGACTGGTATCCATGGGGGGATGAAGCATTTGACACGGCGCGGCGGCTGGACCGGCCGGTGCTGCTTTCCGTGGGTTACTCCACCTGTCACTGGTGCCACGTCATGGAAGAAGAGTCGTTCGAAGACGTGGAAATCGCCCGGTATATCAACGACAACTACATTGCCGTCAAAGTCGATCGCGAAGAGCGGCCCGATGTGGACGCCATTTACATGAGCGCCGTCCAGGCCATTACCGGCCGGGGCGGGTGGCCCATGACGGTGTGGCTGACTCCGGATCGGGAACCCTTTTATGGGGGAACCTATTTCCCGGCCCGGGATGGCGACCGCGGCTCACCGGTAGGATTTCTCACGATGCTAAAAAAAATCCGCGAGAGCTACGATGAAAAACGGGATCTGGTCGCGCAGTCCGCCGGTGAACTCGCCCGGGCGGTGGGGCAGATGCTGACGCCGGCCGCCGGCGGCCGTCTGCCCTCGGACGGCGTGATGGACCGTGCCGTCTCGTCCAACAAGACCCGCTTCGACGCGGTGCACGGCGGAATCGCAGGCGCCCCCAAATTCCCCAGTTCGCTGCCCATTCGGCTCCTGCTGCGGTACCATCGGCGCAGCGGTGACGCGGACAGCCTGAACATGGCTGTCCTGACGCTTGAGAAGATGGCTGCCGGCGGCATGAACGATCAGGTGGGCGGCGGTTTTCACCGCTATTCCACCGATGCGGGTTGGCTGATTCCCCATTTTGAAAAAATGCTTTACGACAATGCGCTGCTGGTGCCGGCC
Source organism: uncultured delta proteobacterium (assembly GCA_963705435.1). GTDB lineage: Bacteria > Desulfobacterota > Desulfobacteria > Desulfobacterales > Desulfosarcinaceae > Desulfosarcina. The sequence continues at coordinate 87,447 of CAVPJR010000004.1, read as the reverse complement.
TACATCGAGGGCTGGCAGGCGTCCGGGAATCCGCGATTCAGGCAGGTGGCCATGAATACCCTGGAGTATGTGTCCCGCGAGATGACCTCGTCGGACGGGGCCTTTTTTTCCGCCAGCGATGCAGACAGCCTGACGCCCTCCGGACACCGCGAGGAGGGCTGGTTTTTCACCTGGACCCTTGAAGAACTCAACGATGCCCTCGGGGGCGATGATGCCCGGATTGCCGCGACCGTTTACGGGGCTGACGCCCGCGGCAACTTCGAGGGGAGAAATATCCTGTTTCTGCCTCGGGAACTCGACCTGCTGGCTGGTGAATTGGGCTTGTCTGCGGTGCAGCTGGCATCGGACGTAGACCGAATCAATGCGGCGCTTTACGCTCGCCGTCAACAGCGTCCGGCACCGCTGCGGGACGACAAGATCCTTGCCGCCTGGAACGGGTTGATGATCTCTGCATTCGCCCGTGCCGGGTTTGCCCTGGACGACGCCGCCTTTCTCGATCGCGCCATTCAGGCGGCGGACTTTATTCTGACCCGCATGGTTGTCTCCGGCAGGCTCAAGCGAAGTTTCAAAGACGGTGCCGCCGCAGGCAACGGGTTTCTGGATGACCACGCCTTTTTCATTGCCGCGCTGCTGGATCTGTTTGAAGCGACCGCCGACCTTCGCTGGCTGGATCGTGCCGTTGCGTTGGACCGGACCCTGGCCGATGGGTTCGATGACCCTGAAAACGGCGGCTTTTTCATGACCGCCGACGATCATGAGGCGCTGATTGCCCGCGAGAAGCCGGTCCTTGACGGCGCCCTTCCCTCGGGAAACGCCGTGGCCCTGATGAATCTGCTGCGATTGAACGCCTTGACCCTTGAGCCATCCTATTTGAAACGGGCCAAGAAGGGATTCAGCGCTTTTTCCACGATCATGGAAGCCAATCCGTCGGCTTTCGGCGAGATGCTTTTAGCTTTTGAAGACTTTTTGCATCCGCCTCACCAGGTGATCGTCGTCACCCCGGCAGGCGGTGATGCGGCTTCGTTCACGGATCGGCTGCGGCGCGCCTTTCTGCCCGGCAGCCTGGTTATGATCCTTTCCGAATCCAATGCCACGCAACTGGCCCGGCGACTACCTCTCTTCAGGGAAAAAACCGCTGCCGGCGGTAAGGCCACCGCCTATGCGTGCCAAAACGGTGCCTGCCAACTGCCGGTGACAACCGCAGATGCGCTGATGCAACAATTGACGGCATCGTAAAAAAGAAGTGAGGCCCTGAAGATGCAAACGGTTGTTTACCAAATTACCTTAGCCTTTGCCGCCGGCATGATTCTTAACTTAATGCCTTGCGTACTCCCGGTGATGCCCTTCAAAGTTCAGGCGCTGCTGCGGGAAACGACAGGCACCACCCGCTCACGGGCCCTGGCCGCTGCAGCCCTGCTGGCCGGCAGCCTGGCTTTTTTCGTCGTGCTGGGCGCGGTTACCGCCGGATTCGGATTGATGTGGGGCCAGCAATTCCAGCATCCATGGTTCCGGCTCCTGCTGTCCCTTTTTTTGTTCGCCGCGGCGATAGCGACCTTCGCCGGGTGGTCATGGCGGTTGCCCCAGTTTGTCTACCGGGCGCCCATGAGCCGCCACCTGGGTGCATTTCTCACCGGCGCGCTGGCCGGGGTTCTCTCCACCCCCTGTTCGGGACCGTTTCTGGGATCGGTGTTGGCTTTCACCGCCACCCGGTCTGCGCTGGAAACCATGGCCATTTTCAGCACCATCGGCGCCGGCCTGGCGTTTCCCTATGTGGTGCTCCTGCTCTGGCCAGGTCTACTTGCCCGGCTTTCATTTTCCAGCGCTCTGGCCGTCAATTTTAAAATGGTTCTCGGTTTCGTCCTGCTGGCCGCAGGCCTGTTTTTTGTCCAGGGATTTTTGCCACCGATCCTCCGGCAGGCCGGTTGGATGGTTCTGGTGTTGGGTATCGGCGTCTGGCTCCTGTTCCGGTTCACCCGCGGTGCACGGGTGGGGCTGCGCCCCGTTTTGATCCTGGTCCTGGCCATCGTGGTGGTAATGGGCTTTCGGGCCCTGTCCTTGGACGGCGGCGATGCAGGTATCCCCTGGCAGGCATATTCGGACCAACGCCTCGCGCAGTCGGTCGGCCAACCGGTATTGGTGCAATTTACCGCAGACTGGTGCATCAACTGCAAAGCCCTGGAGCGGACCACCTACAGAGACAAAAGGCTATTGGATATCATCGATACCATGGGCGTTGTCCCGCTGCAGGTTGATCTCACCCAGGTGGACGACCAGCGTCGAGCGCTTTTTAGTCGGTTTGGCGGTCGCGCCATTCCATACATTGTGGTAATTGACAGGCAGGGCCAACTCGTCCAGCGGTTCACCGGGATGGTGGGCGCCGAGACCCTGGTTGATATTTTTAAATCGATGTACAGTTAGGGCCGCGGAGATGGACGATGGCGCAGACGCTTGGATTTGTCGTTGAAATTGCTGACGACGGCCGTGCCACGGTGGTGGCCGAAAAAGGCCAGGGGTGCGGCAGCTGCAGCGCCGTTTCCCAATGCCATGGGGGGCGCGCCGCCCGCACCGAACGGACACCTGCACTCAACCGTGCAGGGGCTGCGGTGGGGGACCGGGTGATGCTTACCGTGGAATCCGGTGCCATCCTGTCCCGTATGGCTGTGCTCTATCTGCTGCCCGTGTTCGGTATACTGGCCGGCGCCTTCATGGGTGCGTTTATGTACGATGATATGGATGGAACCGGCGGCGGCCACAGCGTCGCCTTCGGCCTGGCGGGATTTGTCCTCGGATTTGTTTTCGCCGTTGGCATATCGCGGATCTGGTCGGCGGCCCGGCCGATCATGCCGGTCATCTCCCGAATCGTCAACACCCGGTTGGCCTCCCCGTCTGCCGGCCGGTCGGCAGGATGTGGTTGTGGCGCTAAGTGAGATGTCTCCCCGCTATGGCTAAAAAAAACTGTTGCCCGGCCACCAGCCTGCCGATATGTTTCAACAGATCATGAATTTACACCTATCGTTCCCCAAGACGGAATCATCACAGACATGCCCTCAGTGACGTCCCAGAAGGATACTGGACAGCTCCCGCCTCAACCTGAGCGCCGGCCAGACCGGACCCTGTCGCGCGACCTGATCGTGAGCATCATACTCGTGGTGGCTGCTGTGTTTGCCATTGTCGTCTCTTTCACTTACGTTTATCTGTCCCGCAAGGCGGAGTTGCAGAGCGCCGAAACCCTGAAATCGTTCAGTGACTACCTGCAGGACTCCTTGGAGCTTTCCCTCTGGAATATGGACGAGGCGGGGACTCAAAAAATTTGCAACTCATTTTTTGAAAATGCCCTGGTGGATAAACTGAAGGTGACGGACCATGAGGGAACGGTTTTTTTTGAAAAGCATCGTGAAGACCTTGCCCGTTCAGCAGCGGAAAAAATCCCTATCGTGCATGGTGAAACGGTGATCGGCTATCTCGAAATCGTCCTGAATCAAAAAGGTTTTCGGGAGAAGCAGCGCCAGTTCATGTGGTTCAGTCTGATCACCCTGGCTGCCGTCTCCCTGGTGCTGCTGGTCACCCTGCGGATCGTATTGAAGGTGTTTCTCATCTCTCCCCTGAATCAGCTGATCCAGCGCACCGAACTGATATCTCAGGGGGAATACGATTTTGTCGAGTTCCAGGCTCCCCAGCGGGAAATCCGGACGATTTCCTCCCGTTTCAACACCATGGCCGACCGGATTCGGCGCCGCGAGAAGTCTTTGAGAGAGGTCAATCGACGACTCGAAAAGGAAATTGTCGAACACCGCGATGCGGAGTCTGCGCTGTTAAGCTCACAACAGGAGTTGGATTCGATTATCCGATCGACTCCTGATGTGATTTATCGACTGGATACCATGGGCCGATTTACGTTTGTCAGCGATGCCATAAGGCGTTATGGGGTGACCCCTGAAGAACTGATCGGCCAGCCCTTTCTCGAATACATTCGTGAAGATGACTGGGAGATTGCCAGGTATCGGATCAACGAGCGGGGTACCGGCAGTCGAAGTACGCAGCGGTTGGCCATCCATGCCTTTGGGGATTACGCCAACCGGCAGCAGAATGGCTCGCAGACGACGCAACGCGACCCCGTTTTTCTGGTGGATGCCGAGGGGCTCTACGTTTCCGGCGAGTCTGATGTCAAGGTTTTCGTGGGCACCCAGGGCATTGCCAGAGACATCACCGAGCAGCGGCAAATGGAATCGGCCCGGATGGAGAGTGAGGACAGGCTCCTACTGGCACTGGATGTAAGCGGTGCCGGGATCTGGCAGCTGGATGTGAAAGCAAGCGCCTTCCGTGTCGACGAGCGCATCTATGCCCTGCTGGGGTATAGCGAGTCGGCTCTGGCCGAGGGCTTGGGATTTATCCGCGAAAAAACCTCCCCGGAATCCTGGGAAGAGATTAGGCTGAAATTCAACCGGCATGTGGCCGGTCAGGCACCGATGTTCGACCACGAGTTCAAACTGCAATCCAGTCAGGGTCAATGGAAGTGGTTTCACACCAAAGCCAAGGTGGTGCGCTTCGACAAGAATGGCCAACCGGAAACCATGGTGGGAATTATCATCGACACCAGTGAACGGAAGGAGTACGAGGCCGAACGGGAGCACTTGGAGATGAAGCTTCAGCAGGCCCAGAAGATGGAAGCCATCGGCACCCTGGCTGGTGGCATTGCGCATGATTTCAACAACATCTTGGGGGCCATATTGGGATATTCCCAACTGACCCAAATGCACACGGCCGACAACGCCCGGGTTCAGGGTTACGTGGGAAACATCTTCAAGGCCAGTGAACGTGCCAAGGGCCTGGTGGAACAGATTCTGACCTTTACCCGTCAGGGCAAGTCCCAGAAAGTCCCCTGCGATATCGCCATCGTGCTCAAGGAGGTAGTGAAATTGCTGCGCGCCTCGATCCCCTCCACCATCGAGATCGTTCAGAAAATCCCTTCCAATCTGGGAACTGTCCTGGCAGACCAGACCCAGGTTCATCAGGTGCTGATGAACTTGTGTACCAATGCGGCCCATGCCATGGAGGCCCGGGGCGGGACGTTGACCGTGACCCTGAAAAACTGCCTGGTGGATGAAAACACGGCGGCAAGTGGTTATGATCTATCATCCGGTCGCTATCTGCAGCTTTCGGTTAGAGATACGGGCTCAGGGATGGATAAAGCGGTGGTGGACCGTATTTTCGATCCCTACTACACCACCAAGGCGGTGGGTGAAGGCACGGGAATGGGGCTCGCGACGGTGCACGGCATCGTCAACGATCATGACGGTCGTATTTTCGTCGAGAGCGTACCGGGCGAAGGTTCGGTTTTCCGGCTTTTTTTCCCGGTGCTTGAAAACCCGGCAGAGGCGGTGTCCAGCCAGCCGGCATCCTATCCCAGGGGGACCGAACGCATCTTGTTTGTTGACGACGAGGAGCTCTTGGTGCAGGTGGGTGTGGAGATGCTCAACGATCTTGGATATGATGCCGTCGGTACCACCCATGCGCTCCAGGCCCTGGAACGGTTCACGTCTCGGCCGGATGAATTCGATTTGGTGATCACGGACATGACCATGCCCGCTATGACCGGCGATCAGCTGGCAGCGCAGATTCTGAACCACCGACCCGACATCCCGGTAATCATCTGCACAGGGTTCAGCAAACGGATCTCCTCGGAGATGGCGTCGTCTTTGGGCATCCGCGCACTATTAATGAAGCCGGTCACTGTCCAGGAGCTCGCCCGAACCATCCGCGAGGTATTGGATCAGCCGGCTAGCTGATAGCTGAAAAAGCGCAACGCTGATAGCCGAAAGCGGAAGGTATGGTGGCCCGCTTGGGTCTTTGCCAATATGAAGGCGGATTATTTTTTCATGGCGCCAACGCCGATTTCAGGGCGTCCAGGAATTTATGGTTGGCCTTATGCAGGGGCAAGCCTGCCAGCGATCGAAGGGTGACCCACCGATGGCCATGGGCGCTTTTCAGACGCACCCGGCCGGCTACATACCGGCACAGATGGACGTCGCCGCTGAGCGTGAAATGCGTATAGGCATGCCGGATTTTAGTCAGCCGACGGTCCACCGTAATCTTCAGGCCGGTTTCCGCGGCCAGCATTGATTCAACGCCCTGCCTGTCTGTCTGCCCTTTCTCGGCAGGGACAGCCGGAAATTCCCACAGTCCGCCTAAAAACCCTTCCAAAGGTCGCCGAACGACCAGCATTTTCCCCTTTTTCAGGATCACCCCGATGGCCAGATGCCGGTGGGGGATTTTTCGGGATGCATCGCGCTTCGGGTAGTCGGCTGTCGTATGGTGCCGGTTTGCCCGGCACAGGTCGGCAAGTGGGCAGGCCAGGCAGTCCGGATTTTTGGGGCGGCAGACGAGCGCGCCCAGTTCCATGATCGCCTGGTTGAAATCTGCCGGCTGCTTCGGGCAGACCAGTTCCATGGCCGGCAGCTGGAAAATCTTATGGGCGCCGCTGCGGTTAACGGGGGTGTCAATCTCCAATAGGCGTGACAGCACCCGCTTGACGTTTCCATCTACCACCGGAAGCACCCGGCCGAAGGCGATGCTCAGGACGGCGGCCAAGATATAGTCCCCCACACCGGGCAGGGACCGGAACACCTCTGGATCATCGGGCACCTGGCCGTTGAATCGGGACGTTACCATCCCGGCCGCCCGATACAGGTTGCGGGCACGGGAGTAGTATCCCAGGCCCTCCCACAGTTTGAGCACCTCTTGCATGTCGGCCGCGGCCAGATCTGCGAGCGTGGGGAAGCGATCCATGAAACGACGAAAATAGGGTATGGCGGTGGCCACCTGGGTCTGCTGAAGCATTACTTCTGAAACCCATATGGCAAATGGATCCGATGTCGCCCGCCAGGGCAGGCGTCGTCGATGGGTCGCGTACCAGCCGATCAGTTTTTTTCTTAAGATTTCCGGATTCATCCTTAACGTCCCAGTTTGCTTACGCCCAGGGTGCGGATGTAACACATATTTTCCGGTTCAGCCAGTTGTTGGAAAAAGTATCGGTAAAAAGCGTTAACAATACCTTTACCAGATGAGCAAAACCTTAGGGCCTTTCACGTGGAAGTGGATTTGCGGGTGGATGCATCCATCGATGCGCTTCCCGGCGCCAACTGCGGCGGCTGCGGATACGTGGGCTGCGGCGAATATGCCGAGGCTGTCGTACTGGACGATGAAGCCGTGAACCTTTGCACCGTGGGCGGAAAAAGCTGCGCGGAAGCGCTGGCGTCTGTTATGGGCGTTGCGGTTGTCGTCAGCTATCCCTGGCGTCCGGTGATCCACTGCGGCGGCAGATACGGTGACCGGCTGGGGCGAAGTCCTTACATCGGTGAGCAGCGCTGCGGGCCGGCCAACCTGGTGACCGATGCCCAGGGGTGCACCTACGGCTGTCTTGGCTTCGGCGACTGCACCCGGGCCTGTAATTTCGACGCCATCCATATTGAAGACGGGCTGGCCCGGGTGGATTATGAGACATGCGTGGGCTGCGGTGCCTGTGCCAAGGTATGTCCCCGCAACATCATCACCATGGCACCCTTCAAAAGAGAGCGAATACTGATGGTGGAGTGCTCCAACCACGATGCCGGCAAGGACGTCAAGTCAGTCTGCAAGGTGGGGTGTCTGGGCTGCCGGGCCTGTGAGCGGACATCGGGCATGTTTACCGTGGTAAGCGACCTGTCCACCATCAACTACGACAACTACACCTTGGACAACCTGACCTCCGGCCTGGTGGCAGCCAAGAAGTGCCCCCGCAATCGGCTGGTATTCGTGGGTATCCCATCCGAGAAAGATATTCTCGCCGTTGCCGGTGAAGAACTGCCCGATGTGATCGAACCCGATTTCAAGACCAGTGTGGATGATACGGAATGGCGCGGGTAATTTATCGATGCATGTATAACTCGAGGCCCAAAAGACCATATCCTCTGGAAGTGTTAAGATAACCAGATAACTTGACATTGTCGCAATCAAAAATTTACTTGAACAGATGCCTGAAAATGATGGTATAGGTAATTGAGTAAAACTGGTTCTTGTCTCAATCTATCTGGAATTTGGTTACCTTGAAATGACATGTTCGAAGTAACATCTCATAAAGGAGAAAAATGATTTTTATAGATGAGCATTCACCGTCAATTCCAGCAAAGGTGCTCATGTCTTTAGGTGTCTTAGCGGGAACTCTCACTGCGACGATATTAACAACCGGCTATTCAGACTGGCTCATGAATGTTATGAATTTCGAAAAAGTTGAGGGAAACATCTACCGACAAATAGTCATGTTCATTTGCTGTTTCATTTACTTTATTAGATTCACTATAGGCCTGTTCGTTTTCATACAACGAAAGATTAGCTGGTTCGAGGGTGGCATTGTTACAGTTTTGTTTTTTATGATGTTTTATATTTTTGGCATCTCCGCAGGAAGTCACCCGGATTCAATTGGAATAATCGACATTCTCGGGATATCCTTATTTCTGTTTGGATCTTGTATCAATACTTTGGCTGACTATCAACGGTTTTCCTGGAAAAGAAATACAGAAAACAAAGGTCGGTTATACACCCCAGGACTCTTTAAATACTCCATGCATATTAACTACTTTGGAGACGCTATTTCTTATTTTGGATTAGCGCTGATTACATTTAATATAGTTTGCTTGTGTATATCGATGGGTATGGTTGTATATTTTGTTGCATTCGAAATCCCCAGGCTCGATGAGCACCTTAGCAAGAAATATAAACATGAATTTGCAGAATATTCTATGGCTACAAAAAAATTTGTTCCATTTATGTATTAGTTCTAATAGGTTGTCCTCAGGATAGCTGTTCGGTTTAGTAGAACAAGTCATAACACACGACGCTAATCGCGCGGGTGCACTTGGTGTTCCCCAAACCATAGATTATCCCTTCGTAGTTTTACTGCTATCGCAAAGAGGCTCAGCTCAGCTTTATAACGCGTATAAGTTAAGAATCGGGGCAGTTGGTAACAGCTATACCTCCAACGACCATGCAGATATCAGTTCCGGCAATTATCAACGATGTTCGAAAATAATCGCAACGGGCTAAATCTTGCCAAACCGCCGACTACGGTGGTATCGTGGAGATCACCAAAACATATCAGGGATATTCCCACAAGTTCCGAATGGTAAGGTGACTCAATTAATCACAACTCAGGTTGAAATTAAGATTAAGTTTGGTAAAGGGATATGAGAAAGAAAAGATCAAATATAAAGCGCTTCGGTTTAATCTTTATCTGTATGGTTGTCGCATTTTTTTTGATCGCAAACACTGGGCTGGCAGGCGATCACCACAAGGCAAAAGGCTGGTTTGAAAGGGAGAGGCAGCACCGTTCATCTCTTTTCGGTAAAGATGACGAAGGCAACGAAACGGCGGGCCAGATGGCTGCATGGCTTCTTGTGGCAGCCAACCTGCCTGTAGTCTTGAGTGTTCTGATCAAGTGGACCAACCAGTTTGCACCCGTGGGGACCGGATTGAAAGATGCGTTGGTTCGGTTCAATCGCTTCCAGAAGAAGCATCTCATGCGATTCCATTATTTTATTAACCCGCTGGTACTTGGAATCGCTCTGTGGCACTGGCTGTCGTCCCGCTGCAAGTCAACGGCACTGCCGGAATGGGGATTTGCGGTAATGTTTGCCCTGATTGTTTTGGGATTGATAATGAAATTCAGGCTGTGCCCTAAACAGCTTCGAAAAAGTGTTTATCGACTCCACACCCAACCTCTGGTGTTTCTTGCCATGGTGATGGTTCTGACCATCGGACATCTGATTGTCGATTAATCTGAGCGGCTAAAAGAGATGGCATTCAGTGCTTGTGTATGGCCTGGCATCGATATCCATTCCGGATTAACGATGGGTGTGCTATCGTCTCTGAAATTTCCTAAACCCAAAAACACAGCCTTATCTCAGACCAGGAACAACATCATTATGAAGGAAGTGATGATCACTCTGCTGGTCTGTGTCGTCATATATGAAATTTTCGAGCACGTCATTCTGCCCCTGTTCTGGACAATGCGATACCGTAGGCGCAAGTCAGCTTACGGACCGCCGGGTATGATCGGAAAAAGATGTGTGGTGACGCAATGGGAGGGTACACGTGGTAAGGTATCGGTTGGGGGGGAACTGTGGAATGCAACCAGCGAATCACAATTGATCCCTGGAAGTGAAGCAGTAATCCAGGACATAAACAATTTGACGCTGATGGTTGCACCGTCAGAAAAGCTGATCGAAACGACAATAATGAAATCCATCAAACGATAAGTCATCAAGGTCCAATTCAAAAACCACGGCTCATCCATACCGGAGGCATGTTCGTTCAGTGGCCAAAATTGGCACCGGTTGGATGCGCTAACCGATCTCATTCATCAGCACCCCAATCCGGTGGTTATCCTTGTCCCGATTTAGTTTTTCTATCTAAGACAAAACGGGCACAGATTACTTTGATTGCTCCAGTCAACGACTATGCAAATATCAATTTTTAAATTCCTGCGATTCTGAAAATTATCCCAGCGGGCCAAATCTTGCGCTGGCAACCGTTCCCGTGGTACGCTGATGATCACCAAAGCGTATCGGCAATAAAGGCAATAATTCCAGTTTTTAAGGTGACCTCAATACATCAACATGCTATCGGTTTTTCAGATAATTCATTGCAAATGGTGTAATCACCGCCCACCCGAAATTTCACCCGACCACAAGATATAGCGGTGCATGGGATTAGCCTTCTTTTAGATGATTGGCAAGCTACATGTCGTTTTTGCAAAAGCAAATAGCTTCAGTTTCTGTGATCTATCCTGCACCGAAGCATATAATCCCTATTTCTCACATCAGAAGCAAATTTCAGTTATTCAAAAACACCAACACGAAAGGCCTTGAGGTAGTTCATGCAGAAGTTATCCCGACCAGGCAGGGCTTCGGCGGCGATTCCTTGAAAGCACACCAGGCCCGACTGGAGCAGTCCTACTGGGAAAACAACGTGCTGTTCAACATGAAGGATCTTGGTGGAAGGACCCCTGAGAAGACATTTGTGTGAGGTCGGATGACATTGATCAGAGACGGTTCAGCGGCATCAGTCCATAGGTGGCTCTGGTCAAAAAACTGATCAAGTCAACCAGCGCTGTATAGAAAAATCTGTCGTTGTCCAAGAACTTCCCAAAAACAACACAGGAAAATTGATTAAACGGGAGCTTAAAAAGCAGGTAGTATATGACCCAGATTTTAGCAGATAGGCGGGACGTTTGATTTTGTTCTACACGAGCAGTTTCAGGTCAGTGAATGATTTGGCCAATAGATTATAATAAAGGGTAGTTACCAGGCAAGATTACACCAACGTACCTGGCAATACCCTGATGTTGTATAGCTGCTATAAACGTTCAACCATAAAAGAGGCCGACCACAATACCTGGTGGTTGAACTTTTCCGAAAATATGTTGGGTTTGAAATTGATATCACCGGCGAAAATTGGTGGCGAATTTCTTTGATCCCAACACATCCAAAGCAAATCAATGAATTAAAAAGTTGTGATATCTAATTTTCGGGTATGTTTGACCCCGTCCCACCGCTACTCATTTTAAAATAAAAAAAATAGCAGGAAACTACTTGAAATCGCTTTTCATTTTTGAACGCAAACATTTAGAACAATCAGAAGCGCATCCTAAAACCGCAGATCGCGGATCCACCACCGGATGTGTTTTATATCCGAGCGCTTCCTCTGCTTCAGCGTTCATCAACCCCGCTGTCGAATCCATTGGCAGAAAAAACGCAGGATACTGCGTATATTCTTTATCAGACTCCGTTAAAGTCTTGACAAAGGCATCTACCTGCTGCACTTTATAGCAGATGAGACCCGGCTTCAACAAGCATTGATAAGCCACCGGATGGTTTAACGACCTCCAAAGGTTATACTTTAAAATGGAAGTTCTGGGTAACATCTAACACCTTTCTCGGATGTGCGTGAATCTTTTCGAGAGATAGTAACGGCATCTAAGAGAGACATCGTCTGAGCAGGGTCATATAAAATGGTCCTGCTTATTCTTTTTTTATACCACAATGTTTCTATTTCAAGCGCTAAGTCATTTGACGGAATTCTTCCTTAAATCTTGAAATCGGATTAATCCTTCGCAAATATACGTATTTCCTGTAATTATTGGCAAATTTTCATTCATTTGCCATGCTAAAAACATTATGAAAAATCTTCGAAATCTTGTTTCGTTCATCCGGTCGAAGATCAAAAGCACCTCCAATCTGGGGTAAACCCAACATTTGAACGATCAAGGGTTCTTTGAGTAAATTATATTGAATATTACAGCACACACCACAAAAAAATTATTATTAAGGTGAGAATAAATTCGAATGCTCATACCTCTCATTTCCACCGAAATGCTTCAGAAATCTATGTTGATCATTTACCCAACTAGCCAGATGAATACTTGTTGCATGAATGTTGGGGTTACCCCTAAAAGGCATCAATAATATAGGTGATAAAAGAGGGATTAAAATGAACATTTTCATTGGCAACCTGTCATACAATGTCACCGAAGCAGATTTGCGCTATGCTTTTGAGGTTTTCGGTCAGGTCGTATCCGTAACGGTTATCAAGGATAAACAAAGTGGTCGATCAAAGGGCTTTGGATTCGTGGAGATGCCCGTTCAAGCTGAGGCTCAGTCTGCAATCGCAGCATTAAATGGGAAGTCCTTGAAAAATAGGATGATTACCGTCAATGAGGCTCGCCCTCACTCGGGTAACCGTCGAGGTGAAGATAGGGGAGGTGGGGGTAGAGATAGACGCGGCGGAGGGCGCAGCTACTAACAAGACGAATGCCTTCGCAGGTTTTTCAATGCCCTATTAGGATTGACTCAGGTTTTGATAAGGATGCAAATAAAGTTGAAATTCCCAACCAAAAATAGAAGCAGGGCTGTTCAGGTATCTCTCCAACTCATCAACGGGAAGCGAAACGGGGGTGACAAGCCTGCGAAAAATTATAGGCAGGGGGTAAGCCCTGCCTATAATGGCATAATTGAAGCTAATGTTTAGTTTACTGTTTGAATCCAGCCGGCAGGCTTTTTAGATGACGAAGGTCTTTTCAACCTGTTTGTAGCTATTGTCAATTTGTTGTTTGAAAGTCTGGCAAGCTGATTTATAGCTTTCCGTACCATTCTCAATGGCCTGGCGCCCTTCGGCCGGCAACCAAGTGGCTTGTTCCAACATCGTTTTCGCCACACGCTCGAGCTGATCCTGAAGCAAGGTCATCGTATTAAAGGCAGTGTTGAATGTGGTCTGATTAAACTCAAGCATTTGTTTCAACATATGTTTCTGATCCATGTCCGGCTCTCCTTAAATTGTGTTGTGTCTTTGTTCTTTAGTTTTTAGCCTTGGCGACGGCACTCTTGCTCTCGGCGGGTGCACTCTTGCCCTTTTGGGAAAGGCGCTTTTCCAGGCCGGAAAAACTGTCATCCACATAGGACTTAAAGCGATTGCGCTCTTCCTGGCAGGCACTTACCCAGCTTTTAATCGCTTGACGACCATCTTCGGGTACCAGGCTGGTCTGGTTCATCATCGTTTCCACGGCCGCGGCGGCCTGGTCTTGAACCATGATCACGGCATTGTACCAGCTGTTAAAAGTGGTTTTCTGAAAGTCGATGGCCTGTTTTGTAATTTGGTTATACTCCATCATTTTTGTGTTCCTCCTGGTAAAAAATTTCTATAAAAATGGTAAAATGTGGCAGCGCACCAATGGGTGCCTGTTTTGTCTGAACTCAATAGTAAGGCTTTTATAATGAGTGTCAATAATAAATTTGTGCATTGCACAATTTATTTAATTATTTTTCCCGGTGTTTCTCGGTGTTTTGTGACCGGTAGAAATAATTCTTTATATTATCAGATGGATATTTTTTCCACGGGCTCGAAGTTGTTTGCTGGGTTTTGGTGCGGGACACAAATTTGACCCCTACGGAGATAAAAATTCCCTTCATTTTTTTCTCTTTTTAAAAGGACGGATCGGGGCTGACACATCAACTTTACAAATCCAGCTATCCAACGAATCATCAATCAATACCATTGGAAATGCTGTGATATCATATTGCCACGCGAGGTCTTGCACGCTTTTCAATGTTATAAATTTAAGCGTCGGTCCCGACATCTCAAGACATACTGTCCAATTGAGATTAACCTCTACGCCAAGTGGTCGCGGCTGAAACCATTCGAAAAAAGCCTTGTCGTTACACCAGCAAGAAAACCCCCTGCCGAAAGCGGCAAGGGGCGTTAACCGATGCTATATCGTGTTGAGCTTGCGTGCGACCGAGTAGCTTTCCCGGTAGCTGATTATTCTCAGGAATTGAGTATTTTTCGGGCGCTTTCGTCGTTCGCGTCGGCCATGTGGCGGATGCCGGTTTCCCTCGCCGTTTCCCGGTTGCCGGCGAAGATGTCGTCCCGGGTGATCTGACTGGCCGAGAATTTCCGGGCGCCGGCCAAGAGCTGCTGCAGTCCGCAGTAGAGCTTGTCGACCAGTGTGTAAAATGCGATGGCACCGTAAGGAACGTTCTTCATCTCATCTTTACCGACGATTTTCTCTACATCGAAATAGCAGGAAAAAATCTCCTTGGCGGAGGAACCCACCTGAAGTACCGACCGGGGCAGTTCGTTCCAGTGGCCGTTGACGTCCGCCCGTTTTTCTTCGAACAGCGCCCCTTCGATGTTGCAGCCCACGAAGCCGGGAATCATGATGCCCCGCCCCATGCAGATCAATTTCGTAAAGGGAGCGCCCAGGGCCAGCCCCTTGAAGAGGCTGTCTTCGAGGGCGAACCCGCCGGCAAAAGACATGTCCACCACCTTCAAGCCCTTGGCCGCCAGAATACTGGCGTATTCGTATGCTTTGGCATGCAGGTTGATGGAGGGAACGCCCCAGCTTTGCATCATGTTCCAGGGGCTCATGCCCGTGCCGCCGCCGGACCCGTCGATGGTGAGAAGGTCCAGTCCCGCATCGGTGGCGAACTTGATGGCCATGGCCAGCTCTTCCATGCCGTAGGATCCGGTTTTCAGGGTAACTCGGGTGAATCCCAAACTTCTCAGGTATTCCACGCTGCTCATAAAATCTTCCCGGACCTGCTGCACGGAGCCCAGGCTGGTGCCTCCCAGGCGGCTGTGGCGGGCAAAGGATTTGATGGAGCCGTTTTCGAAGGCTTCCTGCACTTCGGGTATGGTCGGATCCGGGTCCACCACGTATCCTCTCTCTTTGAGGAATGCGGCATAGTCCAGGCTGGTGACCTGGATTTCACCACCGATATCCTTGGCGCCCTGGCCCCACTTGAGCTCGATGATGACCTTGTCGCCATATTTGTCGGCCACGAACTCGGCCACACCGTTTCTGGTGTCCTCCACATTGAGCTGAACAATGATGGCGCCATAACCGTTGTAGTACCGAAAGTAGCTCTCGATGCGGCGTTCCAGTTCCGGGGCTTTTTTAATCTTGCCCTTTCGTTCGGGCCCCGTGGCGATCTCCGATTCGCGGTCCACACCCACGACGTTCTCTCCGATCACCACGGGGATACCGACCAGGGCGCCGCCGATGGCGAATGAGTCCCAGTATTTCTGGGCAACGAAGGTGGAGCCCAGGGCCCCGGTCATCAGCGGGATGCGCGCTTTGGTTTTGATCTTGTTGCCGAATTCCGTTTCCAGGGTGACGTTGGGAAAGATGCAGTCATCCGCGCTGTTGGTCAGGCCGCCGGCCATTCCCTGGGCGCCGTAAGCGTAACCCTGGATGCGCAACGAGTTGTAGGAAACGCCCACGTGGGTGGTGTTGTCGGCCCCGGCGGTCACGATGCCGTAGCTGCGGGGATAGAGCAGCTTGCGTCCGACCAGGCTGGAAAGCCAGGTTTCGCACTTTCCGGTGCAGTCGGCACGGCAGAGGGTGCACAGGCTGGATTCGGTGGGATTACCGCGGTTGACGGTACCCAGGGCATCGTTGTTTTTGGAAAATCGCATCATGATGGGGCCTCCTTTGTTGCTGAAGTAGATCGTTAAGAACCTGAGCCGAAAACGTGACCATTTCAACGCAAAACGGCGTCTGCCCGGATGGGGGTGCCCAACCGGTGCCAGACGCCGTTGTCTTTATCGCTTCAGCCGTGTCTCACGCCGTTGTGAGGTGCGGCTGCGTTGGTTTGTTGTCTTTATCGGGGGTGGGGATTCTATCCCAAGCCACAGGGCAAATTTTTAGTCGTGCTAATTTAATAAGTCAAGTAAAAATCATAAGATTAATTAAGTTTGAATGATATGCGGGCACGAGATGGGAGCGGGCGGCTCGCCCTTGGGGGGTCAGCGATCCATGTCTATATCTTCCGACAGGATGATCGCTTCGGCGATATGACGCAGCGGTTTTCTCAAATCCATACTGCGCTTTTGGATCCAGCGAAAGGCGTCTTCGCCTTTCATGTTCCGGCGATGCATGAGGATCTCCTTGGCCCGCTCCACCATTTTGCGAGTTTCCAGTTCCTCCTGGATCACCTTTGTTTTGACCATCAGCTCGGTGTTGAGGATAGCCAGTGCCGCCTGGTTGGCCACCGCCGTAAACATATTGATTTCGGTGTTTGAAAAAGCGTGGGGCTCTGCAGTAAAGCAGTTGAGGACGCCGATAATTTTCTCATCCTTGAGTTTCAGTGGAACACCGACCATGGAGACGAGGCCCAGTTTTCGGGCCATCTCTTTTTCTTTGAACCGGTGGTTGCGAAGCACGTCGTTAATGGCAATCGGACGCTTGTTGGTCACCACAAAGCCCACCACGCCTTCGTCGAGGTTCAGGGCGCGGTCTTTGACATATTCCGGGTCGATGGACTGGGTGGCCTTCAGCCTGATTTTGGGCGGCTTTTCATTTTCGTCGATGAGCCACAGGGAGCAAATTTCCACCCCGGTGACCTTGGCGGTGACCATGACGATGAGCTTGAGCAGGTCCTCCAGGAACAGATCCGATGTGATGGCCCGGCTGATATCCGTCAGGGCTTTGATATAACCATCATAGGTGGTTTGCTCGATCTTTTCCATGATTGACTGGTTACCGGGTAAAAGACAATTTTTCAACGATTTGTTGCCGATGCAGATGCATCGGGAAGGTTTTAGAAACCAAACAATCAATCCCCTTGCCCAGACCATCCCAACGCCTCGGCATTGACGATGCTCGGAATGGCATGAGGCGGATCCTTTTCGAGAAAGGGCAGGATGTCAGGCTGCTGCCAGAGCGGAAATCCGCTGAGGACACCGGCCACATTACATGCCGCCAATGTGGCCATGCCTTCCCGGGTCCACCGTGTGGCTGAGGCGATATGGGGCACGATGACCACGTTGGTCAGCTCAGCCAGGCCGGGAGCCATGGCTGGTTCGTACTCGAAGACATCCAAGCCGGCGCGAAAATCAGGATGGCGCCGGCAGTGGTCCACCAGGGCCGCCTCGTGGATCACCGGACCGCGGCTGGTATTGATCAGGATCGCATCCGATTTCATCAAGGCTAATCGTCCAGCATCGATGAGGTGGTGGGTGGTGTCGTCGAGCACCGTGTGGATGCTGACGCAATCGGCTGTTTCCAGCAGCTCATCTAAAGACTCAGCGCGGCGGCAGCCCACCGGGGACAGGTGCTGGGTGGCCCGAAAGCGATTGTAGTCGGATACAAAGGCTTCCAGACCGGTGTTGGTGGCAAGGTCGTGATAGATTACCTGCATGCCGTGGCCCTGGACCATCATACGGGCAACGGCTCCTCCGATTCTGCCAGCGCCGATGATGCCCAGGGTTTTTCCGTGCAGCAGGGTTCCCAGAAAAAGATCGGGGAGCCAGCCGGTGTAGCGGCCTGCGCGCAGAAAGCGTTCCGCCTCACCGATATGGCGGGCCGCCGCGAAGATCAGCGCAACCGCCATCTCTGCAGTGGTTTCGGTGAGCACGCCCGGTGTGTTGCCCACCGGAATGCCAGCACGGGTGGCTGCTTCCAGATCCACGTTGTTATATCCCACGGCATAATTGCTGTACGCGCCTCCCCCGGCGGCTTTGAGCGCATCGAAAAGCGTCCCGCCCCACGGCTCGGTGAGCTGCCCGATGGCCCCATCACATCGGCTGTCGATGGCTGCCTTGATGGTTTCGGTGTCCAGGACCGCTTTGCTGTGGCAGATTTCGACGCGGCAATCGGCAGCAGTGAGAATATCAAGCCATCGCCGGCCGGGGAGCGCTTTGGTGACGATGACGCGAAAGGTTCCGTCGGGATGATGAATCTGCCACGGGTTGTTGTTCATCTTTTCTCCTCCAATGGCTCAATTTCCAGGCCCCATGTCACCGAATCGGTACTGCACCAGGGTACAGGCGGCCAGTGTGGCAGTCTGGGCCCTCAAAATACGGGGGCCCAGGCCGGTGGTGAGAAATCCATGCTCAAGCGCCCGCTGGACTTCACCAGGGTCGAACCCACCCTCCGGACCCACGGCAACCGTTATTGATTTTGGCTTCGGCGAGGCGGTTTGGTAAATATCGAACGCCTGCGGCGCCCCTTCCCAGAAAATGATTTTAAGATCGGACTCGGCAGACGTCTCCAGCATGGCGTCAAAATCGTCTGCAGGCGCAATACAGGGAACGCGTCCACGCCGGCACTGCTTGACCGCCTCAATTGCAATCTTCTCCCATCGGTCCAACCGTGTCCCCATGCCTTTTTTACCCGACACAGGTACTGATCGCGCCGCATAAAAAGGCACCCAGCAATCGATGCCCAGTTCCGTCAACTGACGGATCAGGTCGTCCATTTTACGGTCCTTGAGGATGCCCTGAGCCAGGGTGATATGAACGGACGATTCAGACAGGAGCGGAAATGTCTCTTCGATATGAAACAGAACCCGTTTGGGGGAAGCCGACACGATCCGGGCGCGATAGCCGTTCCCGGTGCCGTCGAAGAGCTCCACCGCATCACCGGCAGACAGGCGAAGTACCCGGCAGATGTGGACGGCATCCGATCCGGAAATTCCCGGTTGTGGATGCTTGACCATTTCCGGTGGCATATAAAAGCGTCTCAGGGACATGGGATTGCTTTCCAGATGCCGATTTTAGGGCGTGTCAACGATTCACGCTGATGAACGTGCGGCTCTCATTTTTTTCGAACCCGACAACTCTGATTTCATCATAGCGGTTTACCTGTCAAGGCAATTATTATAGATTGACCCGTCCAATATGGCCGGCGATGGGATCGCTTATTACCAATATGAGGTAAAATAACCAATGCTGATTTATGCTGCCGCCGATATCCACGGCCATCCACGACGGGTTCGACGTCTTGCCCGCCAGGTTGCCGCCCATCGACCGGACATTATGTTGCTGGCCGGCGACATTTCCGGACGCCGGCAGCCGGAGGTCACACTTGACGGGTTAAATCGGTTGGGTTTGCCGGTGCTGCTGATCCGGGGAAACAGTGACCATCGACACCTG
Source organism: uncultured delta proteobacterium (assembly GCA_963705435.1). Lineage (GTDB taxonomy): Bacteria > Desulfobacterota > Desulfobacteria > Desulfobacterales > Desulfosarcinaceae > Desulfosarcina. The sequence goes on along the minus strand of CAVPJR010000004.1, from coordinate 67,983 downwards.
GCACGCCTGCTGCTGTCATTTCCCCGGCTTCGATCCATTCATCTGTCGGCAGCACGTTTTGGCGATGTGGAGATTATTGGTATCGGCGGCACCCTGCCGCTTCCCCTTCATTCCCGATTGGGCTTGAAAGAGACCGACGCCGTGACCCGGGTATCCACAATCTTGCGGGCTGGCAGTGTGCTGGTGGCCCATCCGCCGCCCTACGGCGTCAGGGACCGGGTCCTGGGCCGATTCCATGCCGGCAGCCGGGCCGTCAGACGGCTGGTGGACAGCCGTTCGCCGGCATTGGTAGTATGCGGCCACATTCATGAACAGGCCGGTGCGGCTGCTCTTGGAGATACGATCGTGGTCAACTGTGCCATGGGGCGGGCCAGCGACGGGGCGTTGATCCGCTACGACGGTCGATCCTCACCGGTTTGCCGGATGCTGCTGCCGGGTCAATAAGTTGCAGCACGTCGCGTGGTGCGCCTACAGCGCCCACGAGTTGGGCGGCCGGTTGACTCGTTCTTATGGACAAGTAAAGCAAATCGCCAGATCCTGCTGTATCCTTTGTCAGGCCGGGAGACATTGAACCCTCCCCGCGGCAAGCCGCGGGGAATGGTCTGCCTGTAACGGCAGTGCTGCGCAGCACCGTAAGGATGAAAGTCTATTTTCAGTTCGCTCGCTAACCCCGCCGCAAGCGGCGAGGAATGCGCTCGCTATCGCGGTTCAAAATAGAGGGTATGGGATCAGGGCAGGGTGGATAGAACGGTCAGGACATCTTCCCCAAATGCCTTTACGTGCCAGTTGCGGATTCCATCGACGTTTCGCAGTCCTTGAATGTCCGCAGGCTTTTTAACGGCAATGGCGGTCATCAGCGCCTTATTGAACAGGAGGGCGGGATCCAGTCCCAAACCGTCGGCCAGCCGATCGCGCCAGGCCTTGATGATCTTGATCCGTTCGGGCACTTTAGATGACACCGATGGCCGCCGCCTTCGTGGATAGGCGGGCAGGTCCTTTTCGGCAAGGGCGTTGGCTTTTTTTACGATGGCGGACAGCGGTTTGCCGTAAATGCGGATCTGCTTGGCGCTCATGCATCGGGCTGCTTCCATGGCTTGAGGGGTCTCGGCCATTTCAGTGGCGATTTTCAGCAATGCGGTGTTGGAAATGACTTTGAACAGGGGCCGGTCTTTTTTCTCGGCCAGGTCCCGGCGATATTGCAACAACCCCTCAAGCGCCGCCAGGTTGCGCCGCGGCAGGCGGCCGGCGCCGCGGAACCGGAGGAACAACGGATCGTTGCCGTTTTCCATGGGTCTGACCGCGGACAGGTAATCGCACTCCTCCTTGACCCAGTCCAGTCGGCCTTTTTCCTCCAATTCATCCATGAGCATCCGGGCCAGGGGAATCAGGTGGTAGACGTCGGAGGCGGCGTATTCGATCATACCTTCCGGCAGGGGACGTTGAGACCAGTCTTTTTTCTGGTAGCGTTTGTCCAGTTGAATACCGAACCGGTTGCACACTACCGCTCCGAGGCTGGTTTCCCGTTCGCCCATGAACATGCTGGCCAACTGCGTGTCGAACAGGTTGTTGATCTCTATCGAAAAATCACGATAGAGGGAGCGAACGTCGTAGTCTGAACCGTGAAACACCTTGCAGACCGCTTTATCCTTGAATATAGGGGCCAAGAATGAAAGATCGTTGACTTCAAGGGGATCGATAACCACATTTTCACCGTTGCCGGCCATCTGTAACAGACAGACTTTTTCCTGGTAGTGAAACATGGAGTCCGCTTCAAGATCCACGGCAATTATTTTCTCCTGGCTGATGCGGCTGACAAACTGTTCCAGTCCGGCAGGCGTTCGGATGAAGCGGTAAGACGGATCGGCGACGGCGGCCATATTTTTCTCTTGACCCGGAGAGGGTTTTTCCCTACTTTTCATAAGTTGTTTTTTTATCAATGAGTTATTGGGGGGTTGTTGGATACCCGTTGTTGACGTCATGCACAACCTTTTATACGGAAGGCAATAAAGAAATGATACATATCACACTTCCCGATGGAAGTCGAAAGCCCTTTGACGATTTTCCCACGGGACTGGCTGTGGCCAAGAGCATCTCCGAGGGCTTGGCACGGGATTGCGTGGCCATGGAAATAGAAGGCATCCTGGTGGACCTGAACCGGACCATTAAACAGGATGCCGCTGTCCGGCTGATCACCACTCGGGATCCTGAAGCGCTGGAAATCATGCGCCACAGTGCCGCCCACGTCATGGCCCAGGCAGTGGTGAACATTTACCCCGATGCCAAGCTCACCATCGGGCCGGTGGTGGAGGACGGTTTCTATTACGACATCGATATGGAGCCGCTCTCCGAAGAAGCCTTCCCCAAGATCGAAGCGGAAATGAACCGCATCATCAAGGCCAAGATTCCCGTCGAACGCCATGAAATATCAAAGGCCGATGCCCTGGAATTTTACAAGGAGGAACCCTACAAGACCGAAATGATTTCCGATCTGGCCGACGGCACCATCTCCTTTTACCGGCAAGGCGAGTTTACCGACCTGTGCCGGGGGCCGCACGTGCCGCACACCGGGTTTGTGCGGGCGGTCAAATTGATGCGGGTCTCCGGTGCCTATTGGCGGGCGGATCAATCCAAGGCCCAGCTTCAGCGGATCTACGGCACCGCCTTTTTCGATAAGAAGCAGCTCAAGGCGTATCTCAACTTCCTCGAAGAGGCTAAAAAACGCAACCACCGCAAGATCGGCGCGGCCATGGATCTGTTCAGCTTCCATGACGATGCGCCGGGTATGCCTTTCTTCCATCCCAAGGGCATGGATGTGTGGAACGCCCTGCTGGACTTCTGGCGCGATGCCCACCGGGAAGCCGGATACGTGGAAACCAAAACGCCCATTATTCTCCAGCGCACCTTGTGGGAGAAAAGCGGCCACTGGGAGAACTATCGTGAGAACATGTACACCACCGAGGTGGACCAGCAGGACTATGCCATCAAGCCCATGAACTGTCCCGGCGGCATGCTGCTCTACAGCACACGGCCGCACTCCTACCGGGAGCTGCCCATCCGCGCAGCGGAGATCGGTTTGGTGCACCGCCACGAGTTGTCCGGGGTGCTCAACGGCCTGTTCCGGGTCCGGGCCTTTCACCAGGACGATGCCCATCTTTTCATGATGCCGGAACAGATTCAGGCTGAGATTATCGACCTGCTGCGTCTGGAGGAGCGGATCTACAACCAATTCGGTCTCGGTTTTCATCTGGAGCTGTCCACCCGGCCGGAAAAATCCATCGGTACCGATCAGCAGTGGGAACAGGCTACCAGCGGCCTTCGCTCCGCACTGGATGCCTACGGTAAGGAATACCGCATCAACGAGGGGGATGGCGCCTTCTACGGACCCAAGATCGACCTGCACATCAATGACGCCCTGGGACGGACCTGGCAGTGCGGCACCATTCAGCTGGACATGAGCCTGCCCGAGCGGTTCGACCTGACCTATGTGGGTGCGGACAATGAACGGCACCGGCCGATCATGCTGCACCGGACGGTGTTCGGCTCCATCGAGCGGTTTCTGGGAATTCTCATCGAGCATTTCGAAGGCAAGTTTCCCCTCTGGCTGGCACCGGTTCAGGCAGTTTTGTTGCCCATCAACGATGATCTGATTCCCTTTGCCGAGGAAATCGCCAAAACCATGACCGGCGCAGGATTGCGGGTTGAGGTGGATGACCGGACGGAAAGTCTCAACCGAAAGGTTCGCGAAGCCCAGCTGGCCAAGACCCCGCTGATTCTTACCTGCGGCGCCAAAGAGCAGGCGGCCGGCACCATATCCGTTCGCACGCTGGACGGCAACGTCCGTTATGGCATCCCCATGTCCCAGTTCATGGCGCAGGTGACGGCCCACGTGGCTGACAGACGCCTGCATCTGGACATGTTCGGCGAATAGGCCACGACAACCACCGCCGCAGTTTTTCCCGGACACCTGGGAGGGCTTCAGCGGCTGCCCCTTAGGTTTTTCCTGCTGCCCCATGAAAACCGCACCGAGAACCTTCTTCATATACTGGCTGCCGGTCATTGCACTCTGTGCGGCCATCTTTGTCCAATCCAGTTTCCCGTCACCCGATTTAGGCCTATCTTTTCCACTGAAAGACAAAGTGATGCACATGGTTGCCTATGGACTGCTGGCTGTTCTCTTTTACCGGGCCTGCCGGGTGACATGGCCCGGCAAACTGTCTCCGGCACAGTTGCTGGTGATCAGCGTCCTCTTTGCCTCCCTTTACGGCGTAAGTGATGAATTCCACCAGTCTTTTGTGGCGGCCCGCCAAGCCGATGGGTATGATGTGTTAGCGGATTTTTTGGGCAGCCTCCTGGGTGCTGTGGGGTACCTGGGGGTGATGTCTCGCTAGGCTGCAGTAACGTTTCCATCCCCCAAAAGTTAGGAAAATCGAACCATGCGCCACGATCCTAATCAACGGCGTGGACGGGCTATTGGTATTTATGTAGCGGCCGTCTATATCGGTCTTTCCGTCGGCCCTTTTGCCGGCGGCATCCTGACCCAGCAGATGGGCTGGCGGAGTATTTTCGCGCTGATGCTACCCCTGGGGGCCGCATCGATCTACGCGACCCTGCGGTATCTCAAGGGAGAGTGGGCCGACGACAGGAAAACCCGCTTCGATCTTGCCGGAAGCCTGCTCTATGCCGCGTCCGTTTTTCTGCCCGTTTACGGGGCCACGCTCCTGCCCACGCCTCGCGCCTTCATCTTAACCGGGATTGGCGTCATCGGGACCATCGCTTTTTTCCGATTGGAAAAGCGGATTGTGCATCCGGTCTTCGACGTATCGCTTTTTCAAGAAAATCGAGTCTTTGCCTTTTCCAGCATCGCCGCCCTCATCAATTACTCGGCCACATTTGCCCTCACCTTCCTGATCAGCCTCTACCTTCAATATCTGAATTAGACTGTCGGTAGATAACGACGCAAGGGTCGGTTCCAAAGTGTTGTGGGTCGCCAGGCCGGAGATCTGTTCGGACATGCATTCCCGGATTGACAAAAGAGGTTATTTTCTATAGGAAAAATAGGCTGGTTAATCGACCAACGGACCCTCCCAAAGGAGCACCTGAATATGGAACAGACGAACCTGATGGTGATCAACGGAAACGAGCTTCCCATTGAACCGGGGGAGACGATCCTGGACGTGGCCCGGCGGGGCCACATCGATATTCCGACGTTGTGCCATTTGAAGGGAACCACCCCAACCGGCGCCTGCCGGATCTGCGTGGTGGAGGTAAAAGGCGCCCGGACGCTGCTGCCGGCCTGTTCGACCCCAGCTGCACCCAACATGGTCGTTCGCACCGAATCCCCGGATGTGGTGGCCTCGCGCAAAGAGATTCTGCGACTCATGCTCTCTTCGGGCAATCACAATTGTGCGGTTCGCGGACGGGACGACAGCGACTGGACCCAATTTCAGCTGAGGGTCGAAAAAGATGACGACAGCGACGCCTTGTGCCCGGTGTGGGGAGACTGCCGACTTCAGGATCTGGCCTACCGCTACCAGGTGACCGGCGAGGGCTATCAAGGGACCCCGGCCCGCTACCCCATGGAGACGGTCAACCCTTTTATCGTGCGGGATTTTTCCCGCTGCATCCTCTGCGGGCGCTGCGTCCAGGCCTGCAATGAGGTTCAGGTGAACAATGCCATCAGCTTTGGTTACCGTGGTGCGGAGACAAAAATCATCGCCGCCGGCGACCGGCCGCTGAAAGATTCCGACTGCGTCTTCTGTGGCGAATGCGTGCAGGTCTGCCCGGTTGGGGCCCTGGTGGAAAAGGATGTGCGCTATCATGTCCGTCCCTGGGAGACCGAAAAAGTGCGCACCACCTGCAGCTACTGCGGCGTGGGCTGTCAGATGCACCTTCACGTCCGCGACAACCGGGTGGTGAAAGTGAGTGGTGTCGAAGACGAAGTCCCCAACAATGGCAGCTTGTGCGTCAAGGGACGTTTCGGCTTCGATTTTATCGCCAGCGACCAGCGGCTAACCGACCCCCTGATCAAGGAGAATGGTGAATTCCGCAAAGCCACCTGGGAGGAGGCCATCGGTCTGGTGGCCGATAAATTCAAAGCGATCCGCGACACCCACGGCGGAGACAGCATGGGGGTGCTCACCTCGGCTCGCGTCACCAATGAAGAGAACTACATCGCCCACAAGTTTACCCGGGCGGTGCTCAAGACGAATAACATCGATCATTGCGCCCGGCTCTGACATAGCTCCACCGTGGCCGGTCTGGCCGCAGCATTCGGAAGTGGCGCCATGACGAACACCATCGCCGACATCGAGGAGGCCGACGTCATCCTTATCACCGGCTCCAATACCTCGGAAAACCATCCCGTCCTGTCCTCATTCGTCAAACGGGCGGTGACCCTCCGCGGGGCCAAACTCATCGTGGTGGATCCGCGCCGGATCAAGATGACGGAGTTTTCCGAGCAGTGGCTCAGGCCCAACCTGGGGACCGATGTGGCCTGGATCAACGGCCTGATGCATGTGATCATCAAGGAGGATCTGCACGACAAGGCCTTTATCGAGGAACGCACGGAGAAGTTTGACGAGGTTAAGGCGCTGGTCGAACGCTACACCCCGGAGCACGTGGAAACCATCACCGGTATCCCGGCCCAGCAGCTCATAGACGCTGCCCGGCTTTACGCCAAGGCACCCGCGGGCAGCATCCTCTACTGCATGGGCATCACCCAACACACCACGGGTACCGACAACGTCAAATCCCTGGCCAATCTGGCCATGCTCTGCGGCAACATGGGTATCCGGGGCGGCGGGGTCAACCCATTGCGCGGGCAAAACAACGTTCAGGGGGCCTGCGACATGGGCGGTTTGCCCAACGTGCTTACCGGCTATCAGCCGGTGGACAACCTGGATGCCATCAAGAAGATGGAACGGGCATGGAACGTCACCGGTCTGCCCACCAAACCGGGACTTACGGTCACGAAAATGGTGCCCAAAGCCCACAGTGGAGAGATCAAGGCCCTGTACATTATCGGCGAGAACCCGCTGGTGTCCGATCCCGACCTGAACCATGCCGAAAAGAGCTTAAGCAATCTCGATTTTCTGGTGGTTCAGGATATCTTTCTCACCGAGACCGCACAGCTGGCCGACGTGGTGCTGCCCTCCAAGTGTTTTGCGGAGAAGGAGGGCACCTTTTCCAATACCGAAAGGCGGGTGCAGCGGGTCAGAAAAGCGGTCGATCCGCCCGGATCGGTCAAGGACGACTGGAAGATCACCTGCGACATCGCCACGCGCATGGGTTATGCCATGTCCTACAAGGACAGCGAGACCATCTTCAACGAACTTGCCAGCGTGACGCCCTCTTACGCGGGCATCAGCTATGAACGGATCGAACACGAAGGGCTCCATTGGCCCTGTCCCACCCCGGAACATCCCGGTACGCCGATCCTGCACGGGACCCAGTTTACCCGGGGCAAAGGAATGTTTCATGCTATCGAATGGATCGCCCCGGCGGAAGTGGCCGACGACGACTATCCCATGTACCTGACCACCGGCCGGGTGCTTTATCACTACCATACCGGCACGATGACCATGAAGACCGAGGGATTGAACGAACGGGTGCCGGAGTCCTTCGTGGAGATCACGCGGGGCGATGCCCAGGGGATGGGCATCGAAGACGGCGAGCGCGTGACCATCGCTTCCCGACGGGGAGAGATTCAGGCCCGGGTGCGGATTTCCCGCAAAGCCGTGGACGGGACCGTTTTCATCCCCTTCCACTTTGCCCAGGCGGCGGCCAATAAACTGACCAATGCCGCCTTGGATCCGATATCCGGGATTCCGGAGCTCAAGGTATGTGCGGTGAAATTGTCCAAAGGGGCATAGGGATAACAAAAAATGGCCGGCACCCTAAGGTGCCGGCCTTTTTTTGTTATTTAATATGATTACATATTCGACGACTCGGGGTGAAACACATCTACATCCTTGAGGTCGTCACCCAGGTATTCGCGCTCGTTGGGTCCGAGAATGCCCAGGGATAGGCAGAGCAGGGTCCACAGGTGGACGGTCTGCCAGGGGTGATCCAACTGATCGCTCAGGTCGTGGATCTGGGCATGGCAGTTGTGGCAGGGGGTGATGGCGTAAGCTGCCTTGGTGGCCAGGATCTGGTCGGCCTTGAGCTTGCCGTAGGCCCGGCGCTCATCCGGGTATCCGGACTGCAGGAACCCGCCGCCGCCGCCGCAGCAGAAGTTGTTGGATCGGTTGGGGTGCATGTCGATGAAGTTCTCTTCACCGACCACCGCCTTGACCACGAAGCGCAGGTCCTCGGCGACCGGATCGCCGAATGTTTTGCGCACCAGCTGGCAGGGATCTTGAACCGTGAACTTGACCTGGCGTTCCTTGTTCCATTCAGAGCTGGGCTTGAGCTTGCCCTCGCGGATCCACTGGGCATAGTATTGAATGATGCTTTTAATTTCGAAGTTGTAGTCGAGCTTGAATTTATCCAGTCCGAACCGGACTGCGAAGAGTTCGTGCCCTCACTCCGTGTTGAGCCAGACCTTGCAGCCTAAATCCTGTACCGCGTCTCTTTTAACTTCGACGATGTGCTTCCAGTTTTCGTTGTCACCCAGGAACATGCAGTAGTTCTCGGCGGCCCAGCCTTTGGTCCCGTAGGTCCAGTCCGCGCCCACCAGGTGAAGGATCTTCCACAGGGGAACCATTTCATCCGGTTCGGTCACCGGCTCCCGGGAGTTTTGGTTGAGGAAGAACTCGGCGCCCTTTTTATTGACCGGGGCCTGCATCTCCGCAAATTCGGGCTGCGCTTCCTGATACTCCTCAAGGACGTCTTCGACGACGAACTGGAAGTCTTCCTCCGTGGCACCCATGGCACTGCAGGTGTCGTTGCGCAGGGCCATGTCACAAGACCCCAGGATGCCCTTGGGACGCTGGTCACGGGGCCAGGCGGCCCGCGCGTTGAATACCAGTTGGGGGATATTGATTTTCATGGGACAGACATACATGCAGCGGGTGCACATGCTGCACATCCAGACCCATTTGGTGCTCAGGACCTCTTCGTCCATGCCCAGAGCCGCCATTCTCAAAAATTTTCGGGGATCCATTCCCTCCAGACCCGTTGCCGGACACCCTGAAGAACAGGCGCCGCAGGTCAGGCACAGGTTCAGGTTTCCCCCTTCGGGGAGGATCTCCTTCACCTTGTCGATGAAAACGGATCGCTTCTTTCCGCCGAGCTTGATCGCTTCATCAGCCATACTGTTAATTCCTCCGTAGTTGATTTACCACCGACGATTCCAATACGATAAAAAATTTAAGAACCCATTTATTATCGAGTCATCCATAAAATACAAGGAAAAAATTGAATCCGACAGACCTTGCTTGTCCATGGAGAGACCATTGGCCTGCATCCATGTTGCCGAGACGATTATCGTTACCGCCTAAAAATGAAGGTGTCGACACGGCTTCACCTGATGTTACAAACACGTGTCGGATTCGTTCTTTGGCCTATTTTCCTAGCAGCGTTTTTTCCATCTTCATGAGAATACCGGAAAAATCAGCACCCATATTCGACGCCGTGGTGGCAAAACAGATCCGGTTTTCTTCGATCCCGATGGCTTCCAGCATGCCCTGGGCGTTGGCGGCCCGCCAACTGGCATAGAGGCTGCCCTTTTCCGATTTGCAGTTGCCGTTGTGACAGGCCATGATCACCACGCCGTCGGCCCCTTCGGCCAGGGCGTGCATGACGTAGCCGATGTCAACCTTGCCGGCACAGGGCACGGCCACGGTTTTCAGCCCCTTGGGCAGGGGCATGCCGAATGACTCGGCCATGCGGGCAGCTTCCAGTCCACTGTTCTGGCAGCAGAAAGCCACGATCGTGGGGGAACCGTCGGTCGTGTCTGTTGCCGATTGGGTGACCCGGTCGATCATCTCGGCATCGTTGAAGTCACCGATCTGGATGGCGTCCATGGGGCATTCAGCGGCGCAGATACCGCAGCCCTGGCAGGCCACTGCGGAGATGACCGGTTTGTTGTCCGCCGACCAGTAGATGGCACCATGGGGGCAGCAGCGGAAGCAGGTCAGACAGAACGTGCATTTGCCCGTGTCCAGAACCGCCTTGTTGGCCGGTACGGTGATGGTGCCGTCGCCCAAGAGGCTGCGGACCCGCATGGCGGCATTCTGTGCATCCATCAGGGCGCCGTAGCGTTTTTTCACCCGGCGACTGCCGCCGACCACGAAGATCCCCTCGCGGTTGGTGGAAACCGGAAAGCGGTGAACGTTATCGGTCTGCAAGAATCCCATGGATCCCACATCGATGTTGAGCATCTCGGCCAGCGCTGTGTTGACCTGGTCGGCTCCGATGGCCTCTTCGACCACAATGATGTCGGGGGACAGTTCCACTTTGCGCTGGAGGACCGGATCGTCGTAGGTGATGGAAAGGGCACCGCCCTCCTGGACCAACGCAGGCATCTCGGTAAGCTTGACATACATGGCCCCCTTGTCACGACATTCCAAGTAGAGTCGCTCCAGTCCGTCTTCGGCCACCTTCAGATCCCCGGTAAACACATAGGCGCTGGTGTCCTCCATGTTTTCCATGGCCAGCACACCTTTAAGGACCCGTTCGAGAACCAGGGGGTTGCCGTCCTGGGCCAGTCCTACCATGAACGCTATCGTTTTACCTGAAAATACAGCCGGGTTTTTGGCAAGGGCCGCTTCCATCTGGCTCTGGGTGACTACCGTTTCGGAAAGGCGCAACCCATAGGCTTCATTCAACGGGCAAGCGACCAACTCCGATGCCACCACGATGGCGCCGACGGACTTTTCGACTATGTCGTCATTGCCGGACAGCCACACCCGAAAGTCCCCGGGAACCCCGGCAGCGCCGTCCATGCGGGTGCCGGTCATGACGTCGATCAATTCCGATCCGTTGACCGTTTCCAATAACGCCTCCAGGGTCGCCTGTTCCTCCCCATCGAGATCGGCAACCGAGGTGCCTGCCGCCATACCCACGCCGGCACCCTCATCGATCAGCACCACCCGGTATCCGCTGGCGGCAATCTCGCTGGCGGCCTTCACGCCGGTCATCCCGGCACCCACCACCAATACGTCGATGGCCAGGTTGATGGTTTCCATTTGTGTGTCCTGTGTCATGAGGTCCTCCCCAGATATTTGATCACTTCGCCGGCAGATTGACCCGCGTGGGCCATGGATTCGGCAATGGTTTTCGGTCCCGAAGCGGTGCCGGCCACAAAAATGCCCTCCTGGCCGGTGGCTGCCCGGTTCAACTTATCGGTGCAGGCAAAAAAACCGTCGCCGTTAAGCGGTGCGCCGACCAGTTCGGACAGCGACGCATTGTCGGCTGCCGGCATGATCCCAACAGAGAGCACCACCAGGTCGAAATCATCGTCCACGGCTTCACTGCTGCCCTCGGCGGCCATGAACCGGGTCCGGACACGGTCGTCGTCGGTCTTGTACATATCCACGGGGATGTTGCGCACGAACTTCATGTCGTCCTTGCATTTCTGGTAAAAGACGGGAAAGTCGTTGCCTGTGTTTTGAATGTCCATGTAAAAGACGGTGATGTCCAGTTCCGGATCCTTGTGCTTCATGGCCTGGGCCGTTCTCAGGGCATAGGGGCAGCAGACCTGGCTGCACCACAGATTGCCCAGGCGTTCGTCGCGGCTGCCCACGCACTGAATGAAGGCGATCTTTTTGGGCGGTTTGCCATCCGAGGGCCGCAGCACCGTACCCTTGGCCCGCTTGCCCGATTCCAGGTCCATGCCGCTGACCACGTTTTCCAGATCGTCGTAGCGGTAGGTGGACTTAACGCGTGGGTCGAAAGGGGTAAAACCGGTGGCCACGACCACGGCGTCAACCTCAAGGGTGTCTTCACTGCCGGTTGTTTCCGGGTTCAGGCTGCCGTCGGCAAGATAGTATCTGCTGTTGTTCAATGAATACCCCCTGGCGGCTGCACAACCCGTCGGATTGGACGGATAACCGGCCCCGCAGGCCTTCAGGTCTTTGGCGGCCTCAATTTTTTTCAGGCTGGCCTTGAAATTTCCGTTTTTATGGATGCCGGTCACCTGGGTGGCCAGGTGGACGGTGATGGACGGTTCGTTGACCACGTTCTTGAGCATGCTTTCCACGGCGCAGGCGCCGCATTGACGGCATTCGTCCGTTGCCTTGCAGGCATATTGGATGGCGTGTCCGCCAAGGAAGTCGGCTTTTTCCACCAGCGCGACCTGCGCGCCCAGGCCGGCCAGTTCCCAGGCCGCCGTCAGTCCGGCGATCCCGCCCCCAATGACCATGACTTTTTTCGATTCAGTACTCACTTGAAAACTCCTTTGGTGATCGTTGGTTGACAATGGATGTGCGGCGCTGATCAGACCACGGGTCTGGGCAGGACGTTTGCCCGCTCGGCAATTTCCGGCACCTTGTGCTCCCATTCGATGGGCATGAGGTGAATGCCCGCGACGCCTTTCATCTCCTTGAACGCTTCGATCTGCTCGCAGGCGATTTTGATGCCTTCGTCGGCCACCTTCTTTTTGTCCACACCCTGAAGTCGTTTGATGATCGCATTGGGAACGTCCATGCCGGGAACCTTGAGCTGCATGTAGCGCGCCATACCGACACTCTTCATCGGGGTGACGCCGGCCAGGATATAGACCTTTTCGGTGAGCCCCATGTCTACGGATTCTTTGACCCACTGGCGCATTCTTTCCATGTTGTAGATGCATTGGGTCTGGATGAAATCCACGCCGGCCTTGATTTTTTTGGCCAGGCGATGAACCCGCCATTCGTGGGGTTCGGCAAAAGGGTTGGCCGCCCCGCCAATAAAAATTTTGGGCGGTTCGTCAATGTCCGCCCCGCCAAGGAATTTTCCCTCGTCACGCATTTTTTTAACCATCCCAATCAGTTGGGTGGAGTCGATGTCGAAGACGCCTTTGGCCTGAGGATGGTCGCCGAACTGCTGATGGTCGCCGGACAAGGCGAGCATGTTGCGAATGCCCAGGGCCGAGGCGCCGAGGATGTCGGCCTGCATGGCCAGGCGGTTGCGATCCCGGCAGACCATCTGGTAATTGGGTTCCAGCCCCTCCTCGATGGCAATCAACGAGGCGGCCCAGCTGGACATTCTCACCATGGCGGTCTGATTGTCGGTAATATTGACGGCATCCACCATGCCGACCAGATGTTTGGCCTTTTCGCGCACCACCGACACGTTGGTTCCGCGGGGCGGCCCGAGTTCCCCGGTAAAGGCAAAATGTCCGGCACGCAATATCTTTTCAAGATTGCTTCCTGATTTCATTTGGGAATCCTTCTATTGGCTTGTTTCGTTTTCGTGGTTGCTTGCCGCCGAATCGGCTATTTGATGCCGAATGCGGCAAGGCGATCCTTGTAGCCAGGTTGAACGACGGTTCTGGGCGTCTGATTCCGCCAGTCATTGGGCGGGCAGATGTCGATGATATTTTGCAGTCGATTCTGCTTGGCCAGTCTTTCATGGATGCGCTGCCAGGCGCAGGGCTGGTCGGAATTGATTTCACAACTGCCCTTGTTGGTGCCGCCGCAGGGTCCGTTGAACAGTCCCTTGGCGCACATGGTGACCGGACAGATGCCGGCGGTCATACCCAACACGCAGGTGCCGCAGGCCCGGCATTTCTCCTCATACCAGCCCACTTCCCGGTTGACGCCGATAAAGCTGGTGTCGACAGCGGGGAAAACGGGAACCTCAGGGAATCGTTCAGCAATAAATTGAATGCCGGCGCCGCAGGCCATGGAGATGATCGCGTCGTATTCATCCACGATGCCGTCCAACTCTTCCAGAAATTCCATGTCACACTGCCGTTCCACGGTAACACCACCGGTTTCGATGGGGTCGCCTTGCATGCGGCGGGCGATTTTCAGCTCCGCGTTGAGCACGCCGACCTCCTTTTCTCCGCCTGCCAGGCATACCGCCACACAGGTGCCGCATCCCACGGTAAGGACTTTTTTAAAGTCCTTGACCATGGCCCTGACCTCTTCAAAGGGTTTTCTTTCCGCAACAATCATTTGACCTTCCTCCTGTTTATCATGACACGGGGTCGATGCCATGAAGGGTTATGCAGATCACGCATGGATTCGGGGTGAGCGTGAACCGTATCGATATGAGCCAACGAGCGAAACTAACCTGAGTGAATCAATCATGTCAACATATAAAGGATGTAAAATACGTCCGCAGGCCGAATCCACTTATTGTCTGTCGGCCGCAAAGTCAACATGAAATGAATGGTTACTCATTAATTAGCGGGGATGGATCGACCCGATCAGTATCGACCGTGAATCTTTGAGCGCAGACCTTAAGTATCGGTTGTTTTAAAGTCGGATAAGGTCTGATTGTGTTGTCCTATGTTTTTCGGCTTTTTTGATGTTAAGGCTTGACAGGGTGATTTTGGCTTTGATAAATGAATGAGTATTCATTCATAAACTATCGTGGATAGGAGGTTCGCCATCAACACGAAAAAGAAAAATAATGACAAATACCGGCGTATTCTGGAGGCGGCCATCACTGTATTCGCCGAGCAGGGGTACTTTCAGTCGACGATTGCTCAGATTGCCAAAGAGGCTAGGGTGGCGGACGGAACCATATACCTCTACTTCAAGAACAAAGACGATATTCTGGTTCAGTTTTACCAGTACAAGACCCGTCAGATTTTCGAACGGTTTCGGGATGCGGTCAGCCAGCCGGCAACTGCCGAAGAGAAGCTGCGGTGTTTGATTCACGTCCATCTGCAGGAGTTCCAGAAAGACCGCAACATGGCCATCGTTTATCAGGCGGAAACCCACCAGAACCGCCGGCTCGGGAACGAGCAGATCAAAGAGATGTCCAAGATGTACCGGGATATAATCTCCGAGGTGGTGGAGCTGGGCCAGGAAGAGGGAACCATTCGGAGGGATCTATATATGGGATTGGTCAAGCGGTTCATCAACGGTGCTGTGGATGAGGTGATCAACTCCTGGATTCATTCAGGCGGGCAATACGATCTGGTAACCATGGCCGACCCGTTGGTGGACCTTTTCATTCGGGGCATCGGCGGTCCAGGTAACACAGAAATAACGGATTGAATACATAACCGGATATCGCCGTGCAGGCTCGATTCGGCGGCGGATCAACCAGTCAACAAAGAGAGGATAGACCATGGCACAGGTAATCGCTGACAGGAGAGATGTTGATTTCGTGCTTCATGAGCAGTTGAACGTCGGCGCCTTGAGCGAACATGAAAAGTACGCAGAATTCAACAAAAAGACCATAGATTTGATCATCAGTGAGGCGCGTAACCTTGCGATAAAGGAAATTCTTCCCACCTTCAAGGAGGGTGACGAGCAGGGATGCCGACTCGAAAACGGCCGGGTATCCGTTCCGGAAAGCTTCAAGCGCGCCTACGACCTGTTCGTCGAAGGTGAGTGGCTGGCCATGCCCGAGGACCCGGAATACGGCGGGCAGGGCATGCCCCGCACGGTGGCGTTGGCCGCGGGCGACTATTTCAATGGCGCCAACTACGCGTTCATGATGTACCCGGGGCTGACTCACGGCGCCGCCTTGCTGGTGGAGGCATTCGGTACGGAACGGCAGAAGAAACGCTTTTTAAAGAACATGTATACCGGCAAGTGGACCGGCACCATGCTGCTCACCGAACCCGAAGCCGGTTCCGATGTCGGCAACCTGTCCACCATCGCCGTGAAAAATGAAGACGGCACTTACGCCATCACCGGCAACAAGATTTTCATCTCTGCCGGTGAGCATGACTTGGTGGAGAACATCGTTCATCCGGTACTGGCCCGAATCGAAGGCGCACCCGCGGGCACCAAGGGTATCTCTCTCTTTCTGGTCCCCAAATACCGGGTCAACGACGACGGCAGCCTGGGCGATTTCAACGACGTGGTCTGTACGGGCATCGAGCACAAGATGGGCATCAACGGCAACGCCACCTGCTCATTGACCTTGGGCGGCAAGGGCCTGTGCGTGGGGGAACTGCTGGGCGAAGAGAACAAGGGCATGCGGGCCATGTTCCTGATGATGAACGAGGCGCGTCTGCTGGTGGGGATGCAGGGATTCTGCTGCGCCAGCCCGTCATACATGAATGCGGTCAATTACGCCAGGGAACGGATCCAGGGCAAAAACCTGTTGCAGATGATGGATCCCAACGCACCGTCCGTAGCGATCATTCAGCACCCGGACGTGCGTCGCATGCTCATCTCCATGAAGTCATACGTGGAGGGCATGCGCAGTCTGCTCTACTATGCCGGCTACCTTTCCGATCAGATCGCCGTTTCCGATGACGAGGCGGAAAAAGCCCGGCTGCAGGGTATGGTGGATCTGCTTATCCCCATCTGTAAGGGATACGTCACCGACAAGGCCTTTGAAGTCTGCAGCACGGGTGTTCAGGTTTATGGCGGATACGGTTTTATCAGGGATTATCCCCAGGAACAGCTTTTACGGGATTGCCGCATCACCATGATCTATGAAGGAACCAACGGCATCCAGGCCATGGATCTGTTGGGCAGAAAGCTGGGCATGAACAAGGGCAAACCGATCATGGACCTGATGATCGAGATTCAGAAGACCATCGCCCAGGCCAAGACAATGGGCAGCCTGAAGGATTACGCGGTCAGAGTGGAAAAGGCCATTAACCGCCTGGGTGAAGTGGCCATGCACCTGGGCGCCACCGCCATGTCACCCAAGGTGATGAGCGCTTTTGCCTTTGCGCACCCGTTCATGGAGGCCTCCGGTGATGTGGTGATGGCCTGGATGCTGCTCTGGCGAGGGGTCGTGGCGGCCACCCAACTGGAAAAAGGAGCCAAGAAAAAAGATCAGGCCTTTTACGAAGGCCAGATGAAAAGCGTGCAGTATTTCACGCAGGCCGTGCTTCCCATTACCATGGGCAAGATGGACGCCATCATGACCACCTGCGAGGCGTCCATAGAAATTACCGAGGACGCGTTCGGCGGAAAATAAGTCGATAGGTAAAAAAATCAAAACGGGGGTGCATATGGATGCAACCCCCGTTTTTTGATTTGCTGACCTCACCTTATTTTTTTTTCTGCTGCTCCATGGCTCTGAGATCTTTTTTAAGAACCTTGCCCACATTGGTTTTTGGCAGTTCTTTGCGGAACTCGATGTCCGTGGGCCATTTGTACTTGGCCAGCTTGTCTTCGCAATACTTCATCAGCTCCTCGGCGGTGGCTGTCTGGCCTTCCTTTAGTACGACGAACACCTTAACCGCTTCGCCGCGTTTGGGATGCGGAATGCCGATGGCGGTGGCCTCCATCACCTTGGGATGTTCGAAAAACACCTCTTCGATATCCCGGGGATAAACGTTGAAGCCGCCGGAGATGATCATATCTTTCTTGCGATCGACGATATAGAAATAGCCGTCTTCGTCCATTTTTGCGATATCGCCGGTATGCAGCCACCCGTCGGTGAGGGTTTCGGCGGTGGCGTCGGGGCGGTTCCAATAGCCCTTCATGACCTGGGGGCCCTTGACCAGTAGCTCACCGATTTCACCCACGGGAACGTCGGTGGTCCCGTCACCCAGATCCACGATGCGGCTCTGGGTGTCTGAAATGGGAACGCCCACACTGCCTACTTTGCGATTGCCCTTAAAGGGATTGATGTGGGTTACCGGGCAGGATTCGGTCATCCCGAAGCCCTCGACAATAACCGCTCCGGTTTTCTTCTCGAACGCGCTGATTACCTCCACAGGCAGCGGGGCGCTGCCGGAAAAACAGCCTTTGATGGAGGTGAGATCTGTTTTCGCAATATCAGGGTGCTCGAGCATGCCGATGTACATCGTGGGCACCAGTGGTGCAAAGGTGGGCTTGAATTTACTGATCGCCTCCAACAATTGAGGGGGTTGGGGTTTGGGTACCAGGATGTTTCCCCAGCCCTTGAAAATGGCCAGGTTCATGGCGGTGGATAGGCCGAAGACGTGGAAGAAAGGCAGGGCGCCGAGCATGATTTCATCGCTGCCGAAAGTGGGAAACCAGGCCGATACATGCTGGGTCTGCTTGCTCAAGTTGCCATGGGTAAGCATGACACCCTTGGAAACACCGGTGGTACCTCCGGTATACTGGTACATGGCCACAGCATCAAAATCCAGCGCCACCTGTGGCGGGTTGGGCGCATGGCGTGCAATGAGGTCTTTCCATTGGTAAAGATTGTCGGCCGGTTTGACGTCGGCAGCCAGCCCCTTTTTCTTGCCCACCAGAGGGAAAAGGAGGTTTTTGGGAAAGGGGAGATAGTCACCGATGCTGGTGTAGATAATCTGTTTAATCTTGGTTTTTGGTCGAAGATCGATCATTCGGTTGCCGAGCAGATCCAGGGTGATCAACACGATGGATCCGGAATCATTGAACTGGTGCTCCAACTCCCGGTCGGAATACAACGGGTTGTTCATGACTGCGATGGCGCCGATGCGCAGGATGGCATAGTAGGCGGCCACACAGGGGATTACATTGGGCAGGAGGATCGCCACGCTGTCTCCCTTTTTAACCCCGAAGTCGGTCAGGCAAGCGGCAAATCGATCCACCATTTCGTTCAGCTTGCTAAAGCTGATTCGATAACCTTGAAACGCCAGGGCCATTTTGTCTGGGAACGTCTCGGCCGACCGCTTCAGGAACGCCGGCAGGCAGATGTTCTCATATTGAACATGTTCGGGAACGCCTGCCTCGTAGTGGGTCAACCACGGTTTTTCCAGATAGGGCTTGTCTGTGCTCACGTGAACCTCCTTTTTCCTTGTTTTTAATGGGCGATCGTAATAAATGAGGCCTTCATGCCAGCTGGGTGAGGTTTTTGCTGCTGAATCACTTTTCACCTATTTTGAGACGCTGATTTTGTCAATAAAATTAATGGTTAATTTTAATTTTTGGCGCGTGCGCAAGCGGTGGTGAAAAGCCTGATAAATTGTTTTCGCAGAAATAGCGACGCCACTGCTGTCAGTGGGAGAGGGTGGCACCGTTGCCGAAATTTTTCCTTGACAGGATTGGAATCAGTCGTTAAAAACTGAATGAATCTTCATTCATTTTTATATATCTTAATACGAAACCGAAGGGAGAACAAGGATTAAATATGGAAAATGCGTTGATCGCTCCGGCCAAGTATTTCTTTCTTTTCATCCCCACGGTGGTGTTTTCGATCCTGATTCCCCTGGTGGGGGTTGCCGTCTTTGCCTATATCATGGCCATTCGCCTGGCCCCGCTGGTCAAGGCGGCACCGGACAGCCGCCTCGACCGTATTCCCCAGCGCGTCTATAACGTGGTGAAGATCTGGCTGGGCCAGTATCGCCAACCACGCTACATGCTGGCCGGCGTGGTACATATCGTCATCTTTGCCGGATTTCTGATCCTGAGCATCCGTTCGTGCTCCCTGGTCGTCATGGGCATTTTCCCAAGCTTCGTCATGCCCGGATTTGAAGGGGTGGTTGGCCACATCTATAATTTCCTGAAAGACTATGCCGCCACCGCCGTACTGGTCGCCTGCGCCATCGCCGCCTTTCGGCGGGCCGTGGTCAAGCCCGAACGCTACGCCGTGCCGGCTAAATACGGCAAGGACCACACGGCCGAAGCCCTGTTCGTCCTGGGCCTGATCTCGACGTTGATGATTTCCGAAAGCTTGTTCGAGGCCAGCAGTGTGGCCGCCAACACCCAGGCCGGACTGCACGCCGAGTTCCTGGCGCCGATGAGTCTGGCCTGGCTGTTCAAGCAGGGTCTGTTGTCCACCTCCGTGGAGACGCTGCAGACCCTGCACATCGCCGCCTACTATGTCCACGACCTGACCTTCTTCTTCTTCCTGTGCTTTTTGCCCCTGGGCAAACACTTCCACGTGATCACCTCGCTGTTCAACGTCTTCTTCATGCGCATCGATCGGGGCAACATCAAACCGGTACGCCACGGCGTCACCGATGAACAGCTGGACGATCTGGAATCATTCGGCGTTAAACGGCTGGAGGACTTCACCTGGAAGCACCTCCTGGATTTTTACTCGTGCGCCGACTGCGGCCGCTGCTCGGACAACTGCCCGGCCAACGCCGTGGGCCGGCCGTTGTCGCCGCGCTTCATCTCCATCAAGGGCCGTGACCTGATGTTCAACAACTACCCCATCTACCCATACGGCAGCCCGTTCAAGAAAAGCGAGGATCTCGTCGGCAGCATTTACGAGGAGGACGAGATCTGGTCCTGTACCACCTGCGGAGCCTGCGAGCAGGAGTGCCCCATCGGCATCGAGTACATCGACAAGATCGTCGACCTGCGCCGCGGGATGGTGGATGAGGGCATGGTGCCCCAGAGCCTGCAAAAACCCTTGAGCGCCCTTGAAAAACGCGGCAACCCCTGGGGCAAGATGGAAAAGAAGCGCGCCGACTGGACCAAGGATCTGCCCGAGGGGGTGACCGTCAAGGACCTGGCCAAAGATTCGGCCGAGGCCCTATATTTTGTGGACAGCATCACCAGCTATGATGACCGCATGCAGGAGATCGGCCGGGCCACGGCGACCATTCTTTCCCGGGCCGGTGCGGATGTCGGCATCCTGGGCAAACAGGAAAAAGACAGCGGCAACGAGATCCGGCGCTTCGGTGAAGAGATGTTGTTTCAGACCATGAAGGAGATGAACACCGATGCTATTCTCGACAGCGGGGTCAAGCACATCATCACCGCCGACCCGCATGCCTACAATGCCTTGAAAAACGACTACCAGGGACTGCCGCCGGTGGAACACATCAGTCAGTTCATCACCCGCAACGTCAAATCCGGCGCCATCCGGCTGACCGGCGCCAACGGCGACGGCAAGGTCTACACCTATCACGATCCCTGTTACCTGGGCCGCCACAATGACGTGTACGATGATCCGCGGGCGGCCCTGGATGCCATTGCCGGATTGAAGCGGGTAGAGATGGAGCGTTGCCGCGACCGGTCATTTTGCTGCGGCGGCGGCGGTCTGATGCTCTTTTACGAACCCGAGGAAGAGCAGCGCATGGGCGTGCTGCGGGTGGAGATGGCCGCCAAAGCGGGTGCCAACGTCATCGTCACGGCCTGCCCCTTCTGCCTGGTCAACATGGAAGACGCCATCAAGGTGGCCGGCCTGGAGGGGGAGATGGCGGCGATGGATTTGGCTGAGTTGATTGCCCAACACATCCAGTAGGAAAGCTTGGAGCATGAAGTTCAATAAGGAGATAAAATTCCAATAACCAAATAACAAATCACAAACAAATCCCAAAGACCCAAATCTCAAATTCCAAACCGGTTGCTCTGCACCTTGTTTGAGATTTGATTATTGAAATTTGGGATTTATTTGGAATTTGGGTATTGGGATTTGTGATTTTCTTTTTGTCCGAAATGGAAGAATTGATTATTCAATCATCAATGGGAGGAATGCATGGAAATTCTAGTCTGTGTAAAACGGGTACCCGATACCGCTGAGAACGAGATCGAGGTGAACCGCGACGGCAGCGATATCGAGCGCGACGACCTGGTCTATTCGGTCAACGAATGGGACAACTATGCGGTGGAAGAGGCCATTTTGATCCGCGACAAGGTGGGCGGCAGCGTCACCGTCGTCACCGTGGGCGACGACGAATCCGAAGAGGTGCTGCGCCGGGAGATGGCCATGGGGGCCGACAACGGCCTTTTGCTTTGCGACGATGCCTTTGCAGGCTCGGACGGCAAAGGGGTTGCCAGCCTGCTCAAGGCTGCCGTGGAGAAAGGCAACTACGACCTGATCCTGACCGGTGCCCAGGCCGATGGCGGGGCGGCCGAGGTGGGCGGCATGCTGGCCGCCATGCTGGATTACCCGTATGCCTCACTGGTGAACAAGATCGAGGTGGACGGCGACAAACTCAAGGTGGGCCGTGAAATCGAAGGCGGCAACCAGGAGATGAACGAGATCCAGCTGCCCTGCGTCCTGTCGATCCAGACCGGCATCAACGAACCCCGCTACGTGGGCATCCGCGGCATCCGCAAGGTGGCCTCGGTGGAGATCCCCCAGCATGGCGCCGCCGATCTGGGTGTCGACACCGCCAGTGTGGGCGCCGCCGGCGCCCGGGTCAAACGGGTGGACTACTTCGTGCCTGAAATGGGTGAGGGAGCCGACATGCTCGAGGGCAGCACCGAAGAGATCGTTGCCAAGCTGATTGAACTCTTGAAAGCCAAAGGAGGGTTGAAATAATGGCCGATATCTATGCATACATCACTCATAAAGACGGCGTGGCCGATGATTCGGCCCTGGAACTGGTTGCCGCGGCCAAGCAGATCGACGCCGGTGCAGCCGTTACCGCCATCGTGGCCGGTTCGGGTGCCGGCCTTGACGCCGTGGCCGATGCCGTGGCCGCCTCCTATACCAAGGTCCTCAAGTTCAACAATGACGCGCTGGCCTACCCCAATGCTGAAGTCGTCAGGAAACTGCTGGTCAACGTGCTGCCCGCCGACGCCATCGTCCTGATTTCCAATGACACCTTCGGCATGGACCTGGGCCCCGGCCTGTCGATCAAGCTGGATTCGACCTTCATTGCAGACGTGGTGGGTATCGAAGGCCTGGACGGAACGGGCCTGAAGGTGATCCGCCAGGAATACAGCGGTATGGTCAGCACCCATGTGACCGCCGACATGTCCAGCGGCGCGGTCGTCAACCTGCGTCCGGGCGTCTTTGCCCCCGATGAGAGCCGATCCGCCGGCGGCAGCGTCGAGGATAAATCCGGCGATGCCGGCGACCTGACGGTCAAACGCACCTTTTTGGAAGTCGTGGAAGCCGAAGTCGGGCGACGTGGACATCACCAAGTCCGACGTGCTGGTTTCTGTTGGCCGGGGCATCGAGGACGAAGAGAATATCGAGATCGCCCAGGAACTGGCCGATGCCATGGGCGCCGTGGTCTCCTGCTCGCGGCCCATCGTGGATGCCAAGTGGCTGGAGAAATCCCGCCAGGTGGGCACCTCCGGTCAAACGGTCAAACCCAAGGTATACCTGGCCTGCGGCATTTCCGGCAGCTTCCAGCACATGGGCGGGATCAAGGGTGCACCGTTCATCGTGGCCATCAACAAGAACGTCAAGGCCCCCATCTTCCAGGTGGCCGACGTGGGCATCGAAGCCGATATTCTGGACTTTTTGCCTGAATTGACTGATGCAATCAAGGAGTCGTAGCGTACCATCCTTCCCAACACACGGCGGGCGCCTGCTTTTTTTAGTGGGGGCCCGCTTTGTTTTCGTGCCTCCCACCATCCGGAAGGTGGCGATCGGATCCACCGGGGTAATTGCCATTCAGCCTTGTTGCTCTTGACATGTCCGGGTCCTTGGCATACATGAACCGCGACAGCGAGCGCATTCCCTGTCGCTTGCGGCGGGGTTAGTGAGCGAACTTAAAATCGATTTTTTTTCCTTACGGTGAAGGCTTGCCGCGGGGAGCCTTCAATTCTTTCGCCGGTTTTGGCAACACCCCGTTTTCATGGCGGATAACGAGATATGGCAGGAAACCCTCCATGAATGGTTTTCTCGGCGGCATCGCCGCTTTGCGAATCGCCAGCTGGCTGATAATTGCCGGGGTGGTGTTTCATGGCCCTGGAATGCTGCCGGGTTGCGACGCCGGTGAATCGGATAAGCAGGTCGTTCACCTCTATTTCGCCGATGCGAAGCGTCCAGTGCTTATTGCCGAAGCGCGTATGATGGTCAATCCCGGCGAACCGACCGTATTCAGCCGACAACTGGTATTGGAACTGATCAATGGATCTGCGCGTGGAAATTTGCCCACCATACCCAAAGAAACGCGATTGAGATCATTTTTTTTGCTTGGAGATGGAACGGCGGTGGTGGATTTTTCCGCTCATCTGCTTGAAAACCACCCCGGGAGTTGCCGACTGGAGCAAATGACACTATTTTCAATCGTCAATTCCCTGATCCTTAACGTTTCAGAGGTTGACCAGGTAAAAATTCTGATTGACGGAGCGGAGGTACAGACGCTGACGGGCCACCTTCCACTGGGATTTCCTTTAACTGCTGATATGCTGCTGACACGATGAAAAAGACTGACAAACTAAATAAAATACGCAATATTGGTATCATCGCTCATATCGATGCCGGCAAGACGACGGTCACCGAACGGGTTCTTTATTACACGGGGCGATCCCACAAGATCGGCGAGGTCCATGACGGTGAAGCGGTAATGGACTGGATGGTCGACGAGCAGGAGCGGGGCATCACCATCACTTCAGCGGTTACCACCTGCCAGTGGAATGGCCGGGATATCCAGGTCATCGACACGCCGGGTCACGTGGATTTTACCATTGAGGTGGAGCGCTCCCTGCGTGTGCTGGATGGCGCCGTGGGTGTCTTTTGCGCCGTGGGCGGTGTGGAACCCCAGTCGGAGACGGTCTGGCGCCAGGCCGACCGTTACAAGGTGCCCAAGATCGCCTTCATCAATAAACTGGACCGCATCGGCGCCGATTTTTTCGGTACGGTTCAAATGATGCGCGACCGGCTCAAAGCCAATGCCCTGATTCTTCAGATTCCGATGGGTAGCGAAGACAGCTTCTCCGGTGTTGTCGATCTGATTCGCATGCAGCAGGTCCGGTGGGACGACGACACCCTTGGGGCCAGTTACAGTGCCGGGGATATCGATGCCGAACTCCGTGAAGATGCGGAGATATACCGAGATCAGATGCTGGAAGCCCTTGCCGAGGTGGACGACGGGATCATGGAGGCCTACCTGGCCGAAACACCCATCGACACGGAGATGATCCTGGCTGCCGTCAGAAAAGCCACAGTCGCATTGAAACTGGTGCCGGTGCTGTGTGGAAGTGCATTGAAAAACAAAGGAATACAGCCACTTTTGGATGCCATTGTTCAATTTCTCCCCAGCCCGGCGGAGGTTCCGGCCATCAAGGGCGTTCATCCGGAAACCGGGGAAACCATCTTTTGCCCGCCGGATGAAAAAGCACCGCTGGCGGCGTTGATTTTCAAGGTCTCCATGATGGAAGGCCGGAAGTTGTCCTATGTCCGGGTCTACAGCGGCAAAATTACCGCCGGTACCGAGGTATACAATCCCAGTCGGAATAAGAAAGAGAAGCTGTCGCGCATTCTTTTGATGCATGCCAACAAGCGGGAGCGGGTTGACACGGTTGGCCCGGGGGCCATTGTCGGGGTCGTGGGGCTCAAGGATTCCTCAACCGGCGAAACCCTTTGCCAGCAGGAGCATCCGGTGCTGCTGGAAAAAATGGATTTTTACGAACCGGTGATATCCGTGGCCGTGGAGCCCAAAACCCACAGCGACCAGGAGAAACTCCAGCAGGTGCTGGAAAAATTCATGGCCGAAGACCCCACCTTGCGGGTCCGGGAAGACGAAGACACCGGCCAGACGATTCTTTCCGGCATGGGAGAACTGCATCTGGAAATCATCACCAGCCGCATGCAGCGTGAGTTTAATACCCGGGTCAACGTGGGCAAACCCCAGGTCGTCTATCGGGAGACCATCGAATCCGCCGCTACCGGGACCGCGATTTTTGACAAGGAAGTCGCCGGTAACCGCCATTACGGCGAAATCGCACTGCGTCTGGAACCACTCTCCCGAGGTGAAGGCAAGCGGTTCGAATCACGCCTGGCAGATGAGCAACTGGCCCCCGGACTGGTGAAGGCGGCAGAGAAAGGGGTGATGGAATCCCTGGAGAGCGGCATCCTCATGGGGTATCCCGTGGTGGATGTGAAGGCGGTGCTCACCGGAGCCGGGACCCGGGAAACCAACAGCTCGGAACTGGCCTTTACCGTGGCCGCTTCCATGGCGGTGCGAGAGGCCCTTTCCCAGGGCAATTCATTCCTGCTGGATCCCATTATGGCCGTGGAAGTCATCGTCCCCGAGGATTTCATGGGGGAGGTGATCGGGGACCTGAACGCCAGGGGCGGAAAAATCGAATCCATCCAACCCAAGTTGGGGGCCCAGACCATCAAGGCGACGGTGCCCCTTGCAAAAATGTTCGGCTACTCCACCAGCCTGCGGTCGGCTACCCAGGGGCGGGGAACTTATTCCATGCAGTTCTCCCGGTTTGACCGCAATTGAAAGGCGTTCAGCGTTCAACCGTTCAAGGTTCACAGGTTGGCCGAACCCTGAATCGTTGAACCCGTTAACGCCCCCCCCCACTTGGAAACCTGAAATAAAAAGCCGTCCCGCTCAGCGGGACGGCTTTTTAAATGCTTCAGCGCAGCGGTAATTACTGGGTTTTGCCGAAGATCTTCACCGGCCGGGTGGTGTCCCCGGTGGCGTTGGGGAAATCCTTGGCAATGTATGCCTTCTGGCCGGTTTCGATCAGGTGGTTGGCCTCTTCCATGTAGTTGGCAAAGCGCAGCTTGCACTCGTAGAAGCCGTGCCACCAGGCGTAGTCCGGGGCCATCATCATGGTGCCCATGCGCGCCCGGCGCCCCTCGTGGTGCCACAGCTCGTAGTACTCCACCTCCAAGCGTTCGTCGAAGTACTTGGTCTTGTCCAGAAGGCCCTTCTCGTAAAGTTCATCCAACTTGGCCTTGGCCGGTTTGAAATACACGTCGTTGTATTCACTAACCGCCTTGTCAAAACCGTCATAAAAATCGTTAATCCAAGAGGCTCCGTGGCAAGAGCTGCAGATGTTTTTCATCTTCTGGCGCTCGGATTGCCAGTCGGTTCCGGAGGGAAAGGGTTTGAAATCCTGGGGCCGGACCGTCAGCGGGGCCTGGGTCTCCCAGGAGAGTCGCTGGGTCACGTCGTGACTGGTGGGCTCTTTGCCCGATCCGCTCATGTGGCAGGCCGCACAGGTGGGGGCACGATAGTCCACGCCGGGTGTCCAGGTACCGCCGGCGGCATCGAAATTGTACTCGTCCTGGTAAGCATGATAGATGGTGCCGTGTTTGGATTCTTCGTAGATCTCGATCTGGGGATGATCTGGTCCCAGGTGGCACTGGTCGCAGGCTTCGGGCTTGCGGGCTTCACCCACGGAAAAACGATGGCGTGTGTGGCAGGAGGTGCACGCCCCCTTGCTGCCGTCCAGGTTAAGCCGTCCGACCCCCGCATTGGGCCAGGTGTTGGGATCGACCTTGCCGTTTTCGTCGATCTTGATCTCGGTACCGTGACAATTTAAACAGCCGACCTTGCGTTCGTTGTCCGAGTTCATGCCCTTGTTCAGCCAGGGATCCAGTTTCCAGATGATTTCGATGGTGTTGGCGTGTTTGGATTTACTGTACTGGGTGGCCTCGTCCGGATGGCAGCGTGAGCAGTCTTTGGGCGTCACGATGGACGCAATCGGCATTTTGTACTTGGCTTCGCCCCAGGGCATGTCGGACCGGCCGTAGTACTTCTCGTGGTCCTGGGCGATATCCTGGTCGCCAGGCTGGATCAGATGGCAATCCAGGCAGGTGATGTTGGCATTGGCGTGGCGGCTTTTAGACCAGTCGGTGAAAACGCCGGGGGTGGTTTCCCTGTGGCATTCGATACACGCCTGGGCTTCAGGGGGCACGCTGCGCTCGATGCGGTACTCCTTGACCTTGGCAAAATTGGGCTGGGCTATAGCCGGTACCGCCATCAGGCCGACGACCAGCAATCCGATGGTTAAGAACATCAGTGTACGCCTCATAGATGCCGCTCCTTTCTGTTATCAATATCCGACGAAATAAAAACCCAATCGCAGATATGGGTATCACAGCTGTTTCAACCCCTTGGCCTGGTAGGGGATTTGACGGGTCTGGCGAAACATCACCAAGCCACGCTCCGAATGGACCAGGTCGTAGTGACAGTCCACGCATTTCTTTTCATAACCGGGTCGGGCGTAAACAACAGAACGGTGGGCCAGCATGGCACCGCGTTGGGTGGGCATGTGCAGCAGGTTGCGATGGCACTTCTGGCACTGGTCGTTGTCAAAGGCGGCATAGGCTGCTTCGCGGGCTTTTTCCTGATCGTACTCGCCCACGAAGAAATGGACCGCAACGTCTTTGAGGCCGTGGTAGCTCTTGGCAAAGAAAAAATCGAAGGTGTTCTGGGGGGCAGGCAGGTGGCAGTCCATGCAGTCCACGACGACACCGGCGGCATTGTTGGTGTGGGTGGACGAGCGCCAGGCCACCACCGCCGGTTTGATTTCATGGCAGGAGGCGCAGAACTCCGGGGTGGAAGTTCTCACCATGGTGTAGTAGCTCATGCTGAACAAGGGAAAGGCGATTACGATCCCCGCACCGACCAGAAGGGCTGGGATTATCCATTTTTTCATGTATCAATCCTTAGGTATGTCCGGACTAATTTTTCCCGTCATTAGCCTTCTGAACATCGGTGCAGCGACTTTCGTGATGGTGAATTCAGCCGGATAGTATCGATTGTAAAACATTTACCGTAAGCGGCGACCGGAAAGACTACAGGTTCAGTATGGCTCATCGTGGAATAAATTGTGTTAGGGTTACTTAACCACTATTATGAAACCGCCAACCTGTCAACTTTTTTCATCACACATTGTGGTGATTCCGAGCGGGCCGAATCCACGGACAGCCTTTCGGATCGGGTCGCCGATACCCAAAAAACCTTTGAGAAAAAACTCGGCCAACTCAACGATAAGGTGGTCAACGACCAGCGTGATACCCAGGAGCAGATCCTTTTGCAGACCAAGAACCTGCTTGATGAGATGCATGAGAAGAACGAGGGCTCCAGAAACGAATGGACCAATCCATCGAAGCGCTGTCGCAAGAGAAAACCGATCGTCTGGCCCTGGCCAACCTGATGATCGAAGCCGCCATGCGGCTCAAGGATGACTTTCAACTTCCGGAACCCGAGTAAGGTGCCCCGTGGCCGAGGCTTCCCCCAAAGAGCGAACAAAACTGGCCGACGGAAATGACGCCGAACAGCCGGCGGATGATCTGGAGACCCTTCGCCGCATCATCGTCGGGCCGGAAAAAACGCGGATCCATCGCCTGGAAAAGCGGCTGGATGAGTCAGGGACGCGGGTAGATGAGCTGAGCCGTGTCCTTCCCGATGCCATTGCCCGTTGCACCGCCAAAGATCAGAAACTCGCCAGGTCGCTGCAGCCGACCATTGAAGAATCCATCCGGGTTTCCGTCCAGAAAAATCCTGAGGTGCTGGCAGACGCCATCTTCCCGCTGATGGGACCCGGGATCCGCAAGGCCATCGCATCTACCATCATGGGGATGATCCAATCCTTCAACCAACTGCTCAACCACAGTTTTTCCATCCAGGGACTCAAATGGCGGGTGGATGCCCTGCGCACCCGGAAACCCTGCGCTGAAATCGTTCTTCTAAATACACTGCTTTACCAGGTCGAACAGGTGTTCCTCATCCATCGGAAAAACGGCCTGGTCCTTCAGCACGTCGTCGGACCCTCAGTCAAATTCCAGGATCCGGATCTGGTGTCGGGCATGCTTACCGCCATCCAGGATTTCGTTCGGGACTCCTTTGATGTGGCGGCTGATCAGAGCCTGGACACCCTTGGCATCGGCAGCGATCGCAGCGTCTGGATCGAACAGGGATCCAAGGCCATTCTTGCCGTGGTGATACGAGGAACGCCCCCCGTCGACCTGCGCGACCGAATGGCTGACATCCTCGGCGGCATCCAACGCACGTTTAATCACGCACTGGATGAATACGAAGGGGATGCCGTTGCCTTCGAGGCTGCCCGCGAAGAACTGAGATCTCTTCTGGGTACTGAATTCAAGGCCTCGGAAAAGAAGACCTCCCCCTTGTTGTGGGTGATATCGATTGTCCTGCTCGTGGCGCTTGCCCTGTGGGCCTTCACTTCACTTCGCCTCTACCGGCGCACGGAAGCCTTTCTCACAGCGCTTCGGGATCAGCCCGGAATCGTGCTTACGGGAACAGAAAAACGCGGGAGCCGGCTTTTGATATTCGGCCTCAAAGATCCCCTGGTCGACGATCCGACCAGACTGTTGGCTTCTCAAAAGTTTCCCGCTGACCGCGTGGACTATCGCTGGCGGCCTTACGTCTCGCTTGAGCCGGAGTTGATCATGATGCGCGCCCAGCTTATGCTGCAGCCCCCGCCCACGGTTACCCTGAGCCTGGATAAAGACGTGCTCGTGGCCAGCGGGGAAGCCGGACACCCCTGGATTCGGCACTTTTACGAGCTGGGAACGGCCAGCGCAGGGATCAGTCGAACCCGGGCGGATAACCTCGTCGACACAGATGTGAAAGCCCTGCAGGAGATCCGCCAGCGGATCGAAGCCGCCCGAGTCCTTTTCCCGTTCGGCGCCAGTGCGATTACGCCCGATCAGGAACCGCTGCTAAC
This sequence comes from uncultured delta proteobacterium, assembly GCA_963705435.1. GTDB lineage: Bacteria > Desulfobacterota > Desulfobacteria > Desulfobacterales > Desulfosarcinaceae > Desulfosarcina. Next base: position 37,720 of record CAVPJR010000004.1, on the reverse strand, counting down.
CCAGCTTGCCGGTGACATTCATGCGCTTGAGGCGCTGTCGAAACAGCTGGATCGTGCATTTGGGCTCAGAATCGTCGGCTACACCGATGCCTCGCGTTCCGAGACGGCCAACCTGAAGCTCAGCCAGGGCCGCGCTGAGGCGGTACGCCGCTTTTTAATTGACGACGGCAAGGTCAACATCGCTATCCAGGCTGTCGGGACGGGTTCAACATCTGTGGCGGACGATGGTGCCGATGAACACCTTCGAGCCGGAAGCCGGTTTGCCGGCTTCGAACTGGTCAACGATGCGGGTTTCATGCAGGGAAAAGGCCGATGATAAAAAAGAAAATTTGCATGCTGGGTGCCTTTGCCGTTGGCAAAACCAGCCTGTTGCGGCGATATGTGCATAGTTTGTTTTCGGATACATACCATACCACGGTGGGCGTCAAGATCGATAAAAAGCCGGTCAACATAAACGGGACGCCGGTGGATCTGATCCTCTGGGACATCTATGGCGAAGACGAATTTCAGGCGGTTCGGTCCTCCTATCTGCGGGGGGCGTCCGGATGCCTGCTGGTGGTGGACGGCGCCCGGCGATATACCCTGGATACCGCCCATGACCTGTTGAAGCGGACGCAAGAGGCGGTCGGAACCATCCCGGTAGTTTTCGTTTTCAATAAATCCGATCTGATGGACAGCTGGGAGATCGAACCGATTCAGCTCGAGGCGCTGGAAAAACAAGGTATGGTGAGCGTCCGGACCAGCGCCAAAGAGGGTTCCGGCGTAGAAGAGGCCTTCGCCACCCTGGTGGAGATGATGCTGGAGGAATAGACGGTGGACTATCCGGCGCCCATTACCCGCTACCTCTTGAATCGCAACGCTCGAAAGCGCCGCCTGGCTTATTTTTACCTCGATGTCCATGCCAGGATCCTGGACCTGAAAGGTCTGGACAGTCCCACAACGGCCTATGGCTGGAGGCCTCACCATGAGCATTGATTGCAGACAAGATCTTTTCAAGGCACTGGAAATGGTGGTTTTGGTTTACCAGGATGATGACCGGTGCAGCCTGTTGGGAGACCTGCCCGGTTGGTTCCGAAAACTTTGCCCCGACGTTCAGCCCGGCAGTCTGCCGGCCTCTCCGGAAGAGCAATTCCCCTTTCTGATGAATTTTCTGGTGGATGCCCGTGAATTCTGGAATCTTGGCAAGGGCGGTCGAATCCGGTCGGGATTATGCTTGCAGACGGCGCCCGATGGCGATGACATGGCCTTTGAAGCCAGTGCGCTACTGCTCAACGATCAAAAAATCCTGCTCATCGAATCCTGCGAGTACGATTATTCGGAAAAGCAGACCCTGATCCAGACCGGTCGACAGCTGGCCTTGGAGCTGCACCAGCACCAGCGACAGGAACGGTTTGCCAAGGCCCTTCGGGAAGAACTGGAGGCCCAGGTCAAACAGCGCACCGGGGCCCTTTTTTATACCAATCTTCGCCTGAAGGCAGAAATCCAGGAGCGGCAAAAGGCGGAAGACTCGCTTCGGGAGAGTGACCGCCGGTTCCGAACCCTCTTCGACAACCTGTTTGATGCCCAATTGCTGATGGATGCCGAGGGGCGGATCCAGAACGTCAACCGTGCGGCCTGCCACCTGATATCCTGTTCCAGGAACAGCCTTTGCGGCCGCCGGGTGACCGACCTTTTCCCCGAGCATGAGGCCGGCAAGATTCGCAACGCTTTAGCCAATGCTGTCCGGGATGGAATCGCTTATTTAGAGGAATCCGTCATCAACGGGGAAAACCAGTCGTTCATTCAGGTAGAGGGGGGAGGCGTCGGGCTGGACATGGACGGATGCCGGCATGTGGTCTTCAGCCTCCGGGATATCTCCCACCGTAAACAACTCCAGTCTCAACTTCAGCAGGCCCAGAAGATGGAGGCCATGGGCAGTTTGGCAAGCGGTATATCCCATGATTTCATAATATACTTTCCGCTATCATTGGATACACCGAAATCGTTCGCATGGATTTGGATGAGCGTTCCCTGGCCTACCGCAACCTGAATCAGGTGCTGGCTGCCGGCAACCGAGCCAAGAACCTCGTGCAGCAGATCCTGACCTTCAGCAGACAGGCCGACACCGTCGACCAACCCGTGAAGGTCAGCGCCATTGTCACCGAGGCGCTAAAGCTGATCCAAGCCACGATGCCTGCCAGCATTGACATTCAACACTGGCTTGAGAGCCAGGCGTATGTTCACTGTGACCCCACGCAGCTTCATCAGATCTGCATCAATCTTTTCAGCAATGCCGGACATGCGATGGAAGCGGATGGCGGGGTCCTGGAGGTGCGATTGACGGATATCAACCTTGATGACGACTTTGCTTCAGCTCATCCCGGGGTCAGGCCCGGCCCCCATATCCAGCTTGCGGTTGCCGATACCGGAAAAGGCATTGCGAAACCAGTTCTGGGGAAAATATTCGATCCATTCTTCACCACCAAGGCTGCCGGCAAGGGAACCGGAATGGGGTTGTCCGTGGTTCACGGCATTGTGGCCGCCACCGGCGGGGCGATCACCGTCGAGAATCGGACTGGACCCGGTTGCTGTTTTACGGTTTACCTGCCGGTACTGACCGGGCCGGTTGCCGAACGCTCAGAGGTGCAGCCGGTCATGAAGACCGGGACCGAGCGTATCCTGTTCGTGGATGATGAAAAGTTTCAGGCGGATCTGGCCACGCAGGTACTCGTTCGGCTGGGGTATACCATTGTCGCCAAGACCAGCAGCCTCGATGCCCTGGCGCTTTTCAAGCAAGATCCGGCGGCCTTCGACCTGGTGATTACCGACCTGGCCATGCCGCAACTGGCCGGAAAAGCCCTGGCAAAGAAGCTTCATGACTTAAGACCCGACCTGCCGATCATTTTGAGTTCGGGGTTCAGCACCTCTATCAGCGATGAATCCGCGCGGGACATGGGCTTTTTGGCCTACCTGAAAAAACCCCTGGTGATAAGGGAACCTTCGGTTGCCATACGTAAGGTGTTGGATGACGCCAAGGCACGGGAAGCCGGCAATCAAAGGCTGAACCGCGACAGCGAGCGCTAACCCCGCGGCCTGCCGTGGGGAATCTTCAATTGCCGCTCTGCGCGATTAACGCTGATTTCGTTTTACCTGCTTTATGGGGCGTTACCCGGCACTTGGTTTTTTCTCTTTTTTCGGATCCAGGGCTTTGAGTTGTAGCGCCACCATTTGTTTCTGAGCGTCATTGACAGCCAGTTTCAGTGCCCGGTTCAGATGAAAACCGGCGTTTTTCAGATCTCCCTTTTGTCGGTAAAAGCGGCCCAAGTTATAGTGAGCGTTGAACATATCCCCCAGTCGACCGCTGCTTTCCCCCAAATAATAGTAGGCCTGGGTAAAGCTCTCATTGTAGCGCACCAGATTCTCGAAGGTGTCTCTCGCCTCCGCCACACGACCCAGTTCCATCAGGGTGCGGCCCAGATAGAGCCTGCTTTCGGGATTTTTTTCGGAACTGCTGGCGGAAAGGGCTTCCATGGCTTTTTCATACCGGCCGTCATGGAAATAAATTTTTCCCAGATCCTGGAGCATCGAGGTGGCCATGGCATTGCCTTCGATGGCTCGTTTCATATGCTCGGCCGCTTCGTGCCACTGATCGACCCGGGTCAATGCCAGCGCATATCCATAATGGTCGAGCGGGCTGTCCGGCGATGCCTGAAGGTTGGTCCTGAACCGTTGCAGGGCCGTTTTTTCATCGGTGTATAAGGCAATTAACCGGGTGTGTGCCAGGTCAAATCCGCCGACTTCCCCACGCATGTGGACCGCTGCCGATCGGTTCTGGTGCAGCCAGTTGTCGATATAGCTCATGCGGGCCTCGGACGCCGGGTGGGTGGTCAGGTAGGTGGGAATCTGTTCGGACCCGTACCACTGTTTGCTGCGGATTTTCTTCAATGATGTCAGCAATCCCTCTCCGCTGTAACCGGCCAGGGTGAGATACTCCAGGCCCAGCTGATCCGCCTGCGCCTCATTGTCACGACTGTAGGCCAAGGCGGCGGTCTGACCGGCGGCCACCGATCCGACGGTCACGGCACTGGCCGCTGCCCCTGCGCCGCCGGCACCCAGCAGCACCCCTGCCACCATCCCGGCCAGCGTGGCCATGCCGATCTTCTTGGAGCTTTCGATCCGGTCGGAGATGTGGCGGCAGACCACGTGGGCAATTTCATGGCCGATGATGCCGGCCAGCTCCTCTTCGGACTCCAGGGCGGCGAACAGGCCGCTGTTGAAGAATATGTGGCCCGCCGGGGTAGCGAAGGCGTTGTAGACATCTTCACGGAGCACGTGAAACTGATAAGCAAAAGGCTGGGGCGGTATGGCAGCCAGGATGCGTTTGCCCACCCGGTTGACATAGTCATTGATAACCGGATCCTCGATCAGCGGGAACTGGGCCCTGACTACCGCCATAAACTCCGAGGACATTTCCCTTTCTTCCTGAATGGTAAGGCAGAGACCTTCCGGAACCGTGACGACAAAGGTGGAAATGAGAAATGCGCCAATCGTGACCATGGTCAATATTTTATTTTTTTTCGGCATGTTAATAATCTTTTCAGTTTTAGCGGCAACGGCTGTTTCCCTTGCGTTTCGACCTAGCATGGCACATTCTAATATTCTTTTCAAACAGCATGTTTTGTGTTAAAGCTGAGCGCCATGGCACAGATCATATGCATCGCTAACCAGAAAGGCGGCGTGGGAAAGACCACAACGGCAGTCAACCTGTCGGCGGCCCTGGCCGTTTCTGAAAAACGGACGCTGCTGGTGGACTGCGATCCCCAAGCCAATGCAACCACCGGGGTGGGACTGGAAAAATCCCAACTGGTAAAAACCCTTTATCACGGGATGATCGGCGATGCTGGTGCGGATGCGGTGATCGTCGACAGCCAGATCGAATCCCTCAAGGTCATGCCTTCCCGGGTGGAACTGATCGGCTTCGATGTGGAGATGATGGACCGACCCCACCGGGAGCATGCCTTACGGCGCCTGTTGGCGTCGGTGATTGAAGATTTCGATTATATCCTGATCGACTGCCCCCCATCGTTGAGCTTGCTTACCGTCAATGCCATGACGGCCGCCGATGCCCTGCTGATTCCCCTTCAGTGCGAGTTTTATGCCCTGGAGGGACTCAGCCAACTGGTTCAGACCTTCCAACGGATCAAGAGCGGGTTGAATCCGAGACTCAAAATTGCCGGTATTCTGCTGACCATGTTCGATCGCCGGACCAATTTGAGTCATCAGGTGGCCGAGGATGCGGAAAACCATTTTAAGAACCTGGTGTTCAAGACGACCATTCCCCGCAATGTCCGCCTGGGGGAGGCACCCAGTTTCGGGCAGCCCATATTGCTCTACGATGCCATGTCTGCCGGGGCTGTCAGCTATTTTTCCCTCGCCAAGGAGATCATGGCCGCCAATCATGCCGGCCGTGCCTGACAGGCTTTCCGCTAACGCTGATTCGCCGGGACCGGTGTCATCGGTTTCGGCCAGCCATTCACAATTCAGGACACCGCATGCCAGATAAAACCAGACAGAGCAGCGCCGGATCCGGCGCCAAGAAGAAACGGAAAATGGCCTTGGGCAGGGGGCTCGATGCACTGATCCCGGATCTGGGCACGATGGAAGGGATTTCCGAATCATCGTCATCGACGCGAAAAGCTTATTTCCTGTGTGAAATCGATATGATTCGGCCGAACCACTATCAGCCGCGACGTCATTTTGCAGCGGATGAACTGGAAGAGCTGGCTGAATCCATCCGCAGCCAGGGCATCATCCAACCGCTGCTGGTGCGCCCTGACGATGTGGGTTACGAACTGGTAGCCGGTGAGCGGCGTCTGCGGGCGGCCTCCCTGGCCGGCCTGGACCGGGTGCCTGTTTTGGTAAAGGATGTCTCGGATGCCGAGATGCTGGAGATTTCCATCGTAGAGAACATCCAGCGGGAGAACCTGAACCCCATGGAGGAGGCCGAGGCCTACCATCTGCTGATCACCGAGTTTGATCTAACCCAGGATAAGGCTGCCGAGCGGGTGGGAAAGAGCCGCAGCGCCGTGGCCAACTTCCTGCGGCTGCGCCAGCTTCCCGACCCGATCAAGGAGAGCATCATGGAGGGCGCTTTGAGTATGGGCCACGCCCGGGCCCTTCTGGGGGCCGACTCGCCGGCCAAACAGCAGACCGCCTGGCGGGAAGTAGTGGCTAAACGATTGTCGGTGCGCGACACTGAAGCGTTGATCAAACGGATCAATGCGGAAAAGAAACCGGCCCGTGTCCCGGAATTGACCTCTGCTCAGCGCTATTTTAAGGATGTCTCCGAAGATCTGTCCCGCCAATTCGGCACCCGGGTCCGCATTCAGCGCAAGGGCAAGAAGGGGCGGGTGGAGATCGATTTTTTCAGTGACGACGACCTGGACCGGTTGCTGGGGATGCTCCGGACAAGTTAGTTTCCATGGCCATTCACCTGATTATCGACGGTTACAACCTGATCCGCCAATCCCCGGAACTGTCCGGGATGGATCGGCAGGACCTGCAACTGGGCCGTGACGCCCTGGTGGACATGCTGGCGGCCTACAAAAAACTGAAACCGCATAAAATTACAGTGGTCTTCGATGGTACTGCCGAACCCTCCCTTTATGGTTCCCGGGATCGGGTCAGGGGCATTGCCATCCGCTATTCACAGGGTGGAGAGAGCGCCGATGATGTGATACGACGGATGGCCCGCCGGGAAAAGGCCAAAGCCCTGGTGGTCAGCAGCGACCGGGAAGTCATGGCTGCTGCCGAGTCGGCCGGCGCCACCGTATTGGATTCAGCTGCCTTCGAGGAAAAGATTGCCATGGCCCGATACCTGGCGATAAAGGGCGGCGAGGAGACTGTTTCCACGGGATGGGTGCCGACGACCCGCAAGAAGGGGCCCAGCCGGCGGCTTCCCAAGCGCAAGCGCCAGGCACGGGCGCGGGTTGAAAAACTATAGGCATTGAGATCGCGCTTTTCGGACGGCGTTATCGGTCGTCGCAGTATTGATCATACAGCTTCCTTCCTCTGGCCTTGCCAAAAACGCGATCTCAATGCCTATTTGGTTTTTTATGTGTCCATCAAGGTTGGTATCCTTACAGGAGCCATGGATATCGCGAACTAAGGAATGGGTATGCGTCAACCGTCTTCACGAAAAACGATCGGTATCATCGACGGTCAGGGCGGTGGGATCGGCAGCACCATCATCAAGAAAATCAAAGCACACTTCGGCGAGTCCGTGGAGATCATCGCCCTGGGCACCAATGCTATCGCCACCGCCCAGATGCTCAAGGCCGGAGCCAACCGGGGGGCATCGGGGGAAAACGCAATTGTGCGGACGGTTGTCCGGGTGGATGTGGTGGTCGGCACCTTGGGTATCATGCTGGCCCATGCCATGATGGGTGAAGTGACCCAAAAAATGGCCGAAGCCGTGTCCGGATGTGCGGCCACCAAGCTCATTCTGCCCATATCCCAGGAAAATGTCGATTTGATCGGGGTGTCGGACGAACCGCTGCCCCACATGGTGGAAACCCTTGTCATCGATCACCTGAAGCCGCTGCTTTGAGCCCATTCTTAAATGGCATCTGAAGGTAGCGCCGGATTATAGATGAAGATCGAGATCGCCAAAACCGCCGGTTTCTGCATGGGGGTGAGACGGGCTGTGGAACTGGCCCTGGATGCACCGGGCAAATACGCTGAGCCCATTTACACCTACGGCCCCCTGATCCACAATCCCCAGGTCCTCTCCCTATTTGAGAAAAAAGGGATCACTGTCCTGAAAACGATTCCGGAACGGGGGACCGGCACCGTTCTGGTGCGGGCCCACGGTGTACCTCCCGAGGACAAGCAGCGGCTCAAGGACGCTGGATTTAAGGTGGTGGATGCCACCTGCCCGCGAGTCATCCGCGTACAGACCATCATTCGGGTTCATGCCAGGAAAGGCTTTGCCACCATAATCGTCGGCGACCGGGACCACCCTGAAGTGGTGGGGCTGGTGGGGTATGCCGGACCGTCGGGAAACGTGGTCAGCACCATGGCGGACGTCGCAGCCTTGCCGGCTTTCGACCAGGCCATCATCGTGGCCCAGACCACCCAGAACATGAAGCTCTACGAGCAGGTGAAAGCCTGGGCTGCCGACAAGTTTCCCCATTACAAGGCTTTCGATACCATCTGTGATTCGACGGAAAAGCGGCAGGCAGAGGTCAAACAGCTGGCAGATCGCGTAGACGCAGTTATCGTTGTGGGAGGAAAGGAGAGCGGTAATACCCGACGACTAGCTGAGATTGCCGGGGAGACCGGCAAGCCGGCCTTCCTCATGGAAACTGAAGCTGAGCTGGAATCCTGCTGCCTGGACAGGGTTGACCGGGTGGGGATTACCGCTGGGGCGTCAACGCCCAACTGGATCATAAAACGGGTATTCCGGGAACTTGAAAAGCTGCCGGCCAAGCGGCAAACCAGCATCGTCAGAACCGTTTACAGCACGATTCAGACCCTCTTGCTGACCAATGTATACGTGGCCATGGGTGCCGGATGCCTTTGCTTTGCCTGCATGCGGCTGTTGGGCCTGACCACTGCCCTTGCCCCGGTGGCCGTGGCCATGCTTTACGTGCTTTCCATGCATCTGCTCAATCACCTCACCGGCACGGCCGAAGATGAATACAACGATCCGGAACGGGCCCGGTTTTATGAGCGGCACCGGCGACTGTTGTCTGTCCTGGCCATCGCCGCCGGCGGCCTGGGGATCATGTTTGCATCGGCCATGGGGGCTGCCGCCTTTGCGATCCTGCTGATCATGAGTCTGCTGGGCCTCTCCTACAACCTGTATCTGTTGCCCGACAGTTTCGGGTTCAAGTTTCGGCGGATCAAGGATATTTCCGGTTCAAAAACATTTCTCATCGCCGTGGCCTGGGGGGTGGTGGTGGCCCTGCTGCCCGGGATCACGGGCAAGGGAACCCTGACCTTCCCTATCGGGGGCGTGTTCGTCTGGGCTACCGCCCTGGTGTTTGCCCGCACCGCCTTTTTCGACCTGTTGGATGTTCAGGGCGATCGCATCATTGGCAAGGAAACCCTGCCGATCCTGCTGGGGAATCGAAAAACCGCGGTTCTGCTGAAAGGAACCTTGGTCGGCTGCATGATTCTGATTGCCGCCGGGTCGGCCATCGGCCTGGTTTCCGGGCTTGGTTTTTTCCTGACCCTTTGCCCGGCGGCCATGCTCATGTTGGTCAGTGCCTATGAAAACGGGCGGATGCTGCCCAGCATGCGCCTGGAGTTTATGGTGGAAAGCCTGCTTATGTTGTCCGGGGTGATCACCCTGTTGTGGACCTTGGCCTTATGAAGGCCAATGTACCCGCGAGATCATCAGCATGAAAACCGCTAATCCTGAACTGAATCTTGCCGGTGAATTTATCCGGGACACCGGCTGCAATCTTTTCCTGACCGGCAGAGCCGGAACGGGCAAGACGACCTTTCTGCACACATTAAAAAAAGAGAGCCCCAAACGATTGGTTGTCACGGCACCTACCGGTGTTGCCGCCATCAACGCCGGCGGCGTTACCCTGCACTCGTTTTTCCAGCTTCCCTTCGGGCCGCTTCTGCCGGGCAGTGAAACGGCGCGCCGCCAGTATCGGTTCAGCAAGGAAAAGATCGGCATCATCAGGAACCTCGACCTGTTGGTGATCGATGAGATCAGCATGGTGCGGGCCGACTTGTTGGATGGCGTGGATAGCGTCCTGCGCCACTATCGTCGCAGCAATCTGCCGTTCGGCGGCGTGCAGTTGCTGATGATCGGCGATTTGTTCCAGCTGCCACCGGTGGTAAGGGAAGAGGAGTGGGGTCTCTTGCACCAGACCTATGCGTCACCCTATTTTTTCAGCAGCACCGCCCTGGGCAACACCGAAATGGTGACCATTGAGCTGCAACATATTTATCGCCAGGCGGACAGCCATTTTATCAACCTTCTCAACCGTGTCCGCGGCAACCGGCTCGACCGGGCCGCGCTAAAGGAACTCAACAGGCGCCATATCGCTGATTTTACGCCCGCCGCCGGCGACGGTTATATCACACTCGGCACCCATAACCGGATCGCCGATACCATCAATGGTTCCAGACTCGGGGCGCTGCCGCAACAGGTCCATACGTTCAATGCCGACATTGAGGGGGACTTTCCGGAACACATTTACCCGACCGCCGCCACCCTCGATCTGAAGACGGGCGCGCAGGTGATGTTCGTTCGCAATGACAGCTCCCCTGAAAAACGCTACTTCAACGGAAAAATCGGTACGATCACCCGGTTCACCGGCACAGATATCCGGATACGGTGCCCTGGCGATTCAGAAGAGATCGCGGTCGAGCCGGCAACCTGGGAGAACATCGACTATACGCTCGACCGAAAAACACTCGAAATCACTGAAAACAGGATCGGCGCTTTCAGACAATACCCGCTCAGGCTGGCCTGGGCCATCACCATCCACAAGAGCCAGGGGCTCACCTTTGACAGGGCCATCATCGACGCCAAGGCCGCCTTTGCCTATGGACAGGTGTACGTTGCCCTCAGCCGGTGTCGGACCTTTGAAGGCATGGTGCTCTCCACTCCGCTCTCACTGGCGGCGATCAAAACCGATCCCGCTGTACTTGCCTTCAGCGAGGAGACGAAGCGGAATCTCCCTTCCACGGATCAACTTCAAGCGGCTAAAATCCGTTACCAGCAGCAGATGCTGCTGGCGTGTTTCGACTTTCAACCGTTGTGCGCCTGTTTGCAGCGCATGGTATCACTGCTGCTGGAAAACGCCGGGTTGATCCGTGTATCCGGCGGGGACACGATCCGCGAACTGCAGAAACAGACCGAGGAGGAGGTCTGCACCGTCGGCGATAACTTCCTCCGCCAGCTGCGGAGTCTCTTCTCGTCCTCCACGTTGCCGGCGTCCGATGCCTTCGTGCTGGAGCGGATTGCCAAGGCATCGGCCTACTTTCAGGAGAAAATCACATCGGGTCTTGGTCGGCAGCTTTCCCACCTGCAGATGGATACGGACAACAAGGAGGTTCGAAAAAAGGTAAACCATGCCCTCAACCGGTTGCGGGAAGAGACCGCAGTCAAGCTGGCTGCCGTGCAAAGCTGCGAAGGCGGTTTTTCGCCTTCGCGCTACTTCCGCGCCATTTCGGCCGCTGCAATCGACAGTGGAAAGAAAAAGGAGAAAATTGAGTCGATCACTTATGGTGAAACCGATATCGCCCATCCTGAGTTATTTCAGGCATTGAAAGCGTGGCGAAGTCGCAAGGCAGACGTGGAGGGCATTGCCCATTACCGGGTCCTGCACCAAAGGACCCTGATCCAGATTGCCGTCAACCTGCCCGACACGCTGGCGGCCCTGAAGGGGGTCAAGGGCATCGGTAAACGATTGGCAAAAAGGTACGGGCAGGAGTTGGTCGCCATGGTAGATGCCTACCGCAGACAACACCAGATCGAGGCAGTGACCCTGCCCGCAGGTACATCGGCCGCGCCGCCGCCCAAGAAGCCAAAAGCGTCCCGGATCGACACCCGGCAGATCAGTCTCGAGCTGTTTGAGAAGGGGATGACCCTTGCCCAGATCGCAGAGGCGCGGGGATTCGTTCTTGCCACCATCGAGGGGCATATGGCCCACTGGGTGGAAAGCGGAAAAGTTGCCATTGACTTGCTTTTGCCACCCGAGAAACGGCAAACGATCGAACAGGAACTGTCGCGATTGCAGGGAAAACCGTTTGGGCAAATCAAGCACGCCTTGGGCGATGATGTCTCCTTCGGTGAGATCAAGCTGGTGCAGGCGCATCGCAAACGCCTCATGTCCTGTTGACGACGGATCAGCTCCCTTTTCCAAACGGGCAATGGGGAAAGACGCACGGTTCACAATCGCGGCAGAGTCCACCATGCCCGAGAAACGCCAGTTCTTTTTTGCCGATATGCTCACCGGTCAATATTCTGGGAAGAATCAGATCCAATACGGTGATGCGATGATGGAGCCCACATGCCGGTATCCCCAGCAATGGAATCCCGTGGATGTAAGCGGTCATGAACATGGCGCCGGGCAGGGCGGCAGCACCATAGTGGACCACTTCGCCCCCTGCCATGGCGATGCCTTTGCGGGTCACATCATCCGGGTCCACACTCATCCCACCGCTCAAGAGGATCAACTCACAACCGTCGGCCAGGTGGTCCTCGATCGCCGTTTGAATTTTTTCAGTGTCATCAGGAACAAATGTCACCCCGGCCACGTCAGACCCGAGGGTCTCGATTTTCTCCCTTAAAATCGGTGCGAACTGGTCTTCTATCAGCCCGTTGAACACTTCGCTCCCGGTGATCACCACGCCTGCCCGGGCTTTTTTGAGGGCACGCACTCTCAGAACGCCTGCATGTTGAGCGGCAATGGCTGCCGCCCGCTCAATGGGAGCCCGCTTCATCACAAGGGGAATGGCGCGTGTTGCCGCCACCATCTCGCTTTTTTTCACCAGGGTGTGGCTGTGAATCGTGGCGCACATCACCTCATCGACCATATTAAAAGCCGCCAGGGCCGCGATGTCTACGGTACACAGTCCGTCATGTTGGGCATGAAGACTGATCTTGCCCTCTTTGGGGGCATCCTCCCAGACGACCCCTTCCCCGGACAGGCTCTCTGCGAGGATCGAAGCGGCCTGGTTTTCGTGGATTTCATCTTCATCGAGGTCGATCAGGTAGAGATGGTTCTTTCCCAGTTTCAGCAATCGGCAAATATCTTCATCACAAACCGTATGGCCTTTCCGAAACGCCGGTCCCTTGAACCCACCCGGCCGGATTTCCGTGATATCATGGGCCAGTGTTGTCCCCACAGAATCGTTTACCCCGATTTTTTTCAGCACAGCCAGGTCTCCTTATCTGGTGTTCATCGAAGATCCCACCGGTTCATGTGCAGTTTGGGTGCTGGGTTGGTCGTTGTGATGACGGCTTGGTGACCACCCCATGTCATGCCACGTGATGTCCCGGGCATGCGTAAAATAGGATCGGTCGGTGCATGGATTGCATACCGGTTTTCCCTGCAAAAGGATTTCTCTGGCATCCCGAATCATCTGACCGCAGCGGCTGCAGGCCACTTTTCGCCGTGTCGGACCGGGCAAGTCAAATTCATCGATTTTTACGCGGACCTTCTGGACACGGAACAGGACGCTGTCCGGCATGCGCGTGTAAGCAGCGATCTGCCGTTCGGACCGGGTGGCGAATTCCGGTGCGTAGACCTGCGCGAGATCCCTTGACTCCTCCGTGGACAATACCCGGTACGAATCCCCGGTGTCCAGATTCATGAAGGTGGCGGCCATAATGCCATAATCGACAAATTTGAGACTCCGTCGTCCCAGTTTTACGCCGGTGACATGGGCCACGGCATCTGCCGTGCAGCGATCCATCTCCACATAAATCAGGAGCTTTTTAATCTGATCGATCCGTTTGGGCTGATCCATCCCGATCAGTCGACACCCTAAAATCGCCATGCGCACACCCACCACCTGTCCCGGACAGAGATGTCCGTGTTCGGCTGAACAGGACTCGAGCAGGGATTGGAAGTCGTCCATGAACGATTCTCCTGGTTTTTTAGCTTCCGGATTTCATTGTTGCACCATAGCGATGTGTTAGCAATAACATAAACAAGGGCAGATGTACCTGAATTTCATCGATCGGCTTCATCCTCATCGGCTCCTTCCACCACCGGCTCTTTCATGATCAGGCCGATAGCTTGGCGGGCCGTGGCAGCGGCTTCGGGAAAGACATCCACCAGGTTGGCGGCGTGGCGAAGGTTGTCGGCGGTGCGCATCATCAGCATCGCCAGGTTGCCTTCGGCCATGCCGTATTCCTTGATGATGTTTTCCCACGGATATCCCGATGCCCAGGCATGAGTCATGGCGGCGGGCCGCAGGTAGAACTGACGCACGTCGAAGCCACGGGATTTCATGTGGCGGGCGAATCCGGTCAGTTTTTTCTGGATACGGCCCACTGTGCGCTTGAGCCGGTTGGGTACCAGGCGCCCCTCCATGCGGTCATCGGTTTCCCTTTCGTTGACCATGCAGGCGAACACCCCGGCCATCTGGGCCGCATCCCCGTCCGGCAACAGCCCCTGGCGCAGGCATTCGGCCACGATCAGGGGCTGGTCCACCCGCAGCTGGGATGCCCAGATTCCGTCGCCGGTGAGGCGGTCATCACCGTCTACAAATCCGGTCTCCTTGAGAAAATCCAGGTGTCGTAGAAAATCTTCCCAGAGGACTTCGTGAACATCGGCCATGCGGCTTTTCTGGCGGCTGTCCTCGGCTTTGGTAATCAGCAGCCAGGTGGCGAAGGATCGCTTGAGCAGCTCTTCAATCTGGGCCGGGGTGTGGGAAAGCAGCAGGTTGAGGACCATGGAGAAGTTGATGCGGATGCGGCTGACCACCTTTCCCGGCCGCGACGCGAGCAGGCGGGCCACCAATCGCAGGTCCATGTAGCGGCCGGGAACAGCCAGTCCGAAGCCGATCTTGTCCATGCCACGGCGGCCGGCGCGACCGGTCATCTGGTGAAGCTGGGTGGCGTCCAGAGGGATGAATTCGGTGCCGTTGAACCGGTCCGAGTTGAAAAACACCATGGTTCGTGCCGGAAAATTGACACCGGCGGCGACGGTGGAGGTGGCGAAGACGGCGGTCAGCAAGCCTTCGCTCATCAGGTGTTCGACCACCAGCTTCCAGCCGGGAAGATGACCGCTGTGGTGGGCGCCGACGCCGGCCTGCTCCAGATGAATGCGCTGGCGATGCTGGGCCAGATGCGGCGAATTGTCGGTGAGCGTTCGAACCCGGTCACCAATTTCAGCCTTTTTTTCGTCGGAAAGGGGGACAGACCCATGGCACAGGTTCAGGGCGGCGTCGCAGTCGCTGCGGGATTTTAAAAAGAAGATGGCCGGCAGCAGGTCAAAGGCCTTGAGTACCCTGAGAATATCGCCAAAAGGGGGAAGGCCGCGGCGTCGGGGCAGCTCCTGTTGCTTTTTCCCGCCGACGAGGTTTTCAACTTTTTTGTGAAGCGCATTGGCCCCCCGCCCGCCCTTGACGGTCAGGGGCAGCAGGGTGCCCGATGGGTGCAATACCATGGGATAGAGCGGAACGGGCCGCTGGGTTTCGGACACCACCCGGCAGGGGCGGCCGCGAATGGTCGTCAGCCAGTCGGCGATGGCGCCCGCATTGCCCACCGTTGCCGACAGCATCAGCAGGGGGATGCGCGGGGGCAGGTAGATCATGGTCTCCTCCCACACCACGCCGCGTTCTTCGTCCCCCATATAATGGGCCTCGTCGAGCACCACCAGGTCCGTGTTCAGCGAAACGCCCTGGTGCATGGCATCGTAAAGCTGGTTTCTCAGGATTTCGGTGGTGCCGACGATGATGGGCGCATCCGGGCTTTCCTTGCGGTCGCCGGTGAGGATACCCACATTTTCAGGGCCGAAGATTCCGGAAAATTCAGTGAGTTTCGAGTTGGTGAGGGCCTTGAGCGGCGAGGCGTACCAGGCCCGCCCGCCTTTCTCGAATGTGCGCCGGATGGCCTGGACGGCGATCCAGGTCTTGCCGGCGCCGGTGGGGGCGGTTACCAGGCAGTCGGACTCGGCCATGACCGCTACGGCCTCGGTCTGGAATCGGTCTGGCCTGAAGGGCTTGTTCCTCGGAACGCCGATGCCCGAAAAGACGTCCTTGAGCTGCGGGTCGGCACCGGGGGAGATCTGCATGCGGCGGTCCGCCCGGCGGTCATGCCGTTTGCCCGGTGGCTTTCGTCGCGACGGATATCGACGGCGCCCCTGGGTGGCTCCCTTTACGGGTTTGTTCATCAGGCTATAGCTTGTCGATGATGGCGGCCACGACCTGCTTGGCCGTGGTTGCGGTGTCATAGGGAGAAGTTCCGGAGAGATCGGCCTCGATGAGCGTGTCGTCGTAGGGCAGAAAACCCAGAAATTCAAAATCGGGCAGGTGCTTGCGTAAAAATTCTTCATCCCTGGGGCTGCGAATTTTGTTGCCTACCACGGCGACGTGGTTCAGCTGGATTTCGGCGGCCAGGCGTCGGATGTGCTCGGCGGTGTCGATGCTGCGGCGACCCGGCTCAACCACCACGATCAGTTTGTCCACGGCCTGGGCCGTGGCGCGTCCCAGGTGCTCGATGCCCGCTTCCATGTCCATGATCACCACTTCGTTGCGCCCCAGCACCACATGCATTACCAGTGCCCTGAGCAGGGTGGATTCCGGGCACAGGCAGCCGGACCCTCCCTTTTTCACGCTGCCCAGGCGCATTAGCTTGATGTTGTTCATCTTGACGGAAAGGGTGTCGGGGATGTCGTCCACCTTGGGGTTAAGCTTGAAGAATCCGCCGATGGTACCGGGCTGGGCGCCGGTGCGCTCGAAGATCAGCTCTTTCATCTCGGCGATGGGGGTGATCTTGTCGGCATCGGCGATGCCCAGGGCCGCCGCCAGGTTGGCGTCCGGGTCCGCATCGATGGCCAGCACTTTTTTACCCTGGTCGCTCAACGTCCGCGCCAGAAGAGAAGAGAATGTCGTTTTGCCCACACCGCCTTTGCCGCTGACTGCCAGTTTCATATACCTATCCTTTGCCGCGCCCGCAGGCGCTTTCTCGGTTGTCGAACATGGCCACTAATATAATACAGGTTGCCGGATCAGCAAGGGGCGGCCGTGGCAGTCAATAATTGAAACCATCGCGATTGCTGTCGCCTCTGCAGTTGCCCAATCCCTGGGGTTCACGGGTGCCTGATTCTGATTTTCGTTCTATGCTCTTGACCGGCTTCGAGATTGAAGATAGATCTTGATGGGTATTTTGACGGAGCCACTCGCCGTTTACCCGATCCATTCGATCTTAAATAATTTCTCCAATCCACGGAGAGGACGGATTAATGATTCCAACGACAACCCTGCGACGGTTTATTTTTCTGCTGGCCGCCGCCATTGCCCTGCCGGTGGCGGGACTCGCCCAGGATAAACCAGGGGCGGCAACCAAAAGGCCGCCATCACCGGTGACCGTGCTGCCGGTGGTGGAACAGCGTGTATCCCGGCAGGTGACCCTGGTGGGCAGTGTGGAAGCCGTGGCGACCAGCGTAGTGGCAGCCGAGGCGGGCGGTGTCGTGGCAGTGTTCCCGGCCAAGGAGGGTCGGCGGGTTAAAACGGGCGACCTGCTGGTACGGTTGAACACCCGGGAGCAGGTCTTGGAACTCAAGGGGCGGGTGGCCGAGCGGGAACGCATCAAGGCCAACCTGGAAAATGCGCAGAAGGAGCTGGAGCGGGTGGGGCGCCTGCGGCAGAACAACAGCATTTCCCAGCGGACCTACGATGACGCCCTTTATTCCCACCGCGCCCTGTCCCAGGCGCTGCTGGTGGCTGAATCCCAGATCGAAACCCTGGCCTATCGCATCGAACAGAAAACGGTCGTCGCGCCATTTGACGGATTTGTGGCTGCCGAGCACACCCAGATCGGCCAGTGGATCCAGCCGGGCGGGCCGGTGGTTACGCTGGTGGACATCTCCCAGGTCCGGGTGGCCGTCGATGTCCCCGAACGCTATGCGGTGCAATTGCCGCCGGATGGGCGGGTGGTGGTGACGGTGACCAGCCTGGCCGAGGATGGGCGGGAAGGAAAGATCGATGCTATTTTACCCAAAGGGGATGCCATGACCCGGACCTTTCCCGTACGGGTACTTTTGGACAACCCCGGATTTGCCATCAAAGCCGGTATGGAGGCGGTGGTCACCTTCGACCTGTCCGAACGTTTCAGCGCCCTGATGGTCCCCAAGGACGCGGTCGTGACGGCCGGGGATCGATCCATGGTCTACCGGGTGAACGATGGCAAGGCGTTTCCGGTATCGGTGACGATCCAAGGATACCATGACGGACTGGCTGCCGTTGCCGGTGATCTGACGGCCGGGGACCTGCTGGTGGTTCGGGGCAACGAGCGGCTCATGCCCGGCCAGGAGGTGGCTGCCTCTGAAGACAGAGGACAGAGGACAGAGGACTGAGGACTGAGGACTGAGGACTGAGGACTGAATTCGGACTTCGGTCATCTGACCTCCGAGCTCCGACCTCCGACATCGGACATCCGAATTATGAAGCTAGTCGATCTATCCATCAAAAAACCGGTTACGGTCTCGGTGGGCGCAATCCTGTTGCTGCTCTTCGGTTTCCTGTCACTGCTGCGGATTCCCATTCAGCTGACGCCCAACGTGGATCTGCCGGAAGTGTCCATCCAGACCACCTGGACCGGGGCCAGCCCGGAAGAGGTGGAGCGCGAGGTCACCGAAGTCCAGGAAAAGGAGTTGAAAAGCTTAAACGGCCTGACCGAGATCAAGAGCGAGAGCCAGGACGGCCTGAGTTATATCAGCCTGGAATTCGAGATCGGCACGGATATCGACGAAGCCTTGCTGCGGGTCTCCAACAAGATGGAGCAGGTCAAAAGTTACCCGGACAACGTGGACCGGCCCATCATCAAGTCCGGCGGCCGCTTCGAAAAGGCCATCGCCTGGATGGTGCTCATGGCCGAAGACGGCTACCGGGGCAACCTGGAAGAGGAATACGATTTTCTCGACGAAGAGGTCCAGCCCTGGCTGGAAAGGCTTCCCGGCATCTCTTCGGTCAACATCCACGGCGGCAAGAAGCGTGAGATGCAGGTGGTGGTGGACGTGGAAGCCATGGCTTCCAGAAGGATCACGGTGCCGGACCTGATCCGTGCCCTGGGGGTGGAGAATAAGACCATCAGCGCCGGCGACTTTGACGAGGGCAAGCGCCGGTATATCGCCCGAACGGTGGGTGAGTATCAGAGCCCCGAAGACGTGGCCAACGTGATCATCCGGCGGGTGGACGGTATCCCCGTGGCAGTCAAGGACGTGGCTGCGGTGCGTTTAGGCCATGAAACCCCGTCCGTGGTGGTGCGCCATGACGGTGTGACCACCATCGTCATGAGCGCCGTGCGGGAGCCGGGCACCAACGTGCTGCTGGTCATGGACCGCTTGAAGACCGCCCTGGCCGAACTCAATGGCGGGATCCTTAAAGACCGGCACCTGTCCATCGAACAGGTTTACGACGAGACCACCTACATCTACGACGCCATCAACCTGGTCAAGAAGAACCTGATGGTCGGATCGATCCTGGCGGTTACGGTGCTGCTTCTGTTTCTGCGCAACATCGCCGGGACCGTGGTGGTCTCCGCCGCCATTCCCGTCAGCGTAGTGGGTACCTTTCTCTTCATGACCCTGGCCGGCCGCAATATCAACGTGGTCAGCCTGGCCGGGCTGAGTTTTGCCGTGGGCATGGTGGTGGACAACTCCATCGTGGTCTTCGAGAATATCTTCCGCCACCGGGAGATGGGTAAAGGCCGCATCCAGGCCGCCTATGACGGCACCACCGAGGTGTGGGGAGCGGTGCTGGCCAGCACCCTGACCACCATCGCGGTGTTCCTGCCCATCGTGTTTGTCGAAGAGGAGGCCGGCCAGCTGTTTCGCGATATCGCCATTGCCATTTCCAGCGCCGTCGCCCTGAGCCTGCTGATTTCGATTACCGGCATTCCCACCCTTTGCGCACTGATCCTGGGCCGCGTGGAGAAAAAAAAACCGGAAACGCGCAAACGGATGTTCTCGGCCACCCGAGCGGCCGGTGGGTTCGTCTCCGCCATGGTCGGATTTGTCGACTGGATGTGCCGCCGGGTGTGGTCGCGCGTCGTGGTTGCCGTCGTCCTGGTTGCCCTGGCCGTGGTGCTGATCGTCACGCTTATCCCCAAGACCGAATACCTGCCCACAGGTAACCGGGAGCTGCTTTTCGGCATCCTGATTCCGCCGCCGGGATACAATACCGATGAATTCGCCGACATCGCCCGGGCCGTGGAGGCGGACATCCTGCCCCTGGTCAACCGGGACGGGCTCAGCCAAGCGGCCGAGAAGCTGAATCTGCCCACCGTGAAGAATTTTTTTTACGTGGCCTTTCGCCAACAGATCTTCATGGGCGTGGTCTCCGGGGACGCCGCGCGCACGGCCGAACTGATCCCCTACGTCTACCGAACCTTAGGTAAAGTTCCCGGCATGATTCCCATCGTCTACCAGGCCGGACTGTTCACCCGGGGACTGGGCAGCGGCCGCTCCATCGACATCGACCTCAAGGGCCCGGACCTGCCGCGACTGATTGCCCTGGGCCGGCAGATCTACGGCATGACGGCAGCCGCCATCCCCGGCGCGCAGATCCGTCCCATCCCGGGTCTGGACCTGGGAAACCCGGAGCTGCGCATCACCCCCAACCGGGACCGGCTTACCCGGCTGGGTATCAGCACGACCGACCTGGGCACCACCGTGGATGCCCTGGTGGGGGGCGCCAAGGCCGGCGCCTACCGCCTCTACGGTGACGAGATCGACCTGGTGGTCAAAAGCCGGGAGGGCCGGCTGAAGCGGATCCAGGACCTGGAAGCCTTTCCCGTGGCCTCCCCATTGGGCGGCAAGGTGCTGCTGGGGTCGGTGGCAGACATCCGGCTGACCGAGGGCCCCACACAGATCAACCACATCGATACCCAGCGGGCCATTACCATCCAGGTGAACCCCCCGGCCGATATCTCCCTGGAGGCGGCCATGGAAACCATTGCCCGGCAGGTGATCGAACCCGTCAAGGTCCAGGCGCAGCTGGGCAGCCTCTACCGCATCGATCTGGGCGGTACAGCGGACCAGCTCACGCGCACCCGCGAAGCCCTCGTCTGGAACCTGGTCCTGGCCGTGGCCATCTGCTACCTGCTGATGAGTGCGCTGTTCGAGAACTTTCTTTATCCCCTGATCATCCTGTTCAGCGTTCCCCTGGCCGCTGCCGGCGGGTTCCTGGGGATTTTTTTGGTGAACCGGTTCGTGGCGCCCCAGCCGCTGGATATTCTGACCATGCTGGGATTTGTCATCCTGGTCGGCATCGTGGTCAACAACGCCATCCTGATCGTCCACCAGAGCCTCAACAATATTCGGGAACAGTCCATGGAGGCGCACCGGGCCATCACCGAATCGGTGCGTTCGCGCATCCGGCCCATCTACATGAGCAGTATCACCACGGTGTTCGGCATGCTGCCCCTGGTGCTTTTTCCCGGTGCCGGCTCCGAGTTCTACCGGGGGCTGGGCGGCGTGGTCGTGGGTGGCCTGCTGATCTCCACCATCTTCACCATCTTTCTCATCCCCGCCATTCTCAGCCTGACCATGGATACGGTTGCGGCGATGAAGCGGATGTTTCGACATTCGGAGCATAAATATGAACCTTGATCACCAACCGGCCATTCTGGCCCCTGCCGGCAATCGCGCCGCTTTTCTGGCGGCACTGGCTGCCGGCGCCGACGCCATCTATTGCGGGTTAAAGTCCATGTCGGCGCGCATGGAGGCCAAGAACTTTTCCATGGAGGAGCTGGCCCAGCTGACCCAAATGGCCCACGATCGGGGGGTAAAGGTCTACGTCACCGTCAACGCCCTGCTCAAGCCTGACGAACTGGACCGAGCCGGCCAGTTGATCGACAGCCTGCAGCGCCATGTGCACCCGGATGCCCTTATCGTCCAGGACCTGGGCGTTGTCGCCCTGGCTCGCCAGGCGGGGTTCGACGGCGAAATTCACCTCTCCACCTTGGCCAACGTGACGTTTCCCAATTCCTTGGGGTTTATTGCCCGAATCCTTGCCGTGGAACGGGTAGTGGTCCCCAGGGAGCTTTCCATCGATGAGATCAAGGCCATGGCCGGTGCCTGCCCCAAGGCGCTGGGGCTGGAGGCCTTCATTCACGGCGCCCTGTGCTACGGGGTGTCCGGCCGCTGCTACTGGAGCAGTTATATGGGGGGCAAAAGCGGGTTGCGCGGGCGCTGTGTGCAGCCCTGCCGCCGCCACTACCGCCAGGGAGACCAAAAAGGCCAGGGTAATAGGATCGCACGTTCCTTCTCCTGCCAGGATTTCTCCGTGGACGTGCTGGTCAAGATACTGGGACAGGTAAAAAAAGTGCTCGCCTGGAAGATCGAGGGCCGCAAAAAGGGGCCGCACTATGTCTATTACACCGTGACTGCCTACCGGATGCTGCGGGATCAGGGCAATGACGCCCGGATTAAGCGCGACGCGCTGGACCTGCTGGCCCAGAGCCTGGGACGCGAGACCACCCACTACCAGTTTTTGCCGCAGCGGCCGCAAAAGCCCATCGATACCCGGCGGCAGACCGCTTCGGGTCTGTTCATGGGCAAGGTGCAGGGCCCGGTCAAAAACCCATGCGTGGTGGTCCGCCAGGCCCTGCTGCCCGGCGATGTGCTGCGGGTGGGCTACGAAGACGAGGCCGGCCACACCATCTGCCGGGTGACCCGCTTTGTCCCCAAAAAGGGGCGCTACCCGCTGAACCTGGGAGGAAGAAAAGCACCTACACCCGGTGCGCCGGTATTTCTCACCGACCGCCGGGAAAAAGCACTGGAAGAGATGATGGCCGATCTGGAGGCCTCAGCCGGCCCTCTCTCACCGATAGCCCCCTCCGGCTTCAAAGCCGCGCTGCCCGAGCCCCTGAAAAATTCCCGCCGGCCCCTGGAGGTGCGTGTAAGCCGCACACCTTCCCGGGCGTCGGGGCGAAATGTCGTGGGCGTCTGGCTCTCGGAAACGGTCGCGGCGAACCTCGGCAAATCGGCGGCCAACGATTTGTGGATTTGGCTCCCGCCGGTGCTCTGGCCGGACGATGAAGCACGGGTGGCCGGCCTGCTGAGACAGTGCCTTGAAAATGGGGCGCGTCAGTTCGTGCTCAACACCCCCTGGCAGATGGCCCTGTTCAACCGCCCCAAAGGGTTGAGCCTGTGGGCGGGTCCTTTCTGCAACTCGGCCAATGCCCTATGCCTGGAGACGCTCAAGACCCTGGGGTTCAGCGGCGCATTCGTCAGCCCCGAACTGGGTGAGGCGGACATTTTTGCCCTGTGCCGCCAGAGCCCGCTGCCGCTGGGGATCGTCCTTTCCGGCAACTGGCCTTTGTGTATTTCCCGAACCCTGGCCGACGACATGCAGCTGCGCGTGCCCTTCGACAGCCCCCGGGGCGAGCAGGCCTGGGCGGACCAGCACGGTCCGGACTACTGGATCTTCCCCAACTGGCGGCTGGACATCACTGAAAAGCGAACGATCCTCCAGCAGGCCGGCATCCAGATATTCGCCCATCTGGACGAGCCGGTGCCGTCCGCGGTGACCCTTAAAAATCGTCCCGGGCTGTGGAACTGGAAGATTGGACTGCAATGAGAGCCAATCCTCGAAAACAGACGCAGTTGCGCATCGTATTGCGGTGAGTAACTCATTACCGATGGGAGGATGAGAAATAGCCATGCCGGATCCTGTTACTGCAATCCCGTCCACCCGCCTTCGCGGCGTTAACCTCGGCGGTTGGTTGGTGCTGGAAAAATGGATGACGCCGAGCCTGTTCGAGGGACTCGCGGCGACCGACGAGACCACCTGGTGCGCGGAACTGGGCCGCGAGGCGCCCACGCGGCTGCGCGGCCACTGGGAGCGCTTCATCACACGCGAGGATTTTGCCTGGCTCGCGGGCACTGGCATCAACGCCGTGCGCATCCCGCTCGGGCACTGGATATTCGGCCCGCCCTATCCCTATCATGCCAAGTACGGCGCCGACCCCCACCCCTTCGTTGTTGGCGGCATCGACGTGCTGGACCGTGCACTGGGCTGGGCGGCGGAGTTCGGCCTGCATGTTATCCTCGATCTTCATGCGGCGCCCGGCTGCCAGAACGCCTTCGACAACGGCGGCATCATGGGCGTCTGCGAATGGCACACGCGCGAGGAATACCTGGCGCACTCGGTCGAGGTGCTGGGACGGCTCGCCGAACGCTACCGCAGCTCGCCTGCCCTTTACGCGATCCAGCTGCTCAACGAACCGCGTTGGGACGTGCCAACAGGGCTGCTCAAGGCGTATTACCTTCGTGCCTACGAAGCGATCCGAAAACACTGCCCGCCGGAACGCGTGGCCGTGGTCTTCCACGACGGCTTCCGTTCGCACAGCCAATACCTGGGTTTCCTGCAGCCGCCGCAGCATGAAAACGTCATCTTTGACGTACACCGCTACCAGTGCTTCGAGCGTGCGGATTTAGACATGGATATCTACGGCCACCTGCACAAGGCGGGGGAATTGCGGCGGAAGGTGGGCGACCTCATCCAGCACGAGCTGGGACTGCCAACGATCGTGGGCGAATGGAGCCTGGGGCTCAACCTGGAAGTGGTTTCGCTCTGGGCCGAGGGGCCATTCAACCACGCGCTCCAGCACATGGATGCGTTCCAGGCGGAGGTTGCGTATCGTGCTTACGGCGCCGCACAGCTCCTCGCCCTGGAACACTATCACGGCTGGTTTTTCTGGAGCTATCGCACCGAGACCACGCCCGAGTGGTGCTTTCGCGAGTGCGTCGAGCGTGGGTGGCTGCCGCAACGATTTCGGTAAGCGCCGCCCCGCAAACCGTCGCGTTGCTTCGCTTGTCCGTTCGCGAGGACTAAAAACGACTCATTCACACAAGGAGAGGAATGCAGGCGGAAAAAGTCGATAAAGTAGGACCCATTCGGCGCTGGCTGGATGACATTCCCCTGGGCCTGGCGCCGCTGCTCATTGCAGCCATGGGCCTGATCGCCGGTTTGTACCTGTTTGTCAATCCGGTGGGCCGGCGCCAGGCCGACCTGACCATGTGGACCTTCGGCGTGAGCCATTCCGACGCCTACCGCGAGGCGGCCGAACGCTTTTCGGCCGGGACCGGCCGCACGGTCGACCTGCAGCTGGTCAACTACAACGCGGTCAATCAGAAGCTCCGCTCGGCGCTCTGGGCGGCGGTCAACATTCCCGATCTGGTGGAGATCGAAAAGAGCGCGGCGGGCGGATTCTTCCGCGGGCCGCTCGACAAGGTCGGCTTCCTCGACCTCAAGCCCTACATGGAGCGGGACGGCATCCTCGACCGTATCCCCATCAACGCCCTGGCCACCTACACCGACCGGGGGGCCATCTTCGGGCTGCCCCACGACATCCATCCGGTGATGCTGGCCTACCGCGCCGACATCGTCGACCCCTACCTGGCGCAACGCGGCCGGCGCATGGAGGAGCTGGCCACCTGGGACGACTACTTCCGTGAACTGCACGGCCTGATCGTTCCGGAGGAGCGCTACCTGCTGCAGGTCGAGTATGGCGACGCCTGGGCGTTCCAGATCTTTCTGATGCAGCGCGGCGGCGGTATTTTCGGCCCCGACGGCGAGCTGCGCATGGACGACGAGACGGCGGTGCAGACCATGCTCTGGATGATTCCGCTGGTCGCCGAATCCGGCACCCGGCAGGTGGCCGCCTCCCTGGGCAACTGGCAGCCGTCCTTCTACCGCGGCCTCGTCGAAGGCTTCTACATCGCCGTGCTCTGCCCCGACTGGCGCTCCTCCAGCCTGGAGATCTTCGCCAGGGAACTGTCCGGCAAGATGCGCGTGGTCCCCCTGCCGGCCCCTGCCCCCGGCGGGTTGCGCACCAGCCAGATCGGCGGCACAATGCTCGGCATCACGCGCGCAGCCAGGGACCCCGAACTGGCCTGGCAGTTCGCCAAGGAGATCTACTACGGCTCGCCGGAGAAGCACGGGCGGCTGTTCCGCACCATGAACATCCTCACCCCGGACCGGCAGGCCTGGAGCGATCCAGCCTATCACGAGCCGCGGCCCTACTGGGGCGGCCAGGTGCTCGGAGAGGAGTACATCGCCCTGGCCGACGAGGTTCCGCCCTTCTACTCCAGCGCCTTCCTGCCGGTGGCGACGGCGAAACTCAACGAGGCCATCGTGGCCTGCTACGGCCATTACCGGACCCACGGCGCGGACGGCTTTGAGGCGTACGTCCGTCAACGGTTGAAATCGGCCGCCGACTACGTACGCGCCCAGATGGCCCGCGAACCCGACTGGGACGCCGGGAGGCGGCCATGAAGCTGCAGGCCACCCGCACCGCGCCGTACGTCTTCCTGACGCCGTTCGTCCTCAGCTTCCTGATCTTCGGCGCCTATCCCATCGTGCGCAGCATGGTCCTGTCGCTCTACATCACCTCGGGCCCCGAGGCTCAGCAGTTCGTCGGCCTGGACAACTACCTGCACTTGCTGCGGGACCCCGATTTCTGGACCGCCTTTCGCAACACCGCCACCTTCGCCATGGGCAGCATCCTGCTGCAGCTGCCGCTCAGCCTCGGCCTGGCGATCCTGCTCAACCGCCGCGACCTGCGTGGCCGCAACGTCTTCCGCTTCATCTTCTTCTCGCCCAACCTGATGGGTCTGGTCTTCTCGGCCCTGCTGTTCATGCTCATCCTGGCACCCAAATTCGGCCTGCTCAACGCCACCCTGCACGCCCTGTTCGGCCTGCCGCTGACCACCCGCTGGCTGTCGACGCCCGAACTGGTCATGCCGGCGCTCATCATGGTGGCCCTGTGGCTCTACACGGGCTTCAACATGGTCTATTTCCTGGCCGCCCTGCAGTCCGTTGACGGAGAACTCTACGAAGCCGCCACCATCGACGGGGCCGGCCGCTGGTCGCAGTTCTGGCACGTCACCCTGCCCGGCATCAAGCCGGTGTTGATCTTTGTCGTGGTGCTTTCCACCATCGGTTCGTTCCAGCTCTTCGAACTGGCCTTCCTGCTGCTGGGCAACGGCTCCGGCCCCGACCAGGCGGGACTGACCATCGTCATGTACCTCTATCAGAACGGCTTTCTGGGGGGCGACCTCGGCTACGCGGCCGCCATCGGCTGGACACTGGCGGGCATGGTGCTGATCCTGTCGATCGTCCAACTGCGTATCACCGGCGCCGGCAGGGAGGGAGGCTGACATGCGGCGGGTCGTCGTCTACATCGCGCTCGTGCTCTTCTCGTTTCTGTGCCTGGTGCCCATCGCCTGGCTGGTGGTCTCGGCGTTCAAGGCCAACGCCGATTTCCACGTCTACGCCTTCATGCCGCCGGCCGACCGCCTGACGCTCGGCAATTTCCCCAGTCTCTTCCGGCAGATGCCGTTCCTGCGCTTCATGATGAACAGCTTTTTCGTGGCCGGGGTGACGGTCATCGTCCAGCTCTTCTTCTCCTCCCTGGGGGGGTTCGCCCTGGCCAAGTACGCCTTCGCCGGCAAGAAAGTGATCATGGGCGTCATGCTGGCTACGATGATGATTCCAGGTCCCGTGCTGCTCGCACCGATGTACGAATTAATCTACCACCTGGGCCTGATCGACAGCCACCTGGGCCTGATCGTTCCCGGCATGGTCAACGTCTTCGGCATGTTCCTCTTCCGGCAGTCCATCGTGTCGGTGCCCGACGAGATGCTGCAGGCCGCCCGCATCGACGGCTGCAACGAATTCCAGATTTTCTGGCACGTGGTGCTTCCGGTCAGCCGGCCGATGATCGGCGCGTTCTGTCTGATCGCCTTCATGGGGACCTGGAACAGTTTTCTCTGGCCGCAGATCATCCTGCAGAGCAGCGACCGTTTCACCTTGCCGATCGGCCTGAACCAGATGGTTGGTGTTTACGAGGCCGACTATGGCGCGATGATGTCCGGCACCCTGCTGGCGGTGCTGCCGGTCGTCGTGCTGTTCTTCCTCCTGCAGAAGGAATTCATCGCAGGGCTTACCAAGGGCGCAGTGAAGGGTTAAAAAATGGCAGACATCGCATTCCGCGGCGTGAACAAAATCTACCCCAATGGCTTCCAGGCCCTGCATGACCTCGATCTCGAGATTCAAGATGGCGAATTCCTGGTCATGGTCGGTCCTTCCGGCTGCGGCAAGTCGACGACCCTGCGCATGCTCGCCGGCCTGGAAGACATCAGCAGCGGCGATCTTCTCATCGCCGGTGAGCGGGTCAACGGCCTGCACCCGGCTGCGCGCAACATCGCCATGGTCTTTCAGAGCTACGCCCTCTACCCGCACAAGACGGTGCAGGGCAATATTGAATTTCCGCTGCGCATGGCCAAGGTCCCGAAAGACGAGGTCAAGGCGCGGGCGCTCAAGGTGGCCCGGATGCTCGAGTTGGAGCCGCTGCTGCACCGCAAGCCGGGCCTGCTGTCGGGTGGCCAGCGCCAGCGGGTAGCCATGGCGCGTGCCCTGGTGCGCGACCCCGTCGCCTTTCTGTTGGATGAGCCGCTGTCCAACCTGGACGCCAAACTGCGGGTGCAGATGCGGGCGGAAATCGCCGCGCTGCAGCAGCGCACCGGCACCACCACGGTGTATGTCACCCATGATCAGGTCGAGGCCATGACCATGGGGGATCGCGTGGCGGTATTCAAAGAGGGCTGTCTGCAACAGGTCGATACACCCCAGCGACTGTTCGAGAGACCGGTCAACACTTTCGTCGGCAGCTTCATCGGCTCGCCGAGCATGAACCTGATCGCGTCGCACGTCGAGTCGGCCGGTGACGGTCTGGCCCTCACCCTGGCTGGAGAGCGCATATCGCTTGCGCATGGTCTCGAGGCCCGCTTTGACGACCTCGTCGGATCGGCCGGCTTGGTGGTACAGGTCGGACTGCGTCCCGAGGACGTGATCGACCCGCATCTGGTGGGAGCGGATCAGCGCCTGCACGGCCATGTCGTGATGACCGAGTTGCTCGGCCGCGAACAGATGGTCTATCTTAATTTGCGCGATGGCACGCGAGTGGTCGCCCGCCTGCACGCCGACCGTCGCCTTCACAGCGGTGAGGCGATCGCCATCGGCATCGATCCGGCCCGCCTGTATCTGTTCCAGGCCGATGGCCGCTCGCTGACCTATCGATAGGCGCCGATCCCGCCGGTATAGAGTTAGCAGACCAGGTGGAATTTGGGCATTGGTCTGGGTAACGATCGCGTCGGTCGGAAGGCTGAAGACTGCGTGGCGAATTCCGAATGGGGGGATTGGGGGAGCGGCTTCCAACCGCGACCGGTCTTCTTACCGCCGATTCTGATTTATAGATGAATGAAGGAGCATCAAATGCCCTCGACCATATTTCACTTTGCAACATTTGAGGTGAATCTAAATACGGGAATCGATATCCAAGACATAACCGACGACCTGAACCGTATCATTGGCCACTCTGGAGTTGAAAATGGAACTGCCAATGCTTGTATCGTAGGAAGTACAGGGAGCTTGACCACGATTGAGTACGAACCTGGGGTGGTTCAGGACCTGAAAGATGCGATCGACAGGATCGCTCCGAAAAATATTTCCTACGCTCACGAACTTGCTTGGCATGATGGTAACGGTCATTCACATGTCCAGGCTGCCCTAATAGGTCCCTCCATCGTCCTGCCAATCAGGAGAGGTCAGTTAAGATTGGGAACATGGCAACAAGTGGTTGCCATGAATCATGATAATAGATCCAGGAAGCGGTCAATCGAGGTTACATTGATGGGCGTTTAGTATTCCCAATACCGATTTGGCAAGAAACTCAGGTGCAGAATTGAAATCGGAATGCTATGATATCTGTATTACGGTCCGATTTGTCCTTATCTCAATGTATGTAGCGACACAGGTCGCGTTTTAGATGGATAGCCGGATCCGCGTAATCTATTGCCAAGTAAAACGGTGATTAACACCGACGAAGGAGATGGTATTGCAATGAACAGGCAGGAAGACGACGAGAGCTTTGAAAACGACAAAGACATACCGCCCAGACGTTCCCAGAGGACCAAGTTCAGGGACTTTGACGATGATGAGAATGTGGATGGGTTCAGAGACAAACGTTCCAGCAAACGTTCGCATCGCCGAAAAACTGGCAAGGATGATGTCTGGCCCGATACCGAAGATTAAAATATCCTGAACAAAACTTGAGATTGCAGTAGTCAGCGTCGCCGCCGATCGCCAAGGCGGTCTGTTTGATCGAGAATGAAACTATGCCAATTTGGCGTAGTTTCATAAGAGAGTTCAGATAGGAAGTTGGCTCGCTGTTGGTGGGACTTTTTTCAGAGAGTATCTGACAATCTTTAAGTTTTCCGAAAACGTAGTCAAACTTGACCGTTATTCCGACAGTAACCATATAAAGGAGAGCGGCATCCAGAGAATAGGTCTCCAAGTTAACATTTACGACGCAAGCGAAATTGTTTACGTTATTGAGGATAGCTTTGCATGGGAAGGAGGGCTCAGAGAAGGTTATGAAATTAATGCCGTAAACGAAATCCCTATTGCCTCGCTGGGCTACTTTGGAATTTACGATCTTTTATCTGATACCTCCATTGAGGAGTATCAGCTACTTGTCGTAACTGATTCAGGTGATGTAAAGACCGTTTACATAGCGACAGAATGATAATCATAATACCCCCTGATTTCAGCGATGCGGTAAGTGGGAGGTAGTCGAGCCGGCTGTCAGTTGTCACGTCCAGTCCGCATATTGTAATCCCCCATGCTAAATTTTATACGATGAGGTAGGCCACGCTCTACCCTATTTACTTCGACATTAATAATGTGTCGAATTTCATCCACATCGATATCTAAATGGTTGCAGATATTAATAAAGCTCGTGATGGATTCAGAATCGTTTGTTGCTATCCAATATAGGGCTTGGCTTTTGTAAATTTCATGGTCACTGTAGGTGGGCTTAAAAATATCTTTGATTGCACGAGTTAAAATTGCAACATACAGCGACCGGATAGATATTGCTAAACTTCCGATGTCTGGATCGGGATTGTAATGATCTGAGGCGGCAGGCGTATTGCGCATCGGCATCTTCTTTTGGATTGGTGTCACAGGTATATGCAAATTTACCATCAACTATCAGTCTACACTAATTCCAATTAATAAGCGAACAAAAGAATTTGGTCGCCTACCACTGAATATTCTAGATGTGACCCATATGGTATTCAAGTCCATCCAAGGCCCAGACCAAATCCGGGCGTCGCCAGATCACTCGACATAGTTGAGATATCTTGGAAACATTGTACGTCATCCAGTCCAGTTCCATTGACAATGCTCCGAACCCCTTCGTATATACCCATTGCCAATGAAACTACTCGGCGATTGGCGCGCAAAATGAAAGGTATCCCCCTTAGCGGTCTGCCTGAAGTCGTCTTCAATGCAACCAGTACGGCCCATATTCTTGGGGGATGTTGTATGGGAGAGTCGCCCGAAAAAGGTGTTGTGGGGTTAAATGGTGAAGTCTTTGGATACCCAAATCTTTTTGTTGCGGATGGGTCTGTAGTACCAGCCAATTTAGGAGTCAACCCAAGTTTGACAATTACTGCATTGTCAGAATTTATTATGTCCCAGATTCCCGAAAAATAAAACAAACGTGGTTCGTCACTCCCGGTGAAACGGGTCGATCGGAAAAACTATGATATCTTAAATTTGATCAAGCCGATGATGATCAATATATCACCAGTTGCCGAAACCCTTGGTTAACCTTGACTAAATCCTTACGGTCTTGGTATAAGGTTTATCAATTCCATCTGATATGAAGTGGTTCTCCATTCGCGGAATATAATCCGATCTTCCAGCTGTTTTTTGTACTCCTTCGAATCACATTCCCATTTCGTTTTTATGAAACCGTAAACAGAAAGATTGAAATATGTTAGATGACCGGAGAAAATTTGCTCGGTTTGTATTCAAAAAAGATGCGATTCAAGTTTTCAGTGATGACGCTATATTATTTGGCAAGCTTAATGACATAAGCAAAGGCGGTTTATCATTTAAATATACCCCTATAAAAGAGGAAAAGCTGGTCACTAACTCTATTAACATTTTGGCCAATGGTAAAGATCAATTTAATCTTTACCATATAGATTGTCGAACAATTTATGATATAACCTCAATAGAGGAGGGCCAAAGTTTAACGGGCTATGAGAGAAAAAAATGTGGTATAAAATTTAATTGGTTAAATGAAATTCAGAAAAAGAAATTAAAGCTATTAATAGAAAATTATATGGTCAAATCATTTGAAAATGAATATTGAGAAAAGTTAAAAATGTAAAATTAATCGAGAATAAGGCTTATAAACAGAAATAACTCCAGCGAATTTCAGATTTTAACACTTTCCACTGACCTGATGTACTCTCAATTATCCCAATCTGCCAGAATCATACAACATACAAAAGAATTGAAATGTAATCTCAGCTCAAACGATATTGTTATAGCTTAAACAAATTCAACAGCAAAACCTGAATTGTTTAGCCATTTAATGCGCCCTCTGCGTTTTACATTTTTCTGGTGAGAGGCAAAAGGGATACTAAGAGTAACAATATCTTCTGTAGAGAAGTGATTACTGCAGTAAGTTTCAATATAGGCACCACCGATGCTAATATCTTTTAGACTTCCTGTGTATAACCGATTTGCATGATTAAAAGCGATTTCTGCTATGTACTTTTTTCTTTCGTGTAGGCGTCTATAATCGTGATCAATAACAAGTTGTTCTTGTTTCATCTTTTTCCTTTTTATTAATGTTTTCTGTTTTTCTATTTCAAGGCCGTTATCGGTTCACGGTTTGTCGGTTTCTAAAACCATGAAAATAGACTCGTTAAATCTGATCTTCAAATCATTCTTCAAAAGTGCTGCAAATTGATAGGTTGATCCTTTAATCATACAATGTGAAGCAATAAACAGACCCCATTTCAGCTAAATTTAATTCGAAAAGTTTACAATTAATAGGGGGGGATCATATAGTTCGCCCCGATTATATGAATAGGAAGATCCTGCTGTGAGCTTTCATGACACCACTTGACCGTCACCAAACTGATAGATCGCAATTGGCAGTCGTCATTATCGTCCGTACTTAAGTAGTTTTCTTTAGAAGCTTTGAAAAGGATTGTCGTACCAGGAATGAATTGCGTGTCTGTGGAAAAGCAGATTCCCTGTTCGCTGAAATTGAGCAAATGTGCATTAATATCCCTTGACGTCCTCATTGTGGAATGCAGGGTGATCGGTCCGCCGACATTATGACGACTGAAATTGCGCTTCTCATGATGATTGTACATTGGTTTCTCCTTTGCGGGAATAACCGGAATCGGTACCACCCAACGCTCGACCATATCACCTATACTTTGGAGGGGTTAGTGGATTTGCATTCCATCCTTTAGGATGGTTTGCTATGGTTGGGAAGTTCGATATGAACCTTAACTAAACAACAGCGAATATGATGCCAAAAAGCATGATTAAAAAAAGCCTTTTTTCAATAAACTGAATTCTATGAATATTTTTGATAAATTTTTAATAAGATCAAAAAATAGTATGAAGAATTAGAAGCAGCGGACAGAGTGCAGCGTGCAAAAAAAAGTCACGTGGCTAAATTAAAATTCATTTTTTGCACTCAAAATGTCAGATTAAAGGAATTTGGCTGATAATAAGAGGGTCAAGTTGCGGGGCATGATTATATCAGGATTGGAGGGCACACAGGGTCGCATTTTAATTATTAACTAAGGATTTTAGAGATGCTCTTAAATTATCATCTTTCTTTGATTTTTTATTGATCTCGTTAAAAATGGATAAGGATAATAAAAGCAGCCTTATTCGGTTGATTTATATTGATCAGTGACATTTTTGATCTCCAGCTAACGCGATTGTAGGATTCACTCGCATTTTCCCTCCTGGTGTTGTTCTGAAACCTACTTCTTGGACCGTTACGTTTCTTCATAAACCCCATTAAACAGGAGAATCATCATGAAAAACTTCAAGCGGTTTGTAATTTTTGGGCCGGTCATTCTGTTCTTCGTTCTGATGACGTTCTACGGTGTCGCATTACCGGAAGAGAAAGGCAATGAATGCCAGGGCGCGGATACCGTGCAGGCAAACTGCCCGAATGTGCATGTGGAAGTAAGGCCCGCCTATTTTCCGCAGAGCCCGGCGGACCATACGTATGTCAAATTCACTGAAAGAGATGGGCGCTGGGAGAGTTTCCCATGCTTTGGTAAGTGTACGGGTGGAGAATTGTTGCCGGAAACAGAATCGTTCACATTTGAAGATAATAAAGAGATCGTCAAATACATGGCCAGTAATAAGCCCTGTCGCTGGCCAAAACTTTATTACCTGACAATTGGAGTGTGCCATCAACTATCAAATCGTAGTTTGTTCCATACAGGGAAGACGGTAAGGAAGGCCCGGATGTACTGGTTGTCTTCCTTTTTCTACTACACCTACGGAGACTGTTTCTGGCCCTTAAAAAAGTATTGCTTCGACAATTGCCAGGAGGCCTCCACAGCGCTCGGCTCCTGGCGACCCGGAATTCCACCAGGATGTGGTTCATCCGT
Source organism: uncultured delta proteobacterium (assembly GCA_963705435.1). Lineage (GTDB taxonomy): Bacteria > Desulfobacterota > Desulfobacteria > Desulfobacterales > Desulfosarcinaceae > Desulfosarcina. The sequence continues at coordinate 3,515 of CAVPJR010000004.1, read as the reverse complement.
GTCAGGGAAGCACACCCCAGCTGAACCGGATGATGAAAGTCTATTGTATGCCAAACATTTCGGAACGTTGAGAGGGGTCAAGGATTCCGATGGCATGAAAGCGCTGTTCAAAAGCTATCGGAATGACCTTTTTGATCTTTTTTACAAGCAACGGGTAGGCGACAGAACCAAGGCTAATTACCTGCCTGTCCTGCTTGATGGGCATGATGAGCTGCTTAAACGCAAGGAAGAGCTTGATTACCGCCTTCTCAAGAAGGATAAATTGGATGATGAAATTATTGAAGATTACAATAAGTTGTTTAACGATACCCTGTCCAGCTTAAGTGATAAATTGCCGTCGGATATTTATACGCAGTTCTTCGGGCTGCAAAAGGGTCAAGTCATTGATGTACGATGGTTTTTACCGAGTGATGAGTAATAGAACGGTATCTTTTCCTACCAAAATGCCTGAAGGTTGGGTGAGCCACGATATTAATGCGGCCATCAATATTGAATCGGATGGAAGTTTTCTCATTCATCCCGTTCTTTTCGCCAAACATATTGTAGGTACAATAGAGAGCGATTTTGCCACATTTGAAAAAGGATCTGCACTTTCAACTAAATCACACCGTACAATACCGTCAAACCGAACAGCAGCCTTGGCTATCCACCACCGGCACCGGAGGTAGTTCAACCTTTGATTTTGAACCTTTTTGACTTTCATCTGGTACGGAAAATATGCTCCAGATTTTAACTTAACAAGTGGTACTAAAACTGTGGGCAGGTCAGTTATTTTCATCTAAACTGGAAGCGGAAATCGGAAGATTCCACATGTTGATGCGCCACGAGGGAGCAAGATACCAGCGGATGAAATTTCCGCCCGGAAAATTGTCGGTTCCTCCCGTTAGAGTCGGACAGGGAGACCTTCCTGCTGAAGCCCTGGGGACAAATGTAAGCCTATAAGGCTGCAGCAACCTGGCAGATCGTAAACATTAGATTTACAAAGTAAATGCAATGATATAAGCAATCAAGTAGCAGGTTTGGTTGTGTGGACTTATCGTTTCATTAAATTCGTTTTAGAAAAAAAGGTGTAGCATATGACTGACAAAGTATTGATTGTGTTGTCGTGCGGCACGGATAATCCGAATCGCGCCACGCGAGCGTTATTTTTCGCGATGGTTGCCAAAAAAGAGGGGAAGGAGACAGCCGTTTTCCTGCTGGACGAGGCGGTGTATCTTGCGAAAAAAGGGATCATCGAAAATGTGCAGGCGGCCACTGGTGACAAGGCAGATGACCATATGGCCTTTTTACAGGAATACGGCGTGCCGGTTCTGGTATGCACGCCTTGTGCTGTTTCCAGGGGCATTTCAGTAGAAGATCTCATCGAAGGCGCCAAAATGGCCACGGGTGATAAGTTAATCACCATGGCCTGTGAAAGTGCCGTGATCAGCCTATAGAACATCTAAGCCGTTCTCCGGAACTGACACAGCAAGGGTATTTCCTCGATCTTTGTCGCTTGACTTTAATGAGCCCCATTCGGCCAGCCTTCGACATGCGGTCTTGGCCGGGGAAAGTCGAATCGCTGTTGGGAGCTTTTCAATCCAAATTCGCCGCATGGAGGCGGGTATATGCATTCCACCTCCATGCACGTCTATCTTCGTTTCTGATTCTTACTACAAGACAGTTCCATCAGTCCTCGACAAACGTATCCCGTCCGGGCAGGAAACTGGTATCCGGTAGGAGTACTTTGCCGGGGAGCTCCCATTGTGGTTAACGTCCCTCAAATTTATGTTAACGACCCAGCCATAACTCCAACTGATCTGCTAAATTTGCCCGATCAGAAAAGCTATGATATCTTAAATTTGATCAAACCGATGATGGTCTCAATGTATCTGCAATCAGGCTATTGTTAATAATAGGTGTTGATAACAAAAGAAGTGATTGGCCATGAATTGCCCCCTTGAGCACAACGCCCTTTTGATAGCGTGGTTTGCCGCTACGAGGTAATATATGGAGATCCTTAAAATTGGGAAATCACAGCTTTCTTATTGGGATGAAGGGACTGGCCTGCCCATCGTGTTTATTCACGGTGTCGGTACGTTAGGTGAGTTGTGGGCGGATGATCTCGCAGATCTCGCGACTGACTTTCGGATCATCGTCTACGACCGACGCGGATACACCGCATCTTCAAGTTCGCCACGTAACTGGAATGCTCGCGCGGAGGACACTGTTGCTCTCATTAAGGAACTGAATGCAGCATATGCAGTTATCATAGGTTATAGTGCTGGAGCCATCATAGCTCTTGATCTTGCTTTGAATCACCCTGATTTGGTGGCTGGAATTGTCCTTCTCGATCCGGCATTTAATATCACACGTTGTCTCACCCCACAACTTCTCAAGACATTAGCTACCGTCAAGTTTCTTCGTTGGGTACGTGGAGACCGACCCGCTGCTGAACATTGGCTACGCTATGTGTCGAGCTACCCAACTGGTGGTTCTGCATACGAAACAAAGGCTTCAGAAAAACGTCGTGCAAAACTGTTAGCAAATGCAACAGGCATCTTCGCTGACCTTGCATCAGGCCAAGGAAATGTCGACGAAGGCCAACTAACCGACAATAAGAGTGCCTGTGATGATTGTAGATGCGATGTTGAGTCCGCGTTTTCTAAGAAAATCGTGCCAGCGGTTAAAAAAGCTGTTGACGCAAGCAGGGATCGTGACTCTTGAAAACGCTGGTCATTGGATTGGATTAGATGCTGGAGACAAACTTATTAAAGTCCTGCGAGAGACCGCTTCGCGATTCCAGACTAAATAAGGTTGAAATGTCATGTGCTGTTGTGTGAAGACAAAACTAAGCATTCTTGGAATTGGCGAGATCTCCAACCTTGTAGATATCAGCCTTGGCAATTTTCAACGATGTTCGAAAATAATCGCAGAGGGCCAAATCTTGACCCGATAACATTGAATATAAAATGTTAACTGAATGAAGGAACTCAATGAAATTATATCAATTTAAAATTTCGATAGTCGGTATACCGAAACTATACAGAATCATTGAAGCCAGTGGAAATTGTACGTTTAACGATCTACACGAAAAGATTTTTGAGGCATTTAACCGTTTTGATCCGCATTTGTATTCATTTTTTCTAACTAAGTCGGACACTAAAAATATTCGCTCGATAATGAAATCTCCTGAAATAACACATCCAGAAAATACAGAGGATTTCATGGGTTTCGGAAAAAAGAAAATGTCAACAGCCAAAACAAATATTGATAACGCAAGATTAGAAGCAAAAGATGTTTTTCATTACCTTTTCGATTTTGGTGATGATTGGTGGCATCGAATACTTGTGCAATCAATTCAAGAAAGTGAGGAAAAAGGTAAAAGCATAAAAATTGTTAAAGCGGTGGGGGAACCCCCACCACAGTATCCAGAATATGATGATTCTGATGATGAGTGGGAATAATATTTCTCAGTTAACCTCATCGTTCAGTGGATTCGCATCTCGTCACTGACGAATATGTTTACCGATGTC
>CAVPJR010000003.1:0-129556 GCA_963705435.1 uncultured delta proteobacterium | reverse complement strand
ACGCAAGGCCTATCTTGGCGAATAATTGGCAGATTCGTAAGAAAACCGATATCTGCGTTACGCTTCATCCCTCGTCACTGCGGAGTACCTTCATGTACACCTCATTCCTCGGGACTCGCAAGCCTTGATCTCGGGCTTTTTTTCAATCCGTATAAGACATACTAGTAACGAAAAATCAATAGCTGACAACCCAACCCCAACGCCCCTGATCCCTTGCTGCAAGAGGGTTTCCGGGGCATTTTCTTTCGGTAGATTTGATCCTGCTAAACTCCCGGCACGCTCCTGAAGAACTCATAAAGCGTTTTATTTCAGTAAGTAGACACACGTTTTTTGTCATTTTTCTCCAGCAATATGTTATAACAGCTCAGAATTAAACAAAAATATATAAGTTGACAAAGTGTGCGCCAATGCGTACAATTTGTACAAAGTGAACATAATGTACTTACGGGGTATTTATTATGCTTAACAAGATCACGACGGCTGACGCCAGAAAAAAATTCTCTAATATAATTAACCGGGTAGCTTTTGGAGCAGAATCTTTTGTCCTGACTCGCCGTGGTGAGCCAATGGCTGCCCTGATTTCTATGAAGGAACTAAAACTGCTACAGGAATTGGAAGACCGAATTGATATAGACGATGCATGGGAAGCTAAAAATGATCCCGGCGAACCAATCCCTTGGGAAGATCTGAAAAAGGAGCTTGAAATTTGAGCTACCGGATTGAGGTTAATCGGTCTGCCGCAAAAGCACTCAAGAAAATCCCGAAAGGCGACAGAATACGAATAATCGAAAAGATCGACAGCTTGTCTGAAAATCTTCCAAATCCGGACACAACAAAGATGAAAGGAAACAATCCTTTTCACAAAGTCCGCACTGGAAATTATCGTATCATTTATGAGATTCAAGAAGATGTCCTATTAATTTTGATAATCAAGATTGGCCACCGCAAGGATGTCTATAGAAAGCTTCCGTAGTATTTCCCTTCAAATATTTTGTTATAACGGGGCGGTTTACGCAGCCGTCATTATTGACATTGAAGGCCCCGTGGATTAGTAATTATTCTGTAACAAATTGGGGGCGAAACGGCTTCGACGGGGATAAAGAAGAGCGCCAATTGCATGCCGAGTTCCTACCATCTCGTAAATCTGGTGGGAAATAAACATAATCGCAGACGATTATAACTACGCCGTAGCAGCTTAGTGCTACCGTTCTACCGGGTTTCTCCCGCGAACCTGGATAGAACGTCGGACTAATCGGGATAGCCTAAACTGAATGCCTGTTACAGTGAAGGCGAACTTTTAGCAGGATAGCCTTTGAAGTACCCTGCCTGATGGAGACTGCCAGAGGCGATACTTAGAGATCCCAGGACAAGCATGTAGATATCTGTGTGGAAATGTTTGCGGACGGCGGGTTCGACTCCCGCCGCCTCCACCATTATTTTCTCTATAAATTCAGTAATTTATAAAGATTCTCCAGAAAAACAAGCCTCTTCTCAAACCTCAATTAAAATTCTCAATTAATATCATATAGTTGCAAAACCAAAGAAATCATCTCTCGTGAGGACGATGTGGCCCACCAGTGGTCCCACAATCACATAATGCGCATCTTTTATTTATCGGACGCGGGAGTTCTATGAGGCAACACTAAGAATTAAAAACCTTGGCAGATTCCTTCGGTAATGCCGAAATACATTCTTCTAAAAAGCGGTCCGATAGGCACAGGTTTGCGATCTATTCACAATAAAAATTGAATAGGGTTGACTACAACATATTGTGGCTGGGATTTTTTATATGTTTTTACAGATACATAGCAGCTGATAGGGGTCGGGAAGGGTCGCCCCTCCCGCCCTCCGAACCGTGCGTGCGGTTCTCCCGCACACGGCTCTCCATCAGTGCTTTCCTCATCGGGATCAACACGCCAATACGTGGGCCTCGAGCATGGTGAAAAGCACGCATCGGCAAAAAATGCATTCAGCCACAGCCTATGATCTTTAGCGGTTTTACCCAGAATCTGGCCGCTTTTGATGTTTGCTCAGGACGGCTCTTTGACGACGGCGTATAAAGCCATCAAGGGAACTGAACGTGTAATGATGGGCGTGCTTGAAGTACAAACCAGCCTTTGATGGTCGGATTCAGATCGGATATGATTTGTTCGATGCTGTTGCCTCACATTCTCTTTAGTCTTCAGACGAACATTATCCTTGAACCGCTTGAACTTTCACCCGCACATAGCGACAGCCCTCTTCAAACCGGTACCCTAAAAATTCAAATCCGTTTCCTGGCTGAAGGCTGCTGCCGATGTGGGTTCTTTCAGGGCTCAACTCCAGGCCGTTATCCGCGTGTACAGTGATTCCAGGCTTCACCCTATCGTAGGGGGCTCGCCAACGCGTCCCCCGCCCGAATCGAGTTCGTTTTCCTGCGGACCGACAGTTCGCTTCCGGCTGCTCCCCACCCGCCTCACGGCGACGCAGTTGCCTTCAGCTACGGTGCTATGGCATACACCGACACGGACTTCCACCCTGTTGATAAGTCGCCATCATGGGCGCACTACGAAACCGCTTCGCGGCAGCTTTAGCTCCCGTTGATCCAATACCTTAGGGAAAGTAATGGTTTTTTTGTATTTTTATGCAACTTTTTTGATCAGAGCGATAAATTCCCTCTTTACAGATATAAATGGCCATGCGATGTTAATAGTTGAAATTATAATGAAAAGAGAAAGTGCATACTTTACCCATATAGCAGTTTACATGCCAGAATGAAGGCGGCTTCGTACATCACTGTTTTATCAATCATCCCGCCCACAAGTTTGACCTCCTGATTTTTTTATCAACTCACTCTTCGATAGATAGGCTAATCGTTATTCTGGATTGTTGCGGGACGATGGATAAAACCCTTGTAAGTAAACACATATTCACAATACATGTGCTTTGATTTGGATATGCAATGGCGATAGGGAGGCTGGCGACCTTCTCCCACCCACAATGCTCGGTATTCGGATCATGTGTCAATGATGTTAGGAACTTTCATGCTTAGACAATAACTTCACAAGATCTTCGGGCAAAGGAAATGACTAATTGGTACCCACCTGAGAGCATACCCAAATAATCTCTCCCTTTGCCAAGCACTCCGACATCTCCTTCTTGAAGATTACAAGCACTCATGTTAAACTTAAGATTTCTAATCTTATGTACAATAACCCCAATTTCAATCTTCACTACTTCGAATTAACACACAACCTCAGTGATGATTTTGGGTGGCCTGCATATACCGACTGATTTGCAAAGCACCCTTTTATGGAGACGAGAACCATTACTGGACAGAATCAAAAAGATATGAACTGGGCAGAATTGACTGTCGCATGTACGAGCAACGGGGTCGTAGTGACGGATAATGACGGCCATATTCACCTTATCAACCACCATGCCGTAGAAATCCTGAATCTCGCTCCAGGACAATACGAAGGGCAGATGGTGGAAAATATTCTGCCGGTCAGTGCCGCCATGGTCAGGCGATGCCTGCAGAAGGGCGAGTCGACGCTGGGTTTCCAGGCACAGTCCAAGGATGGAAGCGATACTATCGTCATTAACATTACGCCGATAGAAAAAGATGGCCGCATTGTTGGGGCAGTCTGTAATTTCCAGCCATACACCCGTTTTGACACCATCGCTCGGCAGCTTTCTTCTTTCAAGCAAATGCATCGCCAACTTGAGGCAATTATCAATTCCTCGAGTGACGGGATCTTCGTGACGGACGGCAGCGGCAAGATCCTAAACATGAATCATGCCTCGGAAGAATTGTCCGGTATAGAAAGCGCCTTATTTATTGGTCGAAATATCTCCGCCTTACTCGATGAGGGGCTGATCGACCATTCAGTAACCCTGGATGTACTCAAAAGCGAACAGGCTATCAACCGTATGGTCAACGTCAAGCGAACCGGAAGGACAATCTTGGTCACTGGTACTCCGGTCCGAGATGAGCAAGGGAATATCGAGTTGGTGGTGCTCAACGAACGGGATATGACTACCCTGAACCAGATTCGCGAAGAACTCCACCAAGTCAAAGAAGTCAAGGACCGGTTGCGCGACGAGTTGTCCGCCGTTAATCTGGGCGAACTGGAAGGCGCTGGCATCGTGGCTGAAAGCGAATCCATGCAGCAGGTGTTGCGCGGCGCTTTGAAACTTATGCAATTAGGTTGCAACAATGTCTTGATCACCGGTGAATCAGGAACCGGTAAAGGCTTGCTTTCCAAATTCATCCACAAAAAAGGTCCATGCAGCTCCCAGGCGTTTATACATATCAACTGTGCGGCCCTGCCGGAAACCCTGTTGGAAGCTGAACTGTTCGGTTATGAAAAAGGTGCCTTTACCGGTGCCCGCCAAAGCGGCAAACCCGGGTTGATCGAACTCGCCGATGGAGGCACCCTTTTTCTTGATGAGATTGGCGAAATGCCCATGCAAACCCAAACCAAACTGCTCAAGTATCTGGACGATGGATGTATTATGCGACTGGGCGGCACACAGGAAATCCCCACCAACAGCGCTGTTATCGCTGCGACCAATGTGGATCTGGCCAAATGGGCTAAAGAAAAAAAATTCCGCTATGACCTCTATTACCGTCTTAATGTCTTTCGCCTCCACATTCCGCCATTACGGAAGCGTCCAGAGGATATCATCTCCCTTGTTCGCCAAAATCTAAGCAAGTTTAACCAGAAATACCGACAGCAGCGGCGTATTGGCGCCCGCGCCATGGAGTTATTGATAGCCTATCCATTTCCGGGAAATGTCCGTGAACTCATCAATTTGATCAACAAGGCCGTGGCGCTCTCGGAGAGTGATGATCTCTATCACTATCTGCGACAGTCGCTTTCGGAAGAGAAAGCCGGTGCAGAGAAAAATCGTGGATTTACTGGGGAAATTCCTGTTGGCCGTTTAAAGGACCTCATAGATGCATACGAAAGGCGGATACTTCAGTCTGCAATTGCAAAGCACCGCACCACCCGGGCCATAGCGGCAGCGTTGGAACTCAACCAGTCAACCATTGTTCGAAAATTGACTCGTCACGGCCTTCGTGCGGGTGATGCAAAGTTGCGCAACTATCCGATCGATAGTGAATGATTCACCTAAAATAACAGTATAATAAAGTTGATGCCAATATGCATCTATGTTTAGCCTGTTGTAATAATACGGTTATTTAGCAATTGCGATGCATTTACGCATCAATATTGAAATTCTTCCCATCTTCATTTCATCTAACCACCCTATTTTACACTAATATTTATATATTTTTCCTCTGGCACATCCTCTGCAGTAGTCTTTTATAAAGTCTGGACGTTACAAATTCCATCGCCGGGTCCGGCGGATTCTGCAAAGGAGATTATATGAAATCTGAGGAAATTAATAAAATTGCTGTTCTCGGTGCAGGCATTATGGGACATGGGATTGCCCAAGGGTTTCTCATGGGCGGGTGCAGGGTCAAACTTTATGATGTTTCTATGGACGCGCTTGAAGTCGCCCATGCGCATCTCGCAGAAAGCCTTGAACAGTTTGATGAAAATCGGATGCTTGGCGATAGCGTGAATGCTCACCTTGAGCGGCTTTCCATCACCACTGATTTGGCTGAAACGGTTAGCGGCGCCGAATTCATTATGGAAGTGATCCCGGAACTGCTGGAACTCAAGCAGCAGACGTTTGCCGAGGTGGAAGCACTCTGTCCGCCACAGGCGATCCTCGCCTCAAACACCAGCCACTTGCCGCTTAGCCGTTTGTTCGACCGAGTGAAAGACCGTTCCCGGACAGTTGGCGCCCATTATTTCAATCCCCCCCAGATCGTTCCCTGCGTGGAGATCATCCGTGCCCAAGGGACCAGTGATAAAACCTTCCAGACCACCTATGATCTCATGGCCCGCATCGGCAAGGAACCGGTAAAGGTTAATCAGGATATTCCCGGTTTTGTGGTCAACCGTGTGCAGACCGCAGTGCTACGCGAGGTGGCCGATCTTGTGGCCCGAGGGATTGCCAGCGCGGAGGATATTGACAAGGCCCTTCGCAGCAGTCTTGGCTTTCGCACCGCGAGTATAGGGCCCCTGCGGATGGTGGATCTGGGCGGGGTTGATGCTTGGGAAGATTGCTGTGCCAAGCTACTGCCCGACATGGCGCGGGAAACAACGGCCCCAGACATCTTAAAGGGTTTGGTCGCCGAGGGATCCACTGGGATTCGGGCTGGCAAAGGGTTCTACACCTATAAAAAGGACTTTCAGCAGGAAGAATTGGATCAGGTGATCAAGGATCGAGATCGGGAGTTTCTTGCCCGATTGAAAAACCTTTACTGGAACAGGGTGCACTGATGCAGAAATCCAGTCTTGACAATCAGCCCGCTCCAGCGCCGGCGCAAGAGGCAATTCGGGCTATGTTTAACGCCCGCTGCGTCGCCGTTGTAGGGGCTTCCAACGACCCCCGCAAGTATGGCTGCATGACCTTTAAAACGATCATAGATTCAGGTTTCGACGGAAAGGTCTACCCGGTAAACCCGAAGGGTGGTCTGATTCTTGGGCGGGAATCGGTAACCAGCTTAAAGGATATTCCCGATGCCATTGATCTGGTGGTTATTTTGGTCCCGGCCCGGTTCGTTCCACGTGTGCTTGAAGAGGCTGGAGAGCTGGGTGTACTGGCTGCCATCGTTACCAGTTCGGGGTTCAGCGAAATGGGCCACCCCGAGGCTGAGCAAGAAATTATTCGCATTGCCCGCAAGTTTAGTATGCGGTTGCTGGGCCCCAATGTGCTGGGGGCGACCTACCTGCCGAACCGTCTGTGCGCCCACTTCTTTCCAGCTCTGCACAACCCGGGGCCGGTGGCGATGATCAGCCAGTCCGGATCCCTGACCAATGGGCTCACTGAGTGGCTGGAACATGACGGTATCGGGGTCTGTGCCACTGTAAACCTGGGCAATCAAGCCGATCTGACCGAGTCGGATTTTCTTAGGTACTTCGCCGACGATACCCATGTCCGGGCAGTGTGCATGTATCTCGAGGGGGTTCGAGATGGCCGCCGCTTTCTGGAAGCACTGTCATACTGCACTGCCCGCAAGCCGGTGAGCATTCTCAAGGCAGGACGATCTTCGGCCGGGAGCCGATCAGCAGCGAGTCATACCGGGTCTTTGGCCGGCGCTCACGGCATCTTTGAAGCCGCCTGTCGGCAATATGGTGCCCAAGTGGTAACCGGGTTGAGCGAGCTTTACGACCAAGCCCGAGGACTGGCAACCCTTCCAGTTCTTCAGGGAGACCGGATTCTGGTCATCTCTACCTCCGGCGGTATTGGAACACTGGCCGTGGACGAGGCCGAGGTGCAAGGACTGAAAGTACCCGAACTTCCGGAACAAATGGTGGCTGATTTGAAAAAACTGGGGGTGGCTCAATTGGGAAACATCGGCAACCCAATTGACCTTGCGGCTATTTGGGCTGAAGAGTTGAGAGATTGCGCCCTAATTGCTGACCGATACAACTTCTGTGATGTCATGTTGCTCAATTTTGGTGACCCGGTTGAACACACCATCGAAAATGTACTGGAGGCAGTAAGCGGTATCAAAACCGGCTTGGCCGTTACCTACCTCGGCGGCGGAGAAGAGGAGCGTAAGGCCAGATTGGGATTACAGAGGGAGGGTATCGCGGTTTTCGAATCTCCAGAAAAAGCGGTCCGGTCGATTCGGGCTGCGGTGGACTACGGAAAGTATCGTCGAGGACTCGCCGGTGGCGCAAAGGAGGAGGCATGTTGAAACGGATGATGCCTGAAAAAGAGGCCGTCACGCTACTGGCGGATTATGGCGTACGCTATCCCGACCATGATTTTGCCGCGACCGCTGACGAAGCGGTTAACGTTGCCGGGCGCATCGGCTATCCCGTGGTGCTGAAAGGCGTCAGTGATAATTTGGTTCATAAATCGGATGCCGGCGCAGTCATGATTAATATCGAAAATCCTGCCGACGTGTCAGCGGGATTTGAAACCATTGCTACCAATGTTTCGGCCTGGAATGCAGATGCCCGCTTGAACGGCGTACTGGTATGCAGCCAGGCGCCTGAGGGTCTGGAATTGATCGTAGGGGGACTGCGGGACCAGGTTTTCGGGCCCACCGTTATGGTCGGCTTCGGTGGCGTATATACCGAAGTGATTAAAGACGTGAGTTTTCGAGTGGCACCGCTGGACGAAAAGCAGGCCCGAGACATGCTTCGCGAATTGAAAGGTTATCCACTCTTGCAGGGTGTCCGTGGAAAAACGCCGTGTGATACCCAAGCACTGACCGTTATTATTCTGGCCGTGGCCGACATTTTACTGGACTTGCCGGATATCGAAGAGTTGGATCTGAATCCGGTGCGGGTTTATGAAAAGGGTGCCCTGGCTTTAGATGCCCGGATCATGCGTGGCAACTAAAAAGCCACAGGAAACTGAATATTCAAAGACCAAGGAGGAAAACCGAATGAGTATTGATTACAGCAACAGCTACGAGTGGATGAAACGCATACGCACCTCTTCCCTACCGCCACTGGTTATCACCTGCGCCGCCACTGGCGGGGTTCAGGGCAAGGAAGCCAATCCGAACCTGCCCGAAACACCGCAAGAGATCGCAGACCAGGTGTATGATGCTTACCAGGCTGGCGCCAGCATGGTTCACACCCATACGCGTGATCCGCAGTGCTGGGGTGACTGCACCGGTGACCCCTCGTTGATTCGGGAGTTGAACGCCATGATTCGCGAGAGATGTCCGGATATCATCATCAACAACTCCACCAGTGCTGCTTACGGCATGCCCATTGAAAAACGACTCGCTTGTCTTGATGCCGGTCCCGAGTGCGCCAGTTTAAACCTCGGGCCGGATATGTATAAGCTCACCATCAAGGAACGGTCCGACAATCTGCCGCACCCACGCGCCCGCCAGGACTTAGACGGCTGCACCGTGGCCACCTATGGAGAAATCGCGGCTTTCGCCAAGGGTATGAAAGCTCGCGGGATTCGGCCGGAGATGGAGCTGTATCATCCCGGCCAGTACTGGGTGGTGCAGGATCTCATAGCCCAGGGCCTGATTGATGAACCTTACCTGATCCAGTTTGTCATGGGTTACGTGACCTCCAGTTACCCCACACCGGCCAACCTTCTTCAATTGATCCGTGAGCTGCCTTCCGGCGCTGACTTTGCTGTTGCCGGAATCGGCCCGTACCAGCCGATGATGAGCGCCATGGCGATTATCATGGGGGGGCACGTACGGGTGGGAATGGAAGACAACGTTTACAAAAAGAAGGGCCGGCTGTTCAAAGATAACGCCGACGCAGTTGAAGGGGTCGTTCGGCTGGCTACGGAGTTGAACAGAGAAATCGCCACCCCTGCCCAGGCAAGGCAACAGTTGGGGTTCAGTGAGATCCCCAGCAAATACTAAATCACTTCTTCGAGCAATTAAAAGCGGAGCACTGAAAAAGGGTCGGCTTCAACTGCAAAAGTTTTTCACTTCGGCTGACGAAAGCTTCTACCGAGGAATTTTGAACGGCAACATTAGAAAATGAGGGGAGAGAAACATGAAAGAAGTGATTGAAAAACTGTTCGGCCGCACGGACTTCAAATTGTTCTGGCCAACCCTGGGTATACTGTTGGCGACGATCATCTATTTGGTCATCGATCCCAAAGGTGCAGGTGACGCTTTTAGCGGCCTTTACACCTGGCTGATCATGCACTTCAGCTCCGGCTTTCTGCTCGGCGTGGGGATGGTGGTCTTCATTTGCTTTGCCATCGCCTTTTCAAAATACGGCAGCCTAAAACTGGGCAGTGACGATGACGAGCCGGAATTTTCCTGGTTCGCCTGGGCGTCCATGATGTTCTCGGCCAGCATCGGCGGCGCAGCGATCATGTGGACCGCAGCCGAGCCCCTTTACCACCTGATGGAATCCAGTTGGGTGGTCGACGAAGGCACCAAAGGTATAGCGGCAGGTATTCCCCGAGCCATCCAGCTCACCATCTTTGACTGGGGCGTTCATGGCTGGTCGCTTTTTGCCATTGGCGGCTTGGCTATTGCTTTCCCGGCCTACCGCAAGAACAAACCCATGACCGTGGGCACCGGCCTGTATGGCCTTCTGGGCGACAAGGCCAACACCGGGGTCTGGGGCAAACTTTCTGACATCCTGGGCGCGGTAAGCACCATTGGCGGCGTCGCCACCGCATTGGGCATGATCATCATGGCCCTGGCCTGGGCGATCAACCATTTGTTCGGGGTGGAACTAGGCCTGGGCGGAAAGATCGGGCTCCTTTTATTCATCATCGTTTGTTACATCGCTTCGGCCATTTCCGGCATTAACCGTGGCATACGCATTTTGAGTCTGGTTAACGTTTACATAGCTCTGTTCATGGCGGCCTTTCTGCTGATTATGGGGCCCACCGAGTGGCTGTTGAACCTCATGACCCAGACCGTGGGCGAGTACTTTGGCCGCTTCATCGAAATGACCTTCTGGACCGACGCCGGCAATTTTGCGGACGGCGAATTCAAGCAGCGCTCCTGGTTGAACTGGTGGGTTGTCTTCTACTGGCTGTGGTGGGCCACCTACATCCCCTTTTGCGGCGGTTTCCTTGCCCGGATATCCAAAGGGCGGACCATACGTGAATACCTTCTGGGCTCCATTTTCGCGCCGTTGGCCATTCTTTTCGTTATTTTTACTATCTGGGGAGGCAATGCCTGTTACATTGAGGTTACCGGACAGGCGCAGATCTGGGCCGAGGTGCAGAATAACTTCGGCGCCGGTGTTTACATGGTCATGGAGCAGTTCCCGGGTGGCACACTGCTGAGTTACCTGTTTTTCCTGAGCGTTCTGTTCTTCGCGGTGACCACTGCTGACAGCGCTTCCTACTTTGTTTCCATGCAGATGTCCCATGGTGACACGGATCCCTCCATCCCCATGCGCGCCTTGTGGGGCTCTATCATCGGATTTCTGGGGGTGTTCTTCATGGCCGCCGGCGGCGGTGGCGCGTCGGCCCTCAACGCCTTGAAGGGATTGTCAATCATCGTGGGCACACCATTTTTTCTGGTGGAGATCGCTTTTATCTTTTCGATATTTAAAATGCTTGCCAAGGCCCACAAAGGCGAGATGTAAAGCTGCAACCCGAAACCACAATCCCGTGGTCGGATTTTTTCACCCACGGGTGCTTACCCATACCTAAAAGCCGGCGGGCAAGTGATTCGCCGGGCAAAGAGAGGGACAGAAAATGGCTAATCTAAGACCCAGAAGCGGGATTCATACCATACAGGGTTTCGGCCTGAGCGCTTTCAGCCCGGACCAGCTCGATACAATTCACATGGCTTCCCTGCACATACTCAACACCGTCGGTGTGAAGGTGGAATCCGACGAAGCCTTGGAGGTATTTGCTTCGGGCGGCGCTCGCATCGAAAAAAAAGATGGCTTCGGGATGGCCTATCTGCCGGCTCACCTCATTGAGGATGGCCTTCGCTGGGCACCGTCGAGTGTCACTTTCTGCGGGCGCGATCCACAAAAGGATTTCGTGGCAGAGCCGAATCGCGTGGGCTTTGCCACCTTCGGAGAGTGCATCAGCGTCATCGATCCCGTCACGCGGGAACACCGCCCGTCTACTAAAAAGGACTGCGGCGATACAGCCCGCTTGGCTGATGCTTTAGATGAGATCGTGATTATGGAACGCGCGGTGTGTTCCGGCGATCAGTTTCCCGGTGCACAACCGGCACATAACTTTGAGGCCATTGTTAAAAATACTTCCAAGCACATCTTTTTAGGGGTCGGAGACAAGCACAATCTGCAGACCATCCTCAATATGGCTCGTGCGGCAGTTGGTGGCCCTGACGTCCATCGAGCGCGTCCACTTTTTACTCCAGCCGTTTGCCCCACCAGCCCGCTGACCCTGGTGGAAAACTGTTGTGAAGTGATCATGAGCGCCGCTCGTGAGGGAATCGGCGTATGGATTATCCCTATGGTCATGGCTGGCGGAACCGGCCCGGTAACCCTTGCAGGCACGTTGGTCCAGCACAACGCCGAAGTATTAAGTGCCTTGGTTCTTGCTCAATTGAGCCGCAAGGGCACACCATGTACATATGGATCTTGTACCACGGTCATGGATCTGCGCAGTGCGGCCGGCGTGGTGGGTTCTCCTGAATATGGCATACTCAATGCTGGTGTCGCGAAGATGGCCCAACATTATCGGCTGCCCTGTCAATGCGGAGGGGGACACTCGGACAGCAAAATACCCGATGCGCAGGCTGCCTACGAGAGTACGCTGAGCGCTACAATTAGTGCCTTAGCCGGGGCAAACATCGTCTATGGTGCGGGTTGTATGGATTTTGGCCTCACTTTTGATTTCGCCAAGCTTGTTATGGATTGCGAATTGTTCCGTAACCTTCAAAGAGTTCTTGGGGGTATGCCCACCGACGAGTATTCCCTTGCACGAGAGGTGATTGAAAAGGTCGGTCCGGCCGGAACTTACCTTATGGAAAAACACACCATGGATAACATGCGTAAAAGCTCCCAAGCCATCGTGTTTGATCGTCGCACCCGGGTTGCTTGGAAGGCTGACGGCGGAAAAGACACTACCGAAAGGGCATATGCCAAAGCCATAGATATTCTGGCAACACACGAACCAAAAGCACTTCCTCAAGGTGCGGATGAAGAGATCGAGAGAATGGTGATCGAATTAGAAAAACAAATCAAAAACAAATAATAACGAACGGTTGTGATTTGGATACTGCAACTAATATACTCTTTTTACCATAGCCGAATTGTTTGAAACGACATCTAATCTACACTGCATTTCAAAAATGGTAGCTATTGTCGGACATCGATTCCATTCGCTTTCATCACTGGCTCCCAGGGAGGAACCAAACCCATGAGCAGACTATTATGGCAGCCGTCTGAAGCGCAGATCAAAGCATCCAACATGTACCGGTTCATGACGCTGATCAACGAGCGATACGGCACTTCTTTCGACAGCTACGACGGCCTCTATCAGTGGTCCGTCGACCATATCCCCGAGTTCTGGAAGGAGATGTGGGATTTCGCCGCGATCAAGGCCTCGGTGTCCTATGACAGGGTGATCGACGATGCAGCCAAGATGCCCGGTGCCCGTTGGTTCGAAGGCGCCCGGCTCAATTTCGCCGAGAATCTGCTGCGCTACCGGGACGACCGGCTGGCCCTTGTATTCCGAGGGGAAGACCAGGTCAGGCGGACCCTGACCTACGCCCAACTCTACGACGAGGTGGCCCGGGTGGCCAAGGCCCTGAAGCAGGCCGGGGTTGCGGCCGGCGACCGGGTGGCCGGCTTCGTTCCCAATATGCCCGAATCGATCATCGCCATGCTGGCAGCCGCTTCAATCGGAGCTGCCTGGTCCTCCTGCTCGCCGGATTTCGGCATCAAGGGCGTCCTGGACCGCTTCGGCCAAATCAGGCCCAAAGTGCTTTTCACCGCAGACGGCTACTTTTTTAAAGGCAAACCACTGGACTCGCTGGCACGCATCGCCGACATCATGGGCCAGATTCCCTCGGTGGAAAGGCTGGTGGTGGTGCCCTATGCCCAAGAAAAACCGGACATCAGCGCCATTCCCAATGCCGTGCTGTATGCCGACTTCAAATCGGCGCAAGACGGGCTGGAGATCGATTTCGCCCAGTTGCCCTTCGATCATCCGCTTTATGTCATGTATTCGTCGGGTACGACCGGCCTACCCAAGTGTATGGTCCAGAGCGCCGGCGGCATTTTGATCCACCACCTTAAAGAATTGATCTTGCACACCGATCTCAAGCGTGAAGACACGATCTTCTATTTCACCACCTGCGGGTGGATGATGTGGAACTGGCTGGTCAGCTCGCTGGCCACCGGCGCCACGCTGGTGCTTTACGACGGCAATCCGTTTCATCCTTCTCCCAAGGCCCTGTGGCAGATGGCCCAGGATGAGAAGATTTCCGTTTTCGGCACCAGTGCCGGATACCTGGCCGCACTTCAAGCCGCCGGTGTCCGGCCCAAAGCGGAATTCGATCTGGCCCCATTGCGGGCGGTGCTCTCCACCGGATCACCCCTTTCCATCGAAAGCTTTGAATTCGTTTATGACGCCGTCAAATCCGACCTCCAGCTGGCCTCCATTGCCGGCGGCACGGACCTCAACGGCTGCTTCGCCCTGGGCAACCCCATGGGACCGGTATACGCCGGCGAACTTCAGTGCCGGGGGCTGGCCATGAAGGTGTTTGCCTTCGACGACGACGGCAAACCCGTGGTGGGCCAGGAAGGGGAACTGGTCTGTGCGGCGCCCTTCCCATCCATGCCGATCTACTTCTGGAACGATCCCGACGGGAAGAAATACCACGGCGCCTACTTCGACGTCTACCCGGGCATCTGGCGCCACGGCGATTACATCGTGGTCACCGAACACGGCGGTGTGGTCATGCACGGCCGCTCCGACGCCACCTTGAACCCCGGCGGGGTGCGCATCGGCACCGCCGAGCTGTACCGGCAGGTGGAGCAGTTGGCAGGAGATCGAGGACAGCGTGGTGGTGGGGCAGAAATGGGACAACGATGTGCGCGTGATCCTGTTCGTCAAACTGGCTCCGGGTGTCGATCTCACCGATGATCTGAAAAACAAGATCCGCAAGACCATTCGCGTGCATGCGTCACCGCGCCATGTACCCGCCAAGATCATCCCGGTGCCGGACATCCCCTATACCTTGAACATGAAAAAGGTGGAACTGGCCGTGAAGAAGGTGATTCACAACCAGGAGGTGAAGAACAAGGATGCCCTGAGAAATCCGGAGGCCCTGGAATACTTTGCCGGGATTGCCGAACTGCAGGGGGATTGAGGGTTGAAGATATATAAACAGATTGGATAAATTAAGGAGGATCTATTATGGCAACCCAGGACATTTTCAACGCAGTACTGGCATTTGACGAGGAGACGGTAAAGGCCAAGACCCAGGCGGAACTGGACGGCGGCACGGACATTGGAACCATCCTCAACGACGGGCTGATCAGCGCCATGGACGAGGTCGGCGAGCGCTTTAGCGCCGGCGAGCTCTTCGTGCCCGAGATGCTCATGGCCGCCCAGGCCATGAAGGCGGGCCTGAAGATCTTAAAGCCCCACCTTAGCGCCGGCCAGAGCAAGAGCAAGGGCGTGGTGGTCATCGGCACGGTCAAGGGCGACCTGCACGACATCGGCAAGAACCTGGTCTCGATGATGATGGAAGGGGCCGGCTTCGAGGTGGTCGACCTGGGGGTGGACGTGGAGAGCGAGAAGTTCGTCAAGACGGCGGCGGAAAAGAGCGCCGACGTGATCGCCCTGTCGTGCGCTGCTGACCACGACCATGCCCTCCATGGAGAGCACGGTCAAGGCGGTGAAAGAGGCCGGCATGGCGACCCGGACGATCATCGGCGGCGCGCCGGTGACCCAGGCCTTTGCCGACCAGATCGGCGCCGACGGCTACAGTGCCGACGCCCCCGGGGCGGTCAAGCTGGTCAAGCAGCTGGTGGCGTAACCCAGGGTAGAAGGTAGAAGACTGAAGCGGATTTAGGAGCTTCCCGTTGAAAGCGGAAATCGTACTGAAAAAACAAACATAAACATTTTCGACTCACTTTGTCATGCAGGTTTTCCTCCTGCTGCCGGGGTGGGTACGACCTCGTCACCTCCCCAATCCCAACGGGGTCGTACCCGGTTTCCCCGGCCAACAAGTGGGTGCCTGACAGGAGTCATACCATGATCATCATCGGAGAACTGATCAACGCCAGTAGAAAGGCGATCAAGGCGGCCATCGAAGCCAAGGATGCTGAGGCCATTCAGAAAGTGGCCAAGGACCAAGCCGAAGCCGGGGCGGATTACATCGACGTCAACGCGGGCATCTTCGTGGGCAAGGAGCCCGAATACCTCAAGTGGCTGGTCGAGACCGTGCAGCAGGCCGACGCGACAAGCCCTGCGCCATCGACAGCCCGGACCCGTCGGCCATCGAAACGGCCCTGTCCGTGCACCAGGGTACGCCCATGATCAATTCCATCTCCCTGGAAAAGGAGCGCTACGAAAAACTCATGCCCATCGTCGCCGGTACGGACATGAAGGTGATCGCCCTGTGCATGAGCGACGCGGGCATGCCCGAGACCGTGGACGACCGCATGAAGATCGCCGACGAGCTGGTGGGCGGCCTGCTCAAAAACAACGTCAAGGTGGAGAACATCTTCGTGGACCCGCTGGTGCAGCCGCTGTCGGTGGACGAGACCTTCGGGGTGGAGTTCATCAACACCATCGAGAAGATCGTAGCCACCTTTCCGGGCATCCACACGGCCTGCGGGCTGAGCAACATCTCCTATGGGCTTGCCGGCCCGAAAGTTCATGAACCAGACCTTCATGACCATGGCCATCGCCAAAGGCCTGGACGGTGCGATCATCAACCCGCTGGACAAGAAGATGATGGCCAACATCATCGCCGCCGAGGCGCTGGCCGGCCGGGACAACTTCTGCATGAACTACCTCAAGGCCTTTCGGGCAGGAGTATTTGAATAAGGTATTTTTACTACCTATCTGAGAAAATACCTCCATACCATCCAATTCAGGATAGATCTTGAAAACAAAAGCTATCTGCCCTTGACTTAACGGCAGATAGCTTGCCACCGACTTCAAATATAATGGATCACGCCGAATTTGTTTTAGCAAATGGATATCATCGGATCTCATTGGATACAGTTCAAATCATTAACCCCCCAATCCAAGGAAAGATGCCATGATACTTATCGATCTCCTGAACTTTTAGCACTTAACCTCATTTAGCAGAAACTGCAATCAACCCCACTTGACGTGACGCCATCCGTGCCACCTGATCCAGCGTTGACCTTGGTTCCTATTTCGTCTCGGCCCAAAGCATACCGGTCGCAGGTGGCATTTTTCCACCGACATTGGCCCTCTTGCTAAAAGCAATATTTGACGATCTCATTTTCAGTCCTAAAGTAAACCTATCAATGCCCATTAAGATGTTGCTGTAACTCAAGCTTGCAGCAAAACACAGCGTTTTTAATATGTAAACAGGAAGTTATAATGAAAACAAACGAATCCAAGAAAATACTTTTAATGACAGTCGGAATACTTTTAACGGCCTTTTTGACGGCCTGCGCAACCAAACCAGACATCATCATCGATACTGAAAGCGTCTCTCCAGGAACCCAGGTGTCCAAAAAAGGTGCGGCATTACCACTCACAGGCACTGCAATAGAGATCGGACTCCAGTTACCCGAGACCAAGCTTGTGGATATGAAAACAATGAAGGAGGTTGATCTGAATGATTATCGGGGCAGCGTGTTATTTTTGAGCATCGTCCCTTCGATTGATACCAAGGTTTGCGAAGCCCAAACCCACCTCCTCGGGGAAGAAGGCGATGTATTGCCGACGACCATCAGGCGGATCGCCATCAGTCGGGATACGCCATTTGCCCAGGCACGCTTTGCGGAAGAAGCGAAGCTTGAGGATATCCAATACCTATCAGACTATAAGGAAGGTGCTTTTGGACGATCGACCGGATTGTTGATGGAAGGTCCGCGATTTTTAGCAAGATCCGTTATGCTCGTCGATAAACAAGGCATCGTCCAATACATTCAGGTTTTACCCGATATTACGCACCTGCCGGATATGGACAAAGCCTTTGCGAAGGCTATCGAACTCGACAACCTTCCTTAATACCGTTAATATCACAAGGAGATATCAAAATGACTGAACACATTCCAGAGCAGATCGCAGCGATGGCTGCCTTAGAGGCGAAGGCTAACGTCCAGGAATACAATTATCCACCCAAGCCGCTTTCGCGGCTGGATGCCGATATCCGGGTCACATACACCGGCGTCTGTGCAACGGACCTCCATATGATCGACAACGACTGGGAACTCTCTCGCTACCCTTTGGTACCTGGCCATGAAGTGGTCGGCCACGTGATTGCCGTGGGATCCGGAGTCAAGGATCTGAACGTCGGTGATGTTGTCGGTTTAGGCGCGCTTGCCCAAGCCTGCGGTGAGTGCGAGAACTGCAGGGACGGGATTGACAATCTCTGCCCCGATCGAAAGTTCACATACTTCGAGAATACTGTAGACGAAACCGGAGAGCACGTGCATCATGGCGGGTTTTCGTCGTACCTTCGTACAGATTCTCGTTACCTCTTCAAGATCCCCGACGGTTATGGGGAAAAATACGTCGGACCTTTAATGTGCGGCGGCCTCACGGTGGCTGCTCCGCTCTACGAGTATGCCGGCCAGAAGTGGGATTTAAAAGGTAAGCGGGTCGGCATCGTTGGCATTGGCGGTCTCGGCCATATGGCCATTCAGTTCGCTGCCAAAATGGGGGCTGAAACATTTGCAATCTCACGCGGCAACGGCAAAAAGAAGTTCTGCGAGGAACTCGGCGCCACCGGCTTCATTGATTCGTCCAGCAACGAAGAGATGGATGCCAACGCCGGCAAGCTCCACTACCTGCTTTTCTGCGTGTCCGGCGGTGTGATGGATATCAACAACTATGTCGGACTAATGCGCCCTTATGGCATTCTCCACTTCGTCGGTGTTCCCGAGAAGGTTGAGAACTTCAGCTTGATGCCACTTCTGTTCAGTCGCCTGACGGTGTCATCCTCCCCCATCGGCTCGAGCCGGCAGATGCGGGAAATGCTTGCCTTCGCCGCCGAAAATGACATTAAGCCGATCATCGAAGAGTTTACGCATAAAACGGCGAACGAGGCCATTCAGAAACTGCGGGATGGCACCATCCGCTTCCGCGGTGTTCTCAAGAACGACCTGATATGAGGCGTAACGACACCGATCGGATTGTCTCAGATAAGCTCGAACAGATCCGTTTCTTTGTTCAGACAGAAAACTTTTAAGAGGTATAGCATGAAGCGATGGGTCGGTTTTTTGGCTTTGGCCGTGACATTGATGGTCGGCCACTGGATGAACCTTTCTCAGGCGGCGGAACGCACACCCATAATCCTGGGCACGGCCACGCCCGGCGGTGGCTTCGAACTCTATGGCGGGGTGCTCGCCGAGGTGGTCAACAGCACAGATGCCTCGCTCAATGTTCTGGCCCGGAACACGCGCGGCAGCCGCCAGAACATTCCCTTGTTGGAGCAGGGCACACTGGATGTGGCGCTGGTTGCCAGCCTGCCGGCCCGCGAAGCTTTCGAGGGAATCGAGCGCGATGCGCCGACCCCGCTCAAGATCATCACTGCAATATACCCCACCTTCGGCGCCTTTGCCGTCAAGGGGGACAGCCCGGCGAAGACATTCTCCGATCTGGTCGGCCAGAGGGTCGCCTGGGGCACCAAGTCTTCGGGCCTGACCTTGCTTGGGCAATATGTAACCGATGCGCCTGGGATTGGATCGTGACAGGGACTTTGACGCGGTCTATCTGAAGCGCGCCGGCGACGGCGCACCCATGGTCCTGAACGGAGAGGTGGCGGCGCAATGGGGAGGCGGCGTCGGTTGGCCCAACTTCACCAAGATCATGCAGGCCGACGGTCGGCTTGTGGGGTTGAGCGATGATCAGATCAAAAGATCAACGCCAAGTATCCCTTCCTGCAGCCCCTGACCATCCCAGCGGGGTCCTACCCTGGCCAGGCGGAACCGCTACAAACCGTCGGCTCCTTCAGCTTCTTGCTGGCCCGCGCTGACCTGCCCGAAGCGTTGGCCTATCGACTGACCAAAGCGATCCACCAAGGTCAACCAAAACTGGCCGAGCGTCTGACTCAGGGGCGGGACACTTTGCCCGGGAACACCTGGAAGGCAGCCGTTAATCCGGACCGCATCCACCCGGGTGCCCGGCGCTACCTGGCGGAATTGGGGTTTAATTAGCCCACCATATTGTTCGGTTTAGGAAGTCGTCATTGTAAATAGATGGCCAACTTTGATGTAACCTGCGATTTTTCACAGGATATAATTGTTGGCATAGCTTGCCAGTATGCCGCTAACTAATAGGATTGTTTGCCAATCCCAGCACCACTACATATTGGGGCGGCTGAATTTCCAGTTCATTGCAGATTACATTTGAAAAAAGAATCTATCACAGAAATGTGGCGACCTGAGATTTATTGAGATCATCTTTGTTACGCGGGCATTGCCCAAGCTGGTGATCAGTTGGAGAGCACCAGAATTTTTGCAACCCTTTTTTTAACCCATTTTTCAGACAACACTCCCCTGTCTTTATTTGACCTTATCTCGTGCAGAGCAATCTGGCACATCAAGAAGCTCGCGCGTCTCCATGAATCTTATAGTGGTCAAAATGTTCATGAGCATTGCAGCCTAACACTACGTGTTAGAGATGGCATGGTCCTCGCCGCCCCCTACACACCTTTGTTCGCCGATGAGAAGTGTCGCTATGTCCTGTCTCAGTAAGTCGGTCCGGGCATCCGATCGACTTTGATGTTCATATTTAGCAGTCCCACCGGGTCGCCGAATTGTGTGTAGATGGCAACGTCGGCCGCATCGCGACCAAAAGCGATCGCGACACGACCTCCTCGCAGATCGGCTTGTGAAGGATCGAATGTGTACCACCGATTTCCGACATAGGCCTCGAACCAAGCGTGCAAATCCATCGGTTCAAGCGCCTCAAGGTAGCCCACCACCATTCGAGCCGGTATTGATAGCGCTCGGCAACAAGCGATACCCAAATGGGCCATGTCCCGGCATACGCCGCTTCCCAACTGGTTCAGCTCGGAGGCACTGATGATCTGCTGTCCAACGCCAGGTGTGTACCGTATCGAGTTGCGGATATAATCAACGATGGCATTACATTGATCGTAGCCGGAGGTCCGGCCCGTCGCGAGTGACGCGGCCATTTCAGTGAAACGATCCGATTCACAATACCGGCTTGGATACAGGAACGGCAGGGTTTCATCGGGCAACTGCTGCACTTCGACAAACGGCGCCCCAGGGGCGGTGTCGGATGCGTCCGCAGTTTCAATATCAACAGATGTACGCACTGAAAAATACCCGGCTGGTGCAACCAGCCGCTGGCACAGGTTGCCGAACGAGTCTGTGAACTCGACCGCCGGTACGCTGGGCGACAAAACATACTCTTCTCGTGCGATCCACTGCTGCCATCCACTCCGGGGGCGCAGCATGAGTAAAAACGGAGTTGGAACCGGAATATGGAATTCAAGAAAGCAGGATGCGTTTAACCACATGAAAACCTTTCACTAATTGAGGTGCGGGGTTAAGATTCACTACTGCGAATGGCTATTGGTGAACATTAGTTACTCATCGTATTACGGGAGCGATCAGGCTTTTGGGTTTGCCGTTTTTGGGCGTCTGTCTGAAAAACGCTGCTTATTTGAATACCGACTCCACTGTCTTGCCATATCTCACTGATGAATCAAGAAATTATAGTTCTGCGCTTTTTTCTTTTAATGCTTCCGATCTCCGCTACCAGTCTTCAGCATTAATTGCTTATCAGTTTCTGAACCGCCCCAGCAGTTTCCGTAAAAGGGCATGGGTACGAAGCTTTTGTGTAGATGTATACCCAACACATGACTCCGTTCTTCGGCAACATGGCAGCCCTGGAAGCGGGTTCCGAAGCGGCCGGAGAAGTCATGAAAAAGCAGATGGCGATGATCGGATTCCAGATGATGGCCGCATATGAAAAATTATTGAAACAGGGGCTCGAGTTCAAGGTCCTGGTTGGCGAAAACCCCAAATTGCTTGCTCCGGCATACCCTGGAATGCAGACCGGCCTATTTGTAAAAAATTTTTTGCCCATCCAGTTGGGGCTTTGCTGCCTTCATCCATGCGTCTCAACCAGCGCAGCTGCCAGGTGATCGCAAAACCGGTAAGCCAGCGCGGTCGGCCTGCCTGTCTGACCCGCTTCTGGCTTCCTCAGCCGGGGCGACAGTTCAATATGGTAGGCCAGCCACCGTGGGTCGGTAATCGTCAGCGTCTTGGTCGCCTTGAAATAAATGTCGGCAAAGCGGCCGCAAACCGACACATCCGTAAGGTCTGCATCCGCCAGGCACATGCGGTCGATTGCCCTGGCCAACGCCTCGGAACAGGCGGTGAACGCCGCCGAACCGCAGGAGATCTCGACATCGAATTTGGATCGGACCTTTCCGTGCCCGTGGATTTCGACCAAGACCCTGGGGCGCCATTTGGCGATCCGTATCGTGTAGTCGCTGTGCAGGTGTTTGTTTGCATCGATGGTGGCATTGCAGGCGATGATGCTGCAGCAGTCGAGTTGGCCGGCAAGGTATCGCCCCACAAAGCCGGTATTTTCGTCCGAATCGCTATGCTCCGCGCAGGGCAGACAAGGTGTGCCGGCCGGGGCATGGTGGGGCACACCGACGACGATATCAGCCCGTTTGCGCGTCTCTGCGATCAAACGTGACGGTTCAGTCGATTCGAGCATCGAATTCACATCCATTGCGTATGCCTGTGCATCTTTGAAATTACATTACAGTCGACACTCCCGCCACGGCTGGACCAGCATAATCAGCCCCGCCGCCGCCAGATACATCAGGCCCAGGTAGGAAAACACCAAGGTGTAGTTGCCCCGGGTGACATCCAGAATATGGCCGCTCAGCCATGGACCGAGCGGCCCGGACACAAAGCCGTAAGCGGTGAACACCAGCCCGAAGATGGCCCCGAAGTGCGCCATACCGAAACAGTCGCCGGCCAACGGGCCGGATACCGCAAACAGGGTCCCGAAGGCAAAGCCGATGACCGCTGCCAGCGCGGCCCACAGCCACAGGCCAACCAGATGGGGCATGATCAGATAGGCGAGGCCTGCGCCGGCAAAGCTCATCGCCATGATGCGGGATCGACCGATCCTGTCCGAAAAATAACCGCTGATCAACCGGCCGCAGCCGTTGGTCAGGTTGAACGCCGTGAGCAGGACGACGGCCTGGGCCAGATTCAGGCCGCGGTTTAGGCCAAAGCCGGTGGCCAGAACGATCATGCTGGCCCCGGCGGCGCCGGCGAACACCCAGGTCAGCCAGAGGCACCAGAACTCGCGGCTTTTCAGGGCTTCTTTGACCGAGCGTCCGCCGGGTGCAAACGGCGCATCGGATGCCGGCGCCGTCGGATCGTTCTCCGGAAACCGGATCAGGGCGGAAGCGGCCAGGCCGATGGTCAGCGCCGCAGTACCTGCGGCCAGGGTCAACGCTTCGTATCCCCATTTCGACAGGAGGATTGAGAAAATCGGAGACATCACCGCCGCCGACAATCCGAAGGCCATGTTGAAAAAACCGGCAACCAGGCCCCGTCTTTCGGGATACCAGCGCTGAACCACCGTCAGACCCGGGAGATAGACAAAGGCCGACGAGGCGCCGACGGCAAACGCCCAGAGGTTGACGTCGGTCATATTTCCGGCCTGACTCAGCCAGATGGAGCTGCCGCCGCCCATCAACGCCCCGAAAGCAGCCAATCGTCCCGGACCGTATTTCTCCTGCAGGCGCCCACACAGGTACATGAAGCAGGTGGCACCGGTGAGAATGAAAAACACCGTCCCGCCGATCGCCCCGCCGTCGGCGTCGAATGCCTGCTGCCAATGCTGGCGCAGGACACCGGGGAGTCCGAAAATAAACGCGCCCGGCCAGAAAATGGCGCAGGCACTGGCAATCAGGATGAAGGGTCGGGACCTTTTTACCGGCATGTGCACTCCTCGATCAATATCGAATCGGTAGGACCGCATCAGGCTATTTACCATGATGCCGGCATTTGGGCAAACATCGGCCTGTTTTCACGGAGGACGCTGTTCCGCCCTCCCCCGCTGCCATGCTGCCCCATTGAATCAATTGCCAGGAAATCAGCTTTGTGCCTATAAGATATTCTTTGGCAAGCAATCCGTTCAAAGAAGGATTTTTCACGCCTTTACCAGGATTGAGTCGATGGAATCCAATTCGAAAAAGATTGCGGCCACCTGCCTGATCCTGGCCGGGGGAAAAGGCCGACGGCTCACGCCGGACAAGCCGCTTCTTCAAATCGACGACCAACCGATCATCGAACGGACGGCCCGTGCAGTCGTCCCTTTTTCGAAGCGGTGCTTGTCGTCACCAACACGCCGGACAAGTATGAATTCCTCGGTTTGCCTGTCGTTCGCGACGAGCGTCAGGGCTGTGGCCCCCTGATGGGATCTACAGCGGGCTGGGCTTGCGTCTCGATAACCGATTGACATTGCCGTTGGGTCTCATTAAAAACGCATCTAAAAAGGTCTATCGCAACGCGCGTTAAACCGCCTCTTACCGGAAAGGCTACCGATGAAACGCACCCCGCAAAGCCGAATGCCCGCTGACGCCGACGCCCGCAGGGCGGTCAAGCCCGTGATCTGCTACCCGGTTGACACGCTGCCCCCGCCGGACATGGCCGCCTATGCGGCCGCACGCCAAACCATGGAATTGAGGGATGTGGTGGTTGTGCCGCCGCGCGACGCCAGAACCTTTCGCGTTCCTGCCGGGCATTTTTTCCGGATCGTCAGCGTAGATGGCCCGCAGGTGGGCGATCTGAATCTCTGGGCGGCAAAGGATCTGTCGGAACGGTTCTACAGTGGCAAAACCCGCGCGCTGCATGGCACCCACCTGAGCACCGGTGACCGGATGTGGAGCGGTTTCCCCCATATGCGGCCGATGACGACGATCTCCCATGACACACTGGACTGGTATGGTTTCGATGCGGATGGCGGAAGTGTACATGACGTGATCGGCACCCGCTGCGATCCCTATACCAGCCGGCTGCTGAGCGGGCAGGACTATCACCATTGCTGCCATTCGAACCTGACCCGTGCCCTGGCCGCCGAGACCGGCCTGCCGCTGCATCAGGCCGAGGCCCATGTGCATGATGTCCTCAACGTCTTCATGTGCACGGGTTTCACCCATGACACCCATCAGTATTTCATGAAGGCCAGCCCGGTGCGCCCCGGTGATTATCTCGAATGTTTCGCCGAGATTGACTTGTTGGGTGCACTGTCGACCTGCCCCGGCGGCGATTGCAGCACGGAGCATTCCAGCGATACGGCGGCCTGCTATCCGCTGCGCATCGAGGTTCATCGCCCCGATCCCAGGGCGCTGGTCGGCTGGGCGCCCCCCTCACCGTCAGCCTATTCGCGCAGCCATGGGGTGTGAGGGATTAGCGAACGTTTTTCAAATCCTGTTGTTCGGTGGGCGCCTGCAGGTCCTTCTGGTCATTTTCTGGATAAGCCGAGGCACAGCCACCCAAAAAAAGCAGCCTGGAAAATGGCTGGTCCCATTTTCCAGGCTGCTTAATAGAGGAGATGCGCATTCATCCGCGGGTAAGCCCGTGGAATGGTGGCTTCGACCATACCAATGATCGACGTTTCGTTATTGCCGGTGGCGCTTGGTCGTGATCAGCCCTTGACGCGCTTTATGGTGCCATTGGCCAACAGCGATTGTAACTGATTGAGAAGATTTTGCTCCTGGCGATCGATGTGGTGATCTTCGTTGGCAACCTTCATGATGGCATCGTATTCGGCGCTGGTGAGTTCGCAGTCGGCAATGGCCTTATGAATCATGTCTGTCAGCTTTTCCGATGATTTGCTTAATTTTTCTCCTGGCCTCATATTCTCCTCCTGTGCGCGGTGATGGTGATCATTGGAAAATCACATTTCAGATTGACGAATATCTCAAATGGCCGCTGGTTTGTCAAGACAGTTAGGAAAGCAACATGTCCGTATAATATCATTTAGTTGCACCCTATCCGCCTGAAGAACCTCCGGCGCCGGGCTTTACATCTATTCAGGCGGTCTTAAATTGCAGACACTGCATTGACCGGAAGGCACCCCAACCAAATCCAGGCTAAAAAGGAGGAGGCTCACCATGAATAAAGCCGTAAAATGGATTCTTGTTATTGCCGGTTCGCTGGTGGCGTTGATCGTGATCGCCGTGATTGTCCTGCCGATGGTTATCGACGTCGAAAAATACAAGCCACAGATCGAGCAGCAGGTCGCCAAGGCCACCGGCCGCAGCTTCAAGCTGGGCGGCGAACTGAAACCGTCCATATTCCCCTGGATCGGTGTGCGGCTGTCGGACCTGCACCTGGGCAATCCTTCCGGTTTCAAGGAGAAAGATTTCATTTCGGTGGCCTCCTTTGAGGTGCGTGTCAAGCTCCTGCCCCTGCTGTCGCGCAACATCGAAGTCAAACGGTTCGTGGTCGACAAACCGGTAATCGTGCTGGAAAAACGCAAGGACGGCAAAGGCGGCTGGGAAGGCCTGGGCCAACCCGCGGACAAACCGGCGGCACCGGTCAAAGAAACGCCGGCACCGTCGTCAACCGATGACCTGCCCATCAAGGGGTTGCTGGTGGGAGAATTTGCCGTCACCAACGGCCTGATCGTATGGCTTGACCAGGCCGGCGGTGTGCGCAAAGAGATCAAGGATATCGACCTGGTGTTAACGGACGTCTCCTTTGACAAACCCATCGGGGTGGCTTTTTCGGCCCTGGCGGACCAGAAGCCGCTTAAACTTGACGGCACCATTGGCCCGGTGGGGGCTAAACCCGGCAAAAGCCCCTTGCCGGTGGAATTGGCCGTCAACCTGCTCAACCAACTGAATGTCAGACTGAGCGGCCGTATCGACCCGTCAACGGCCCCGATAAAATTCGATTTTGCCGTCAACGTGGCCGACTTTTCGCCCCGTAAAATAATGGACCAACTGGGCCAGAAACTGCCCATTGAACCGGCTGACCCCAAGGTGCTTAACGCCGTTGCCGTGTCACTCAAGCTCAAGGGTACCCCGGAAAACATCGTCGTGTCCGACGGCAAATTGAAACTGGACGACTCCCAGGCCACCTTTTCCGCCCAGGTCAGCGAGTTCGACAAACCCAATCTCAAGGCTGATCTGAATCTTGACGGCATCGATCTGGATCGCTACCTGCCGCCTCCCACCAAAGAAAAGGCCGGCGCGGATGCCCCCGAGAAGCCATCGGCGGACCCAGCCGTTAAAAAAACCGATTACACCCCGCTGCGCCGCCTGGTGATGGATGCACGCGTCAAGGCCGGTGAACTGAAAGTCAAAAAAGCCCGCATGCAGAATCTCGAGGTCAGGGTCAGCGCCCGCAACGGCATCATCCAGTTGGATCCGCTCAAAATCGACCTTTACCAGGGCAGTCTTGCCGGCACCGGCACGCTCAACATCCAGAAGGAAAAACCCACAACGGCCATGGAACTGGCCCTTAAGGGAATCCAGGCCGGTCCGTTGGTCAAGGATGTGATGGCCAAAGAGCTGATCGAAGGCGCGATGGCCGCCGAGATCGGTCTGAATTTCACCGGTGACACCCCCGATCGTATCCGTCAGACACTCGGCGGCAAAGGCGACCTGCGGTTCACCGACGGCGCAATCGTCGGCATCGACCTGGCGTCAATGGTGCGCAACGTGCAGACCGCCTTCGGTCTGGCCCAGCAGCCCTCGGAAAAACCACGCACCGATTTCGCAGAACTGCAGTTGCCGTATACGATCACCAACGGGCTGTTCAAAACCGATGCTGCCAGGCTGGTCTCTCCCCTGTTGCGTGTGCTGGTGGCCGGCAACGCCGATCTGGCCAAAGAAACCCTGAATTTTCGCGTTGAACCTAAATTTGTCGCCACGATCCAGGGCCAGGGTGACACGGCCCAGCGCACGGGGATTCAGGTACCGGTGATGGTGTCGGGAAGCTTCGCATCACCCACATTCACGCCGGATATCAAAGCCATCCTGGGCCAGCAGCTCGGCCAGCCCCTGCCGGATAAGGAAGCCTTGAAAAAGATGGCCCCTTCCAAAGAAGATGCCAACAAAATGATGCAGGAAGGCGTGAAAGGCCTGCTCAAGGGGTTGGGCAACCAGTAACAATCTCAGGTGATCATGGAAAAAATGATCAAGGGCAGGGCATTGTAGTTGATCTTTAGAAAGGTCAACCCGGCGACGAAATAGAAGGCTTTTTTCATGTGCTTATCGTTGATTCGCTGCCAGATTTGTTCAGACGCCTTGCGGGTGCAGAAGCGGATCACGCTCTTGCCGAAGCGGATATTCTTTTCCACCATATCCGGATAATTATTGATGCTGTTTTTCAGTTTGGCACCGTTGGACTGGATTTTTTTCAGCAGTTTCGACTCGGTCCCCATCACCTTGGCCTCTTTGCGGTTCACGGCATCCAAAAAGGCTTTTCGGTTGTGGGCACAAGCGGCATAGGTGACCACACGACCCATCTCCTGGAGGCTGTGACCGTCGCTGCCGCCGGTGATGGCGCGGTTCAGGTTAAATCCCAGCAGAGCGCTTTTAAGATTCCAGCGCTTCAGGTTCTCTGAATTGATCACTTCGACACCATCGGCCATCCGGAGCAGGCGGTCCAGCTGCGCTTCCGAAAAGCTGTGGTTGCAGATGCCGGTGAAGGCGGCTGAGTATGGGTGCGGAAAGATGACGACGCTGTTGTATTTCCTGGCACGCCTCACGATGGATTCCACATCCAGGTCGATCGATGACATGACCGTTGGGCCCATATGAGGCCTGACATCTGCGGCAAAAAAATCCTTGAGGTCATCGATGCGGTAAAAATAAACCAGCACGTGGGTGCCTTCCAGGGAGGTGACTTCGATGCCGGGTATGCTGAACACATCGCCATAGCCGTCTAGTTCCACGGCCCCGTCAATGGCGTTATGGTCGGTAATGGCAACACCGATGCCCAATTGACGGGCCCGTTGGGCAATGTCTGCCACGGTATCGGCACCGTCTGAAAAGCGGGAGTGGAAATGAAAATCGACCACGGTGTTGCAGCTGGATAGCGCAGTCAGATCGGGAGCCTCAAATTGAATTCGACTGAAATTGTCCATATATCCTGTTCGACCAGCGGTGTCTACTTTAAGTGAAGGATCCAATCAGTAAAAATAATCTACCTGCATCCTGTGTCAACATTTATTTTCATTATCACGGTTAACCATCGCTTTGGCCCGTTGCCGGCTGGCTGACCAACCAGACTCTATTATCGGCCATTGATCAGGATTCTAAAGTCAAATTTTTCGTCGGGCAACGCGCTTTCCATCCACGGTATTGCCGTGCCTGCTTTCCCCTTGGACAACCTTGAATTTATCGGCCAGGTGCTTATACTCACCCATAACGAAGGGCGGCTTCGTTTAAAGTCAGCTAGTTGATGAGGGACAACTTGCCCTTTCCCTGCAACGGTCAATCCGTTCTCTTTTGCGCCGGGAGGCGGCGATCCTCGATTCAGAACTGCTTGACAAGCCGCATGAACGTGAACCAATTACGAGTTGATCATGAGCGAATACAACGAAAAAATTCCCGACCCGAAAGAATTGGAGAAAGAGCTGGGTGATTTCCTGGCCAAAAAATTCGGTGGCAGCGTAAAACTGGCAACGCCCATCGTCATGCCCCAGGCAGCCAGCAGCGATGAAGGCGAGCCGCCACCGAAAACCCGCAAAACGATTAATTTCGATCTCAAGCCAACGGATCTGGTCTCCTATCTGGACCAGTACATTGTCAAGCAGACGGCAGCCAAGGACACACTGGCCACCAAAATATGCACGCACTTCAACCGGATCAAGCATCTTCAAAGCGCCCCGGACGACTTTGTCGACATGGTCGGCATCATCAAGAACAACGTGCTGATGCTCGGCCCCACCGGCGTGGGCAAGACCTACATGGTGCGGCTCATCGCCAAGAAAATCGGTGTGCCGTTTGTCAAAGGAGACGCCACCAAATTCAGCGAAACGGGATATGTAGGCGGTGATGTGGAAGATCTGGTTCGAGACCTGGTCAAAGAGGCCGACGGGGATATCCAGCTGGCCCAGCATGGCATCATCTATATTGATGAAATCGACAAAATCGCCTCCAGCCACAATTTGATCGGCGCCGACGTTTCCCGCACAGGTGTCCAGCGGGCGCTTCTCAAACCCATGGAGGAGACCGAGGTGGATCTGAAAGTCCCCCACGATCCGGTATCCATGCTGCAGGAGATCGACCGGTTCAGAAAAACCGGCAAAAAAGAAAAAAGCAGCATCAACACCAAACACATTCTGTTCATCATGAGCGGCGCCTTTTCCGGCATCGATAAAATCATTTCCAAGCGCATCGCCGACCAGAAAATCGGTTTCGGGGCCACCCTTTCCGACCCGTCCAAGGATGGGGACATCCTGTCCAAGCTAAAATCGGAGGATCTCGTCGAGTACGGCTTTGAATCCGAGTTTGTCGGCCGGCTCCCCGTACGCACGATATTCGAACGGCTGACGGAGTTGGATCTCCGCGACATCCTTGAAAACCCCAACAACCCCATCATTCTGGGTAAAAAGCTGGATTTTGCCGCCTACGGCATCGATATCAAGTTTCAGGCCGACACCCTGGCGGAGTTGGCCCGGCGGGCCTACGATGAAAACACCGGCGCACGCGGGTTGGTCAGCGCCGTGGAGAGCGCCCTGTTGCCTTTTGAAAAAACCCTGCCCTCCACCACCATCACCCGGTTTGCCGCCACCCGTCAGGTGATTGAACGACCGCAGGAGAGCCTGGACGAACTGCTTGAACGGCCCGGAGACGAGTCATTCAGACAGGCGTTTAACCGACTGGCCGAAGAAGAGTGTCAACGCATTGTAGACTATGTAACGACAAACCGGAAAACCTTCGGCGAAAAATACGGCATCCAACTGACGGCGTCACGCATAGAACTGGCCGCCAAGGCTTACTGCAGCCAGGTGACCGACATCGAAAAAGTGCTCAAAAAGATAAAAACCTACTACGAAGAGACCAAGACCATAGAGCTTTACTTTATCAAAAATCATGGTATTAACATTGTCCTGGAAGAAGAGGCCATCGATCACATCATCGGACAATGCTTCAGTGACCGAGGCAAGCCGGAAGACTATTACCGCAGGTTGACCGCTGATTTCGAACACGGTCTGAAGCTGGTTCGTGAAAAAACAGGCCGGACTCGCTTTTTCATCACCCGGGAGGCGCTGGAAAAACCGGACCGCTTCATTGCTGGCCTTCTCAGACAAACCGGCGACGACCCTCTCCAACTCTCCCCGAAACCCGACAATCTGCTGAAAGGCTGACATTGTATGATCGGAATATCCAAGCTTTACTGCGGAACCGTTGAGCCTTCTGATGCCCTGCGGTATGGCCGCCATTCATCCACCCTGCCCTCCCACCTGCTGCAGTTTTCCCAGGACAAACGGCCGGTAGTCGTATGGAATGTAACCCGTAAATGCAATCTCAAGTGTGTTCACTGTTATGCCCAGGCCACGGAAGAATCCGAAGTCAACGAGCTCTCCACAGACGAAGGGAAAACGCTGATCGACGATCTGGCCCAGTTCGGCGCCCCGGTCATGCTGTTCTCAGGCGGTGAGCCCCTGGTCAGAAAAGATCTTCCTGAACTGGCCGCCTATGCCGTCGAAAAGGGCATGCGAGCGGTGATCTCCACCAACGGCACCCTGATCACCGCCGATCTGGCCAAAACACTCAAATCCATCGGTCTTTCCTACGTGGGCATCAGCCTGGACGGCATGCAGGGGATCAACGACAAATTCAGGGGCGTACCCGGTGCCTATGACAAGGCCCTGAAAGGTATCCGAAACTGCCAGGACGCGGGCATCAAAGTGGGATTGCGGTTCACGGTCAACAAGTTCAATGTGGGTGACATCCCGGCCATCTTCGATCTGCTGGAGGAGATGGACATCCCCCGGGTCTGCTTCTACCACCTGGTTTACGCCGGCCGGGGATCCAAGATGGTGGAAGAGGACCTTAGCCTGGAAGGCACCCGCAAGGCAGTCGACCTGATCATCGACCGGACCAAGGCCCTTCACGCCAAGGGCATCGCCAAGGAGGTGCTCACCGTGGACAACCACGCCGACGGGCCCTACCTATACCTGCGACTGCTCAAGGAAGATCCCGAACGTGCCGCTGAGGTTCTTGAACTGCTGAAAATGAACGAGGGCAACAACTCGGGCCGTGGCATCGGCTGCGTCAGCTGGGACGGCGAGGTGTATGCCGACCAGTTCTGGCGCCACCATAGCTTCGGCAACGTCCGCCAGCGCCCTTTTTCCCAGATCTGGACCCAGCCGGAAGACGACCTGTTGTTGAAGCTCAAGGAAAAAAAGATCCACGTAAAGGGCCGCTGTTCCACCTGCCAGTGGCTGGATGTCTGCGGTGGCAACTTCCGGGTGCGAGCCGAGGCGATCTTTGATGATGTGTGGGCGCCGGACCCGGCCTGCTATCTCACCGATGAGGAGATTGCCCAAACCATATGATTGGCTGTTTCACGACCATTACCAGGAGTTGACATGCTGTTTCCCGATTATCGCCCCAGAAGGATGCGCCAGAGTGAGGCGTTTCGCAAAATGGTCCGCGAGACGGCCCTTTGCGTCAACGATTTCATCTTGCCGCTGTTTGCCGTCGACGGAAAAGGGGTCAAAGACCCGATCGATGCCATGCCCGGCCAATATCATTTATCCGTCGACAACCTGGTCAAGGTAGCCGGACAAGCCTTCGACCTGGGGGTTCCGGCAATTATTCTTTTCGGCATCCCGCCGAAAAAAGATCCTTTGGGCACCCAGGCTTACGCCAAGGAGGGCATCGTCCAGCGGGCCATCCGTGCGGTCAAGAACAAGGTCCCGGAACTGGCGGTGATCACCGATGTGTGCCTTTGCCAGTATACCGACCACGGCCACTGCGGTTTCGTGAACGGCCATACCGTGGACAATGACGCCTCCCTGGATCTTCTGGCAAAGACGGCCCTGTCCCATGCCAAGGCCGGTGCCGACATGGTGGCCCCGTCCGACATGATGGACGGCCGGGTCGCCGAAATCCGAAGCATGCTGGACGAAAACGACTATTCCCAAATCCCCATCATGTCATACGCCGCCAAGTACTGTTCGTCATATTACGGACCGTTTCGGCAGGCTGCCCACAGCGCCCCCCGGTTCGGGGACCGTCGCACCTACCAGATGGACCCGGCCAATGCCAGGGAGGCCATCCGCGAAGCCACCATGGACGTGGAGGAGGGCGCCGACATCATCATGGTGAAACCGGCGCTGGCTTACCTGGATATCATTTGCCGGATCCGGGACGAAGTGGACCTGCCCGTTGCGGCATATAATGTCAGCGGTGAATATTCCATGATCAAGGCGGCTGAAAAAATGGGCTGGCTCGACGGTCAGAAGGTGATGATGGAAACCCTTACCGCCATCAAACGGGCCGGGGCTGACATGATCCTGACCTATTTTGCCATGGATGCCGCCGCCCTGATCCATGGATGACGGCCAGCAAAGAAAGACACGACCCATGAGCCCGCATTCCCATACTGAAAAAAATAATGCGCCCCACGGTCACGGCAAGGGCAACACCCTTCGCCTGGTGGCCTGGGAGACGACCCGAAACTGCAACCTCTCTTGTGTACACTGCCGGGCTGCAGCCACCAACGGTCCCTACGAGGGAGAACTGGATACCGGCCAGGGGTTCAAACTGCTGGGTGAGATCGCCGCGGTCGGGAAACCCATCATCATCCTCACCGGCGGGGAGCCTCTGCTCCGGGATGACATCTTCGACCTTGCCAAGCATGGCGACAGCCTGGGGCTGAAGATGGTGATGGCCCCCAACGGAACCCTGATTACCCCGCAGGTGGCCGAGAAAATGGCGGCTTCCGGCATTCGGCGGATCAGTGCCAGCATTGACGGGGCCACCAAGGCGTTCCACGACAAATTTCGTGGCGTCGAAGGTGCTTTCGATGCCGCCATCCGCGGCATCGAATATGTGAAAGCCGCGGGAATCGAGTTTCAGATCAACACCACCATCACCAAAAGCAACCTGGATCAGATCCCCAGGATTCTTGAATTGGCCGAACAGCTGGGCGCGGTGGCCCACCATATTTTTTTACTGGTTCCTACCGGCCGGGGAAAATATATCGTGGACCAGGCCATCGACGCCAAAGCGTATGAAGCCACGCTGAACTGGTTTTATGACCAACGCGAAAAAACACCCCTGCAACTCAAGGCCACCTGTGCGCCCCACTACTACCGGATATTGCGTCAGCGGGCAAAAGCTGAAGGGAAGACGATCTCCCTTCAAACCCACGGGCTGGATGCCGTGACCCGGGGCTGCCTGGCCGGCACGGGTTTCTGTTTCATCTCCCACACCGGTGTCGTTCAGCCCTGCGGCTACACGGATGTCAAATGTGGAGACGTCACCCAGGCCACCTTTGGTGAGGTCTGGAACCACTCGCCGGTGTTTCTTAAACTTCGCGACTTCAAACAGCTGGAAGGAAAATGCGGTGCCTGCGAGTACCGGGCGGTCTGCGGCGGATGCCGGGCCAGGGCCTTTGAGGCCAGCGGCAATTACATGGCTGAGGAACCCCTATGCGCCTTTCAGCCGGAAAAGGCCTCTCCATCCTTGTAATATGCTCTCCCGAGCACGTCAGGGGGCCACGCGCGGGCAGCGTCGTTTTGATTGGACGCGATCCTGTTTCGAGGCGAACCATCACCATCGACCACCATATTTTGCGGTACCCTCGATAAAGGCCCACAACGGGCCTTGACATCAGACCCATTTTTTAATATTTTCTCCACCAACGTCCACCCGGCGAATCGATTGCCTATAAATGATCGGACAAGCATCCGATCCTGACCACCCAGCGACATAGCGATGGCTAAGTGTAGAAAAGGGGTTGCGCTGAAAGCGACACCGCTGCTGATCGTGTTCCTTGCCATGATGCTCGCGCCTATCCTGCGGGCAGAAGCAACGGTTATCAGGGACCTGCGTTTTGGCGTCGATAAAGCATACGTGCGCATGGTGCTGGAATTTGACCAGCCGTTGAGCCCGCCCCCGTCCGTTTCCATCCAGCGCAACACCCTGCAGGTCACCCTGACCGGGACAACCACCGACCGGCCTGACCGTCAAACCGGTGAAGCCCTCGCCGACATCATCAGCCTCGAGGTTTCCCAAACACCGGACACCACGCACATCAATGCAGTCTTTTCCTTCGACCCCGCCGATGTCAAAACCTTCTCGCTGACCGATCCTCACCGTTTCATCATCGATGCTTACCGTCCCCTCTCTCCGGCCGCCGCCAAGCCGCCCGGTGAAGCATCTCGCCAAGTCGCATTGATCGAAGAAGACGTGTCTTTGCCGAAACCAATCAACGCGCCGGAAAACCCCGTACCGGCTTCAGGTTCGACCGCCATGGATGCGGCGTCGATCAAGTCCAACGGCTCCGCTTCTCCGGCTGGCGGCATTCCTGATGATTTGCGCCGAAACCGGTTTCAACAGCGATTGATCGCCGCCCTGATCGTGGTCACCTCAATCATAGTCGTCCTGCTCATTTTACTGATATGGATGGGCGCTGACCGAAAAAAGCTTCCGGAGCCATCCTGGGCGCACAATCTGCCGCCAGCCAGGGATCGGGATGTTGAAACCATAGACTCGGTGATCGGCGAGCATCTGAAAAAACCATGACCGCCGATAAGAAAGCATGTCAGGTATCTTCATGTCCCATCAGAAAATAGATGCGCTCGCTGTAGGTCTGTCGGAGGCCGAAAAGGATGATCTTCAAAAAATGATCGGCGAATTCCGCAGGGACCGCCTGAAGGATGACCCTGGGGAGACCAGAGAACCGATTCAGGCCCAGGTGGACCGTCTCACCCGCAAACTGGTCGATCTGAGCGAATGGGTATTAACGACCGACCGTCAGATGGCCGCCCTGGTGAAAGTCATGCGCCTGTCACACCAGGAAAGTGAATTGTTGAACCAACGCCTGGACGCTGTGATTGCCGCCCTAAAAAAAGGAAGAATGCTCTGAACATGAATGGAAACCAATCGTACGCGAATCCGGACCAGGAAAGCATCATCGAACAGATCCTCAATGACCAGATCGATATTGATTCGGTTGAGGAGTTTGAAACGCTGCTCGACGTCTTCCCCGACAATCCGGCGCTATATCGCAAATTTGCCGACCTGCTGGCCGGCAGAAAGCGTGCGGATGCGGCGCTGTTGGCTTACCACAAAGCGGCCGCCCTCTACCTGGACGCCGGCATGGTGCTCCAGTCCATTGTGGCCAAGATATCTAGAGTGGAGCATCGTCAAGCCTTCCCATCGCGAAGGACACGATTTCCATGCGATGGTCCGGCGCAAGGGTGGCGGTGACACCCCCTCACAGGTCCTTTTTTCCCAACTGAATTATGAGGAGATGGTGACCCTGATGCTTCGGTTGAACCGTGTCCGCCTGTCACCCGGCGAGGCGGTATACGACGCCGGTCAGGAATCCACGGACATATACTTTATCGTATCAGGCGAATTGACCGAAACACGGCCGCAAACAGAGGGTGCTGATCCCGCCACTGTCATTGCACTGGCGGAAAACGACATCTTCGGGGACATCTTTCCCCTGGAAGAGGAATCGCTCTGCCTCGCACGCATCGCGGCTACCAGCGCCGTGGAATTGGTTAAAATTTCAAAGCCGGTGCTCAAGGCCACCTGCTATCGCTATCCGCGAATCCGCGAACTTCTCGAACGATTAAGCCGGATCCGGACGCCGCAGGGCAACCGGGCCTGGCAGACGGTTCGCCGGTCCTGTCGGTACTGCCTGCCGGCGGACATCAGCATCGAATTGACGTCGGACGACACCGGAAACAAGCGGGTCGTATACGGCACCACCAGAGACCTTTCAACCGGCGGCATTTGCGTGGCCCTGAAAAATGACACCACCCGCTCCGATATTGACGCGTTGCTCAAACAAAAACCGATCCTGACGATCCTTGAAGGGAATCGAACGGTAATCGATGGACTGACCGGCAATGTGGCCTGGCGGAAAACGGTCGGCCGGACGACCCGTCCGACCCATATTGTCGGTATCACGTTCGATCCGATGGCCGAAGAAACAGCAATCGCCCTGAATGCATTCTGTACCATATCCAACGACGAACAGGACA
Source organism: uncultured delta proteobacterium (assembly GCA_963705435.1). Classification (GTDB taxonomy): domain Bacteria; phylum Desulfobacterota; class Desulfobacteria; order Desulfobacterales; family Desulfosarcinaceae; genus Desulfosarcina. The sequence continues at coordinate 92,680 of CAVPJR010000003.1, read as the reverse complement.
TGATCTGGAATCTGTGGAATCATCTGGTGCGACACTGAACCGCGATAGCGAGCGCATTCCTCGCCGATTGCGGCGGGGTTAGCGAGCGAACTGAAAATAGACTTTCATCCTCACGGTGAACCCTCCCCGCGGCTTGCCGCGGGGAGGGTTCAATTCGAAGGGATAAAAACAGATGCAAAACCAGCACACGGAAAAAGAGCGGACCCAATCACCGCAAATCTGGGCCGTGGGTGGCGGTAAAGGAGGCGTTGGCAAGAGCGTTCTCAGCATTTTGATTTCCATGGCGCTGGCCGAGAAAGGCCAGGAAACGGTGGTCATCGACGGAGATTTGGGCGGGGCCAACCTTCACACCTTCCTGGGCATCCGCACCCCCAGCAGAACCCTGAATGACTTTATCAACCGCCAGTGCGCGACCCTTGACGAGGTCTGTATGGGCACGGAGCAGAAGGGCCTTCGAATCATCTGCGGTGCCAGCGAGGTGTTGACCCTGGCCAATCTCCAATATACCCAGAAGGTAAAAATCCTTCAGGCGATCTCCAAAATCGATGCCGATCATGTGATCCTGGACTTGGGGGCCGGCACCGGATTCAATACCCTTGACTTTTTTCTATCTGCCGACCGTCAGATTGTAGTGATGACCCCACAGCCCGTTGCGATTCAAAACGCGTATGCTTTCGTCAGAAACGCCGTTTATCGGACCTTGAGCCGACTGACGAGCCGCCGGCCGTCTCTGGGGGGGCTGGTAAAAGCGGCCATGGACCCCAAAAACGACATTCAGGTGAGAACCGTGAGCACCCTGTTGGATCGCGTGGCCGAAAACGGAGATCCGGCGGATGCGGCTGAAATGGCAATTCACCTGAAGCGAATTCGCCCCACCCTGATCACCAATATGGCCAGGGAACCGCGGGATAAAAATGCCGGGCGGATCATCCAGATGGTGTCGCAAAAGCATCTGATGATTCAAGCGGAAATCGGAGGCGGCGTCTATTACGACCCCCAGATCAATGCGATGGTTTCGGCCATGGAACCACTCACGCGGGTAGACCGTGACAGCAATGCCATCCAATCCGCGTTGGCCATCGTTTCGCATCTGGAAAACACCGGGAGGGGGTAAAGGCGACCCATTGGGATCCGGCAGATGCAGATAAAGCGTCTCCCGGATCATGGGGTCAGCGAACGGGCAGGGTGTCCCTGAAGGTTTCGAAGCAGTTTTTGATGGCCTCAGACGTTTTGGGGGCCAGATCTACAAAATGGCACCCCACGCCCCTTTTGTTGACATTGACGATTTTGGCCTTTAAAAGAACCGCTTTTTCTTCGGTGGGGAACTTGATCGCGAGGCTGACCAAGCGGCCCGGATCAAGGCCGGATTTATCCCTCACCTCCACAAACAGGCCGTTCAGGCTCAAATCGGTGACCTTGAGCACATCCTTGAGATGACCGAAAAGTGCCGTGCAGCGAAATTCCAGCCGGGGGAATTGCCGCCGCTCACTACTGACTTCAAAATGCTGGCTTCGAACGTCAATCATGTCCAGTCTAACTCCTTTGTGAACTCACTCAGTCCCTGCCCTTGGCAATTATATGGCACGGTGCGTTCCAATTTCAATGGTTCATCTACCGGCATTGCCGCATAAGGGCGGCAGCATGTATCAGCATCGTCCGGCCGGTGGTGATAGGGTCGGGAAGACCCAAAAGAGACGGTCGTTTCAGTCTATATGGTATAGCGAACTGGCCTGACGCTGGAGGCGGCTAATCATATTTTTCATGATTTCGATCTGATAGTTGGTCAGCGATTCGTATTGTACCCCGATGCCACCCTGCTCCAAGCGCACCACCCGGCCTTTGATTTTGAGGGCCAATTGGTTTTCGACCACCGAGAAACAGATGGAGACAAGCTGGTTCATGGCAAACGACTCACAGCTTTCCACAAACATCCCGCCGGCACTGATATCCATGGCGGAACAGTTGATGGCACGCCCACCAGCAGCCAGGTCCAGGGTAATATTGCAGGGAACCCGGGGGAATTCCCGGAGCATGGCAAACCGCTTCTGTTCGTATCGATTCATGAACTTCAGCAGATCCGCTTCGGACAATTGATTGATCAGAAGAAAAAAACGCGCGATGAGCAGTTGCCGGTCTCTGGCCGCAACAACGCCTTCCGAATGGGGCTTTGGCATTTCCAGAAGTTTTTCATTGTCCTTGAGGTTCAAGTCTTTGAACAGATGCAACAGGGAGATCAACTGTTCGTCGGTCATCTTGTAAATGGCAATTGAAAGGCGGGTCAGGATTTTCTTTTTTTCCGCCTGCCAAGTGGGATCATGCATCGGTGTTGTCTCCTGCATATGTCGACCAAAATTGCTCCGGGTTGCGACAGGTATGGACAAGGTCCCCGAAGCGGTTGTCCGTATGCACGCCCGGGTGCACGCACGTCTGTCCAGGCATGGCAGAATGGCGCCATGGTTGGCAAAACCATACCCTGAAGTGACGCATGGTGACATTCGTCAACGGCACTGTATCCCTTTTCAAATGCAAAAATCAAGTCTCGATTCAAGGGGATAATGGTGAATAACCAACAGTTACGAGAGATTAGCAGATTATTGGACAACCCTGCCAACCAGCCGCGCTTGTCCGGAAAAAAAGTGGCCGTAGGGCCGACCGGTGTGGGCGGTATTTCACCGGAACCACCCCACATAAAAAAAAGTACTTAAAATCATAGAAAAAACTTGAAAACCTAAAGCAAAAAAGGGTATTAAACGCACGTGAACCGGTAAAATCGTTTCCGAAAGATTGAACCTGCAGTTGTCACCCGGGCGGAATTGCACGCTAATCGCTCAAGGGGCAGCAGAATCGTCACCGTACCGGTGAACCAGCGCGTGAGCACCCGCACCATGCCGGTCCGGGAGTTGCCACGCTGGCTGGTTGCCCGGGAAAGCGCTGATCTATCAAGGAGGAAGGGACATTGTCTTATATCCTGGATCAAGAACAACTGGACGGCTTGGAAGAGGCGTTGACCACCGATCTGATGACGCTGGGCATACAATCCGTGATCCTCATCGACATGGCCGGCAATGTCATCGTCAACCTCGATGACGGTAAAGTTCGCCACGATGTCTACTCGCTGGCAGCATTGGCCGCCGGGAATTTCGGAGCGGTGAGTGCAATGGCCTCAATCATCGGTGAAGAAGAGTTCTCGCTGCTGTTCCACAAAGGCAAGAGCGAGAACATCAATTTCACCAAAATCATGGATGACTTTCTGCTGGTGTCCATTTTCGGGAACGATGTATCACTGGGCTACCTTAGACTCAAGATCGACGAAGTGATTAAAAAAGTCAAAGCACTGATTGAAAAGACCCGATCGACTTAGCGAGTTGGCCTGCGCGGTAACGGCTTGGTCCACCCGAACTTATCAACAAGCGGGACGGAAGCATGGCGTTTATCAATACCAAAACAAAAGAAGTTCAGGTCAAGCTCGTTTTTGTCGGCCCCGGCAGAGGCGGGAAAACCACTAATCTGGAATACATTTTCAGCCGGATTCGGCACCGAATCGAATCGGACATGGTCAGTATCAAGACCCAGGGCGATCGGACCTTGTTTTTCGATTTTCTGCCGTTCGAACTGGGGGCGATCAAAGGGTACAATGTTAAGACCCAACTCTACACGGTTCCCGGCCAGGTCAAGTACAACGCCACCCGCAAGCTGGTGCTCAAAGGTGTGGACGGTATTGTCTTCGTCGCCGACTCCATGGTCGACCGAAGGGAAAACAATATCAGTGCCCTGAACAATCTAGCGGAGAATCTTAACTTTTACGATATAGACATCGCCAACCTCCCCCTGGTGTTCCAATACAACAAGCGAGACTTGGCAACGGAGGGAATTCCCATTCTCGACGTTGAAACCATGGAAAAGGATCTCAACGCCCAACTCAAGGCTCCCAGTTTCACAGCCAGTGCGCTAAAGGGAGACAATGTGATCCCCACTGTCAAAAAGGCCATCTCTACGACGATGGTGGCGATTCGGGAAAAGCTTCTATAAGGAGGAACCGCCGTGGATAAAAAAGCGAATGATACGTTCGCCTTTGATTTGGAAAACCGTCTCGATGATTTTTTCAGTGATGCATTGCCTCCCCAAGAAGAGCCGCCGATGGATGGGCCTCCGGCGCCAAAAGCCAACCTTCCGTTAAAAGAATTAAAATCCACGATCCTGGCCATCGACTGGGAAATCACCGATGATGTCCTTGAAACGTTAAGCGACCAGTTAGACGGGCTCTTAACGCAGTTTGAAGGCGACAAGGTGATCCATACGCTGCTCAAACTTTTAAAATCACTTGGCAAGTATGTCCGCGCGCACAAGTCCAAAGCCCATCCGGATACCATCAAGCGAGTCATGGCCGTCTACTCCGCCCTGGAGGAATCGGTCACCAACGATGGTATGAGCCGGAGGGAAAAAGAAAAAATGCTGCTGGAGGAGGTCAGACAATTCCAGCGGCTGAAGGCATTGATCGTTGCATCGAAAACCCCCTATGTGGCCAGCGGCCCGCAGAAACCAGGAATTTCAGAAGGAATGCTCGGCATTGATGCCGTTATCAAGGCAATCGATGAACTGAAATCAATGATGGCGAAAGAACTGGGCGCTATTCGGGAAGAGCTTGGGCAACTGCGCAAGAAGTAGTTGTCCTTTACTCTTCAGGCGGACTGCCGCGCTTGAGGAGAATGCTGTCCAGGTCGTCGATGCCATCGATAGACGCAGCCAAGGCAAAACGGTCCTCCACCAGGCCGGTGATGTCTGCGTGCCGAGCCAGATCATAACGGACCATGAGATCGGCAAGGGTCTGGATTTCCGCTGTTTTGGGAACAAATTGATCAAAAACCACCCGACCACGTGGCGTGGTCAAGGCATGTCGCACCAGCTCAACGGACTGGTTCCAGTAACCGGATACGATCCGCGCAGCCTCATCGGGATGGCGGCCGGCCCAGAGCCCCGATCTTGCCGCCGTCTCTACCAGTTTTCGGACAACGGACGGATTGGCGTCGATCCAGCTGCTTTTCACTAGCACGAGATTGCAGATAAAACCCGGCCACAGTGACTCCACATAATTCACGACGCCGGCGTCACCGCTGATCACGGTCTGGGCGGCAAACGGTTCACCGACAAAATAGGCATCCAGTGCACCAGACGTCAGTGCCGACGCCATGTCCGGTGGGTTCATTTCGACCACGCGAATTTTTCCGCCAAGCCCCTTCTCCTCGATCAACCTCTGCAGGCAGAGGTTGTGGCCGGAATATCGCATCGGCACAGCAATGGTGCATCCGGACAAATCTTCCAGCCGACTCGCATTCAAGGTTTTTCGCGCCACCAGCGTACTTTCATGCCGGTTGCCGATCAGTACGACCTTCACGTCGACTCCCTGCTGATGCAGCACCACCGCAAGCGGTGCAATGATGAACGCCGCCTGGATGCTGTCATTTCTCAAAGCCTCAGCCATTTCGGCAAATGAGGAAAACTTCACGGCTTCGAAATGGACACCGTCGCCGTGACGGGAAACATAGTCCAGAAGCGGAGCCGCCAGGTTCGTCACCACCGGCATATATCCCATGCGAACGATCTTCTGGTTCACCGGCTGACGGTTCAACTGGTCGTGAAGCCATGAGATGAACATCAGCCAGAAGAGAAAAAAAAGTCCCAGTTTCATGGGCAGCGTCAGCGCACGGGAACCGGCCATACGTGTTAGGCTAAACGGCATAGTTGACCCCCATCATAAGGAACAACTCACTTCTCAACAGGCTCAATTCAGATGATTTTTCGAAATCCCGCGGCCGGGGGAAGTCCAGGGTTCGATCCATGATCACCCGGGTGGGGCTGTCCCCCAAAATAACGATCCGGTCGCCCATGATCAATGCGTCATCGATGTTGTGGGTCACCAGCAGGATGGTCTTTTGAATGAACGCATGCATGTTGACCACTTCTTCCCGCATTTTCATATGCGTGAGGAAGTCAAGCCCGCTGAAAGGCTCATCCATGATCATGATATCCGGGTTCACGGCAAGGGCACGGGCCAGTTCGGCCCGGCGCTGCATGCCGCCTGACAATTGCCGGGGATAGTGATGCTCAAAGCCATCGAGTTCCACCATCTCGATATATTCCGATACCTGTTCATGCCTTTCTTGTCGGTTTTTCAGATGACGGAGTCCCAGGCCGACATTCTCGGCAACGGTCATCCATGGGAACAGGCCGCTGTGCTGAAACACAAAGATGTGGTCGGCGGAAGGCCCCTTGACCGGCTTCTCGTTAATCTGCACACGACCATCGGAAGGCGGCTCGAACCCGGCAATGATTCTAAGCAGCGTCGACTTCCCGCAACCCGACGGCCCCAAAAAACACACCATTTCACCGTCCAGGATATTCAGGTCGATATTAAAAAGAACGGTCACCCGGTCCCCTTGGCGCAGCAACGGGTCGTCATCACAGCGGGGGTCTCTGCGGCGATTGGCGTAGGTTTTGTTAAGCTTTTCGATGTTGATGCGGCCCAACGCCCTGCTCCTTAATGAGTCATTTTACGCCAACTGGCGGCTTCCAGGGCGCCCAGTTGGCGCATCAGGTAATCCAGGGTCAGTCCCACCAGGCCAATGGCGATCATGCCATCCATGACGTAATCCATGCGAAGGGCATTTCTCGAATCCAAAATCAGAAACCCCAGGCCGGATTGCACCGCGATCATCTCTGCCGCCACCACGACCAGCCAGGAGATGGTCACCGTCATCCGCAGGGCCGTCACGACCTCCGGGATAATGGCGGGAATCACCAGGCGGGTAATGATCTCGGTACGCGAAAAATTGAAGTTGGCCGCCACATGAAAGTAGGTGGGATTAACCCCATCTACGGCGATGGTGGTGGATACCACCAGCGGGAAAAAGCTGGACAAAAAAATCAGGAAGATGGCCGGTGGATCACCGATGCCGAACCACAGCATGGCCAGGGGTATCCAGGCCAGCGGCGATATGGGCCGCAAAAATTGAATCAGCGGGTTAATCAAGGATCTGGCAGTCTTCATCATGCCCAGGGCGATACCCATGGGAATACCTAGCCCGGCGGCGAGATAAAACCCCACGGTCACCCTGAACAGACTGGCCACCGTATGCCTGACCAGGGTGCCGTCGGCCAGCAGTTCTCCCAGGCTCACCAGCACCACCACTGGTCCCGGAAATACCTCACGACTCCAGCCGCTGAAACGGGCCAGAACATCCCAAACCAGCAGCAGGGCGAAGAAGCCCAAAAACGGCATCAGGTGGGCGTGGGGTTTCTTATCCCCTATTTTTCGAACCTTGGTACTCAAACCCGGCCACCATCCTATTGGATTAATAGCTGTTGTAAATCAGATGAATCCCGATCAGCGTGAGCAGAAAGATAAAAACCTCCTTGAGCATTCTCTCGTTGATCTTCTCGGCAAACCACGGGCCGATTTGTCCGCCGATGATGACGCCGGGCAAGGCCCAGACCAAGGCCTTCAGATCGGCCGATGCCCCTAATATCCCGTGAATCGCGGAACCGGCAATACAGGTACCGAAAATCGTGACGATGCTGGTGGCGACGGCAACCCGCATGCGCACTTTCAGCCGGTTGCGCATGAGCGGAACCAGCCACTCGCCGATGCTCACGCTGAGCATGCCGCTGGCCACAGCCATGAGTGAAACCAGCCACCCACAGCGACGGGCCTGCTTTACCGCAACCCGGTCCCGGCCTGTATCGGTGTACTTCTGGTTTGCCGACACAAAAATAAATGCCGTGGTGAGGGTTAAAATCCCAAGCGCCAACTCCAGGTTGGCCGAAGAGAGCAATCGGGTCAGCAGCGCCCCCAGACCGAGCCCGGGAAGCGCCAGCAGCAGAAAAAAACTGGCCAGCGGAAGATCTGCTGTTTTCGTTCTGATGTATGCGACACTGCCCGATCCCATGCCCGCCGTCTGCACCAGCAGTGAGGTGACCACCGCGGTCTCCGGCGAAAGCTTTAAGAATATGATAAAGAAGGGCATCCACAGGATACCCCCACCGATGCCAACCGCCGATGCCAGCGCAGCGATGATCACCCCGGCCGGAAAGGCCAACAGATTCAGCCCGGCCATGGCTGGTCGTCCACTGAATAGAGTTTGAAGACATCAATCACCTGTCCCAGCATTACCAGTTCGGATTCCAGGCGGGCGAGCTGCTGTTCCATGGCAACCGAGCCTCCAGGCGTCAAGCGCTCTTTTCTCATCAACCCCATGGTATTGGATGTCACCCGGCCGGCTGAATCGCAAACCGACCGCGAAAGCATGATGATTTCCTGCAGGTTGGTGGACATGTCGTCGATGGCGGCGGACAGTTGGGAGAGTTCGTTCTTGGATTCGACGCCGGTTGTCCGGCTCAAATCTCCGGCAGAGATGGCCTTGGACACCTCCACCATATGCTGCAGGGGTTCGGTGATGGTTTTAATGAACATGGTCAGCACGATGACCACCACGGCCAGGATCACCCCCACCATCATCATGGCTTTGTTGCGAATTTTTACCAGGGGCTCGTAAACCTGGTCCTCGGCCATCGATCCGCTTGCATATCGTTGGTAATTAAGGCTCAGTTCCTTTTTCAGCGCCGTTGAATGGGTGTCCAACACAAATTCGGAAGCCACTAGCAGAGCGGCAAACCCGATTAAAAGAATGTAGATAATCATGGTGCGCTGGAGCGAATAGCTGTTGCGGGGTGTCATGGCGCGGACTGCAGCGAATCATCCCGGTTTGCAATGATCTCCTTGGCCAGTTCAATATACTGGGTACCGGCCACACTTTTCTGACTGTAGTGGATGGCCGGCATGCTCAGGATCTGAGCCTCTTTGAGGGCGCCGTCCATCTCGATGACCGTATTAAAGGTCTGCCCATGGTAGAGATCCTTGATTTTGGAAAGAATCAGCCGGGATGAATGGCTGGCCTGGTCCAGCATGGTAAACAGGATGCGGGACTGAATCAGGGGATTGGCTTTTTTTCGGATCAGCCGGATCAACTGCATCACCTGGTCCACGCCATGGGTTGACAGATAATCGCATTGGCAGGGAATCAGCACCCGGTTGGACGCGGTAAGGGCATTTAACGTATAAAACTCGATGGAGGGCGGGGTGTCGATCAAAATGAAATCAAATTGATCTTTGACGGTGTTGAGCCGATCCTTGAGCATGTATTCAAAATGCTGGGCCCCGAAGTACAATTTGTTGAGCAGAACCATGTTCCGGCCGGAGGGCAATAACCAGAGATGGGGATAGGTTGTCTGGATGATAAAATCGTCCAGCGGCTTGCCGAATGCTTTCTGGGCATCATAAAATGTGGGATGCTGCTTTTGCCCCAGCGAAAGCGTCAGGTTGGCCTGGGCATCGAAATCCACAAGCAGCACCTTCTTGTTGTGCAGGGCCAGGGATACGCCGAGGTTCAGGCAGGTAGTGGTTTTAGCGACCCCCCCTTTGCGGTTGCTGATGGTCATCACGTGGTCGTTGGCGTGATCGTGGCGGGCATGATCAAGATTGAGGAAGGCAATCTCCTGAACACGGTTAGGCTTGTATGCGGAAAAGAGATGGTTGCAAACCGTGCACCGTGCCACGAAGGACGATTTGTCGGTCGCATCGTCATCGAGATGAAACCGGGTCCTGCATTTCTGACATACAATGATCATGGTCTATTTTCCTCGGGCGACAGACAAAATTAAGGCAGCACGCCGGTCTGCTGCCCAGCAGCTCGCCGGGTCAGCGTTTCAGGTCAAATCCCTTTAAAACCGTTATTATCAGGTCGGCGGGGTTCACTTCCGCATCGGCCAGACCGGCCTCAACCACATGGTCGAGCGGCTCGGCAACCATGCCGGAAGCCCGCATCCGCAAAATGACCCGCCCACCGTTCTCATTCACGACCCGTACCCCCGATTGTTTGCCCGTGTTAGCACCGGACAGCAATACAACCGCCAGGCGGTGCTTGAAAACGGTTGCGGCGGTTACCAGGAGCCGGTCTACCTGGACCAACCCTTTTTCAGGCGCGCCGGGGACGATGACCGGTCGGTGGCCATTTAATTCCACCGCGAGGGGCCAGCCGTGATTGCCCACATAACAATGCCCTGCACAAAGGGAAGTTTCATGGTCGATGGTTGATGCCGGGCATCCGCACCGTTCGAACAGATAGCGGGCAAAGGGCTCACTAAAGGATGACGGCAGGCTCTGAAGGGCCACGACAGCGCCATCTTTTTCGGCCAAGGCCGGTACCAGACCGGACAGCAGGCTCATCTGCTCCGGGTGTCCACCGGGACCCGAGATCACAATCACCAGACAGCGGCACGCACGGTCGATCGGTTTTCTGTCCGGGCTGCCTGTATGTGCCTTGGGGATTCGCGTAATCCTGAAATTACTCACCGCTGCCGTCGCGGCAACCCTTATCCGTTCAAAAATTTTCTGCTGTTGAAAAAAAATATCCTGGTCTTTGGTAGGCTTGTTTATAAAGTCCACCGCACCCAATTCTAAAAAATTGAAAATGGTCTTTGAAGAGCCATGCCCAGGATTGGACATGATCACCACCGGGCAAGGCTTTTTAATCATTATGTGCTTGATGGTACTGATGCCGTCCATTACCGGCATGTTCACATCCAGCGTCACCAGGTCTGGTCGCAGGTCGTCGATCATGACGATCGCCTCTTTACCGTTGCCGGCCATGCCCACCACCTTGACCCGGTTGCTGGCGGTCAACATGCTGGAAAGAATTTTCCGCATCACGGGAGAGTCATCGACGATAAGCACCCGTATCCAATTTTCGGCTCTCTCTTCGGACGGGCCGGATCCTGCTTCGGACTGATTCAATCCGACCTGGGCTTTCTCGTCGACACGCCGTGCCGCCTCCATAACCAGAAAATGGTAGTTTTTCTGGATGGTCCGTTGCGGAATCGTTCCCACCTCAAGAGACTCGAAGCTACCGGTCTGCCATCCCAAAATACGATAGAACGCCTCTTCTCCCACGATGTCCTCGCAAGCGGCATGAACGATTTCGCCGTCGACGATAAAGATCGTACCTACCCGGCAATCTTTGGCCACCCGCATACATATACTGGAAGCGGACAGGCAGCACATCTGGATCAGGTCGTTGAGCTGGATGTTCTTCAGCGTCCCGGCAAACCCACTGTCCGCATCCGGCGGATGCGTCGAAGGAAGAAGCGAATTTGGTTCCCATATCCCGCGTGTCAATCCATTTCTATTCCAGGTTGCAGGCAAACTCGAATCCGTTTCCAAAAAAGGCCGTTGGTCCGCCTCGCCCCTCGGTACCCGATAGGAGGCAAAATGGGTTTCACGGTCGTTGAACGGTCACAGCACGGCAACGGCCAGCCTTCTTTCAGACTCCCGTTCTTTGGCCATGACCACCAGTTGGTCCACATTGAGGATCAGGGAAATACTGCCGTCACCCAAAATTGTCGCCCCGGAAAACCCGCTGTTTTCCTGCAGGTAGTCTTCCAACGGTTTGATCACCACTTCCTGTCGCCCCAGTAACTGATCCACAATGAGACCGGTTCGACCATTTGCGGCTTTGACCACCACAACGAAAAAGCGACCATCCGATTTGGCCGTTGCCGGTTCCGGCATGTTCAGCAGGTCGCTCAGCCTGACCAGCGACAGGGGTTCGTCATGCAGATGCATCATCTCACTGCCGTCGACGGTGAAAATCTCACCCCGGTCGAGGCGGAAGGTCTCCTGCACAGCGCTCATGGGCACCGTGATGTGACTGCCGGCACACCGAATCATCAGGGCCGGTATGATGGCCAGGGTCAGCGGGATTTTAATCCTGATGCGGGTACCCACATCCTGCCGGGTGTCGACGATCAGGGACCCATTTATTTTTTCGATGCTGCGCTTGACGACATCCATGCCGACGCCGCGCCCGGAGGTGTGCGTCACCTGGTCCGTGGTTGAAAAGCCGGGCAGCATGATCATGTCGATCAGCGCCTGTTGGTCCATCCGCTCCAAGGTGTTCCGGTCAGCCAGCTGCTTCTCCACCGCCTTTTGGCGAATGCGGGAAAGATCGATTCCTTTTCCGTCATCGGTCACCTCGATGATGACATTGCTTCCTTCATGGTATGCCTCCAGCAGCAGCACGCCACTTTCCGGTTTTCCTTTTCGCTTCCGGTCGTCGCGGGATTCGATGCCGTGATCCACGGCGTTGCGAATGATATGGATCATGGGATCGGCCAGCTGTTCAATGACCATCCGATCCAGCTCGGTTTCCTCACCGCGGAATTGGAGCTGGATTTTTTTATCCGTGTCCCTGAGCAGATCATGGACGAGACGCGGATAACGGTTGAAAAGCCTTGATATCGGCAGCATCCGCACCTTCATGACTTGCTCCTGGAGCTCACTGGACACCCGCCCCAGCACCGTTGTGGCGTCGTTAAGCCGTGCGCTGAAGCCTGAAAGCAGGCGCTGATCGGCTTTTTCCATGGTAAACCGGTGGTTGAGATAGTGGGCCATTTCCCGCATTTCGGCAAACAGTTGGGTAAATGAAGAGCGGTTGACCACCAGTTCGCCCACCTGGTTCATCAAGTCGTCAACCTTATCCGCATCGACGCGGATGCTCTTTCTGATCGTGCCTCGCGCACTGAAGGTTTCAGGTGCAGACGCGTCAGCAGCTGTCGCCTCCGATGGGGTCGGCGTTGAAAAATCAGGAAGGCGCGCGGTTGTTATGCTTTCTGTTTCAGCCATCTCGGCTGGCGGGATGGAAACCGCTGCGGCCTCGGGCCACAGATCACCGTCTGGGTCACTGTCAGCAGCCGGCCAGGTCGGCTTCTTATCGACGTTTCCCTCGGTCACGGTTTTGGTGGCGTCGTTTTGATCCGTGCCAAAGTCGTCGAGGATGGCCAGCGCCATGTCCCTATCGCCCTGCCTCTCGGAGGGTGGAGGCCTGAAATCAGCCCCATCCGTATCCGAGGAAAACTGCATGGCAATGGGATCCCCGTCGATTTGTGCATCGTCTGGGTCATCCGTGTTGCTGTTCAGCATGGTCGAAAAGGTTTCATCCAGTGTTCTTGAGAGAAGGGATTCCCGCTCCTCGTCATCGATCGCGGGCAGGCCGGCCAGCAGTTGGGCAATATCCGCAGAGGGGAGCAAGTCCGGTTCAACGGGTTGGCCCGATGGCGCCCTGCCAATGGGTGCCGCGGTCGCACCCATCGCATCAATGGCCGCCAGCGATTCGGCATTGGGGAAAAGATCCTGAATGCGGCCGACACCGGAGACGACGACCGATTGCATCAATGCGTCAATCTCATCTGCACCGGCTGTTTCCGACCGGGACGAAAACGTGGCCAGCGCTGACAGCATGTCGTCATACACCGCCGACAGGGCATCGTATCCCATATAGTTGGCCGTGGCCGCCAACCGGTCCACCTGGCCGGCCATCCGATCGGCCGCCTGGGCGACTGCCTCGCTCCGGGCCATCTGTCCGGCCGTCTCCAGCAACTGGTTGATCCCCGTGGTCAGCTGTTCCATGAAAATGTCGAACAGTTCCGTATCGGCTTCGCCGTCATAAACTGCTGCCGCCTCCGCCTGACCGCCGGCAGACATGCGGCCGGAGGCAATCGTATCCACCCGGGCCAATAGATCGTCAATTTCCGCCGACTCCTGGCCCGATTCCTCGACTTGAGAAATCAGATCGCCGATCCGATCCCGGGCATCGATTAAAAGGTCCACCGCCACGCTGTCGGCAGGCAGACTGCCCTCACGAAAAAGATCCAGAAGGTTCTCCAGACGATGGGTCAATCGGGCGATCCGCTCGAAGCCCAGGTACTCGGACGCCCCTTTGATCGTATGCATCGACCGAAAGATCGTGTTCAACAGCTCGCGGTCTGCCGAATCCGTCTCAAGGCGCAGCAGGCTTCTCTCCAACGCCTCCAGATGCTCTCGGGTCTCATCCGCAAAATCCTCAAGCAGAGAATTGTCTGTCTCCTGCGGGCTTGGGGTCTTCGGCGACGCATCTTCCGGTTCCAGATCCAGGTCATCACCCCTTTCCAGCGAAAGGTGCGGGTTTGCTTCACTATCTTCGGTCAACGCGCCCCCCGGTTGTATTTCTTCATCCAGCCTCAGGTCATTTCGTTCGGAAGACGCCGATCGACCGCCTGGCACCTCGACGGCAATTCCGGTATCGATCGATTTTATCGATTCGGCATTGGGGAAAAGATCCTGAATGCGGCCGACACCGGAGACGACGACCGATTGCATCAATGCGTCAATCTCATCTGCACCGGCTGTTTCCGACCGGGACGAAAACGTGGCCAGCGCTGACAGCATGTCGTCATACACCGCCGACAGGGCATCGTATCCCATATAGTTGGCCGTGGCCGCCAACCGGTCCACCTGGCCGGCCATCCGATCGGCCGCCTGGGCGACTGCCTCGCTCCGGGCCATCTGTCCGGCCGTCTCCAGCAACTGGTTGATCCCCGTGGTCAGCTGTTCCATGAAAATGTCGAACAGTTCCGTATCGGCTTCGCCGTCATAAACTGCTGCCGCCTCCGCCTGGCCGCCGGCAGACATGCGGCCGGAGGCAATCGTATCCACCCGGGCCAATAGATCGTCAATTTCCGCCGACTCCTGGCCCGATTCCTCGACTTGAGAAATCAGATCGCCGATCCGATCCCGGGCATCGATTAAAAGGTCCACCGCCACGCTGTCGGCAGGCAGACTGCCCTCACGAAAAAGATCCAGAAGGTTCTCCAGACGATGGGTCAATCGGGCGATCCGCTCGAAGCCCAGGTACTCGGACGCCCCTTTGATCGTATGCATCGACCGAAAGATCGTGTTCAACAGCTCGCGGTCTGCCGAATCCGTCTCAAGGCGCAGCAGGCTTCTCTCCAACGCCTCCAGATGCTCTCGGGTCTCATCCGCAAAATCCTCAAGCAGAGAATTGTCTGTCATGGAACGCTCCTTCTTTCCATCGCTGGATCGTGGTGCATTATTCACATGCCGGCACAAAGCGGCTTACAAACGATCGATCAACTCAAGAATCTCGGCCGTTTTATGCTTATTGATGTAGCCTTTTGCCCCTATTTGAAACGCCTCTTTGCTAAACTTATCTTCATCCAGGTTGGAAAGCATGATGATTCTGGCACCAGCGTCGAAATCCAGGATCGCTCTGGCCGCTGCAATTCCATCCATGCCGCGCATGGTGATATCCATGGTGACGAGTTCCGGATTCAGCCGCTGGTACAGAACGACTGCATCATCGCCGCTTTTGGCTTCACCGACAACGGTGTGGCCGGCTCCGATCAGGGTCTGCTTGATCATTTTTCGCATAATGGACGAATCGTCCACCACCAGAATCGTCTTTTCCATCCATTCTTTTCCTTTTCAAATGATACCGAATGAAACGCGTCCATGCCGCGGGTCCGGATTAAACCCTTGCCGGCACCTTTGATCGTTTCATGGATTTTAATTTCTTGATTTCATCAACCATAAGAATGCGGCTGAACTCGAGAAGAATTAAAAGCCGCTGATCCAACTTGCACACCCCCTGGATGTATTGGCTTTTCAAGCCTGCCACCACGATGTCGGGCGGCGGTTTGATGCTGTTTTCCGGGACGGTAAGCACCTTGGTGACCCGATCAACGACAAATCCGGTGACACGGCTTTCAACGGTGAGGATAATAATCCAGACGTCCGGGTCGAGATGGGCCGGTTGGACGAGCTTCAGTCGTTTTCGAAGATCAATCACCGGAATGATGCTGCCTCTGAGGTTGATTACACCTTCAAGGAAGTCGGGCGCATCCGGAATCGGGGTGATGGGTGAGTCCCGGATAATCTCCTGTACGGTGAGAATATCCACCCCGAACATCTCTTCACCGATGAAAAAGCCCACCAGTTGCTTGGTTGCTATTGTTTCGGTTGATTCTCGATTGGTTTGCGCAAACGGTTCATTCATCAGCGCTCTCTCCTTTTAGTGGCTGGTATCCAGACAGTGCCTCTGGATTGCGTCGGCCATTGTGGTCCCGGGGAGCACCGCAGACAGACCATATTGCTTGGCGGTCATGGCGGTGGTGTCATTGCACAGGCAGGTTCTCGGGTCCTGAATGATGGCATTTCCGCCCCCTTTGAGGATTGCGCCAATACCCGCTATGCCGTCTTCTCCAATGCCGGAAAGCAAGATTCCAGACGCACGGTCTTTCAGGGTATCGGACAGTGACGCCATCAGCGTGTCACACGCTTGTCCGGGGCTTTGGTCATTTTTCGATTGCAAGTGAATCGACAGTTTTCCCGATCCATTTTTTACCGTGACCTGCTCAAAAGCCGATGCCAGGTAGCAGGTACCGGATTGCAGAAGGTCTCCATCCACAGCGCGACGCACGGGCATCTGACTGTGCTGATCCAGGTAGCTGACAAAGGCATCGACATGGGGTGCCGCCGCATAAAGTACAGATAAAAATGCCGCCGGCAGCTGCGGTCTGATTTCGGGTATCAATCCCAGCAGAGATCCGTATCCGCCATAGGAGCTTCCAATGGCAAAAACGCGTTGACATTCCTGCGTGCCGATTGTTTTTTTCTCACCCATCACTTTGGCCGGACGCAGGTAGCGGATGGTGTCGATTCCGGCGCGGGCGGCATTTTTCACCCTGCTGATAATCAGTTCGTGCTGGCTTTTCAGATCTTCTTTCAGCAGGCTGGACGGTTTTTGTAGATAGTCAACGGCCCCGTAGCGCAAAGATTCAAAGGTTTCCATTGAACCCTGGCCGGTGAGTGTGCTGAACATGACCACCGGCGTTGGGCATTTGATCATGATGTGCTTGATGGTGGTCAGGCCATCCATGACCGGCATGTTGACATCGAGCGTCACCACATCGGGTTTGAGTTCGGGGACCATTTCTAGGGCCTTCAGGCCGTGTTCCGCTTCACCCACCACCTGCAATTGGTCGTCGGTGGCAAACATCTCCTTGAGAATCTTGCGAAGCAGGGTAGAGTCGTCTACGATCATGACAGAAACCGGCTTTTCCGACCGTTCTTGCGGCCCGCATTCAAGCGCCATGTGGGCAAACGCATTGAGGCCGCCCTCTCCCATGGACGGTTTGGAGACCACCAGACGTTGGCAGCACTCGGTGCATTCAAAGGTATGCAGATGCTTGCCAAGCTTGTCCGATCTCAGATCGTTCCTGGCGCCGCATTCTTCACAGAATATGATCATCTCTTAAATTACCTTTTCCTCCTCGATGCGGAACAGGGCAATCTGCCGGGTCAGGCTCGATGACAGCTGCCTTAACTCTTCGGTGATGCCCACGACCTCGGTGGCGCCGGCCACGGTCTGGGTGGCCCGGGCTGCCGATGCCGCGGCAATTTCGATAAGGCTCTTGGATCGCTGGGACTGAAGGTCGGTAAGGCCTCTCATTTGCTCACTTCGTTCCACCACGCTGCGCATCTCCGTACCCACATCGTCAGCGCTCTTTTCAGCCTTCTTCACCAGTTCCGAAATCACCTTTGATTTGTCGGTCAGGGCTTCCAGAGCAGCCTGGGCGGCCTCGCGGCGCTTACCCTGCCGGCCGGCCATACCGCCGATTTCCACGGCAAGGGCGTTGAGGCCTTCCATCAGGGCCGTCACCTCTCGCGCCTGCTGGTTCAACGTTTGGGTCATTTGAGAAATGTTGTCGATGGCTTCGCGATTGATCTCACCGCCTTTGGCGATTTTTTCCAGGGACTGTTCAGATCGTTCAGTCAGGCGGGTTCCCTCCTGAACACGGTTGGTCGACTCTTTGATGAGTTGGCCGATCTCTTTGGCTGCTTCCGAGGAGCGTTGGGCCAGTTTACCCACTTCATCGGCAACCACGGCAAATCCCTTTCCATGAACACCGGCACGGGCTGCCTCGATGGCGGCGTTGAGGGCCAACAGGTTGGTCTGTTCGGCGATATCTGTGATCACGGAGATAATATCGGATATTTTCTCGGAAGACTCGGCAATGGCCTGCATACCCAAAACGGTTTCCTTAACCGATCGCGCACCGTCCTGGGCCGCGGTCAAGACCTCCTGACCGTGTTCGGTTGCCCGGCCGGAGGCACGCGTCATTTCAGTCACAATGTTATCGATCTGCTTAACGGCATCGGTGACCTTGCCCACCTGCTCGCCCTGCTTGCCGGCGGTGGCCACAACCATCGCACCGGTTTCACCCATCACCGTCACACGTTCACTGGCGATGTTGGCCTCCTGGATCTGCTCGACGGAAGCCTGCCCCATCTGGCGCATGTTTTCGATGAGGGCTTCCACCCGCTGGTAGGACAGGTTGGCTGCGTCACGCTGAGAGTGGGAGAACTGAGCCACTTCGCCGGCGGTAGCCCCCATCTGGTTCACCGTCTCCTGGATAACACCCATCTGGCGCTCTTCCTCGCTGGCACGCTCCTTGTTGGCCGTTGCCCGTTTGGTCACCTCGCCGGAAAACGCGTCCACCTCCGCAGCCGCGATGTCGGCGACCTTGAGTGACTCTCTGAGGGCGCCGGTCATGTTGTTGAACGCCTTGGCCATCAACCCGACCTCGTCACCGGTCTTGACCGGGGCTTGAAGCGTCAGGTCACGTTCGGTGGCCACCTTGTTGACCACGCCGGCAATCTCGACGACCGGCCGGGATATTCCGCCGGAAATCAGGTAGACGACGCCCAGCAGGATGAGTACGGCCACGTTTCCCAGGACCAGGGTGGTATAGAAAAGCTTGCGCGGCTGCTTGAGCACTTCATCGATGGGAAGATTGACGGCAAGGCTCCATTTCTTTTTGGCCGACCCGACGGCAATGGGTGCCAGGATATAGTACGTCTTGTTGCCGGTGGTCTTGGACACCTTGTACTGGCTGGTTTCGCGACCGGCCGTCACGTCTTGGATAACCTTTTTATCGAATGCGAAAAAGTCCATGTGCTTGCCCACATTGGCCTGCTTGGTGGGGTGGGCCACAAAGACACCGTCGTTGGCGATGAGAAATCCATAGCCGGTATTAAAGAGCTTGACCTGCTGTACCAGTGGCGTGAAGGCGGAAACCGGGATGTCGATACCCACCACGGCAACGGTTTTTCCGTCAAACCGGACAGGAACCGAGAGCACGGTTTTCAGCTGGGTTTGTTCACCAACGGTAAACGGAACCGGATCGGAAATCATCTCCTCTCCGGAGGTCAAGGTTTGCAGATAGTAGGCTCCTTTTTCAGGATCGGTGTAATCTGCCAGCGGCTCCACATCGATATCCCCGGTCAAACGATTCCAGTAAGGCAGAAAACGGCCGGTTTCATCGTGGCCGAAGGCATCGGCAAAGTCGGAATCCTTTCCGTCCAGGGCGTTGGGTTCCCAGCAGGTCCAGACGGCGAGAAAGCTTGGATTATCTTCCAGAACCTGCTTCAAAATACCATCCATCATATCGCGGGGCGGAACCCCCTGCTGTTTCATACCTTGAAAGGAATAGGCCACGGTTCGGGCAACGTCCATCGACTGCCCCAGTTTCGCCTTGACCACGTTGGCATAGCGGTAGGCGGACTCACGCGCCTTGTCCAGGGCTTCGGCTTCAGCCATGTTTCTGGCATTGTAGCCGATGTAGGTGATGGCCACCGCAAAGGCGAGCCAGGCCGCCGAACAAATTGAAATCGCCATTTTTGTTCTGAGCTTAAGATTTCTGAATTTTTGAAACATGGAATCTGCCTCCTGACTGGATTAACAAATAAATGAAGCCTTCTGCGGCGCGGTTCTATTTTGGGTCATCATTTAAAACGGACACCGGCTGGAATCGCGATCGGATTGGAAAAGATGCCAGCCCATCGGTTTTCGGGTTAATCCGTTTTCATATTGTCGAACGTTAATATGCGTGGCCCCGTAAATTTTCATCGTCAATTAGCACATCGACCTATTTTCGATAAACTTTAGCGTCGGAACGACCTTTATAAGGCCAATGGAGGATCAGATTAAAGCGATCAAGCGGCTTGAACCTGGGCAACACGTCAGTATAGAATGGGAATGCGGTTTATTTTAGCGGACAACACTGCTATGGGTGTCCTAACGCGACCATCAGGGACAAAATGACGGGCAACTGGCCTGTCTGAATGTTAAAACCATAAAGGACGGAAGAATCATGACATTCACCCACGCCATCACCAGGCGACCCGGCAAGGATATGGCCTCCGGCATCACCACATCAACGCTGGGCCCCCCGGACTACATCAAAGCCCTGGACCAGTTTGATGCCTATGTCGATGCCTTGAACCGTTGCGGGCTGTCGGTGACCGTACTCGATCCGCTGGAAGGACATCCCGATGCCCATTTTGTGGAAGATGCGGCCGTGGTGACCCCGGAGGTAGCGGTGATCACCAATCCGGGCGCCGCTCAGAGAAGGGGGGAAGTGCGGTCGATCGCGGCCGCCCTGCAGCATTATCGCAAAACCGTATGGGTCCAGCCACCGGGGACCATCGACGGCGGGGATGTGCTGATGGTCGGCCGTCATTTTTTTATCGGGCTGTCCGACAGGACCAACCAACAAGGTGCCCGACAGTTGGGTGAGGCCGTGACCGGATTTGGCTGCACCTGGACGCCGGTGCCCGTTGCCGCCGGCTTGCATTTCAAATCCAGTGTCAATGCGGTAAGCGAGGACACCCTGCTGCTCACCCGAAACTTTGCCGATCATCCGGCCCTGGCCGGCTTCCATCGAATCGTGGTTTCGCCGCACGAAGCATATGCGGGGAACACCCTGCTGCTCAACGATCGCCTGATCATGCCCGCCGGGTTTCCCGACACGCGGAAAAGGCTCCAGGTCCTGGGTAAGCCGATCATCGAACTGGACGTCAGCGAATTCAGGAAAATGGACGGCGGCCTGACCTGCCTGTCTCTGAGGTTCTGACCCCATGGCCCAAGACACCGATCGACAGGCGGACGGCGGTTATATCGTTCGGCAGCATGGCCGTTGGTGGTGGCTTGGACAATTGATGCTCACCGGCGTGGCCTGTTTTTTTGTCTTTTTCGGATTTTCCCTGTTGGCGGCATCCTACAGGCTCGGGGACCCGTTTTCCTTCATCATGACCTTTTTTGCCGCCAGCCTGATCATTTTGATCAGTATCGTGATGGTCATCGGGTTTGTGTTTCGCATGAGGCGGGTGATGCTGATCGACCGTTCCACGAACGATCATGAGGTGGACGATGACGCATCTCAATAACGCCGACCGTCAGCCGTCTTTTTTCCCTCCGGCCCGGTACATGCGCACCTGGGCCTTTTCCACCGTGACAATGCCTTCGGTAATGGCGTGATCGATGGTCTGAAGGAAGGATTCGATCTTCTCTTGGGTGTCGATGATCTCCACGACCACGGGCAGGTCTTCGGAAAGCCTGAGAATCTTGGTGGTGTGAATCAGGCTGTTTGCGCCAAACCCTTGGATCCCCCGCAGCACGGTGGCTCCAGCCATACCCTGGGACCGTGCCTGCTGAACAATCCATTCGTAAAGGGGCATGCGCTTGTGCTTGTTTGATTCACCGATGAATATCCGCAGCAGTTGCCCGGCTTCCTTAAATACAGTCATCCCCTCCCCCTTTTCATGCACAGCTGTTGTTAGATCAAAGCAGCCGGGATAGCATGTGGCCGGCCAAAACCGCCGCCAATCCCAGGATCAGACTGATGCCCACATTTCCCAAGGAGGCCAGCCATTGTCCCTCTTTGGCCAGGTTGAAGGTTTCCAAGCCAAATGTGGAAAAGGTGGTGAAACTTCCCAGGATGCCCACAAAAAGAAACGCCCGCAACTCCGGAGAAAAAAACTGACGGTTCTCCATGAGACCGCCGCCGATACCGATCAGCAGGCAGCCGGCGACATTGACCGTCATGGTTCCCACCGGGAAGGATTCAGTTTTGGCCAGCGTGTGCACCCCGCCGGCCACGAGGTAGCGAAGGATCGCCCCGACGCACCCACCCAGGCCGATTATGACGAATTTCAGCATCACAGACTCCTGCGGCTCGCTTGGAATGGAAACTTTTCCCGGCCAGGGATTCGTTCAAACAGCCGGTGTTGAATCTTGAATCATGCATAGAGAATAAGCATCAAGACTTCAATCTTTTTCTCTGGTCGACCAGATTGCTTAAATTCTAATCGATGCGTTTTTTAGAGAATATTATTCTTGACATAATCTTATTTTAAGAATATTTTTGCCATTAATAAGGAAAAAAAAGAATGATTGACAATATCAGCCTAAAAATTCTTAAAATTCTGCAGAAAAAAGCGCGCATTCCCAACGTAGAGGTCGCCCGCCGGGTGGGCATGGCGCCCTCGGCGGTCCTGGAGCGCATCCGCAAACTGGAGAAGATGGGCCTCATCGATGGCTATGAAGTCCGACTCAACCCTGAACGCTTCGGGAAAAGCCAGGTGGCCTTCATCAATGTCCGCACCAGCGGCAAGGCAGAGGCGCATGGTCTGGTGGAAACCCTGGCCGCCATCGCCCAGGTTCAGGAAATCCATTACGTGGCCGGCCGGGACAGTTATCTGCTCAAAGTGCGTGAAACCGATACCAGGGCGCTGGGGCGCTTGGTGAGAGAACGGATTGCCCCGCTGAAGGGGGTGGTCTCCACCCGCACCACGATTGTCATGACCACATACAAAGAGACGGCCAGGATCCCCATCGATGATCAGGACTTGATAGGGTGAGCCGCCAACCCATCTCATAACACGCAAACGAGGTATCTCATGATTCGCATCAATGATAATTACCTGAAACTGAAGGCATCCTACCTGTTTTCCGATATCGCCAAGCGGGTAGCCGCCCACCAGCAGCGTCATCCCGACCCGGCCGTGATCCGACTGGGCATCGGCGACGTGACCCGCGCGCTGCCCGAGGCCTGTATCTCCGCCTTTCACAAGGCCGTTGATGAAATGGCCGTCGACGGCAGCTTCCGCGGGTACGGCCCGGAACAGGGTTATGATTTCCTGCGGGAAGCCATCGCCGAAAACGACTTCAGAGCCCGTGGGGCGGATATCCGTGCCGAGGAGATCTTCGTCAGCGACGGCGCCAAATGCGACACCGGCAATATTCAGGAAATCTTTGACGTCGGCGCCCGAATCGCCATTCCCGACCCGGTCTACCCGGTTTACCTGGACACCAATGTCATGGCCGGCCGCACGGGGCAATATCGCAACGGGCGCTATGACGGTATCGTCTATCTGGACGGCCGCGCGGAAAACGGTTTCATTCCCGGCCTACCCACCGAGCCGGTGGACCTGATCTATCTGTGTTTTCCCAACAACCCCACCGGCGCCACCATCACGGCCGATCAACTCAAGACCTGGGTAGACTATGCGGCGACCAACCAGGCCGTCATCCTCTACGATGCCGCATACGAAGCCTTTATCCGGGACGACGCCCTGCCCCACTCCATTTACGAAATCGAGGGAGCCCGGCAGGTGGCGATCGAATTCAGAAGCTTTTCCAAGACGGCCGGTTTCACCGGCACCCGGTGCGCCTATACGGTCGTGCCCACCACCTTGATGGCGTTTTCCGCAACCGGTGGCGCCCACTCGGTTCACAGCCTGTGGAGTCGACGCCACAGCACCAAATTCAACGGGGTTTCATACCCGGTACAGCGGGCCGCGGAAGCGGTTTACAGCGATGTCGGTAAACGCCAGGTGGCCGAACTCATCGACTACTACATGGCCAATGCCGGTCTGATCCGCCAAGAGATGCAAGCGTTGGGCTACCCATGCATCGGCGGAGAGAATTCGCCGTATATCTGGGTCTCGACCGAAAAAGAGTCCTGGGCCTTTTTCGACATGCTGCTGGAAAAAGCCGGCGTGGTTTGCACGCCGGGTGCCGGTTTCGGCACCTGCGGCGAAGGCTACATACGGATCAGTGCATTCAACAGCCATGAAAATGTGAACCTGGCCATGACCCGCATCCGTCACGCCCTGGAGTCCTAATACGGGGTGAACCACGAACGGTTGATCGATGCTTATCAAACGGCCCGAGACCGGGGAGCCAGGCGATTCGGGTTACATACCATGCTGGCTTCGAACGAGCGGGATCACACCTACATGGTACAGACGGCCGCCATGCTGCTGGAGCAGGCGGAACGAATCAGCGCGGCGCTGGACATTCGGTTCGAATTCATCAACATCGGCGGCGGCCTGGGCATCCCTTACCGACCCGCCGACACCCCGCTGGATGTGGCGGCCATGGCCCGGACTATCACCGCCGCGTTCAAGGCTTTTTCCCGGCGAAACGGCACCATGCCCAAGCTTTATATGGAAAGCGGCCGCTTCATGACCGGCTGAAGAATATAATGGAAAACTGCGTCCCAAAGAACTGCTGCTCAAATTGGACGGCACGGTTGAGTTGATCCGCCGTGAGGAGCGCTTGGAAGATTATTTTGCAACCCTTTCGTTCTCCCCTGACACGCTGCCAGCAAAGATGCGGTCGACAACCCAACGGCTGGCCAACTGACGGGAATTGTAACACCCGATCTTTACTTCACCGTTTTTTCCATATACTGTCAAAAAACAGCAGGGCCTGATGTCACCCCTTTTCGGCAAACGGTCGGTGGCCTATTCCGATTTGCATTCAGCCTGATATCTAAATGCAAGCTTTATCCTGAATCAATCGTTCAGCGAAAACATCGTTGACTAATTATTACAGGGCTGGTTTATATCTGACAGCCCAACAAAGGAGATCCCATGGATGATTTTTTGCACAATCTGAGAAGTGGAAAACTGAAGCAACCGGACCGGGGCAGGGGTGGTTACACCGACTACAAGGGCCCCCAGCGCCGCGGGGGAAACGAGCGACGCAAGCCTGATTATTATGCCAAAGTGACCGGTGAGAACTTCGCCCTGGTCAAAGACAGCCTGGACGCGCTGGCAGACCACCAGAAACGCATTGCCGATGCCATGGCGGCCAGGAAAAAAACAGACGCCCGCATCGCCGACGCCCTGGAAACCATCGCAGCCATGCTGGGGCGCCATTGGGGGTATGAGAAAGATCTGCCCCGCGTCAGTGAACCCCTTGAAGCAGAACCGGAATCGAACGAGGATGCGAAGGACAGCATCGGCCCGGGTGAGGCCGTGGAGGGGTTTACCGGCACCGGCACAGGCAATCGGAAGATCGGTGACAATGACAAATCCAGACTGCTGGGCATCATCACTGCCATGCGGGCCGACGGCGACAGCTGGGAGAAAATCGCCCGCCACATGGATGAGCGTGACATCCCTACCGTGTCGGGCAAAGGAAAATGGCGCGGGCCGGCCGTAAAAAAGTTCTGGGAAGCCCAAGTCGAAGCCACCTGATCCTGAACCCCGTCCACACCCATCACGCCCGCATTATATTATGAAGGGTTTCGATACCAGGTTAAGGTATCGATCAACCCCTGACGAAGCGCCATCTGGGGCCTGAACCCCAGCGCTTGTCGAATCCGATCGATATCGGAGACGGACTCACGGATATCGCCTGCTCGAGGCGGATCGAAAACCGGATCGATCTTTGCGTTGGAAAGCTCGCCGATCAATTTCCACAGGTCGAGAATGCGGATCATCACACCGGTGCCCACGTTAAACACCCGACCGGCTGCAGACGCCTCGGTGGCGGCCATTAGATTGGCACGGACCACATCCTTGACGTAAATAAAATCCCTGGACTGGCCGCCGTCACCGTATATGGTGGGCACGTCGCCGGCAGTCGCCTTGTCCATGAAAATAGAGATCACCCCGGAATAGGGAGACGATGGATCCTGTCGGGGGCCGAACACATTGAAATATCTCAGGCATACCGTTTCCAGCCCATACAGCCCCCCGAAAACCGAGGCGTAAAACTCTGCGGTGAGTTTTTGCACCGCATAAGGACTCAAGGGTTTAGGTGCCATGTCTTCGGTTTTGGGCATACGGGGATCGTCGCCGTAAACCGCACTGGAACTGGCCATGACCACCCGCCGCACGCCGCTTCGCCGGGAGGCATCCAGCACCCGGACCGTTCCCAGGTCGTTGACCTCGCAGGAGTGGGAAGGATCCAGAACGGATTGTGAGACCGACACCACCGCTGCCTGGTGAAACACCACGTCGCACCCCTTGAATACCTGATCTAACAATCCGGCGTCGCGGATATCCCCCTCGACGAAATCAATCCGATCTCTCAAATGATCGATATTGTGGCGGTGGCCGGTGGAGAGGTTATCAAGCACCGTCACCCGGCATCCGTTGGCCACCAGTTCATCAACCAAGTGAGAACCAATGAAACCGGCGCCACCTGTCACCAGCGCATGACTGATTTTTTTCATTTAAAACGATCCTTTCATTGGCGCGCGTTCACCGGGAAAAAGGCGCTTGCCATGATCCCGGCCATTGGGCTAAATTGAAATGAGGGCCCAGAACGATGAACCTGTAAACGCCAGCGTAAACCCACTGCCATGAAGCCTCTCAACCCCATCGTCTGCCGAAAATGCAACTACTATTACATCACTTGGGACACCCGCCGGCCCCACGGCTGCCGGGCCATGCGTTTCAAAAGCCGGCGCCCCCCCAGTCTCGTCGTCCGCCAGAGTTCGGGGCAGGATTGCCTGCACTACACCCCTAAAAATGAGACGGACGGCACGGATCCGTGACCGGGTTACCGCCATAAACGCCAAGTTGTTTTAAAAGATGAACGTCGACCATCGAATAAGGATGTCGCTATGCTCCACAATTTAGTTTGATTGGTGCTTACGAGTTGGGCGATGATGCCACAAGACAATGTCAAAAGCAACGGGCGCCGCACCATCGATGCCCACGCCGCCTTACTTGACGAAGCACGTGTCTGGTCTTAGGATTTAATATCATACATATCGATTCGACCACTTACCATGGATGAGGCTTCCCATGACAACGCCACATATTCAACTCAAGCTGTTCGCCGCCCTGAGCCCCCTGTCACCCGAAAATTCGGACCGTGTGCCCATCAAGCCGGGCATCTCCGTCAAAGAGATGCTGGAACGGTTGGACATTCCTACGGTCAAGGCCCATTTGATCTTCATCAATGGTATCAAACGATCCCTTGAAACCCGGTTGAGCGGCGGTGAGCGCGTGGGCATCTTCCCGCCGGTGGCGGGTGGGTAATATATGAACGATACGCTTGCGCACCGTCTCGACACCCTGGCCCTGAACACCGCTCTGGCCGATGGCACCCCTTGCCGGGCAATTGAAGCAGCGCAAGTGATTCGACTGGCAGACGAGGCAGGCGTCACCGGGCGGACGGTTGAACTGGCAGCCTTAAGACAGCACATCCTTCCGGACCGTTACCTTCGCAACATGAAAACCCTTTCCGAAGCCGATCAGATCAGGCTGCTCGAATCCACCGTCTGCATCGTGGGCCTGGGCGGTTTAGGCGGCACGGTGACGGAGACATTGGCACGCATGGGAATCGGTCGGTTTTGCCTGGTCGACGGGGACGTGTTTGAAGCCCATAACCTCAACCGCCAGCTGTTGAGCGATGTCGACCGCATCGGCATGCCGAAAGTGGACGCCGCGGTCATGCGCGTGAAGACGATCAACCCCGGCATCGAGGTGGTCGCCACCTCCGCCTTCCTGACGCCCGAAAATGCGGACACCCTGCTGGGTTCATGCGACCTCGTGGTGGACTGCCTGGATAACATCCACTCCCGGTTCACCCTCGAGGCTGCGGCCAAGCGTGCCGGCATTCCCATGGTTTCTGCTGCCGTCGCCGGCATTTCCGGACACGTGACCACCATCTTTCCCGAAGACAACGGGCTCGAAACCATCTACGGGCCCGAAGATCAGCTGAAGACGACCAAGGGCGCGGAAACCCGATTGGGTTGTCTGTCACCGGGGGTCAACCTCATCGCCTCCCTGGAGTGCGCCGAGGTCCTCAAAGTGCTGCTTCAAAATGATAATACCCTCAGGAACAAATTACTGGTCGTTGATCTGGCCGATTACACCGTTGAGACCCTCCAGCTCTGCTGAACCGCCACCCTTCCATTCCACTGTTTTTACGTATCGATGACACCGTCTCGGAAATTGGAAACATCACGTGGGCGGTCGCTGATTTCTCATTCCTCAATCGTCCAGCATAATAACTTTTTTGGGCTTTATTCCATGTTTGGCTATACGATATTGGAGGGTAGAGCGTGCGACACCCAACAGGCGAGCGGCCCCTTTATTACCACCAATGACCCCCTTGCACTTGATCAGCGCCTGTTCGATTGATTTGCGCTCGGACTCTGCCAGGGTGGGAAGATGCGCTTCGGGTGTTTCGTCACACATATCTTTTAGGTCGATCATTTTTTTAACGTCATCGATGCTGACGCTACCGCCAGAGTTGAGGATAATCATACGCTTGACAAGATTCTTCAACTCGCGAACATTGCCCGGCCAATGATAATCAGCCAATAGATCAAGCGCCGATTGGCTATAGGTCGGAGCGATTTGGTGAATGAGATCGGCTTCTATGTGGTTGATCTTGTCAATCAACAGGGGGATATCTTTCTTCCGCTCACGTAGCGCAGGCACATGAACACGGATGACATTCAACCGGTAGTAGAGATCCTTTCTTAACTTTCCCTTTTGTATGCTCTCCTCGGGATCCCTGTTGGTCGCGGCAATTAACCGGAAATCGACAACGATTGGCCGATTGTCTCCGACACGTTCGAAGCGCCGTTCCTGCAACACCTGTAAAAGCTTGGCCTGCAGACCAGCCGGCAATTCGCCGATTTCATCGAGAAAAACCGTTCCTTTATCAGCCATTTCGAAGCGCCCGATGCGTTGCGTATCGGCTCCGGTGAACGATCCTTTGGCGTGGCCAAACAATTCACTCTCGAACAATGTCGAAGAGATGGCCGGGCAGTTGACTTTAATGAACATGTGCCTTCTGCGGTGGCTAATATGATGAATGTATCGCGCCAAGTAGTCTTTGCCAGTTCCGGTTTCCCCGGTAATAAATACCGGAGCATCGATCTCTGCAACGCGATTGACCAAATTCATGATCTCGGACATTTCGGGTGAAATGTGGTAGAAATTTTCCGGCTTATATTCTTCTAAAGAGCCAATCAAATACTGCTTTTCACTTTCCAGATGTTTTTTCTCATCCTTCAGCCTTTCATAGGCGATCAGATTGTCTACCGCAATGGCAACCTGTTTGGATACCTCGGCCAGCAATCGCGATAATTCGGACAGATTGGCGGGTCGGTCTTTAAAAGAAAAGTGAAGTGTTCCCAGTACGTTTTTGCGTACAATCAGCGGAAAGGCCATCGTTGAGGTCAAGCCGGCCTTCATCAGCTGTTTGATGATGGATAGGTTTGAATACTTTCTCAGGTCATCGATGATAACCGGATTTTTTGATTGGATGGCCATATTGGCAATTGAACCCTTCAACGGCCGTTGCTCCATGTTCGAGATGATACCATTACCAACGCCTTTAACTTTGGTGAAATATTGTAGCGTCTGGGTTTTTTGATCAAAAAGATTGATACTCAGACGGTCGAAGGGAAAATGTTTGCTCAATTCCGCAGAAAGTGCATCGAAAAAGCCCTGGTTGGTTTTATTAAAGATCACGGCATTGGTAATTTCAAGTAGTATTTGGTGTCGTGTGGCTAAATCACATTTCATTTGACCTCCTGTGTGAAAACGCAGTCGTTCGGCTAACGGATCGTGTCGGTGGTTTGACAACCTGGCCCATCAATGTTTTAATTCGTCATCCTCACGGTGTAAAGACCAATATTGGGCACATCGATTGTTATTCGGCACCATTTTTTCGGCGCAAAAACAGGCAATAAAAAAAAGTTATTTAAAAATAAGCACTTATTTCAGACGATTTATTTGGCACTATCTTTGCTGTGAACCAAAACAAATTGAATGAGCTTGTGTTTTCAATCCAAGTGGAAGCGAAAGCATAAAGCAAAAAGGAGGTGGAATCGAGTTTTCGGCAAAAATATAAAAATCTTAATTTGTATATTCAAGAACCCCGTTTTTTATTTAAACATTTGGGAGGGATATAATGGCACCCGATTTTTTAGTACATGAAGCCGTGGATGGCGTAGGTGTTGTGGTGGTTGAAGGTTTGAAAGCCAATCAGGAAATCACCGGATGGATCATGAAAGAAGATGAAACTATTACAATTAAAATTCTAAGTGATATCCCAATCGGTCACAAAGTAGCTCTAAAGGATTTTGCGGAGGGTGACACCGTGATCAAATACAACACCGATATAGGCAAAGTTGTCGCTCCGATCAAGAAAGGCGATCATCTTCACGTACATAACGTTAAAACAAAGAGGTGGTAAGAAATGGAAACTAAATTTTTAGGCTATCGTCGTGAAAATGGTCGGGTTGGTGTTCGTAACCATGTAGTAATCCTTCCACTGGATGACCTTTCTAACTCTGCATGTGAAGCGGTTGCCAACAATGTAAAGGGCACCCTGGCACTTCCCCATGCCTATGGTCGCCTTCAGTTCGGTGCTGACCTCGATCTGCACTTTCGTACCCTCATTGGGGCCGGTTCAAACCCCAACGTTGCTGCGGTCATCGTTATCGGTATTGAGCCCCAGTGGACCAATAAAATTGTCGAAGGTATCGCGGAAACCGGCAAGCCGGTCATGGGCTTTTCCATTGAGCAGAATGGTGATTACAATACGATTTGTGCTGCCTCAAAAAAAGCCAAAGAATTCATGCATATGGCGAGTGAATATCCGCGGACCGAGTGTGATGTCAGTGAGCTGTGGATCGCCACCAAGTGTGGTGAATCCGATACGACTTCAGGAATTGCAACCAACCCGACCGTTGGTAATGCCTACGACAAACTCTATGAGAAAGGCAACACGCTTCTTTTTGGTGAAACAACTGAATTAACCGGTGGTGAGCACCTTGTGTTGGAGCGCTGTGCAAATGATGAAGTAAGAAAAGATTTTCAGTTCTACTTTGATCGTTATGCCAAACTTGTCGATGACAACAAGACCAGTGATCTCTCAGACTCTCAACCGACAAAAGGCAACATCGAGGGCGGGTTGACTACCATTGAAGAAAAAGCACTTGGCAATATTCAGAAAATCGGCAAAAAGGCACCCGTTGTTGGTTGTCTTGAAAAGGCGTTTGCGCCGACCGGCCCGGGCCTCTGGTTTCAGGACTCCTCTTCCGCCGCGGCTGAACAGGTTACGCTCTGTGCCGCTTCCGGCTTTGTCATTCATTTCTTCCCCACGGGACAGGGCAACATTATAGGCAATCCAATCCTGCCTGTTATCAAGCTTTGCTCAAACCCGCGTACGCTCAGAACCATGGCAGAACATTTCGATGTTGACGTTTCCGGCTTGCTCCGTCGGGATATGAACCTGGATGAAGCAGGTGACAAGCTTCTTGAAATGATGATCCGTACCGCGAACGGTCGGCTGACTTCCGCGGAAGTACTCGGACATCGCGAATTTATTATGACCAAACTGTACGAGAGTGCATAACCATATTGGTCAGCTTCTTGTGTACGTACCACTCTGCACTTCTGCAGAGTGATACGCAGCACATGGGAGCCTTATTTTTATTTAGCTTTTGCGGAAATGGGGTTTTAAATTACGGTAACACAAGCAAAAACTCATAAGGATGGTAAAAATGGAGTACATTAAAAAAGCAGAACTTTCAGCCGAAGAAAACAGCAGTCAAGCGCGCAAGGTAGTAGAAGGCATTCTTGCGGACATCCGTGCCAACGGCGAAGATGCGGTTCGTGCGATTGCAAAAAAGTTTGACAATTGGGATCAGGACTTCATTCTTTCTCCCGAGAAAAAAGCCCGTCTTATTGCCAGCGTTCCTGAAGACGTGAAAAAGGATATTCAGTTTGCAAACGAACAGATTACCGCGTTCGCCAAAGCACAGCGAGACAGTATTCAAGATTTTGATATGGTCACTCCGGCAGGCGTGCGTGCCGGACAGCGGGTGATTCCCATGGATGTGGCGGGATGCTATATTCCGGGTGGGCGTTTTGCGCACACCTGTTCCGCACTCATGAGTATTGCCACCGCCAGGGTTGCTGGCGTTCCTTTTATCGTGGCCGCCACGCCCCCACGCGGAGAAGCCATCGATGCCTCCGTATGTTACGCCATGGATCTTGCCGGTGCCGACATCATTCTTGAGATGGGCGGCGTACAGGCAATCGCCTGCATGGCCTACGGCATATTTACCGACAAGCCGGCAAATATCATCGCCGGTCCGGGCAATGCCTTTGTTGCCGAGGCCAAAGCGATTCTTGCGAGTGAAGGCGTTTGCGGCATTGACCTCTTTGCGGGACCTTCCGAAATTGCGGTTATTGCCGATAACAACGCTGATCCCATGACGGTTGCCATTGACCTGCTTTCCCAAGGTGAGCACGGCACCAACTCTCCGGTATGGCTTTTCACCGAGTCCCGAGAACTCTGTGATAAAGTGATGGAACTGATGCCCAAACTTATCGCGGATATGCCGGATCCGGCCACGCCTGCCCAGTCATGGAAAGATTACGGCGAGATTATTCTTTGCGACAGCCCTGAAGAGGTGGTAGAGGTAAGCGACCAATATGCGCCTGAACACCTTGAAGTACTGGTTGACAATCCTGAATGGTGGCTTGATCGCCTGAGTTCATACGGGTCTCTTTTTATGGGTGAGGTCAGTACCGTTACCCACGGAGACAAATGTTCCGGCCCCAACCACGTCCTGCCGACGAAAAAAGCAGCCCATTTCAGTGGCGGCCTGAATGTACATAAATATCTAAAAATCCTGACATATCAGGAGCCCGTTGACAATAACGTAAGCAGCCTGATCAGTGAATATTCTTCCCGCCTTTCCCGCATTGAAGGAATGGAAGGGCATGCACGCGCCTGTGACTGGCGTCTGACCAAGTACAACCCGGGCAAAAAATGGGATTTCAAGGTATATCAGCATCCAAAGTATTAACCCAGTTACAGAGCCGGGGCCATAAATTGTGACCGTTCTCCCGTTCTACAGGAAATCCTTGTGCATGAAGCGTACGTCCTGACCAAACGCTACGAGAGTGTCTAGATCAAGAAATCGTCACGGAAACATTGAAACACAACGGTCTTCACTCCGGTCCGGTTACCGATAGCGGCATCCGGGCCGGAGTGAAACCGATAGAAAACCGGGCTGTTTGGACCCGTATACGGCAAAAGGATGATAACGCCTTTTCGAGATATTCTGCAAGCGATCGTAAAACCAGTAAGCGTAACCCGGAGGTGAAACGCCATGGCGGCAGAACAAAACAACAAGACCAACGCTAAGGGAGGAAAAGTTTCCCTGTATACCTTTTACATTCTTTTCGCCATATACTTTGTCAACGTGCTTTTCGGTAAAGCGACGGTCTCCTATGGTCTTAATCTGCCGCATTTAGGAAATGTGGCCGAGTTCCTCCTGCTGTCCGTGGCTTGCGTTGCATTGATCGTAGCGGCTTTGAAGAGAGAAGCTGCTGAAAGTAAATCTTCAAATGAAATAAAAGGAGATGAAAAATGACCCATGACAGACAGAAGGATTCCGGCCTGAAAATGGTAGAGCGGCGTCGTTTCATGGAATTGACCACCAAATTTGGATTTACCGCTGCCACGGTAGCGCTGTTCAGCGGCGTATTGGGTTCGAAAGAGGCCAGTGCGCAGGTTGCCAAGGAGGAACAGACACGCCAAAAGGCGGCCAAACACACGATGAATATCGCCACGGCCTATGTACTCACGGCCGACCGCAGCTACCCCATCATGCAGTTGGATATGAAGGAAAATATCCAAAACTGCACCAATGGAGAGGTTTATGTCAAACTGGCGCCGGGCGGCCAGCTTGGCGCCGGCTCCGCGCTGGTCCAAAAAGTTCAAGGCGGTACGATACAAGCCGCCCAGCACTCCATTTCCAACTTCGCCCCTTTCGCTCCGGTGACCGATTTAATCAACATTCCCTATTGGGTGGGTACCAATCAAAAATTCGTTAACCTGGTCAATTCCGATGTGTGGCGCAATGAGGTTCATACCAAGGTGGCCGCATCGGGTTTCAAGGTGCTGTGGTATGTCGTCATCGACCCGCGTGTGGTCGCCACGCGCAAAGGGGTTGCCGGCCCGATCAAGACGCCGGATCAGATGAAAGGGATCAAATTCCGCGTGCCCGGATCCAAGATTCTGGCCCAGTTCTACCAGTTGCTGGGCGCCAACCCCACCCCTGTGGCCTGGGGCGAAACCTCTTCAGCCATCAAGCAGGGAGTGGCGGATGCATTGGATCCTTCCGTAGAAGCGCTGCATGTGTTCGGTTTCAAAGATATACTGGACTGGGTGACCTTCAACGGAGCCGTGCCTGACAGTCAGGTTTATTCCTGCAATCTCGAATGGTTCAACTCACTTCCCAAAAATATACAGGAAGGCATCGATTTCGCCAGCGAAGTCACGATGCAGCAGAATCTGGCCAAAGTGCCGGCTGCCCGCGCCTATTCCATGGCCGAGCTGGCCGCAGCCGGGGTAAAATTTTATGTACCCACGGTGGATGAAAGGAAGCAGTGGGTGGAGAAAGCCGGCGCTCAATTGCCTGCATGGGACAGTTTCAAGATAGAGCTGGCCGGATCGTTGGATAAATTTG
The DNA here is from genome assembly GCA_963705435.1 of uncultured delta proteobacterium. Taxonomy (GTDB): domain Bacteria; phylum Desulfobacterota; class Desulfobacteria; order Desulfobacterales; family Desulfosarcinaceae; genus Desulfosarcina. The sequence goes on along the minus strand of CAVPJR010000003.1, from coordinate 58,135 downwards.
ATGCGTTCCTCGAAGCGGCCAATACGATGGGCCGATACTACGTGCATGATGTCAAGGCTTAGATCATGATACCCGGCGGCGCCAATCTCGAATGAAGCGCCGCCGGTTCACAAATGAATATTTGCAGGAACATAAGGATGTGACGCATGACGATTCGAAATATCCTCCACAATATTGATGAAAACGGTGAGCGATGGCTGCTGTTGCCGCTTTATGCCCTGATCGTGATGGTAATTTTTATGGAAGTGTTCCGCAGATTTGCACTCAGTTACTCTTCCATCTGGGCTGAGGAGATTGCGCGCTACGCCTTTATTTACGTGTCCTGGATTGGGGCATCGGCCGGCATCAAGGCGCGCGCACACATCCGCATTGACGTCATCCTGCCATTCGTCGGCAACCGCACACGGGCGGTGATCATGATTCTGGGCGATCTGATTACGATTGTGCTGGCTGTTCTCGCCTTCTGGTGGTCCCTTGAAAGTGTTCTGGTATCCATAAAGTTCGGGTCGGTCACCCATGGCCTGCGCATCAGTCTGGCCTGGTTTCTGGCTGCCGTGCCGATCGGGTTCGCCATGATGCTGGTAAGGCTGATTCAATCCATCATCCGAGACGTTTCCGACCTCAAAGCCGGTCGACCGGTATTCGAGGGTAAAAAACTATTCGACTAGGAGTAACCACATGCTTCAACAATACCTGATGCAGCAAGAAGAAATCATTCTCGGATGGGGCTTCTTTCTTCCATTGATAGCGATGGTCGTGCTCATTTTGCTGGCCGTGCGGATTTGGGTCGTCATCGGTGTCGGCTCGTTCGCCATGCTGTTAATCACGGGCGTCCTTCCGCCGACATTGCTGGGCGAGGCGCTGTTCGACGGTATCGATTCCTTCGCCTTGATCGCGGTGCCCCTGTTCATTCTTACCGGAGACATCCTGGTGCGAACCGGGTTGTCCGGCAAGCTGCTGGACGTGGCCGAAGCCACCATGGGCTCGACGCGATCCGGATTGGGAACGTCCACCGTGCTGGGCTGCGGTTTTTTTGCCTGCATCAGCGGCTCTGATGCCGCCGACGCCGCAGCCATCGGCAGGATCACCATCGACCGCCTGGCGGCCAAAGGCTATCCCAAGCCCTACGCCTGTGCACTGGTGGCGGCGGGTGCATGCACCGGGATTTTAATCCCGCCATCCATATCGTACATCATTATCGGACTGGTGCTGGGCATCAGCGCATCAACCCTGTTTCTGGCTGCGGCCATTCCCGGTGTGCTGATTCTGCTCTCGATAATGTTTTCCAATGCTGTGGTCAACCGGATGAAAGGTTACGAGAACAGCACCACGGGGTTCAATTTTCAATACTGGCGGAAAACGGTTTACGCGGGACGCTTTGCACTGCTCATTCCCTTCATTATTTTGGGCGGCATCTACTCGGGCATCTTTACCCCAACGGAAAGTGCGGCCGTGGCGGCGTTGACCGCAATCATTATCGGCTTTTTCCAGCAAACGTTGAAGCTCGGTGATATCCCGAAAATTCTTGAAACTTCTGCCAAGGTGAGCGGTGTGATCGTGCCCATCATCGCCATGAGCCTGCCCCTGGCCCAGACCCTGGCCAGCCTGCAGGTTCCCCAGGCCTTCGTGAGTTTCATGACCTCTCTGACAAGCAATCCCTACTTGATCATTATCATCATGGTCGCCATTTTGATGATTGCCGGCTGCGTCATGGAAACGACGCCGAATATCGTCATCCTGGCTCCCTTGCTGCTGCCGCTGGCCCTGGAAATCGGTATGAACGAAGTTCATTTTTGCATATTTATGATCACCTCCCTGGGTATTGGTTTTATTACCCCACCCATGGGCTTGAACTTGTTCGTGGTTTCAGGCGTCACCGGGGTACCGATCGTATCCATCTCCAGATACGTCTTTCCGTTTGTTTTTTGCATGCTCGCCATCGCGCTGTTGATCGGCTACGTCCCATGGATTTCACTCTGGTTGATTAATTGATCGGTTTCGGATGAAAAGCAATTTGGTGTGGCGTGCGCTTGTTTTCACCACAACCTTATAACGGATTTGGGACTATGCAAAAAGACTGCAAAGACCAAGTGCTCACTTCGACCGAACGCCGTCGTTTCCTAAAATTGAGCGCCGGTTTTGGCATCACGGCTGCACTGGTCGCCCTGTCACGAAACGCGCTGGGCGCTGAAGAAGCCGCCGACCAGATTGGCCGAAAAGAGACGGAGTTAGAAGCTGCTGCCGAACATACCATGATCCTGGGGACGGCCTATGCCCCCGGGGTTTCACGAAGCTACCCGATCATGCAGCTTGATTTTAAGGAAAATATCCAAAATGCCAGTCTCGGGAAGATTTACGTGCAGTTGGAGCCATCCGGACAGGTGGGGTCCGGCGGGGCACTGGCCCGAAACGTTCAGAATGCGATCATCCAGGCTGGGCAGTGTTCCATTTCCAACTTCTCGCCGTTTGTGCCCGAGGTTGACCTTATTAACCTTCCCTACTGGTGCAGTGAAAACCAAAAGTTCGTTAACCTGGTGACTTCCGATACCTGGAAAAAAAAGATCCATCCCAAGATCGAGGCCAGGGGATTCAAACCGCTTTGGTATCCATGCATCGATCCGCGTACCCTGGCCATGGGCCAAGGGGTAAAAGAAAAAATCACGACACCCGAGCAGATGCGCGGCATCAAATTCCGCATTCCCAATTCAACCATCCTCCAGCGCCTTTACCGCCAGTTGGGGGCCCATCCCATTTTGGTCGAGTGGGTGGAGGCGGCCAATGCGATCCGATTGGGGAGTGTGAGTGCCCTGGACCCGTCCATAGGCGCGCTTTATGTGTTCGGATTCAAAAATCTCCTCTCTCAAATTACCTTTGCCGATATTATTCAGGATGCCCAAATGTATTTCTGCAATCTGGAGTGGTTCAGCCGGCTACCGCAGCCGCTGAAGGCATCGATCGATTTTGCCAGCGAAATGACCATGCGGCAAAATCATGCCAAAGTGCCGGTGGCGCGGGCCCACGCAGAGATGCAAATGACTTCGGCCGGCGTCAAGTTAAATCGGTTGAGTTCGGATGAAAAGGCACAGTGGAAGGAAAAAGTTGGCGTCCATCTCGCCATTTGGGACGATGTGAAAAAGCAGCTGGCAGGATCATTGAGTCAATTTGATAAATTTCAAGAAGCGGCCGACACACCGGGGAATTACCACATCCCCGAGAAATAAGATCAATCGTTTAGTATTGTTTTTCTGATTATGACGATGCCGGCAATCTCATTGTAGTTGCTATAATAAAGAACAACATTAAAGGAAATTAAGACCTATGAAAATAATTGATCAATTGTTTGATATCAGCGGCCATGTCGCATTGGTTACCGGAGGCAGCTCCGGTATCGGCAGAGCCATTGCATTCTGTCTTGCCGAAGCGGGCGCATCAGTCGTTCATGTCGCCCTTGAACAAGAGGAAGACGCGTTAAAGGATGCGGTAAAGGATGTTGAAAAGATCGGTGGAAAAGCCGCCTACCTTACTTGCGATGTATCTGATCCCGATGAGCTGGCCAATATGGCCGAAAAGTCAGCCTCCTTTTTCGGGGCCCCGGACATCCTGGTCAATGCCGCCGGTGTAAACTTTCGTCAATCCTGGGAAGACATCAGTGATGCCACCTGGAACAAGCAGATTGATATCAATTTAAAAGCCCCCTTTTTCCTGGCCCGGCACCTGATTACCGGGATGCAGAAGAAAGGATGGGGCAAAATCATCAATATTGCCTCGCTTCAATCCGAACGTGCATTTCCCAACAGTGTGCCCTACGGCGCATCCAAAGGCGGTGTTATGCAGCTGACACGCGCCATGGCCGAAGCCTGGTCCGGGAATCAGAGCGGGATCACCTGTAATGCTATTGGTCCCGGGTTTTTTAAAACAGGGTTGACATCAGTCCTGTATGATCAAAAAGATATAATTGATGCCCTGGCCCGGCAGACCATCATCGGTCGCAACGGGGAGCTGGATGATCTAAAAGGTGTTTCCATCTTTTTAGCCTCCCCGGCTTCCGATTATATTACCGGACAGACCATCTACCTGGATGGCGGCTGGACCGCTAAATAGCAACCTTCTTCGAAGATTGGTGCGGTTGGTTACGCTACGCGTGCGACGGACGAAGATGTCAATCACACAAATGGAGCAAATGGCTACACCGATTGACATCTTCACCGAACGTGTCCATCAATGGTAACGCTTCCAACGATGAACGTATACAACCATTCATGCTGATTATCGTAACGATCGCTTACGACGTCAGGGGCAACCGCCGTTTGTGATCCACCATTCAATCACCGCAAGCCCGGCGATCTCTGGTTCGCGGGAAACAGGACATTAAGAATGAAAGCATTAGTGTACACGGCAACAAATGAAGTCGTCTACCGGGAAGAACCCGACCCGACCCCCGGCACCGGGGACTCTTTGGTGAAAGTGGAAGCGTCGGGCATTTGCGGGTCGGATATGCATGCCTATCACGGCAAGGACCCTCGACGCGTGCCACCCCTGATTTTAGGCCATGAGGTTGCAGGCACGGTTATTTCCGGCTCGGCGGAAGGCAATCGGGTAGTAATCAATCCCCTGATCACCTGTGGGCGGTGCCCGCTTTGTGATACGGGCCGGTCGAACCTGTGCGCCAGCCGGGAACTGATCGGGATGCGACTGGCAGGCGCTTACGCTGAACGGGTCACCATCCCTTCGGTCAATTTGATAGCGCTCCCCGAAGGTCTGGATGCTGTCCATGCGTCGCTTGCCGAACCCACCGCGACGGCACTCCACGCATTGAACCTGGCAATGCGCGCGTCACATCGCCCGCTGGCCGAACTCCGAACGTTGGTCATCGGCGGCGGGGCCGTGGGGCTTCTGGCGGCACTGCTGCTCAAGGGTTACGGCTGCAGGCGGCTGGTAGTGGCGGAGACCCTCGCCATGCGCCGGGAATCGGTTGCCCGGCACGTGGGATGCGAGGTCCACGATCCGATCAACGGTCCGGCCTTGCAGACCGACGCCTTCGATCTGGTGATCGACGCGGTTGGTGGCGGGGTTACCCGCAAAAGTGCGATGGCCGCGGTCAGTCCGGGCGGCATATTCATACACATCGGTCTGATGGATTCCAGCGGAGAGCTGGACATTCGCAAATTGACCCTGTTCGAAGTTTCCCTGATCGGGGTTTATTGCTACACCGCTGCTGATATGCGGGCAGCCGTCCAGGCCATCGCGGAGGGAATGCTAGGGGACTTGGGCTGGGTGGAAACACGATCCCTTGCAGATGGTGCCCAGGCATTTGACGACTTGCACAATGGGCGCAGCGCGGCAGCAAAAATCGTTCTTGTTCCCTGAAAGTAGAGTTGAAAAGATGATCAACGTAGTTGCATCGATAACCGTTAAGGAGGGCCGCCTGTCCGAGTTCCTCGATATTTTCAAATCCAACATTCCAAACGTGATCGAGGAGTCGGGTTGTATGGAATATGTGCCGACCGTCGACCTCCCTTCGGGATTACCAGCCCAAACGTGCAATCCAAATGTGGTCAGCATAATCGAAAAATGGCGCACCTTGGCGGATCTGAAAAAGCATATGTCGTCGCCCCACATGCTGGCATACAGAGAAAAAGTAAAGGATCATGTAGAGCATGTATCGCTGAAGATACTTAGGGAAGCGTGATCGCCAGCAGGTCGAGTGTCGTTCGTGTGGAGTTCTGCCACCATCCAGCCTGAAGACAGTGCTGCCAGTGGTGTGGATTGGACGAAGTTGGTTTTACTTGCCGATGGCGTAGGCCTGCCTGCGCGGGTCGGCGCCCGCCTTGAGCACACCGTTTTCCCGGTCGATCATGATCACCTGCGAAGACCCCATGATTTCCGCGTAGCCTCCCACGACCTTGACATCATGTCCTTTTGCTTTGAGCGCCGCGATGGTCTTTTCCGGAAAGCGGCTTTCCATCATCAGCGAGCCGTCCGGGTTGGAGCGCCAGCGCGGGGCCTCATTGGCCTGCTGCGGATCGGCCTTGAAGTCGATCAAGTCCATCGCCAACTGGATGTTGGTCTGGGTCTGACCGTCGGCCCCCGGGGTTCCTAGCAAGATGGCGGGCCGGCCTTCTTTAAGAATCATGGCCGGGTGCAGCGTGTGGTAGGGCCGTTTGTTGGGCGCCAGCACGTTGGGATGGGCGGCATCCAGGGTAAACCCCCGGCCGCGGTTATGAAGCACCATGCCCGTTTCGGGAACCATCACGCAAGAACCGAACGCCTCGTACAGCGACTGGATCAATACCACGGCGTTGCCGTCGGTGTCCACCACGGTCAGAACAACCGTGTCATCACCGCCCCGGGTGAAGTCCCGGGCTTCATAGCCCTTGGCCGCCCGGTCAGGGTCGATTCGATTGACGCAATCCCTGGCCAAGGTTTCAGACAGCATCTGTGCTACAGGAACCGGGTGGGCAGCCGGATCACAGACATAGGCATCCCGATGGACAAAGGCCAGTTTCTTTGCCTCAACCATCATGTGGATCAGCTCGGCCGAATCCACGGCCATGGCCGCCGGATCATGGATGGCCAGCATGTTGGCCTGCATGAGCAGGGCGATTCCCTGGGAATTGGGGGGGTGGGTGGTCAGGGTGTAGCCGCGGTAGTCGCTGGTGATCGGCGGCCCCCATTCCACCGTGTGCCGGGCCAGATCAGCCTCGCTGAAAAAGCCCCTGGTGGCCTCGGAATGCGCAACCAGGGCCTCGCCCAGAGGTCCATGGTAAAAGGCGTCCGGCCCTTTTTCCATGAGCGTCCGGTAAGAGCGGGCCAGCTTGGGCTGCACCATCAACTGGCCCACCCGGGGGACTGCCCCACCGGGCGAAAATGTCTCTCCGGCAGCTCCGGCGGCCAGCAGGACAGCCTGACGTTCTTTGAGGGTATTGACCAGGTCCGGGTAGACCGGAAATCCGTCTCGCGCGTAGGGGATGGCCCTGGCCAGCAGGGTGTCCAAACCCAGGGTACCGTGATTTTCCAGGGCCGCCTGCCAGCCGGCAAGGGCGCCCGGCACGGTGCAGGCGTGAATGCCGGTCTCGGGCACATGCTGGTAGCCGAGCGCCTGGTAGGCCTCCAGGGTGGCTCCCGCCGGGGCCCGGCCCGACGCGTTGAGGGCGTCGACGGTTCCCTTGGCGGCCATGTGGATCAGCATGAACAGGTCGCCGCCGACGCCGCACATATGCGGCCTGACGACTGTCATCACCAGGTTGGCGGCGATGGCCGCATCCACGGCGTTGCCGCCGGATTCCAGCACGGCTGCGCCGGCTTGGACGGCGAGGGGATGATCGGCCGTGATCATCCAGTTGGTGCTCATCAGAAGCGGGCGATGGGTGGCAAAATGGTTCGACATGGTTGTGGAGCACCTCATTTATTCAGTTTATCGAGCACTCCCCTCATGTCTGTTCACTGACAATCGCGGACCGTTCCAAGTTGGCAACGAAATTGGAATGCATCCGGAAGCATCCTGCTGGATCAAAGCGGCCATATTAGGGGCGCTCAGGAATGGCCATCAGTTGAAGGGTGTTACCCCCTCCTTAAGCACCTGCCGCTTGAAATGCCGCACTGACAATGGCCTGGGACTCTTGCTGAATGCGCTGCAGATGCGCCTTGCCTTTGAAGCTTTCCGCATAAATTTTATAGATCGCTTCGGTGCCGGATGGTCGGGCGGCGAACCATCCATTTTCGGTGACGACCTTTAATCCCCCCAAAGGGGCCTGGTTGCCCGGTGCGCGTGTATGTTTGGCAATGATCGGCTCTCCGGCCAGCTCCTTGGCGGTGATCGTTTCGGCTGAAAGTTGGTTTAACACCGCCTTTTGCTCAGCGGTTGCCGGGGCATCGATGCGCTCATATACGCAAGAACCAAATCGTTCTTCGAGTGACTGGTATATCTCACCCGGATCCCTGCCGGTGTTGGCCATGATTTCAGCGGCCAGAAGATCCATGATCATGCCATCCTTGTCCGTGGTCCATACCGCGCCATCCCGGCGCAAAAACGACGCCCCGGCGCTCTCTTCGCCGCCGAAACCGATTTCAGCGCTCATCAGCCCATCCACGAACCATTTAAAGCCTACGGGCACCTCGGACAACTTTTTCCCCAGATGGGCCGCCACCCGGTCGATCATCGAGGTGGACACCAGGGTTTTGCCCACAGCGGCCGATTGAGGCCAGTCGGGTCGGTTTTGAAACAGGTACCATATGGCCACGGCCAGATAATGATTCGGATTGAGCAGTCCGGCGCTTTGGGTGACGATCCCGTGGCGATCGACATCCGTGTCATTGCCGAAAGCGATGTCAAACTTGTCCTTGAGCTTGATCAGCCCCCGCATGGCAAAGGGTGAAGAACAATCCATGCGGATTTTACCGTCTTTGTCCAGGGTCATAAACGCAAAGGTGGGGTCCACGTTCGGGTTGACGATCTCAAGGGAAAGCCCGTAGCGCTCGGCAATGGGCGCCCAGTAATGTACCGCGGCCCCTCCCAGGGGATCCACACCGAGCTTGATCCCGGATGCGGCGATCATCTGCATGTCGACTACGTTGGCCAGGTCCGCCACATAGGGGCCAATGTAGTCATATTCGTGGGTCGTTGCGGCTTTGAGGGCTTTTTCAAACGGCGTTCGTTTGACGCTATCAAGCGCATTGCCAAGGATTTCGTTGGCCCTGTCGGCAATGCGCTGCGTGATTGCATCTCCGGCCGGCCCGCCATGGGGAGGATTGTATTTGAAGCCGCCGTCTTCGGGCGGATTGTGCGACGGGGTGATGACCACACCGTCGGCCAAGCCTCGCTGTCTGTTTTGATTGAAAGTCAGGATGGCATGGGAGATGACCGGTGTGGGCGTATAGCCCAGCCCTTTTGGGATCATGGCCGTCACCCCGGCAGCGGCAAAGACCTCAAGGGCGCTGGCCAGGGCCGGTTCGGAGAGGGCATGGGTATCCATGCCCATGAAAAGCGGTCCGTCGATATGTTGAGAGGTCCTATATTCACAAAGTGCCTGACTGATCGCCAGAATGTGATCTTGATTGAAACTGTTTTTCAGTGACGAGCCCCGGTGCCCCGAGGTTCCGAAAGCGACTTGCTGGGTCGATTCGGAAACGTCCGGTTGATGGGTGTAGTAAGCTGAGACGAGCCTTGGAATGTTGGCCAGCACAGATTTCGGTGCCACTTCTCCGGCGAGTGGGTGATTTTTCATGTTGGAGCGCTCCTGTATGTTTTTTTCCCCAAGACCTGGCTATAAACGCCAAGATATTTTTCAGCCGACTTTCCCCAGGAAAAATCCTGACCCATGGCCGTGATCATCATCTGTTTCCACCGGTCCGGATCCTTGCGATAGACCTCGATGGCGCGCTGGGCAGCATCAAAGAAGTAGTGCGCCGTGAAGTCAAAAAAGGTAAAGCCGTTGACGCCGTCTTCGATGGTATCGGCCAGGCCGCCGGTCAGCCGGACAATGGGCAGGGTGCCGTACTTCAAACTGTAAATCTGATTCAGTCCGCAGGGTTCAAACAGGGACGGCATGAGGAAAATATCTGCGCCGGCTTCGATCCGATGGGCCAATTCGTTATTAAAGCCGATATAAATGCCTACCCGGTCGGGGTAGCTGCGCCTGAGCCATTCAAAAAAATCATGGTAACGCGGTTCGCCCGAACCGAGCACGATCATTTGCGTACCCAGCCGTAGAATCTTCTCGGCGCATTCGGTGATCAGATCGATCCCTTTTTGCTCCACAAAACGCGTGGTCATGCCGATTAAGGGGGCATCGTCCATGTCCGGCAGACTATATTCTTCGCGCAATTGGGTTTTGATCCGGCGTTTGCCCGACAAATCATCAGCGGAGTAGTGAATGCCGTACGTGTGAGGATCGGTGTCAGGACTCCACTGCTGGTAATCCACGCCATTGAGAATCCCGTAAAGGTTTTCTTTGCGGGCCTGCAATGTGTCCTGCAGGCCGAAACCGAAGTCGGTGGTCTGGATCTCTCGCGCATAGGTTTCACTGACCGTGGTGATGGCGTCCGCTAAATGAATCGCACTTTTGGTCAGGTTGATCTGGCCATAGAATTCAAAATCATGGGTGTAGTAGCTGCGGGGCAGGGACAAAATCGGCCATTGGTCTTCCGGGAACCGGCCTTGATACGAGATATTGTGGATGGCATAAACCAGTTTAGGGATCGGGTTGAAAAACGGGTCTTTGCGGTAGGCCGCATAGTTCGCTTTGAGAATCCCCGGCAGGGCGGCGGTCTGCCAGTCGTTGCAGTGGATCACATCGGGTACGAAGTCGATGGCTTTGCAGCACTCCAGGGCGGCCTTGCAAAAAAACACAAACCGCTCCAGATTGTCGGGATAGTCCTCGTCGCCCAGCCCGTAAAATTCCTCGCGATTGAAGTACGCTTCGTTCTCAATAAAATAGGTGGGCACGGAATCATTTTCAGCCCGCCATAACACGGCGCCTTGAAGGCCGTTATGCATTTGGACGGTAAACTGCGTGACAAGCTCCAGGGCAAAATTTTGCGCCGCTGTGCTGAGATATTTGGGCAGGACCGTGCGAATGTCGTGTCCCAGTGCTTTTACCGCCTTGGGCAGTGCCTGACCGACATCTGCAAGGCCGCCGGTTTTGGCAAAAGGGGTGATTTCCGATGCGATATATAATATTCTCATTTCATCAACCTGTCCGATTACACGCACCTGTATAATGGTGATAAATTCATAAATTGGGAAGTGTAAAATTTGAAGTCTAACCCGGATACATAGGAAACAGCAAATCGCAAATACCAAACTAAAAAAATAACAAATTACAAGTACCAAATTCCAAATAAATTTCAAATTACAATATCCAAATCTTAAATAAGATCAACAACCAAAAATTGATTGTCATTTTGATTGCGCCAATAGTGATGATTGGATTTTGAATTTGGGTATTGTGATTTATTTGTGATTTGGTTTTTGGTTATTGGTATTTGTAATAGCCGGCTACTTGGCCCTGATGCCGGGCTTTACGGCCTGTCTATCGAAATTGCCCCCTCTCGATATGAATCGTGCAGCGCCGTCAACTCTTCGATGCGGCCCTGAATTTCTCGGCCTACATCGGTATCTTTGATGCGAACCCGGTAATGCTGATTCTCGATGATCTCAGTGGTGCAGTCAATATCGTGGATGACCATGTCAGCAGAAGGGTCAGCCTTGCGTCGTTGGTGTGACGACAACAACAGTCCCCATGAATTGTAAACCAATGTGTAGCCGGCGATGCCGGTCTTTTTTTGGTAGGCCGGGGAAAAACCGCCGTCGATGACGATCAGCTTCCCGCCGGCTTTCAATGGACGCTCCTTTTTCTTGACGATGACCGGCACATGCCCGTTAATAATGTGCCCGCCATCCGAATTTAAACCAAATGCTTCCAAGATTCGCCGGACCGTCGCTTCATCGTCCCGCAGCGTATAGTATATGTTGCGTGGCTCTTTGTGGGTGGATGGATCTTCAATAAAATAGTTTTCGAAAGTGGTCATCTTTTCCTTGCCAAAAAGAGGTGAGCAGGGCCCGCACCACAAGTACCACGTGGCGTCCAGACCTTCCTGTGTTTTCGTGGGGTCGCCGTCGGAAAAAAAACCCTGCCGGGCTAGGCGGTGAAATTTCTCCATCAGCGCCATTCCGGCGTATTCCGTATGGTTGAGTCGCAATGATTTATAGGAACCGTCGTCATTCATGGGGATGCAGCCGTGGTAGAGCAGATTCCCATTGTAGGTTTTATAGATGCTGCCCTCGGCAAAGAGATAGCGCGCATGCCGCTGTAATTTTTCACTGTTTAAAAATGCCAGTTTCAATCGTGCGACCACATGGCTTTCAGAAGGGGTTAAGGCGTATGGATCATCAGGTGCGACGGTCTGAAAGCGGGTGTCAAGCAGCGGATAGATGCGTTCGTCTACCCTAACGGTTCCCTGCTCGAAGTCAATTTTATCCAGGAGCAAACGATTCTCAAGACCGTACTCCGGCCGACGCCTGATGATCTGGGCTTCAAGCTTGAATTGGATGATGGTGATCGCTTTGTGCATTTGGGCCATCAATCTGCGCTCGCCCGCCGAATCGTCCGACGGATTGAACCCTTGCGGCATAAACCGTTCACAGGGGTCATTCGCGTAGGTTTCGATAGCAAAGGAGGCCAGCGGCAGCAGGCTCACCGCATAACCGTTTTCCAACGTTTCCATATTGCCATGACGCAGGGAGATCCGGATAACATTGGCGATGCAGGCATTACTACCGCCTGCCGCTCCCATCCACAAGATATCGTGGTTGCCCCATTGAATGTCGACGCTGTGGTAGGCCATCAAGCGATCCACGATGAGATGCGCACCGGGACCGCGATCGTAGATATCACCCACCACATGGAGATGATCGATGGCCAGACACTGGATGGCTTGGGCTATGACGACAATCAAGGCCTTGGCGTGGCCGGTGGTGATGATCGTCTCAATCAAGCCTTGATAGTAATCGCACTTATCCGCCAACTGTTCCTGTTCGTAGAGCAGTTCTTCAACCAGGGCTTCAAATCGGCCTTCGATTAATCGCCGAACCTTTGCGCGCGGGTATTTCGATGAAACCGAACGCAATACACGGATCAGTCGCAACAATGTCTCTCGATACCATTGCCGTTGCTCGCCAGCAACGGGCAGCATAACCCCCAACATCGTTTCAGGCGTGTAAATCAGGGCCCCTAAATTCACTTTTTCTGCATCAGACAAGCTGTCGCCAAAAATTTCGGCGATCCTGCGCTTGATCGCGCCGGAGGCATGGCTGACGACTTTGCAGAAGGCGTCGAACTCACCGTGAATATCCGAGATAAAATGCTCGGTGCCCTTAGGTAGGTTAAGCTGGGCCTCCAAGTTGATAATGGCCTCGGCAACCGTCTCCGGTGACGGGTACGATTTTGCCAGGTGGTTCAGGTAGCGTGTATGATCCGCATCTGGTTGCATGGGTTGCGGTTCCTCCTTGGTCTCAAGGCGCATGTATTCATAGGTTTTCAGAAAATTAATTGTAGTAAATTAACCTCGGGCTATGCCCGAGCGACTCGAAACGGTTCGGACCGTTCCTATGAGAATGTAAAACGGCAAATTTAACATCGAACGATGAACGTCGAATGATGAGATCGCTTCGCTCCGTCGTTTTATTGAATGATAGCATGGCTTATTCAAAATTCGATGTTGGACGTTCGATGTTCGACGTTAAGCGGTTTCGGTCCGGTAACTACCTGATTGATATATATATTCTTTTTTTGGCATATAAATCAAACCACCGTATCATCGGCAATTACCGCGTCCTTGGGGATGACCACCAATCCGTCCCGGGCTGCCCAGTTGTCCGTTTCGCTGTTGGGGCGGTCGGGTAGATGGCGGACGCGCACGTGACGACCGATGCGGGCGTTCTTATCGATGATGGCACCTTCGATGACGGTGCCTTCGCCAATGCCGATGTCGGGTCTGCCGATCCGTTTGTTTTCGGCTCGACCCACCTCGGTTTCATAATAATCTGCGCCCATGACGATCGAAGAACGAATCCGTACCGCTGGGCCGATCAGGCTGCGCAGGCCGATGACGGCGTTACGGATGTCCGCCTGATTCACCCGACAACCGTCCGCCAGCAGGGTGTGGTCAAGTTGGGAGCCATGTACTTCGGAGGCCGGTAAAAAACGGGCACGGCTGTAGATGGGCCGCCCGGGAATGTAAAAATCGAATCGCCGTTCCGGCAGCGCCATTTCCAGGTTCACTTCATAAAACGCACGGATGGTACCGATATCCGCCCAATAGCCGTCGTAGACATAGCCCATCACGCGGCAATCGACCAGGGCATTGGGGATGATGTGTTTGCCAAAATCGTGGCCTTCGGCGTTGAGCGCTTCAAACAGCAGGTCGGTGCGAAAGACATAAATGCCCATGGAGGCCAGATAGGGCTTATCCGGGTCGGGGATGCTTTCCAGACCTGCAAGCGCCGCAGGTTCGGGCTTTTCGGTGAAACTTTCGATCTGACCGTCGTGGCTGCGCTTGAGGATGCCCAAGGCAGGGGCCATATCGGCCGTAACCGGCTGCACCGCCATGGTGATGTCGGCCCCGGTTTCCACATGATAGTCGACAAAGGCACGATAGTCCATGTTGTAAAGGTGATCGCCGGCCAGAATCAGGACATATTCCGTGCGTGCGGCCTCAATCTCCATCAGCTGCTGCCGCACCGCGTCGGCCGTGCCCTGGTACCATCCGGTGCTGCGAGGCGTCTGTTCAGCGGCCAGAATCTGCACCCAGCCATTGGTGAACATGTCCCGCGCGTAGGTGCGCTGGATGTGGCGATGCAAAGAGACCGAGTTGAACTGAGTCAGGATGGCGATCTTATCGATGCCGGCATGCAGGCAGTTGCTGATGGGAATATCGATCAGGCGGTATTTTCCCGCCAAGGGCACGGCCGGTTTGGCCCGCAGCTTGGTTAGGGGGTACAGTCGCGACCCTTGTCCGCCGCCCATGATCACCCCTAAAACCGCTTTCATATTCATGTTGGATAACCTCCTTTTGCCTGTGCCTATGGTGATCCTAATGTCAGCATTATGCAGCAGCCATAGTGGAAGTTCAGAGAACTATGCTTGATCCGCGCTGCCGAGTACGTTGATATTTTTGTGTTTGACCATTTTTACGAGTTCATCCCGTGCCGGCCCCAGATATTTGCGGGGGTCGAACTCAGCCGGTTTTTCAGCGAAAACCTGGCGGATCATGGCGGTCATGGCCAGGCGGCCGTCACTGTCGATGTTGATTTTGCACACCGCCGAACCGTGCTGCCCGGCGCAGCTGCTCCGCCGGTATACCCACCGCACTTTCCAGTTTGCCCCCGTAGCGATTGATCAAGTCCACGTGTTCGGGAGTTACCGACGATGCGCCATGCAGCACGATGGGGTAGCCCGGAAGACGCGTTTCGATCGCTTCTAAAATATCGAAGCGCAGAGAAGGGACTGCTTCCCCAGGTTTGAGCTTGAACTTATAGGCGCCATGGGAGGTCCCGATGGAGATGGCCAGGCTGTCTACACCGGTTTTGCCTACAAATTCTTCGACCTCCTCGGGTTTGGTGTAGTGGGACACCGCGGACGAGACCTCGTCTTCGACACCGGCCAAAACCCCCAGTTCACCTTCGACGGTCACATCTCTTGCATGGGCGTATTCAACCACCGTTTTGGTGAGCCGGACATTCTCATCGAAACGGTGGTGCGAGCCGTCCAGCATGACCGAAGAAAATCCGCTGTCGATGCAGTCTTTGGCCAACTCGAAACTATCGCCATGGTCCAGGTGCAGGGCAATCGGAATCGATCCGCCCATTTTTCTGGCCATGGCGACCGCGCCGTTGACCATGTGAGGCAGCAGGGACGGGTCGGCGTATTTGCGGGCACTGCCGGAGACCTGTAAAATCACCGGAGATTTCGATTCCACGCAACCGATCACAATGGCCTGAAGCTGTTCCATATTGTTAAAGTTATACGCCGGCACGGCGTAGCCGTCTGCCATGGCCTTTTTGAACATCTCGCGGGTGTTGACCAATCCAAGATCTTTGTATCGGGTTATATCGTCCATCATTTTTCCTCTCATTCCTTATCTGTTGGATCGATAATCTGACATTATCCGGTAGATTGTATGGCTTCTCTATCACATCGTGTCACTAATGACATCACATCATCATAGCTTCCCAATTCCGTACCTGGCTTGCTCGCAGTCGCCGCACCACAGGCCACGCCATAACGAATTGCATCTTCATAACTGCCGCCTCGACTGAGCTGCCAAACCACCCCGGCGACTAAAGAATCACCGGCTCCAATTGGATTTTGTTCAATGATGTTGGGAGAATGAATCATTTCCAGTCCTTGGTTAGTAACCAGCATGGCACCTTCTTTACCCAGCGAGACGATCAGATTTTTAGGTCCCAATGCCAAAATATTACCCACCCAATCCGTCATGGGGTCAACACCTTCCTGGGCAATGCCAAGCAGCTGTAACGCTTCTTCCAGATTGGGTTTAACCAAGGTCGGGCAGGCTTTACAGCCCTGTAACAATGCTTCACCACTGCTGTCCAAAATCGCATGGGCACCCGCCTGCTGAATTCGCTCAATTAATTGGGCATAGATATCGGCATCTACACCGGGTGGCAAACTGCCACCCATCACCCACCAGTCTCCTGGTGCCAATACACGTTCGACTTGTCGGATCAGCGCTTCCACTTCACCAGCCGTGACCACCGGTCCGGGTTCATTGACTTTAATGTGTTCGGCATTATCGACAGCCACAATGCTGACGTTGGTGCGGGTTTCACCCTGAATCCAGGTAAAGTCCGTTGTAACGCCTTGCTCCTGTAATCCAGATTTTAGACGTTGACCATTTATACCGCCAACAAACCCCATCGCAATGCTGTCGGTATTTAAGTTCCGCAGCATGCGGGAAACATTAAAGCCTTTACCACCGCAATCACTGCGTGACTGCTTTGCTCTGGACACAGAATTAAGCTCGAAATGCTCGATTTGCAGTTCCCAATCGATTGCCGGATTCAACGTCAGTGTATATATCATGCGGATTCCTTTAAGCATGCTTCAAATAAAGCTTTTTCAGCGTCAACCGTCCACGTATTGCCCGGTCCCAGTTTGTTAGACACGTCAGGTAACTTCTCAGCCAACGCATCCAGTCCCATCAGGGGTAAGTCTTCCAGTTGTGGAAAAATTATAATTTTGCCTGGATAACGCGCATCCATCATCGCTTGGATACCCGATTTAGCAGCCTTCATCCCCCCAATGGCCGCGACGCAAACCGCTGGCGCAATATTACCCTGAAGCGCGTTTTCCATCACCGTCGTCTGATCTTCAATGGTCAGCCCCGAGGTGCCGGTGTATTGCGCATTGTTCAAATAAACTGAACTGAAGTCAACCGGCGCATACGTTCCATTGGGCACGCCTGCAAACAGAACCAACATGCCATCCGGTTTCATAAAGCTTGCAGACTCGGCCATGATGGTTGCATTCGGTACGCAGACCACGACATCATCGGCTCCTTGCCCTTGACTCTGAGCCTTGACAAATTCCGGCAACGGTTCTTTGTGTTCCATTGGGTTAAAGGTCAGCAGCCTGCAATTATTGGCTTCAGTTAACGGAGCAAATCGCTGCTTGATCTCAGCCAGCCGCTGATCGTTAATATCGGTCACAATAACGGTGTTAGGACCGTCTTTCTTTTCGATGGCGCGCTGCACATGCATTTGTCCCATGGGCCCACCGGCACCCACAAAAACAGCTAAACCGCCAGGGCGTAGATCACAACGATTGCGCGCGTGACCGTAGGAATCAGAAATGTCTTCCCCTTTATTGCCGACGAAGGCAACGTAGTCGTAATGCAATCGTCCCACGTCAGCATCGACCAGCCCATCCAGCGGCTTTTTGCCGACCATGTTCATGGTGCCGCGTCTGGCCACAAATTTCGCAATTTCGGTGACTTCACTTGCAGAACGCGGGTCCAGTACAACGACGTCATCAAAGCCGACACCAGCGGTATATTCATCCACCAGACCTTTACAATCGGAAATGCTTACGTCATCACGAATGACCACCGTCTTGCATTTGCTTTCCACCAGCGACCGGATGGATTCCGGTACATTCGTCAGGATTACCGTTTTGGGTGCTTCCAGCCCTTTGGAAA
This sequence comes from uncultured delta proteobacterium, assembly GCA_963705435.1. Classification (GTDB taxonomy): domain Bacteria; phylum Desulfobacterota; class Desulfobacteria; order Desulfobacterales; family Desulfosarcinaceae; genus Desulfosarcina. Next base: position 40,417 of record CAVPJR010000003.1, on the reverse strand, counting down.
AGCCATAAACGCGTCTTGTCGCCTTTGTGACCGACAATCCACATGATGCCATCTGCTTTGGGCTCCAGACGCCGACGCTGTGTATAGGATGCCCAAACGCAGCCCCAGGGTTCCAGCAAAGCCGCTTCAACATAGCCAAGCTGATTGGAAACCTTGAGCAGACAAGATCCGGTATCCGTCTTCAATACTTCCGGGCCAATCAGATGATACTGTATTAAGCCGCCTGGCACGGTGTACCCATAGGCGGTGCTTTTGCCATTCTGGTAAATATCCGGCTGCATGGCATAGCGTTCGCCCACGCTAAAATTGCTCTTTAACTGTTTTGCCGACTTTAATTACGGTTAAAGACGCTTCATGCCCCAGTCGTGTGGGTTCTTTTTTCAAATCCCGATTATAAAGTTTTGGATGCTTGCCGCCCTGGGTAATTAATTTGACATCTGAAAAGCAAAGACTAACCGCATCGACTCGAACCAGAAGCTGATCATCGTTTGGCTCAGGAATTCCAAAGCGTTCTGGCTGGCCGTCTTTGCCGATGTTTTCTATACCGGCACCGTAAAAGTTCCAGGTTTGTGTCGTCTCAGGGAGGCTTTGGGCAAGCTGCTGATATTTTTCGTATTGATTCGTCATTTCTTTCCTTCCGGGATAATTAACTTCGTTAAATGGTTGATGCTACAACAGATCGTCGTTGTTTTATACAGCTCCATAACGGCTTCTGAACTTCCCAGTTGCAACGCTTTATTCGCTTTCGCTTGTAATTTACTATAGCTCACTGCGCGGATAATATTTTTCACCGCCCCCACATTGGCTGGGCTGACTGACAGTTCAGTCACACCCAACCCGACCAGCAGTGTCGCGAGACTAGGATTCGCAGCCGCATTACCGCACACACCACCCACTTACCATGCGCCTGAAGTACCTATCATGGGACCAACCAGTGACGCCAATTTTTCATTCGGCAACCAACCGGATGGTATAAACAGCGCAGTAATCAACCCCCAAGCGATAAAAGCACCAATGTTGGGCATTACCATGCCACTTAAAAACCTTCCAAATGACTGTACGCCTACTTTCAAAGCATTCCCGGACATAAACAAACCTCCTAGTTACATGGTCGTTAAATTATCCATTTTCAAACCCCAGGCGATAAAAGCGCCACTGGTGGGGGTGATCATCCCGGATAGGAAGCCGCCAAATCTTTGAATGGTCTCTTTCATTTCGAAGCCTCCTTTTTAAATTGGTTTTGCGGGTAGTGAATCCTTAATCGTTGAATTAAATGTAATCGTTTACAGACTTATGTGTCAATACACTTTTTAATAAATTTTTAATTATTTTTGTAGAATTTTTAACCTATTGTATTTATTTGTATTTTTAAACTATTTTGGCTGAACTTTTCTCTCCGTTCCAATTCAATTAAATCAGTAAACGTTTACAGTTTTGTGTAATTGAATTTATATCTTCGAATGTAAAAAAAACAATCGTTTGCATAGAGGATTGGCATGCTTGATCCATTCTCGCGGTCCGTAAATCAGAATAAATTACCAAAAACGATCTCTTGTGGATCCCATTCGTCATCACCGCATCAACAGGCAATCTGAAATTTTTTAGATTATATATCTTTATGTTAATTGGTGTATGAAGCGTTGATGGAGTGTTTCTTGTCGAAAAAGGGTCGATGGGAAAAGGCATGATTTGAATTGACAATGAATTTGCAAACGATTACAGTATCACTGTTTGTATTTGGTGTAATCCCAAGATAATCAGGAGTTTGATCCTAATATGGTGAAGATAAAAGACGTTGCCGATGCAGCGGGTGTATCAACAGCGACCGTGTCACGCGTTTTGGCGAACAAGCCCCACGTGCGCCAAGAAGTCAAAGCCCGTGTGATGGAAGTGGTAAAAAAGCTGAATTACCGTCCCAACCGCGTTGCCCGTAGTCTTCGATCCCAAAAATCAACCATTATCGGACTGATTGTTTCCGATATTGAAAATCCATTCTTTCAACAGGTCGGTCGGGCTGTTGAAGATGCCGCACACGAGCGGGGCTATAGCGTGATGCTCTGTAATAATGATGAAGATCCGATCAAAGAACAGCGGTATCTGAATCTGATACGTGATGAAAACCTTGCCGGTATTATTTTATCTCCAACCCGTCAAACCGCCGATAATTTTTCAGCAACATCCGAGTTGAATATCCCCATGGTGGTTATTGACCGACGGGTGAGCGATGCAGAAGTCGATAATATAGTAATTGATAATGTGCAGGCGGCCCACACCATCACAACCCATCTCATTGAGCATGGTTATCGCCGCATCGGCGCCATTTTTGGCATTGGCAGCACCACCGGCCGGGAACGGCGGGAGGGCTTTGTGCAGGCGCTGAAAGGCCTATGATCTCCAGCCATCCCCGACTTGGTCAAGTATGCCAACCCCGGTTCTCTTAGTCCATGTATCGCCCCTGCGTGATGATGATCTCCACTCTTCGGTTTTTCGCTCTACCTGCTTCCGTATCGTTTTCGGCTATGGGCTGATAGCTCGACAAGCCGACAACCTCTATCCGGGAGGGCTCCAGGTCCCCATGTTCAATCAGGTGCCGGGCAACGGCCGCAGCCCTCGCGCTGGAAAGTTCCCAGTTGGAAGGAAAGCGGTAATGAAATTTCGAGGCGACGGGAATGCTGTCTGCGTGGCCGACGACACTGATGTTTCCTCCCGGAACAGTGGCGAGAACTCCGGCCAGCTGATCCAAGGCCGCCCTGCCTTCCGCACGGATGTGCACCTGTGAAAACCCGAACAGGATCCGGTCGACAAAGCTCACCTTCAGTTTTTCGCGGTATTCTTCAATGGAGGCTTCTTGGGAATCGAGTTGATGTTTGAGGCCCGTTACCAGCGCCTGGTGGGTTTCTCTCATGGCCTTCTGCTGGGCTTCGAGCTCGGCCTGCCGCGCTGCGGCCGCGGCTAAATTTTCGCGGGCGGCCTGGTGTTTTTCTAAACTTTGTTCCAGTTGGTCTTTCAACGCAGGGACCCGGATGATGACTTCCTGGAGTTGATCGCTGAGCCCGGTTATCGTGCGGTTCGCCGCTTCCAGGTTCAAAGCGAGGATGCCTTCGTCCTTTTTCAGGTTGTCCAGCCGGACATCACAGGCATTCAACGCCGATGACAGCTGGGTGATCTTTTCCTCCCGGCCGGCCAACGCCTCCCGGTGCTCGATTTCCATCTCCGCGATGCGCGCCCGAAGGCCACCGCCCTCGGCTTCCAGGACCGTGGTTTGCGCAATGAGCCCGTCACGTTCATCGGTCAGCGCCTTCATCTGCGCTTCAAGCCCGTCAGCCGATTCCTTCACGGCCACCAGATCTTTCTTTAGACCATCGGCTTCCGCTTGCAGCGCCTGGAGTGAATCCTGGGATTCGGCCAGCTGCTTATCTTTGACGGCCAGGGTGTCGCTCAGCGTCCGACTCTTTTTATCGAGCGCTGTTATCCTTGCGTCCCGTTCCTCCACCTGCCGCTCCAGGGCTGCAATGATGGTTCCGCTTTTCGTATCTTCGCCCTCCATACCGGCAATGCGTGATGCCAGGCTTTTTCGCTCCGCTTCCAGCTGGTCGCGTTCGCTCGCAAAGTCGGCAGCCCTTTCCTCAGCAGACGCCAGCACCCTTTTGAGCCTCGATGTTTCACCAGTGGCCTGCCGTAAATGTTCACTGACGGTATCCAGTTCGGCTTGACGCTGATCCAAGTGGGTTTTCAGTTCGGTCACCTGGGTTTCCACCGCCGCCAGCGCCGCCTGCTTTTTCTGCGCAAGATCCGCTTCAGCGCTGAGGTGCGATTTCTGGTCTTCCAATGATTCCTTCAGCTCCTTATTGCGCCGGTCGAGGTCGGTGACCTGTTCACGGCTCTCATGCCAGCGCTGCCGGGCTTCATTGCGTTGTTGAAGAAAGATTATGCTGGTAACAATGCCGGCCAGCAGTATTACCCCTGCCGCTGCAGTCCATTTCTTGTTGTCCATGTTATCTTCCTTGATTCGGGTCACCCATAAGGTTTATTGACGAAACGCCCTGCCCTACGCAAGCCTTGTCATCTATCTCTCAATTTGCCGAACCGCCAGCACCGGAATTGGAGAGTGGCGGATCAGTCGATCGGTGGTGGAACCGACCAGCAGCTTTTCCAATAGCGTGTGCCCACGAATCCCCAATACAATCATGTCCATCTCTTGCTCCTTGGCGTAATTCATCAACACGATGTAGGGTTCCCCATCGAGCAGTGCGGTTTTGGCGGTACACCAGTCGCGGCTCGCATCAGGAACCATCGTGTCGAGTTTCTTTTCCAACCGGTCGCGCAGTTGATTGATCCGTTCGCGTTCATTTTTATAGATGGACGGTTTAATGACATGGGAGAGGTGAAGCTCCGCCTGAAACTCCTGTGCCAGACTGAGACCATAGTCAAAGGCAAGTCTGGAATCCGGTGAAAAATCGCATCCGACCAATATTTTTCTCAGCTCTATTTCAACCGCTGCCTGGGGTATCAAATCATGCGCCTGCGGAGGCAGCACGAGCAGGGGGCAGTCAAGGGTTTTGATCAGTTTTTCGGTAACGGAGCCCAATAAAATTCGTTTAAAACCGGCCTTGCCGTGGGTGGCGGTGATGACCATATCTGCTTGTTGTTCTGAGGCAATTCGGCTGATCCTATCAGCGGGCGTTCCCTGACTGATGATGATCTCATTTTCTACGGGCAGGTCCTTTGCCCGCTCCTCGAGGCGTTCCTGTGCGTAGCGGATATTCGAATTCTGAAGCGCTTCCACATCAAGGGCGGTTTCACTGTGTTCGAGCAGTGTTTTCAAGTCGGTGGTGATATGGACCAAAAATAGCTTTGCATCATATTTTTTGGCCAAAGCGACGCTGTATGAAAAGACAGTATCGGTGAACGTCGAAAAATCAATTGCACTCAAGATTGTTTTGGGTTGTATTCTCATCGTTTCCCCCTTTGCAAATGATTGGGTTGTCGCTTAAAAAAACAAGACGCCAATAAGAAATTTTCTCAAGGAACATCAGAAGAAATCGTGTCAATTGGTGTTGGGCGGCAACTGGCGATGAACATCAATAGTGGTCTTGCGAACGGTCACATCGATAGGCTTTCTGAGCATCATCCTATACCAATTCAGGCGGGTTGTCACCTCCACTAAAAATAGGGTCTCTTTTGCCGACACTCGGCCCACCCGGCCGCTCAACGATGATATCCTCTATGGTCAATCCGGGCCGATTGCACGCAACCTTATTTAAACATTGAATTTACTTTCTAACGGTACCGCCTCCTGGCCTCCTATATTAAAATATTTTATAAAATATTTTATATTTTATATTGACACCGGAACCGTTTCCAGATATGGGAAGATCAGAAGTCAATATAATCGAGGCATATAGAATAGGAACCCATTATCATTCGACACTTCCCAATGGACAATAACCTGTCTACGCAAAAACCTGCTCCACCGAATCCGGCAGCGCCTCGGACACCAGATTAAATTTCGTCTCCCACCCACGGCACCTGAACCATCGTTCATGCGCCGTGTCAATATATATGGACCCAATTTTTGTTGAACCGCACGACAGGCCGCGGTTCGACAAAAGATCGTCTACCCATTTCAAGCGAGGAGGAACCATGAAACGATTTACCATTTTCAGCCTGATGATGTTACTTGTGGCAGCGTTGATGTTGCCGTTATCCGCGTCTGCGGAAAAAACATTGAAAATCGGACTGGGTGATCCCATCGATTCGGACCAAGCTGTTTTAGCCCTTCGGTTCAAGGAAATCGTAGAGAAATCTAGTGGCGGGAACTATAAAATCGATATTTTCCCTGCCGGCCAACTCGGCGATGAGCAGAAAATGGTTAAGGATGCTCGCCGGGGTTCCATCGACGGTGCTGTTGTTGCCGTGAACAACATCACCCCATTTGCCAAATCTGTGGGTATCTTAACGCTTCCCTATCTCATGCAGAATTTTGATGATGCCGTCAAGGCGACTACCGGCGAGTTGGGTAATAAATGGCGGGCCGCCCTAATCAAAGAAGCCGGTGTTCGCGTATTGGGCTGGGCCTATTCCAATTTCCGCGTGCTGACCAACTCAAAAAAGCCAGTCAAAAATCTTGCCGATCTCAAGGGTTTAAAAATTCGCGTTCCCAAAAATGCCATCATGATCGCCACCTGGCAGGCGCTCGGCGCCGAACCGATTCCCATGGCCTGGCCGGAAACATTTACCGCGCTGCAGCAAAAAGTGGTCGACGGGCAGGACAATCCCCACATTACCAACTACTCCATGAAGTTTTATGAAGTCCAGGATTACATGTCAGAGTGTCACTACCTGTTCTCGTTACAGCCGCTTGTTATGGGAGAGAAGTTCTTCCAGTCGCTGTCCGCTGAGGATCAGGCCCTGTTTACCCGTGCCGGCATCGAGGCCCAGCAGTTCAATCTGCTTTTCAGCGTCACCCGGTCTGAAGAAGCAAGACAAAACATGATGAAAGAGGGCGTCGAGTACATGGATATCGAAGATGAAGACCAATGGTCAAAAATGGCCATTGATGCGGTTTGGCCAAAGTTTTACGATACGGTAGGCGGCAAAGCCGAAATTGACGCCGCTGTCAAAGCGTTGGGACGCTAAATCATGATCCACCTGCCCGGCACCAGCCGGGCAGATGGTTTAAAACCTGTGGAGTCATTTATGCGAGCCAAACCAGTACTTAAGCTTCTGGACAATTTCGAGAGCTATCTTTGTCAGATCCTGTTGGTGTTTTTTGTATGTTTGCTTTTTCTGCAAATTGTACTCAGGCTGGTATTCGGCTTTTTTCATAGCCTTTCTCAACATATTGAATTTTTTGAGCATTACCCGCTGCCGGCGTCGATTCCCTGGGGGGAGGAACTGTCCCGCATGGCTTTTGTGTGGTTTGTTTTTCTGGGTGCCACCTATGCAGCGCGGCTTGCTGCCCACAACCGGGTCACCTTTCAGTTCAAGCTATTTCCCAAAATCGTCGGTGATGTTTCAACGGTTTTTTCTGACCTTATCTGGATTGCCTTCAACTGCACCATGATCTATTTCAGCATCAATGTGATCAAAGAAGGCTTCGAGTATCCTGAGTATTCGCCGACCCTAGACTGGATCATGGCTTATATCTTCATGATCTTCCCCATCGCCTTCTCCCTGATGACCATCCGCATCATCCAGGTCAATATCATGAAACATGTGCTTAAAATTGAAATCGCCGATGTCGATAGAATCGACACGGGGGATATGGATGATGAAATCCCGGAAAGCGGGGTAAATTCATGAGCGTTACAGCCGTCATTTTTATTACTTTCGTCGGGCTTCTGTTAATAGGCGCACCGATTACCCTCTCCCTCGGCGCTGCCGCCATGGGCGGAATGATCTTCAGCGGGAAGCCTTTGGAAGGGCTTGTCGAGATCGCCTACACATCGGTGAATTCGTTTCCCATCATGGCACTGCCCGCATTTATCCTCTCGGGCGCGCTCATGGAATCGGCGGGGATCTCCAGACGGTTGGTTGCCGTTGCCGAATCCATGGCCGGACCATTTACCGGCGGCATGGCCGCGTCCACGATTTTATCCTGCCTCTTTTTCGGAGCGATTTCAGGCTCCGGGCCGGCCACCACCGCAGCCGTCGGGATGCTGATGATTCCCGCGATGACTCGTCATGGCTATGACCGGGGATATGCGGGTGCCATTACCTCCTCTTCGGGAGGACTGGGTGTGGTCATTCCCCCGAGTATTCCCATGGTCATCTACGGTGTCGCCGCATCTCAATCCATTGCCGATCTTTTCATTGCCGGGTTTATCCCCGGCATCATGCTGGCCGTGGGCCTGATGGCCATGAATTACCTGCGATCAAAGAAAAAAAAATACGCGGGCGATGGCAAGACACTGTCGGTGAAAAAAATCGTCGTGACCATGAGGGAGGGCTTCTGGTCGCTGTTGGCACCGGTAATCATCCTGGGCGGCATCTACACCGGGTTCTTCACACCCACCGAAGCGGCCATTGTTTCCATCTTCTACACACTTTTCGTGGGCATTTTTATTTACAAGGAGATCGAACTCCAAGGCGTCATGAAGGCCCTGGAAAGCACCACATGGATAACCGGCCGGGTCTTGATCATCATGTTTACGGCGCTGGCATTCGGCCAACTGTTGACCATCAACAAGATCCCCGACCTGATTGCCCAGGGGTTGTTAGATCTCACCGGCAATCTCTATCTGATCTGGGTGTTGATTATCGTTTTTCTGCTTTTCATGGGGATGTTCATGGAAACCCTAGCCACCATCATGCTGGTGACCCCCGTGCTGCTGCCGGTGATGGTGTCCCTCGGTGTGGACCCCATCCACTTCGGTGTTGTTCTGGTCTGCTGCTGCGAAATCGGTTTTGCGACACCGCCGCTGGGCGAAAATATGTTTATCGCTTCCGGTGTGGCCAGAACCACGCTGGAAGACATATCGGTGAATGCACTGCCGTTTGTATTTGTCAGTGTGTTGGTTGTATTTCTCATCGCCTATTTTCCGATCCTGACATTGTGGCTGCCTGATTTTCTGGGAACCCTGTTTCAATAAGCTCATGTGAATGTCTGGCTTCAGCCATGATCGGCCAGCATTGATGGATGCTTTTTTTTGTGCACGCGTATTTTTTTGGCAGAATAATTTTATAAAATTTTTTATGTAATAGGGGGTAGCAATGGAGTACATCAAAAAGGCAGCCAAGACTGCCGAGTCCGATACCCAAAAAATCCGCAGCATCGTTCAAGGGATCCTTTCCGACATAGAGAAAAACGGTGAGGAAGCAGTCGTCCAACTCGCCAGGAAATTTGACGGCTGGGAAGGTGATTTTATCCTCAGCCAGGAAAAAAAACAGCGCCTCATCGATAGCGTGCCCGAATCCATCAAGCGGGATATCCGTTTCGCCCATGAGCAGGTATACAGGTTTGCCAAGGCTCAGCGGGAAAGCATCCGCGAGTTCGAAAAAGAGACCCTGCCAGGTGTCCGCCTGGGCCAGCGGATCATCCCCATGAAGGTAGCCGGATGCTACATCCCCGGCGGGCGTTTTGCCCATGCATGCTCGGCCATCATGAGTGTGGCCACGGCCAAGGCTGCGGGCGTCGAGACGGTGATTGCATGCTCCCCTCCCCGTGGTGACAGCATCGCCCCCGCGGTGGTTTATGCCCTGGATGTGGCCGGTGCGGACATCATCATTGAAATGGGCGGCGTTCAGGCCATCGCCACCATGGCCTTCGGCCTGTTTACCGGCAAGCCGGCCAATATACTGGCCGGCCCGGGCAATGCCTATGTGGCCGAAGCAAAGAGTATTCTCTCTTCTGCCGGGAAATGCACCATCGACGTATTTGCCGGTCCCACGGAATCGGCCATCATTGCCGACAAAACGGCCGACTATATGACGGTCGCCGTGGATCTGGTATCCCAGGCCGAACACGGATATGACTCCCCGGTGTGGCTTTTCACCGATTCAAGGGAGCTCGGAGAAAAAGTACTCCAAGTGATCCCCAAAATCATTGCCGACATGCCCAATCCTGAAGTCCCGGAAGCCTCCTGGCGGGACTATGGTGAAATCGTCCTCTGCCGTGACAGGAAAGAACTTTGCAAGGTCAATGACCAGTATGCCGCCGAGCACGTTCAGATCATGGCGGAAGACCTGGACTGGTGGGTCAAAAATCTCAACTCATATGGATCGCTGTTTCTCGGTGAAGGCAGCACGGTTCCCCATGGCGACAAGTGCTCGGGCACCAATCACATCCTGCCCACAAAAAAAGCCGGCCACTATTCTGGCGGGCTTAACGTAATGAAATTTTTGAAAATATATACGTATCAAGAGATCAGCCAGGAAGCCAACCGGGTGATCAGCGGCGCGGCCTCCCGTCTGTCTCGGGTTGAGGGCATGGAAGGCCATGCCCGGTCATGCGACTGGCGGCTGAGGAAATACTTCCCTGGACAGGACTGGGACTTCGATGTTTACGAGCAGACCAAATATTGATCCAGGCAAGTACTGACCGTAATTTTATCAGACAGAGAATGTCCAATCCCGAGAATACCGCTATCGCGGGTGCCGTAGGCAGTGTACTTTTGGTACGCCGCAGCGACGAGGGATGAAGCGTAACGCAGATATCGGACTTGTTACGAAACCGTCAAATTAATCACGGGAGTATCGAGCATGGCAGAAAGGGAAAAGAAACAGTTTGCCAAGGATTTCACCCTTCAGGAACCAATCGGTGACGAGGGCATTGAAAAGGCGGTTGGGATTTTAAAATCCGGCAAGCTTCACCGCTATAATGTCGAACCGGGCGAAAAAGGTGAAGCGGCAATTTTGGAAGAAGAGTTTGCCGCTTACATGGGCAAAAAATATTGCCTGGCCTGCGCGTCCTGCGGGAGTGCCATGTATCTGGCCCTAAAAAGTGCCGGCGTCAAACCAGGCGACAAGGTGCTGTGCAATGCATACACGCTCGCGCCGGTTCCCGGGGCGATAGAAAACAGCGGTGCAGCCATCGAACTGGTCGATATCGTAGACGATTACACCATCGATCTCGATGATCTCGAAAAAAAAGCCAAGGCGCCTGACGTCCGCTGGTTCATGCTTTCCCACATGCGCGGTCACATCGCCAATATGGACCGGCTCATGGAAATCTGCACCGCCCATGGTCTTGTTCTGATCGAGGACTGCGCCCACACCATGGGTGCCGCCTGGGACGGGAAAAAATCCGGATCTTTTGGAACGGCCGCCTGCTTCAGCACCCAGACCTACAAGCACATGAATTCAGGCGAAGGGGGCCTGCTGGTCACCGACGACCCGGACCTGATCGCCCGCGCCATCATCTATTCGGGTTCGTACATGCTATACGAACGCCATACGTCAAGGCCCGGCATGGAGGTCTTTGAGGGCATCAAAACCATGGTCCCCAATTACTCCAGCCGCATGGACAATCTTCGGGCGGCCATCTTGAGACCCCAGCTCAACATACTGGACCAGCAGTGCGCACGCTGGAACAAGCGCTACCGGATTCTGGAGCAGGGGCTGAACCAGATCGACGGAGTGACCTGCCCCCGGCGGGATCCCCGCGAAAATTATGTGGGCAGCTCCATCCAGTTCTCCCTGATCGGCCAGGATGAGACGACCATCAGAGAATTTCTCGCCGAGTGCCTCAAGCGGGGCGTCGAGCTGAAATGGTTCGGCAACAAAGAGCCGGTGGGATTTACCAGCGCCTATGAAAGCTGGCGGTATTTTAGCAACCTGCCCGATCTGGCCAACACCAAACGCATCCTTGCCGTCATGTGCGACATGCGTATCCCCCTGACATTTACCCTGGATGACTGCCGGCTGATCATCGAGATCATCAAAGACGTTTCAGCGAAAGGACTCAAATAAGGAGAAACCGTCATGTCCAAGAAAACAGTTAAAACGGATCGTGCCCCGGCTGCCATCGGCCCTTACTCCCAGGCCGTGGTTTCAGGTGGATTCCTGTTTACCTCCGGCCAGCTTCCCATCGACCCGGCAACCGGGAAAATACCTGAAGGCAGCATCGAAGACAAGGCCCACATTGTCTTCAAGAATCTTGAAGCCATCGCCAAGGCGGCCGGGACAAACTTGGACAATGCCGTCAAAACGACCGTCTTTCTTGCCGACATCGGCAATTTTCAAGCCGTAAACAAAGTCTATGCCCAATACTTCATAGAGCCCTATCCTGCGCGCAGCGCCTTCCAGGTAGCAGCGCTGCCCTTGGGGGCGGATCTTGAAGTGGAAGCCATTTTTCAACTCTAGCGCCAATACACCAAGAAAGGAAAACCGATGAATTTTACCAAATTTCCCAGGAGAAGTTACCTCCAGGGGCCGACCCCCATCGAGAGCATGCCCTCCCTGAGCAAGGCGCTCGGCGGCGATGTCAATCTTTACATCAAGCGTGACGACCTTCTTCCGGGATCCGGCGGCGGCAATAAAACCAGAAAGCTCGAATTCTGCATCGCCGATGCGCTGGATAAGGGTGCAGACGCCATCATCACCTGTGGCGCCGTACAATCCAACCACGCCAGGCTCACGGCCGCCTGGTCGGCCAAGGAGGGCCTCGACTGCCACCTGATCCTCGAAGAACGCGTCAAAGGGTCTTACAAGGCGGATGCCAGCGGCAACAATTTTCTCTTTGAACTGCTGGATGTGAAGAGCATCGGCGTCGTTGCAGGCGGTTCCGACATGATGGCCGAGATGACCAAAAAGGCCGATGCGCTCGCCTCTGCCAGCAAAAAACCGTACATAATCCCCGGCGGCGCCTCCAACGCTATCGGCGCCATGGGGTACGCGGTCTGTGCGGAAGAGACAATGGGCCAGCTCAACGAGCAGCGCCTTGCCATCGATCACATCATCGTTCCGTCTGGCTCTGCCGGGACCCACGCCGGAATGGCAGTGGGCATGGCCGGCGTCAACGGAGGAATCCCGATCAGCGGGGTCAATGTTTCCAGGCCGAAAGATGTTCAGGAAGCGATTGTTTACAAGCTATCCCGGGAATTAGCCGAAAAGCTCGGCGTAAAAAGCGGAATTGCCCGTGAAGATATTGTCTGCTTCGACCAGTACGTCGGTCCGGGCTACTCCCTGCCGACCGGGTCCATGGTTGAGGCCGTAAAACTCTTTGCCCGAACCGAAGCTGTTCTCCTCGATCCTGTGTATTCAGGCAAAGCAGCCGCCGGATTGATCGACCTCGTGCGTAAGGGGCATTTTCCCGTCGGTGCCAATGTGCTGTTCCTTCACACCGGTGGATCGCCTGCCCTGTACGCCTATATGGATACATTCAGACAGGGTTGACCGATGGTAAAGACAAGAGCCCCTGATGCCAAGGGCTCTTGATCAATTTTTCTTGACAGGTGGAATACAGGATGACGGAATCCCAAGAGAAAATAGTCGGCATTTTAGGCGGCATGGGCCCGGAAGCCACGGTCGACCTGATGCAGCGCATCATCCGCCTGACCCCGGCGCTGGACGATGCCGATCATATCCGCTGTATCGTGGACAACAACCCCAAGGTGCCGTCCAGAATAAAAGCCATTATCGAGGGGCATGGCGAAGATCCCGGCCCCTGCATGGCGGACATGGGCCGACGGCTCGAATCCTGGGGGGCGGATTTTTTGGTAATCGCCTGCAACACCGCCCATTACTACTATGATGCCGTGCAGCATGCAGTCAACATTCCGGTGATCAACCTGATCGATCTGGTGGCCGGACATGTGAGCGGCAATTATCCGAACCATCGCAAGATCGGAATCCTGGCTTCGCCGGCGGTTGCCATGACCGGACTTTATACCCAGCGATTCAGCCGGATGGGAATCGAGGATGTATGGCCCGATCCTGATCATCAGGCGCGCCTGTTGAGCGTTATCAAGGCGGTTAAAAAAGGCGACACCGGTCCCACGGTGCGGAACCACTATAGAAAAGTGGCCGAAAACCTGATGCATCATGGTGCGGAAATGGCGCTGATTGCCTGTACCGAACTCAGCGCCCTTGGAGGAGATCTTCCTTTGCCGACCCTCGATGCCGCTGAGATTCTGGCAATCGAAATCGTCCAGGTGGCGACCAACCGAAAAACGCTCGTGGATCGCGCTGACCGTGGCCTATAACCCCTGGACCCAAATTGTACAGACCATCCAAAGGAGCTTTCAACTTGGCTGACAATAAATCCTTCATGAAGTCCCTGCAGGCTTATGAGAAGATAAGGGACATGATTCTCAGCGGATTTAAGCTCCCCGGAACCCGTCTGGTGCTGTCTGAACTCGAAACCGAACTGGGCATTGGTCGCGGCCCCATCCGAGAAGCGCTTATGCGCCTTGACCGTTCCGGACTGGTTAAAAATATCCCCTACAAGGGAGCGATCGTAGCCACGCCACCGACCCAAAAAGAAGTCCTTCATATTTATGATCTGCGGTCGGATTTAGAAGCCACACTCGCTGTCGCGGCCATCGACAACCTGACTGATGCCGATTTTCTCAAGCTTGAAGAACTGCACGCGATGATGGAGGAACTTCCCCAGAACCACTATCAATTGGACAGACAGTTTCACTATGTAATTTTAAATGCAGCCAAACTTCCCCACCTATGCAGTATCGCCCAGGCATTGGTTCAATCGGTCGAAAGCGTGTTGAATATCTATCGTCGGGAGAAAGACCACTGCGTCAAGTTTAACAAGCAGCATCGGGCCATTCTGGATGCGCTTAAAAACAAAGATCCTGAAGCAGTAAAAGCGACCTTCGAAGTCAATATAAGAAGCGGGCTTGAAATTATTAAAGACACCTACAGCAAATTATTGAACGTTCCTTTCGAGTAGCTTGAACCGCACCTCCACCGGTTGATGGATTTGGTGATTGACGCCTCTGCCGACTATCCATTGAAGCAACGCACCATGTAATCCTATTCGCTGTGTCCCTTTATTGACCGATTGATTCCGGGCTTGTGCGGCTGAAACAAACCGACACCGGATTAAAAAAAATATAATCTGCAAAAATGATCTTGACGAGCTTCCTGATATGTGATGTATCAGATATCAGGAAGCTAAAATAACCAAAACACCACATACCAATTAGGAGGGTTGACCAATGGCGATCATTAAAATGACCACCGAAGAGGCCTTTATCAAAGTGCTTCAGATGCACGGCATCGAACACGCGTTCGGGATCATCGGTTCTGCTTTTATGCCGATATCAGACCTTTTTCCCAAAGCGGGGATCACCTTCTGGGATGTCGGACATGAGTGCAACGCCGGGATGATGGCGGACGGGTTCACCCGCGCCTCGGGCAAGATGTCCATGATGATCGCCCAGAACGGCCCGGGCATCACCAACCTCGTGACGCCGGTCAAAACCGCATACTGGAACCACACCCCGCTGCTGCTGGTGACCGCCCAGGCCGCCAACATGACCATGGGCCAGGGTGGCTTTCAGGAAGTCCCCCAGATGGCCGTTTTCGAAGAGATGGTGGCCTACCAGGAAGAGGTCCGGCATCCCTCTCGCATCGCGGAAGTGCTCAACCGGGTCATCATTCAGGCCAAACAGGCGTCGGCCCCGGCCCAGATCAATATTCCCCGTGATTTCTGGACCCAGGTCATCGAAACCAAAATGCCGGCCATCGTTGAATTCGAGCGCCCGACAGGGGGCGAGAAAGCCATCGCCCGGGCCGCCGAACTGCTGTCCAAGGCCAAATTCCCCGTCATTCTCAACGGTGGCGGTGTTGTGATTGGCGGGGCTATTTTAGACACCATCGCTCTGGCCGAACGGCTGGACGCGCCGGTCTGCTGCGGCTACCAGCACAATGACGCCTTCCCGGGCAGCCACCCGCTGTTCGCCGGTCCGCTGGGCTACAACGGCTCAAAAGCCGGCATGCAACTGATTTCCAAAGCCGACGTGGTGCTGGCCTTAGGGACCCGACTGAACCCCTTCTCCACCCTGCCCGGCTACGGCATTGATTATTGGCCGAAAAATGCCGCCATCGTCCAGGTGGATATGAACCCCAACCGCATCGGCCTGACTAAACCGGTCACCGTGGGCATTGCCGGCGACGTTAAAAAAGTGGCCAACGCCATTCTGACCCAGCTTTCTCCCACCGCCGGTGCCGAGGGCCGCGACGCCCGCAAGGCCACCATCGCAAAGGCCAAGGCCGACTGGGCCCAGGAACTGGCTGCCATGGATCACGAAGAAGACGATCCCGGCACGACCTGGAACCAACGCGCCAAGTCTAATGAACCGGAAAAAATGACGGTCCGAATGGCCTGGCGGGCCATTATGGCGGCGCTGCCCGTCGATGCCATCATCTCTTCGGACATCGGCAACAACTGCGCCATCGGCAACGCCTATCCGACCTTTGAAGCCGGCCGTAAATACCTGGCCCCGGGCATGTTCGGGCCCTGCGGCTACGGTTTTCCGGCCATCCTGGGCGCAAAAATCGCCAAACCCGACGTTCCGGTGGTCGGTTTTGCCGGTGACGGCGCCTTCGGGATCTCCATGAATGAAATGACGGCCTGCGGACGCGATGAGTGGCCCGCCATCACCATGATCATCTTCCGCAACTACCAGTGGGGCGCCGAGAAACGCAATACCACCTTATGGTACGATGACAACTTCGTGGGTACCGAGCTTGACACCAAGGTCTCCTACGCCGGCATCGCCAAAGCGTGCGGCATGGAAGGTGTCCAGGTCGCCAACATGGATGACCTGACCGCGACGCTGAACGCTGCCATCAAGGCCCAGATGGAAAACGGTACGACCACCTTCATAGAGGTCTTGAACAACAAGGAACTGGGCGAACCCTTCCGTCGCGATGCCATGAAGAAACCGGTTGCCGTAGCGGGTATCGACAAGGCCGACATGCGTCCCCAACAAGGCGTGTAGGGCCGCAAACAAGCTACGCAATTGAGGCGCTGTATACAACGAAGACTATATTTTAGAAGGAGAAAAACCATGGAAGCGACCGTCAATTGGAACGATTACGACACCGAAGAGATGGTTCGCGGCGACCGGGACTACCTGTGGCACCACATCAAGCCCCACAAGGTGTTCCAGTCAACCGAACAGATGATCATCGTCGAAGGCAAGGGGCTCAGGGTAACGGACATTAGAGGCAGAGAGTACCTCGACGCCACATCCGGTGGCGTTTGGAGCGTGATGGTGGGCCACGGCAGGGAGAGCATCGCCAAAGCCATTTACGATCAACTCCTCACCCTGGGCTACTACGCCGGCTCGGTCGGCAATATTCCCACCATCAAATTTGCCGCCAAGCTGATCGAGCTGCTGCCCAACCTGGGGAAGGTCTTTTTTTCAAACAGCGGGTCGGAAGCCAATGAAAAGGCCTTTAAGATGGTCCGCCAGTTGTCTCACATCGATCCATCGCGAAAGGGCAAATACAAAATCCTCTTCCGCGATCGGGATTATCACGGCACGACCATCGGCGCTCTGAGCGCCACCGGCCAGCTGCAGCGCAAGCAGGACTTCGGCCCCTTTGCCGACGGATTTTTCGAGTTCCCCCACGCGCTGTGTTACCGCTGCCCCTTTGACAAGTCCTACCCGGGCTGCGACATCGACTGCGCCCGCAGCCTCGAAGATGTCATCCTCAAGGAAGGGCCTGACACCATCGGCGGCTGCATCGTGGAGCCGATCACTGCCGGCGGCGGCATCATCGTGCCGGTGCCGGAGTATTATCCGATTCTCCAGGAGATCTGCAACCGCTACGGCATCTACCTGATCATGGACGAGGTGGTCTGCGGGTTCGGCCGCACCGGCACGTTCTGGGGCTTTGAGCAGTACGATGTGGATCCGGACATGGTCACCATGGCCAAGGGGCTGGCCAGCTCCTATATGCCCCTTTCGGCCACGGTCACCCGTCAGGCAATCTATGACAAGTTCCTGTGCGATCCGGCCGATCCCGAAAAAGGCATCAACTACTTCCGCGACATCAGCACCTATGGCGGCTGCGCCGGTGCTACGGTTGCCGCATTGGAGAGCACCCGCATCATCGAAGCGGAAAACCTGGTGGAAAACAGCCGGGTGGTCGGTGCGTATATGCTCGAGAGCCTGCAGGCCCTGTCCGATATGCCGCTGGTGGGCCATGTGCGCGGCAAAGGCCTGTTCTGCGGCCTCGAGCTGGTCAAGGACAAGGCCACCAAACAGCCCATCACCGAAGCGGAAATGGGCCGCATCATGGGCATGGTGGCCGCCGAAGGCGTATTAATCGGCAGGACCAACAGCTCACTGCCGGGCAACAACACGATTATGAATTTTGCACCCGCATTGATCGCCACCAAAGCGGACATCGACGAGATCGTGGCGGCAGTCAAAAAAGCCATTGAAAAGTTTTAACGTGCTTGGACCCTATAGCTGAAGGCAGCAATCGACACATCCAACTATCGAGCGTCAGCAACCATTGCAAGGGAGGAAAAAATGAAAGTCGGAATACTCAAAGAGATCAAGACGGAAGAGAACCGCGTGTGCATGACGCCGGCGGGCGTTGAAATCATGAAAATGAACGGGCATGAGATGCTGGTCGAGAAAAGCGCCGGTGCCGGCAGCGGTTTTGCCGACGAGGCCTACGTCAAGGCCGGGGCCCGGATGATCGGCACGCCCAAGGAGATCTTCGATGCGGCGGACATGGTCATGCATGTCAAAGAACCCCTGCCGCCCGAGTACGACCTGATCCGGCCGGGCCAGATCGTCTTCACCTACCTGCACCTGGCCGCCGACGAGACCCAGACCCGCGCCCTGATCAAGAGCAAGTCCGTGAGCATCGCCTACGAGACGATCCAGAAGGCCGACGGCAGCCTGCCCTTGTTGACCCCCATGAGCGAAGTGGCCGGGCGCATGGCCATCCAGCAGGGGGCCAAGTACCTGGAGATGGCCCAGGGCGGCCACGGGGTGCTGCTGGGCGGCGTTCCCGGGGTGGACCCGGGCACGGTGGTGGTGATCGGCGGCGGCGTGGTGGGGGTCAACGCGGCCAAGATGGCCTGCGGGCTGGGGGCCAAGGTCTACCTTTTGGACATGAACCTGGACCGGCTGCGCTACCTGAGCGACGTGATGCCGGCCAACTGCTTCACCTTGATGTCCAGCCCGGCGACGATCCGCAAGCTGGTCAAAGAGGCCGACGTGGTGGTGGGTGCGGTGCTGATCCCCGGGGCCAAGGCCCCGCGGCTGGTGACCCGGGAGATGCTGGGAACCATGAAAAAGGGCAGTGTGCTGGTGGACGTGGCCATCGACCAGGGGGGCTGTTTCGAGACCTCCAAGGCCACCACCCACGGCAAGCCGACCTATGTGATCGACGGGGTGATCCACTACTGTGTGGCCAACATGCCCGGGGCGGTGGCCAAGACCTCGACCCTGGCCCTGACCAACGCCACCTTGCCCTATGCGGTCCAGATCGCCAACAAAGGCTGGAAAAAGGCCATGCAGGAGAACGAAGAGATCCGGCTGGGGGCCAACGTGATCGACGGCAAGGTCACCTACCAGGCCGTCGCCGACGCATTCGACCTGGAATATGTCCAACCCGAAAAATTCTTTTAGACGGGTTGGTGGTGAAGGTGCGGCGTTGCCCTCCTAAACTTGCTGAAAAGCTGACTGGATCAATACCCCGACGATTGAACGAGGTATTGATCCAGTTATACAACCATTGGCGAATAAAACCCACCCCAAAACATTGAGAGCTTAAGATGGGAAGCCTTTTAGATGTCCGATCACTGCGCCAGCAGATATATGAATATCTTCAAAAAGAGATCCAAGCCGGCCGGCTGGTTCCCGGATCGTTCATTAAACTCAACGAAATCAGCGAACACCTGGGCGTCAGCAAAACCCCGCTGCGGGACGCGATCATCCAGATGGAATGCGAAGGGTTCGTCTCCATCCTGCCGCGCAGAGGCGTATTGCTGAAGCAGTTGACGCTCGAGGAAATAAAAGACATTTTAGAAATCCTCGGTGTCCTTGAAAGCGCAGCACTGCGGTCTGTGTTCGACAAGATCACCCCCCGCCGAATAAAAAAGATGGAAAAACTCAACGCTGAAATGCGCCGATGCATCCAGGAAAAGACCTTTGAAGAATTCGACCCGCAGTACTATTCGCTGAACATTGCGTTTCATGGAGTTTTTCTTGAATTGTCCGACAACGCAGCCATGAAACAATTGATGGCAACCATGAAGCAACGACTTTATGACTTCCCTCGTCTCGCCTATTTGAAGGAATGGGAATGGGCCAACTGCAATGAGCACGAGCGTTTTATCGATTACATCCGCAAGGGTGAAAAAGACGCAGCTGCCCTGTTCTGGCAGGAAACGCATTGGGGTTTTGAAGCCCAGAAACCCTATATTATAGAATTTTATGCCCAGGGTAAACAACACATTCAGAACCCTTTGAACAGCTTAAATTAATACCACCCAGAACATTCAAAATCGTTCACGCATGAGATGACATCCAGACGTCGACGCCCCCATCGTCGATCCGAAACCGCCAACTGCGGACACGCAACCTTGCATACGGTCCGATGACGCCGGATCATTTAACTCTAATTGTCGAAAGGAGAGTAAGATGGAATATATTTCTGACAAACTCATCAAGCTAATTGAACGCGATGCCGACCAACTGACAAAAAACTGGCTCAGTAATGTGCGGAGCCATCCAACCACACCCACTTATCATACTTATGACGAGAAAAAGCTATATGAACGGGCCTATCGTGTGTACAGCCATCTTGGCCAATGGATATCGAGAGACACATCCAAAGAAGATATAGAAAAATACTACACTGCCCTAGGATGGCAGCGGAGAAAAGAAGGATTCGCCCTTTCGGAGGTGATCCAGGCGCTCATTATCACCAGACGACATGTGTGGCTCAAGGTGCTGTCGGAAGGATTGATGGACACGGTTCTGGACCACCATCAGGCATTGGAACTGAACAATCGGGTCATCCTTTTTTTCGATCGGGCCATCTTTTACACAGCCTTCGGATACGAACGGACAGAATAGTTGTTGGCTTAAGCGGATCGATTCATTCGATCTTGTTCAAGGCAACACCTTTTAACCCGTCATGCGGACATACCTGATACAGCTGATGGCAGGAATAGATCAGCTTCAGGGTATGGACGTCCTTGGATGCCGACCCTTTTCTCAACAATGCATCCCAGGAATGCGCTTTTGCATCGTATACCCGGTCGAACCGGTCTCGGGGCATTGCGGCCAGGATATGGGTCGTGATGCATGTGGTCAGAATGTCCAGTGCTTGCTCGAAATCCAGGAAATGTTCCTTGAGCATGAAAGCCGCATGCAGGCCGGTGAGGCAATGAAGGACCACAATGTCATGCGTCCGGTTGAACAGGGGAATTAAATGATCCAACAATCCGCGGGCCTTGTCTCCTTCATCGCCGTTGACGACAAAACCCGTCCGCAGATATTCGTCCGAACCGTACAACGCCTTTAACCGTAGACCCATTGAGGATCTGGATTGGATGATCCGCTGGACTGTTGCTGAGCCGGCCAGGCTGTTCAACGCTTCGGAAAACGCGGCACCATCCACTTGGCGGCTGAACGTTTTGGCTTCCCTATAACCCGTCAGGTAATATGCCAAGGCCCTTGCGATTTCATCCGTGGATTCCGGTTCCGTTCGATACCCGTCCACGGCATATCCGAGCCTGATCAATGCGTGAAACAGCCCCGAAGAGATGCCCAACGGATAAGTCTTCAGCGTCTGTTTAACCATCTGTTCCACGCCCTGGGAAGCCATCGCTTCGTTGACGAGGTCCAGACAGGGCTCGTACCAATCACGCTGTCCGATGCATGCATCGATGCTGTCCACCGCCGGGTAGTCGGTTTGGAGGGGATCGACACTGAAATGGGTTGCAAAATAGGCCGAGTATGTCTCAACCCGGTCCAGATCCCCGGTCATCCGGTAAAGCGCCAGTTGTGCCATCGGCAGATGATTGATGAAACTGCCCATGTATGGCCGGCATGATTCTGCATATCGATTGATGATTTCATATAGCATCGTTCCAGTTCCCTTCTCCGCTCTGCACACACACAACACCACACCGCGGGCACCCGCTGTATATTTTGGAATATAGGCCTCCAACCGCCGGATTCACTATTTTTCGGATTGAACCTTGGTCTCCCTCGGCGATGGCTCGTCGCTGCCGTAGACCTCAACATAGGCGTTATGCGAGGGGCATCCCCGCTTCCAGTGATTCCTTACTTGTTTGCCGATAAAGGAATCCGGATATTTCCGCCCGATATTGCATCCGGGGCAGACTTTACTCCATCCGGCCAGTATTTTTTTCATTTCCATGATCGACTCCTTTCTTCATGGGCTATTCACTCGAATAATAAATGCCTTTATTCGATTGATATATCGTAGGAGCGTTTCAGCAATTGAACATCCCCCGCGGCAAGCTGCGGGGAATGTTCACCGTAAGGATAAAATCGATTTCCAGTTCGCTCGCATTCCCCGCCGCAAGCGACGGGGAATGCGCTCGCTATCGCGGTTCACGGCTCATTAAACGATGGGGCAGAAAGAAGGGGCAGTCAACATGTCCACTCAACCTGAAGATTTAAGGCATATATATAATAGTATTAGCGTATTTTGGCATGTGTCAAGAATTGATATGTGTTTCTGAACAGTTACCAAAATCCAATTCCAGTACTGTCTCAATCGTCCGAAAATGAATATCGACGATATCTTGAACATCGGGCGCATAGCCACCAGCCATGGTTACAGCAGTCGGAAGCCCGGCTTTTTTGAGATGCGTTAAGACAAGGCGATCCCTTTGGGCCAGTCCAGCCTTTGTCAATGCAAGCCGACCAAAGCGATCCTTTTGGTATGGATCAGCTCCGGCAAGGTAAATTACCAAGTCAGCCTTGAATCTCTGTGTGCACGCAGTAAGGCCTTTTTCAAGCGCATCGAGATAGGTTCCGTCTTCCGTCCCGTCTTCTAACTCAACATCCAGATCACTGGTTTCTTTGTGATAGGGGAAATTTATCTTTGGGAAAGCTGTGCTTTTCCGGCAGCGGGATGGTAAATGTGTCGGTGTAGAAGATTTGCAAATTCAATTCCCTAACGCACAATCCTTATTGACTTTCTTATGTTTAACAAATTTTAGGTGGAAACCTCACCCGTTCCCTTTGGTACCATCTATAGTCCAAAATGGTTCCTCCCCCAGTCACGCATCATCATCATAACGTCCCTTAGACTTTCTCCAACCTCGGTAAGCGAGTATTCCACTTTTGGAGGCACTTGTGCATAAACCTTGCGATGAATAATTCCATTCGTTTCCAGTTCACGGAGCTGTTTTGTCAACATGCGCTGGGTGATACCCGGCATCACCCGCTTCAGCTCACCAAAACGGTATGTCTTCTCCAGCAGATGATAGAGGATGACCCCTTTCCATTTTCCGCCGATAAGTTCCAAAGTCGCCTCCACAGGGCATCCATTGTTACATTTATATGTGTTGTGCCGCATTGTTTTTCCTGATTAGTATACTTTTTGATACTACGTCTATAATAAGTGCCTACTTGATTATGAAGTATGTACGAACTATTATACCGACACAGTGGCTGAGGTCAATTAAAAATAACGAATATTTCATTCGGACGAAAACTAAAGGAGATACAACTATGAAAGCAATAGGATACAAGCATGCTGGGCCAATCACCGCGCCGGACGCCTTGATCGAATTTGAAGCGGAGACACCGAAATTGGGGCCGCGCGATCTGTTGGTCGGGGTCCGGGGTATTTCGGTCAATCCAGTGGATGTAAAAGTGCGTTCCATGCCCCAATTGGGACCTGAGAAAGGTCAAACCAAGATCATTGGCTATGATGCCGCAGGCGTTGTTCGGGAAGTCGGCAGTGCTGTAGGCAAATTCAAGGTTGGTGATGAGGTCTTTTACGCCGGTGATTTCACCCGGCCGGGCACCAACTCCGAGCTCCATGCCGTTGATGAGCGGATCGTCGGAAAAAAACCGAAATCCCTCGGCTTCGCCGAAGCAGCCGGTTTTCCGCTGACCTCTATTACCGCCTGGGAAATCCTGTTTGACTCCCTCGCACTCAAGGAAGGGGGAGGCAAAGGCGAGAGTCTGCTGATTATCGGTGCCGCGGGAGGCGTCGGGTCAATCCTCATTCAACTTGCCAAGAAACTCACCGGGCTGACCGTGATCGCAACTGCGTCTCGTCCTGATACCACAGCGTGGGTTAAAAAAATGGGCGCCGACCAGGTGATCAATCACCGTGAATCACTTGTGGATCAAGTCAAGGCCCTGGGGCTCGAGCCACGCTACGTCGCTTCCCTTAATGGGACAGACGGACATTTTCCTGCCATCGTCGAGCTTATCAAGCCTCGCGGTCATATCGCACTGATCGATGATCCTCAGTCCCTGGACATCAATTCGATCAAACTCAAAGCCCTGAGCTTCAGTTGGGAGTTCATGTTTGCCCGTTCGATGTTTCAAACGGACGACATCGAAAAACAGCATGAATTGCTGAATCGGGTGTCGGAGCTCATCGACGATGGCACGTTGATTTCCACGGTGACGAACCATCTCGGGGGAGTCAGTGTTGAAACGCTTAAACAAGCCCATGTGCAGCAAGAGAGCGGTCGTGTCATCGGCAAGAACGTGCTCGACGGATTCGATTTTTAGGGAGACAAACCTATGGGAAAAACCATTCTTCTCACCGGGTCGACCGACGGCATCGGGCTGGAAACAGCCAAGATTCTGGTCGCGTTGGGCCACAACCTCCTGCTGCATGGGCGCAACCCGGCCAAACTGGAGAAAGTGGAAAAAAAGCTCTCTGCGCTGCCGGGTGGTGGACGAGTTGAAAGCTACGTAGCTGATCTATCGCGCATGGCTGATGTAGCGGCACTCGCAAAGGCTGTGGCTGAAAAGTACACTATGCTTGATGTGCTGATCAACAACGCCGGTGTCTATCGCGTAGCGGAGATGGTCTCGCAGGACGGATTTGATGCCCGGTTTGCTGTCAATACGATTGCACCCTATCTGCTGACGCAACGGCTTTTGCCGCTGCTTGGAGCGTCCGGACGGGTAATCAATCTGTCCTCGGCAGCTCAGGCTCCCGTTGATCCAGAAGCGATGGTCGGACGAGTCAGGCTGCCCGACGGCGCAGCTTATGCACAAAGTAAGCTGGCGCTTACCATGTGGTCACGCAGTATGGCGCTTTCGCTCAAGGATGACGGCCCGGCGATTATTGCGGTTAATCCCAGGTCAATGCTCGGCAGCAAAATGGTGAAAGAGGCCTATGGAGTGGTTGGCGGTGATCTCCGCATCGGTGCGGAAATTCTCTGCCGTGCAGCGTTATCAGATGAATTCGCGACTGATTCCGGCCAGTATTTTGACAATGATATAGGTCAGTTTGCCTCGCCCCAGGCAGGCGCCCTCAATTCAGAAAAATCCGAAGCGATTGTGCGCGTTATCAAGATGGTTTTGGCTGAAATAACATGATAGCAAATTTAGGAAATGGTGTTGGATTACGAAGTTTACGAATCAACCAGGACCAATTGGTGTCCCGGCTGCAAGCCGCCATCGACGATGCCGTGACGCCCGGAGAAACAACATCTCAATCACTTCACCACAAAAGTCGGAGAGACACCCAATGGAGGTCAACATACCAGGCAACCTGCTGACTACCGCCATGGCAGTGATGCCACACACGGACGTGACGCGTGCCCTCGAAACGGCCCTGTCATTGGACGTGCCCTTCTGGCCCCAGTTGCCCAACTACAGCTACTACGAAGACATGTATGTTCAGGCTGCCGAACATTTTCCCGGCATCGTCTTGGACATGCAAAAGCGGACCCTTCGTTTTTCCATGGATAAATTCGCAGAGGAACTGGAAGATGCCCTGCTGCGTTTTGACGAACCGGCCATGTTCGACATCAGTGAGACCTATTCGGCGGTGTACCACCGCTTTCTGGCGTTGGACCTGGCAGATCGGCCCGCCATCCGGGGCCAGCTGGAAGGGCCGATCAGCTTCGGGTTCAACATCCTGGATCAGGATGACCGCCCGATTATCTTTGATGATACCGTTCGGCCGTTCATGCTGGATTTTATGGCCAAGCGGCTGAATGTGCAATTGAAGCGACTCAAACAGCGCAATGACAATGCCTTCATGTTTGTGGATGAACCGGGTCTGCAGTTCCTTTTTTCCGCCATGGCCGGGTATGGCGATCAGAAGGCCAAGGGCGACCTGGATCAATTTTTCACTCAGGTAGACCGGCCTCGCGGCATCCATCTGTGCGGCAATCCGGATTGGGATTTCCTGCTCAACCTCGATCTGGACGTGCTTTCCTTAGACGTGTACACCAACGCGGAAATTTTCGCATCTTATGCCGCTTCGGTTCGAAAATTCTTGGATCGGGGCGGCGTGATGGTCTGGGGTATTGTGCCCACGGGTTTCGAGACGTTTGCGCAGGAGGAGATCTCCTCCCTATTACAACGCCTCGAAAATGTCTGGAAGATTCTGTGGTCCAAGGGAGTCGACCGGGAGCGAATGATCGCCCAGAGCATGCTTTCGCCGGCCACGTGCTGCCTGGTCAACCCGGACAGGGAGCGCACCGTGGAGCGCGCTTTTGGCGCAGTCAACCGGATGGCCGACCTGCTGAGGAACAAATATCTGTCATGATCAAATCACCGGCATCGCAGCCGGTGCCATGCAGCCCATGACAGCTAAAAAGTAGCGACATATTAGCTAAACCGGCTTGACCCGACTCGATGCTGATGTTAAGAGGAATGATCCGAGCACTTTCGAAACAACCCCAATCCAGTCACTCGAAAGGGATGGGCATTCATCGTGGCAGACGACAAAAAAAACCAGATGGCTGAAGCGCCGCCGAGTTTAGCTCCCACAAAGGTAAAGTTCGAAATATACGGGGAGGAGATGATCGAGAAGCTGGTTAAATCCAGTGGCAACAGTGGCCGCGTCTATTTGCCCCCGGACTGGGTGGGGCGTCATGTGAAGATCATCCGGGTCGATTAACCCCAACTAAGCAGAAAAAAAGGACCATTGACGTGGAAAATATCCGGATCAGAGAACTAGCGGCAGCAGATGCGGACGATATCGCCGACATCTACGCATCCATTGTCCGAAAATCCGTAGATATGGACTTTAAAGACCTGATCGAAAAACATGCCCGAAGCGAAAATGACATCTGCTTCGTGGCCGAGTTGGACGGCAGGGTCATCGGTTTTATGATCAGTTACATCCTCACCTTCGGCTTCGGCATTGAAAAAAGCGCCTGGATCGCCACCCTCGGCGTCGATCCGGAATACATGGGCCAGGGCCTGGGTGACCGCCTGGCCCGTGAGATCTTCAAACTCTACAAGCGCATGGGAATCAGCCGCGTTTATACCTCGGTACCCTGGGACTCTTCCGATTTGCTCTCGTTTTTTAAAACCCTGGGGTTCGACCGCAGCAAGTTCATCAATCTGAAAAAAGATCTTTAGCAGCAAGACGATTCGTTTCGCTCACTACCTATTTCGCTGGACCGTTGTCGGATGCCGCCGACGGAAACGCCAGGGCTTCTGTCAAGACGAAGGCTGCCTGGAGATAGGATGTCGGGCAGAGCGGGAAACATTCCTTGCAGTCATTGCACACCCTGGCGGCGATTTCGGGAATAAAACTGATCTCTTTCCTGATTCCTCTGTCCACAAATCCAATGGCGTCGGCCTTCTTGACCTCGGCACAGTATCTGACGCATAGGCCGCAATGGATGCAAAATGAAGCATCTTTTTCATAGCGGTCTTTGTCTGCGTTATAGTCCTGAGCAAAACGATTTAATTCCGGGGAGTCCGGCGCATGGGCCAGCAACAGCTCCAAGATGGTTTTGCGAATCCGATCGACCTTTTCCGACCGGGTTCTTACGACCAACTTTTCTTCTACTGGGTAAACGCAGGAGACAACGAGCTTGGTCCATCCGCGTGATTCTACCTCTACGATGCACAGCCGGCACCCCCCAAAGGGCTCCAGTTTTTCATGGTGACAGAGCGTGGGGATCGATATCCCGGCGTTTTGGGCGGCTTCCAATACTGTCATCCCTTCACTGGCTTCAACGTTGGTTCCATCGATCTGTAAAAGGATTTTACTCATTTTTTTTGCTCTTTCTGATTATGTTTCTTTCTTCTTCAGGCACAACGGGCGGAACCGGTTCGCCGGAAATCTTTGCTACCGCGCCAAAACGAGAGGGGCAAACTTCGAAGCACGTTCCGCAACTGGTGCATTTTTCCTGATCGATGACATGGATCTTCTTCTTGCCGCCATCGATCGCCTCTGCAGGGCACTTGCGCAGGCAGATCATACAGGCTTGGCATTTGTTAGGATCGATGTAGTAGGCGATCAGCTCCTTGCAGGCCATCGCCGGGCATCGCTTCTCTTTGATGTGCGCCTCATATTCATCCCTGAAGTATCGCAGCGTGCTTAGAAACGGATTTGGAGCACTCTTGCCCAAGGCGCAAAGAGAGGCTTCGATGGCGGTCTCGGACAGTTCCTCCAGGGTCTCGATGTCACCCTCTTTTCCCTTTCCGTTGGTGATGTTGGTCAGGATCCTGTTCATCTGCCGCAGGCCCTCACGGCAGGGGACACATTTACCGCAGGATTCGTCCGTAAGGAATTCAGTGAAGTACCTGGCCACATCCACCATGCAGGTATCTTCATCAAGAACGATCATCCCTCCTGATCCCATCATCGAGCCGGCCTTGGTCAATTCGTCGAACCCGACCTCCAGGTCCAATTGCGCTTCGGGGATACATCCACCGGAGGGTCCGCCGGTCTGCACGGCTTTGAAACGCTTGCCATTGGGGATGCCGCCTCCGATGTTGTAGATGATATCTCTCAGGGTAATGCCCATGGGGACTTCCACCAGCCCGGTATTGGTAATCTTGCCCACCAGTGAGAAAATCTTCGTCCCCTTGCTGCCTTCGGTTCCGATTTGGGTAAACCAGTCGGCGCCGTTATTGACGATCAGCGGGATATTTGCCCATGTTTCAACGTTATTCAAAACAGACGGTCTTTCCCACAGGCCTTTGATATTCGAGCGGGTGTACTTGGGTCTGGGCTCACCCACCCGGCCCTCCAGGGCTGTCATCAAGGCCGTTGATTCACCACAGACAAACGCACCCGCCCCCTGGTGGACAATGACCTTGAAATTAAAACGTGAACCCAGGATATGCTCCCCGAGAAAACCATATGCTTTGGCCTGCTCGATCGCCAGGTGGATATTTTTTACTGCAAGGGGGTATTCCTGTCGGACATAAATATAGCCCTCTTGTGCGCCGATGGCATAGCCGCCCAGGATCAACCCTTCAAGGACGGCGTGCGGATTGCCTTCAAGCAGGGCCCTGTCCATAAATGCGCCGGGGTCACCCTCATCAGCATTGACGATCACATATTTGATGGGTTCCGGGGCATTTCGGGAACCTTCCCATTTCCTGCCTGCAGGGAACCCGGCCCCCCCCCGTCCTCTGATGTTGGATTTTTTGACTTCCTCCAGGACCGCCACGTCCGTCATCTGAAAAAGCGCTTTGCTGAGTGCTGAATACCCGCCGATTGACAGATAGTCATCGATGCGCTTGGAATCGATTTTGATGTTATTGCACAGCAGCCTGCGTTTCTGGTTTTTGTAGAAGGGGATATCGGATTCCCGGGCAGCGCGTTCACCGGTGACGGGATCCTGGTAGAGCAGGCGCTCGACTATTTTATTCGCCTTGATTGTCTGAGAGACAATTTCGGGAACATCCTCAGCCGTTACCTGAAGATAGCATATCTCTTCAGGATAGATCACGACCACCGGTCCCCGCTCACAGAATCCAGGGCATCCGGTTCCCTTGGTATCCACTTTGGCGGTCAGGCCCTCTTTTTCAATTTCCGCTTTAAAAGCGGCAATCACGGCATCTGCACCGGAGGCCACGCAACCGGCGCCGGCACAGACCGAAATGCAAGGGGCGCTTGGGTCCCTTTTGGACAATAGTTCCTGTCTGAATTGCTCTAATTCTTCAGGCGAATTTAACCGCGCCATAATTCTCCCCTACTGGTAAGTTTTTAGCACGTCTGCTGTCTGTCCCGGCGTCATCTTTCCATGGACTTTTCCATCGACTTCCAATACCGGCCCCAAGGCACAGCAGCCTAAACAGTTAACCGTTTCCAGGCTGAACTTGAAATCGAGGTCCGTTTCACCCGCTTTTATTCCGGTCGCCTCCTGCACGCTGTCAAGCACCCGGTTCGCACCGCGGACATGACAGGCCGTCCCCAAACAGATGTGAACCTTGTGGCGCCCCTTGGGAACGACACTGAAGGCCTTGTAAAAGGTTGCGATGTGCTGTACCCGGGTTGAAGGGACATTTAATCGTTCGCTTACTCTTTTTAAGGCTTCCTTGGGAAGCCAGTTATTCTCACTTTGAATATCAAGCAATATTTGAATGAGTGAACTGGCTTCGCCGTGATGGTTGTCGATTATCTGATCAATTTTTTCAATTTCCATAAAGCGCTTCCCTATTTTTCTCCTGACCCTGCTTAACCACACCCGTTTCTTTGAACCCTCCCCGCGGCAAGCCGCGAGGAATCTTCACCGTAAGGATGAAAGTCTATTTTCAGTTCGCTCGCATCCCCCGCCGTAAGCGGCGAGGGATGCGCTCGCTATCGCGGTTCAGGCCAGTGCGTAACAATTGCTGGTTGTATCGTACCTGACCAACCCGTGCCGAGAAGAGCTGTTCATGTGCTTGGATACATCTGACGGGTTAAGGCCCAGCCTTTCTGAGATGTCGATCGTTGAAAGGGGTTTTTTCTTCAGCAGCAGCATGATCTGGCTGACGGCCAGTTTTTCTGCGAATATCTCATCGAATAACCGGTCTATCTGGCTGCTTTCGAAAAATTCGGTATACGCTTTTTTTGATTTTTCAGGTGCTCTCAGCCGCTCCCGTTCAACCAGCCGAAGATAGGGGACCAGTTTCATGGCTGCTTCGAGTTTAAACTTGACCGTATTTACGTCGATGCCTTCACCTTCGCCGAACGGTCCCAACGACTTGACCTGGCTGGTAAAATCATCAGTTGCATCGGCCAGCAGGTTTCCATCCGCACCGGACATAAATTCGATCCTCAGCCGCTCAGGGTTCAGGCCGATGTGACTCATAATTTTCTTGCACAGGTAGACGTTGGCCCATGCATCATAATTGCCGTGGGTAATGTAGTTGCACTCATCCAGGCGGCAACCACCGATAAACACGCCATCTTGTCCATTGAAGAATGCCCTGAGTATGAATTCCAGGTCCACCCTGCCGGAACACATGACGCGAATAAGCCTGATATCACTTGTATATTGTAGTCTGGAAACTCCAGCCAGGTCAGCGGCGCCGTATGCTCACCAGTGGCAGACAAAACCCAACAGTCTTGGTTTAAATTCAATACCTGTAGTCATCCGTGCTCACCCCTTTAGTTAGTGCCCATCCATAAATGGTTATTGAGCTTCCACCGCTGCTTCCATTTGCTGCAGGATCTCCTGCCCGGTAACCGCCGCATCGATCTGGCTGCAAAGCGCGGCATTGGTGAAGTGCTTCAGCACAATCGCATCGGTCGGGCACTTGGTGCTACAGACACCGTCTCCTTTGCAGAGAATGGGATTCACCCATGCTTTTTTGCCTTTTGGCGTGTCAACAAATTCTATCGCGTCATACGTACACGCGGTAATGCAAGCACCGCAGGTCACACAATCGTATGCGCTTACCTCGGCAACGGAGCCCGAGGCCACGACGGTATCCTTTGATAGAAGCGTCATGACCCGGCCGGCCGCGCCATAGGCCTGGTTGATCGTTTCCTGGATATGCTTGGGATAGTGAGCCGTCCCGCAAAGAAAAACACCATCGGTGGCAAACTCGACCGGTTTCAACTTGACATGGGCTTCTTTAAAAAAGTCGTCCGGGCTCAAGGTCACCTTGAACAATCCGGCCACCTCACGGGTTGAGGCGGAGGGAATGACAGCGGCCGCCAGAGAAAGAATATCGGCGTCCAATTCAAGCCGTTGGCCCAGGATGGGATCGGCAATGGTCACCCGAACGATTTCCTTGCCCCCCTCTTGGGCGGCTTCGACCAGGGGTTTGTCATCCGGTTCATAGCGGATAAATCGTACCCCTTTGTCTGATGCGTCGCGGTAATAATCCTCTCTGAGCCCATAGGTTCGCATATCCCGGAAGAGAATATAAATATCCATCTCCGGGTTTATCGCTTTGAGTTTCAATGCATTTTTCACGGCGTGGCTGCAACACACCCGGCTGCAGTAATTTCGGTCTTCGTTTCTGCAGCCCACGCATTGGATCATCACCAGGCTCTCGGCAGCCATTACCCGTTCTTCTTTTTGGGCAATCAGTTCACCCAATTCAAGATGGGTAACGACCTTGTCGTTTTCACCGTAAAGGTATTCGGTGGGTTGATACACATCCGCACCGATGGCAAGGACGGATGCACCATGCTTGATCTCCTTGACCCGACCTTCCGTTTCCACCGTGGTCATAAAATTTCCCAGATAACCGGAAACACTGGTGATGGTGGCCTCATGGGAGACGTGGATCAAAGGGTTGTGATACACCGCGCGGATCAGGTCATCCAGGTAGGCCTGAACATCCATGCCTTCGATGGTGGTGTGAATTCTGCGCGCCATTCCGCCCAGCTCTTTTTTCTTTTCCACCAGGTGGACCTCATGCCCCTGGCTGGCGATGGAAAGGGCACAGGTCATGCCGGCGATACCGCCACCGACCACCAGGGTCGACTTGTTTACCGGCAGATCAAACTCCTGCAACGGTTCCAGACGGCTGGCGCGTGCCACCGACATGCGGACAATATCCTGCGCCTTTTTAGTGGCCTCTTCCTTTTGCTTGGTGTGGACCCAGGAGCAGTGCTCTCGGATGTTGGCCATGTCCAGGTAATATTGATTCAGCCCCGCCTCCCGCAGGGTGTCCCGGAACAAGGGTTCCAGCGTCCGGGGAGAGCAGGCGGCGATCACCACGCGATTCAAGCCTTTTTCCTTGGCCAGATCGGTTATTTCCTTGGCGGAATTGGTGGCACAGGAGAACAGCTGTTCCTGGGCGTAGACGACATGGGGCAGGGTCATGGCATAATCGACGGTGGAGGGAACATTGACGACACTGGAGATATTGGCCCCGCAATGACACACGAAAACACCTATCTTCGGCTCCTCCGTGGAGACATCCCGTTCCGGCGGATAGATCCTCTCTCTGGCCAGCTTTCCTCGTCTGTAATCAAGCAGCGCACCGCACTGGGCGCTGGCGGCGCTGGCGGTAAACACCGACTCCGGGATGTCGGTTGGCCCCTGAAAGGCGCCGCTGACAAAGATCCCGGGCTGGTTGGTTTTCATGGGGTTTTCATGGCTGGCCAGGCTGAACCCGTGTGAATTGAGATCGATGCCGAACGTTTTCGCAAGCGCCGCATGATCGGTAGGCGGGTTCAATCCGACGGACAGGACGACCATGTCGAATGCTTCCTCTTTTACGCCGTCATCGTTCGTGGCATACCGGACGACGACGTTCTTGCTGTCCGGTTGCTCTCCGACGATGGACACGTAACTTCTGATGAATTCGACGCCGGGAAGCTGTTCAGCGCGTTGGAAAAATCGTTCGAAATCCTTGCCAAGGAGCGGATATCGTTATGGAAGATGGTGCACTGGGCCTCGGTGTCATGATCTTTGGTCAGAATCACCTGTTTTTGGGTATAGGTGCAGCATACGCCTGAACAATAGCTGTTCTCGCCCTCGGTCACCCGCCTGGAGCCCACACATTGGATCCAGGCTAATTTTTTGGGAGGCTTCCTGTCGGAGGTTCGCAGCACTTCACCACCATAGGGCCCGGTGGATGACAAAAGCCGTTCATAATCCATGCTGGTAACCACGTTCTGCAACCGTCCGTAGCCATATTCATCCTTTACCGAAGGATCAAATGGCTTGATGCCGGAAGCCAGAATGATCGCGCCTACTTTTACCGCTTTTTTTTGCGTCGTCTGCTTGAAATCGATGGCGCCAGTCTGACACACGCCTCTGCAGATGTCACACTTGCCTTCTTTCAGGTAAAGACAGCTTTCATCGATATAGGCGACAAGCGGAATAGCATAAAAGTACACATGAACAGCCTTGTTGTCCGATATCTCCTGATTGAAGGGATCCGGGTACTGCACCGGCAATATTTTCGCGCGTGTCGCGGCCGATGCCTCCTCGATGATGTATCAGGACTTCTTGGTCAGAGTAACCGTGAAATCTCCTGCCTGCCCATCTACACCGTCTACTTCCGTGACTCTGTCAGAATCTCTATGTTTGATACGGCCGACCTCGACCAGTTTCGGTCGAGAACTCACATGGAGCAGTCATTGGTTGGAAAGGTTTCTGTCCAGCTCGGCCATGTGCCCGCCGATGCTCGGCCCTTTCTCGACAGGATAAACTATAAATCCCGCAGTGGCGAGATCAAGAGAGGCCTGGATCCCGCTGACCCCTCCACCGACAACCATTACGTCTCCAAAATTAACATCTTCACAGTTTCAAAATCTTGAATGATTTCTTTTGGCAATATATCGTTTTCCATTATCTCCTCATCAAGATTGCTATAAAATACTAAACAGCACGTCCTGGATAATTTCCGTGATATCCTTGACCGCCAAAGATTCACCATCCTCCAGGGTCAGCCTGCTTTCCTCGAAGTGGGTAATGCAGTATGGACAGGCAGTCGCCAGCACTTCAGCCCCGGCATCAACCGCCTGCGCGATTCTGATATCGGAGAAGCGCTCGCCCTTGATCGTTTCCATCCATATCCGGCCGCCGCCGCCGCCGCAGCACAGACTGGTCCTTCGCGCGACTCATGCATCTCGATAAACTCCAGACCGGGCACGCTTTTCAAAAATTGCGCGGCTCATCATAGATGCCGTTGTGCCGGCCCAGATAACACGGGTCATGATACGTCACCTTTCTTGGCATATTCGTGTTCAGCTCCAACCGGCCCGCGCTGATCAGCTCGATTAGATATTGGGAGATATGCACCACCTCGAAATTGACCATGAATTCGGGGTACTCATTTTTAAATGTATGGTAACATGGGGGAGGAAGAAGACAAATTATCCGTTTAACCCCGTTGTCAACGAAGGTTTTGATCTTCTCCCGGGCCGGGCTTCCGAACACCTTCTCACTGCCGTCTTGCGGATGCTTTCCCACAGCAGCTTTCCTTTGCACCGAGATCAATTATCCGGCGCGCTTGCGGAAACTGTTGGCTGTGGCAGTGGCCACCTTTTCATTCGTGGATCATAGCTGGTAGCAACCGACCAATAGAGCTCGTCCATCCCCTCGGTGAAGGTTTTCACGCCCACGCCCGCAGCCCAATCCGCCCGCTTGTTTCGTTCTCCCTGCAAGGGATTGCCTTCGGAAATAAGGCTTACCCTCGCGGTACCGGGCAAGCCGACGAGAAGCGGGAAAAACCGCATATCACGGCGTAAGGACACACCCCCCTCTATCTGTTTTACGCCCCCGTGGACACTGCTGTGGGCATCTCCCGCAGGTCGTGCGTCCGCCAATATCTTCGCCATCTATCTCGGTCAAACCGAACGTAGCTCTGCCGGATAATCTTGCGAATGCTGAATTGCCGGACCCGGTTCCATGGGCGAACCGTACTCGCACAATCCACACTGAAAGCAGAATCTGAGGGCGTCTCCACCGGCATCTTTTATCTCGTCGATGACTTCTTTGAAGGAAGCGACTGTTTCTACTGCTGTTCAATCCTCTTTTCGCCTTGTTGATTTAATCTTTTCTCGATATCCGGGCCACCGCGTCTTCGATCTTTCCAGTCCGTATTCTGTCACCGACACTCCAACCCGATCTAAATCTTCCCGCTCATCCTGAGTCCTGCGTCGTCCTCTTCCCTTTGCTCCAGAGAATCAAGGACGCATCATGCAGCACTCACACACAAAGGTTCTTCTTCACCCTCACACATATCGCGTTTCAGCGGGAGGACGGAATCGGGCTCTTTGAACTCGTCCCTCGATCGGCCCCGAGCCGGCAGAAGGAACACTCGTCATATTCCTTGCCGTCAATGGTGTATTTGTCCTCCGGCACATTCGGCCACCGCATATTCACCCGCGTACACAGGAACGTAAAGGTCCCTTAAGGGTTCACGGATGATTCGAATGCAGGACCCGGCAGATCTGTTGCTACTGCTCTTGGTTCCGCGTGAAAAGCAGAGCAGATCATATCACAAGCCCGGCGACCATTCGTCTCGACATCGACTTTATCGTTTTAATGGTTTTTTTCTCTTTTTTACCTTCACGGTACTCGTCCTCCAGGCTAATCTGTTCTCTGCTGAGCGGCAGCCGCTTCGGCCGGGGCCTCCTCACCCTCCGTCAAGATCCCCCTTTTGACAAAGTCTTCGGCTGACGTAATCCAAACCCAGTTCATGCAGCGATTCTTTTGTGGGAATGCCGTCATTGTTCCACCCCTTGAACCGGTAATAGGTGTCCAGAAGCTCTTTTTTCGAGTTCGGGAAACCATTTCTTCCAATGGTTCTTTGGCGGTTGGTCATCTTTTCTGCGCATGCCTCTTCTTATATTGATGGCCCTGACCAAGGTTGGGTATTTGGCCGCCTGGCTCAGTGAGGCTTCATCCATATCGAAGCCGGTCGCTGCCGATATAAATTTTCGGGTAGTTGTGACAATGACGGCAGTTTCAGGGGGAAAGAGGACAGACCGGCACACATGCCGAGGGCATCATCGATGTAGTGCATCTTCTCCTGCCAGTCGACGATGTCACAACACATGTCAACCGTCGGGTAAAAGGGCATCAATTTTCTCCTCGCGGTTCCAGGTACAGAAAATATTCTTTGAATTTTTCATCGGGCACCTGGTGCCAGTCCTTGACGAATGCCTCCCGGTGCTCTCTCTTGGGATAAGGGGCCTGGGGAGCCGCGCTTTGTATTTGGGTGATGTTCATCTTCTTCAGGTACTGTACGCTAAAAAATAGATCGGATTGAGCATGGACAGCTTGAGCGGCAGCTGCTGCATGCTTGATGTTGTTGTGCGCGTATTCATGGCCAAGGTGCCGATCGCCTTGGCCGCCCAGTAGGTGCCATCGGCCAGACGTCGCCGATCCCTTCACGCCTGACAATTTATGTGCACAGCAGATCGTCGAATCTGCCCTGGTTTGTATCCGGCATATCCGGAAAGTCCGCTTTGGCCAATATACCCGTTTGGAGCTCGAGGCCGAAGGCCATCACCTGCGGGGCTGAGAATCCATCTACGCCGTACTCGGTGGCGCGCTGTGCGATTTTTAACCCAAAATCCAGGTTGGAAAAGGCTCCCATGGTGTAGGTCAGTTTCGTGAAGCGTTTGGTGCGGTTGGCAGACCGGGCATGGAAATGGTCGCCCGCATGTCATCGGACAGTTGGGACAACTAATAGTATGATGCCAGGGATTTGTCCAGGGTCTCCATCCAATCCCGCGCGATCTCATGGGTCCAACCCTTCTCGCCGGACGCGTGAATTTCCCGCATGAAATTTTCGGTATGCCATTTCTCGTCTGATCAACCTCATCTCCGGGGGGTGCTGCAACAAGGGCCAGAATCGGCATGACCCCGGAATCGGGTTGTCATTTGCAGAAATTGGATATATTGCATGACTTCGTTTGCAAAGGTCGTATTATTCAAGCAGGTTGGCGACATGGATGTCCTGCGTGCCGCGAACGACGATCGCCTTTACCCCCTTGTCTCCATAACCGCCCCAGATGCCGCCGCGACTGGCGCTGGATCGGCCCTGCTCGATGGAGGCAAAGAAACCCGGTTTTCACCGGCCATCCCGATGGCGAGCCTGGGTTTTGGGCTCTTTAAGCTCCTTGCGTATGATTTCTGCCGTCTCGATAGCACCTTTCCCTTTTATATGAGAGGCGGCCCGAATTTCCACCTTGCCGTTGTTGATCCGTTTTAAATAAACCGGATCCAGTGATTTGCCGCGAAGGATCACTTTGTCATAACCAGCGTATTTCAATTCAGGTGCAAAGAACCCCCCCATCATTGAAAAGGCCATCAACTTGGTTTGAGGCGAAATGGTGGTCACAATAGTGCGGATACCAACCAGTTGCGGGTGTTCCGCACAATAGGCCGGCGCTGAAAATCAATAAATTTTCAGGAGGAACGATTGGTTCAGGGAACGCGATCCCACAAAATCTTGGCATTCGTGCCCCAAACCGCCACCCAGGTAAAGCTGATATCTTGGGTTTGTGGCCACCTTTTCGATGTTTCCCCGGGTTAGATCGACTTCTAAATTAAACCCTGTTTCTGCGTACCTCATTTTTTAAGCCCCTTTAAAATAATGCTTTATGACACCATATTTTTTTCAACGATTTCGGCGATATCCATCGTTTTTATCTCCTCTACTCTGCCCAGTTCTTACGCATCCCGTCTTCGATCATGGTCAGGCAGAAGGGACAACCTTCCCGGTTTCGTTGGATACCCCGCAATCGACGATTTCTTCCGAGCGCGCCGATTGATTCGTTTACCGATGGTCTCCTCCATCCACATTCTCGACACCCTGGCCCCGCGGCAAAAGCTTTCCCGTCCGTGTCGGTCGAGTTCTTTGACGCCGCTTTTGGCAATGATGGCAGGATCGATCGGGGTTGATCATGATACTGTAGCGCCCGAGATAACAAGGGTCATGATAGGTCAACGCGCCGTGGAGCGACGGTTTCGTTTGATTTTTCCGCCTTGAGCAGGGCCGTCGATGAACTCGGCATGATGGATCGCCTTCGTAGTTTCCCCGTGAGGATAATCATGTTTAAGCGAATTGAGGCAATGCGGACAGGCCGTGATTGTCTTAACCTGGTAGGCGTTCAGCGTGGCAATGTTCTCCTCGGCCATCATCTGGAACAACATTTCATTGCCCACGCGTCTGGCGAAGTTTTCACCGGTGCGCTTTTTTCTTCCACACCCGGCATGGCGAACTGAGTATTCCGGCTTGTTGCAGGATTTAACCAGGCTGATGGATACTTGGATCGATCATCGAAGGAACCGGCACATCCGACCCACAGCAGATAGTCAACATCTCCGGGTTATGACGATCCTTTTGACGTTTAGCCCCGTTCAGCCGATCGGCACGCTGGTCAACCATGCCCCACGGATTGCCGTTGCGTTCGAGCCTTTTCAGGGACGGGTTCAGCTCTTTGGGATACGCTTCCGCGATCAAGGTCTGCCCCTGCCGCATGGCGATGATCCTGGCACATGTTCGATGGTCACCGGGCACACTTCTGGCAGGCACATCTGGTACATGCCCGGAGTGTTCTTCTGCGATGACCTCGCCAACCAATTGCTTATCGCTGTTCAGTGCGATGATCGCATGCTTGGTTTTTTACGATTGCTTCGGCATCCTCGCTTTGCCGGAGGGTGGATGACAAGTTGGCCCGTTTGATGATGTTGTCTGCATTTTCATATAGTTCGCGCTTCAATGAATCATTGAATTCATGCAGGTTTAAGGGTTTGTCGGTGGTATAGGTCGGGCAGACGTCTTTGCAGCGTCCGCATTCGGTGCAGGTGTAAAGGTCCAGTCCCTGTTTCCAGTTGAGTTGATGGATATGGCCCAGATATTTCCTCCAGGCGGTTTCGTCTTCCAAGTCCAGCGGTTTGGTTTTTTCATGGGGATAGCCCAGACTTTTCAGGAAAACGTTGGGCAGCGCGGTAATCACATGGAAATGCTTGCCAGTAGAAGATATTCAAAAATATCAACTGCGTACAGATGTGCACCCAAAACATCATCACCAGTATGGTGAGGTTGGCATCCCGTTCAATCCAAAGCCAGCTAATTTTCACACCACCGTTACCGGTGTGCAGAAATTGCGAAAACCGTCCATTGAAGTAGTGAAATATACCGGGTTGTGATACAGTTGGATCAAATTGTAGCGTGCGCCATGATTGCGACAGATCCGACACCATCAGGATCCCGATCATCACCAGGACCAAATAGGCTTCGAACGTGTTATGCATGCGTTTCCGGTTTTTAAAACGGCACGACGAGAAATGGCCAAGACCACCATCAATAAAACAATGCCTTCCATGACATCTTTTATGGCGACATAAAGGTATCCGAACAGATAATCGCCACCTAAAAACGGCAGGTGAAAGCCTTCTTGAAATCCTTCTCCATACAGGGTCAGGCTGCAGATCAACAGGATACAGAAGCCCCAGAAGATCAACGCATGCATCAAGCCCGAACTTCTCTCTTTTTCTCTTCCGACCAGCGTCTGGCCAATGGCCAACAGCATCAATGAGTCGCGCCTTCAGGTGATTGGCTCTATCGGTGGGTTCAAGTGCCTTTAACAACCATTATTTCGAACCATCGACCAACCGAGAAACGGTCAATCCGACAATCAGTAAAAGGGCCATCAATAGGGGATTCACAGTTCCTCATCAACTCATCGTTCCTTCGTTCTAAAGCCAATGCGTGGCGCTCGCTGCGGCAGTCAATTCCATCTGCCATTCCTTAATTTTTTAATCTCTTCGCGCCAGAGAATCGGCA
Source organism: uncultured delta proteobacterium (assembly GCA_963705435.1). Lineage (GTDB taxonomy): Bacteria > Desulfobacterota > Desulfobacteria > Desulfobacterales > Desulfosarcinaceae > Desulfosarcina. The sequence continues at coordinate 344 of CAVPJR010000003.1, read as the reverse complement.
CCACCTCGAAGAGGTCGCCGATACCATAGTCAGCCACGTTGAAAATGGGTGCTTCGGGATCTTTATTAACCGCCAGAATCACCTGTGAGCCGCTCATACCCGCAAGACCTGAATGGCGCCGGAGATCCCGATGGCCATGAAGGGTCGGTGCAACGATACCAAGGTTTGCCCGACCTGCTTGTTGTCGGCCATGGAACCCGCCGTCCACCATGGCGCGGGAAGACCAAAACCCGCTTCAGATCGCCGGCCAACGTCTTACCAGATCGACACCGGCTTGATCCTTGGCGCCCCGTCCCACAGAAATGACCACGTCGGCATCGGCAAGATCGATTTCACCGCTGGCA
>CAVPJR010000002.1:0-104784 GCA_963705435.1 uncultured delta proteobacterium | reverse complement strand
TGAACCGTATCGACCACATAAAAGCGGGTCTTGGCCGTGCTCTTTTTCTTGCTGACTTTTTTGGTCTTTGCCTGTGCCATGGTCAATCTCCTTGTTTTTCTATCCGTTTGGTGGTGGGCTGCCTTGTTGGTTGCAGTCCGTTGGACTGCTGCCCGTGATAACGCATTGCGTTATGTTCGACAATATGATGCAGTGCGTTATGATTGTCAAGCGGATATTTCATTTTTTTTAAAACCCTGCCGCCGGTTAGAGCCGGCCTTTCTTGACAATCGCCACCAGCAGCCAGATGCCCATGAGGGCGGCGGCCAGAAAACCGATGATGCCGATCAGCGAGATGCCGTAGAACAGCGGCGGGGTTTTGGAGATGACGATCAGGGCCGAGCCGATGATCAGGGCGGCGATGATGATCGAAAAAGAGATGCGGTTGCTGATCTGATCGTGGGTGGAGAGCATGCTCTCCATACTTTTCAGATCCAGCATGAAGGTGAACTTCTTCTGGCGGATGGTGCGGGTGATCTCCAGCAGGTCCTTGGGGAACTCCTGGACGAAATCCATGTACTGGGCGAAAATACTCACCGCGTCGCTGCTCAGGCGCTCGGGGGAAAAACGCGAGAGCTTGACCTGGCGGATAAAGGGCTCGGCGTAGGCGATCATGTCAAAATCGGGATCCAGCATCAGGCCGACCCCTTCGACGGTGCTGATGGCCTTCATCATTAAAAAAATCTCAGGCGGAATTCGCAGCCCGTGCTGGGCGGCCAGTTCCAGCAAGTGGTGGAGCAGTTTGCCGATCTGAATATCCCTGAGCGGCTTGTATAGGTGCTCTCCTAAAAAATCGGCCACGTCCTTGCCCAACCGGCGAAGGTCGGGCTCTTCGTCCCAGAGGGTCAGCTTGAGCATCACCTGGGTGGTGCGCGGCTCGTCGCGGCGCACCACGGCATCCACCAGTTCCACGAAAGCCTCACGGGTGTTGCGATCCACGGTACCCATCATGCCGAAATCCAGCAGGCAGATCACGTTGTTGGGCAGGACGAAAAGATTGCCGGGGTGGGGGTCGGCATGGAAGAAGCCGTGTTCGAAAATCTGGGTCAGCAGGATATCGGCCCCGCGGCGGGTGATCAGCTGGCGGTCATAGCCATTTTCGTCCAACCGGTCCAGCAGGGAGACCTTGATGCCGTCCACGAATTCGGTGGTCAGCACACGTTCGGTCGTAGCCTCCCGGTAAACCTTGGGAATATAAACCGTCTCGTCGAGCAGAAAAGACCGGGCCACCCGTTCCATGCTGGTGGCTTCCAGGGTATAGTCCATCTCCTTTTCGATGGTGCGGGCGAATTCCTCGACGATCTTGACCGGCCGGTGGTGGGCGAGCTCTTCGATGTGGCGCTCAGCCAGGGTGGCCAGGTGAAGCATGATCTCCAGATCCACCTCCACCAGTTTGCGGATCCCCGGCCGTTGAACCTTGACGGCCACATCCTCACCGTCTTTGAGTCGGGCGCGGTGAACCTGGCCGATGGAGGCTGAAGCCAGGGGTTCTGGATCCAACTGATCGAACAGGTTATCGGCCGGCCGGCCGGTCTCTTCATGGATGATTCGGCGGACGTCGGCAAAGGGGAAGGCGGGGACTTTGTCCTGCAGTTTGGCCAGCTCGCGGATGAAATCCACGGGCACCAGGTCCGGGCGGGTCGATAGGATCTGGCCCATCTTGATGAAGGTGGGTCCCAACTCTTCAATGGCCATTCGAACGCGCACGGCCCGCGACAGGCGCTCCACGCGTTCACCACGGTTGCGCGAGATCACCTGAAGACCGATCTCGATGTACTGTTCGATCTTGAGCAGTTCGACAATATCATCGAAACCGTATTTGAAGAGCACCGCCAGGATCTGGCGGTAGCGGTTCAGGTTTCGATAGGTGCGACCGATCACACCGATTTTGCGGATGCTTATCATTCGGAGCGCGTCAAGACGTTTCCGCTTCGCCCTGGCTGCTGATCAGCTTCTTCAGGTCACGGATCTCTTTTTTCAACCCCTTGAGCTCGTCCTGGGTCACCACGTCGGCTTTCTTGAGCAGTTCCTTGACGCTCTTTTCAACGCGCTCTTCCAGCTTCTTCTGGGCGTCTTCGTATCGGTTTTGAATATCGTCGATAAACTTTCGGCCTTCGGTTTCGGTCATTTTACTCTGCTCGGCCACCTCCTTGGCCAGATCCTCCACCTCGTCCCAGGCCTTGAGGGCTAAACCAACGCCGGCAAGCATGCTCTTTCTGACCAAATCAAACATCGGTGTCTCCTTCAATAGTAATAAGAATATGTCGCAGTTAAACCGGCAACCGAGGGCAGCGTGTCCGCCGGCTGCTGAATGCTAAACGCCATGTCATGAAGGGTATGGGCCAATCGGCAAGCCAACCCGGTTGACCCGCCCGCTGATCGGGGGAACGATAACGCGAATTTAACACAAGGCCCCTGTCTTAGCAAGGTGTATGCTTTACACCAGATTCAGACAATCCGCCATAAGGACGACCCAACCGGTCGCTGCGGGTGACAGCGGCAAGTCGACACCCGAAGAGACCGGTCGACGAGAAAAAACCGCATGGGACAATCTCCTTGACTGTTTTCGCCAACTGGCTTAATGATTTGTGGGTTGTCCGTCGCTGATTGGCCGCCGGACACAAAAAACTCAACTGAATAAAGGAGCCTACAATCATGCCAGTATCCATTGCCATGGCCGGAAAAGGGGGGACCGGGAAAACCACCGTTTCCGGCATGTTGATCAAATATCTGGTCAGTCGGGGCAAATCCCCGGTGCTGGCCGTCGATGCCGATGCCAACGCCAACCTGAACGAGATCCTGGGCTTGGAAGTAACCGACACCCTGGGCAACGCCCGCGAGGAAATGAAGAAGGGCATCGTGCCCAGCGGCATGACCAAGGATGTGTTCATGTCCATGCGGCTCGAGCAGGCCATCATGGAGCAGCAGGGCTTCGACCTGGTGGTCATGGGCCAGCCCGAAGGTGCCGGCTGCTACTGCGCCGCCAACACCCTGCTGACCGGTTTTTTGGAGAGACTGTCCGGCAATTACCCCTACGTGGTCATGGACAACGAGGCGGGCATGGAGCACTTGAGCCGGCTCACCACCAAGAACGTGGATGTCCTTCTCATCGTCACCGACACGTCCCGCCGTGGGCTGCAGGCGGGGCTGCGCATCCACAAACTGGCCAAAGACCTGAACATCGGGGTGAATAAAAGTTACATCATCATCAACCAGGCCAAGAGCGATCCGGCCGAAGTGGTCAAGCGGATGATCGACAGCAACGGCCTGGAACTGGCCGGCGTCATCCCGGATGATGAGCAGGTGTACGAATTCGATATGGACGGCCGCCCCACCATCGACATCGATGAAAACAACCCGGCCCTGAATGCGGCCTATGCCATCTTCGACAAAATCGTCCCCTAAACCCGGACACACCACAAGAGGAAGCCTATGAAGAGAACCGGCTATTTGCATGACAACAGGTATCTGCTTCACGACACGGGACCCTATCACCCGGAAATGGCCGACCGGCTCATCGCCGTATACAACGGCATCAAGGAAGCCGGGCTGCTGGACCAGTTGACCCTCATTCCGGCGGTTCGTGCCGACCCCAAGTGGATTGAAGCCGTCCATGACCCCAAATACATCCGTCGCTTCGAGGAAATCTGTCTGTCCGGCAACCGGACCTTCGACTATCCCGACAACCAGATGTGCGTGGACACCTACGAAACCGCTTACCTGGCGGTGGGGGGCATCCTGGACACCGCCCGGCGGGTCATGGAGGGTGAGCTCGACAACGCTTTCTGCGCCGTCCGCCCTCCCGGTCACCATGCCGAGCGGGATCAGGCCATGGGGTTTTGCTACTTCAACAATGTCGCCATTGCGGCCCGCTACCTGCAGATGGCGCACGGCGTCCAGCGGGTGGGCATCATCGACTCCGACGTCCACCACGGCAACGGTACCCAACACATTTTCGAACAGGACCCCACGGTCTTCTACTACTCCATTCACCAGCACCCCTCCTTCGCCTTTCCGGGAACCGGCCGCGAATTTGAAGAAGGCACAGGGGACGGTCAAGGGTTTACGAAAAATTCATTGGTATTGCCCGGCCAGGGAGACGACATCTACGAGCAGTTGATCCTAAACGATCTGCTGCCGGCATTTGAGCGCTTCAAACCGGAAGTGATCCTCGTCTCCACCGGCTTCGACGGTCACCGTGACGACGACATGTCTGACGTCAACCTCTCCACCGAGGGGTATTCCTGGATCATGGAAACCATCATGAAATTGGGCAACCAATATGCTGCCGGCCGGTTGATTTCGCTGCTTGAAGGGGGCTATTGCCTGGATCGGCTGGGAGAATTGGCCGCCAACCACGTCAGGATTCTGCTCAACGGATGAAAACTGACGGCATCGTAAAAAATCCGATATCTGCGTTACGCTTCATCCCTCGTCATTGCGGAGTACCGTAAGTACGCCTCATTCCTCGGGATTCGCAAGCCTTGATCTCGGACTTTTTACGATGCCGTCGGAAATATGACTTAATACGCGTGCGTCAAAACTAACTACTGATTGTTTGGAGGATACTATGTTTGTCAGCCGATCCATGGTTTCACAAGTCATCACCATCGATAAGGATGCATCCATTTTCGAAGCCCAGGAAAAAATGGCGGCCAACGGCATTCGCCACCTGCCCATCGTGGACGCCGACAACCGACTGACCGGCATCGTCACCGACCGGGATCTGCGCAGTGTCATGCCCTACCGCCTGATCAAGGAAAAAGGCATCGCCCAGGAGCGGGAAAAACTGGCCCACCTGAAGGTGGAAGATATCATGACCCGCAATCCCAAGACCATCTCACCCATGTACACCATCCAGGACGCCTTGCTGATGATCCAAAAGGAAAAGGTGGGCGCCTTTCCCGTGGTGGACGACGAGGGCAAGCTGCAAGGGATTTTGTCCGTGAGGGACCTGCTGCGGGCCTTCATCAATGTCCTGGGCATCGGCCAGCCCGGAACGCTGCTGGGCATCGAAGTAGAAGAAAAGATCGGGCAGATGAAAAAAATCGTGGATGCCATCACCGAAGAGAACGTCTCATTCGGCAGTGTTTTGGTGGCCCGGACCTGGGATGAGGGCAAACGGGCGGTGTTTCCCTACCTGCTCACCAACAACGTATCCAAGGTCAAGAAAAAGCTGTCCGCGATGGGATACAAGCTGATCAATCCCATGGACTGGTACCTGGACAGGCTGCCCAAAAAACCATAGGCGATCAGCGAAAATGGCGCCCGCACCCGTTGAGGCCAATCCCTACCAGGACCTTTACATTTACTACCTGTCCGGACGGTTCCGTCCGGGACGGGCGTTCAATCCGGAAGACTACATTGGCTGTTGGGAAGAGGGAGAATTCTCTTTTCTCTTTTTCACCCGTCCGAACATGGCCCTGGTGGAAGCGACCGTCAACCCGCTGGCGGGCCTGAAACTGCTGGACCACTACCACATGACCTATGAGCAGTGGCAGGGCGGCGACATCGTGCCCTGCCGCATCGGCCGATTCACCATCTCCCCCCCGTGGTTCGAGGTGGACAAGAAGAAGGCCGACACCACGATCATCCTCGACCCAGGCGTCGTTTTCGGCACCGGTACCCACCCCACCACCCGGGACTGCCTGGAAGCCCTCCAACTGGCATTCGAAGACACCCCCATCCGCAGCGCCCTGGACCTGGGTACGGGCACCGGCCTGCTGGCCCTGGCGGCGGCCCGGATGGGCTGCCCGAAAGTCCTGGCCGCGGATCTGACCCTGCTGGCCGCCCGCACCGCGAAAAAGAACGTGATGCTCAATGGCCTGTCGGAGCGGATACTCGTGGCACAAGGGGATGCCGAGAAATTTATGGACTTTACGAGCGATCTTGTGGTAACCAACATCCATTACGACGTCATGAAAAACCTGATAGAAACCTCGGGTTTTTTGGAGAAAAAGCGCTTCATTCTGTCCGGGCTGATGCGCAGTGAGGCCGCACATATCGAATCGAGGCTGGCCGATCTTCCGGTGGAGATGATTCGCCGATGGGATCAAGACGGCATCTGGCACACCTTCTACGGTTCATCGTATTGACGCGGAGTTAAAAAGGACTGACCATGGTCATCACGTGCTGGGGCTCCAGAGGGTCCATACCCGTCTCCGGAAAAGCGTACATCAAGTATGGCGGTGATACCACCTGCATAGACATCCACACGGACAGCGACGACATCATTATCGTGGATGCCGGCACCGGCATCCGGCGGCTGGGCAATCATCTCATCGATCAAGGCCGATACCGCTATAATTTTTTGCTCACCCACGGCCATTGGGATCACCTCATGGGGTTCCCTTTCTTCAAGCCCCTGTTTCTCAGCCGCACCGAAATTCACATGCACCGGGCACCGTTTCACAAAAAGTTCATGGAGAGCATGTTTTCCAAGGTGATGGCGCCGCCCAATTTCCCGGTCCGATATTCGGATCTCAAGGCGAAGATCGTCTGGGAAGAAGGTCATCCGGCGGAGTTTCAGATCGGGTCGGCAACCGTGGTACCCATCCCCATCAGTCATCCCAATACCGGCAAGGGCTACAAGTTCATTGAAAACGGAAAGACCTTCGTATTCCTCACCGACAATGAATTGGGATTCGTTCATCAAGGTGGGCTGCCCTTTGAGAAATATGTGGAATTCTGCACCGGAGCGGATCTGCTGATCCACGACGGAGAGTACACCGAAACCGAGTACCGCAAACTCATCGAATGGGGGCATTCCTCCTACACCGACGCTCTGCGGCTTGCATTTGCAGCCGGGGTCAAGCGCCTGGGCCTGTTTCACCTGAACCAGGAACGCACCGACGACCAGATGGATTCAATCGTAGACGAATGCCGGCAGATCATCACCGAAAAGGGCCAGGCCCTCGAATGCTTCGCCGTGGGCACGGACATGACCTTTACACTATAAATGTATTCAGTTTTACGGATTACGTGTAAAGCCGATTCGACACGCCCTCCCCTTAAACTTACCATTTCAGACGTAACACCGAATTATACCACCATGATCGAACCGATCGAACACGCCGCCGACGTTCTGAGTACCGCCACACGGGTCGTGGCCCTGACCGGCGCCGGCATCTCCGTGGAAAGCGGTATTCCGCCCTTTCGCGGTAAAGGCGGCCTGTGGGAAAAGATCGACCCCATGAAAGTCGCCCATATCGATGCATTTCTGGACGATCCGGAGACCGTGTGGAACTTGTTGATCAAAGACATGAAGATCCTGTTGGACACGGCCCGACCCAACTCCGGACATGCCGGGCTGGTCGATCTGGAACGGCTCGGCATCCTGAAGACCGTCATTACCCAAAATGTGGACGGCCTGCATCAGATGGCAGGTAACAGCGACGTCATTGAATTTCACGGCAATTTCGCCTGGCAAACCTGTCTGGACTGCAACCGGAGCATCAAAACGTCACAGGTGGATCTGGCGCAGATGCCCCCGCGATGCAGCTGCGGCGGCATCCTTCGACCCGACTGTATCTTTTTCGGCGAGATGATCCCCCATGACGCACTGGTCCGATCCCAGCAGGTGTCGGCAGCCTGCGACGCCATGCTGGTGATCGGCACCTCAGCCATGGTTCAGCCGGCAGCCACCATGCCATTCATTGCCAAGCACAGCGGCGCCGTCATTATCGAGATCAACCCCGAACCCACGCCGCTTACCTCGCGCATCAGCGACCTGCCCCTGCTGGGCGGTGCCGGCAGCATCATGCCCCGGTTGATCGAGGCGATCCGGCGGCGGCGGGCATCCCCTTGACAACCCATAGTGATTCCCGCAAGCCTCAGCATAAAAGCAACCTTGAACCCGGAATCGGAAAGCTGATAAGCTGATGTTTTGGTCAGCGAATAAGCTGAAGGCTCAACGCTCAACACTGCACCAGGAACCCAGAACCCCGAACCCTGAACCCCTCTAACACACCATGACGCATGACAACCGCTGGGTGAAACAGGTCACCCTGCCCCCTCCTTCCCTGGGGGACAACACCGCCGATGCCGACCGCCTGGCGGCGGTATTGAAAAAGTCACTGGGGACCCAGACCGTCCACATGGACCTGAACCTATTGAGACAGCTGCCCACCCTGCTGCGGGAATGGAATTATCGGGCCACCGCCGTACTGTTCAAAGACGGCGGCGGCAACGGTATCCTATCCCACCTGGCCGCACCGGACAGCGCCGACACCCTTTGCGGCCTAGCCGTTGATCTGGGAACGACCCGCGTGGTGCTGCGCATCATCGATCTTTCCACAGGCACGCACATGGGCGAATCGGTATTCGACAACCCCCAGGTCGCGGTCGGTCCCGATGTGCTGGCCCGAATCCACCACGTGGAAAAACCCGACGGCCTGAATCAGCTCAACCGCCTCATCGTCGACGGCATCAACGATGCACTGCGGGCCCTGTGCGACCGATGCGGCATATCCCGCATAAATATCCACCTGACGGCAGTTGCCGGCAACACGGCCATGACCCACCTGCTGATGGGCCTCAATCCCCGGTGGATGATCCGTGAGCCATATATCCCGGCGGTGAACCGACCCGGCGTAATCGCGGCGACCGAGCTGGGCATTGACCTTCACCCCACCGCAAGGGCGCTGGTCTTTCCCAATGTGGGCAGCTACTTCGGCGGCGACCTGATTGCGGGTATCCTATACTGCGACATGGACCAACGGGAGGAGACGGCCATCCTGGTGGATGTGGGCACCAATGCGGAGGTGGTCCTGGGCAACCGCAGCTGGATGATGGCCTGCGCGGGTGCGGCCGGCCCGGCGCTGGAAGGGGGCGTCACGCGCATGGGCACCACAGCCGGACCGGGGGTCATCGACCACATCGCCATCGATCCGGATTCAATGACACTTGACATCCACACCATAGACGATCAACCGCCCCGGGGCATCTGCGGCTCCGGTGTCATCGACCTGGCCGCAGCCCTGTTCCGGTCGGGAATGATCGATATTCGGGGAAAACTGTTGCCCGATCGCTGCGGGGATCGTTTTAAATTGAAAGATGGGCTGGGGCATTTGACCCTCGTACCCGCCGGCCAGTCGGCCACGGGCCAGAATCTTGGCATCACGCAGGCGGATGTGGACAGCCTGGTCCGCGCCAAGGCCGCCATGTACACCATTCTGGAAACCATCACCGGCAGCGTGGGTATGCAGCCGCAGGATCTGGAAACCTTTTTCGTGGCCGGCACCTTTGGCACCTATATCGATCCCGCGTCCGCCATCACCATCGGCATGCTCCCGGACCTGCCCTTGACGCGCTACCATAGCCTGGGCAACAGCTCGCTGGGCGGCGCCACACGGGTGCTGGAAAATCCAGCGTGCTTCGACCGCGTCAATCACATCCGCGACGGCATCACCTACATGGAGTTGAACGTGAACCAGGACTTTATGAACCGCTTCTCCGCAGCCAGGTTCCTGCCCCACACGGACACCTCCCGGTTCCCTTCGGTTCGATGGCCCGCTGCATGACCGCCAAGGGCTTAAACCGACCATTTTCTCACTACCTAAAAAGACTCATTCCGTATTCTTTTCAGCAGGTTGTTTCCTGCCAAATAAAGCCTTGAAAGGTTTTGTGCATTATGATAGTCGATGGTTTGATTTTTTCTACCCACGTGTGCATTACAACCCAACCCCAAAAAGGATCGAGACCACATGACGTCGAAGAAACAGTTGCTGTTTGCTTACGGTCTGGCAATCCACCTGTTGCTTATCGGCATTATCTGTTATGCCGCCTTTCCGGTCAACGCGCCCGATGAACCCATTCGGATCATGTACCAGACCAATGCCGGAAAAGTCCTTTTTGATCATTACACCCACTCCGCCGCATCCGGTTACGGGGCAAGCTGCTTTGACTGCCACCATCATCCCAGCGACGACGACAGCGCACTGATTGCCTGTGGGGAGTGCCATCAGGCGCCGGCAGAGGACGGATCCAAGCCGGAACGATGTCTGGATTGCCACGATGAGAGCGACGCCGAGATCGAAGATACGGAGATTACGGCACGGGCGGATGCATTCCACCAGCAGTGCATCGAATGTCATGAGCAGTTTGAGGCAGGCCCGCAGTCCGGCTCGGAAAACTGCGCTCAATGTCACGTCCTGTAATCGAGGTGGCGGGCGTTCATGAATCGGTTTAGATGGTTTCATTTTTCACCGCGGCCCTAACAAAAGGTTAAGCTATGCGAAAGCGATCATTCTTCGGCCTGTCCAAACCTTCCTTCCGCTACGAACTGGCCACCGGCACCGGCGCCGATCCGGTCGCCATCCCGACCCCGGAAACGGTTACCCTTTACATCAAACAGGAACTGAAGCGAACCAGCATCAGCCTGAAAGTGGGCTCACCGGTAAGAACCGGTCAGCGGCTGGTGCTCAACGAAGGCGACGACATCTGTGCCATTTCGTCGGCTACCGGCACCATCTGCGCCATCGCCCCTTTCCTGGCGGATTACGGACGGGCATGGACCGCCGTGACCATTAAACCCGAAGGAATCGACACACCGGACACCGAATTTGCCGAAGCCAGCCAAGCGCCGTCCTTAGAGACGCTCAACCGCTATCTGGCCGCCTGCCCCGGAGAGCCGGACATCGGCCCGCTGATGGACGAACGCAACCCCGTGCGCACCATCGTCATCTACGGCGGCAATGCCGACCTTCTCATCGATACCAGCCTGTATCTGTTCAAACAAAGCGCTGAAGCGATCAACGCGGGCATCGAAATCCTGAGAAAAGCCACGGGCATCGAGGACATCGTCATCGTGATCCCGGAAGAGAGCGTGCAGAACTACTCCGGCCATCTGGATGCCCGCATGCAGCCGGTTTCATCCCAGTACCCCTATGCCCAGCCGCTGATGGTTCTGCACCAACTGACCGGGCGGCTGCCCGATGAAAAGGGCATGGCATCCATGGGTGTCCACTTCATCCGCGCCGAAGCCGTGGCCGCCATCGGCCGGGCTTTCTCGTCGGGTCGTCTGCCTGTTGAAAAAACGGTTGCCGTCATCGACAAACGCGGAACCAAGCACATGGCCCGGGCGCGGGTGGGAACACCGGTGGGCGCGCTGCTCAAAACCTTCGACGTACAGGTCAACGACCAGGACAAGATTATTTTCGGTGGGCCGATGACCGGCAACGCCATTTACAGCGAAGACCTGCCCATCCGGCCGGATACCGACGCCATCCTGGTTCAGGACAAGAGCGTCATTCCCCTGTACAGCGACTATCCGTGCATCAATTGCGGCGATTGCGTGCGCATCTGCCCGGCCAACGTGCCGGTGAACCTGCTCGTTCGCTTTCTGGAAGCCGGACAGTACACCGAAGGCGCCGACCTGTACGATCTTTACTCGTGCATCGAGTGCGGCCTGTGCAGTTACGTCTGCGTGTCGCGCATTCCCATCTATCAGTATATCAAACTGGCAAAATACGAAATCGGCCGGATCATATCTGCGGAGGAGATGAATGAACAGTAAGAAGACGCTAATCGTATCCCACGCACCGTTCTGGCATGACGGCGGCGGGATTCCCGAGCGAAGCTACCACACCATGATCGCCGCCCTCCCCGCCGCTGGCGTGGGAATCGCCTACTATGGCACCCCGGCGCTGGGGGTCATCAGCCTGGCCATTGCATCGGCGATTCTCTGGGAGCTGCTGCTCAACTACACCAGCAAACGGCCGATTACCGTGGGCAACGGCAATGCCGCCCTGATCGGATTGCTGATCGCCATGGTGCTTCCCGCATCGGCCCCCTGGTGGCTCGTCCTCATCGGCACCTTTTTGGCCATCGTCATCGGCATGCAGATATTTGGCGGCATCGGTGCCAACCCGTTCAATCCGGTGGCCCTGTCGATCGCTATTTTAATGGTGTCCTACAAAAACCATCTCGATTTCGACGCCGCTTTGGTCAACTTCTCACTCAACTTCCCTTCCACGACCGATCCGCTGGCCGCCCTGAAAGCCTTCGGCCCGGCGGCTGTCGAGAACCTTAAGCCCATTGATCTGCTCATGGGCCGGCAGGTGGGCGGCCTGGGCAGTTCCTGCGGTTTGGCCATCGCCATCGGCGGCATCTACCTCATGCTTCGGGGAATCATCCGCTGGGAAGTCAGCATCGCTTTTATCGTCGGCGTCTTCATCAGCGCCATGCTGTTCAACATATCCGATCCGGTCCGCTACGCCCCGCCGGCATTCCACCTGCTTACCGGATACACCCTTATCGGCGCCTTTTTCCTGGCCACCGAATCCTCATCCTCACCGGTCAACTTCATTCCCATGCTCGTCTACGGCGCGATTGGCGGCGTGATGACGGTCCTGATCCGTAACATCGGCGCCTATGTGGATGGCGTGATCTTCGCAATTCTCCTGATCAATCTGATAAATCCGCTGATCGACAAGATCAGACCCAAGGCAATTGGAAAGGTGGCGTGACATGGGTGAAATGATCAAAATGGTTGTGGTATTGACCATTCTCAGTGTCATTTCAGGCGGCGGCTTGAAAGGGCTCGAGGAGTGGGCCAATCCCAGGATTGAAAACAACGTAATGAACCTGGTCAAAGGGCCCGCCATCCGGCAGATCCTGAAAGCGGCCGACAACGACCCCGTGAAAGACCGGTTCAAAATCACAGATGGTGATGTAGAACGCAATATCTTCGTCGGCGTTTTCGGCGGCACGGCCGACACCGTCGTGGTCGAGGCCAGTGCCAGCGGGTATGGCGACCAGGTCGGTATGGTGGTGGCGATCAACATGGCGGAGGATACCCTGCGCGGCATGGCCGTAACCACCCACAAGGAGACACCCGGATTGGGCGCCATGGCCAAGGACAACCCTAATTTTGCGGCGCAATTCGCGGGCAAAGCCATCACCAGCCCCTTCGGCGTCACCACCGATGGCGGTCAGATCAGTGCCCTGAGCGGCGCCACAATCACTTCACGCGCCGTCTGCAGCGGGGTCAACCAAGCCGTCGAGACATACAACAGGCTGAAACCGCAGCTGGAAGAACAAATCAAAGGCATGGGCAAATAAAGGAGTTTACTCAATGGCCAAATCGTTCGCATCTGAATTTACCAAAGGCCTCTGGAAAGAGGTCCCGCCGTTCCGGTTGGTCCTCGGCCTCTGTCCGGTGCTGGGCGTGACCACCTCCATGAAAAACGGCATCGGCATGGGGCTGGCCACCACCTTCGTCCTGCTCTGCTCCAACATCCTTGTCAGCCTGCTGAGAAAGGTCATCCCCGCCAAGGTCCGTATCGCCTGCTTCATCATCATCATCGCCACCTTCGTTATCGTGGTCGAGCAGATGATGCAGGCCTTTGCCTACACCCTCTTTTTAGACCTTGGCGTGTTCATCCCCCTGATCGTGGTCAACTGCATCGTTCTGGGCCGTGCCGAGGCGTTCGCCTCGAAAAACGGTGTTCTTAAATCGACTGCCGACGGCCTGGGGATTGGTCTCGGATTCACATGGGCATTGGGACTGCTGGGCGCCGTGCGTGAACTGATCGGAACCGGATCCTTGAAAGGGGACGTGTTCGGGCTGATCCATTGGGATGTACCCAATATCTTCGGTGCCGCTTTCGAACCGTTCGGGTTTGCCGTCCAGGCGCCGGGCGCTTTTGTGATCCTGGGATTATTGCTCTGTGCGATGAACCTGATCCCCAGCAAATAGCGGGAGGAACTAAGCTACCATGGAATATATTGAAATCATCATCGCCACCATTTTCGTCAACAACATTCTGCTGGCTCAGTTCTTGGGCAACTGCCCGTTTTTGGGAACCTCCAAGAAGATGGAAACCGCCATGGGCATGGCCATGGCGGTTATCTTCGTGCTGGTGATGGCCGGTGTGATGACCTGGCTCATCTATGCCTACCTGCTGGTACCTTTCAAACTGGTCTTCCTGCGAACGATCGCTTTTATTCTGGTGATTGCCTCCCTGGTGCAATTCGTCGAGATGTTCCTGAAAAAAAGCATCCCTGCCCTTTATGCCGGGCTGGGCATTTTTCTGCCGCTGATCACGACCAACTGCGCCGTCTTCGGTGTGTGCGTACTCAACATCGACAAGGAGCTTGGTTTTCTGCCGGCACTGGTCACCTCCTTCGGCTATGCCGCCGGTTTCGGCCTGGCGCTGATCATTTTCGCCGGGCTGCGCGAACGTATCCTGCTGGCGCGTGTGCCCAAACCGTTACAGGACACCTCCATTGCCCTGATCACGGCCGGCGTCATTTCGCTGAGCTTTTATGCCTTCCGCGGCATGGTATAAATTGAATCAAGGAGGTTTTCGTGACCATCGCTATTCTCGTCATGCTGGGCATTGGCGCAACCTGCGGCATTATTCTCAGTGTTGCCTCCAAAGTCTTCTACGTCTATGAAGATCCACGCATCGCCGAAGTGGAATATTTTATGGCCGGCGCCAACTGCGGCGGCTGCGGATTTGCCGGATGCAGCGCCGCAGCCGTGGGCGTGGTTGAAGGCAAGGCCGGCCCCGGCGTCTGTGTCGTCGCCGACTCGGAAGCGGCCATCAATATCGCCGCGGTCATGGGTGTGGATCCGGGAACCGCCGAGCCCTTGAAATCCCTCAACGCATGCAGCGGCGGCGACCGTGCCGATGACAAGTTCATTTACAACGGCGCCATGACCTGCGCGGCCATGACTGCCCTCTACGGCGGCAAACGGGTCTGTTCCATCGGTTGCATGGGCATGGGGGATTGCGTCCAGTCCTGTCAATTCGACGCCATCCACATGGGCCCGAAGGGGTTTCCGGTTGTCGACGAATTCAAGTGTGTGGGCTGCGGCGCCTGTCAAACAGCCTGCCCCAAGGGTCTGATTTCAGTCAAGACCATGTCCCAGCGCCTGCTGGTCTTCAACCAGGAAGACCATGCCCTGGCGCCCTGCCAGCAAACCTGCCCGGCCGAGATCGATATTCCCAAGTACATTCGCCTGATCAAGGAAGGCGACTACGAGGGGGCCGTCAACACCATCCGCGAACGCAACCCACTGCTACTCTCCTGCGGCCGGGTGTGCCCCCACCCCTGCGAGAATTACTGCCGCCGCGAAATCGAGGATGAGGCGGTTTCCATCAACCAACTCAAACGCTTCGTGGCCGACTACGAAATGAACAGCGGCCGGCGCTACCCCATTCCCTGCGCGCCGGATACCGGCAAGCGCGTGGCCATCATCGGCGGCGGACCGGCCGGTGTCAGCTGCGCCTATTTCCTGCGACGCTTGGGCCACCATCCCACCATTTACGAGGCCATGTCCAAATTGGGCGGCATCACGCGATACGGCATTCCCGAGTACCGGCTCCCCGACGAAGTCCTGGACTGGGAGATCGAAGGCATCTTGAACCTGGGCATCGACGTGCACACCAACACCACGCTGGGCAAGGATTTCACGATTCAGTCGCTGCGTGACGAAGGCTATGATGCGATCTTCATGGGCATCGGTGCCTGGAAGGACTACACCCTCGGCATCAAGGGTGAAGATTTAAAGGGGGTTTCGCAGGGCATCAACTTCCTCTCTGCGGTGGCCAATTCTCCAGACAAGAAGGTTCCCATCGGCCGCCGGGCGGCGGTCGTCGGCGGCGGCAACTCGGCCATCGATTGCGTACGCACACTCCTGCGCCTGGGTTGCGAAGAGGTCTACATCGTCTATCGACGGACCCGCAAAGAGATGCCCGCCAATGAGGTCGAAATCGTGGCATCCGAACACGAAGGCATCAAATTCCAGTTCCTGGCCGCTCCCACACGGGTGATCGATGACGGCCAGGGTAATGTCAAGGGGCTGGAATACTTGCAGATGGAACTGGGCGAACCCGATGCCAGCGGCCGTCGGCGGCCAGTGCCCATCGAGGGATCGGAAACGATTCTCGACGTGGACATGGTCATTTCCGCCATCAGCCAGCAGCCGGATATCGGCTTCATGGAGGGAGAGCCGGAAAAGGCGAACATCGCCATCACTCGCTGGAACACCTTTGACAACGACCCGGAAACGCTGCAGTGCAGCGTGCCCTACCTGTTTACCGGCGGCGACGTGGCCACCGGCCCCTCCCTGGTGGTGGACGCCATCGGCGGTGGACGGCGGGCGGCCCGCTCAATCCATCAGTACATCACCGGCGAGGAGATCAAAGGAACCCCACGCTCCCTGCGCAAGCGGCATATCCCCGAATCCTTGTTCGAAACGGTACCCGGTGTGGCCAAGTCGCCCCGAACGCCCATGCCTGAACTGCCCGTGGCCGATCGCATCACCTCGATGATCGAGGTGGACCAGGTCATCTCCGAGGTCGACGCCAAGCACGAATCCAGCCGCTGCCTCGACTGCTGCCGGATCTGTTATAACCCGGACGTTCTCGATCGGAAAGACCGGAACGCCGCCTGAATTTTTTTTTCTAACCCTAATCAACGGTGCTGCCAATCCGGTAGCACCGTTTTTTTGTGCGTTTTCCGGCGCCGATGGTTGTGCAGATGGGCAAGGTGTTCAAAGACGAGGCCGGAAGATGGCCGATTGAACCATCCCAGCGGCAAGCCGACAGGAGGGTTCTGCAGCACATCACCGGTTATGGCTGAATCCAAAGAACTTCAGGTGAAAGAGAAACAGGAAGTGGCCAGTCCTGCCGAGCAAACCAGACCCGGCGTCGTCTTCACGCCGGAAGTGAATATTTTTGAGAACGACCGTCAGATCAACCTGTTGGCGGATATGCCCGGTGTGGCCCCCGACGATGTCAAGATCGAAGCCAAGCTCGAGGACGGAGTCCTGCGCCTGATCCTGCCAAAGGCGGAAAAGGCAATCCCCCACCAGATTGCGGTAACTGCCGGATAGCTTCTCGCGACCTGGAGACCCGAGCTGACCGGTGCCGGGTCTCCACTTGATTGTTCTCACCGTTGCATACGGATGCCATGATTAACAATAATGATGCCCAAAGGTAAGATATGGAAGGAAGATCCAGCCTGCTTGGGATCTCAGGTATTTCTGAACTGAAAGTTACCGTCACCCCCGATTGTCGACGATAATTCTTTGAATCGATCGATCAATCCGCTCATGTCCGAGGGGATCGGCGCTTCCACAGTCATCCGCGCTCCGCTTACCGGATGGACAAACGAGATCCGCCAAGCATGCAGCATCTGACGATCCAGCGCCATGACTGCCCGACCCAGCTCGGGTGAAATCGAAGCCAGCCTTTTTTTGTCTCCTCGGTTGCCATACACCGGGTCCCCGATGACCGGGTGGCCCATGGTTTTGCAGTGCACCCGGATCTGATGGGTCCGTCCCGTGCGGATATCCAGTTCCAGCAAACAGGCCCCTGTATACTGCTCGATCACCCGCCAATGGGTCAACGCCGAGCGGGGCGTGTGGGTGGTGACGGACATCTTTTTCCGATCCACCGGGTGACGCCCAATAGGGTCGTCCAAACTGCCGGCACCCTCGCGTGGAATGCCATATACCAGTGCCACATATTTTTTGCGAACCTCC
Source organism: uncultured delta proteobacterium (assembly GCA_963705435.1). GTDB lineage: Bacteria > Desulfobacterota > Desulfobacteria > Desulfobacterales > Desulfosarcinaceae > Desulfosarcina. The sequence goes on along the minus strand of CAVPJR010000002.1, from coordinate 87,248 downwards.
CGGGACTTGAACTGGGCTGCCAGATGATGCATGGCGCGGCTGTTCTTGGCCACCACCAGCGCGCCGGAGGTATCCTTGTCCAACCGGTGGACGATGCCCGGTCGAAGACTTCCGGAAATGCCCGCCAAATCCGGGCAGTGATGCACCAAGGCGTTGACTATCGTTCCTGAGCGGTGCCCCGGGGCCGGGTGCACGACCATGCCCGGCGCCTTGTTAACCACCAGCAGTTCAGGGTCCTCAAAAAGGATGTGGAGGGGGATGTTCTCCGGAAGGAAGCTGGACATTTCCGGTGGGGCGATCTCTCCGCAAACGACCTCTCCCGCCTTTACCGCATAGCCGGGTTTTTTGGCCGTCCCGTCAACTAAAATGCATCCCTGCCGGATCAGCGTGGCGGCAAATGAGCGTGAGCAGTGATCAACTTCGCTGGCGACCAGCGTGTCCAGACGCCCCCCTGCCTGCGCGTGACCGACGCAAAAGGAAAAGGAGGACGGTGGGTTGGACATGGGTAAGAAACTCAGGCCTCATCGGTCTTGAACAACGCTTCGATCTCTTCGATAATGGCCTTTTCGTTTTTGTTCTTGGCGGTGGACAGCTCTTTGACGAGAAGGTTCTGGGCGGTGTCGTAAAGTTTGCGCTCCCCAAAAGAGAGGTCTTTGGTCAACTTTAGCAGGGACAGATCCCTGTAGACCTCGGCGACTTCGTACAGGGAGCCGGTTTTAATCTTTTCCATATACTCCCGGTAGCGCCGGTTCCAGGTTTGGTTGTCCATGGGTTGTTCCTGCCGGGAACGCATCACATCAAAAATCTTCGGGATCTCTTTTTTCTGGATCACGTCCCGCAAACCGACCGATTCCACGTTCCAGGTGGGAATCATGATCACCATAGCGTTTTCGATGACCTTCATGATGTAAAAGTCGTGTTCTTCACCGTTCACGACCTTGGTTTCGATGGATTCGATGCGACCGACGCCGTGGGCCGGGTATACGGCAAGATCACCAACCTTGAAACGTTTAGGAGACGTTGCGTTTTTTGGACTGTCCTTGACCGATTTATCTGCCATGTGGGTACCAGTGATCAGGGGTTATGACCACCTTGAGCGGGGCTGCTCTCCCGGGGCGAAAACCGGGTGTTCCAGGCGATCAGTTTAACAATGAATTCCGTAAGGAGAGGCCCTCCGTTGCATACTGGGAGGGGACAAATAATAACCAAATGGAATAGTAAAATATACCACTGCACCGGTCAATAATCAATAAAAAAAGGATTGGCGCCGGTCGGCGCCAATCCTTATCGAACAAACATCAGTTGCGGGTCAGACCCGCAATTGTGGCTACATCAGGAAGGGAACCATCAGCAGGGCCACCACGTTGAGGATCTTGATCATCGGGTTGACAGCCGGACCGGCGGTATCCTTGTAAGGGTCGCCGACGGTGTCTCCGGTGACGGCAGCTTTATGGGCATCGGAGCCCTTGCCGCCCAGGTGGCCGTCTTCGATGTACTTTTTGGCATTGTCCCAGGCAGCGCCACCGGTGGTCATGGACAGGGCCACGAACACACCCGTAACGATGGAGCCGATCAGCAGGCCGCCGAGGGCGACTTTGCCAAGCAAAAAGCCCACCAGCAGAGGCGCGATAACCGGCAGCAGCGCGGGAAGCAGCATCTCTTTAAGGGCGAACTTGGTGACGATGTCCACGCATGCGCCGTAATCCGGCTTGGCGGTACCTTCCATGATGCCCGGAATTTCACGGAACTGACGGCGGACTTCCTCGACAACGGCGCCACCAGCATTACCGACGGCCTTCATGGCAATGGAAGCGAACAGGTAGGGCAGCAGGCCGCCGATGAACAGACCGATGATCACGTTGACGTCGGAGAGATCGAATTTGATCGCTTTTTCAGCACCCTGCATCTGGAATTCCATGACGTAGGCGGCGAAAAGTACCAGGGCGGCCAGACCGGCGGAGCCGATGGCGTAGCCCTTGGTAACGGCCTTGGTGGTGTTGCCGACCGCATCCAACGGATCGGTAACGGCGCGCACGCTCTCGTCCATGCCGGCCATTTCAGCGATACCACCGGCGTTGTCGGTGATGGGGCCGTAGGCGTCGATGGCGATGACCATACCGGTCATGGAGAGCATGGACATGGCGGCCATGGCGATGCCGTAGAGTCCGCCAAATTTGTGGGCCAGGAAGATGGCCAGACAGATACTCAGCACCGGCGCCGCGGTGGCCTGCATGGAAACGGCCAGACCGGAAATGATGTTGGTGCCGTGGCCGGTGGTGGAGGCTTCGGCGATGCCTTTTACCGGACCGTAGATGCCGGTATAGTATTCGGTGATGATGACGATGACGACGGTCAGAACCAGTCCGATCAGGGTACAGTAGTAGATGTTCATGGCGGAAAGGCCGGGCACGTCAGCCATGAATTTCGTACAGGCATAGTAAAACGCCACGGCCGCAATGATGGCGGCGCCGAACATGCCTTTGTACAGGGCGCCCATGATATAGCCGCCGCTGCCCAAACGGACGAAGAAAACGGCGATCATGGAGGCGATGATGGAGATGGCACCGAGGATCAGCGGGAACTCCGTGGCCATTTGAATTTTGGGGAAGAGCAGGTGGCCGATCAGCATGGCGGCCACGGCGGTGACGGCGTAAGTCTCGAACAGGTCGGCGGCCATACCGGCACAGTCACCCACGTTGTCGCCCACGTTGTCGGCGATGGTGGCGGGGTTTCTGGGGTCGTCTTCGGGAATACCGGCCTCGACCTTGCCCACCAGGTCGGCGCCCACGTCGGCGCCCTTGGTGAAGATACCTCCGCCCAGACGGGCGAAGATGGAGATCAGGCTGCCGCCGAAACCGAGGGCCACCAGGGCGATAACGTCATGGGTGGCGGCATAGTAGCCGGCCACGGAGGTCAGGGCCAGCCCGGCAACGATCATACCGGTGACGCTACCGCCCTTGAAGGCCATGGAAAGGCCGGCAGCCATACCCTTTTTGGCCGCTTCAGCCGTACGCACGTTGGCCAGAACGCTAACGCGCATGCCGATGTAGCCGGCCAAAAACGAGGCCACAGCACCAACCATGAACCCCAAAGCGGTCTTGGCACCCATGGTGGCAAAAATAACGCCGAAAATGATGATTCCGGCGATCCCCATGCTTTTCAACTGCCGGTTCAGGTAGGCAATGGCGCCTTCCTGAATGGCGCCGGCGATGGCCTGCATTTTCTCGTCTCCGGCAGGCGCACTTTTTACGATACCTGCAAGGATAATCGCAAAGAGAACACCAGCAACACCGACCAATGTACATACGAGCGGTATGTTGTTCATTACAGCGTCCATTCTTTCCTCCATTCAATGTTTAGCGTGAAATCAAGGTTTGCGGTTAAACCGATTCATAGCATCCTTTGCTCCCTCACAAAGGATCACTTTAGCAGCCTCGATGGCCCGTGATAGGAAGGGTTCCAGCATTGTTCGTTGATTGGCATCGAATTCATCCAGAACGTAATCCACCACCCCAATGTCGCCGTCAGGCCGCCCGACGCCCATTCGCACCCTCACGAACTCGTCGGTCCCCAAGGCGTCAATCAGAGACCTCAGTCCATTGTGTCCTCCATCCCCCCCTTTCTCTTTGATTTTCAATCTTTCATAAGCAAGGTCAATGTCATCGTGGATGACGACCATATCCTCGCATTGAATCCCGTGGGTTTGAACAATGATGCTCACCGGGTCGCCGGACCGATTCATATAAGCCATCGGCTTGGCAGTCAGTGCCCGGACGCCGGTGATATCCCCTTCGGCGATTTCGGCATTGATCCGGCTGCGGCAGGCGACCAACCCGTATCTCCGTACCAGCCGGTCTACGGCCATGAACCCGATGTTGTGGCGGGTCGTTGCATACACCGGGCCCGGATTGCCGAGCCCGACGATCAGACGATGTCTGATTTCAGCCTTCATGGCGATGGCGACCCGCAGTGAAATACGGCAGGCCACCCGTCATCAAAACTACTCGGCCGCCGGTTCTTCAGCAGCCTCTTCACCTTCTTCACCCTCTTCTTCGCCTTCCTCTTCTTCACCCTCGACTTCCTCCTCTTCCTCGGCCGTCGGGCTGAGGATGGTCAGAATCGTGAAGTTGACGTCGGCGGGAATCTCGGCAGCTTCATCCAGCGGGAGCTCTTCTACGTGAAACGAGTCACCAATCTCAAGGGCGGTGATATCGATGGTGATGTTCTCGGGAACCTGATCGGGCAGACAGAACACTTCCAGCTCCCTGCGAATGATCTGCAGCGTGCCGCCCATCTCCACGCCGGCGCTCTTGCCGGTGGTGACCACGGGAACCATGACCTTGATCTTCTGATCCATGCTTACTTCATAGAGGTCCAGGTGAAGCACGCTTCGGGAAACGGGATGCTTCTGCATCTCTTTGATCATGACGTTGCGGACGGAATCGACACCGTCGATTTCCAGTTTCAGCAGTTTCTGGGCCACGGCGCCGGATTTAAAAATGGGTTCCAGTTCCAACCGGTCGATGGCCAGTTTAATCGGTTCGGTTTTCGGGCCGTATAAAATGGCGGGAATTTTGCCGGCCCGCCGCAGAACTCTTGAAGGCCCGTTACCCACGGCCTCCCGTTGACTTGCTTTCAAATTCATTATTTCCAACGATCTTATCCTCCTTAAAGAATATTACACGAACAGGGAGGTTACCGAATCCCCGGTGTAGCTTCTGATGATGGCTTCCCCCACCAGGCTGGAGATGGAAAGCACTTTGATTTTATTGCAGGCAGCCGCCTTTTCGTTCAGCGGAATCGTATCCGTGCAGACGACGCTGGTAATGGGTGAGGCATTGATTCGTTCCACGGCCGGCCCGGACAGCACCGCATGGGCGCAGCAGGCATGGACTTCCCTCGCCCCCTTTTCGATGATCGCATTCACGGCCTCGGTGAGGGTCCCGGCGGTATCGATCATGTCATCCTGGATGACGACCGTTTTGTTGGCGACATCACCGATGACTGCCATGGCCTTTGCCTTGTTGGGCGCCGACCGCCGTTTGTCCACGATGGCCAGCCCGGCGTTGAGCCGTTTGGCAAAGGCACGGGCCCGCTCCACGCCACCGGCATCGGGCGATACGATGACCAGGCCTTCATTGAAGTTGGATTTGATGTAATCCAAGAGCACCGGTGCCGCGTAGAGGTTATCCACGGGAATGTTGAAAAAACCCTGAATCTGTCCGGCATGCAGGTCCATGGTGATCACACGGGTGCACCCGGCAGTCGTCAGCAAATCAGCGATCAGCTTGGCGCTGATGGGCACGCGGGGGGCCACTTTTTTGTCCTGACGGGCATATCCGTAATAGGGGATCACGGCGGTGATTCGACGGGCCGAGGCCCGTTTCAGGGCATCCACCATGAGGAGCAGTTCAACCAGGTTGTCGTTGACCGGGTGGCAGGTGGATTGAATCACAAAAACGTCTTTGGTCCGCACGTTTTCATCGATCTCGATCTGAATCTCACCATCACTGAACCGCTTGACCACGGCACCGCACAGGGGCATCCCCAGGTATTCGCCAATCTTGCATGCCAGATCCGGATTGGAATTGCCTGTAAAAAGGCAGAACTTTTGTTTTTTCGTTGTCACTTTCGAAACGCGACTCCTGTTCGATGAGATTGGCTGGGGCGGGAGGATTCGAACCTCCGAATGCAGGAACCAAAATCCTGTGTCTTACCACTTGACGACGCCCCAGCAGAAAAATGCCGGTGTCCTAAGTCCGGACTTCGGCAACAACCGGCACTTAGATCAACAGATCCGCGACATAAATCGTCCAGTTTTTGTTTTGCTGATTGTCACACAAGGCTGTACAAACTGAAATGGCTCGTTCGGGGTCCGCAAACAACCCGAACACCGTTGATCCACTGCCGGACATCATGGCCCCGGCCGCTCCATGTGCCAACAGCAAGCGCTTTATTGCCCTGATGACCGGAAACGCCCTTTCGGTCACCGGTTCCAAATCGTTGACCAGATGCTCATCGACGTTGAAAAGTCGGCCATCAAAGTTGAATTTACTAAGTTTTTTTTCGTCCTTTGTCAATCTTAAATTCAGATTTTTGTAGACCCGGGCGGTAGATACCATCTCGTTGGGATAGACCAGCAGCGCCGTCCAGGGCGTCAGGTGCGGAAAGGGCTCGAGCCGGTCACCGATTCCTGTGGCCAGCGCCGGCCCGCCCAGGATAAAAAAGGGAACATCGGCACCGAGGCGCGTGCCCAACGCCATGAGTGCCCGGGTGGTAAGGGGCTGCCCGAAATAGTCGTTCAAGGCCACCAGGACGGCGGCGGCATCGCTGCTGCCGCCGCCAAGCCCGGCACCCACGGGTATTTTTTTGTCGATATGGATGGTCAGACCGGATATCGGCGGCGCATGGCCCGCGAACACGGTCTCCAGATACAGATGCGCCGAACGGGCTGCCAGGTTGGTAGCATCTTCCGGGACGCCGGGATGGTCGCAGGCAACGACAATCCCCCTCCCGCCCATGCTCAGGGTCAGGGTGTCGTACAGAGCCAACGGGCACATGAGGGTATACAGGTCATGATAGCCGTCGGGTCGTTTGCCGGTGACGCGAAGAAACAGGTTGATCTTCGCCGGCGCTCTTACGTGAAGCGGTTGCATGTCAGGTGATAGCCGTGTCTGGCTACGCCTTCTCTTTCACGTATTGGATCCGCAGGTCGTAGAGAATGTTCTTGAGCATCCCCGCCTCATCGACGTCCAGGTTTCCACGTGTCTTTTCTTCGAGCATGGAAAGGATGTCGATGGTCTGTTTGGCCAGCGGCAGGTTCTTGAATTTTCTCACCGGTCATCGGGTCTTCAATCATTCCCAGCTGAACGAGAGCCGATGAGTTGAGAGAAAAGATAAACGTGGCAAAATTAAGGGTCGGCAGGGACGCCTTTGCGGTGGATTTGGGTGGGTCGACCGGACTGGATTTGCCGGTATTTTCATGTTTTTCGTCTGTCATGGGAAGCGATCCTCCGTACTATAGTAACACCTAAAATTCAAGCGGCGTAACGGTCTTGACGAGGGAGAGGTGCCGCATCTCCTCCACCACCTCCTCTGGGATGGGGGTATCGGTCGTCAGGAAAATGATATTGCGATCACCCTCCTCCTCCTGGCCCACCTGCATTCTGCCGATATTGATGTTGTGCCGGCCCAGGGTGGTGCCGATTTCACCGATGGAGCCGGGCTTGTCGATGTTCTGAATCAAAGCCATGTGGCCGTGGGGAATCATCTCCAGCCGGAACTTATCGATCTTGACGATCCGCGGGTCCTTTTTCCCGAAGATCGTGCCGGACGCCACGCTTTCCATCTCGGTGGTAATTGCCCGCACCGTAATCTGATTGACATAATAGTCCGACTCGGCGCTGCTGGTTTCTGTCACCTTGATGCCGCGCTGCTGAGCCATGACATGGGCATTGACAAAATTCACGTCATCTTTGACCACCGGTGTCAGGATGCCCTTGAGCACCGCCGTTGACACGGGAGAGAGGTCCAGATCTTTGAAATCGCCATGAAACTCAACGACCACCTCTTTGATGGGGCCACGGACCAGCTGGGCCTGAAGGGATCCCATCCGGTCGGCCAGGGTAAGGTAGGGGCCGATCTTTTCCAGCACTTCACCGGTCACCGAGGGCATGTTCACCGCATTGGCCACCGTCCCGGCAGTCAGAAAATCGATGATCTGCCGGGCAATGGCCACGGCCACATTGGTCTGGGCTTCCCGGGTGGAGGCCCCCAGGTGGGGCGTACAGATCACCCGCTCATGAGTGATCAGGGGGGACTGCCCGGGCGGCTCGGTCTCGAAGACATCCAGCGCCGCACCGGCGACCTTGCCGGAAACAATGGCATCGTATAGGTCACTTTCTACCACGATCCCGCCCCGTGCGCAGTTGATTACCATCACGCCGGGCTTCATTTTGTCGAATGCGTTCTTGTCGATCAATCCGGCGGTATTTTTAAGCTTCGGCACATGCACGGATATATAGTCGGCCCGCTGGTACAAGGTGTCCAGGTCCACACTCTCGAAACCCGCCTTTTGAATCTGGTCCGGGGTGACATAAGGGTCGTGGATAATCACGTTCATCTTCAGCCCACGGGCCCGGTCGGCCACGATGGCGCCGATCTTGCCGTATCCGATAACGCCCAGCACCTTGTTGAAGATCTCCCGGCCCTGAAGTTTTTTCTTCTCCCACCGGCCGTCCCTCAGGGAGGCCGTTCCCGTGGGGATATTGCGGGTCAGGGCCAGCATCATGGCGATCGCGTGTTCTGCCGTCGTTACCACGTTGCCCGTGGGGGTATTCATCACCACCACCCCGCGCCGGGTGGCTGCCGGAATATCCACATTATCCAGACCAATGCCTGCCCGGCCCACCACCTTTAGCCGGGTGGCCGCCTGCAACAGATCCTCGGTCACCTTGGTGGAACTTCGAATCACCAGGGCGTCGTAATCGGCGATGATCGCCTTGAGCGCCTCCGGCTCCAGGCCGGTCTTCACATCCACATGAATACCCGGAGCCTCCTGAAACATGCGGATTCCATCTTCACCCAGATTGTCACTGACCAGCACCTTCATTACGGCATCCTTGTTTTGTGGTTATGATCGTCCACCGTTTGGGCCACTGTGCGTGGCCCCGCTGACGGACCTGACGCCCGGCGGAAATCTACCTTCTCTTATCAGTCGAAATGGCCAATCGTCGCGATGAACATGAAAGACAAATGGCAAGCGGCCTGTTGCTGGAGGCGCATTTTAGTTAAAACCGGTTGAACATTCAACCCATATTTTGGATATCCGACAGACCACCCGCCAGGCTAGTCAGCACCAGGGTTCCACGGCAGCCTGTTCGTTTTTTAAAATCGGCCGCCAGGCAACGGTGTGGTGAATGTCCATATTCTGGTACCGGGGGGTAAAAACAGCCACGTAGAGCGAACCGGGAAGGTCGGTGAATGCCTCGACCCACAAGACGTCCTCCACATTGAGGTCGAAATCCGTGCAGATCCGCTTTCCGATACTTTCGGCACAGCTGGTCTTGAAAATGCCGCCCTCCATGCGAAAGGCCAACACGGCATAGGGACGGATGTGAGGGTGCATGGGGTCGCCGGAGGAAAAATCGACGATCTTCACCCGCCAGGTGCAGGCATGGGCCGTGCTTGCCCCTGGGTCCTCCTTTCGTTCCAGCATGTAGGTGCCGTCGAAGACGATCATCCCCCCCCCTTTTTTAACCCATGGCAAGTCAGGTAACACTCTAAAGAATCTATCGGCTGACGGCAAACCTTTTTTCACGGCAACCCAGAACGGTGAACACTGAACCTGTGAACGCCTGCTTGCAGCCGGACCTATCTCGCTTTGGTTTTTCAGATAAAAAAACCCGCAACCGGTTACCGGTGCGGGTTTTTTCAATCTTTGAAGCAAAAGATCGCCTCTGCTTAAGGAGCTGATCTACTTTTTGTCTTTCACCTCTTCGAAATCGGCATCCACCACATCGTCATCTGCACCGCCACCCCCGGCATCCGCACCGGCATCGGGCCCCGGACCGTCCGCACCGCCGGCACCCGCTTCGGAGGCCTGCTTGTACATGGCTTCGGCCACCTTGTGGGATGCCTGGGTCAGCTCTTCACTCAGCCGTTGAATCTCCTTGACATCGTCGCCTTCCATGGCCTTTTTCAGAGCCGTCGAGGCGTTCTCGATTTTGCTGCGTGTCTCGGCGTCCACCTTCTCTCCAAGATCCTTCAAGGATTTTTCAGTCGTATAGATAAGCGTATCGGCGTGGTTTCTGGCTTCAACCAACTCCTTTTTCTTCTTGTCCTCATCCGCATGCAGTTCGGCGTCTTTAATCAGCTTGTCGATATCCTCTTTGGAAAGGCCGCTGGATGCCGTAATCTGAATGGACTGCTCTTTGCCTGTGGCCATATCCTTGGCGGAAACATTGACGATGCCGTTGGCATCGATGTCAAACGTCACCTCGATCTGCGGAACGCCGCGGGGGGCAGGCGGGATGCCAACCAGTTCAAACCGCCCCAGGGTCTTGTTGCTGGCGGCCATCTCGCGTTCGCCCTGGAGCACATGGATGGAGACCGCCGGCTGGCTGTCCGCCGCCGTGGAAAAAACCTGGCTCTTGCGGGTCGGGATGGTGGTGTTCTTCTCGATGAGTCGCGTCATGATGCCACCCAAGGTTTCGATCCCCAGGGAAAGCGGTGTGACATCCAGCAAAAGCACGTCCTTCACATCACCCTTGAGCACACCTCCTTGAATGGCCGCACCCAGCGCCACCACTTCGTCGGGGTTTACGCCCTTGTGGGGTTCTTTTCCGAAAATTCGCTTCACCCGCTCATACACTGCCGGCATACGCGTCATGCCACCCACCAGGATGACTTCGTCGATCTCCCCTGTGGACATGGCGGCGTCTTTCAGCGCGGTGCGGCAGGGCAGCTCCAGTTTGTCCAGCAGATCGGCCACCAGGCCTTCCAGCTTGGCCCGGGTGATCTTCACATTCAGATGCTTGGGCCCACTGGCGTCGGCGGTAATGAATGGCAGGTTCACATCGGTCTCCATGGACGAGGAGAGTTCCATCTTGGCCTTTTCCGCCGCCTCTTTGAGCCGCTGAAGGGCCATCTTGTCATTTCTCAGGTCGATGCCCTGGTCTTTCTTGAACTCGTCTGCCAAAAAATCGATAAGCCGCAGATCGAAGTCTTCGCCGCCCAGGTGCGTATCCCCGTTGGTGGCCTTGACTTCAAAAACCCCTTCACCGATCTCCAGGATGGAAATATCGAAGGTCCCGCCGCCCAGGTCGAATACGGCAATCTTCTCTTCGGTGCGCTTGTCCAGGCCATAGGCCAGTGAGGCGGCCGTGGGCTCGTTGATAATGCGCAGCACATTGAGGCCGGCAATCTTGCCGGCGTCTTTGGTGGACTGGCGCTGGCTGTCGTTAAAGTAGGCCGGCACGGTGATCACCGCATCCGTCACCGGTTCACCCAGGTAGTCTTCGGCGTATTTCTTGATGTGTGCCAGAATGAACGATGAAATTTCTGCCGGGCTGTGAAGTTTTCCCCTTAAATCGATGCGCACATCACCATTTTCCGCCTGTTTGATAAGGTAAGGGAGAATTTTGATGTCATTCTGAACCTCGGTAGAGGAATACTTTCTACCAATAAGCCGCTTGACCGCAAAAACCGTATTCTCCGGGTTGGTGATGGCCTGCCGCTTGGCGATCTGTCCCACCGTCCGCTCTCCGCTTTCGCTGACGGCCACAATGGAGGGTGTGGTGCGGCCGCCTTCCGGGTTGGTGATCACTTTGGCGTCGCCGCCTTCCATAATAGCCACACAGGAGTTGGTGGTTCCGAGATCAATTCCGATAATCTTGCCCATCTGATGTTCCTCCTTACCTTCGACGATCCTTGAAATAATATTGACTTAAGCGTTTGTATTAACTGTTTTTTCGGGTGGCTCACCGTTCTGGGCGGCCTTTGAGACCACCACCATGGCAGGGCGAAGCAGCCGCTCATGAATCAGATATCCCTTTTGAAATTCCTGCACCACCGTGTTGGGCGGCTGATCGGGACTCTCTTCCTGGGACATGGCCTGGTGAAAGGTCGGATCAAAGGGCTCTCCCAAGTGCTTGGATGGGGCTGACGTAATGTTTTTCCAGAATTTTCTTGATCTCCGCCAGTGTCAGGGCGACACCGTCAACCAGACTCTGACCACTTTCATTCTCCGAAGCGGCCGAGGCAATAGCCCGCTCTAAATTGTCCACAACCGTAAGCAGCTGCCGAATCAGGTTTTCGGTGGCGTATTTTTTAATATCGTCCAGTTCCCGCGCAGCCCGCTTTTTATAATTATCAAGTTCAGCAGCCATCCGGAGCATGCGGTCGTGGTTTTCACTGGCTTTAGCCTCCGCTGCCGCCAATTTTTCTTCAAGATTCGTTGGCGAATCAGCGGTAATCAGCGGTTCATCGGCTGCGTCGTCTGGGTTCGAAGGTATTGATGGGGGTTCTTGTGGTGTTTTATCGTTCTCGTCCTCAATCACAATTTTTTTCTTTTGTGCCATCAGCTCCTGTGTCTCCTGGTTTCACTGGATTTTCTGATCCTCGCGGCCGGTGGGCTCCCGGTCCGTCCGAACCGCTTGAATGTTAAGCCGTTGACGCCGACCGGGTCCGCAAAGTTGACAAAAAATAAGACCAGATGATGGCTTGTCAAGGACCCGTCCGGCCTTCTCCAACTATTAATAATTAATTGTAAATCTGATGGGTTGGATCAATTCAAAAGCAGGACCGCGCTGCAGGGCAGATGAGATGGTTGTGCACCCCCCGTCGAGCTGATCCGAAAAATCTGAGCCAAAACATGACCGGGATCGATCCACGACACAGACCGCATCCCTTATCGCTGCTTCCTTCCGGACCTGACGAGGTTCGAGACCGTCTGTTGCGCGGCGGCCGGCCAAAATGACCTGATTTTCTCGGGATTAACCCTAAAGGGGGGATTCAGCCCCGCATGAAGCGGATTTCGGGTGTAGGGCACCGCTGGCTCCCCGCCTAGCACAACCGGTGCCCCTATAGTATAATCCCTGCCCCTTGATCAAGAGATAAGTGAAGATCTTTTTCAATTGATTTTTCGAAAAACCCATTGCCATCGCTCACCCTGTCGAGTCTGCGGTATTGACTTCCCTTTGGTCATGCAATAAATCAAGGGCTGCAACTTGCTAGAACCCCCCCACAACAAATTTGGAGGAACCGATAATGGCACGAATCGCAACTGCGATTACTTTACTGGTTGCCCTGCTTTTCACGGCAGGCTGTGCGGCTATCGTTGTTGGTGCCGGAGCTGGAGCCGGCGTTTACACCTGGGTCAAAGGAGAATTGATCCGCTCCTACGCCAATGACTTTACCCAAACCGAAAAGGCAACCTTCCAGAGTCTGGATTACCTGAAGATCACTATCGATGAGAAAACCCAGACGGGCAGCGAAACCACCATCAAGGCGCGCCAGAGCGACGGTTCCCCGGTGAGGGTAAGCATCCGCACCGTGCGCTACGACATGACCGAAGTGGCTGTCAGAAGTGGTTATGTCGGCTACTGGGATCGGAAAAACGCCGAACTGATCCATGCCACGATTCTCAACACCATCTGAGACGACGGTCCTTCTGGCCACGGTTGAACAGACGCTGGCCGCCCATCATATGACGGCTCCGGGAGATCGGGTGCTGGTGGGGGTTTCCGGCGGACCGGATTCCATGGCACTGCTCCACCTGCTGAGCCGACTGGCACCCGATTTGAAAATCCGGCTGGGCGTAGCCCATCTGAACCACTGCCTGCGGGGAGCATCGGCGGACAGGGATGCCGAAGTGGTGCGTCAAGCGGCCCAAAGCCTTACATTTTCCCTTCCACGTTTCCCGCTGCCAGGTATTAAAGGTAAAAGAAAAACTGGGGCTCTCCCTGGAAGAGGCCGCCCGTCGGGTTCGCTATGCGTTTTTCAGAAAGACCATGTCCAATGCCGGCTACGATAAGCTGGCGCTGGGCCACCAGTCGAATGACAACGCCGAACAGATGCTCATGGCCCTGTTGCGTGGGACCGGTCCACGCGGGCTTTCGGGCATCACGCCGGTGCGGCAAGCATGCATCATCCGGCCCCTGATCAATGCCAGTCGCTCACAGATTGAAACTTTTGTTGCCCAAGCGGGTATCACCTGTGTCCTGGATGCATCAAACAATGACCTTAGTTTTGTGCGCAACCGCATCCGGCATCATTTGCTGCCACTGTTGGCATCCGATTACAACCCACGCATCGAAGCGAACCTCAATCAGCTGGCCGAGGTGATGAGAACTGAGGAAGATTGGATCGACGGGATAACGGTCGCCGAATACAAAAAAGCCGTGCTGAACCGTGTTAAGGGAACCATCACGCTCTCTGCCGAATCCGTCAACCACACGCATCCTGCCCTGGCCCGTCGCCTGGTCCGAAAGGCCTTGGCGGATCTCACCGGCACCCTGCGACGGATTACCTTTTCCCACGTCCAATCCGTGTTGCACCTGTTGACGGACGACGGCGGTGTCAAAGCGCTTCATCTGCCCGGCGGTATCCGCGCCCGTCGAGCCGATGATCGACTGACGCTGACGTTGGCGGGCAGCTGTTGCCGGCGCGCCGTCGAACCGGCAGTTGAAAGAAAGCCGGCATCAGCGATCGAAATTTCCACGCCTTTTCCCGCAACCATCGAAATCAAGACAATGGGTATCGGTCTTCGGTTTTCCACCTGCCGGCCAGACCAGTTGCCGCGTTGGGCTGATGTTGACCGGAACCAGGCCCATTTCGATTTGGGCCGGATAGCCCTTCCGTTGACGGTACGCCCCGCGATTCCCGGTGACCGGTTTACCCCCCTGGGTGCCAGCGGCTCCCAAAAATTGAAAAAATTCTTCATCGATCACCGAATCCCTCGCCAGGCCCGGGTCATGGCGCCGGTGCTGATGGACAGACAGCGCATCATCTGGCTGGTGGGGCATCGCATTGATGAACACGTTAAAGTGACGACGGCAACCGCTCAGGTCCTGAGGGTTGAATTTTTCTTGATTGACACCCGATGATGGTTAATATGATCCTAAAACAAAATCAGGAAACTGTTTCGCGTGCTTGAAACACTTCGAGGAGGAAACCGCTTTTGAATCCATTTTACAAAAACCTGGCCCTGTGGCTGGTCATCACCTTGATGATGGTCATGCTCTACAATCTGTTCAATCAGCAGCAGCTCGCGCAAAACGACATCAGCTACTCGGAATTCCTGGCTATGGTCGAAGCCGACCGGGTGTCGGAAGTCACCATCCAAGGCCAGGAGATCCGGGTTACCGACCTCAACCGCAGCCATTTTAAAATTTTTGCGCCCCAGGATCCCGCCTTGATTCAGCGGTTGAAGGACAAGGGGGTAACCATCATTGCCAAACCACCGACCGAATCTCCCTGGTACATGTCGGTTCTGGTTTCCTGGTTCCCCATGATCGTGCTCATCGGCGTGTGGATCTTCTTCATGCGCCAGATGCAAAGTGGCGGCGGCAAAGCCATGTCCTTCGGAAAAAGCAGAGCCCGCCTGCTTTCCGACCAGCAGGAAAAAGTCACCTTCGAGGACGTTGCCGGCATCGATGAAGCCAAGGAGGAATTGGAGGAAATCGTCGCTTTCCTGAAAGACCCGAAAAAATTCACACGATTGGGCGGGCGCATTCCCAAAGGTGTTCTGCTCATGGGTCCCCCGGGGACCGGCAAAACCCTGCTGGCCCGGGCCATCGCCGGCGAGGCGGGGGTTCCGTTCTTCAGCATCAGCGGCTCCGATTTTGTTGAAATGTTCGTCGGCGTGGGTGCCTCCCGGGTGAGGGATCTTTTCGTACAGGGCAAGAAAAACGCGCCGTGCATCATTTTCATTGACGAAATCGATGCAGTGGGACGCCACCGCGGCGCAGGGCTGGGCGGCGGCCATGACGAGCGGGAACAGACCCTGAACCAGCTGCTGGTGGAGATGGACGGATTCGAGTCCAACGAAGGCGTCATTCTCATCTCCGCCACCAACCGTCCTGATGTACTGGACCCGGCCCTGCTGCGCCCCGGCCGCTTCGACCGTCAGGTGGTCGTGTCGCTGCCGGACATCAAGGGTCGAGAGAAGATTCTGCGGGTGCACATGAAGCGCACCCCCATCGCTTCAGACGTGGATCCGGTGGTGCTTGCCAAAGGCACCCCCGGATTTTCCGGCGCCGACCTGGAGAACCTGGTCAACGAAACCGCCCTGCTGGCCGCCAAGCGGGACAAGGAACGGCTGGACATGGTTGACTTCGAGGACTCCAAGGACAAGGTCTACATGGGTCTCGAAAGAAAGTCCAAGGTGATCAGGGAGGAAGACCGGCTGACCACGGCCTACCATGAGGGCGGTCATGCCCTGGTGGCCCGATTCATCCCCGGCACCGACGTGGTCAACAAGATCACCATCATCCCCCGGGGGCGGGCCGCAGGCGTGACCTGGTTCCTGCCGGAAGAGCGGGACTTTCGATACAAGGATCAGCTGGAAGCCGAATTGGCTATCGCTTTCGGCGGACGGGTGGCCGAGGAGATCATTTTCAACCGCATCAGCACCGGTGCCTCCAACGACATCAAAAAAGCCACGGAACTGGCCCAGCAGATGATCCGCAGTTGGGGCATGAGTGAGACATTGGGCCCCCTCTCATTTGCCAAAGATGAAGAACAGGTGTTTTTGGGCAGGGAGATCGCCCAGCACCGCGACTACTCGGAAGAGACCGCCAGGAAGATCGATTCGGAGGTCAACCGCCTGGTCATGCGCTCCTACGAGCGTGCCCAATCCGTATTGACCGAACACATCGATGTGCTGCACAAACTGGCCGAACAGCTGCTGGAAAAAGAGACCATCCTGGGCGCCGAGTTGGATGAGATCATCCGTCAGGTGCGGCCGGGCATTCAGCTTCCGGATAAACCCACCGACAAGGAAGACGCCCAGGATGACACCTCGCCGGCTTAGGCCGGATAGCGCTTCCGTTGACGATACGCCCCGCGGTTCCCGGTGACCGGTTTACCCCCTTGGGTGCCAGCGGCTCCCAAAAATTGAAAAAATTCTTCATCGATCACCGAATCCCTCGCCAGGCCCGAGTCATGGCTCCGGTGCTGATGGACAGACAGCGCATCATCTGGCTGGTGGGGCATCGCATTGATGAACACGTTAAAGTGACGGCGGCAACCGCTCAGGTCCTGAGGGTTGAAATTTTCTTGATTGACAACCGATGATGGTTAATATGATTTTAAAACAAAATCAGGAAACTGTTTCGCGTGCTTGAAACACTTCGAGGAGGAAACCGCTTTTGAATCCATTTTACAAAAACCTGGCCCTGTGGCTGGTCATCACCTTGATGATGGTCATGCTCTACAATCTGTTCAATCAGCAGCAGCTCGCGCAAAACGACATCAGCTACTCGGAATTCCTGGCAATGGTCGAAGCCGACCGGGTGTCGGAAGTCACCATACAAGGCCAGGAAATCCGGGTTACCGACCTCAACCGCAGCCATTTTAAAATTTTTGCGCCCCAGGATCCCGCCTTGATTCAACGGTTGAAGGACAAGGGGGTAACCATCATTGCCAAACCACCGACCGAATCTCCCTGGTACATGTCGGTTCTGGTTTCCTGGTTCCCCATGATCGTACTCATCGGCGTGTGGATTTTCTTCATGCGCCAGATGCAAAGTGGCGGCGGCAAAGCCATGTCCTTCGGAAAGAGCAGAGCCCGCCTGCTTTCCGACCAGCAGGAAAAAGTAACCTTCGAGGACGTTGCCGGCATCGATGAAGCCAAGGAGGAATTGGAGGAAATCGTCGCTTTCCTGAAAGACCCAAAAAAATTCACACGATTGGGTGGGCGCATTCCCAAAGGTGTTCTGCTCATGGGTCCCCCGGGGACCGGCAAAACCCTGCTGGCCCGGGCCATCGCCGGCGAGGCAGGGGTTCCGTTCTTCAGCATCAGCGGCTCCGATTTTGTTGAAATGTTCGTCGGCGTGGGTGCCTCCCGGGTGAGGGATCTTTTCGTACAGGGCAAGAAAAACGCGCCATGCATCATTTTCATCGACGAAATCGATGCAGTGGGACGCCACCGCGGCGCTGGGCTGGGCGGAGGCCATGACGAGCGGGAACAGACCCTGAACCAGCTGCTGGTGGAGATGGACGGATTCGAGTCCAACGAAGGCGTCATTCTCATCTCCGCCACCAACCGCCCTGATGTATTGGACCCGGCCCTGTTGCGCCCCGGGCGCTTCGACCGTCAGGTGGTGGTGTCGCTGCCGGACATCAAGGGTCGAGAGAAGATTCTGCGGGTGCACATGAAGCGCACCCCCATCGCTTCAGACGTGGATCCGGTGGTGCTTGCCAAAGGCACCCCCGGATTTTCCGGCGCCGACCTGGAGAACCTGGTCAACGAGACCGCCCTGCTGGCTGCCAAGCGGGACAAGGAACGGCTGGACATGGTTGACTTCGAGGACTCCAAGGACAAGGTCTACATGGGTCTCGAAAGAAAGTCCAAGGTGATCAGGGAGGAAGACCGGCTGACCACGGCCTACCATGAGGGCGGTCATGCCCTGGTGGCCCGATTCATCCCCGGCACCGACGTGGTCAACAAGATCACCATCATCCCCCGGGGGCGGGCCGCAGGCGTGACCTGGTTCCTGCCGGAAGAGAGGGACTTTCGATACAAGGATCAGCTGGAAGCCGAACTGTCTATCGCTTTCGGCGGGCGGGTGGCCGAGGAGATCATTTTCAACCGCATCAGCACCGGTGCCTCCAACGACATCAAGAAAGCCACGGAACTGGCCCAGCAGATGATCCGCAGTTGGGGTATGAGTGAGACATTAGGACCCCTCTCATTTGCCAAAGATGAAGAACAGGTGTTTTTGGGCAGGGAGATCGCCCAGCACCGCGACTACTCGGAGGAGACCGCCAGGAAAATCGATTCGGAGGTCAACCGCCTGGTCATGCGCGCCTACGAGCGTGCCCAATCCGTATTGACCGAACACACCGATGTGCTGCACAAACTGGCCGAACAGCTGCTGGAAAAAGAGACCATCCTGGGCGCCGAGTTGGATGAGATCATCCGGCAGGTGCGGCCGGGTATCCAGCTTCCGGATAAACCCAGCGACAAGGAAGAAGCCCAGGATGGCAGCGCCCCGTCGGCGCCGGCGGCAGACCAAGCGAAGACGGCCGAGGACGCGGCAGCAGCGCCGGCGGACCATTCCCGCGGCAGCGCACCGAATGAGGCGGATTCGGGCGAAAATAGCGAGCAGCCATAGCGCGCAGGTGGCGACCGGGATACTCACGGTGCCAGGGGAAATCACACTGCCGATACCCGACAAGGCAAATGAGGCGGTAGCATGCCATCATACACAATCACTTGCGGATCGCGAACCTTAGCGCTGGGGCAGCGCACCCTGATCATGGGCATTGTCAACGTCACCCCGGACTCTTTTTCGGATGGCGGCCGTTTTTTCTCACCAGACCGAGCCATCTCTCAGGCCATGCAATTGGTTGAAGAGGGAGCGGATATCCTGGACATCGGCGGAGAATCCACACGCCCGTTTTCGGACCCGGTGGGCGAATCAGAAGAGATGGCTCGCGTGTTGCCGGTAATCGAAAGCCTGGCGGGCCAGGTGGCCATTCCCATCTCCATCGACACCACCAAAGCAAGGGTTGCCCGGCAGGCCGTGGCCGCCGGGGCGACCATGATCAACGATGTCAGCGCCCTTCGAACCGATCCGGAGATGGCCGCCACGACTGCTCGATGCCGGGTGCCGATTATCCTCATGCACATGAAAGGCACACCCAAAACCATGCAGGTGAAACCGACCTACGAGGACCTTCTCACCGACATCAAGACCTTTCTCTCCGATGCCATGGACCGGGCAGTGGCCGCCGGCGTGGAGCGGTCCGCCATCATCCTCGACCCGGGAATCGGGTTTGGCAAAACCATCGGCCACAACCTTCAACTCATCCGTGACCTCGACCGGCTTCACGAGCTTGCCGCCCCGCTGCTGGTCGGCCCGTCGCGCAAGATGTTCATCCGCCACCTGTTGAAAGATCCGTCTCAAAAAGACGTGGATCCGCTTTCGGCGGACGTGGCCCGGGGTACCCAGGCAGCCGTGGCGGCCGCAGCCATGAAAGGCGTCCACATTGTCCGGGTTCACGATGTCGCCCGAACCCGCGCCACCCTGGCGATAGTCAACGCCATCACATCCGTGTGATCCCCATGACATCATCCGCCTCTTCAAACCAACGCGTACACGGTGCCTGGATCCGGGTGGTGATCCTCTCTGTGCTTCTGGGTGCGGCGACCGTGGCTCTGATTTCCCGGACCGAAAAAAAGGAGCGGGAAATCGCCATTGCCGTCACGTTCAACAACCTTTCCGACGACTTGCTGTTGATGGACGCCCCGCGCCACTCGGTCCGGCTATTGGTTTCAGACGCCGCTTCCAGCCTCCAAACGATCGATGCCAAGGAGATCTTTTGCCTGGTGGACCTGTCTGGTCTAAACGAAGGCACCCACACCCTGACGGTGCGTTCGGCGGATGTCGGCCTGCCCAAAGGGGTAACCCTTAAATCCCTGTTAACCCCGTCGTTGACCATCAGACTGGAAACGGTGTCCCAAAAGACGGCGGGGGTCATTGCGATACTGGAGGGACACCCAGCGCCGGGATTTGCGGTGGCGGCCGTTTCCCTTCAACCCAACCGCATCCTTCTCAAAGGTACGGCGACCATGCTGGCCGACTTCGACACGGTCGAAACCCGATCCATCAACCTGGAGGACGCTTCGGAATCTTTCAAAAAAGAGGTGCCGCTGAACCTGCCGGAAGCCATTGCGGTAGACCCGCCCATTCGCTTTGTGGTGGCACACGTCGAGATAAAGGAACGTATCATCACGCGGGTGCTGGAAAGCATTCCGGTCTCGATCAAAGGAGCCTCAGCAGGACGTGGGATCCACCCCGACGCCATCACATTGACGATCAAGGGCCCTGAGGCCATCGTCAAAACGATCGAAACCAACCCGGCCTTCGCCGTCACCGTGGATCTGAGCGATCTGACGACGGGGAGCCACTCCCTTAAGGCCGTCATCAATCTCCCAGTCAGAACCACTCTCGTCCGGGTCAGTCCGGAACATTTTTCGGTAACCATCAGCCAATAGGGTGGAGGTGATCATGCTGCTTGTCATCGATGTGGGGAACACCAATACGGTCATGGGGATCTATCGGAATGATACGCTGGTCAAGGACTGGCGAATCCGGACGGAACGAAAAACGACGGAAGACGAGTTCAACGTCATCGTCACCAGCCTGTTCGCCATCGGCAGTATCGATGCCGGAGCCATCCGGCAAACCGTGATCTCCTGCGTCGTGCCACCCATGGTGACCATTTTGGACTCATTTTGCCGCAAATACCTGGGCCACGCACCACTGTGGGTAGATGCCCGTTCCTATACGCGCATGCCCATATTAATCAACAACCCATCGGAGTTGGGGGCGGATCGTATCGTCAATTCCGTGGCCGCCTACCACAAATACGGCAAAAGCCTAATCATCATCGATTTCGGAACGGCCACGACCTTCGATGTGGTATCAGAAAAGGGGGAATATTTAGGGGGCGCCATCAGCCCGGGCATCATGATCGCCGCCGAGGCCCTGTTCCGTGAAGCGTCCAAGCTGCCGCGGGTGGAAATCTTTGAGCGACCGGACACGGTGGTGGGCAAGGATACCGCCGGCAGCATCAAATCAGGAATCATTTTCGGCTATGCCGGTCTGGTGGATGGAATTGTGGGCCGCATCAAGGCACAGATGGACACCGTGCCCATGGTGCTGGCCACGGGCGGCCTGGCACCCCTGATGGCCAATGTGGCCGAGAGTATCGAAAAGATCGAGTCTTCCCTTACCCTGGAGGGGCTTCGCATCATCAGCAACAGCCTGGAAGGGCAATTATGAGTTCTTAATTCATCATTCAAAATTAGAAATTGGGGTCTCCTTCAGGCCGGCGAGATAACCGGCAAAGCCTCTGACGCTGTTGCGCAGAAAGCCACGCTCCCTCACCTGAACCTCGGGCGCCAGTTGTGAAAAACCGTTGAGCAACGGATCTTCCGCCAGAAGCAGGTCAACCCACCGGTTCGCAAAATCCGCTGAATCCATGCCCCCCCCGGCGGTTTCGGCGGCCAACCGCTTTTCCCAGAAAAGCAGTTGCTGCCGATGCCTGACCAGCATGCGCATGCCGTCTTCGCGCATGCCGAAGTGTCCGTAGCACAAGGTCTCGGAACGGGTGGCCATGAGGCGGTCGATGCTCGATAGCGAGGTTTCCAGAAAAAAGCGGGGCGGGGTTGCCGGACGCAGATAGATGTCACCCGAAGGCAGTGGTAGGAACACACCGGCGGCTTCTCCGGCGAACAGACAGCTGTCGGTGGAAATAGCATAATGGTGCGGTGAATGGCCGGGTGTGTCCAGCAGGTGAAAGGGCGCCGATGCCAGTTGGGGTTCGGTGGCGATCCAGGAGGGGTCCACCGGCAACATCGGGCCGTAGGCGCGGCCAGTCTCTCCCAGGGTCTTTACCGTGCCCTGCCAAAGGCGTTCAGGATCTACAATGTGGGGGGTGCCTTTGGGGTGGCACACCACCGGTGTGCCTGGAAATTGTCTGGCCAGGTGGCCAACGGCGCCGGCATGGTCGATGTGGATGTGAGTCAGACAGATGTAATCCAGGCGATCCACACCCAGAGCGGTGATGGCGCGGATGAGTTGGTCCGCAGTCACCGCCGGCCCGACGTCCACCAGATAGACCGCTTCCGGCCCGGCCACCAGCCAGGCGCCGATGAAGTCCTGAAAACCGCTGATGGGGGGTGTCAAAACGATCAGGAAAAGATGATCGCCAAATTGATGAACGGTGGCGGCCACAGGTCAATCCATCCCCATCTGCCGCTCCAGTTCACGAATTTTCTCGGCGACATGCACCCGTTGGGCGTCCGGCAGCATCGGGTCCGCCAGTTGGCGCTTCAAGCCCAGCAGAATCATCTCTTGACGGTATTCCGTGCAGGTATATTTTCCGGTGGGTTTCATTGGGTTCTGGGTTCTGGGTTCTGGGTTCACCGAAAAGCGCCAGACGAGGTAACGGTGAACCGGTTTACACATCAGGCGAGGCAGTCCTTGTATGCCTGATAGAAAATGCCGAAGTCGGCCATTCCCCGTCTCAGAATCTTATCGAAATCAGCGATGTTGTCCACATTCACAATCATGTTCACGCTCTTTTGGAAAGCCGCCATGTTGTCCATGGTTCGAAAACGGCGAGTGATCAGGGTCAGAAAGATATTTCGGCGGACGGACATATGGAGGCGTTCCAGGTAAATCAACACCCCGTTGGCGTCCGGGTCTTTGGCATCGAAATACTCGTTGACCACGATAAGGTCGTAGCTGTGGTAACGCATGGTTTTTAGGGCTTCACGGCTGTTTTTTACTTCTGTGATATGGTATTCGAGAACCTCCAGAACCGGCGTGATGGCCTTGGTAATCATGGGATCGGACTCGCACAGAAGCGCAGTCTTGCCCTCTTCCTCCACAAAGTCGAAAGGCTTGTCCGACGCGTCGTAGCCGTCGCCTTCATCCTCATCGAACGAAAAGAAATCCTCGTCGACCTCCGGCTGGCCGGTGCCGCCCGGGTCCTTGGCCAAAGGCGGGACACTGATCCGATTCTGGCATTTGGGGCATTTAAGGAATGCCGTTTTATCCTTGGGCAGCTTTTCATCGCCAATCCTGAATTTGCTCTGGCAGCTTTCACAGATGATTTCCATGGTTTTCCAACCGATCCTTTCCGTCACGCAGGCGACAGACTTGCGGCAATCAGGCTTTATCGTAATGGCGGTCTATCTCTAAATTGTCGATATCCGTGGTGGACTCACCCCGGGCGCTTTTCACCTTGTCAATGCCGCGACCGGCCACACCCTTGTGGGACGCATAGGCCAGAGCGGTTTCCTGGGTAATCAGCCCCTGCTCGTAAAGCCCGACGATGTGGTCGTCGAAGGTGGTCATGCCAAAGGGCCGGCCCACTTCCATGATCTCATAAAAGGTCTTGCCTTCGGACTCACCGTTAAGGATGGCGTCTTTGACCCGCAGGTTGGTCCCCAGGATTTCGAAAGCGGCCACCCGACCCCCGCCGATTTTCGGCAGCAGCCGCTGACCGACGATCCAGCGCACGGTATCGGCCATTCGAATGCGGATCTGCTTCTCCTCTTCGTTGGGAAACATGCCCAGAATACGGTTGATGGTCTGCCCGGCATCCACGGTGTGCAGGGTGGTCAACACCAGGTGGCCGGTTTCGGCGGCATTCAGGCCAATCTCCACAGTCTCACGATCACGCATTTCGCCCACCAGAATGACCTTGGGTGCCTGTCTCAGGGCCGCCCTGAGGCCATTGGCAAACGAGTCGTAATCGGAGCCCAGTTCCCGCTGGTTGAAGGTGGCCTTCTTGTGGGGGTGCTGGTATTCGATGGGGTCCTCCAGGGTCACCACGTGAACGGATCGGGCTTCGTTGATCTCTTCCAGAATCGCCGCCAGGGAGGTGGTTTTACCCGAACCGGTGGCACCGGTGACGAAAACAATGCCGTTGAGATCTTTGGCAATTTTGTAAAAGGTATCCGGAAGGTTCAGGTCGCGGATCGTGGGGATTTTGGATTCCAGCTTCCGCAAGACGATGGAGTAGTGACCCGTCTGCGAGAAAATGTTCACGCGGAACCGGGCCTTGCCGGGCAGCGAGTAGGAAAGATCGCAGGATCCGCTCCGAATCAGGGTCTCCGTGAGACGCCGGTCCTTGCCGATCAAGTTCAAGGCGAAGGACTCGGTCTGGTAGGGGGTCAGTTCCGTGATGTCCGGTTTGATCTCAACGGGCACCAGTTCACCGGAGCTTTCCACCTGAAGTGGCTTTCCCACAGTGAGATTCAGGTCGGACACGTTGCTGTGGGAATCCAGCATCCGGGTCAGAATGTGATCGACTTCCTGCTTTTTCATGTTCTCCCTCTATTTGCGGCCATCGGTGCCTGGATCAGGATCGCTTTACGCCTCGGTGAAATCCGTCGGCGGCGATTTGAGCAGCGGACGAAACCGCCCCTTGTCGTTGGCTTTGGTGTAGGCGTCCTCGGCAGAAATCCGTCCCTTGTTGTAAAGCTCCATGATGGCGTCGTCGAGAAGCTGCATGCCGTATTTTTTGCCCGTTTGCATCATTGAGGGCAGTTGATGAGACTTGGATTCGCGGATCAGGTTGCGCACGGCCGGCGTGGCGATAAGGATTTCCATGGCCGGGACGCGACCTTTCTTGTCGATGCGCTTGAACAGCGTCTGGGAAATAATCGCCCGGATGCCGTCGGCCAGCGTCGAGCGGATCTGAGCCTGTTCCTGGGCGGGAAATACCTCCACAATTCGATCCACGGTTTTGGGGGCGCTGGTGGTATGCAGGGTACCGAACACCAGATGTCCGGTGGCACTCGCCTCGATGGCCAGGGAAATCGTCTCCAGGTCCCGCATTTCACCCACGAGGATGATGTCCGGATCCTCGCGCAGCGCGCCGCGCAGGGCCGCGGAAAAGGATTTGGTATGCAGCCCCACCTCTCGATGATTCACCAGGCAACTCCGACTTTTGTGAACGAATTCGATCGGGTCCTCGACGGTGATAATGTGGTCGCACCGGGATCGGTTGGCCACATCGATAATGGCGGCCAGCGTGGTGGATTTGCCTGAACCGGTGGGTCCCGTAACGATGACCAGCCCCCTGGGAAGCGACGCCAGCTTGGAGATCACCGGGGGCAGGCCAAGCTGTTCAGCGGTCATGATGGTGCTGGGGATTTCTCTAAACACCGCTCCGATACCGTTCTTCTGCATGAAATAATTGGCTCGGTAGCGCGCCAGGCCGGGAATCTCGTAACCGAAGTCCACGTCGCCGGTCTCTTCAAAGGTCTTTACCTTTTCTTCGGAGGTGATCTCGTAAAGCATGGCACGAAGGTCGTCGTTATCCAGCACCTTGTATTTCACGCGCTCGATGTCACCGTGAATGCGCAGCGCAGGGGGTTGGCCGGAAATCAGGTGAAGGTCGGAAGCATTCTGTTCGTGCATGAGCTTAAAAAAAGCATCGATCTTGGCCATAGCCATCTCCTGATAGTTGTTGGGTGTAATGCCTAACAACTATTCGGCACCAACAGGTTGCGACTTTAGGGAAAATTGGGATAATGGCAGGTGCCAAGAACCTTCCGACACCGGTTAAGGGGCCACCGGACTACTTGTTCAACACCTTAATTTTAGTGTCTTCCACGTCCAGGGCATCCATTCCCTCTATTCCGATCTCCAGCAGTTTGGTGTGGGCATCGATAATAGAACGGATTTGCACCTCGATCTGGACACGCTGGCGCTTGAGTTCGGCAATGTCTTCGTGAAGCTGCGAGAGGCGGCTGTGGGCCCGGTTAAGAATTTTTTCCGCCTTGACTTCGGCATCGGCAATGATGATTTCCGCCGATTTGCGGGCATTGTCTTTCATCTGCTCGAGGACTTTCTGGGAATTGAGCATGGCACGCTTGAACGTCTCTTCCCGCTCTTTGTAGCCCTGTTTTTCGAGCTTCAGCCGCCGAATCTCCTCCTCCTGGCGCTTGGTGGTCTCCTGAATGGCGGTAAAGGCATCGGCGGTCTGTTCCAAAAACCGGTCCACCTCGCGCACATCGAATCCACGGAATCGGACTTTGAATTGCTGCTGCTGAATGTCCAGCGGTGTTAATTTCATAGCAGGGTTCCTGTCTTTGGAAATAATTATATGAGCGAAGCAGCGATTCGCATCAGGCTGTTCACAACAAAGGTTCGCAGAAAAATAACGACGAGGAACACGACGATGGGAGAAAAATCGATCCCCCCGAAGTTAATTGGCAGTTTCGACCGAATCGGGTAGAGCACCGGTTCGGTGACATTGTTGATGAATCGAACAATGGCATTATATGGATCCGGGTTGACCCAGGAGAGGATGGCTCGGGCAATGACCACCCACATGAAAAAAAGCAGCACGACATCCATGACCTTGGCCGCTGCCATTAGAAAGTAGCCGACGATATACATTGAAAATTATTCCTCGACGATAAAGGGTTGGTCCCGCACGACACGGGTCGGCAGGCCCATGATGTTGGAAAAATACGACCTTTTACTCGGATAAGTCAAGGTTTTTCATGGGGTTGGACTGTTCTTACCCGCCGGCGATCATGGGGATGAGCGTGACCCGGGCACCGTCGGGAACCGGTGTGGTCTTGAAATGAGGACGGGACACCAGCTTGCCTTCCAGTTTCACCACGGCATACATGTGGCCGTCATCCAGTTGCGCGAGCAGCGAGGCCACGGTCAAGCCTTCCTGCCAGCAACGCGCTTGCTCGTCGACGGTAACCATTTATTTCACGCCATTTTCGGCCAGCACCACCATGACCTCGGGAAAATCGATACCCAACCGTTTGACGGTTTCGACGGTCGGTATGCCGTTGGCCGTCCATCCACGTCGCTGGTAGACGGCGTCCTTTAAGATTTCGTACTGGGCCTCGCGCCGTTTTCTGAGCTCAGCCAACCGCCACGGCGTATCCTTGCCGGTAAGGTCAACCTTGTATTTTTCCTTGAGTTCGGTGTCGTATCGCTCTTGCCGGGAGGTGTACTCTTCCACGGTAACCGGACCCATGGCACGATAGGGCAGGGTGTCGTGGTCTCGGGTCCCGTAGCCCATCTTCAGGTTAAAGACGCGCTGAAAATTGTAGACCGCTTCGCTCATGGCAATCAGGTCCTCGGGTACAGCCTTGTTACCGGTCACGGCGGTGTAATAGTCGGCGTACCAGTTCACATGTTTCATCACTTTAGCCGGCTCAAGGGTATCCTTGTTGTCCTCGGGAACGATATCGTTCCAGGGCAGCTTGCAAAGGCCGCACAGGCCGAACCAGGTGCGGAACATGGGAAACCAGTGCAGGGCCTCGGCCTTCTGCTCGAAGGTGGGCATGAAGTTGTGGACCATGTCCAGAAAAATCAGCCAGGCTTCGTCGTGCTGGGGGCCTTTGAGCGCCAGGCCGTAGCCCCCCTGCTGGGCCAGGGATTCCTTGGTCATGTATTCCGAGAATTCCAGCCCCTTGGACTCCATGCCGATATCCTGCAGCATGGCCGGGTCGGCACCGAACCGTTCGGCAAATATACCTTTCATGCGGCGGATGCCCTGCCCGACAATGGCACCGAAGCCCTCCCCGGAGGCCATCTGGTGAATCAGTTCCAGGGCGTTGAGACGGTTGCCGAAAGAGAGGTCCATACCGCCGGTGTGGTCGATGTTGATCAATCCGCGCTCGAAGCACTCCATGACGAAGGCGATGGACGTGCCCACGCTGATCGTATCCAGGCCATAGGCGTCGCAGTAAAAATTGATCTCCAGAATGGTGAAGGGGTCAAAAATCCCCAGGTTGGAGCCGCAGCCGGCAATGGTTTCGTATTCGGGCCCGTCAACGAAGACCTTGCGGCCCTTGTACCCGCCGGTGTAAGGCACGAAGTCCTTGACGCCGTGGGCGCAGGCCACGGTACAGCCCTTCCAGCAGCCGTCATAACCCGGATCGAAGAGCTTTTCAAAAGCCTCCGGCCCGATGAGCGACGCCCCCGGATGGGAGCCGTACTGAAAATTATTGGTGGGCAGCAGATCGAAATCATTCATGATCGGCACCAGGTGGACAGTACCGAGGCGGGCCATTTCGTTCTGCTTGGGATCCAGTTCCACAATTTCTTTGGAGTGGCACCGGGCCACGCTCTTGAGGGCCTCCAGGTCGGCGGGGTTGTTGGTTTTCAGGGAAACCTGCTCCCAGCGGGCCACCACGGCCTTGAGGCCCTTGTCGGCAAACACCGTTCCGATGCCCCCCCGCCCCGCCTGCTTGTAACGAACCCGCTTGCGGGCATTGTCATACCAGGAAAAATTCAGGCAGCCGATGCGGGTATTGGCTGCGCCGGGGCCAGCCGAGATCACTGAGATACCAACCTTCTTGCCCTGGGAGAAGTGATCCGTCAGCACGTCGGAAAGCGCATAGGCATCCTCAGGAAGTCCCGGAATCTCAAGGATGTCGATCTTCTCTTGGATGCCGTCGATGACCACCACCGTATCCCCTTTGGTCTTTCCGGTGATCCGAAGGGCATCGAAACCGGAAAACTTCAGATACGGACCGAAATAGCCGCCCACGTTGGAATCGATCACCGAACCGGTAAGCGGGGAGATCGAGGTCACGATGCTTTTGCCCGAACCGGGGTAGGCCGGCGTGCCCCCCATGGGACCCGAAGCGATGCAGATGGCATTTTGTGGATCGTCCCATTTGTTGTCGCCTTTCAGGGCCTCCCACAACAGCCAGAGATCGAAGCCTTTGCCGCCGATGAAGGTTTTCTTGATTTTCTCCTCGATGGGGCCGGTGGCGATGGTGCCGGCGGACAGGTCCACATCCAGGTACTGGTCGGTATAGCCTTTATCGACATGGCGACGCGGATAGGTCAGGGTCTGGCGTGTGGTGGATTTGATTGGGGTCATGGTCTCGCTCCTGTGTGATATCGTTTTATTACGCTATTTAAGTGCTTCGTGAACTTCGGAGAACTGCCGGGCCGGCGAAAAAATGTCCATGGCCGCCTGGTCCTGATCGGTTGCGGTGCCGGAAATCATCCGTGCGGCCAGTTCACCCATACCCGGTCCAAGCATGAAGCCCTGGCCGCACATGCCGGTGATATGAAACAACCCCCCGATTTCAGGGCTCCAGCCCACGATGGGAGATCCGTCAGGACTCATGGGGTAGCACCCTCGCCATACCCGCCGCACCCGCAAGGTTTTCAATCGGGGGATCAGCGCGACCATACGGGCGGACACCTGGGGCAAAAACACCGATGTCTCCCGGGTATCGGTGCCGAGAATGGGCGGGTCCGGTGTGATACAGAACACCACCTGGCCATGGATATTCTGGTAGAAATAGTAATTCTTCGATCCCGGTCCCGGCCGCAGGTCCACCACCATGCATGAGAACATGCGGGCCACCGGCTCGGTGATCGCCCCTTCGTGGGAATCAGGAATCACGGGCAGGTTCACGCCGGCAGTTGCGCAAAGCGGCCGGGAATAGGCGCCGGCCGCATCCACGACCACCGGCGCCCGGTATTGCCCCTTGTCCGTCTGGATGCCCACCAACCTGCCCTTTTCCACCAGCAGGGTATCGATCCGTTCATTAAAATGGAATCGGGCATTATTTTCAAGGGCTTTTCGTGCAAAGGCGTTGATGGCCAGAAGTGGTGACGCCGAACCGTCATCCGGCGAGAAGGTTCCGCCGAGAAGACCGCCGGTATCGATGCCCGGAACGATTCGCTGCAGCTGATCGGGGTCAATGAAGTCGATATTCAGGCCGAATTGCTGTTGCAGAGGCAGCAGTTTCTTCAAGGCGTGCGATTCCTGCTCCCGGTACACCGGGAAGAGATAGCCACCCTTGAGCCACTCGATATCGTCTCCGTGGCTCTCCTTCCAAGTGGAAAAAATCTCCAGTGAGCGAAGACCCACACGGATTTTTGCCGGGTCGGAGTGGGTGGCCCGGATCCCGCCGATAGCCCGTTTGTTGTCCCCCTGGCCCGGAGATGGCTTGCCGTCCACCACCAGCGTCTTCAGGCCCATGGCCCCCAGTGCCATGGCCGTGGGAACGCCCACCGAACCGGCCCCGGCGATAATGACATCGATGTTATCCATCCCGATTACCACGCCTTTCACCGGCCAGCGTCCCCAGGGCGACCTCCACGAAGAGCGGCCGGTCCACCCGGTCGGTGACCGCCTCCAGATCCACACCCTCTTCCTGGAAGATCCGCCAGATCATGGGCCGGCAGGTTTTGGAGCCGCAGGCCCCCATGCCGGCCCGGTTGAGTGCTTTCATCTGGTTGATGTCCCTGACTCCGCTGCGGACGGCGGTTCGGATCTCGCCGGCGGTGATACGCTCGCAGCGGCAAATCACCGCCTCGTCGGGCAAAGGCGCGTTTTCATAAACGGTGGCCGGATCCACCTGGGCCTCCTGGACCCGGATGCCGATGGCCCTTTTGGCCGCAGCCCTTTCCATCTTGACCTGGACCAGCAAGGTTCCCGGATATTTTTTACGGTTGGCTATTACCCGCTGCACCGGGTAATAGCCAAGGATGGCCCCATCGCGGTCGGTCACCGGTACCCGCTGCCCCTTCTCCACCCCCTCCCGCCAGATTTCGTATGGCAGGGTGACAGTGGGGTGGTCCGGATTCTTGCGGTAGTCAGCCAGCGTGACCGCCAGGCCCGGACAGATAGCCGCACAGGCCAAACACCCTTTACACGCGGTTCCATCCACCAGGAAGGGCAACCCAGTGATCTTGTCTTCCTCGGTTCGGATATCGCCTTCTGGGCAAACCGAAGTGCAGGGGTTGCAAGGCACCTCCTGGTCACAGTGAAAGATGGGCATCACCCCCGCCTCACCGGGCGGCGGCTTCCGCTGAACCGGTGTTCCGGGCCGGGACTTGAGGATGGTGGCCTTTTCATTCCATTCGGCCGGAATATCGTCGGCATAGCACCCCAGGGCCTTGGCAATTTTCAGCCCTTCGATCTTGCCGGTGAACATGGCTGCCGAGGCCTCGGCAATTTCCTGGGCATCCCCGGCAGAATAGACGTCCATGCCCCATTGTTTGGCTTTAAGGTAAAATTCGTTGACTTCGGCCAACCCCACGGCGATCAGGACGGTATCCACGGCAAACGATTTGCTGGAGTCGGGAACAATCTGCCAAGCGTCATCCAATTGAGCGATGGTGACACCCGTCACATGCCCGTCGCCATGGGCCGCAACCACGGTATGCCGGGTGAAAATGGGGACCCCAAGCCGTATCAGCTTGTCTGCATGCACCTGGTAGCCTCCCACCCGGGACAAGGCCTCGATGAGCGCCACAACTTCGATGCCCGCCTGGATGGCATGGTATCCTGCAATCAGCCCCACATTGCCGCCGCCCACGATGAGCACGCGCTCCGAAGATTTGATCAGGTCTCGATTGACCAGGGTCTGGAATGCCCCGGCACCGTATACACCAGGCAGGGTGTTGCCTGGAAAGGAGAGCATTTTCTCTCTGGCACCGGTGGCCATCAACAGTTTTTTAGGACGGATCCTGCGATACTCGTTTTTTTTGACCACCCCCACGATACCGTCGGAAAAGACGCCCACAGCGGTGGCCTCCAGCCAGATCTGCACCGACGGCAATTCACGCAGTTGCCCCTCTAAAATGCCGCCGATTTCAAACCCCCGCGTGCCCGCGTGGGAATCTTCCACAGAGCCGAAAAACTTGTGGGTCTGCAGGACCAGTTTACCCCCCAGGCGATCTTTGTCATCGATGACCAAGGTTTCGATGCCTAGTTTGCCCAGTTCGATGGCGGCGCTCAGCCCGGCCGGCCCGCCGCCGATGATCAACACCGCCACCGGCTTTTCCGCTGCCGGTTCAAAGACTGGCTTGCCAGCTGCCTCCGGCAGGCTGGGGAGGCCCTCCACCGATTGCACCACTATCTCTTTTTTCAGGGGCGTCATACATGCTTTGACAGGAATGCCGTCTGCCATAACCAGGCACTGGGAACACTGACCGTTGGCACAGAACAGCCCCTGGGGGCTACCGTCCTTGTGGTGGTGGCCAAAGACATGAATATCATTGGCGAACAAGGCAGACGAGATCATCTCCCCAGCGCTACCGATTAAGGGTGTGCCATTCCAGGTAAACGGCACCTGTGCGTCCACCGGTACATCCAAAATGGGATGGGATCGAAGTCGCTTGATGGACATAATCGTCAAATCTCCCGGTGTTCCATGTAGTGGTTGAATCGCAACACGTGGGCCTCGGCCAGCAGCCGTGCCTCGTCCGCATGCTTTCTCTCCACGGCATCGATGATGTTGCCCAGATCTGTGAAATTTTCCTCCATTTCGCGCTGTTTCATGACCAAAAAGGTTTCATAGTACTGGTCGATGTTGTCATGGACCGTGTGATGCAGGGAGAGGTAGACCGGATTTCCTGTAATTTCAGCCAGGGACAGATGAATCTGTTTATCCACCTCCACGAACTCCTTCTGGAAATCGCTGCCCTTTTCGGCAAACTGGCGGGCCTGTTCCAGCAAGACTTTGAGATGGATGACATCTGCCGGGGTCGCCCGTTCTGCGGCCAATGCCGACACGCGTCCCTCCACGCCCACGCGAAACTCAGTGAGGTGCTGGAGTGAAACCTTCTGGTATCGGATCAGCAGGGCCAGGCTTTCGTTGACCCGGTCGTAACTGATATCCTGCACCACGGCACCGCCGCCCACCCCCAGCTTGATCTCGATGAGGCCTTTCTGCTCCAGCACACGCAAGGCCTCTCGCAACGTTCCCCGGCTCACTTGGAGCATCGCCTTGAGCTCACGCTCCGAAGGGAGCATTTCGCCGGGCATCAGTTTTCCCGCAAGGATGGTCTCCTGGATCTGTTCCACCACATCCTGAAAAATCCGGATCTGTTTGGCTGCTTTGAACATCGTATCTTTCCCCATGCATCCTGCATCCATCTGCGGGATCGCCATCGGCAAGCTTCCAGACCAGATGATAAAGGCAACGCCGGAGGACAGCAAGATTTAGTAATGGTTTAACCATTTGTTGTAATGGTTAAACCATTACCGGCGTCGATCGCGGATGTCAAGCCCCAACCGGCGGCTCGCGGGACAATCTACCGTTTTTGCGGTTGCTGTCCTGAAACACGTGCCGGCCGCATGATTTCCCTTGACACGACAAAGGTTTAGAACGTAGGTGAACTACCTGCGGTGACGCGAAACCAAAAGGAGAACGAATCCATGTTGACCAATAAAAAAATCGGTATGATCGGAACCGGAAACATGGGCAACGCCCTCATCGACGGATTGATCCGATCCGGTGCTGCCATGCCTGAAAACATCATCTGTTCCGATGCCAGCGAGCGGCAGTTGGAACCCGTAAGGCAAAAACACAAGGTAGCCACCACCACGGACAATATCGAGGTGGTCAAGTCAGCCGATATCGTCATCTATGCCATCAAACCCCAGATTATGGCCAGTGTGCTCAAGGAAACCGCCGACTACCTGGACATGAGCAAACTGATCATTTCCATTGCCGCCGGTGTTCCTTTGGCGGCTATCGAGTCACTGCTCAAAAAAGACCTTCGCCTGATCCGGGTCATGCCCAACGTGGCTGTGGCCGTCCGTGAAGGCGCCACGGCTGTCGCCGCCGGCGGCCATGCAGACAAGCAGGACGTTGAACTGGCCATGGCGATTTTCGATTCGGTGGGCAAATCCATTTTCCTCAAGGAAAACGACTTGATGGACGCCATCACGGGGCTCAGCGGCAGCGGTCCGGCCTATATTTTCATGATTGTCGATGCCCTGGCCGATGCCGGCGTCAAAGTGGGGCTTTCCCGAAAAGATGCCCTCTTCCTCTCCTCCCAAACGATTCTGGGCGCAGCCAAACTGCTCCTTGAAACCAATGCCCATCCCGGTCAACTCAAAGATTCAGTCACCTCACCGGGCGGTACGGCCATCGCCGGTCTTCACACGTTAGAAAAAGGCGGTCTTCGCACCACGCTCATCAATGCCGTGGAAGCGGCCACCAACCGTTCCAAGGAACTCGGGGAGGCCATGATCAAAAACTTTTCCAACGGCCAAACACAGCCTTGAACCCTGAACCATCAGCCGCTGTCAAAAACGTTACCGTCTTCGTTCGGATCGCACTGGGGGCAATTTTCCTGTTTTCCTGCGCCGGCAAGATCGCTGACCCGAAGGCCTTTGCGGCAATCGTGAGCAACTACCAGTTGCTTCCGCCGCACCTGGTTTCAGCAACAGCCGTGGTTTTTCCCTGGATCGAAGCGGTGTGCGGTCTGGCACTGGTTTTCGGCCGGCTTGAAAAGGGTGCGGCGCTACTGATATGCTTGATGATGGTCGTTTTTACCGGACTCATCCTTTATAACGGCTATCGCGGATTGAACATCGCCTGTGGTTGTTTCTCGCTGGCTGCCAATGAGCCATCGAATATCGCCGTGAACACGCTGCGAAATCTGGTAATTCTGGCGGCCGGGGCATGGGTCCTTTTATTTTCGAGACACCAGCGGCTGACGTCTGTTCGATAATCGGGATCGGGGCGCTTATATTGTAACCCGATTCGGGTTCGGCGGCTCACCAGTGAAGACGGTAATCATTTCATGATGCCACCAACACCAAAGGATTGACCGCAGGCATGTTTACTGAATCGATCTCCTACCCCGCAGCACTGCTCGCAGGCCTGCTATCTTTTTTTTCCCCGTGTATCCTGCCCTTGATACCGGCCTATTTTACCTTTATCACCGGACTGTCATTGGATGAATTAACCGGCGCCCGGACCACAGGCGTCCGCGCCCGGGTCATCCGGGCAACGTTGAGTTATGTTCTTGGTTTTTCATTGGTTTTCGTCCTGATGGGTGCTTCTGCTTCATATATCGGTGGGGCAATTTTCAAATACCGCGACTGGATACGAATCATCGGAGGCCTTCTGATCATCCTGTTGGGCATTCACATGACCGGGTTGCTCAGGTTCGGGTTCCTTCAGTTCGAACGGCGACTTCAAATGCAAAAGAAACCCCTTCATTTCATGGGGACTTTTTTCGTCGGAATGGCCTTCGGGGCGGGATGGAGCCCATGCATCGGCCCACTGTTGGGATCCATCCTCATCGTGGCGGGCAACCAGGAGACAGTGGCCGATGGCATCGGACTACTCTCCGTTTATGCCGGCGGGTTGGCAATACCGTTTTTGATACTTGCGATATTTATCGATTCACTGTTATCCTTCATTAAAAAGGCATCCTGGTCGATAAAGTATATCAACTTGACCGCAGGCCTGCTGCTGCTGATCCTCGGCCTGTTGCTGGTTACCGACAATCTGAATCTGATCAGCGCATAGGATACATGGTGTTATGAAAAAAGGATGGAACCTTGCGACAATTACCCTGACCATATTGCTAACCCTGTTTACTGGGGCGGTTAATGCATCCGGGACGCAAACCGGCGACGCCGGCATCCAGTGGTTTTCCTACGCCGAGGGCAGACAACGGGGAGAGGTCGAAAACAAAAAAGTGTTTCTGGTCTTTAATGCAGACTGGTGCCGCTACTGTCTTCAAATGGAAAAGGAGACGTTTCAGAATCCCACGGTCATCGCCTACGTCAACCGCAACTTTGTACCGATCAGCGTCAACTCGGACAAGGAGCAGGACATTGCCGCCAAGTACAGTGTCAGGGGGCTTCCCAGCACGTGGTTCATTTCGGAAAATGGAGACAGGATTGGCAATCGTCCCGGGTATATTGCTGCGGATGAGATGCTGAAAATCCTTAAATATATTGGTTCCGACAGCTACCTGACCATGAGCTTCCAGGCTTTCGTGGACAAGGGCAAATAGGGCGGCCCAACCAACAGCGCAAGATCAATCAACCATACAGCCGTGAACCGCGATAGCGAGCGAACTGAAAATAGACTTTCATCCTTACGGTGAACCCACCCCGCGACTTGCCATGGGGAGGGTTCAATTCTGATTGATCTGGGCTATCCTCTTCTGATCAGTCGAATGAGTATGGAGATGGTGATCGCCAGTGACAGGATCCCCAGGAGACTGGGGACCCAGATGTAGTCCTGGTAACTGGGCGTATCCAAGGATGCGGCAACGCCGGTGATGCTGAACAGCAGCACCGCTAGGGCAAAAGCCAAGGTCAGCAACAGGGCGGGCTCCGTGTCGTACCACGGGATAAAGGCCTTGCGGAAAAGCAGTTCGCTTTTATATTTCACTTTCACGCATACCTCCGGATCTTGCTTCCAAATGAGCCCATTTTACAATAGAGAACAAGCGCACCCGAAAAAGCGGCTGTCCAATCGGTGGCAGATGTTGACGGTTGTCGCGCTGATCATGCTTGGCATCGGTGGATGTGCCGTGACGCCGAAGACGCTCTCCATCAAGGACAATCCGACCCGTTTGATGGAACATACCATCCTGAAGACGGCCACGCTGTCGGTGGTGCCCAAGGAACGACTGATCGCCGACCTGGCCGATGCCCGGGTGGTCTATGTGGGAGAAAGTCATACGAGCCCTTACCACCACGCCATTCAGTTGGAAGTCATCAAAGGGCTTGCGCAAACCACTGCGCATCTGACCATCGGCATGGAGATGTTCGATCACACCTACCAGCCGGTGCTGGACGAGTGGACGGCCGGCGAGCTTGACCAGACCGAATTCATAGAAAAAACCCACTGGTATGCCAACTGGCGCTTCGATTTTGATCTTTACCGCGATATCCTTGAATATGCAAAGGAAAAAAGACTCCGGATCATCGCCCTGAATGTGCCTTTTTACATCCCCGGAAAGATCAGTGCAGGGGGTATCGCCAGCCTGTCCCAAGATGATCGCCGGCACCTGCCCAAAACCATCGACACCACCGATGCCGATCACCGGGCCTATGTGGAGAAAATTTTCAAGATGCACACCCTCCGAGGCCGGGAGAACTTCGAGTACTTCTACGAAGCCCAGTGTACCTGGGAAGATGCCATGGCCGACGCTGTGGCTGAAAACTTAGGATCGGGAAAGATGGTGGTGTTGGCGGGAAACGGACATATCATCCGCAAATTCGGCATTCCCGACCGGGCCTTCGCCCGATCGCACGCCCCTTTCAAGACCATCTACCTGGCCCAGGTGGGTGATGAGGCTGAATTGTCCTGGGCCGATTACCTGTGGGTGACCCCGGAGACGCGCATGCCCCACAACCGGATGATGGGTAGGGTAAAGAAAAAGAACTGATCTCTTACACCTTCGTAAAAAGGCGCAAGCAACAAAAAGGGCAGAACTTGCCTATTCTATTGCCCGTTCAGAAATGGTAGATTTTGGTTCAAGTCAAGGCCGCAACGATGTTGAAACCGGAGGCGTAGCGGCGCTACGTCGAGGATAGCGCTGAAGCTTCACTACGTGCTCAACTGAGCGAGAACGCAGACTTGGGCCAAAAGATGCCATTTCTGGAGGGGCAATCTAGCCGCACTTGGTGAATCCGCAAAAGTGACAGGTCATGCACCCCTCTTCGAAGCTGATGGTCTGGCTGCATTCGGGGCAGACTTCGCCCATCAGGCTGCCTCCCTTCCGTTTCGTTTTGTCATCTTTTAGATAATGCTGTTCCAATACCCGGGCGATCGCATCGGGGATGGAGAGCACCAGGCCCCCATTTTGAAAAACGGGGTGCTCGCCGCCGATCCCCTTGAGCTGGTCCACCACCTTGTCCACGGTAACGCCGGACCGAAAGGCCAGGGAGACCAGCCGGCCAATGGCCTCGGTCTTGGCGGTGGTCGACCGGCCCGATTTGCCGATGGTGGCAAAGACCTCGAAGGGTTGGCCGTGGTAATCGGTCACCGTCACGTAGAGTTGCCCCAATCCGGTCTTCACCCGGGTGGTAAAGCCGTTTAATGTATCGGGCCGCTTGCGGACGGCGGTCATGAAGGCATCCTCCTCCTTTTTGGCCGCGGAAAAGGAGAGCACCTGGTTCTCCTTGCTTCCGTCCCGGTAGATGGTAACGCCCTTGCAGCCCAGTTCCCAGGCCAGGTCGTAAATCTTCTGCACATCCGCCGCCGTGGCGTCCCGGGCCAGGTTGACCGTCTTTGACACGGCGTTGTCCGTGTGTTTTTGAAAGGCCGCCTGCATGCGCAGGTGCCATTCCGGCGAGATGTCGTGGGCGGTGACGAAGACCTGCTTCACCGCATCCGGAATATCGTCCATGTGGGCGATGGTTCCGGCACCGGCAACGGCCTCCATGAGCGCTTCGGAATAGAATCCCTGCCGTCTGGCCGCAGCCTCGAAGTGGGGATTGACCTCCGTGAGCTTGTCGTTGTCCATGACCGTACGCACGAAACTCAAGGCAAAAAGGGGCTCGATGCCGGACGAGCAGTTGCTGATAATGCTCAGCGTACCGGTTGGTGCGATGGTGGTGGTCGTGGCGTTGCGATAGACACGCAGGCTGTCACCGTGGTAACGGCTCTGCTCATAGTTGGGAAACACCCCGCGCTGCTCGGCCAGTGCCAGAGACGCCTGGTGGGATTCGGTCTGGATAAAACCCATGATTTCCTCGGCAGCGGCCAGGGCCTTTTCGCTGTTGTAGGGAATGGCCAGCTGGAACAGCAGATCGGCAAAACCCATAATTCCCAGACCGATTTTGCGATTGCCTTTCACCATCGCGTCGATGGCCGGCAAGGGATAGCGGGACATGTCGATGGTGTTGTCCAGGAAGCGAACCGCTGTCCACACGGTCTCTTTCAAGGCATCAAAATCGATTCTTGCCTCACCCTGATTGTCGACCACGAACTTGGAAAGGTTGATGGATCCCAGGTTACAGGCTTCCATGGGCAGCAAGGGCTGTTCACCGCAGGGGTTGGTGCTCTCGATCTCGCCCAACGCCGGCGTGGGGTTGTCCCGGTTGATGCGGTCGAGAAATACGATCCCCGGATCACCGTTTTTCCATGCTTGTTGGATCAGCGCCGCATAAACCTCCCGGGCATTGAGCGTGCCCACCGTCTGGCGATCCCGGGGATCAACCAGATCATACATGTCATCGGCTTTGACCGCCTCCATGAATGCTTCGGTAATGCCCACGGAGATGTTGAAATTATTCAACTCGGTATGGGTGGCCTTGCAGTGGATAAACTCGATAATATCCGGGTGATCCACCCGCAGGATCGCCATGTTGGCACCACGGCGGGTACCCCCCTGCTTGACCTGTTCAGTGGCGGTGTTGAAGATCTTCATGAAGGAAATGGGACCGGAGGCGATGCCGCCGGTGGTACCCACCATGGAGTTCTTGGGCCGCAGCCGGGAAAAGGAGAAGCCGGTGCCGCCGCCCGATTTATGAATAACAGCTGCATTTTTCAGCGAGTCGAAAATGCCCTCCATGCTGTCCTCGATGGGCAGCACAAAGCAGGCCGCCAGTTGCCCCAGCCGCCTGCCGGCATTCATCAGGGTAGGCGAGTTGGGCAGAAACTTGAAATCCGTCATCAGGGTATAGAACTGCTCGGTAATTTTCTGGACGTCGGCGTTCTCGTCGTATTTTTTCTCAGCCTGGGCGATGTGCCGGGACACCCGGTGAAACATCTGCGCCGGCGTCTCCTGGATTCTGCCGTCCGTATCTTTCTTCAGATAGCGTCGCTCCAGTACGGTCCTGGCGTTGGAAGAAAGATCGATGCCGTTTCTGATGAACATGTCCCGAGTCAATCTCACCGGCCCCTGGGCATTCAGACCGTATTCGGCCAGTTTGGCCTTGACCATCTCATCCACCATTGGAGAAGAGATGTGCCGAAGGTCCATATGGTCGATGGTGGATCGAATGAACCGGGCGATCTCTTTGGCCTGACGCTTGTTGACGGCATTGGCGCCAATGAGGCTCTTGCAGAAAACCTGGTCATCCCAAACATGGGTGTTCAGGTCGACGTTTCCATCGTCCACGAGGAGAATTTTCTCTTTCTGTGCCATAGGGGTCACAACTCCAAAATAGGGTAAGCGGTTTACGGGCGCACTGCCCGGATCCAAGACCATGGTTCCGCTTGCAACCTTTCGGGTTCAAGGCGGTTCGCGTCCAACGCCGAATTCTGCGGGAAAAAGAAACCCCAAACACCTGCAAGTGACGGCTTCGCTGCTTCTCTGGTGTGGGAATCCTGCCCGAATCGGACGTAATACCGGCACGGCACGCGGGGGGAAAGGGGACCTACCATACCGGGTGAACACGATGGAAACAGTGTATGCCGCGACCCTGCCGTACCAGCATACAAATACATTTCTCACACAACATATTGTATGTCAAGCAGCTTTTAGCACAACATATGCCCATAACAGCCGTTCAGGAAAAACGTGCGCGTTTTCGCTGGAAAGCGATGCAAGCAGATCCCCCACGGATTGATTTTATAAGCAAACACAACGAGTTGGCCGTCTGTGCGCGGACCGGCCAGAGCCACAACATATGGAAAAAGCGCCTTGACAGACAACAACATCTTGTTGTATGAACCCCATTACCGCCTCGGCGTCCATGGGGTTGGAATCACACTAAATCCATATTTGTCTGATATGTTGCACCCCCCGAGAAAATGCCGGCCGCGGCTTTTTTTCGTCGTTTCAGACCACCAAAAGCGCATGTTGCACCCGAGGAGATGCCCGTGATTGAGCAGATCAAAAAACGTGACGGCCGAATTGTCGAGTTTGCCCCATCCAAGATCACAGCAGCCATCGCAAAGGCCGGTCACGCCTCGGGAGAATTCGGGGAACGAGACGCCAAAAAGATGACCCTGCGGGTTTTGACCCTGGCCCATGAACTTCGCATGGGGTCCACCCCCGAGGTGGAGGAGATTCAGGATATCGTGGAGCGCGTGCTGCTGGACTCCCCTTACTATAAAACAGCCAAAGCCTACATCATCTACCGGGAGCAGCATGCCCAGATCCGGCGCATCGCCACAGAGGCCCAGGTGGACCTGGTGGAGCACTACATCCGCAAACTGGACTGGAAGATCAAAGAAAACAGCAACATGTGCTACTCCCTCCAGGGGCTCAACAACTACATCTCCTCTGACGTTACCGCGGAATACTGGCTCAACAAAATCTATCCGCCGGAAATTCGGCGGGCTCATGCAGACGGGGACCTGCACATCCACGACCTGAGCCTGCTGTCGGTCTACTGCGTCGGCTGGGATCTGACCGACCTGCTGCGCAACGGGTTCAAGGGCGTCGAGGGCAAGGTCGAAAGCGGTCCGCCCAAGCATCTTCGCTCAGCGCTCGGCCAGATCGTCAACTTCTTCTACACCCTCCAGGGGGAGGCGGCCGGTGCCCAGGCCCTGTCCAACTTCGACACCCTGCTGGCACCCTTCATCCGTTACGATCGGTTGAGCTACGCCCGGGTCAAGCAGGCCCTCCAGGAGTTCGTCTTCAACATCAACATTCCCACCCGGGTGGGATTCCAGACGCCCTTCACCAATATCACCATGGATCTTTGTGTGCCGGGCACCTTGAAGGACCATCCGGTGATCATTGGCGGCAAGGATAAAAAGACCACTTACGGCGAGTTCCAGTCGGAGATGGACACCTTTAACCGGGCCTTTGCCGAAGTGATGATCGAAGGCGACGCCAAGGGTCGCGTCTTCACCTTCCCCATCCCCACCTATAACATTACCAAGGATTTCGACTGGGACAACCCCAACCTGGAAACTGTTTGGCGGATGACCGGCAAATACGGCATCCCCTACTTCTCCAACTTCGTCAATTCGGACATGTCTCCGGAAGACGCCCGTTCCATGTGCTGCCGCCTGAGGCTGGACAACCGCGAGCTGCTCAAGCGCGGCGGCGGTCTTTTCGGCGCCAACCCATTGACCGGTTCCATCGGCGTAGTGACCATCAATCTCCCGCGGATCGGCCATGAGGCCAAGGATGAAACCGAATTCTTCGACAGTCTCCAGGCCAAGGTGGACTTGGCCATTGAAAGCCTGACCATCAAACGCAAAGTCCTGGAACAGTTTACCGACAAGAACCTCTACCCCTATTCCAAGTTCTACTTAAGATCCATCAAGAACCGCGCCGGCCTTTACTGGAAAAACCATTTTTCCACCATCGGCATCCTGGGCATGAACGAAGCCTGTCTGAACTTTCTGGGAGCGGACATCACCACCGCCAGCGGCCAGGCCTTTGCCGTGAAAGTCATGGACGAACTGCGGGCCATGATCACCGAGATCCAGGACCGTACCGGAGAGATTTTTAATCTGGAAGCCACGCCGGCCGAAGGCACCTCATACCGCCTGGCCATGATCGACAAGAAACGCTTTTCGGACATCCTATGCGCCAACGAGGAAGACGTTCAAAAAGGAGCCGTACCCTATTACACCAACTCCACGCAACTGCCGGTGAATCACACCGACGACATCTTTGAGACGCTGATGCTTCAGGACAACCTGCAGGTCAAATA
Source organism: uncultured delta proteobacterium (assembly GCA_963705435.1). Classification (GTDB taxonomy): domain Bacteria; phylum Desulfobacterota; class Desulfobacteria; order Desulfobacterales; family Desulfosarcinaceae; genus Desulfosarcina. The sequence continues at coordinate 44,666 of CAVPJR010000002.1, read as the reverse complement.
CACCGGCGGTACCGTACTTCACCTGTTTTTAGGCGAGCAGGTCACCGACATCGAGACAGTCAAGTCGCTGATTCGCAAGGTGTCGGACAATTACCATCTGCCCTACTTCACCCTGACCCCCACTTTTTCGATCTGTCCGTCACATGGCTACCTCAATGGTGAACAGACTCGCTGCTCACACTGCAACCGTGAAACGGAAGTTTACTCGCGGGTGGTGGGGTACCTGCGACCGGTGAAGCAGTGGAACGACGGCAAACAGGCGGAATACTGCCGCCGCCGGCCATTTAAAATCACCTTCGAGGAGCCGGGGGTAGCGGCGGCAGTCGCCATGAAGGAAGATGGCCGATGCAACCCACCAATGGACGACCCGACCGAATCGACAGATCCGGTCTGCACCGATGATGCCCTGCGGCAGATGGGGTCGGTCTAGCAACGCATGATCCTGGCCGGCCTCCAGAAAAACTCCTTTATCGACTTTCCCGGCAAGATCAGCTGCGTCCTTTTCGTCACCGGTTGTAATTTCATCTGCCCCTATTGCCACAACGCAGACCTGGCCCGGGGGGAATACCCGGCGCGCTTCGAATTGTCAGAGGTTATAGGTTTTTTAAAATCCCGCCGAGGCATGCTGGAAGGCGTGGCCATCACCGGCGGAGAACCCACGCTGGACAAGGGTATTTTCGATCTTTGCCGTGCCGTCAAAGCGCTGGGATATCCAGTGAAACTGGATACCAACGGCAGTCGGCCCAAGGTGCTGCGTCAGCTTATCGCCCAGCACCTGGTTGATTTTATCGCCATGGACATCAAGGCGCCTTTGAACGACTACGCACCTTTCAGCCGAAACTCAAACATCCATGAACGGCTGACAACGAGCATCCGGATCATCATGGAATCCGCCCCCGCCTACGAATTTCGCACCACCTGTGCCGAGCCATTTGTCAGCGAAACCACGGTTGAATCCATCGCCAAAACGATCGAAGGCGCCGCCCGCTATGTGCTCCAGCCGTTCAACAACCGAGCCGTGTGCCTGGACCCCGAATTCAACCAACGGCGGGACCCGACCCTCTCTGTGGACGAAATGCAGCGATTAAAAACCTTGGCCGAACCCTTTGTAAAGCGTTGCGTGATCCGTTAATCACCCGTTAAACGGTTTTCCTTTCCAGTCATCCGACCGATTACGGTTCTTGCGCAGCAGCACTACCATCTTTTTCCCACCGGGATGGATTTCTCGGGAAACCCGGGCCTGGCTCAATCCCTGACCCAATCCTTCATGAATTGATTTTTTCAACAAAATCAGCAGGCTGAGACCCAATCGAATTGTTCGAGGACAATCTGGCAAACCAATTGCTTTGAAACTGGCCATTCCACTGCTGGACCGACGTGGGTTTTTATTTGTACAGGAATCCGACCAGGAGCATTGTCTTGGATAATATTGTGAAACCATCGCTTTTTACCCTTGTCCGCATCAGTTCCATTTTCTTTCTCCTCTTCATCTTGTTGACAGCCACCCCCGCTGCGGCTGCCAGTGTGACGCTTCGCTGGGACCCCAGCGGTTCGGCCACCGACGGCTACCGGTTGTTCGCCAGAAAAAGCGGCCAGGCCTACAATTACAGCAGGCCCGATTGGGAGGGTCCCGGGGTTACCGGCACCCTCAACCTTCTCGACGGCCATACCGAATACTACATCGTGGTCCGGGCCTACAAGGGCAGCATAGAAAGTGCCAATTCCAATGAAGTCCATTACATGCCTCCCGCTGCGAACAATGATGACGACGGCATGCCCGATGACTGGGAAGCCCGCTTCGGCCTGGACCCCCGGGTCGATGACGCCGACCGTGACCTCGATCATGACGGTATCAGCAACCGCGATGAATTCCGTGCCGGTCTGGAGCCTGATGACCGGGGTGTGGGAGCGGCGCCGCTGAAGCCCAAGCTGCTTTTCCCGAAATCCCATGATCAGGTGGAACGCAATCCGCTGCTGGATGCCGGCGTTTTTTCAGATGCCGACGGGGATGTTCATATCGCCACCCAGTGGCAGGTATACCACAAGGGTTCGAAAACTTGCCTGCTGGACGTGGTGACCGACCGCTGGCTCAACCTGCTGCGCGTACCGATTCTGCTGCTCAACGGAGACGGAACCTATAGCTGGCGGGTCCGTTTCTTCGACTCCGGTGGACGGGCGTCCGCGTGGTCGGCAAGGGCTTATTTCACCACCCAGGCCGCGGATGGCGATCTTGATGGCAACGGCATTAGCGACGATCAGGAGGGTGGCGTGGTCCAGGCCCAGGTGACCCGCTCTTTCTCATCCCCGGCCATCAGCTGCGAACCCACGGATCTCGTCGTGGAAACCGCAGAGACGGTCGCAGAGATCGAACAGATGGCGCTGATCGATCCGAACGAATTGGAGATCGATGAGACGACGCCGGACCAACTGCCTTCAGCCATGCTGGCGTACAAGCTGGTGCTTCACCGACCCGGCCAGCGGGCGCTGGTGACGATCGGCCTTTCCGATCCGGCACCTGCCGGCGCTGCATGGATCAAGTACGATGCGGTCAATGGGTGGCAGGATTATTCCCATCACGCGGCAATATCCGCAGACCGCCGGTCAGTGACCGTTGAAGTCAAGGACGGGGGTTATGGCGATGCCGACGGCGTCGCCAACGGAATCATCGTAGACCCGGCGGGGCTCTCCACAACATCGACGGCGTCCACCGCCGGCGGTGGCGGCGGTGGCGGCGGTGGCGGAGGTTGCTTCCTTACGACCATCCACAACGGAAGTGAAATGAACCAAAACCCTTTGCAGTGGGTTGATTTAAAGATTCGAAAGTATGGTCGAATCCTTTTAAAACGCCTGTCGAACCGCTTTTAACTGGTGTTCAACCAGGAAGGCATGCCATGCGACTCAAAGAAAAGAAACAGAGACCGGTTTGCGGACGGACCGCCGGTGAACAGCGGACCGGCATCGACCGCCGTATGCTCTCCTACGATTGGCATATTCCCGAGCGCCGGGCCGCTGCGGACCGGCGACTGGGAAGGAATTGCGCAAGCAGCTACCATGGAGAGTGGCGCGACATTCAGCCATATAGCTGAAGCATGGGTGCGCTCCTGGCGCAGTGCTGAAGGGTGAGCGCGTTCCGCCCTCCCCTTCAGCCGACACCCATTCCCGCCCGACGGTACAGGTCGAAAAAGTGGTGGGTGGGACCGCATCCCTTCCCTAAAGACAAGGCATTTGCAATCGCCCCGGAAATGTAGACTTTGGCCTGGGTGACGGCGTCAAAAAACGACTCGCCTTGAGCCATGTGGGCGGCAATGGCCGACGAAAAGGTGCAGCCGGTGCCATGGGTGTTGACCGTGTCGATCCGCCGGCTCTCCAGAAGCCTGAATTTCTCTCCGTCAAACAGCACGTCCGTGGCGCTTCCCCGCCCTAAATGACCGCCCTTGACCACGACCATTTTCGCCCCCAATGCCGATATTTCGCGGGCGGCGGTTTTCATGGCATCGATATCCGTGATCTTTTTTCCCAGCAGGGCTTCTGCTTCGGGCAGGTTGGGGGTCACCACCTGGGCCAGCGGGAACAGGTGCCGGACCAGGGCCGCCTGGGCATCGGGCTGAAGCAGGGCGTACCCGCTTTTGGAAATCATCACCGGATCCAGAACCACCGGTGGGAGCCGTTCAATGCGGCCCAGGGCCTCGGCGATGGCTTCGATCAGGGGAACACTGGCCACCATGCCGATTTTGACGGCATGGACGGGGATATCGTCGAACAGGCAGACGATCTGGCCGTGAACGATCTCCGGCCGCATCTCCTGAATGGCATATACCTTCTGTGTATTCTGTACCGTCACAGCGGTCACGGCACTCATTCCGAACACCCCTAACGCCTGAAAGGTTTTCAGGTCTGCCTGGATGCCGGCCCCTCCCGATGAATCCGACCCGGCAATGCTCAATGCCACACGCATAACGTTCTCCTGGTTGGTAATGATCGTGATAGAAAGAAAATCGGCGATCAAATCGATAACCCGTTTGACTTATTGAACCAGAGAAGTCTCGTCAACGGAAAACCGGTCCGACAGTTATCCAAAAAACGGCAATCTGAGGAAAAGTTGCCAAAAAAAATACAGGTTTTCGGCAACCTGCCGATAATGGTAGTGAAACGTGTCCAACGAATTAAATAGTTGACCGAATGGATTAACATACCCTCACTCCGGCTTTCACCGGATTGACGAACAACACCGATGTCGTCGAAAAGAAGCATGGCCCCCAAACTACACCGTCCGATCAGCCCGATCAACAATACCAGCGGTGGGGCCATCGGAATCCTTATCGCCCTGGTGCTCGTGCTCGCCCTTGCCGGCGGCGGAGGGGTTTGGGCCTACAACAAGTACTATAAAAAAGAGCCGCTTCGATCCAAACTCACTTCCATGAAGGTCAAAGGGGAGCTGATCCGTTTTACCCACAACCAGGTATCCACGGCCCTTTACCGCAATATGGTCATGCTGGATGATATTCTGGTGATGATGGACACGGAACTGGACCGGCTGAAGCGCATCGGCAAGAAATTCCCCAATCAGCGAGGGATCATTGCCTCGCAAACCGAAGAGCTGAAGAAGGCCCGGGAGCGCCTGGCCGTGGTTCTGACTGATGTCAACGCCACCCTTGAAAAAATGTACGTCACCTGGCTGGTGAATCGATCAGAAGGAACCGGCCAGATCCGGTCACAGAAAGGAACGCTCACCCGACAGTTGGCCGACGCCATCCGCGGCGAGGCCGTATTGATCAGCCGCATCCGCAGCAACCCCGATGCGGCATCTTAGGTTGCTTTTTAAGACTTGGCGGGGTGACTCGCTATCGGTAGGTACGATAATCCACCCCGTATTTCTTGGCCTTATAGGCGAATTTGCGCACCGTGGTCTTGAGGATCTCCGCAGCCAGGGTGATGTTTCCCCGTGTGTTTTTCAGGGAGTCGATGATCATCTCCTTTTCCAGCGCCCCCACGGCATCCTCCAAAGAGAGATCCGGAAGGGTACCGCTCTCCTTGCCCGTCTGAAGCGTAGGCGGCAGGTGGTAACTGTGGATGGCGCCTTCTTCACAGAGCAGCACGGCTCGTTCGATGCAGTTTTCCAGTTCACGTACATTTCCGGGCCAGTGGTAGACCATGAGCATGTCGATGGCCGGGGTGGAGAGCCGTTTGACTTCCCGTCCGTTCTCTTCGGCGTACCGCTCCAGAAAGAAGTCCGCCAGCAGCAGGATATCCGTCTTGCGTTCCCGCAAGGGGGGCATGTAAATGGGAAACACATTGAGACGGTAATACAGGTCGCCGCGGAAGGAATCTTCCTCCACGGCCTGTTCCAGGTTCTTGTTGGTGGCTGCAATGATGCGCACATCCACCTTGAGGGTCCGGTGACCGCCCACCCGCTCGAATTCACGCTCCTGCAAAACGCGCAGCAGCCTGACCTGCACGTCGGGTTCGATGCTGCCGATTTCGTCCAGAAAAATGGTTCCCTTATGAGCCAGTTCGAACCGCCCGGGCTTTTGTTTGACTGCCCCGGTGAAGGCTCCCCTTTCATGACCGAACAGTTCGCTTTCGATGAGGTTGTTGGGAATGGCCGCGCAATTGACTTTGACGAACGGCCCTTTCGACCGCGTGGAGTTGTAGTGAATGGAGTTGGCCACCAGTTCCTTTCCGGTGCCGCTTTCTCCACGGATCAGCACGGTGGCGTTGCTGCGCGAGACCTGGCTGATCATCTGGTAGACTTCGCGCATTTTGTTGCTGTTGCCGATAATGTTGTTGATGCGGTACTTGTTTTCCAGTTCGTCCCGCAGACGCTTGTTTTCCGCTCGCAGGGCCTCTTTTTCAAGGTGGATGGTTTCCAGGTTGATGGCGTGGCGGGCCAGCATGGTGGCCACTACGGATAGCAGTTTGGTGCCTGCCTCGAGAGGGTACTCGGGATCGTAGGCCCTGTCTACGCTCAGGGCACCCACCACCCGTTTGCCCTTTTGCACCGGGACACAAATAAAAGAGACCTCACCCATACCCTTGATTTTGCGCGAGGCGGTCCGGTTAAGAAACAGGGGTTCTTCACTGATTTTGGGAATGGCCACGGCCTCGCCGGTTTCGATCACCCGGCCGATGATCCCCTCACCCAGCTTGTATTTTACCCGCTCCATGGCACTCTTGGAAAGGCTGTGGGCGACCTCGATGTTGATTTCGTTTCTCAAGGGATTGAGAATAGAGATGGTTCCTCGCTCCATCTGCATGGAGGTGGAGAGGATATCGAGCACCTTGTACATGGATTTTTTCAGGTCCAGATGCTCGTTGAGGGCATTGGATATCTCGTAGAAAAGGGTGACCTGTTCAATGGCTTTCATCTTTTTCCTTTATTTTCTCACAATGGGACTCAAAAAATGTATCATAGGTCCCTGTTTACAACATTTTTGTAATCTCTGACAACCCCGGATACCGATGTTGATCATTTTCTTGCTTTGCAGCTGTTATGATATGCCCAAGAACCCTGAAACGCGGAACACATCTTGAAAGGTAATTAGGTAACCGGTAAAGTGAGCCTATGATTCTGCACATCGATATGGACGCCTTTTTTGCCTCGGTGGAACAATTGGACCACCCGGAGTTGAAAGGAAAAGCCCTGGTCGTGGGCGGCGACTCGGGCCGGGGGGTCGTGGCGGCCGCCAGCTACGAAGCCCGCCGATACGGCGTCCACAGCGCCATGCCCATGTTCATCGCCAAACAGCGCTGCCCCAGGCTGGTCATCGTCTCCCCTCGAAGGACCCGCTACAACGAGGTCTCCCGATCGGTCATGGCAATCCTCGGCCGCTATTCGCCGATCGTTGAGCAGGTCTCCATCGATGAAGCCTATCTGGATGCGGCCGGATGCGGCCGGCTTTACGGTTCACCCCACGACATGGCCTGCGCCATTAAAAGCGACATCCGGGACAAGGTGAACCTGACCTGTTCCATCGGCATCGCCCCCTTGAAGTTCCTGGCCAAAATTGCCTCGGACATGCAAAAGCCGGACGGCCTGACCGTCATCGGCCATGAAGCGGTTTCCCGTGCCATCGCCGCCCTGCCCGTGGAAAAGGTGCCAGGTGTGGGCAAGCATGCCCATCAGCAACTCAGGCAAATGGGCATCGCCACTCTGGGAGACGTCAGAAAAACCAGACGAAGCGTTCTGGTGGATCGACTGGGCAAATTCGGCCATCGGCTGGTGGACCTTGCCCACGGCCAGGACCAAGCCACCGTCACCCCCCATTCCCCCACCAAATCGATTTCAACGGAACGGACCTTGTCGGCCGACACACGGGACCGGGAACAGTTGAAGCAACATCTGCTGGCCCAGAGCCAGGAGGTGGGCCGCCAGCTTCGTCGCCAGAAATTTATGGCCCGGACGATCACATTGAAACTGAAAGACACGGATTTCAAACAGACGACCCGCAGCGTCACGCTGGACCACCCCAGCCAGTCCTCGGAAACCATCTACCGCACGGCTGAGGCGCTGCTGGTGAATCAGTCTCTAAACAAGGCGGTCCGGCTGATCGGCGTAGGGGCATCGACATTGATTGCCGATACCACACCCCAGCAGGCGTGCCTGTTTCCAGGCATTGAAAAAAAAGAGACTGAATGGGAAAAAATTGACCGGGCCGTGGACCGGATTGCCGAACGATTCGGCCATTCGGCCATTCACCGGGGATCATTGGCGCCGCCGGATGACCTGTCCATGGACTGAAGTCTGGTTTTTGGTCCATGGTCTCTGGTCTCTGGTCTCTGGTTTCTGGGTTCCGGGTTCGGGTCTTTCGCCTTTCGCCTTTCGACTTCCAACTTCAGTCCTCAGTCCTCTGACTTCTGTCCTCCTGCAGCCATCGCCTGTCGCGGTTTGAAACGCCGCACCCGCCGACGAAAGGCCTTCAACGCGTCCGCATCGCATTCATGGCCGTATCGCAGGCCGATGTAACATCCAATGATCGCATCCACATCCCGTTCGAGTGCAGGATGCCGGTCCATCAGCAAGCGGCCATAGTCCAACGGCCCCTGGTGCAATGCCTTGGGGATGCCGGCGCTGGCCATCTTGTCCAGAAAACGTTCATAAATCTTCAGCACGTTGTCTTCAAGTGGTTTTGGATTTCCTTTTTTTCGCAAGCGGCCCAGCAAGATCACCCCGGCGATAAACAGCGGCGGCAAGGCCATAAACAGCAGCCAGCCACGTCGCCGACCCGCGGAAATGCCGATCCGTTTTAAAAGAGCGATCTGGTCTTCGGCGGAAAAGCCCATGAACCACATGTTCCAGCGGGTGTTCACGGCCTCCCAGGTCTGGCGCACGGTTTCGGTCCAGCCAGACAACCAATCGTCCCGGGACCGACCGAGAAACCAGAGCAGCGCCTCTCCGGCAAGGGCGCGCTCAATGCCGGCGTCGATGCGGTCTGGGGCTACGGCAAAGGTCGGATCCACCCGGACCCATCCCCGCCCCGCCTGCCACACCTCGCACCATACGTGGGCATCGGAATGGCGAACGGTGAGAAAATTTCCCAGGGCGTTCCACCTACCCCCCTGATAGCCGCCCACGATCCGAGTCGGCACACCGGCAGCCCTCATGAGCACGGTAAAAGCGGTCGCAAAATGCTCGCAAAATCCCTTCCGGCTGGCAAAAAGAAAATCGTCCACGGCGTGAACCCCCAACCGGTCCGGCTGCAGGGTGTACAAGAACCCTTTTTCCTTGAATAACGCCAAGGCTGCCGCCACCACGGCTTCGGGTTCAGCATGGGTCCGGGCCCACCGGCTTCCAAGGGCAACCGTCTGCGGATTAAGGTTCGAGGGCAATTGCAGATAAGCGTCACCGGGCACATCGGCAGCATTCTGCAGAGCGTTGAGAAATGATGCGGCACCGTAATGAAAACGCTGCCATACGGGCCGACGGGCCATCAGGGTGTGATCGTCCATGATGGTGGCCACGGGATTGGCCGTCAACGGCAGGTCCAGAGCGAACAGGTACCGCTGGCCGTGAGGTTCGAGTATTACCGTGTAGCGGGACAGATCCGTGCCGCCGACACTGTCCGGGCGGATCGCCTGGCGACTGTCCGGATACCAGCCGTTACCGTCAAAGCGCTGGAAAACGATGCCCCGCCAATAGCGCCGGTCCGCATCAGGGACCGGTGAGTCGAACGTCACCGAAAAGGCGGGTTCGTCGACCAGCACCAGTCGAGACACATCGCCGATGCGCATGCTGCTGGAAAAACCGGACCGGCTTTGCTTGGCCCACGGGGATCCCCAGAAGCTGCCAGACAACCGCGGGAAGAGAAGAAAAAGCAGCACCATCAGCGGAACCGCCACAAGGATCAGCCGGGCCGAGAGTTTCAGCTGTCGTCCGATCGTGCCCGTGGGGTCGTTCACATGAATCAGCACGCCGGTGGTCGTCCAGACCGAAACGAACAGGTAGAGTGTCATGGAAAGATTTTCAAAAACGAACAGGCTGGTGATGGTCAGAAAATAGGCCAGAAAGACCGTCACCATGCTGTCCCGACGGCTTCGAATCTCCAGGGGTTTGATACCGGCCATCACGGCTAGCAGGGCGATAAAATCACCTCCGTCAAAACGCAGGCCGGCAAACATCAGCACCGCCGTCATGCCGACGATGAAGATCACCAGTCGGACGCCTCGTGATGCCACGGGCCATCCGCGCTTCTCCCGAAAAAGCAGATATCCCCACGAGACCGCGCACCACCCTACGGCCCACCAGGGCAGCTGAAGCACCAGGGGCGCCATGGCCACCGCAAGTGCAAGAAGCAACAGGCGAATCGGCTGAGGTTGCATGGCTCAGTCGTTTCCGTAAAGGGCCAGGGCGCGGAGGCATCGATCCCGATGAACCCTGCCGTTGGCGGCAGGAAAAGTTTGTCCGGCCAGCCGCATGCCGAAGCTGCGTCGCTGATGGTGCGCCTGGAGAATATGGAAACAGAGGATGGAGAGCTTTCTCTCCGTATCGCCGCCCTTGATGTCATCGAAATCCAGCATTAGGCCGGCGCCGGCCTGGCCGGCAAAGGTTTTGGTGTGCAGCCCCCGGCCCCGCGAATAAGCCTGCCAGTGGATTCGCCCGGGTGAATCGCCGGGTTGGTAGGCCGATAGTCCCACAAAATCCTCAACGCCCGCCGTTTGACCGAGGTCGCCTTTTCGCTGCGCCGACAAGGCCGTGGCGCCGGGCATCGGCGCAAAAATGGGTCGGGGGTAGACCAGACACTTGAGGCCGGTATCAATCCGCGCCCAGGCCTGGAACAATCCCAGGGGATAGTCGCAAGCGATGCGCAGCCATCCCGGATCGAAAAGGCCCCGACGGCCGGCCCCTGCACCAACCAGAATCCGGGCCGGCTGCTTGGCTCTGAAATCCGCCCGGATACGATCCGCCGCGTTGAAATACCAGCAAAGGCCGGTTCGCGGCCGATCCACATCGGCCACCCGAAGGTCCACGTCCACCGACTCACCGGCAAATACCGGCATTGCCTTTGCCGATAGCAGGTGCAGGCCGTAAAGCATGCTGTAGGTGTGCATCATGGCGGTCAGCCCGAGGCTGCCCAGAAGAAAGGTGAGCAGAAAGCCCAGGTTGTTGTTGTAGTTGACGGATCCGATCAGCATGGCCCCCAGCACCGTCAGGTAAAGCATGCCGTAGCCCGTGGGAAGAATATAGATGTTGCGCAGGCCCAGGACCACGGGAACGGTCGTGCTGCCGCCCACAAAGCTGTAAAATGTGCGTGCAAGTGCGGACGTCACGGCACAGCCACCTCTTGAAACAGGGTTTCCAGCCGCCTGACCGGGATCTCTGCCAGGTCGTCGCGGGATCTGAGGCGGTGCCCGACCACACTGACCAATACGGCCTGGATGTCTTCGGGCAGGGCGTAGTCTCGACCGCTGATAAAGGCCCAGGATCGGGCGGCATGCACCAACGCCAGACCTGCGCGTGGAGAGAGGCCCATGTGAAAGTATTTGCCGGTGCGGGTAAAATCGAGCAAGTCCTGGAGGTAGTTCAAAAAAGCGTCGGCCACGTGCACCCGGTCGACCTGTTTCTGGAGTGCCAGCACATCCGCCGGGGACAAACACCGTTGCATCTCCGTCAAGGCCTGGCGCTGTGTCCGGTCCCCGCCCAACAGCAACCGTTCCGCCTCACGGTCCGGGTAGCCCAGTTCGATGCGCATTAAAAAACGGTCCAACTGAGATTCGGGCAGCGGAAAGGTGCCGGACAATTCCATGGGGTTCTGGGTGGCGATGACAAAAAAGGGGGCGGATAAACCGCGGGTCTTGCCGTCGCTGGTGACCTGCCCCTCCTCCATGGCCTCCAACAGGGCGCTCTGGGTTTTGGGCGTGGCCCGGTTGATCTCATCGGCCAGCAGCACCTGGGTGAATACCGGCCCCGGGTGAAAGACAAAAGCACCGGTATTCTGGTCGAAAATGGAACTGCCCAGGATGTCGCCGGGCAGCATGTCGCTGGTGAACTGAACCCGCCTGAACTTCAAGCCCATGCACCGGGAGAGCACCTTGGCCAGCGTGGTTTTGCCGATGCCGGGGATGTCCTCGATGAGCAGATGCCCGCCGGCAAACAGGCAGGTCAGGGCCATGCGGATCTGTTCTTCTTTGCCCAGCACGACCTGCCCAACCTGGCCAACGATGGTTTCAAATTGCGGTTGCATGTCCATATTAGTGTCACCTGCAGTGGTTGAAGGATCAGGCACTGAGACGCTGACATCAGTCAATGAGAAAGACGCTTAGTGGTCAAGATAAGCGCCAAACGGTAAAGTCCAACCCTTATATCGGCCTTTTCGACGAGTCCTGTAGCACGTGTGTACCCATTCGCCTGGCCAGTGAAAATTTTTTATTCCGTTGTCTGGTTGCCTGGCGGGTGTCTGGTCATTTTCTGGGGTCGTGTTGGGGCGTCTTCGAGGTCGCCTCTTGATGGGCGATCCCGTTTTTTAAATCGTAGCCTTTTTGGTTTATCGGCAATCCGGCCAGGCATCACTGAGGAAAGGTTCTGCAGATTGGCCTTGGCAGCGATCGACTCAAAAATGACGAGTCGATTTTATTTGGCTAAACGTGGATCGAAGTGATATATCACTGGGCGCCCGATTTCGATCTTGGCAAAGTCAGGATGGGTCGGATTGATCAGGTAGTTGAACTCTTCGGGGACCACAACGCTGGGCACCTTTAATACAAGCGAGCGCAGTTGCTTGACCCAACGGTCACCGATGGCCTTGGTCTCAGGTGAAATGGGGCGGTGTTGCCAGTTCCTGGGATATTGATCCGGCGGCAGACTTTCCACCAAATCTGCATCGAAGAATAGGGGAATACGTACAAAGGCTTCGAGCAGCTTGGGGGAAGGCAGGTTAACGACCATTTCAATGGAAGCCAGCGCCAGGCTGCCGGCCGTGTAAACCACGGCCAGACCTTTGCTGTTCCAGCGCCCACCGAAAAGCCTGGCACCATCGCCGCTGAAGGCTTTGTTTTTATACCTGGATTCGACAATCCGCCAGCCCGTCAGGGTCACGTAAACACCCCATGTTCGATACGTCCCAGCAGATCCTCGACCTCCTTGGCACCCAGTTCGGTGTCGGCATAATCCAGGGGCGCCACATCCCCCAAAGCCCAGGCCGGCTCCTTGAGCCACTTGCGTCCGAACTCAGGTTGTTTGAACACCTCCACCGCCTTGTCATACAGCCGGGCGATGCGGAACACCCGTTCGGACTCTTCAAACGAGAGTTGTCCGCTTTTTTTTCGCCGGGCCAGGGTGCTCAACGGAATTTTCAAAATCCTGCAGAGCTCTTTTTCCGTGACCGCCAGATTCTTGCACAACTGCCCGAATGTCTTTAGCGGCAACCCTTTTTTGATCCGGGCGATCAACTGGGTCGTGTTCTGTGGCTTTATACCGATCGATACGCCGTACATGATGACCTCGCCTGTTTGAATTGCCATTTGGTAAAATAATAGTTCCCAAATGGTATTTTGTAAAGAGCCAATCAGTCTATTCGATCATCCCTTTCAGCATGCGGGAGCTTTGGGAGCTTTGGGAGCTTTGGAGCTTTGGGGACGTTGTTTACTAATTGGAGCTTTGATTGGGAGCTTTGGGGACGTTGTTTACTAATTGTACTTATTGATTGCGCCGCAGGATCTGCGCAACACCCGACGTGGTCAATCCCAATTGTCGACCGGTTTCCGCTAACGACAGGCCAAGTTCGTTTACCAGCTTGAGCGTCAAATGCTTGCGCAGGTGGGATGCAGCCTGCCTTCGATTGCCACTTCTGAGCAGTTTTATTGAAACGTGATGTTCGCTGCAGCCACTGCGGATGATGCTTTGCGCCGCGCCAATCAAATCTTCACCTGCCAACTGATGTTTGACTTGTCGTTCGGCCTCACCGATCACTTGGTTGACAAATTCGCTGGAACCCAGAATCCGCGCATCACCCTTTTCTTCAACGCCGCTGCGCCGAATCGATTTTACCGCCGACCATCCGCCCAAGGAACGTATCAGCCCCCCTCCCACAAGTTCCGGCCGTTGGCCTTGGGGTATCCCATTTTCAACAAACGCCCGGTAAGCTTTCTTCGCCGGGCCGACGCGCTTCCCGAACCATTTCAACACATAATCGCGGTCCTGCCAATAATGGGCCCGCCGCCCCAACACAACGGCATGACCGCACCAGGGGTATCGATCCAGTTGGGCCAATGACGCCACCAGTCCAGCACGGAGGGGATTGAGATGGATATAGCGCACCAGTTCGGTGAAATAGGCGTCTTCTTCGCAAATAATGGATTTGTAACGGTTCTGGAATAAGTGCCCGTAGCGTTGATGGCGGCGGTTATAAGTAACGGCATGTCCGGTGAGGATCCGGCGCATGAACAAGGCAACCCCACTCTTTCCGCTGCGCATGAGCATATGGGCATGGTTGCTCATCAATGCCCAGGCATAAACGGCTGTTTGGGTTTCGTCGGCCACACGTCCTATTCGCGTAACCAAATTCTCTCTGTCCAGATCGTCATCGACAATGTTGCGCCGCTCGATGCCGCGAACGATGACGTGGTGCAGGGTGCCCGGGGTGTCCAAACGTGCGCCGCGTGGCATCTTAGCCACTCTCCCCTCTTTAAAGAATAAAAGCGGTGCTTCAGAATGAATTACAGGACAGCTGATATCAGGTTTTGTACAATTTGTAAACAACGTCCCTAACCCTCCCTCACTAACCCCTAACCCCCCATACGCAATCCATCATTTCCTCATTCTATTCAATCATCCCTTTCAGCATGCGTATCTCTTCGGCCCAGCGGCTGTCATCCGGCGTCTCCAGGATCATGGGGATCCCGTCGAAGCGGCGATCGTTCATGACCATTCGAAAGGCATCCAGTCCCAGCGTACCCCGGCCTATACTTTCATGGCGATCCACACGGCTGCCCATGGTCTTCTTCCCGTCGTTCAGGTGAAGCCCTTTCAAAAAGGAGAACCCCACCACAGCGTCGAAGTGCGCCAGAGTCTTTTCGTACCCATTCGGCGTAACCAGATCATACCCCGCTGAAAAGGTGTGGCAGGTGTCCAGGCAGACCCCCACCCGCGTCTTGTCTTCAACCCCGGCGATGATGGCGGCCAGGTGTTCAAACCGGTGACCCATGTTGGTTCCCTGGCCGGCGGTGTTCTCGATAACTGCCGTCACGCCGCCTGTCTGCGCCAGGGCCAGGTTGATCGATTCGGCAATCCGCGCCAGACAGGCTTCTTCGGAAATCTTTTTCAGGTGGCTGCCCGGATGAAAATTTAGAAATTTTAATCCCAACTGTTCGCAGCGGCTCATTTCATCGATAAACGCTGCTCGTGATTTTTCTAAACCGGCCGGTTCCGGGTGACCCAGGTTGATCAGGTAGCTGTCGTGGGGCAGGATCTGATCCGGGGAGTATCCGGCAGCCTCGCAGTTCTCCTTGAACCGACGGATTGATTCATCCGACAACGGCTTGGCCTTCCACTGTCTCTGATTTTTGGTAAACAGGGCAAGGGCCGTGGCATCGATCTTTTTAGCGTTCAGCGGTGCGTTCTCCACACCGCCGGATGCGCTCACGTGAGCGCCGATATATTTCATGGATCCTGTTCCTTTTTTTGGATCGACCGAACCTGGCGGTGCTCACCGCCCAACAGGGATTCTGCCGGCCGGATGTTGCACGTGTGGGTCCGGTTGTCGAAGACGATCACCGCCTGCCCCGCATCCAGTTGGCGGCGAACCATGGCCACATTTCCCGCCAGTGAGCCGCGGGTGTAACCCGAATCGGTGCCGTCGCGGGTCACGAACTCCTCGATGAGGCCGGAAAGCGCCTCCGGGCTCAACTGTCGGTGAGGAACAACCAGCATCTCTTCACGGTCAGGCATCGGGTCGCTTTCCTTTCGGGCGAAACACCGCTTTGATCGGCTTAGCCGCATACTGATCCGCGGTGCCTTGAACAGCCGCTATCAGCCGGGCCACCTTATGCAAATCCTTTCTTCCCGGCGACATCTCCACGCCTGAACTAACGTCAATCGCCGCCGGCAGGGCCGAACGGACAGCCTCGGCGACATTGTCCGGGGAGAGGCCACCGGCGAGCACCAGCGATTGACGATGCCCGAAGTCTCTGGCCGCGCCCCAGTCCCAGGCCATGGCATTGCCGCCGGGAAGCGGTCCCTTGGCACACTCCACCAGATAGCCATCCACCTCAAAACCCGGTGCATCGTCGAAACCCGGCCGGTCGTCCACGAACAGCGCTTTTATCACGCCCAGGCCTTCGGCCTTCAAACGCGCCGCCAGACGTGCCGATTCCCGGCCGTGAAGCTGCGCCATGGAAAGGCCGCAGCGTTCGACCCGCGTCATGATAAATGAAAAACCGGCGTCGACGAAAACGCCCACGGCAGACGCCGTTTCCGGCAGTGCCCCCACCACCGCCTTGGCCTGGTCCGCAGTGACATGGCGCGGGCTTTTTGGAAAAAAGACCACACCGATGGCATCTGCACCCAGACTCACGCATTGGGCGGCCTCATGGGGATGGGTCAACCCGCAGATCTTTACTTGGGGAAAATGCCGGTTCATCGCAGACGCATCGGTCATACGGCACCGTTGCCCGGGGACTGCACCCCGGATTCCACCCCCATCAACTCGCGGATAAACCGAACCGGGTCACTGCACAGGACAACGCTTTCCCCCACCAGAAAATTGAAGATCCCGGCCTTCAGATTCCGTTGAATGTCCGCCGGCTTCGAAATGCCGGAGGCTGCCACGGGAACCTGGTCGGGCGCCAGGCGGGCGACCAGATCCAAGGCGATGGCGATGTCCGTTTTAAAGGTGCTCAGGTTACGATTATTGATGCCCACCAGGCGGGCACCGCAGGCGGCGACGGTACGGGCATCCTCCGGTGTGTGGATTTCCACCAGGGCATCCATGCCCAGTTCGCGGCACAGGGCGTAAAGCTGGTTTAATTTTTTCTCGGTGAGGATTCTGGCGATCAGCAGAATAGCATCCGCGCCGGCCGCCGCCGCTTCGAACAACTGGTAGCGGCTGATGACAAACTCTTTTCTCAGCACCGGCAGGGCACAGGCGGACCGTGCTGCCGTCAGATCCTCGAGGCTGCCCTTGAAATAGGTGGGATCGGTGAGCACTGAGACGGCCGCTGCCCCCCCCTTTTCATAACGCAAAGCCGTCCGTGAGGCATCCAGATCAGGAGCGATGTCGCCTCTGGACGGCGAGGCCCGCTTGATTTCGGCGATGATGTTTACCCCGGCGGCACCCGGTTGGGAGAGCCTTTCAAAAAAGGGCCGGAAGTCTGATCGCTGCCGGGCCAGCTCAGCCAGCCGCTCTTCGGAGACGACTGTTCTGGCCTGCGAAATCTCGCGTCCCTTCTGTTGAACAATCTGGGTAAGAAAATCGGTTGGCATAAATAGCTACCCCTATCCGTTATCACGGGTATAGGCAACCAATGCCTCCAGTTTGCCCATGGCGGCCCCACTGTCGATGGCCTGTTCGGCCAGGGCGATGCCCGTGGTCAAGTCCGCGGCCTTCTGGCAAGCCACCAGCGCGGCGGCTGTATTGAGCAGCACCACGTCCCGCTTGGGGCCTTTTTCTCCCGTCAGAATGGTGCGGGTAATGGCCGCATTTTTCTCTGGGTCACCACCGGTCATCTGGTCCGGCTCGGCCAGCCGGCCGAAATACTGCTCCGGGTAGATGTCATAGGTACGAATCATGTCGTTCTCCAACTGCGAGACGCGCGTGGGGGCGCACACGGAAATTTCGTCCAGCCCGTCGTGCCCGTGGACCACGAATGCACTCCTGGCACCCAAAAGACGAAGCGCCTCGGCGAACATCTCGGTAAGCTGGGGAGCGAACACGCCAAGCAGTTGGCAGTTGGCGCCGGCCGGATTGGTCAGCGGCCCCAGCATGTTGAAGATGCTTCGCAGGCCCACCTCCGTGCGTGCCTTGGCAGCAAAGCGCATGGCGCTGTGGTATAGCGGCGCAAAAAGAAAACCGATGCCGATCTCCTGGACCGCCTCTTCGACCACTTCCGGGTCTGTATCCAGCTTGATTCCCAGGATTTCCAGCACATCGGCGCTGCCGCACGCGGACGAAACGCTGCGGTTGCCGTGCTTGGCCACGGTCACCCCGCAACCGGCCACGACAAATGCCGTGGTGGTTGAGATGTTGAATGTTTTAAGCCCGTCCCCGCCGGTGCCGCAGGTGTCCACGACCGGCATGGCGGCGGCCTGGATGCGGTGGGCTTTTTTGCGCATGGCCCGGGCCGCACCCGCCAGTTCCTCAACGGTTTCCCCTTTGGTGGCCAGGGCGGCCATCATGGCGCCCACCTGGGCGTCGGTGGTCTTGCCGTCAAAAATCTCAGACATCATCTCCGCCATCTGGGATTGGTTCAAATCGGTTCGGCTGATGATGGTTGCCAGGTGATCCTTGAACATGGCTAAATTTCTCCCTCTGTTCAGTCCTTTTAATATCTTGATCCTGAAATTCGTGTTTTTATGTCAGGAACAAGACAAATGGTGAATAAGCTCAAATTATCAAAAGCCAAATAACAAATAAACCACAATAGCCAAATTCAAAATTCTAAACTGTAAAAAATCAAGATAACAATCAACTGTTGGCTCTTGCCCTTGTTTGAGATTTGGATATTGTAATTTGGAATTTATTTGGATTTTGGGATTTGATTGTTAGTGCTTTCAATTTGTTGCTTCCGGTCTATCCGGGCTCGTTATAAACCCTTAATGCCTAAACCATTTTTATAAAATTGCGCAGCAACCGCTTTCCCAGCGGGGTCATGATGGATTCGGGGTGAAACTGGATCCCCTCGGTGACATGGGACCGGTGCCGAATACCCATAATCTCGCCATCCTCCGCGGTGGCGGTAACCGCCAGACAGTCGGGCAAACTTTCCTTCTCCACCGCCAGGCTGTGGTAGCGCATGGCCTGAAATTGCTGTTTGATGCCGGCAAAGATTCCCTTTCCATCACCGGTGATGGCCGATGTTTTGCCGTGCATCAGCCGCTTGGCGCCAATCACCCGGCCGCCAAAGACATGGGCGATGGACTGGTGGCCCAGGCAAACGCCGAGGATCGGTATCTTTCCGGAAAACCGCCTGATCGTATCCACGGAAACACCGGCGGACTCTGGACGGCCCGGCCCCGGTGAAATCACAATGGCTTGGGGAGCCATCGCCGCGATTTCGTCCACGCTGACAGCATCGTTTCTTTTCACCTGGACCCCTTCGCCGATCTGCTTGAGATACTGGACCAGATTATAGGTGAACGAGTCGTAGTTGTCGATCATCAGTATCATGGTGTTGTCTCTACCCCCTGGCGGGTCAGTTCGAGGGCCCGTTGAATGGCCATGGCCTTGTTGACGGTCTCCAGCCGCTCGCTTTCCGGATCCGAGTCAGCCACAATACCCGCTCCAGCCCGCACGGTAAGCGTCCCGTTCTCAATACAGGCGGTCCGGATGGTAATGGCCAGGTCCATGTTGCCGCTGAAAGAGACGTATCCGACAGCGCCGCCATACGGCCCTCGGGGACTTTGTTCCAATTCGTCGATGATCTGCATGGCCCGCACCTTAGGTGCGCCGGAAAGGGTGCCGGCGGGAAAGGAGGCCCGCAGCAAGTCCCATGCATCGTAACCATCCTCAATATCACAGTTGATGTTGGAAACCAGGTGCATGACGTGGGAGTAACGCTCCACCACCATCAGATCCGTCACCTGGACCGTGCCGGTCCGGGCGATCCGGCCCAGATCGTTTCGCCCCAAATCCACTAGCATCAAATGCTCGGCCCGCTCCTTCTCGTCGGCCAGCAGTTCCGAGGCCAAGACCCGGTCCGCCTGTTCGCTGGCTCCCCGGGGTCGGGTGCCGGCAATGGGTCGCAGGGTGGCCACCCCGTTTTCCAGGCGCACCATGGTTTCCGGTGAGGATCCCACCAGGGCCATCTCATCGAAATGAAAAAAGTAGAGGTACGGAGACGGGTTCACATAACGCTGTGCCCGATAGATGGCAATGATGTCCCCGGGCGCCCTGCATTGAAAGGGCTGCGAGATAACGGCCTGGATCACGTCGCCTTGCTGGATGTGGTCTTTTACGCTGGCCACCCGCTCTCTGAACGTTTGCGCCGCCAGCAGCGGGACCATGGTCGGGCTGTCGCCGACATCCTCCGGCGCAGCATCGCCAACCCGCGTGGCCATGCGCCGTTCAATAGCGTCCAGCCGCGTCATGGCATCATCATAGGCCGCTGTAGCATCCGGATTCCCGTCGGTAAAGGCGATGGCCACACAGATCATCGTGTTGCGAATGTTGTCGAAAATAAGTAACTCGTCACAGAGAATGAAGTGGGCCATGGGGGTATCCACCGACATTCGGTTGGGGATACGCTCGAAAAATGAAACCATTTCATAGGTGAGATAACCGACCAGACCACCCCAGAACCGGGGAAGCTCACCCATTTCCGCCGGCTGAAAACGGCTCATGAACGCTTTCAGAGTGCTAAGGGGATCGCCGCCGTGGAGGATTTTCTCTTCCCGGCCGTTTTCGGCAATAATCACCTGATCGGCAAAAACCTTGACGTGGGTCCTGGCCGATGTGCCCAGAAAGCTGTAACGCCCCCATTTTTCACCGCCCTCCACACTCTCCAGCAGAAAGAGCGGTGTTCGCGGTCCCTTGCCACCGTCGTCGTAGCATTTTTTCAACAGGGAGACCGGCGTCTCCATGTCGGCCAGAATCTCACGGCAAACGGGAATCACATTGCAGGTACGGGCCAACTCATCAAACCGTTCCCGGCTTGGAAATTCCTTCAATTTCATCTGTTTTCCTCTTTCCAATAAAAAAGGCCGTGTTTGGTTCCACGACCCTGAACAACCGATGTTTAAGGGCTTTTGGATGGGGTGTCAAGGCTTTTCTGTTCTTATACATAGAAACATTATTGATAGTGATGGAAACCTACCCGCCGGCCCGGTGCTCGATATCTCGGCTTGTCGCTGACAAGCGGCGGGGAGTGCGCTCCCGGTCACGGCTCAACGGCTCGCCGCGGTGGCAAGAATATTGCATAATTTAATCGTAGGAAATCGGTTCTGAATTGGCGATGCACCGGATTCATCTGGCCTGGGCGGGTATTGATGGACAATTGCAAAAAACAGCCATATTTTTCTAGAGCTAGCGCGTCCTAAAATCGGACATGCCTGTGCACAAAAGGGCATCCCATGCGCAAGAATTGCAGCAGCGGCTACCCATAACCCATGCGAGGTGCGCCATGCATAGACAGACCCGTATTATGGTCGTTGAAGACGACCCCAACGTATCCACCGTGCTGACCGCCCGATTGGAGAGTTTGGACTACCTGGTATGCGGCACCGCCGAAACCGGACTCGAAGCCATCAGCGGGGTTTACCGGAACAACCCGGACATCGTCACCATGGATATTCTGCTCAAAGGGGAAATGAACGGGATCGAAGCCGCCGCAAAAATTGCCGAGGGTTCGGATGTACCCATCATCTACATGACCTGCCTTTCCGATCAACAGGTCTTCAAGCGAGCCCTCGGAACCCACCCGTATGGGTATATCATCAAACCCTACGACATCAATGAACTGCGATCGGCCATTGAAATTGCCGTGGTCAAATACAACGCGGCCAAAGCGCAGAAAATACTGATCACCCAGCTGCAAAAAGCCCTCCAGGAAGTCAAAACCCTCAGCGGCCTGCTGCCCATCTGTGCCTCCTGTAAAAAAATCCGTAAAGATGACAGCACCTGGCAGGCGATCGAGGACTACATCACCTCCCATTCCGACGCCGACTTCACCCACGGCATCTGCCCCGAATGCGCCCATCGGCTTTACCCGGAACTGTATCGACACAAGGGTTGATCCGGATGGGTTTGTTAAAACCCATCCGGATTTGGGTCTTGACAGTCAACCGATTCCCTCCGAAAATGGTGGAACCGAGATCACCCTTGCCAAAGATGATGAGTTCGTAACAAGCTGCATGTTGACGAGTTCGTAAAATATGGCCTAAATTAAGGATCCTATGGAATACCAAACCTTCCGATTGGAGACGCTGCCCGCCCTGGCGGCACCGGTGTTTATCATCGGTTTCCGAGGATGGGGCAATGCACTGGAGGTGTCGGCCGGTACGGCCGCCTATCTGGTGGAGACCCTCCAGGCCGTTTCCTTCGGCCATATCGAACCCGACCACTGCTATCGTTATGACGAAAGCCGCCCGGTGGTGAAAATCGAAACCGGTGTCATGAAATCGATTACCCCCCCGGGGGAAGCTTCTTCGCCATCGAAACCCATCCCGGTGAGAACGATCTGGTAATATTGATCGCCGACGAGCCCAGCCTGAACTGGTACCGGTTTTCCCGAGAGTTGGTGGATCTGGCCCATCGGCTAAAGGCACCGGTGGTGATTACCCTGGGCAGTATGTTCGACACTGTGTTGCATACGGACCGGATTATTTCAGCGGTGACCGCCGGCAGCGATGTCGAAGGCCTGGTCATCCGGCACCGGGTGATTCCGATCAATTATCACGGCCCCAGCGCCATCCATACGGTCATTCTGGAGGCCTGCCGGAAGCGTGCGGTGGCCGGTGCCAGCCTCTGGGGCCACTGTCCCGCCTACCTGCAGGGCATTACCCACCATGGCATGATGCTTCAGTTGGTCCTGCTGCTCGCCGATATGGCATCCTTTTCAGTGAAGACGGAGGCGCTGGAAGCCGGCTGGGAAGCCCTTGAAATTCAGATTCAAAAGCTGATGACCGACAATCCCAAACTCCGGGAAGTCATGAACCAAATCCGCAAAGAGAAACGCGAAGGCGCCATGCAGGACCTGGGACAAGTCGGGAATGAACAGGGAAAGGTGATCAATCTCAAGGATTTTCTCGATCCCTGACCGCTACTGGCGGAATACGGTGGGTTTGTCTTCAACATCGATATCGATACCAACCGTGTCTCCGGTCTTAAAACCGATCCGCTTGAATTCGCGAACCACGTCGTCGTGGCGATCCACATACCAGTATACGGTCCACAGGGGGTTTCGGACCGTGTCGATACCGTATGCATCGTGGCTGCACAGATTGATCCGGAACTTGTCCTTGGCGATGAGCGTGTCGGCTTCGGACAGGAATATATCGATCTGGTAGAGGTTGTTGTGCAGGGCTTTGGACAGTTCCGCCTGCAATTCCGGGGTGTCGTCCAGGTAATGGCTGGCAATCTGGTAAAGATCGACCGGATCCTGAATGGCGAGTCCGAGCACCGCGTATCGCTGATGGCGCAAGGCAAACGCCTCGAATTCCGCTTCATAGGCCTTGATGGAATCGATGATCTGGGCAATATCCGGCTTGCCGGGCGTGGCACATTCACTGACCATCTCCTCACACTGGGAGATGATATCGATATAAAAGGCTTTATTGTCCATCACATACACCGGCCGCTCCCGGTAGCTGCGCCGCTTGCGGATCCGCCGGATGCCGTCCAGGGTGATGGACCGCTGGCTCTCCTTTTCCTCCAGGATGTCGATGCTCGAAATGTCTTTGGCCTGCACCACGTGAATGCCGCCGTCGGCTGAGATGATGTATTCGATCTCGCATCGAAATCCCAGATGCGTCTGAATCTTCTTTGACAGCTGAACCAGCCGCCGGTCATGGGGGGTTCGGGTGATGTAGGGTTCGCTTTGCACCTTGTGAATGCGGTCCCGACAATATCCGAACTCCCAGTTGCCGCCAATGATCTTGGCCATTACGCTGGATCCGTCGATGAAGGGCATGACGATCACCCCCATCTGCTCAAGATCCATCTGCGGAGCATGGTTGAACCGCTGCTGCCGGGCAATGCTCAAGTGTTTGCTGCTTTTTGCCAGCTTGATCATCTTGTTGCGGGCATAGCGGATACCCCCCACATCGGCATAGGTTTCCAACGAGTCGAATGTCCCCCCCTTGAAACGGCGTTCCAATGGATGGGCACTGCGGGCGATCACCTTGAAGCTTTCGCGGTGTTTTTCCAGAAACGACTCGAGGGCGGCGAAATCTTCGGTCTCAAAATGCTGCGGGGGGACATAAATGAAGTCGGGGACGTCAAAACCGCCTTGTTTGAGCTTATCCAGCAGTTCCGCCTTTTCGGGTATGGGGTGGGACATCCGATTTCTCCTATTGACATTTTTATTCAAAGTCTTTAGTTAAAGAAAACCGACCGATCATTCGGTCGGCTTATTTTTGAACAGGTAACACATGTCCAAACGAAATGCAATCCTTGCTTCCGCCACCCGGCTTTTTTCGCGAAACGGGTTTCAGGGAACCGCCATGGCGGAGCTGTCCGCCATCACCGGTGCGGCAACCGGAACCATCTTTCACCATTTCAAGAACAAGGAGGACCTCTTTTTGCAGGTGCTGAATGATGTGAAAGAGAGCATTCTGGACCAGTTTGACCGGCATCAGCAGACCTGCCGGGATCAAAATGGGATAGAGCGGGTCGAGGGTGTGGTCGCTTTTTATCTGCATCTGGCCGGCACCATGGAAGACCAGTTCCTGATCATTCACCGCCACGATCCCTATCAAATGGCCGAAACCAGTCCGGTGTGCCGCAGCCATCTGGAATCCATTTACACCTGTTTGCTGGACATCTTCGAGGAGGGAATCCAAACGGGCATGCAGGACGGATCGGTAGCGGTCGACTCCCCGCGACAGACGGCCATGGTTCTCTTTGCCATGGTGGACGGCATCGTCCGGCTCAACACCTACCGGGTGTATGACGCCGGCACCCTTTACGACAGTTTGATGGTCGCCTGCCGCAGGCTGCTGACCGGAGGCCGGTAGACTGCCATGGCCCGACACCCGTCATTCGCATGGCGCAACCTCGCCCTGAGCCGACTGCTGCCCTTTTTGGAATGGCTGCCCGGCTATCGCGCCGGACATCTTAAAGGAGACCTGTTTGCCGGGTTGACCGTAGCCCTGGTGCTGGTTCCCCAGTCAATGGCCTATGCCCAGTTGGCCGGCCTGCCGGCCTATTACGGCCTGTATGCGGCGTTTTTGCCGCCGGCGGTAGCAGCCTTGTTCGGATCCAGCCGTCAACTGGCCACCGGACCGGTTGCCGTGGTCTCCCTGATGGCCGCCGTGGCCCTGCAGCCCCTGGCCTCCAGCGGCAGCCAAGCGTATATCGGGTATGCGGTTCTGCTGGCCCTGATGGTGGGGCTGTTTCAATTCGGCCTGGGCCTGTTTCGCCTGGGCCTGGTGGTTAACTTTCTCTCGCATCCGGTGGTGGGTGGCTTCACCAACGCGGCCGCCATCATCATCGCCACCGGTCAGATCGCCAAGTTGTTCGGCGTGGCGGTGGACAGCAGCGATTATCATTTCCATACGGTGGTCCAGGTCGTGAAAGCAGCCCTTTATTTCACCCACTGGCCCACGCTCTTGATGGGCCTGTTTGCCTTCGCGGTCATGCTGATCCTGAAAAAGATCACCCTGCGGATCCCCAATGTGCTCGTGGCGGTGGCCGCCACCACCTTGATCAGTTGGGCCACCGGATTCGAGCAGCGGGTCACGATGCCCCTGGAATCAGTGGTCGATGCAGACACCCGGGCAGTGATCGTTCACTTCAACGCTGAAACGACGCAACGCGTCCAGCTGGAAGACCGGCGCACCCGAATCAACGATACCCTCAAGCAGGCAACCATCGACGGCCACCGCATGATCGTCATCGATTCCCGACGGGACCTGGAGATCCTGAATTATCAAATGGCCTTGAAGGCAGAGAAAGCAGCAGACTACCGTCATCAGATCCGCCGCCTGCTTTTTGAAGCCGGCCGGACCCAGCATGGCGACCTGCGGTTTTATACCAAGGGCAATCGCCCGGACGACACAGAAAAGATTGGCCGCACCTGGCGGCTGAGGATCGGCAACGCACCGCTGGAGGCGTCGGCACTGGTCTTTAGCGGCGGGGGTGAAGTGGTGGGTGCCATACCCAAGGGCCTTCCGGACTTCTCTTTTCCTGAAATCGATGGCCACGGTGCCATGACCCTGATGCCGCCGGCCGCCATCATCGCCCTGCTGGGATTCATGGAGGCCATCTCCATCGCCAAAGCCATGGCCGCTAAAACCGGGCAGCGCATCGACCCGAATCAGGAACTCATTGGGCAGGGGCTGGCGAATATGATCGGCTCTGTGGCCCAAAGCTATCCCGTGGCGGGATCCTTTTCCCGGTCGGCGGTCAATCTCCAGGCCGGGGCCGTTTCCGGACTGTCCAGCGTGATTGCCAGCCTGGCGGTGGTGGCGACCCTGTTTTTCTTCACCCCCCTGCTCTACCACCTGCCCCAGAGCGTGCTGGCGGCGATTATCATGATGGCGGTGGCCGGATTGATCAACGCCCGGGGATTCATTCACGCCTGGCGTGCCCAATGGTACGACGGCGCCATTTCAGTGATCACCTTCGTGTGCACCCTGGCCTTCGCCCCCCATTTAGACAGGGGAATCATCGTGGGGGTGGGGCTGTCGCTTTGCGTATTTCTTTACCGAAGCATGCGGCCCCAGGTGGTGGACCTTTCCATGGGTCTGGACAAGGCGCTCCATGACGTCGTGACCCACGGGCTGAAAGAGTGCCGCTACATCGACGTGGTCCGCTTCGACGGGCCTCTTTTCTTTGCCAATGCCAGCTACCTGGAGGACCAGATCCGCCATCGGCGAAGTATAAAAAAAGCGCTCAAACACATCATCATCGCCGCCGAATCCATGAACGACATGGACGCCTCGGGACAGGAGTCATTGTCGCTGATCGTGGACCGGGTGAGAAGCGCCGGCATCGACATCTCCTTGAGCAGTGTTCATGAACCCGTGATGCAGGTGCTGCGACGCACGCACCTGCTCTACAAAATCGGTGAAGATCACATCTATCCGACCATGAAACAGGCCATTCGAGCCATCCACGAACGAACCCATAAGGGGGGCAGCGAGAAAAGCTGCCCATTGACCTCGGTTCGAACCCTATCGACCCACAGTGAACCCAAAGGAGGGTAACGATGTCTGTCATTGCCATCTTCAGCGGTATTTTCTGCAGTGCGGACGCCGTGGTCCGGGACGTGATGGACAGCACCGGGTACCGACTGATCTCTGACGACCAGTTGACGACCAGGGCCGCTGAGACGTCCGGTATGCCGGAAAGCAAGGTTCAGCGCGCCTTTTCGGCCAAGACCTCGGTATTTAACAAGTTCACACATGAGAAGGAGTGCTCGATTGCCTGCCTGCGCCTGGCTTTGGCAACCGAACTGGAAAAGGGCCCTGCCGTGGTCCATGGGTTTGCTAGCCTGCTGGTTCCTCAGTCCGTCAGCCATATGCTCCGGGTCTGCATTATTGCTGAGACACCCTATCGTATCGAGCAGGCCGAGGTGGTCCAGGGGCTGACTGAAAAGGATGCCTTGAAACAGATCCGCGACAGGGATGCGGACAACGCTGCCTGGACCGAAACTGTGTTTTCCGCCAAGGATCCGTGGGAAACCAGCCTTTACGACATGGTGCTCCCCATGAACCGGATGAATGTAGCCAAGGCCGGCGCACTGATCGAGGAGAATCTAATCAAAGATGCCGTTCGTCGCACCAACGCCTCCATGCAGGCCGAAAAAGATTTCTTACTGGCAGCCACCGTGGAGATGGCACTCTGCCGTGCCGGACACAATGTCTCGGTGACGTCCGAAAACGGGGCGGTGGTACTGACCATCAACAAACACGTGCTGATGCTGTCACGGCTGGAGGAGGAACTCACATCCATTGCCGGCGCGGTTGCCGGCGTGCGGTCGGTAAAAACAGTCGTCGGCAAGGATTTCCACCAGGCCCACATCTATCGCAAACACAGCTTCGAAGTACCCTCCCGCGTACTGCTGGTGGACGATGAGCGGGAGTTCGTTCAGACCCTGTCAGAGCGACTGGAATTGCGGGAGATGGGATCCGCCGTGGCCTATGACGGCGAGTCCGCCCTGACCCTGGTGGCCGAGGACGACCCGGAAGTGATGATCATCGATCTTAAAATGCCAGGAATCGACGGCATGGAGATCTTGAAGCGGGTGAAATCCACCCGACCGGAAATCGAGGTGATCGTTCTCACCGGCCACGGCAGCGAGGCAGACCGCAAGCGGTGCATGCAGCTGGGCGCCTTTGCCTATATGCAAAAACCCGTGGACATCGACGAGTTGAGCGAGACCCTGAAGAAGGCCCATGAAAAAATCCAACGATTTAAATCTTGAGACAGGCATGGCGGTTTTCCCGCCTGAAAAACGGTGTCGTCCATGCTAAACCTGTCCCGATTCAAACCCCGATTCTGGGACCATCGGGATGCGGCTTCAGGACCGGGCGGCATCCACTTCAGCTTCCGGCGCAAATGGTTGATGATCGTGGCCTTCACCACCGTGGTGACGCTGGCGCCCCTGCTGGTCATGACGTTGGTTGACTACCGGCTCACTCGTCAGGCCTTTGAATCCGAAGCGACGATGGGCACCGCCCGAATGGTATCCAACACCTGGCGCAGTATCTCGTTTTTGCTGTCCCAGCGCCGGGCAGCCCTTGAATTCGTTGCCCGGGACAACAGCCTGCCGGGCCTGCTGGCACCGGGGAGGCTGGACGCCATTCTGGCCAACCTGCAGGGCGGCATGGGCGGATTCGTGGATCTCGCCGTGGTGGACACCGACGGCACCGTGCAAGCCTATGCTGGGCCCCTTGCGATAGAAAGAAGCCGGGTGAAACCGACCGTCTGCTTCGATCATGCCGTCGCCAATGGGTTTTTCATCAGTGACGTAACCGTAGACCAGGCACAAAACCATGGGCTGGTCGTTGCCATCCGGCACAACCTGGAGGTCGACGGCTTCTTGGTTTTGCGATCGACGCTGGATGCCGGGCTGTTGGACCTTCCCGTGCTTCAGCTGGCGATGGATGAAGGCGACGACGCCTTCATCGTCAACAACCGGGGAACGCTTCAGACGCCCTCCCGGCAATATGGCAATCGCTTCGAAAAAGTACCCCTGACCATCCCCGAAACCGTCGACGGCACCCAGACATTGAGAACGGTCGATCACGCCGGCCGTTCCATCCTCATGGGCATTGCCCCGATTCCCGACAGCCCCTTTTTGCTCATGATGGTCCGTCAGGAATCGGGCATCATGGATCTGTGGCTCAAGCCACGCATGCGCCTAATCGGTTTTCTGCTGTTCAGCATCGCCATGATCCTGGTCTCCATCCTGGGCGTGGCCACGTACCTGGTCAACCGCATCCATGCCGCCGACCAACGTCGGGTGCAGGCCCTGCATCAGGTGGAGTATGCCAACAAGCTCTCGTCCATCGGCCGTCTGGCCTCGGGGGTGGCCCACGAAATCAACAACCCGCTGGCCATCATCAACCAGAAAGCAGGACTCATCAAGGACCTGTTCACCATCAACAGCGACTATAGCGGCAACGAGAAGCTCATGCGGCTGGTGGACGACGTGCTGGCATCGGTGCGTCGCTGCGGCACCATCACCCGGCGGCTGCTGGATTTCGCCCGGCACATGGAATCGTCCATCGAAGCGGTGGACATCGAGGCGATCATCCGGCAGGTGCTCGGCTTCATGGAAAAAGAGGCCGAACGGCGGTGCATCGTCGTCTCGGTAACGGTGCAGGGGGTCATTCCGATCTTTGAAAGTGACCGGGGCAATGTCCAGCAGATTTTCTTGAACCTGATCAACAATGCCTTTGCGGCCATGGCGGACGGCGGGCGGCTGGACGTCACGATCGGACGCAAAGGGGCCACGCATATCACGGTGACCGTGGCCGACACCGGGCACGGCATACCGGAAGCCGACCTGAAGCGCGTCTTCGAGCCCTTTTTTTCCACCCGTACCGGCCACGGGAGCACCGGCCTGGGGCTGTCCGTCACCTATGGAATGGTCTCGGAAATGGGCGGCGACATCACGGTGAGCAGTCAGCTGAACCGGGGAACCTCGTTTATGGTTAGCCTGCCCCTGAAAGCGCTACAGGAATCGTCTGCCGCCGCCTGTGCCGTATCCCCGGCAAACCGCGCTGCCGCCGGCAGCCAAATCAATGAAGGGAAGACAACATGAAAGACGATTCCCAGGCCGTGGCCGCCGAGGGGGTTCGCTTCTTCGGAGAGATATCGGCATCCATTTCCCACGAAATTAAGAACGTGCTGGCCATCATCAATGAAAACGCCGGGTTGCTCCAGGACATGGTCATGATGATCGAAAAGGGAATGCCGCTTTCGCCGGAACGGTTGTCAGGACTGGCCCGATCCATTGTCCGCCAGGTGAAACGGGGCGATCGGATCGTCAAGGACATGAACCGCTTTGCCCACAGCGCCGACCACCCCTCGGAGACCGTGGACATTGGCGAGGTGATTCATTTTATATGCGTGCTGGCTGCGCGGCTGATTGCCATGAAGGGGGAACCACCGACGGTCGAGATGCCGGCCACACCGATTACCGCCGTCACCAACCGATTTTTTCTGGAAGACCTGGTGTGGGCCAGCCTATGCCGGGCCATGGATGCCCGTGCCCCGAACCAGATGATATGCATCGTCGCAGAGAAAGCCGGAAACGCTCCCCGGATTCGTTTTTGCGGGTTGGCAGAGGATTTTCTGGCCAGTGAAGCGGGTCTTCCTTCGCCCCGGGAGACGATGGTGGCCGGGCTTCTCGGCGTCCAATTGAAGGCGGACAGAGAAAAGGGAGAAATCTGCCTTAATTTCCTTGAGTAAAGATTGATGAACTCGAAAAAAATAGCATTTTCGACGGGTAACTTGAAAGGAGTCTACAATGAAGGAAAGAGTACTGCTGGTTGACGACGAGGTGGAGTTTCTGGAAATCATGGCCGAACGCATGCGCGCCCGCGACATGGAGGTAACCACATCCACATCGGCCACCGAGGCACTGTCGCTGATCGCCGCCGAATCCTACGATGCGGTGATTATGGATTTCATGATGCCGGAAATGGACGGTATTCAGGCCCTGAAGGCCATCAAGGAAAAACGACCGGAGATGCAGATCATCCTGCTCACCGGCCATGCGACGGTTCAAAAGGGCGTGGAGGCCATGAAGGCAGGTGCCATGGATTTTGTGGAAAAACCGGCCGACCTGGATGCGTTGGCCAAAAAAATAAAAAGGGCCCACCATCAAAAAGCCGTCATCGTCCAAAAGCAGAGTCAGGATAAAGTCATTGAAATGCTTAGAAAATACGGCATGTAAGTCCGCTTTTCAGGCAAGATGCGCTCCAGGCGAAGGCGGCGATCCCCTACCCCGGGCGGTCTCCGGTCGAAGGCGCCGGATTGCCCGGCGCCGTTGCCTTAAGGATCGCTAAGGGACGGACGCCAGCGCCTTGGACCGCATCAGATCGAACACCGCCGGCCCCGAAGCGGACGCATCGGCTTCCCCCGAGGCAACGGCCTTGAGCGTTGCGAAACGCCCTTTATCCCGGCTGCTCAGGGGGCTCTCCAGGTAGGTCAAGGTGTTGTGTATCAGACTGAACATCATCAACGGACCGAATGTGGTCTCGCCGCCGGGCTTTTCGCCCACGTGGCCATAGATGTCGTAATGGTTCAGCGAAAAGGCCTTGGGCGCCGGTGTCAAGCCCAGCAGTTCGGCGAACAGCATCAGGCTCTCCTGAACGCCCTGGGTATAACCGTTCTCCAGGGATGCCGTCCCATCCCCGGCAATACCATCGATATCCGATTGGGTGAAGCGAAGGTCCAGTTCGCCGATGCAGATCTCCTGAATGGTCTTCAAGGATGCCGCCTTCTTGCTGATCACCACATCCTTGTCGTTGAGGATTTTTATGGCATTACGAATGTTCACCATCTCTTTCACGGTGGGACTCTTTCTCAGCACCACATCGTCCACGCTGGTGTGATAGATGGTCAGGTCGTTGTCCATCACCAGGATTCGCGTTGCCCCGGGGCCGTCGGTTTCCAGGAACAGCACAAGGTCCCGCTCCTCCCGACGGGACCAGGGGAAAAAGTTCATCAACTGCGCCAACACCATCTTGTCGATGCGTTTGCCGCTCTCCACCGGTCCGATGGCATCGGCAATGGTCCGGGCCAGGCGGTCGATCTCTATCTTCTTTAACAGGTTGTCCTTGTAAGGCATCGCATTTCTCCTTGGAGACCTGATTTGGCATTTGACATCTGTGCCGGACATTCATATGAATACCGGCTGTTATTCGACAAACCCTGCCCCTTAATTACGTTGAAAAGTGGCCGCCAGGCAAGACAATTGTTCCGGCGCACCGGCACAGGCGAGACGAGCAAACTGACTGGACTGCATCAGGAGGATACCGGGGTCTTTCCGGAGAAAAAGGAGTCGCTATGCAAGAATTTGTTACCCTCACTTACAACGGCCAGCAAATACAGCTGCCGGTCGTCACCGGAACCGAAGGGGAAAAGGCCATCGATATCTCAACCCTGCGTGCCAACACCGGCTTTATCACCCTGGACCCCGGTTACGCCAATACCGGCAGCTGCCTGAGCGCCATCACCTACATGGACGGCGAAAAAGGCATTCTGCGCTACCGCGGTATCCCCGTGGAGCAGCTGGCAGAACACGGCACGTTCAAAGAGACCGCCTACCTGCTCATCAACGGCAAGCTCCCCAACCGTGAACAGCTGACCCGTTTTTCGGTGATGCTCAACGACAACAGCTTGGTCCATGAAGACCTCAAGGCATTTTACCAGAACTTTCCCCGGGCCTCCCACCCCATGGGGATCCTCTCCTCCATGGTCAATGCCATGCGGAGCTTTTATCCGGAACTGGGCACCCTGGAGGAACAGATCACCATCACCATGACCCGGCTGCTGGCCAAGGTTCGCACCATGGCCGCCATGTCATACAAGATTTCCCGGGGCCATAAGGTGGTCTACCCCCGCCCGGATCTGACCTACTGCGAGAACTTTCTCAACATGATGTTCCACACCCCGGTCAAACCCTATGAACTCAACCGGGCAGGCGTCAATGCCCTGCGGGTGTTCTGGATTCTTCACGCCGACCATGAGCAGAACTGCTCCACTTCGGCCGTGCGCGTGGTGGGCAGCGCCCGGGTCAACCTCTACGCGGCCATCTCTTCGGGCATCGCCGCGCTCTGGGGCCCGCTCCACGGGGGCGCCAACCAGGCGGTCGTCGAAATGCTCACCGCGATTCAGGCCGACGGTGGGAATTATCGGAAGGCCATCGAACGGGCCAAGGACAAGAACGATCCGTTCAGGCTCATGGGATTCGGCCACCGGGTCTACAAGACCTACGATCCCCGGGCAAAAATCATGAAAAAGATGTGCGATGAACTGCTGGAATCCCTGCAGATCAATGATCCGCTGCTGGATATCGCCAAGGAACTCGAGGAGGTAGTTCTAAAAGACCCTTACTTTATCGACCACAACCTGTACCCCAACATCGACTTCTACAGCGGGATTGTCCTGCGGGCCATCGGCATCCCCACCAACATGTTCACGGTGATGTTTGCCATCGGCCGGCTGCCTGGATGGATCGCCCAGTGGAAGGAGAGCATGGACGATCCCAATTGGAAGATCTGCCGGCCTCGACAAGTCTACACCGGTACCACGGAATACGACTTCGTACCCATCCCTGAGCGGCCGTAGCGATCCTCGTTCGACCGCGGCCATGATCAGTCAGTCGGTCAACGCCGCAGCCACGGCCGCTTCGGCGTGAATGCGCGCCGTATCGAAAACTGGCACCGGGCAGCCGTCGGCACGAACGAGAAGTCCGACCTCGGTGCAGCCGAGAATGACCCCCCTGGCACCGCGCGCCACCAGGTCTTCGATAATCCGGACATAAGCCTGGCGCGAAGATTCCCGGATCCGCCCCAGGCAAAGTTCCGTATAGATGATGTCATGGACCGTCCGGCGCTGGACCGCATCGGGAATCAGCACACGCAACCCCCAACGGTCTTCGAGACGCTTGCGGTAAAAGTCTTCCTCCATGGTAAACCGGGTCCCCAACAGGGCGACGGTATTCATACCGGCTGCAAGAACGGCCTCGGCCGTAGGGTCGGCAATGTGAAGCAGCGGAACGGTCATGCTTGCCGCCACCCCATCGGCCAGTTTATGCATGGTGTTGGTGCAGATGATCACCAGGTCCGCCCCTGCGCGCACCAGCGATTGTGCCGCCTGAACCAGGATCGACTGCGCTGCATCCCATTGCCCTGCCTGCTGCAGGGCTTCGATCTCGGCAAAATCCACGGAGTACAGAATGCTTTTTGCCGAATGGAGTCCGCCCAGACGCTCCCTCACGGTTTCATTGACCACCCGGTAATAGACCAGGGTCGATTCCCAACTCATCCCGCCAATCATGCCGATGGTTTTCATCCGTTGGCCTTCCTTTTTTTTCTGCCATTCGTTTGCGCCGCATGGTGGGTCGGTTTAAGTATCGCACGCCGGCGGCGGGGGAACCGGCCTTGCCGTGTCCCGGATCGTTTCCGCCAGTCGTCGGTCACGCTGGGCCCGTGTCAGGTAATCCGGCACGCCCTTTAAAAAAAGGATCAGCACCGCCACGAAGGCAAGCGGAAAGATCACGCAGTCGAACAGGTAAGCGGCGATCAGTTGAAACGTGGTTCCGGCAAGATTTTTACCCTGCTCGCTGAGATACGCCTCCAGATCCCGAAGCCGCTTTTTCAAACGCTCGTAGCGGTCAGCCACACCCATGGCCGTTTGGATGGCCGACGCCCCTTTTTCATCACCGCCGAGACTGCCTTCAGCGGCCTCTTGAGTGAATGTCCGGCTAACCTGGTCGAAAGCGTCGTAGGACTGCTGGATCAGTGGGCGGGTGATCCGCTCGGACAGGCGCGAGGCACCGTACACGGCCAGCGGGAGAACCAGGTAGACCAGCACCGTCAAAAAGGTGCATGTGGCGGTGACGGACCGCAGGAACCGGGCCATCCCTATCCGGTTCGGGAATACACACCGTCCCGCCGCCAGCATCGACAGGCAGAAGAAGGCCAGGGCCATGAGGATGTGATCCGTCATGGCCACCCCATCCAATGCCAACCGCGCCATGAACAGGATGGTTCCCCCGGCCAGCACCGTCTTCCAGGCGATGTCCACATAGTCGTATACCGATTGCACCAGGTCCCCGACCTGCAGGTTGAAGCCGATACCCACCTCGGATCCTTCAATCACGGCCAGACCGCTCTTGACGGCCGACAACACCAGAAAACCCTCCAGCGCACGGTCATAGGATTCATCCAGGTAGCGATGGTTGGCCCGCTCCAGTTCCCCAAGACCGACTCGCGACAGGGCCCTGTCCATCAGGCCGGTGGCGGCAAGCGCCATACCGGCAAGGGCGACCCCCATCACCAGTGCCATTCTTATCCTTGACGTCATGGCCGCACCCCTTTGCAGACGTGCCGGTATCGGCACCCATTGGGGGATTGCCGTGCCGTTTTTATCGGTAATGCCCGGCAGGGTGCAGGCAAGGCGTCGCTCCCCGGGCAGCGGGGCCGATACCGGCGTCGATGTGGGCTGGGATCAGGCAAAACAGGCTCTCCAAATCATCCACCGACCGGCATCGGATTTGTTTTGACAGGCCGGCCGACCTTCACCTACACTAAAAGGCAACGGCCGGTTGCAGATCCATTTATATCCCGGCAGGCGTTTTAATCAACCGCAAAAAATTGAACCTTCCCCGCGGCAGGCCGCACGGAAGGTTCACCGTAAGGATAAAATCGATTTCCAGTTCGCTCACCAACCCCGCCGCAAACGACGGGGAGGGCGTTCGCTATCGCGGTTCATTTCGCGTTCAAGCACGCATCACACCGGAGGTGCCGACATGCTGGTAAAAGAGATCATGACTGAAAACCCCATTACCGTCACCGCCAACTCGGAAATTATCAAAGCGGCCAAGATCCTGTTGGACCGCCGCATCAACGGTGTGCCGGTGGTGGATGAGGCCGGCAAGTTGGTCGGCCTCCTGTGCCAGAGCGACATTATCGCCCAGCAGAAAAAGCTTCCCGTCCCCTCGCTGTTCTCTTTTCTGGACGGTTATATCAGTCTCGGTTCCATGAAAAGCTTCGAAAAAGCGGTCCGCAAAATCGCCGCCACGTCCGTCTCGGATGCCATGACCCCCAACCCGGTCACCGTCGGACCGGATTCGAACATCGAAACCGTGGCGGCCCTGATGGTAGACCATAATCTGCATACCCTGCCGGTGCTGGAAAAAGGCGTGCTGGTGGGTGTGGTCGGCAAAGAGGATATCCTGCGGACACTGATGCCCGCGGATCATTCATAATGAAAGGAGGCCCTATGGGCGTGAATCAGATTGTCTGTTGCAGCGATTTTTCGGATCATGCGGAAGCCGCTTTCCAAACAGCCCTCGACCTGGCGCAGCGTTATAGCGCGAAGCTTTACGTGGTCCATGTGCTGCCACCGGTGGTCAACCCAATGCTCACTGACGCGGATTTGATGCTGCCCGAGCATCCCGACGAAAATCTGGTGGTCAGCCTGAACGAACGGATGCAGGAAGTCTATGGCAGCCGCATCCCCGAAACGGTCGACGTTGAACTGGTGGTTCGCGACGGCCACGTCTCCACAGAAATCATCCGCTTCATCGAAGAGACCGATGCCGATCTGGCGGTGGTGGGCGCCTTCGGCCTCAGCGGCATGGGGCTGGTATTGTTCGGCAGCGTCGCCAAGCGAGTTTCTCACAAGGCACCATGCTCGGTGATGATCGTACGGAGCAAGAAGGCCTGATGCATCCACGGCCATGAAAATACTGCTCGTTTACCCTTATTTTCTCGACCAGCGCATCGACGAGGAGGATGTCAGCGCCATCCCCATGGGTCTTTACTACGTGGGTGCCATGCTCCGGGCCAACGGCTATGCGGTGGACATCCTCAATGGTCACAACCTGGGAAAGGCCCCCCACCGCATCTACCAGGTGCTGGGGGAAAAGCAGCCGGATGTGGTGGGTTTTTCGATCCTGCACGCCAACCGCTGGGGCGGCATCGACATCGCACGGATGGTCAAGAAGGTCAATCCAAAAGCCACCGTGGTGTTCGGCGGCGTGGGGGCCACCTTCCTTTGGGAACATTTTCTCACTCATTTTCCGGAGATCGACTATGTGGTTCGGGGTGAAGGTGAGCACAGCTTCCTGGAGCTGATCCGCTTTCTGGAAAAAAAGAAAGGCAGAATGCCCACGCACATTGACGGCCTGGCCTTTCGAAAAAAAGGCAAACCCTTTAAAACCAAGGATCGGGAGCAGTTGGCAGACCTGGACAGCCTGCCCATGCCCGCCCACCATTTCACTTTTCAACACATTTCTCTTACGCGGGGATGCCCGGAGGGATGTACCTTCTGCGGGTCGCCGGCATTCTGGAAACGCCGGGTGCGCTTTCACAGCGCCGAATACTTCGTGACCCAGATGGAGATGCTTCGGGAAAAAGGGGTCAGCTTCTTTTTTGTATCCGACGACACCTTTACCCTCAGGCGGGAACTGGTGATCGACATCTGCCGCAGGATCGTCGAGCGCCGCCTGGATATCGTGTGGGCGGCGATCTCCCGGGTGGATTGCGTAGATGAAGAGATACTGGGCTGGATGCGCCGGGCCGGGTGCACCCAGATCAGCTACGGCGTGGAGAGCGGCAGCCGGGAGCTTCGTGATCAGTACCGCAAGCGCATCAGCGAAGCGGCCATCTGCCGCGCCTTTGACCTGACCGTTCGCTACGGCATCATGGCCAGGGCGTACTTTATTTACGGCGCCCCGGGCGAATCCGATCAAACCATCGATGAGAGCCTGGCTTTGCTGCGCCGGATCCGCCCCCTGTCAGCCATTTTCTATGTCCTGGACCTGTTTCCCGGCACGACGCTCTATGAAGATTACAAGCAGCGCACCGGCGCCACCGACGACATCTGGCTGGACCGGGTAGAAGACCTGCTCTATTTTGAGACGGATGCGACCCTGAGCAAAGCCACCGTGCTGGATTTCGGAAGGCGGCTCAGGGAAGGCTACCTCTCCCTGCTGCCGGAATTTGCCGCACAGATAGACCTGATGGACGATCCGCAGTTCTACCCGCTGCATGCAGATTTTCTCTCCCGGCTGGCCCTGACATTCAGCCACGGCGATTATGCCATTAACCCGCTGGTCGAAAACAACCTGGCGACCGCCGTCATGCTCTTCGAGCGATCGCTGCACTACCACCCGGATCACCGCGCCTTCTGGGGGCTGGGGCTCGTGTACCAGCATCTGCGCCGGTTTGACGAATCCTTGGAAATCCTGCAGCGCGGCATCCAACACCACAAAACCAGCCTAGACCTAAACATGGCCCTGGCCAACAGCCTGATGCGGTTGAATCGTTACCCGGAGGCACGCCAGTGCCTGGAAGCCATTCCACATCATCCCCGGGCCGTTGAGCAGCTCATCCGCTGCTGCCGGTTTATGGGGGACCGGAAAGGCGAAAAAACCTGGATCGGCCGGCTGAAAAATCTTCAGGGGGAGTTGAGCACGTAATTAGCCCTCCGATTTCAGGCCTTCCGCAGCAACTGCCTGGTCCGGCACAGCCGGCATGACCCGGCGATGATCCGCAACAGGCCGTGTCCCCGGGACCGGGCATGGCTGAGATCAATTCAGTGTGCACAATCACCGATCTGAACGCCGTGATGGTGGCCGCACACCTGGCTCTGGCTCGAACACCGGCAGGTTGCCGGCCTTGATCATCCGGGCATTTACGCCGACGGTTCCTTCAACGGCACGATATACGGTGATGCCGTCGTTGTTGAGTTTTTTCAAGGCGCCGCCGCCGATGCCCCCCACCACGACGCCATCCACCCGGCGACCGCCCAGGGCATCCATGGGGTTGCAGGCACCGTGCTGATGATCCTGGTCCGGGTTTTCGAAGGTCTCCACCGAATCCGTGTCCAGGTCCACAAAGACAAAAAAGGGGCGACCCGAAATGGCCGTGAACGTCGCTGTCGATACCTTTGTTTTCAACGACTGGAAAAGCAATTTTCATTTTACTGGATCTCCCTCACACAACGCCAATCGTTGCCTTGCATCGTGTTCACTTCAGGTGAATAAAAAACAATGTTGCCGGATGGGGTCAATCCCCAACCCACCGACCACCATTCCATTGTCGATAATTTTCGCTTTATAGCTTAAAGTTCGGGCCGCGACAAGGTTTTCCTCGCAGGTCATGCAGCCATCTCCTGCAACACACCAAGAAGGGATAAAATCGAAGATATGGTTGCCTCGGCACCCCCCGTATGCTATATGTTGGGCACGTTGATCATGCTGGATACTAACGCTGAACAAGATCGAATGCATCTATCCTTCTTATCCACCAATTTATTCGTCCCGCTCGCGGGTCCCCCCCTGCAAAGCAATGTAGTGCCCACACGAAATGGCCGGTCCGGTCTGAATGCGTCGTCGTCCATCCAGCGAACCAACCGAGCGCAGAAAACAACCCATGACCTCCAGGAGGCGCGATGATTTCGTTTTCCAAGAGCAAACGAAAAACCTTTGTGCTGGACACCAACATTATCCTTCACGACAGTTCCTGCATCAACCAGTTCGACGAACATGACATTGTCATCCCCATTGCCGTCATCGAAGAGCTTGACCGTTTCAAGAAGGGAAAGGAGATCTTGAACTGCAATGCCCGGGAGTTCGCCAGGGCCCTGGACGCATTGACCGGGGACCGCATATTCAACGGCGGCGTCACCATCGGTCCCGGAAAAGGAAAAGTCACCGTCTGCCTGGACCGGGAGTTTCACGACAAGCTCAAGGCGAACTTCTCCCCTGACAAGCCGGACCACCACATTCTCAACGCCGCCTACCACATTGCCTGTGAAGTCGCCTTTGACCGGGTTTTTCTGGTCACCAAGGATGTCAACCTGCGCATGAAAGCCAAATCCATCGGCCTGATGGCCCAGGATTACAGCACCGACCGGGTCCAGTCCCGGCAGATATCTACAAGGGCACCCGCGTGGTGGAAAACATACCCGCCGCCGTGATCGACCAGCTCTACGCCAAGCCCTTCGAAATGGACGCCGCCGTTCTGGACGTGACGGCGCCGCTGCTCTCCAACGAATACCTGATCATGAAAAACGGCAGCAAGTCCGCACTGGGCGTGTTTCTTCCCCAAACCCGATCCATCCGCCGCATCGACACCCAGGTCTGCTATGGCATCCGGCCCCGCAATGCCGAACAGTGCTTTGCCATAGACGCCCTGACGAACCCGGACCTGCCCCTGGTAACGATCACCGGCAAAGCCGGCACCGGCAAAACCCTACTCGCTCTGGCCGCAGCCCTGGAGAAGCGCCGCTGCTACCGGCAGATTTTCATCTCCCGGCCGTCGGTTCCGCTGAGCAACAAGGACATCGGCTTTCTGCCCGGTGACATTCAGTCCAAACTGGACCCCTACATGCAGCCCCTCTACGACAACCTATCGGTCATCGAAAGCAACCAGAACGGAAAAAACGGCAGCCGGCAGGGGCGCCGGGTGAAGGAGCTGCTGGATGAGGAGAAGATCGTCATCACCCCGTTGTCCTATATTCGCGGCAGAAGCATCGTAAAAGTCTTTTTCATCGTCGATGAGGCCGAGAACCTTCCACCCACCGAGGTGAAGACGATCATCACCCGGGCCGGTGAAGGCACCAAGATCGTGTTGACCGGAGACATCTACCAGATCGATCACCCTTATCTGGACAGCCAGAGCAACGGGCTGAGCTACCTCATCGAGAAGATGAAAGGTCAGGACCTCTACACCCACATCAACCTGGAAAAGGGAGAGCGCAGCGAGCTTTCGGACCTGGCCATCAGCCTGCTGTAAAAAAGGTTCGACGGTTCATGGTTTTGGGTTTATGGTTGGTCGTCCCGGGTCTTGGCGTGCCGGGTCATGGTTACGGATCCGTCAAGGTTGACCATCAGATCGCAACCGGCCAACCTGTCAGCCAACCGCCGATGAAAGATGGTGAGGCGCAGGCAGGAGTAAACCTGATCCGATCGAGCGTGCGAACACCAATGAGATTAAATTCGACTACTCCAGAAGCCGCCAATCGGGCGGAGGCAGCCATAGCCATGCTGTCGTCCCTGCCCTTTGCGGCTGAGCCGTCTTCCGGCATCGGCGGCGGCGCCATCAAGGCCACGCCGGGGACACTTTGTGGTCGAAGAGATCCTGCCCTATGCCGCCTGTGGCGAAGGGGAGCATGTCCATGTCACCTTCCGGCGAGCCGGGGCGGCAACACCGCCGATGCCGCCCGAATCATGCAGAAGCATCTGGGCCTGGCCCCGTCGGATGTGGGCTGGGGAGGCCGGAAGGACAAATGGCGTGGTCGTGCAGACCCTTTCCTTTCGCTGCGGTGTCAATCATCCCCTGGCCGAGGTCGAGAAGCGGTTGGCCGATCTGCCCTTTGAGATTCTGGCCATTCGACCGCCATCGCAACAAGATCAAGACCGGCCACGTGGCCGCCAACCGCTTCGCCGTTGTCGTCAGCAATCCCGAGCCCGATGCACTGCCCCGGGCGCTTGCCATTGCCGACCGGCTGAAGCAACTGCGTGCCCAACTTTTACGGCCCCCAGCGTTTCGGCTACGGGCTGCAGAACATCCACCGGGATTCGCCCTGTCTCGGCGGGGAAAAGGGGCCGAAAGGACGCCTTCATGGTGTCGGTGGTCCAGTCGGCGCTGTTCAACATATGGCTCAAACAGCGCATGCAGGCCGGCGACTACCGCAGACCGTTGTCCGGCGACATCGTCAAGAAGACCGACACGGGGGGCATGTTCACCGTCGACGACACGGCCATCGAAGAACCGCGCTTCACCGCTGGAGAAATTGTCTACACCGGACCCATTTACGGATTCAAGACGGACCGGCCATGCAGGCGGCCGGTGAAAGAAGCGGCGCTTTCAGGCAATCCGGCCTCACCCCGGAGACTCTAGACATTACCCTCGCCGGGATCGCGAACTGGAGGCCATCCTGAGCCCGACGATCTGACCCTCGCCGAAGTGGACGACGGCCGCGCCTCACCTCACGCTGCCGTCCGGAGCATATGCCACAACCGTGTCGCGCGAACCACCACCGTCCCGACGGTCGCGATCGATCATCGCCGAACCAGGAGGAGGACGCCATGCCAAGACAGGTGATAGCCAGGTCCGCCATCGAAAAGCCCATCGGTTTTTCCCGTGCCGTGAGAGTGGGCAATCTCATCGCCGTCTCGGGCACCGCCCCCCGGTACCCGGCGGCGGAACGGCGCACCCCGGCGACCTCTACCGCCAGACCCGAACCTGCTCGAAATGATCAAGATGCAATCGAAAAAGCCGGCTGCCGCATGCGGATGTCATCCGCACCGACTCCACGCCGGTCGACATCAGCCGCTGGCAGGATGAGCCCGTGCCCATGGCGAGTTCGTCGGCGACATCCGGCCGGCCAGCACCTTCGTGCAGGTGAGCCGCTTCATCGATGCGGACGGCTGGTGGAGATCGAGCGATGGGTGGTGGCGCAGGAACGATCGCCAATCGTTCAACTGAACCCAGAATAACTAGCCATCGAGCTGGCTAAGCTGATAGCTCAACGCCTGAACCTTGAACCTGGAACCCGATGAACCCAGACCCTTAACCCGAGGAAACCATCATGCCCGAACCCATCGACACTGATCGGCAGCTGCATCTGGAAAAATGCAAAAAAGCCCTGGAAAAAACAAGTTCGAGGTGTATGTGGCCGCCGACATCCAATTGGCCGGCGTATTCTTTTAAACGGATCTCCCCGGAATCGAAACCAAAAACAGCGGCCTGGGGTGACTCCATGGGCTCCTGGCACCGGTGTGATGGGGGCGATCAGGGCCGAGACCGGTATCGAGACGATCGACCCCTTTGACGCCGAGCGTCACCGGAAGAACGACTGGCGTGCCGCCGGAGGCCTGTCGACCGATCGTTTTTCACGGGATCCAACGCCGTCACGGAAACCGGCCTGCTGGTCAACCTGGACATGGTGGGAAGTCGGCGGCCGGCATCACCTTCGGTCCCAGGCACGTGGTTCTGTTCGTCGGCCGCAATAAAATTGTTCCGACGCTGGAGGACGCCATGCAACGTGTCAAGCGATACGCCGCCCCGGCCAATGCCATCCGGCATCCGGGCCTGAAAACACCCTGCATGAAAACCGCCCGTTCGGCGGATACCGCAGCAGCCCGGGACCGGATCTGCAACACCTGGTGCGTCACGGAAAAGTCCTTTCCCAAGGGACGCATCAAAATCATCCTGATCAACCAGGATCTGGGATTGTAAAAAAGTAGAAAACTATTTTTTGATCCGGTCCCATCAAGGGCCTCCGTGGCTTTTGATGGAAATCAGGAGGAAACAGATACGATGATAAGCACAAGAACTGCCGGGCTGATGCTCCCTGACGGCGGCCGTAAGCCTGTGCATGGGACCGACATCGGCAGTCACATTTCGCAGAGCAGCGCCAAAAGATGGTGGCACTGCAAATCGGCGATCGCGGCATTTCGGACGCCTCCGTATTGAAGGCCATGGCCACCGTACCCCGCCATCTATTCGTGGCGCCTGAACTGCGGGATATGGCCTACCGCGACGC
The DNA here is from genome assembly GCA_963705435.1 of uncultured delta proteobacterium. GTDB lineage: Bacteria > Desulfobacterota > Desulfobacteria > Desulfobacterales > Desulfosarcinaceae > Desulfosarcina. The sequence continues at coordinate 1,617 of CAVPJR010000002.1, read as the reverse complement.
CCCACTGCCCATCGGCCACGGCCAGACCATTTCACAGCCGTATATCGTGGCCCTGATGTCACAACTGCTGGCCGTGAAACCCGGCCAACGGGTGTTGGAAATCGGCACCGGCTCCGGTTATCAGGCCGCTGTATTGGCTGAAATGGGTGTTCACGTCTTCACCGTCGAGATCGTTCCCGAATTGGGACGCCAGGCCATCAACGTCTTGCATGCATGGGGATACAAAAATGTCCGGGTGAGAATGGCGTACGGTTACAAGGGATGGCCGGAGCATGCACCCTTTGACGCCATCATCGTCACCTGCGCACCGACCCGCATCCCAAAGCCGCTGACAGATGCAGCTCGCCAAGGGGGGGGCGCATGGTGATCCCTTCAGGAAAAAAATACGATCAGCAGTTAATGCTGCTCACCAAGCAGACGGAAAAATCAAGCAGGAAAGAATCGTGGATGTCCGTTTCGTGCCCATGGTGGACGGACAGGGAAAGACCTATTGATGGTGTCGCGGCAGCACAGGAAATTACCATGACGGACAAACCGACCTATCAAGTGCTGCGCAACGAGTACGGGAATTGGAGAAATCTAATCTCGACTCAAGCAGGCGGGAGGAGCCGTTGCGGCAAAGCGAGGCACTTTTCAGGAACCTGTTCGAACGACACGCCGCTGTTCAGTTGCTCATCAACACCCGTAACGGCAACATCATGGACGCCAATGATGCAACATTGCAATTCTATGGATGGAACGCGCGAGCAACTTCGACGAATGAGGATTCAGGACATCAACACCCTTCCACCCGAAGAAGTAAATACGGAGATGGAAAAGGCCAGGACCAGCCAATGCATCTATTTTGAATTCCATCACAGGCTGGCGGATGGATCCATCCGGGATGTGGAGGTGTTCAGCAGCAAAATCCAGGTAAAGGAAAAGATCTCCTTCACTCCATCGTTCATGACATCACCGCACGCAAGGAGGCGGAAAAGGCGCTCAGGGAGAGTGAGAAAGCTTTGGAGCCAGCTCTTCGAGTCGGCACGGGTCCCCATGGCCTATGCCACCGATGTCGAAGGATTCAAGGGGAGACCATGGAACGACGCTGACTTCCACACCTTCGGCCCTATGCTCGGGAGGAGGCGGAAGGCCAGAGTGGAAACTATATTGGACTGTGGGTCAATCCATCAGATCGCAGTCGGTTTATCGAGACGGCCAATCGGCAGAATTACGTTGCCGATTTCGAGGCCCCTCCTGCGGCGTCGCGACGGGGCAGTCCGTAACTGCTCGTTATTCGCCCGCTTCATCGACAAGACCGGCTGTCGGCTTCTGATGGCGGTCTATCTCGATATTACCGACCGCAGGCGGGCGGAGGAGGAACGGGAGAAACTCCAGGCACAATCGAGTCAGGCCCAAAAGATGAAGTCGGTCGGCCGCCTGGCCGGCGGGGTGGCCCATGACTTCAACAATATGCTGGGGGCGATCCTTGGCTATACGGAATCGGCATGCTGGGAGTCAGCCCGACGGATCCGACCTATCGGACGCTAAAAGATATCCAAAAGCAGCCCAAGGGCTGCCGACCTCACCCGACAGCTCCTGGCCTTTGCCCGCAAGCAGACCGTGGCGCCCAAGGTG
>CAVPJR010000001.1:0-198539 GCA_963705435.1 uncultured delta proteobacterium | reverse complement strand
CCCCTGTTAATGGTTTTTCGTGCAATTAATTTTCGCCTTTACGGTTTGACAAATACTTCCGGATTGACTCCCATAGCCTGTAAAAATTCCAATTGAACGGGCTTGAGTGGCCTTACCAATTGCCTTTGCGTACCCGATCTTGCGACCAGGATACTCAAAAACTTCGTCGTCATCATGAAAGCGGTCGGTCGTTTGGTGGGGCGATTCTTCCAGCCGCTGATTTCGCTTTTCGTTCTCTCCAGATAGTGACGCATACAGCGTTCCATTAAACGCCAAATAAGAAGTGCGATGACAAGGATCAAACCGAGCACTTCAATACGATTCGGTTTTTTCAAAAAGATGGAGTTGACGATCACCGGATCTTTCAAGAATCCGAAGTTTTGTTCGATGCCGCTTTGGTTCTTATACAGCTCTAAAAGAGTGATGGCGGGCCATTTTTCTATCGCCTGTGTGCCGGATAGGTTGGTTAGTAAAACAAAGCAACCGGCCTCAAGACGCAAGGGAGCGACAGCTTTCGCATCCACGTCGATCTTGATATCGAGAAGATATTCATACCCGATGGGCGTACGTGCTTTGCCTTTGGCGGGTCTTCCCCGGCGATATTTGGCCACTTCCCTGATTTTATACGTAAGTTCGTGATAGCTGTTCGCAGCCGTTTTTATGATTTTTTCGGCTGCCGCCTCGGCATCGGCCCGACAATAAAATGGGCCTGAGTTGATCTTCTTGCAGTGCGCTTCAAGATCTTTGCGTTTTTGCGCAAGCAATCGATCGATCCGCTTATGACGCCGCTTGTCATGAGCAGAAGAGTGGACGACGATGGCACGGTAGGCTTCATCATAAAGTTCGACAGTGGTTTCAAACCCACGGTAAACCGCCGCAGGCCGTTTTGTCGTTGATGGCGTCTGATTGAGTTCGCCAATGTCAATCCAATCGTCGGCGAAAACGGCCTCGGAAATGGCACGGCCGCACGCCTTGTAGGTGGCTGGCAGTCGAGTCAGAAATTTTACTTTTCGATCTTTCGCTTTTTCGAGATTATCCGGAGTGACCAAAGCAGAATCCGCCACATATACGAAAGCCCCTGGCTTGAGCCCGTGCCGGGCCATGTGCTTTGAGACGCCTCCTAAAAGTTCGTTGTTCAGGGTTTTATCCGATGCGTTGCCGTCTTCGGTGGTTCCCAAAATGGGAATGTTGCGATCCACGCATAGCATCGAAATGAGAAACTGCTTCAGATCCGGACGCTTGTCCTTGCTGTGCCCGTAGGTGATCTTCAGTGGAGGATCGGTAAAATCGTAATCTCCGAAAACGCTGATGGAGGTTGTGTCATAATGCAGACGACGCACATCGACGTCAAAAACACCAATGGCATTTTGAGCGATCTGTGAGAACACCTTTTGGGTGCCGGTTTCGAAGATCTTATCCAGCACACGGCCGATATTGTAGTCACAGAAAAGCTCCGGTTTGACATCGCAGCCCAACATCAGTTCGGTGTCCTTTTCCTGGAAAAATTCTTCCATCCGGTACAAAGGGGTTCTTCCCGAAAGCGTGTCCAACACCATGGCCAATATAGCAATTCCCGGTGAAAGTTCCATTTCACTGTCAACCATGGCGTCCAGTGTCTCAACCAGCTTAATTTTCTTAGCGAAGTCTTTGATGATCGGCAGATGGCCGACCTCGGAAAATGTCACATTATCGGGAACCAAGTTTCTCATTATGCCCTCCCTGCATTCGTGTTGAATCGGTGAGGGCATAACTATCAGAAATTATTGACAATGTCTAGACATAAAATATTTAATGTAATATCAATATGTTAGGATCAATAACGCCTTGGGTTCATTGGAAAATAAATTCACCTGATCTCAGGTCGAAAGGGTGTCGAAAGTACGCTGAATTATATTCCTGCAAAAAAATAAATCCCTTTTGCGATGGCGTGGTGTTTTTTGTTGACAGGAGCCTTTTAATGGGTGCCAAAATCGTAAAATACAAATGATGGCAATATTTTACATTTATGAAATGGAAATATGAAGCGATCGCCAAACAGAATGGACCACTCTCCTGGTCCATTCTGAACGACAAAATAGCGGCTGGCTATGGAAGGTTCTTACTCGGCTTGAACGTTACCACGCTTTTCCCCTTAATCTTGATCTTTTCACCGGTCTGGGGATTACGGCCCATCCGAGTTTTCCGATAAACGTTTCGAAAGGTCCCAAATCCCACCAGGGTGACCTTGCTGTTCCTTTTCTTGAGCCCTGCCTTGATGCTATCCAGGGCGGAATCAAATGCTATCTTAGCGGTCGTTTTGGGAATGTCGGCATCCTTGGCGATTTTCTCGATAAGTTCAGCTTTGGTCACGGGGTCTCCTTGGTCTGGTTATGGGTTGATGATAATCAGGTGGATGGCAAAGGGTTTCAACAATCGATCACCAGTACTATTTTCCCGATGTTTTTTCGTGCCTCAATATATGCATGTGCTTCGCCGGCCTGTTCGAAAGGAAAGGATCTATCCACATGCGGTTGTATCCAACCTTTTTCAACGCCTTTAAGGATTTCATGCATCCATTCAGATATTTTCTCTCTTTCCTTCCACATGTGACCAAGATTCACGCCAAATACACTTTTATTAGCATTCATCAATCGTAATGGATTGTACCAAGGCGTATGTAGCAACAGTTTGGCAAATTGAACCATTTTTCCTGCTGTCGAATCAGTCACGGTAGAAACACCAAACATACCCAAACGCCCTGTTGATCGAAGCGCTTTATAGCTCTTTTTCCAATTCTTTCCGCCGATCGGATCGATGATCAGTTCTACGCCCTTGCCGTTTGTTAGCTCTAAGACACTGGACAGAAAATCGTTATTTCGGTAGTCGATGGGATAGTTCAGGCCCCTTTCTTTCAAAAATGAATGCTTGCCTGAACTGGATGTTCCGTATGTAGTGGCCCCGAGATGGAGTGCGATATCCAATGCGGCCAAACCAACACCGCCACCAGCATTATGAATGAGCACGGATTCTCCCTTTTTCAGGCCGCCCATGACATGTACCAGTTGATATGCCGTCAGATAATTAACGGGTATGACAGCGGCTTTTTCAAAATCAAGTGACTCGGGAATTGGGAATACAACCTTTTCCGAAACGCAGACCTTGTCTGAATAGCCATTGAACCAGGTCAAAGCAAAAACAGGGTCGCCGATTTTCGAAGGATCGACACCTTGGCCTACGGATTCAATCACACCAGATACTTCATATCCGACAACACAAGGAGGTTTGGGGGCATCCGGATACAGGCCCTTTCTTGCGAGAATATCGGCGAAGTTGATGCCAATTGCTTTTACCTTAATGACCACTTCACCGGACGAAGGGATTGGATCAGATGTTTCTTGTATCTTCAATACGTCAGTATCACCATGCTGAGTGATTACGATTTGTTTCATAAAGGGTCTCCATGATCCTAATATCGGTTGTTCAAGCGCCATAGAATGATTTTATTTTCAACCATCCACCCGCTCCTTCAATTCCTTGCCCGCCTTAAAAAACGGCAGTTTTTTCGGTTTGATTTTCACCTTCTCGCCGGTTTTGGGATTTCGACCAGTGTAGGATTTGTATTCCTTCACGAAAAAAGAACACAATCCTCGGATTTCCACCCGATCACCTTCGGCCAGGGCATCGGCCATTCCATTGAAAAAAATGTCCACAACAGCGGCAGCTTCGGGTTTGGTGAGGTCTGTGGCGTCCTTCAATGCCTGGATCAGTTCAAGCTTGTTCATGCGTTAGGCGCTCCTGATTATCTTAATCTTGGGAATGGTAGGGTGTAGATTTTTGTGAAGAATAAACTCTGATGAATAAATCTGTCAATGATTAAAGTAATTTATCCATGATGATGCGGAATTGCGTTCGTTATCGCCCACAGGTTCATTAAAGCTGTTTTAGCCAGCACAAACATGCAATTTGAATTCGATCAATGAAGGGGAGAACAAATCACATGATGTTGTGGTTGCTTTATTATGATAAAAATTTCAATGATATAGCAGTAAGTGCAAGTTTCATGATGAATGGTGTATGTCGTGTCTATCCCAACAACAATGAAATTTTAAAGTTATTTTCTTGCTACCCACTTTTCCCAGTGCAGTGACATTATAGGTCGCTGTTATCGAGCCTTCGTCCGGCGGATAACTTTAGAACGGGAAAGTAAGGCTATATATGTCAAAAGCTTTAAGAGATATAAGCATTTAGCTATTGTTCCAGCACAGGTAAGGAACTAAATTTTTTACCGGCGTTATGCACTCAATGAAAGTTGAGTATTTGAATTATAGGGTAGAGTATCGATTAGTGGATGATCGCTTCAACCGCTGGAGTGGAAATATTATAATCTTTCTTCCGGTGTAGCTGGGGTGAAAGGCGCTTTTCGATGGTATTGATGGCTCGGGTGACAAAAAAATTTATAACCAGGTAGATTGATCCAGCAATAATGAAGACTTCAATAGGAGCGTATGTCGCAGCGATAATTTTTTTTGCGATTCCAGTCACTTCCAGAATGGTAATGGTACTAGCCAGAGAACTGGATTTGACCATTAAAATGACCTCGTTGCCATAGGCCGGAAGCGCCTGGCGAATGGCAACTGGGAATACTATACGTTTGAACAGCGTCCAGGATGACATACCTATAGCGCGGCCTGCCTCTATCTCCCCCCAGGTGACCGACTGCATGCCGCCGCGGATGATCTCTGCCGTATATGCCCCAGTATTCAGGGTCAGTGCTGAGATGGCGCAAAAATATGGTTCTCTGAAGAACTGCCACAGGCCAATATCCTGGAAAAAATGTCGAAACTGCCCCGAGCCATAGTAGATCAGATACATTTGAACCAGCAGCGGTGTGCTACGGAATATATACACGTAAAGTCTGCCCAAACTGGAAAGGAGGATATTCTTCGACAAGCGCATTTGCGCGAATACCACCGCAAGGATGAAACCGATCCCTACCGATATACTTACCAAAAGCATTGTTTGGGGTATGCCTTGGATGAGTTGCGGGAAGGCCTCTTTCATAATATCAAATCGCATGTCAACTGCTCCTAACGCCTTTGTTGGCCCAGGTCTCGGCACGCTGAAAGCCTCGGTTGGAAATGGATGTCAGTCCCAAATACAGCAGCGCTGCAACTAAATAAAAGGTAAAAGGCTCCCGTGTTGACCCGGATGCCACGGCAGATTGACGCATGATTTCTACGAGTCCAATTACGGAAATCAACGATGTGTGTTTAAGTGTAAGCTGCCAAACGTTGCCCATGCCAGGCAGAGCAAACCTCACCACCTGTGGCACCAAAACCCGCCGAAACCGTGTGACCGGCCCCATTCCGATGGCCATGGCTGCTTCGATTTGCCCCCTTGGGACCGCAAGGACACCGCCACGGATTACCTCCGCACTGTAAGCGCCTGAACTAAAACCGATGCAGACCATGCCGGTGACAAATATCGGCGGATTGATGAAGCCTTCCCAGCCAAATAACGCAGATCCGATCTTGCTCAAGAAAATTCCGCCACCGAAAAACACCAGGTAGATAATAAGCAGTTCCGGGATACCCCTCACTAACGTGGTGTAGGCATCGGCGATAAGCCGGAGTGCCAGAAACCGCGAAAGTTTAAGCGCTGCTGCGATGGCGCCTAACATAATGCCAACTGCGTATGCACAAACCGACACAGCCAGGGTCATGAACGCCCCAATCAGCATTTCATCCCCCCACCCGGCATTACCGAAAAAAAGCAGATCGATGTTCATTTTCAGCCATCCTGATCGATCAGATTGAAAATTAAACGGGTGGCCGTTTACATTGCGTTCAAACAACCACCCGAATCTGTTGCCGCATATCCCTATTCTTTGGCGGAAGCGTCGAAGGTAAACCATTTTACAGCAAGTTTACTCAAAGTACCGTCAGCAATGGCAGCATCGATCGCCGTGGAAAACAGTTCCGCCAAGTCCACGTCCTTTTGTCTGACGGCCACGCCGACACCTTCACCAAAGGGGCCCTTGGTCATGCCGGGCCCAACCATTTTCATGTCTTGACCCTTCTCGGAGTTGACCCTGGAGACCCAATAGCTCATGGCACCTAACGCTGCATCGATTCGTCCAGCCTGTAAGTCAAGTTCGAGATTCTCCTGTGTGTCGTAACCACGTATTTTTGCGGCATCCCCCAAGTACTGCTGAAGGAATTTTTCCTGAATGGTCGCATTCTGTACACCGATCACCTTCCCCTTGAATTCTTTACCTACCGCATCTAAAGCAGCCTGCTCCTCGCTACTGATATCATCGAGCGTAATTCTATCAATCGTCGTCGAAAAATTTGCTGAGGGGCTGTCCTTGAGCACTATAAACAAAGACGGAGTTGCCGCATAGTAACGCGAGAAGGCAACCACTTCCTTGCGCTTGTCGGTCATACTCATACCAGCCATAATCGCATCATACTTGCCAGCCTGCAGTGCCGGAATTATTCCGTCCCATGCCTGAGGAACGACTGTGCATTTAACATTCATCCGGTTGCAAAGGTCAGCTGCCAGTTCAATTTCGAATCCATCCAGTTTTCCCGAGGAATCCGTAAAATTCCACGGGGCAAATGCACCCTCTGTCGCAATCGTTATTTCCTTCCAATCTTTCGCTTCGGCAGCGGCGAAGGTGAAGACAACGATAACCGCCATAAGCAGTGACACCTTGAAATTTTTCATACTTCCTCCTCCTGCTTTTAGAACTGATTGTTATGAATACCTTTATATTATACTTGACAAAAATGCCCGGCATCGATCTGACTGTGGATTATTAAACAATTCTTGGGGAGAGTTTTGCTCCTCGATTTGCCCTTGGTGGAGAAACAGAACCTTGTTAGACACTTCCCGAGCAAATCCCATCTCATGGGTAACTACGACCATGGTGCGCCCCTCGGCGGCAAGATCGCGCATAACCTTTAGAACCTCACCGACCAACTCTGGATCAAGTGCCGACGTCGGTTCATCGAAAAGCAGAACCTGTGGCTCCATGCAAAGTGCTCGGGCGATGGCCACCCGTTGTTGCTGGCCACCCGACAATTCGCTGGGGTAGGCGTCGTGTTTTTCAGCGATACCGACTTTATTCAACAGGGCCATCGATCGGTTTTTGACCACTTTTTTGTCTTGGTGAAGTACCTGCAGCGGCCCTTCCATCACGTTCTCCAGCACCGTCATATGGCTCCACAGGTTAAACGTCTGAAAAACCATACCCAACCTGGCCCGCAATCGTTCGATCTGACGGCGGTCACCGATTACCTTGTCACCACGCCCGGTTTTAACGATGCGGATTTCTTCTCCATCGACAACGATCCGGCCAAAGTCGGGTACTTCCAGGAAGTTTATGCAACGAAGGAACGTGCTTTTCCCAGAGCCACTGCTGCCAATGATCGATATCACTTCATGTTTACCGGCAGCCATCGTAACCCCTTTGAGGACTTCATTGTTACCAAATCGCTTGTGGATATTTTCTGCCAGCAGAAAGGGAGGGGGCTCACTCATTGTATTGATCTCCAGATGATAGGTCGTAAAAGGCGAACAATGAAAACCCGGCAACTATGGGATAGTAGCTTTTCGCTGGGATCAGCATATAGCCCACGCCGTAAAAGGTATTGCACTGGGTCATTAGCGCTGACTCATTGGATATCAGCCTTGGGTAATAGGGCCTGAAAGACGCTTTCAAGCGAATGGCTATTGTTGGTATAGTGCCAGATGCTAGCACTCCGTTTTGGCCATCCCTCCAGATTATGAACCAGATTGTTACATTAAATAGATTTTTGGAACAATTATTTCATTATTTTTCATCCATCAAACAAAATGTCAAGCAATTTTTTCTATCAATCTTTTAATTTTTGCGTAGCCAACGCATTTAGAAAAATAGATTGGATAAAAGGCTGCAACAATAGAAACGATACCCTCTCCAAAGCCTCGAGGACCTATCAAGCTGGTTGAATCGAATTGCCGAGGTAACGCACTACGGCTTGGCAAAAGATGTTCACACCAATGGCCAGAACTCGCTCATCGATATCGAAATAGGCCGAGTGCAAGGGGTGGTCTATCCCTTCGGCAGCATTGGAGCACCCCAGTCGAATAATGGTTGCAGGGCGAAGACGGGTGAAGAACGCAAAGTCTTCAGATCCCATGATAGGGGGCACGTAACTGACATTGTTTGCACCCACCACCTTACGTGCTGTCTCATACAAAAAGGCGGATACTGTTTCGTCGGTTACCAGTACTGGGGAACCATCGTAAATTCTTACCTGGCAGTTCACCCCATAGGTGCTGGCGATGCCTTCCGCTACCTCTTTAAGGCGACGTATCAATAGTTTGCGTACGCTTGCGTCCAGCGCTCTAATTGTACCTGCCATCTGGACCGATTCGGGAATCACGTTACCGACCGTACCTCCTTGAAACATTCCCACGGTGAGCACACCGGCAAGGGTTGGCTGGACGTTTCGACTGATGACTGACTGCAGCAGTGTTACCAATGCCGAGGCGGCCACGATGGGGTCATTCCCCTCTTCCGGGCGCGCACCATGCGTACCTTTGCCGACAATCGTGATATCGAAGCTATCAGAGGAAGCATAGCCAATGTTCTTAAAAACGCCAATTCGACCGACCGGAAGATCAGGTGACATGTGCCCTGCTAGCAGGCAATCGACTTTGGGGGAATCAAGAACACCTGCATCGATCATGGTACTGGCGCCGGAAAGCTTCTCTTCGGCCGGTTGGAATATAAATTTGACATTTCCATTGCAATGCTGCATCAAGTCGCCATCAACAAGCCTGCGAGCCACACCGAGCATGATGGCAGTGTTGGCGTCATGACCACAGGCGTGCATGCGCCCATCGTTGCAGGATCGATACGGTGCCCTTCCGAGTTCGCTGACTGGCAGCGCATCAATGTCGGCACGCAGGGCAATGGTGGGCCCTTCTGATGATCCCCGCAACAGGGCTGTCACCCCGGTGTGAGTCTTGAAGTGCTGTACCTCAATACCCAACTCCTCAAGCGTTTCGATAATTTTTTCCGTGGTTCGATATTCCTCAAAAGCCAGTTCTGGGTGGGCGTGAAAATCGCGCCGCAGGCTTATTAACCAATCATCGAAAGGCTGCCCTTGTTCGCTCATGATGCTGCCGCTCCGTTTCTCCAGCGATTCGCTAGTGCACGTTATAAGGTTGTGGTTGACAGATTGATTGGAACAGATTAGTCTCCAGTGAAACAACTATTTCATAAAAATCAATTATTCAATATAAAATTTCATTATGCAGAATAAAGAGCTGACTGAACGTATCCGGGCCTTAGGCAAACTGACGCCCAGTGAATCCAAGATAGCCGATTATTTTTCACGCAACTATTGGAATCTGGTGTTCGATAACACAACCAGTATCAGTAAAAACACAGGCGTAAGCAAACCCACCGTAGTGAGATTTATCGCCAAACTCGGCTATGACAAGTTTTCTGTTTTTCTCGAAGAGTTGCGAAAGGACGTTTTAGATGGGCAAGACTCTTTACCGATTCGGTATTATTTGAAAAAGAAGCAGCTTACCGACGATGCCGAAGAGGATGTTCTGCTGCAAAGCTTTTCACTGATCACACAGAATCTTGAGCATACTCACGCCCGTATCGACCATGACCAGTTTTGGAAGGCGGCGCAAGCGATAGCCCAAACAAGTGGTACTGTATACATCACTGGTCAGCGAAGTTCATACGCCTTGGCCTATCTGTTTTTTAATATGATACGCCGTATCCGACCAGATTGCTCCCTAATTGGGTCTCAGATTACTTCGCAACCCGACCGCCTAATTGACGTGGGAAAAGATGATTTGCTTTTTGCCATCTTCCGTCACCCATACGCTAAGACCACACTTCGCATCGGCCAGTATTTTGAGCGCTGCGGAGCACCCGTCATCCTATTAACCGACAGTGCCTTTAACCCGATGCAGAATCTGGCAAACGTTCAAATCGAGGTAGATACAGAGGGCGTTTCCATTTTTACAAGCTCGGCTGCCGTTGTGGCTGTACTTGAATCGCTTAACATCGCCGCCCTTAAGTTCTGCGACGATTCTGTTTACAAGCGATTGGAAAACGCGGAAGCCCTATACAACGATTTTGAAGTATTCTGTCCCGGTAAATCATTAAACGCAGAGCGTATCGCCCAATTAAAAAAGAATCATTAAAGACAACCATCATTAATGACGTGGAACAGCCATGAGGGACTGTTAACAAATAATTCTCTTTTACCTTGATTGGGGTGAACCCCATAACCAGGATTCACCCTCTTTATCTAACCGTAGATGTTCTCGATTCATCGAATCGTTTACACATCCCTGATTGTTCCCAAATTGCGTTGTGTCGTTCACAGGTTCGCATGGCGAAAAATGACCTTTCTGACAAAGTCAATCGTGGCTATAGAACGTCTGGTTTAGGTGGCTGAATGCCGATTCAGACCGTGCGCCAAAAATTTTATTTCCTTGAGCTTTCCAGAACGTATCCCATTAACTGTTTCACCTGTGTTTACTGCTATATACTTGGAATAATATCTATATTTTACACATACTATATATTGTACCTGACCGCTTTTACAAATCGTCGTTTCCGCATTGCATGTACGTGATGCCTATAACAGGCACGAATAAATTTTACCCGATACATTTATCTCAAACTACATACAATCTTGAGTTCACGGGAGGGCGAGAACCATGCCCCCGTGAGGCTGACATTAGGCGGCTTATAAATCTTTCTAATGGCATAAGGAGCTAACCCGAAGACGACGCTCCCCTGATTTCTGTTGCCCGGTCTTCTGAAGAACTATTCCGAATTCACCTTGTCGCCAGCCTCACGCAGCCGGTCGCTGATGGAACCGGTCAGTTCGGCCGCTAAGCCCAGCAGATCAGCCACCTCGATCTGCCCGTTCTCCCGGGCGTCCTGGGCCCATTTTCGGTAGTCCTCGGCATGATGGTCATTGTGCTGAACCCAGTGATCCAGTAATTTGACAAGCTTTTCTGAGAAGGTCATCGGCGCGTGATGATGGGCATGGCCGTGCGGGTGGGCGTGGTCATGATCATGGTCGTGGTCGTGGTCATGAAGATGAGACATATACGTTCTCCTCGGTGTTAGTCTGGTGTTGGCAAATTGTTGTCAGCCGTTCGTTTGTCCTCAATTTACGCCCCCCCCGGATCGAAGTCAACCGCCTGAAACTAGCCTTTTTTTCCAATCAGCACTTGCCTATGCCGATAATGGCCGATAAAACCAATACTGCGAACAATGATCCGCTCCAGACTCACGGATGAATAGAAAAATGAGCAACCGCCGTTTTTGGGGAATCCGTTCCGTCATTTTGATTACCGGTCTGATCGGGCTGCTCTCGGGCGCCACGGCGGGATTTTTTTTCGCCTTCACCCGGGACCTGCCCCAGATTCGGGAACTGGAGAATTTCGAACCGTCTGCCGCCACCCGCATCTACTCGGCAGACCAGGTGCTGTTGGCCGAGCTATTTCTTGAAAAACGAACGCCGGTCAGCATCGACCAGATTCCCATGGATCTGAAATCCGCCCTGATCGTCACGGAAGACCGCCAGTTCTATACCCACAGTGGTATTGATCTGAAAGGAATTCTCAGAGCCGTGATCAAGGATATCATGGCTGGCCAATTTGTGGAGGGTGCCAGTACCATCACCCAGCAGTTGGCCAAAACGCTGTTCTTGTCACAAGAGAAGACGATTATCCGTAAGATCAAAGAGGCCATCCTGGCCGTACAGTTGGAACGGCGCTACACCAAGGATGAATTGCTGGCCCTTTATCTGAACCAGATCTATTTCGGCAGCGGCGCCTACGGCGTGGAATCGGCGGCACAGCTGTTCTTCGGCAAGCCCGCAGCACAGATGGACCTTGCCCAGTGTGCCCTGATCGCCAGCCTGCCCAAGGCACCGTCCAGATACACCCCGCTGGTCAATCCGGATCTGGCGGAAAAGCGGCGAAACCTGGTTTTGCGCCTCATGCTGAACCAGGGCCTGATTACCGAGGTCAAGTACCAGTTGGCAACCCGCCAACCGGTGATGAACACCTCACGCGCAGCGGCCCCCGGTTCCGCTCCCTATTTTGTGCAGTATATCAAACCGGCACTGGAGGCGGCCGTCGGCCCCAGCCTGCTGTACAAAGGCGGTTTGACGGTGCACACCACCCTGTCCCAGCGCCTTCAGCAAACCGCCGAAGCGGCAGTGGAAGACGGCCTGGTCCGCCTGCAGCAGAGAATGCGTTCAACAATCAAACCAGAAGCCAGCCCCCAAGGGGCGCTGGTGGCCATCGATATCAGAACCGGCGGCATTCTGGCCATGGTTGGTGGGAGGCATTTTTCCGAAAGCGCCTTCAATCGGGCCGCCGATGCCCGACGCCAACCGGGGTCGGTTTTCAAGCCTGTCATTTACGCATTGGCCATCGTCCGCGGGTTCACCCAGGCCAGTCTGGTACTGGACGCACCGGTCGTTTTCAAGGGAGGAAGCAATGGCGAAGACTGGCTGCCGGAAAATTTTTCCAAACAGTACCAGGGGGAAATGACCCTTCGCAAAGCCTTGACCCACTCAAAAAATATACCGGCCGTCAGACTGGCGGAAAGACTGGGACCTTCGGCGGTGGTGCAGTTCGCCCACAAGTTGGGAATCGACTCACCGCTGTCGCCAAACCTGTCCATCGCTTTGGGGGCCACCAACAGTACCCTGCTTGAAATCACCGCTGCCTTTGCTGTCTTTCCCAATGGCGGCAACCATATCTCTCCCCATGGCATCTCGGAGATTCTTGATAGAGAAAATGTGTCACTCTGGCGCGCCAGACCTGCCATTCGGCCTGTGATGACTGAAGCAGAGGCCGCCATTATGGTGGACATGCTCCAAGGGGTGGTCGAGGAGGGAACGGGAAAACAGGCACGACGACTCAATCTGCCCGTCGGCGGTAAAACCGGCACGACCAATGACTTTAAAGATGCGCTTTTCGTGGGATTCTCACCAGCGGTGGCCGCAGGGGTATGGGTGGGCATGGATGATTCTTCACCATTAGGGAATAAGGAAACCGGCGCACGGGCGGCACTCCCCGTCTGGATCGATTTCATGGAGGCCACCCGACCCGAATCGACGACGCTCTATTTTGACATCCCGGACAACATGAGAAACGTGTGGATGGATCCGGTGACAGGCCGTGCGGCCGTGGATGGTGTCGATGGTGCGGTAAAAGCGCTGTTTGTCAGCGGGACGGAACCCAAACAGAAATAGTGCGACGGGCAATCAGCCGTCAGCCTGTTTGGAAAGGTTGATTTTTCTCTTTTCCGGATCGTTTTGCTGGCGAAAAAAGGTGGCGATATGGCCGACCAGTCCCACCAGCTCGCAGGGAACCGATTTCTCTATCTGCTCGACCAGGGCCAGCTTCTTCTTCTTTTCCTTGAAATCGACGAATTTGACCTTCACCAGTTCATGGTGATCCAAAGCGTCGTCCATGGCATCGACCAACGATTGGGTAAACCCTTTCTGCCCCACGAACACCACCGGTTTGAGAGCGTGGGCCAACCCACGGAGAAACTGCTTCTGAAATCCTTTCAACCTGTCCATCGGGACGCCTTCCTTATCGTCGCATGACGCGTTTATGGATAATCGCCACTTTGGCGGACATTCCCTCAACCTGCTCTTTTACGTCGGCAACATTATTGTCCGTGCTGATGAAGATGCTCTCGATGGCATCCACGTCTGAACTCAGTTTGAGGCTCGTCTGCTTGATCTCCTGGACCTGTCCGCTCAGATGGTACAGGAAACCACTCACCCCGATCATCCAGATGGCCATGACGTAAACCTTCCACTCTTTTTTAATGCGGGCAACCAATGTCTCCATCGTTATTCCTTTTCAATAATCGGCTCATTGACCACCTGAAACGCTTTTGTAAAAAGCTGCCGTGGCTTGACAAGGTATCGTTAAAGTCGACCGATTTCAAGCAATTAATAAGCTTTACCGCGATCCCTTGGTAACGAAGCAGATGGAAGCCATAGGCGTGGGCAACGTTTAGGTATAGATCAGATTCAGATTAATCGGCGGGTATTTACTGACCCCTGGCTTGGGGATCACATGCTCCGCCCCGACGGTAAGCCAGTTCACGTCTGGATTGATTTCCCGGAGCTTGCCGTCGTCCGGCGGGCGGGAGTGGTCGGTATAGGCATAGGTAGCCTGGAAGATGCATACATTGTACTTGCCCTTCTTCGCAATGACATAGTTCTTCTTGAAGGTGGGTAGCGGCATCTTCTGGGACTCGGCAATCTGCCGGACATCGTCGTTGGAGAAACGAACCAGCGCCGCCTTTGAGACACCGCGCTCGGAAATGCGGTACAGCGCCCGGGATTCGCTGCTGCCGGCATAAACGGTGGAAATGCATGGAATCCGTTTAAGGTATTGGGCAGCCACCATTGCGGCCGTTCGCCGGCCGCCCACCATAACCGGCATGCCATAATATTCGAAGAGCTTGCGCTGGGCCAGTTCGGCGTATTTATCACCCTTCTCATAGAGGTCTTTGGAGATATATCGCAGGCTCTGGCCCAGATCTTCGGCCGCATCGGCGATGGGCCAGTCGATCCTCACATGATAGTGGGTCAGGCCATAGCGATTGGCCGAGCGGGTTGTGGGGTCGCGCTGGATCAACAGCGCATAATCCACCGGCAACAGCAAATTGATGAAATCATAGAACTGGATGGAGTCCAGGTATTTATGGGTCCGGTCGAACTTGTCGGGCAAGGGAAGCGCCTTGGATTCCCGCAGGTTCGTTTTGGTGGGTTTGTTCACATCGAAAAAACGAATATACTTCTTGTGGCTCGCCGGGATGACGTCCTCCACGAAGATCACCAGGAATGTCTTCTGGCTCTCGTACTCGATGCCGGGAATCCTGGCACGGGGCTTGAGTTCCCTTTTTTCAATGAACGGATAGGGCAGTTGCCGGTCGGCAAACTGTTGGTAGGACTGGATCAGCGCATAATCGAGCATAAACTGATCCAATTCGTCCCGGTAAAGCTCATAATAGGAACGGCGCAGGCGGTTGAACTGACTGAGTTCTTCTCTGACGCTCCAAAAAGCCACTGCGATTCCTCTCAGGCGCGGACGGATTGTGCTGTTGGTGTTGAAGGCGACGATGCCACGGATACTACTGATATTCTTAAATAACACGATTGTCCACAAGGGTCAACGGCTGTCAGGCGTTTTTCTATTCAGTTTTTCCATCCATCGGTAGATCGTTTCCCGATACCTGATGCTCAGCGCTGCCGCCAGCACCATCACCCCAAAAACCATAGCAAAGACTGCGTAGTTTTTTTGGAAGAGGAATTCTCCCTGTAGGCTCAGCATCAAGGTGCCTGGCATTCTGCCGATCGAGGCGATCAGCAAAAAGGCCTGGAGGGGGATTGCCGTGATTCCCAGAAACAGGCACAGATAATCTTTGGGAAAGCCGGGGAAAATGAAAAGAATGAGTAAAACGATGATGCCCTGCCGCTTCAACAAACGATCGAAACGCGCCATTTTGTCGGTCGGGATCCATCGCCGGACATACCGGCGGCCGAGGAATCGGCCGATGGCAAAGTTAATCCAGGAGCCCGCGGCCAATGCCAGGCTGGAGTAGATGAAGCCCCTGGCAGTACCGAAGATGTACCCGCCGATAAATCCGGTGGCCTCGCCCGGGACCGGTGCCAGAACCACCTGAAGGACCTGAAGCGACATGAAGGCCAGCGGCGCCCCGCGGCCAAAAGCGGCGACAAACTGCTCGACTTGATCACGGTCCGAGATCCACCGGTAGGCAGTCATCAGGCCGGTGGCGATTTCATGGCGGAACACCAGCACCGGCAGCAGAAAACACAGCAGAAAACAGGCAATCCAGTACCATTTCTTTGCTTTACCTGTTGTCAATGGCCTACCCGGAGAAGGAATGTGTAATGGAATATGGCCGGCGTCAGCGATCCGTCAATGCAGCCACGCCGGGAAGGACTTTACCCTCCAGAAACTCTAATGAAGCACCGCCGCCGGTTGAGATATGGGTCATTCGATCGGCCAGGCCCGCTTTTTCAACGGCCGCTGCCGAGTCACCACCACCGATCACGGTAATGGCGCCCTTGTCCGTGGCCGAGGCCATGGCCCGGGCCACGGCATAGGTGCCGACGGCTGTGGCATCGATTTCAAACACCCCCATGGGTCCGTTCCACACGATGGTCCGGGCACCCGCCAGAATACCTGCGAACTGCGATACGGAAGCCGGCCCGATATCAAGGCCGAATCCGTCTGCGGGAATGGCGCTGACGGCCACGGAAGACAGTTCACCGACGGTTCTGGCGTCAACGTCAAATCGATCAGTGCACATGCAGTCCACCGGCAGAACCAGTTTTTCTCCACCTTTGTCCAGCAAGGAACGGGCAAGGTCGATTCTATCGGGCTCTACCAGTGAGTTGCCGATCTCCAACCCATTGGCCTTGAAAAAGGTGTAAGCCATGCCGCCGCCGATGATCAGTCGGTCCACCTTGGGCAGCAGACTGTCGATGACGTCGATCTTTCCCGAAATCTTCGCACCACCCAGAATGGCCACGAAGGGCCGCTTGGGCACATCCAGGGCCTCACCCAGGTAGGCGATCTCCCGTTCGATGAGAAAACCCATGGCGCAACGGTCCAAGAAACGGGTCACGCCTACGGTAGAGGCGTGTGCCCGATGGGCCGTACCGAAGGCGTCGTTGACATACACGTCTGCCAGTTTGGCCAGACTGCGGGCAAACGTCTCGTCGTTGTCCGTCTCGGCCTTGTGAAACCGTAAATTTTCAAGCAGCAGCACCTCACCGGCCGATAGGGCCTGAACGGCGGCTTCGGCGGGGGGTCCGATGCAGTCGTCGGCAAATGCCACCGGTTGTCCCAGCAGCTTTCCCAGTGCACGGGCGCAGGGTGCTAAGGAAAGTTCGGGCAGCCGCTTTCCCTTGGGGCGCCCCAGATGGGACATCAGAATCAGACGGCCGCCGCGTTCGAGGATATCACGGATGGTGGGCAGGGCCGCCCGCAATCGCTTGTCGTTGGCAACCTGTCCCTTTTCCAGTGGAACATTAAAATCAACGCGCATGAGCACACGGCGACCGTTGACGTCAAGATCGGAAACGGTAAGTTTTGCCATGGTTTCTCCTTTGATGAAGAGCCTTTGATTTGTTATTTGTCTTTTGATTTTTGTATTTTATGTCTTTTTTGTGCGCTCAGGGCCTTTTTGCGGGACCAGCGCCCAAAAAAACCCACCCTGCCGGATTCGTAGGCCCGGTCCACCATCTCCTGGCGGACGGCGATGCCGCCCTTGTCCGCCATGGCTTTTCTCAGGCATGCGGTCTTGTAATAGCACGGCATGCAGGATTCCGGCGTCTCTCTCAAGCCTTCGCGCCCCATGGGAAAGACGCTTTCAAGGTCTGCGAAACAAGGAGGGAATTTTTTCTGGTTCACGGTCATCGTTAGCTCTCACTATACGGTCTCATCATTCCGGTGCACGGTTCGTCGGAGACGCTACCGGGAGTCGACGGCGGCGTTGATACTGGCCATGTGGCCATGATCGGCAAAGCTGAAGTAGCCTTCGGTGCCGATGATCAGATGCTCATGAACAGTGATGCCCATGACTCCGCAGGCCTGAGCCAGCCGTCGGGTGATGGCCATATCATCGGGCGACGGCGCCGGGTCTCCGGATGGATGGTTGTGGGCGAAAATCACGGCGGCTGCCCTGTGGGCCAGCGCGGCGACCACCACCTCACGGGGATAGACGGCGCTGGCGGTAATCGTCCCGGTGAAAAGGGTTTCGGCGGCAATCACCCGGTTTTTGGCATCCAGGTAGACGGCCACAAAGCACTCTCTTTTTTTATCACGGATGGTTTGATTGAGATAGTCGAAAAGTTCCCGCGAGTTGCTCAGGGTCTCTTTTCCCTCAAGCCGCTGCTGAAGGTATCGTCTGGAAACAGCCGGGACCAGCTTCAACCCCAGCAGATTGATCGGTCCGATGCCCGGCACCTGGCACAGGTCTGCCGGCGCCGCACCCAGGACGCCCTGAAGGGTCTTGAATCGGCTTAAGGCCGCTTTGGCCGCATCCTTGCAGTCCTTGCGGGGCGTGCCCAATGTGAGCAGCAGCTCGATAACCTCATAATCGGCAAAACCATCGAGCCCGGATTTGAGAAACCGGTCACGCAGCCGCTTCCGGTGTCCCTCTCCCTTGTGGGGCGTTTTTTTGCGGTCTTCCGTCACCCGTTCATTTCCTTTTGGTTTTTGTAATTTATCTGCTGCTCAGGTTTCGTCAAGTTCCTGCTTTAAGTCCCGGGTCATCAGCTGATAAAGGGCGGTCTTCGGATCCATATCATCGTAAAGCACATGGTAAACGGCGTGGGAAATGGGCATTTCGACATCCCGGTCGCGGGACAGGTTGTATACCGAACGAGCCGTTTTCACCCCCTCGGCCACCATGTGCATCCCGGCCAGCAGATCCTTGAGCTTTTTTCCCTCGCCGATCTGTTTGCCGATGGTGTGGTTCCGGCTCAGGTCGCCGGTGCAGGTAAGGATCAAATCCCCGACACCGGCCAGGCCGGTGAAGGTTCTCGGCTGGGCCCCCATGGCCAGGCCCAGCCGGCGGATCTCGACCAATCCGCGGGTGATCAGGGCGGCACGGGTATTGAGTCCCAACCCCAGCCCGTCGATCACACCGGCAGCGATGGCGATAACATTTTTCACGGCAGCCCCCAGTTCGGCACCGATCACATCATCGATGGTGTAGACCCGGAAATAGGGTGTCACAAACACCTGCTGGACAAATTCCGCCGAATGCGTGTCGCTGGAGGCCACGGTCACCACCGTGGCCATCTGGCGGGCCACCTCCTTGGCAAAGCTGGGTCCCGTGAGCACGGCCAGCCGGTCCTCCGACAACCCGGGGATGACTTGCGCCAGCACGCCGGACATGGTCAGATGCGTCTGGTTTTCGATCCCCTTGGACGCGCTGACCACGATGGTGTCCGGCCCGATGGCATGGCCGCAGCGCTCGATCGTCCGGCGGGTGACATGCGAGGGGGTCACCACCAGCACCAGATCCTTTCCGGCTACGACCGATTCCAAATCCCCGGATGGATGGAGATTATCGGGCAGGACAACACCGGGCAGAAATCGCTGATTCTCACGCTTCTCCAGCATCTGCGCCTTCACCTCGGCTTCATAGACCCAATGGTCGACGGCAAACCCCTTGACGGCCAGCAGATTGGCCAACGCGGTACCCCAACTGCCGGCCCCGACAACACCAATTGTCGTGGTCTTGAGATCCACAGTGGTTTTCATCGCCTCTATTCCTCCTGCTCTTCGCTTGAAGCCGCTTCGCCATCCGCCGATTCACCGCTTTCCTCTTCTGTTTCAACCAGCCCGGCGGCACTGACCACCCGCTCACCGGATTCCATGTCCATCAGCCGCACGCCCTGGGTGTTGCGACTGATCACCGACGTGCCGGAAACGGGGCTGCGGATCAGCTTGCCCGTGTCGGTCACCAGCATCAAGTCGTCTTCGTCCTGAACCAGGATGATGTTCACCACCTGACCGTTGCGCTCGCTGGTCTTGATTGAGATGACGCCTTTGCCACCGCGTCGGTGGATCGGGTATTCGTCGATTGAGGTCCGTTTGCCGTAGCCGTTTTCGGTCACGGTAAACAGCGTCTGGCCGTGTTGAAGCACTTCCATGCCCACTACGCGGTCGTCCTTGCTCAGTCGCATCCCCCGCACCCCACGGGCGGTCCTGCCGGTCGGGCGGACATCCGATTCGTGGAAACGGATCGATTTGCCCATGGCGGAGCCCAGAAACACATTCTGGGTGCCGTCGGAGAGCTTTACCGCAATCAGTTCATCCCCCTCTGCCAGGCCCAGGGCGATAATTCCGCCGATCCGGGGACGGCTGAAGGCCATGAGATCCGTCTTTTTCACCGTCCCGTTGCGGGTGGCCATGAGCACGTGCAGACCCGGCTCAAACCCGGGAACGGCCAGCACGGCGGTCATCCATTCGCCGTCGGCAAAATCCAGCAGGTTGACGATGGCCTTACCCCGGCTCTGGCGGCCGGCCTGAGGGATGTCGTAGACCTTGCACCAGTAGACCTTGCCCAAGTTGGTAAAAAAGAGGAAATAGTGATGGGTGGAGGCCACGAACAGGTGGGAGACGAAATCCTCTTCCTTGGTGCCCATGGCGGTCTTGCCTTTGCCGCCACGCCGCTGGCTTTGATACAAGGTGATGGGATTGCGTTTGATGTAGCCGGTGTTGGTGATGGTCACGACCATGTCCTCTTGGGCAATCATGTCCTCGAGGGTCAGTTCTCGGGTATATTTCAGAATCTCGGTCCGGCGACTATCACCGAATTCGCCCTTGAGGATGTCCAGCTCGTTTTTAATGATGCCCAGCACCAGCTGTTCGCTGCCCAGGATTTCCTTGAACCGCGCGATGTCCTTGAGCACGGCATCGTACTCTTCTACGATTTTGTCCCTTTCCAGGCCGGTGAGCCGCTGCAGGCGCATCTCTAAGTATGGCCTGGGCCTGGATGACGGTAAGGCCGAAGGTGGCCATGAGCCGTTCCTTGGCTTCCACCGGCGTCTTGGATTCGCGGATCAGCTTGACCACGGCATCCAGGTTGTCCAGGGCCACCTTCAACCCTTCCAGAATATGGGCCCTGGCTTCGGCCTTGCTCAGGTCGAAGCGGGTGCGCCGGATGACGATCTCCTTGCGATGAAGGACGAAATACTCCAGAATCTGCTTCAGGTTGAGGACCTGGGGTCGGTTGTTGACCACCGCCAGCAGGATAATTCCAAAGCTGCTCGCCATCTGCGTGTGCTTGTACAACTGGTTGATGATGATGCCGGCCATGTGGTCTTTTTTGACCCCCATGGCAATGCGCATGCCCCGCCGGTCGGACTCGTCGCGCACATAGCGCAAGCCTTCGATCACCTTGTGCTTCATCAAGTCGGCAATCTTTTCGATCAAACGCGCCTTGTTCACCTGGTAGGGGATCTCGGTGACCGCGATGGTTTCCTGCCCGGTTTGCTTGTCCTCTTCCACCGTCACCCGTGCACGCGTTCGGACAATGCCCCGACCCGTCTCATAGGCGTCCCGGATTCCCTGAATGCCGTGAATGATGCCTGCGGTGGGAAAATCCGGACCGGGAATATGAGCCATGAGCTGCTCGCAGGTAACTCCCGGATTGTCGATCAACGCCTTGATGCCTTCGATCACCTCGGAAAAGTTGTGGGGGGGGATGTTGGTGGCCATGCCCACGGCAATCCCGGAGGATCCGTTGACCAGAAGGGCCGGGAATTTGGCCGGCAGCACCGACGGTTCGGTGAGGGATTCATCGTAGTTGGGGACCACGTTGACGGTCTCTTTATCCAGGTCCTCGAGCATCTCCTGGGCCAGCCGCGTCATACGAATTTCCGTATATCGCATGGCCGCCGCCGGATCGCCGTCGATGGAGCCGAAGTTGCCCTGGCCGTCCACCAACGGGTAGCGCATGGAAAAATCCTGGGCCAATCGCACGATGGTGTCGTAGACGGCGCTGTCGCCATGGGGATGATATTTACCGATCACGTCACCCACGATGCGGGCCGACTTCTTGTAGGGTTTGTTGTAGTCGTTTTTCAATTCCCGCATGGCGTAAAGCACGCGGCGGTGAACGGGTTTGAGCCCGTCACGCACATCGGGAAGCGCCCGGCCGATGATCACGCTCATGGCGTAATCGAGATAGGACTTCTTCATCTCCGCTTCGATGCTGATCTCGGGGCTTTGCAGAACGTCGGTCGTGTTTTCGCTCATGATCGTGAATTATCCTTGATCTGGCCTTCCCGGCAACGGGTGAACCGCTGGCTCACCGTCACGGCCGGTCTGGCTTGGGTTGGGAGTGTTCAACAAATGTCTGGTAACTGGTGTGATAAATATTGGTCAACGTCAAAAAGGCGGTGGCAATCAACGGGCCAAAGATGATCCCGAGAATGCCGAAGATCTTGAGACCGCCGATGATGGACAGAAATACCACCAGGGTATGCATCTGTACCCGCTTGCCCACCATTCTGGGCTTTAACAGGTATTCGACGCCGCCGGACAGCAGCAGATAAAAGATCAGGAAAAAAAGGCTGGCACCGACACGCCCTTTTAAAAAGAGAAAAATCACCGTGGGAATAAACACCGCCCCGATGCCGATGATCGGCAGAAACGCCAGCAGGGACATGATCACGCCCCACAAAAAAGCGGACTGAAGACCGAAC
Source organism: uncultured delta proteobacterium (assembly GCA_963705435.1). Taxonomy (GTDB): domain Bacteria; phylum Desulfobacterota; class Desulfobacteria; order Desulfobacterales; family Desulfosarcinaceae; genus Desulfosarcina. The sequence continues at coordinate 176,232 of CAVPJR010000001.1, read as the reverse complement.
AGCCAGAAGATCGTCCCGCCGGCGACCCCCTGGATGGCTCCGCACAGCCCGTTCCCCACGAGGATGGCACCGGCCATGTCGTTGAATTTTCCGATGAGCTGCGCGTCCTGATCTTCGGGGAGGGGCGACAGATCGATGAGAAACTGCACCAGCTTCGGCCCATCGATGAGCAGAAAAAAAATGACCAGCAGCATAAGGAAAAAACTGGCCAGAAAGGACAAGGTGTTGGACGCAATGGATCGGGCCTGGTCGTAAAGAAACAGGCCGACTGCCCTGCCGATGTCGGAGATGGTTTTGTTCAGTTCCTCTCCGGTGACGGCGATATCGAAGCTGTCCAGCAGCGGGTTGATCCGATCCAGCAGGGCACTGTTGGTAAAATGGGTATTGATGAAGCTGGAAAGGGCCGGACTTTTGGCCAGTTGGATCAGCTCGTAAGCCTCCTGGGCCAGGACCCCCACGAAAAAAACAATAGGGATAAACAGGATAAAGAAAATCAGCAGGCAGGTTAACAAAGAGGCGAAGCCGGGGCTGATTTTTCCACCCTTCGCCAGCAGCCGGTAAACCGGATGAAATGCGCCGGCGACGACGGCACCCAGAACGATGATTGAAAGGAACGGCGACAGCAGCCATCCCATCAAAGACATGGAAATGAGAAAGCAGGCCAGAAAAAACCACAAAATCATATTCTGGGAGGTCCGATCCTCCATGGTTCCTCCATAAACCGGCAGTGGTATCACGATGCCACGGGGCATAACGCAATCTGCGCAAACGCCTGAGTAGAACGGGAAGAGGCATTTGCGCAGAATTGATGTTGGATGCGTCAGACTCGGATGATCAATTGTCAGCCGGAATCAGACAGGAAATTGGCGAAGCGGGTTAGTTGCTGACAAGGGCGCCGACTGCGAGATAGAGCAATGTCACATAAACAGCCACCGGAACGTAGCTGCCGGCTATCCCGTAAACGATCCCGCCGCCGATAATGGCGGGAACGGCGCAAAACACAAGAATCCCCAATTTTCTGCTGATATCCATATTTTTCAATCTCCTGTCGCCGCTTTAGGCGAGGGGTTTTATTGCCTTCGCTAAAACCGGCCGATATTTACCAATAACCGCCGAAAAAGTAAAGAAAAAAATCACCTTTCAACGATCATCGCCATGCCCATGCCGCCGCCGATACACATGGTGATCAACCCGGTGGAATAGCCTTTGCGCTTCATCTGGTTCATGCCGCTGACCATCTGCCGGGCGCCGGTGCAGCCGATGGGATGCCCGATGGAGATGCCACTGCCCAGTTCGTTGGGCCGGTCAACCTGGATGCCCAGTTCGCGCATGCAGCCGATGGCCTGGGAGGCAAAGGCCTCGTTGAGTTCGATCATATCAATGTCATCCAGGGCCATGCCCGTAGCGGCCAGCACCTTTTTAACCGCAGGTACCGGTCCCAGGCCCATGTATGCCGGATCCAGCCCGCCGGAGCGGAAGGCCTTGATCTTGACGATGGGCGCCAGGCCGAGTTCCTTGGCGCTTTCCGCGCTCATCAGCAGCACAGCCGCCGCACCGTCGTTGATGCCCGAGGCGTTGCCGGCGGTGACGGTGCCATCTTTCTTGAATGCCGGTCGCAGCTTGGCCATTTTTTCCAGACTGGTGTCCATGGGACGCTCGTCGGTGTCCACGAGAATATCCCCTTTGCGGGATTTGACGGTCACCGGAACAATTTCCTGGGCGAAGAGGCCCTCGGTAATGGCGGCCCGGGCCCGGGTGTGGCTGAGCACGCCCAATTCGTCCTGTTCCTGGCGGCTGATGTTATACAAACCGGCGATATTTTCCGCCGTCAGACCCATGTGGTAGCCGTAGAAGATCTCATACAGGCCGTCGAACACCATCAGGTCGTAGATGTCACCGATGCCGGTCAGTTCCATGCGGTGCCCCCAACGGGCCTTGGGCAGGGCCATGGGCGCCTGGCTCATGCTCTCCATGCCGCCGGCCAGCACCACGTCGGACTCGCCGGTCATGATGGCCGACGCCCCCAGGGCGATGGCTTTCAGGCCGCTGCCGCAGACCTTGTTGAGCGAAAACGCCGGGGTCTCCTTGGGAAGACCGGCACGGATCATGGCCTGCCTAGCCGGGTTCTGACCCTGGGCCGCCTGCAGCACGTTGCCCATGATGACTTCGTCGATGGACACGGTCGGCATGTCATCGGCCCAGTCCATGGCATTCGTCTCCAGTTCGATGAGCCCCTGGTCTTTCAAGGCATCAGGCCCTGCCGCCTTCAACGCGTCGCTGGACTGGGGCCGCAAACCGGCATTTTTTAGGGTCTGTTTCAAGACGGTTGCGCCCAGATCCACCACCGGAACGGTCTTCAACGATCCGCCGAATGATCCCACCGCGGTTCTGGCACCACTGACAATGACGACTTCTCTCATTTCAATCTCCTCCCGTTGTTGATTCTTGGCAGTGCAGCTGATATGGATGAACAGGACTGCTGGTTGTATATTATGTAGCAAAAAGCGCCGATCCAAACGGTTCTGGTCAATACCACATATTCCGCGAGGGTGTCCAACACGAAATGAAACGCCGCCTGTATGCCCCGGCCGTGCTTGTCGTCGGTCTGCTGAGCGCTCAAATCATCGCCACCGCCCATGTCTACCTGTCCAATCTGGACCTGTTGCAGGCCACCGAGGTGGTGATGCGCAGCGGCTACCTGGCTGTCCCCAACGCCAGGGTGGCCGAGCATCTCAACTCTCTGGCAACCGCCATGGCCGGAGGCCTGTTCTTCACCCTGAGCATCGGTTCCGGTCTTTCCCTGGTCACCCTGATCGGTGCCTGGCTGTGGGATCGAACCTTCCGGCGACGTCGGACGGCGATCTTTTTTTACCTATTGATATGGGCAGCCGGCATGGTCCTGGTCAATAGCAACGGCTGGAACCTGGCGGGCTCCGCCTATCTGGTGGTGGTGCCGCTGGTCACGGGTTTTACCGCCATTCATCTGTTACCGGCCCGTACGACACTGGTTTCAACCGCCGGTGTCTTCTGGCCGGTATCCGCCGCCATTATCCTGGCCCTGCTGTGGAGTCTGGTGCTCGACCGCCATATGTTCAGCAACATCCGCGATCATCTGCTGTTGGGAAACCGGGCCGGCCAGGCCATCACCGACGCCTACTATACCTATACCCTGTTCCCCGCCGAGGCGTTTAAATCCCTGGCGCAGAAACAACTCCGCACCTGTGTCCTCGGCAGCAACCTGGACCGGGCCAACTGGACCCGGCTCGAACGGACCGTCCGCGCCCATGACTACCTGCCCGTCCCGGCCGGCTATCCGGCCGACCTGACCATCGGCCAGCACACGGACCAAAAACGCTTTTCCCTGGAAAACAACCGGCAACCCGTTCTGAGCGTTCCCACGGGTGAACTGCTGGGCAGTCCCGACCAAGCGCTGACCGCCTACTCCAGCCAACTGGACCGCAACCGTATGTTCAGAACCCTGACCCTGGCCTGCCTGCTGTTGGGATTACCACTGGTTCTGTTTAGTTTTCTATTCAGTGTGCTGGGCGTGTTGCCCAATCTTTTTTTAACCGTGGCCGTTTCGGATCTAATCGCCGCCATCTGTTGCATCGTGGTGGGCGGCATCCTGCTGGTGCCCGTTTACCAGGGACATACCGCCACCGCTGTCCCCGCCAATCTGTCCATGGCCTTGTCCGCGCCTTCGCCGATCACCCGCATCGCCGCGCTCAGGCAGGCCTGCGAAGACCGGCGGGACATCGCCGTGGACGTCAAAAAGCAGGGAATCGAAAATAGCCCTCACATCGCCGAACGATACTGGCTGGCACGCAGTCTGGCCTACACCCGGGATCCGGCAGCCCATGCCATGCTGCTGGCCCTGGCTGACGATCCGTCGCCCATCGTGGTGTGCCAGGCGCTGTGGGCGCTGGGAGAGCGCAAAAACCAGGCCGCGGTGCCGGAGATCATCAACCGGATCAACACCTCTTCCCACTGGTACATTCAGATGTATGGCTACCGCGCCTTGAGGACACTGGGATGGGTCCAACCCCGATCTCCACAACTTTCCTATTAGCATCACTGTCGGCCGTGGCCCTGCTGGAAACGGCAGCCGCCTATTTGGGCACCCGGACGCAACTGTCCCGTCTGTGGCTGATCGCCGGCACCCGAGCGGCACAGATGCTCGTGGTGATGACCCTGGCCGTGGTCCAGGGTGGCGGTCTCCAGACGCTCGGACTGGACAGGCGCACCCTGCTGAACGGCTTCCGAAAAGGACTGGTCTGGTCCGCCGGATTCGCCGCTGCGGCCAGTTTGCTGTTTATGGGCCTGCTTATGGCCGGCCTGGACCCGTTCACGCTGGTTCGATCGCCGCTGCCGCAAGGGGCATACCAACGGGTTCTGTTTTTTATGGTGGGGGGAATCGTGGCCCCGGTCGCCGAGGAGATCGTCTTCAGGGGATTGATATTCGGCTACCTGCGCCGATGGGGCGTTCCTGCGGCGGTATTCATCTCAACCGCCTTGTTTGCCGCCCTTCACTTGCCGGCGGTACCGATCACCCAAATCGTGGGAGGGCTGGTTTTTGCCGTGGCCTACCACACGGGCAGGAGCCTGATGGTGCCTATCGTCATCCACGTGCTGGGCAACCTGGCCATCTTCACGCTCTCCCTGCCCTGGTTTCGCTGACGTCTTGCCAGATGAAAGCAGCGGGCAGACACGTCCGGTCCGATGATCGAATGTCGGATAGGAGATCGGTATGGTTGGATCCTTGAATTATTCACACCTTGACAGTTCCCGACTGTTTTTATAGATTCGAAGCTTACGGAATTTCTTTTTCGGTTCACGGGGCGGCAATCCGCTCGCGTGCCAACGGTCGACTATGGGTTCCCATCAACAGCGGGCACCTCACCCTAACCATGTTGTGAATTCAGATGAGCGCCGATAAAAAAGAGACACACAGCGGACTGGCCGCCCTGTTCGACGGGGTGGAATTGAAAAGCTTTTTCATCAACTATCTCTGGTTCATCATCGCCGTGGAGATTGTGATCTTCTTGGTGAGCTTTCTGGGAAATCTGGGCCCGGACAAGGCCCCCTTTCCATGGAAGTTTTATTTTTATGTCTCCTTCACCACCCCGGTCGCCATCACCTTCCTGCTGGGTGTGTTCATCCTGGCATTCAACCAGTTCATCTTCGGCCATGCGCCAGCCGCCGGAGAGGACGGCGGAACAGGCACGGAATCGGACGACAGCCGGTCCAAGCTCTTTCAGTTCAATCTTTTTCTCACCCACATGAAAAAGGTGCCTTTCCTGCCGATGTTGTTTGCCATCGTGGCGTGCACGGTGTTGTTTTACAAGCTGGATGCCATCTTTCTCTTCATTTTCAATGCCGGAGAGAAAATGGTCACCTACAGCCTCATCGCCGGCGGTGTCCTGCTTGTGGCCGCAATGATTTTCGGCATCGCCTGGATCGTCAGCAATTACAAGCTCAGCAAGCGGCACATGGAACACGAGTACCGCTACCGCAACGATGTGATGGAAAAGCTCGGCTTCCTGATCATGGAAGACGACACGGTGATCGATAAAAATGGCAAACTGATCAGCCAGAGGCATCTGCTTCTGCCCGAATCCCAAAAGTCGTCCGAAGAGCGGGAAACCCTGAAAATCCTGCCGCCATCCAAATGACCTAACGGCTGAAAAAAGAGCACCCAGCCAACCGATCACTTCCCGTGGACCCGGGAATCGATGCGCGTGCCCATGCCTTCAATCCGTCCAGACCCCAAAAGAAGCCGCCGCGTGGTCGTCAATGAAAGCGGGTTCATCGTCAATCCGGTGGCCGCCACGATTTTTTTCGGGCTGGTCCTGACCATCATGGTCTACTCTGCCCTGGATCTTACCGGCACCATGACCCGATTGGGACGCGTTGGCCAGGTGCTGCCCCTGATCGGCATTGTGGGGCTGATGGTCGGTGTATACAAGGGAGTGAAGCGACTCAAGCGGCGTGCGGTGCGCATCCGTATCAAAGGCCCGCTGTTCATGCGTTCACTGATGAATGACTGCATCGAGCGGACCTGCGGCATTCTGGAAGTGCAGCTGAACGACCCTGCCATCTCCTCATCGATGATACTGAACGACATCCTGCTGGACAAGATGCTGGACATCTGCGCCAGGGACTGCCTTCGTTTTTCGGACATCCGCAGGCAGATTGAAGGCAGTCGGCTGAAGGGCTCGGGTGGTCTGGTGCTGGCCTGCTTTTTCCAGACATCCGTGGAATATCGCAAACAGGCACTGCCCGGAGAAATCCGGCAGGTGGCCGACACGGTGTCGCGAAGCCGACCGGATCTTAAACGTCTGCTGGAGCGGCTGAAAGGATCCCATCAAACCCTATGCACAGGCACCGGAAACCTCCTGGCGCTGTTGCCGCCGGATGCGAAGCGGGTAGAGAAGATCCGATCCACCTACCGCTACCGGCCGCCCACCCCCGAGCGCACCCGGCGCATGGTGTTTGCCCTGGAAACCCTGGCCTACTTAAAGGCCACCCGCCACGAAAACGTCAACCCCATGGACCGCCGGCGCTATGATACGGTCGCCGACCAGACCATCCCCCAACTGGCCGAGGCCTTGAATGCTTACAAACAGGCCTGGCAGGATCTGGTGGATGCCTATGAGGACCCTCCACGTCGGCGTCCATAATAGGACCGTTGCCTGTCCGGAAACGGGGCAATCCCGGAGTTATGCATATACCGGATACCGACGACACAGCGCTTTAACCTGAGCCGCGACCCTATCCAGTTCAGCCGAATGTTGCGGCTGCGACAGGACCGTGTTTATCATATCTGCGATCAGGATCATTTCCGGCTGACCCATACCTCGAGTGGTTATGCCGGCGCTGCCCAGGCGCAGACCGGATACGCTCCCGGGTGTCCGGGCATCGCTGGGTATCACATTGCGATTCAGAACGATTCCCACAGATTCCAGTGCTTTTTCAGCCGCCGCACCCTTCAGTCCGTTGGCTGTCAGATCCACGATGATCTGGTGGTTGTCGGTGCCGCCGGAAATAAGGCGGTAACCCTGTTCTTCAAGCAATTTGGCCAGGATCACCGCATTTTCCAGGGTCTTTCTCTGAATGTCGATGAACCAGGGCTCCCCGGCCAACTTGAAAATCAAGGCCTTGGCCGCAATCAGGTTAACGGCGCTGGTGCCCTGGCATCCGGGAAATACGGCGCTGTTCAGGCGCTGGCCAAATTCGTCTCTGGCCAGAATGACGCCGCCGCGACCGCCCATCATGGTTTTATAGGTGGTGAAGGTGACAAAATCGCAGCAGGGAACCGGGCTGGGGATCGCCTTACCGGCGACCAGTCCGGCCAGGTGGGCCATGTCGGCAAAGGAATAGGCCTTGACTTCTTGGGCAATGGCGGCGATCTTCTCATAATCGATCAACCGCGGATAGGAGCTGGCCCCGGCGACGATCATCCTGGGTTTGACCTTATGGGCCAGCGTTCCGACCTGATCGTAATCGATGCATTCGGTTTGCGGGTCCACGCCATAATGGGTAAATTCGAAGCATTTGCTGGTGATGGACGCGCTGTGGCCATGCGACAGGTGGCCGCCATAGGGCAGACCCATGGAGAGAATCCGGTCGCCCACGTTGAGAACCGAGAAATAGACCGCCAGGTTGGCCGATGTCCCGCTGTGGGGCTGGACATTGACATATTGGGCGCCAAAGAGCCGCTTGGCGCGCCGGATGGCGATCTCTTCGATTTCGTCAACATTCACGCAGCCGGCATGAAATCGCCTGCCTGGATAGCCCTCTATGGTTTTTGTATTCAATATCGAACCAAGGACTTCCATGATTGACCGTGGCGAGTGATTCTCGGCGGCGATCAGGTCGAGCGTCTCCTCGATACGGATTTCTTCCTTTTCAATCAGTGCGGCAATCTGGGGATCGTTCTGTTTCAGATCTTGCATGCCTGCTCCTTCTGATGGGTGATGTCCTGGCCATTTTAGCTGATGGTGCCGGATTTATTTTTTGATCAGGCCGGAGATGGCTCTCAGCGTGCTGCTTTTGCCGGCACCGTTGGCACCGATCAGGGTGACGATCTTGCCCTGGGGAACATCCATGGTAAGGCCTTTTTAGGCATGGATACCCCCATAATTGATATTGAGATCCTGACACTTCCCTTCCGTCAAGCTCGGCCTATTTATTTTTTTTCTGTGCATTCACAATCGCCACCTCATCAAAGGTTTTAATGTCGCACAGCACACGGGTGGCGGCATCCAGCAGTTCCATGGCAACGGCGGCACCGGTGCCCTCACCCAGGCGGAATTGAAGATCCAGCAGGGGGTCGACACCCAGCCGTTGGTGCATAAACCGGTGGCCCACCTCGACGCTTCGGTGGCTGGCAAACAGGTAGGCTTTGGCCGCCGGTGCCAGTTCGCAGGCGATCAGGGCGCCGGCAGTGGCGATAAAACCGTCGCACACCACCGGAATACCCGCAGCCGCAGACCCGATGACCAGGCCGGCAAGCCCGCCGATCTCGAACCCCCCCACCTTGGCCAGCACGTCCAGCGGATCGTTGGCATCCGGCCGGTGCAGGGCCAAGGCCTTTTCGATGACCCGGATCTTGTTGGCCAGGGCGGCGTCTCCGATGCCCGTGCCCCTGCCGGTCAGTTGATCCACGGCGATGCCGGAGAAGGCGGCGATGACGGCGGACGACGGGGTGGTGTTGCCGATACCCATGTCACCGGTACCCAGCATGTCAACCGGCCCATCGGCCAACAGTTCGTCGACGATCTCGATGCCGGCCTCGATACTCCGGATCGCATCCTCGCGGCACATGGCCGGTACCCGGGCAAAGTTGGCCGTGCCCTTGCCCACCTTCTTGTGAAAGATGGGCAATTCCGGGTCGAAATCGAAATTGACGCCCAGATCAGCCACCTTCACCCTGGCCCCGGCATGTTTGGCAAGGACGTTGATAGAAGCTCCCTGGCCCACGAAGTTGAATACCATCTGGGCGGTGACTTCCTGGGGAAACAGGCTCACCCCTTCCTCGGTGACGCCGTGGTCGCCGGCACAGGTGACGATGACCTTGTTGTCGAGGCGAACATCCAGGGTGCCGAATATGGCCGCCAGCCGGGCCGACGCCGGTTCCAGCATGCCCAGGCTGCCGGCGGGTCGGGCCTGGTTGGCCAGCCGCGCGTTGGCCTGCTCGAGAACCTCTTCGTTGAGCGGTCTAATAGATGCAATGGTTTTTTCGATTAACTCCATGATACCTCCTTTTGCACGGAAACGGGGCAGGCGGCCGCTTGCGCCAACTAAAAACCCCGGACCGAAAAATAAATTTTCAGCCTGGGGTTTTACCTTCACCACCAAGACACATGTCCTCACGGCAGGTCTTCTGACTCGCGGATCGCTCTACCGGCCGCCCCTTCCCATGCCGTTTCGTCAATCAATTCAGTGTCTGTCCAGAAACGAGGGATTTTGGTCGATATCAAGGCGTACGAAAAATTTTACCGCAGGTATATGTTTGATATTCCAAGGATAAAATTTTTCGCACAACGCCGATATCGGGCAAAATAACCGTTTTTGGGTGGGCACTGTTACGGCACAGTGGTTTCGGCGGCCATCGTCCCCGCTCACAGCGACGGGTTCGTCCCGGAATCACACCGGGTTCCCTATTATCCCTTGCACCCCATTCGGAATGCGGGCACCGAAAGGTTCGACAACCAATTTCGATCCTGATGTAAAAGAAGCACCGCCGCCTGTCAACGGATTTTTTTACATCACTTTGCGGATGCCCCTGACCGCCTGACTAATGCGCATGTTGTTTTCGATAAGGGCAAAACGCACAAAATCGTCGCCGTATTCACCGAAGCCAAGGCCCGGCGATACGGCCACCTGGGCTTCGCGGATCAAAAACGTCGAAAACGCCACGGATCCCATCTTGCGGTACTGCTCGGGGATCCTGGCCCAGACGAACATGGTGCCTTTGGGGCTTTCGATCTCCCAGCCGACCCGGGACAGGCCCGATATCAGGGCGTCGCGTCGGGATTGATAGGTGTCGCGAATTTCGGCCACGCAATCCTGGGGTCCATTCAAGGCAATGATGGAGGCGATCTGGATGGGCTGAAAAATGCCGTAGTCCAGATAACTTTTAATCCGTTTCAAGGCGAAGATGGTTTCGGGATTGCCCACGCAGAACCCCACCCGCCACCCGGCCATGGAGTAGCTTTTGGACATGGAAAAAAACTCCACCCCCACCTCCTTGGCCCCTTTGGCCTGCAGAAAACTGGGTGCCTGGTAACCGTCGTAGGTCAGGTCGGCGTACGCAAAATCATGGATCACCAGGATGTCGTTGGCCTTGGCAAAATCCACCACCCGCTGGAAAAAATCCAGGTCCACCACCTCGGTGGTGGGATTGTGGGGGTAGCTGAGCACCAGTACCTTGGGTCGGGGCCAGGTCTGCTTGGTGGCCTGGATCAGGTTTTCGAAAAAGTCCTGGTCGGGCCCCGCCGGTATCCCCCGCACGTCACCGCCGGATATGATGGACGAGTAAGGATGGATGGGATAGGTGGGGTTGGGTGCAAACACCACGTCACCGGGCCGAATGGTCACCAGGATCAGGTGAGACATCCCCTCCTTCACACCGATGGTGACGATGGCCTCGCTACCAGGATCGATGTCCACATCGTAGCGGCGCTTGTACCAGTCGCTGATGGCCATGCGCAGTTTGGTGATGCCCATTGAGGCTGAATAGCGATGGTTGCGCGGGTTCTGGGACGCCTCGGTGAGCTTGTCGACAATGTGCTGAGGCGTACCGATATCCGGATTGCCCATGCCCAGGTCGATGATGTCTTCCCCGGCGCGCCGGGCCTCCATCTTGATCTGGTTGACGGTGGCAAACACATAGGGCGGCAAACGGTCCAGCCTGGCAAATCGGGTCATGATTCATTCCTCTTAATTCAACGGCATGTCAGAAAGTCCCTGATTTATTTTAATAAGTATAGTAGTCGATCAACATTGTCAAAAAATTATTGGCGCAATGGGCAAGGACCAGCGGCACAAACCATCCGACGCGCTCACCCCAATGAACCCGCCTCCCGTCAGCCTGGTTGCCGCCCACGTCAGCCTGCCGGTATCTTCGGATTGGGTTTGACTTTTCGGCCGTATCAGATTAGTTTTACGCGTATTTTTTAACCAGCCGAATACACGCCAGGAGTGTTTAAATGAAGAAAAAGCTGACCTACGCCGATGCCGGCGTCGATATCGAAAAGGCGGACAACCTCGTTCAGACCATAAAGAAAATAGCCAAAAAAACCCGACGAACCGGCGTCATGGGTGAAATCGGCGGGTTCGGCGGCCTGTTCTCTCTGAATACCGCCAATATGAAAAACCCGGTACTGGTCAGTTCCACGGATGGGGTGGGCACCAAGCTGAAGATCGCCTTCCTCATGAACCGCCACGACACGGTGGGCATCGACCTGGTGGCCATGTGCGTTAACGACATTGCCGTGCAGGGCGCCAGACCCCTGTTTTTCCTGGACTACCTGGCCACGGGTAAACTGAAAACCGGCACGGTCACCGACATTATCAAGGGTGTCGGCGAGGGGTGTATCCAGGCCGATTGCGCCCTCATCGGCGGAGAGACCGCTGAGATGCCCGGTTTTTACCGGGAGAACGAATACGACCTGGCCGGTTTCGCCGTAGGCATCGTGGACAACAGCAAAATCGTCGACGGCTCTGAAATACGGCCCGGCCACCGAATCATCGGGATCGCCTCGAGCGGACTGCACAGCAACGGTTATTCCCTGGTGCGCAAGATCTGCTTTGAGGTGTTGGGGCTGACAGTGGACAGTCACGTTCCCGAACTGGGTAAAACCCTGGGAGAAGAATTGATCACCCCTACCCGGATTTACTCGGAAACCATCCAATCTCTGGTCAGGGACCTGCCCATCCAGGGACTGGCGCACATCACCGGCGGCGGCATCATGGACAACATCGTCCGGGTCATTCCCAGGGCCTGCGGCATCGCCATTAAAAAAGGTTCCTGGGACATCCCGCCCATTTTTCCGTTTTTGCAGGAAGCCGGCAATGTGGATGAAAAGGAGATGATGCGCACCTTCAACAACGGGATCGGGCTGGTGGCGGTGGTTCCCGAAGAAAACCTTCAGGAGGTGCTCAACCGACTGACCGGCAGCGGTGAAAGAGCCTGGGCCATCGGAGAAGTGACCAAAACCCGCAAGAATGCCAGGACCCGGGTGCAACTGGTGTGATCAGAGCGGTCAGCGGACCGAGGACGGCAGTCAGATTCTGACCGACATCGCGCTTCAGTCCGTTAAAAGGGATTCAGAAAGTGGAAAATTGGGTTAAAAAACTCGCCGCACCGTTGGTCCGACTGTTTCAATGGATCGCCGAGGGGCAGAAGAAACAGCCGATCTGCAGGACCTGAGCACCCGGTGTTCGACGTTCCAGTTCGGGACGAACAAATCACAATGGCCAAAAACCAAATGACAAATAAATAACAATTACCCAAATCACAGAAGCCATGATTGTACTCGGCATAGAATCCTCCTGCGACGAGACGGCAGCAGCAGTGGTGTGTGACGGGCATGAAGTCCGCTCCTCGGTGGTGGCCTCCCAAGTGGCCGTCCACCACCCCTATGGCGGCGTGGTGCCGGAATTGGCCTCGAGAAAGCATATCGAGGCCATCGTTCCCGTTGTCAACGGCGCCGTCGCCAAGGCAGGCATCACGGCAGACCAAATCGACGGTGTGGCCGTAACCCAGGGGCCCGGCCTGGTCGGCTCGCTGCTGGTTGGTTTCTCATTTGCCAAGGGGTTTGCCTACGCACATAAAATCCCATGGATCGGCGTGGATCACCTGGAGGGGCATATCGATTCCGTGTTCCTGGAGCCGAACCCGCCCCCCTTCCCCTTCGTGGCGCTGCTGGTTTCCGGGGGCCACACCAGCATCTACCATGTCACCTCCCACCGAGACTTTCACCCTTTGGGGCAAACCCGGGATGACGCTGCCGGCGAAGCCTACGACAAAGTGGCCAAGATGCTGGGCTTGGGCTATCCCGGCGGGGAGGTGATCGATCGACTGGCGGCCCAGGGCGACCCGGAGAAGTTTTTTTTCACTCGTCCGTTTCTCGACAAGGAGCGGTTTGATTTTTCCTTCAGCGGAATCAAATCGGCGGTCAGCCGACACGTCCAGACCCACCCGAAAACCTATCAGGAGGATCAGGCCCACATCGCCGCGGGCTTTCAGGCCGCAGTGGTTGAGGTGCTGTCATACAAGATCATCCACGCGGCAAGAAAAAAAGGCTGCCGCCATCTGGCCGTGGTGGGCGGTGTGGCCGCCAATCAGGGCCTGCGGACGGTCGTCACCCGTGATGCCGCCGATGCCGGCATCACCGTTCACATTCCTTCCCTCGACCTGTGTGGGGACAATGCCGCCATGGTAGCCGCAGTGGGCTACCATCGGCTCAAGGCCGGTGAGCGCGCCGGCATGGATGACGATGTCTACTCACGAGTCAGATTAAGACCGGGCAATTGATGGCTGATGGTTAAGCATTTATCAATAGGGGGAAGGTAGTGGGCTTAGGGGCAGCTGTCAGGCTTATCCTTATCAGGTGCTTTACCATATCGACTAAAGCCTGCAAGGGAAATGGTTTGGCCAGAATCGCATCGCAATCAGCGCCTTCCAGCAACCAGGGTGTGCCGGAGATGCCGATGACAGGGGTAAGGGGGCGGCTGGAACGTCGAACGTGGCGAACGATACTGCCTCCATCCAGATCCGGCATGCACATGTCGGTCAAAACCAGGTCGAAAGAGGCATCCTTTAGGAACTGCACCCCCTGCCGCCCATTGGACGCGGTTTTTACCGTGTAGCCAACTTTCGTGAGCGCTTCGCGAATCACGTCCAAAATACACGCCTCATCGTCAATGACCAAAATACGATTCATCACGTCACTTTCTGCATGGTAAATCATGATTTATGGGGAATTTACTGCGAATCGCCATGAACAGCGGCCCCGCTATAAAAGGGGCGGAAAAAAACCGCTGGATTGGGGAACGGTAGCGGACAATTTATTACCCGGGTTCGACCCCTGAACGATTGGCCACAATTTGGAATATATAGGTGAAAGATGTCAACGCGGATAAAGGCAGATTTGATAAATTAAAATTCCAGCGTTATTAACAATTTGTATTTTACCGTTTTTAAACGTTTTTTAACCTCCGGATAGCGTGATGCATTGGCAGCAGCTGTTTTTCCCGGCATGTAATTTTACCCATTGTTAACAATATATTAAAGCAGTTATTAACAAGTTGTTGACAGCCAGCGGTCACTGATGGATCTCAACCAACCTGCTTTTTTCTGTCTTTTTCCACTGATGTTACTTTATGCAGACCCTCCGCCAAGGCATAGCCATGGCCTGGATGAAGGCGAACGTTGCCTGAAACCATGGCGTGGGTTGGATTGGCTGCCCGGAACCGATGAAGGAGGTGAGCTCGAGGGTCAGTCGGAACGCACGCGCTAGAGCCACTTTAATTTCTTGAACCATGCGATCAGGACGATGGCAAGAGCAAACAGAAAAACCGTCACGATCAAAAACGCCCAGGGGCTTTCCGTCCCGGGAATCCCGCCCACGTTGATCCCCAGCAACCCCGTCAGCAGCCCCAGCGGAAGGAAAATCGCCGCCACGATGGACAGGGTGTACATGGCCCGGTTCATCTGCTCGGAGAGCCGGTTGTTCAACTCCTCCTGGGCGATGAGCGCACGCTCCCGGGCCGCATCGATATCCTCCACATAGCGGGCTGTCCGTTCGGCGATTTCCCGCAGCAGAACCCGATCCGGCTCCGACAGCCAGGCGATCCGCTCGTGGACCAGCCGGGCCAGCATGTCCCGCTGGGGGGCGATGTAACGCCTGAGGCTGATGCTCTGACGCCGCAGCTCGGCAAGACGGGGCCGAAGTTCCGCGCTTTGGGCGCTGACGATGGTGTCCTCCACCTCGGCCACCCGGTCTTCGATATCCGCGACGATCTCCCCGATGCGCTCGGTAATGCGGTCCACCACGCAGACAAAGAACTCCCCGGCGGTGGTGGGTCCGCTGCCTGAACGCAGCGACTCGTGAATATCCTGGACCGCCATGAGGCGGCTCCGCCGCATGGTGATCACGCGCTGTTCGGTAACGAACATGCGCATGGCCACCATGTCTTCAGGATCTGCACCGGGGTTGCAGTTGACCCCCCTGAAAATCGCCAGCACGCCCGATTCGGACACCACACTGCGGGGCCGGGTCCCGGCCTCCAGCAACGCCTCTGTGACCAGCGGGCTCAATCCGCTTTTTTCCGTCAGCCATTTCAGAACCGATTCGTGGTCGGCATCCAGGTGAATCCACAACAGTCCCTGCTCCGGCCGCCAGGCGTCGACATCGGCCCATGTCAGCGCATTTTCAAGCTTTCCGCTGCCAAGCCGGTAGCCATATACCAGTCCGTTGGATACCTCATTCATGTTTCCCCTCCCTTGTTTCCCATCGAGATCGGTTTATATTTATTTACTTTGGTGTTCACGCGCCGATCAAGATCGAGATATATCGGCCGCCCAATTCCAACACGTCCCCCCCATTGCCTATGCCCAAAACAAACCAGGATCAAGAATCAGCGCATCTTATATTACGGAAGCCGAAGGGACCGCTCTACAAAAAAGTAAAAATGCCCATGGAATTATTGCTTGAGTGTACAAGCGTTAAAGCGTATGTTTTTTTACCTGACACTTCCTTGAACGGTTAAATGGGTTTTCCCGCTCCAAGCTCCCACCATATCATAAAAACCCGGTAACCGGAGAGAGGGAGGGCTCAGCGTGAGACCATGCAGGGCAGGTCCAACATGCGCCGCAGAGAAAAGTGTTTAATTGTAGGGATTAAAATCATCGATTGAACCTAATGTGGAGGGTTCCGCTGTGTCGACCGTGACAACGGATGTGATCAATATCGGTTTTGCCATTATCCTTGTGATTATAAACGGTTTTTTTGTTGCCGCCGAGTTTGCGTTGGTGAAAATCCGACCCAGCAGGCTCGATGAACAGGTAGAGAAAAACCAACGATTTGCAGCAACCGCACGCTGGCTGGCTCAGCGGATGGACGCGTCATTGTCCGCCTGCCAACTGGGAATAACAATGGCCTCGCTTGGCCTCGGATGGATTGGAGAGCCGGCCATTGCCCACCTGCTGCGACCGCTGCTTCAGGCAGCCGGGGTGGTTTCCGAGATTTGGATACATGGCATTGCATTTGCGGTGGCCTTCACTTCCATCACCGCCGCGCATCTTGTTTTTGGCGAGCAGGCACCCAAAATTTACGCCCTGCGACGACCGGAAACGATTTTGCTCTTGTTTGCCTTGCCGTTGAAATTTTTTTACTTTGTTTCCTATCCGTTCATGATCGCCCTGAATGCAACCACCTCCTTTTTACTGAAAAAAATTGGGGTCAAAGGTGTTTCTGAACACGACGCGGTTCACAGCGAAGATGAAATTAAAGCATTGTTGGTCCTGGCACGCAAACACGGGGAGCTCAGCCGGGTCGAACACCGCCTGCTGAACGCAGTTTTTGAATTTGATGACACCGTCTGCCGCCGTATCATGCAACCCCGTAGCGATATCATTTTTTTCGACGTCAACCGGTCATTCCCTGAATGCATGGCCCTGGCAAAAGAGAACAAGCATTCACGCTATCCTTTATGTGACGGATCGCTGGACAACGTTTTGGGTGTGGTGCACATCAAAGACCTGATCGATGTCCCCCCGGATATGGAAGGTGTCTTGCGTTCAATTGCGCGGCCGGCTCAATTTGTACCGGAAACGATGCGAATCAGTCGTCTTTTGCGGCAGTTCCAGGAAACGCATCAGCACATGGCATTTGTCGTGGACGAATACGGTACGGTGATCGGCTGTGCAACCATGGAAGACGTTTTAGAACGCATTGTCGGCCCCGTTGAAGATGAATTCGACACCCAACCGGTGGAGATCAAACCCGATGGTCCCGGCCGGTTCATTGTACCCGGCGGCACCGATATTGCCGCCGTCAACCGACAACTCAAGCTCCAGCTTGACAGTATCGAGGCCGAGACGCTGTCCGGGCTGTTGACGGAAAAAACCGGTCAAGTGCCGAGCGTCGGGGATCGGATTGAACTGGATGGTGCGGTGGCCGAGGTATTGGATATCATCGGTTCACGGGCCTCCCGCATCCGCGTGGTGTTGTCGCCGGTCCCCTTCGGGAAACCAGAACCGCGATAGCGAGTGGGGTGCTGGTCGAATCCTGGCTCATCAAACAGACGCATCGTATCGATTAATTGGTAAAAATAATGAAATTGGCAGACATCCTATCCCAAATCAACCCGATGTTTAGAATTCTTCTCATTGTCGTTTTGGCGGTGGCCGCCCACTTCTTCGTCAAGGCCATCCGCCGCTTCAGTCAATATCTGCTGGCGATGAAGGTAGACCGCAACGAGGCGTCGGAAGAGAGCGTGACCCGCAGATACCCCAAGGTTGCCACCATCATTACCATCCTGGTCAGTGCCGTGACCTTTTCGATTTATTTCGTGGCCGTCGGCATGGTTCTGCGCGAATTTAAAATTTCATTGACGACCTATTTTGCCAGCGCAACGGTCATCGGCTTGGCCGTCGGTTTTGGTCTGCAGGGATTTGTGCAGGATCTGGTGATCGGTCTGACGCTGATTTTCTCGGATGCCCTCAACATCGGGGAAGTGGTCAAACTGGGCGATGAAATCGGCAGGGTCGACAACATCGGCCTCCGATTCACCACGCTGATCAACCTGCACGGCCAGCGGATTTTGATACCCAACAGAAATATTGCTGTGATCAGCCAGTTTCGCGGCGGCTGTATCCGTGCCTACGTGGACATCCAACTGCCGGGAGAAGTCGATGAAGATGAGATATCCCAAGCGATTCAAGCCATTGCCAAGGGCATGTATCACCAACACCGGTCCATCATCCTGGCTGCGCCGGAAACCTTCGGGATCAAGGACGCCAAGGCTGGCCAATGGCGGTACCTGCGCATCAAGTTCAAGCTGTGGCCGGGCCAAATGAAAATCATCGAGGAGACATTCGAAGAAAGAGTGGTCCAAGTACTCAAAAAATCCTATCCGGATTATGCTGCCTGGATGATTACGGTGACCTACAAGGTCGAATAGACCCGAAGGATGTTAACCTTTTTACCTATCGAAGACAGTTAAAGTGAGGAACCAATCATGGCCAAAGTCGAACTGAATACCCAGGCACCTGAGTTTACGTTGCTCGATTTTAACGGAAACAGCGTATCTCTTTCAGATTTCACCGACCGAAAAAATGTGCTCGTGGTTTTCAATCGTGGGTTTTTCTGACCATTCTGCCAAAGGCACATGGCGCAGTTGCGTCAAGATTATAAACGTTTTGTAAAATTGAATACAGAAATAATAGTTGCTGGGCCGGAGAATGCCGAGTCATTTCAAAAATACTGGACGAAAGAAGCGTTGCCGTTCATCGGGCTGCCCGACCCGGAACATCGGGTCCTAAAATTATATGGACAAGAGACCAGCTTGTTCAAGTTGGGCAGGCTGCCTGCACAGATGCTAGTTGATACGTCCGGTATGCTCCGGTATGTGCATTACGGTCATTCGATGGCGGATATTCCTTCAAATAAAGAGATAATGAATCTAATAAAAACCATCGCGGTCGACCATGGTTGACTAACCTTAGGATTGGGACATTGCTGCCTTTTTATCCGGAGGTTCAACGTCGACGGTGAATTCATTTGCGGCTTGCGCCGTGACGCTGGAGCGAATGTGAATGTCACGCTGGGGAAAGGCGATTTCAATGTTTTGCTCCCGAAACACCCGGTCGATCTCGAAGCGGATGGCGGTGGCGACCTTGAGCATGTTGTCTACATCGGTCCAAACCCGCAGTACGAAGATCAGGGCGCTGTCGCCAAAATCGGAGAAAAGCACATCGGGCCGGGGATTGGCGAGTACTTTCTCGGTTCTGTCAGCGATCTCCAGCAGGCTGCTGCGAACCCGTTCGATGTCGGAGCCATAGGCCACGCCTACGGTAACTTTGATCCGCAGGGTCAGGTCTCGGAAGCTCCAGTTGGTCACCTGACTGCTGATGAACTCCGAGTTGGGAATGATCAGCGAGGCGTTGTCGAATGTCTGCACCACGGTGGATCGGAAACGGATCTTCTTGACCTCCGCCCAGATGCCGTTGATCTCCACCGCGTCGCCCACCTGGATGGGCCGTTCGAAGAGCAGGATGATGCCGCTGATAAAATTGTTGAAAATATTTTGCAGGCCGAACCCCAGCCCGATGCCCAGGGCACCGAAGGCCACCGTCAGGGAGGTACTGCTCAACCCAAAGGCATGCAGGGCAACCAGCACCCCAGCGCCCCACAGGAGGTAGACCGTGATGCTGGTCATCGAATGCTGCAGACCGGACTCCAGGCCGCTTCGCGCCAGTATCCGGGTGGAGAGCACGTGGCGCCACAATCGAATCAGCAGATGGGTAAAAAACAGGATCAGGGCGGCTGAGATGAGGCCCATCAAGGTGAAGATGGAATCTCCGACACTGACGGGGAATCGCAAGACTTTCGCCAGTCCTGAAAAAACCGTCTGGGTCCCACTCCAGGCCAAGACGACGGTGATGACCAGCAGGATGCCCCACAACAGCCAGCAGAGCTGAAACAAGGCCCAGCGGATGGGCTCTGCCGACCGGTAAGGGGCGGCCGAAGGCGTGTGGGGTCCCTTGTAGAAGCGCTGGCCGCCTTCCCGCAGGATCAGAAAAAAGAGCAGGCCCCAGAAAAGCGCCGTTATCGTTGCCCCCCACGCGGTGAACCAATACAGCGACAGCGCGCCGTAACCGGCCAGTTCGAGAACCGGGCCGGTAATGAAAATGATGTGGCCCATCACTGAGAGCGTTGGGCGCAGCATCGTCTGCCAGAACGCTGGGACTACCCCAGGCATGGAATGGGCTCTGAATTTGGGGCGAAATCGAAAGATCCAGGCTACCAGGGCGGCCTCGAAAGTGATGCGGGCCGCCATCGGCAGAACGCCCTCGGATCCCACCAACCAAGCCAGAACCAAATAGACCGCCGCAAAAAAGCGAATCAGGCGCAAGAGTCTTTTCAGGCTTGGAACCCATGCGGTTGGCAGCAGTTGGGGCTCCTGCTGCGTTTGCAGGGTAATGAAATTCAGGCCCCACTTGGTGAAGAGCCATACGATTAGCAGGAAAAATGTTTCCTGAATGCCCGGAACCGTGTCGAAAAGCCCTCTGGCTTGAAAAAAAATGTAAAAAAACAGCGCGGTGCCCAGCTGTGGCATGGAGCGGGTCAACAGCCGGATGGCCATCCGGCGCCAGGGATATTCCGCACCGAAGGGTTTGTCTTTGAGTTGCCGGAAGAAGCGCCGCAGGCGCATGATCAACACCAGGGCCAGCAGGTAAAGCAGTACCGAAGTAACTGGCAGCAGCCCCCGGCTGGCCAGCAGATCGGTTCCCAGGGCGAGCCAATACTCCAGGGAGCCGATCTTGCGGATCTGTTCCCCCAACTGCTTCAGTTCGCCCCCGATGTTTTTCCATCCGAGTCCAATGAGCGGGTTGACGGTTCTGTGAAATAGGTCTGCACGCTTTTTTTCCTGTATCTCCAGACTGAATTTTTCCGTCAGGTCGATATATCCCTGTCGGGCTTCACCGACCCTGGCGATCAGGTTGACGTAGCTGGCCTGCAGTTCTCCCAGCATCTGAACCCGCTGCCCCTGGATGCGAATCAGGGCATCCAGGTCGCTAATTAACGCCTGTGTTTCCAGGGTATGGCGTTTATCCGTATTCAGGACCTCGAGCTGCTGCTCGGCGGATGCTTTCTGCTCAGTCAGCTGCTGGGCAAGTTTCTGCACGGCATCCAATTGCTCTTTCAACTCGGCTTGCCTGCCGTCCAGCTTTTCAATGGTGGTCCGAACCCCAAGCCAGGCTTTTTCGAGGTCATCGATGCGGGTCCCGGGTGCCAACAACAGGTTACCGGTGGTCGATAGTTGAATTTTTAAAAGGTCGAGTTCGGCAATCAGGTCGCGAGATCGGTTTTCATGGCCTTGAAGACTTTTTTCGATACTCGAGAGGTTTTTCTTTTCGGCCTGGAGGGCGGCCTGAACGGTTTGCCTAAGGTCGGTTAAGCGTGACGGCGCCTCCTTCGACGCAGGAGCATCGTCCCGGGAATAGGCGGTTGATGATGCCAGCAGCAACAGGATGGCGAGGAGAAGCATCCATCGGCCGTTGGTCGCCGCGGCCACAAGTTTCATTGCCGTTTTCAAATGCCGTATTTCCTTTCGTTGTTATTCCCCGGTCAGGGAACGGATACCGCTTGTCCCCAAAATCCACCATGCAGACCACGCTGCGAGCGGTCTCGGTCCGCGGGTCCCGATCATCCACAATCATCCTGATGTTTCCGGTCGAGATCCCATCATGGACTCAAACATCAATGCGCTTTGTGTCCACCACGGCCGCTGATCCTGACACTGAGCAGTGGTACCGGGCATCGCCGGAACAGTCGCTCCGCAGTGGATCCGTGCAGTACGTCACTGAGATTCGACCGCCCCTTGGTTCCGATAACCACCAGATCGGCCTGCTCCTGGTCGATGACCTCGACAATCGCCTGAAAAGGGTCGCCGATCTTGATCAGGCAATCGCATTTCCGATCCGCACCGCCGGCGCGTTCTAGCGCCTCACGCAGGGACTGCAGCCGTTCGTTCTCCATATCCGCCCGGTGCTGGGCCAGGGAAATGGGAACGTTCTCATAGCCAAAGGCGATCTTTTCGAGGGCTTCTTGCATGCTGTCCATGTCCCGCTGGTTGATTACATTGACCACCAGCAGACCGGCATCGAGGCTGTCGGCGAGGCCGATGGCCGTATCCAAAACGTCGCCGGTGTAGGCGGAGAGGTCGCACGCAACCAGGATCCTTTTAATTTTTTTCACGATGCCTCCTCGTAGCTGAACGTCTGATGGTTCCCGGCAGGCTCACCTTTTTTGATCGATCTGCCGGAGACCTGCCCACATGTTCTTTTCAATCGCGGCACCTTCATGATCGCTTGCAAAGCCATTTGATTTTTTTAGACCATGCCATCAATACGATGGCAAGCACAACCAGAAATACCGTGACGATCAAAACGACCCTGTTTTTTGTTATTGCACAAAAATGTGCGGATGGGATAGGCTGGTGGCAATCATTATTTATCTGAAAAATAGTCTTTCTTCGGGGCCAATATCAGCAAAGTTCTCACGGAACATCATTCACGACGAATATCGGTACATTTTTCTTCAGGATGATGCCCACCCGTGAACACGGCTGAAGGATAAAGACAGACCAAATTTCGAACCTTCACCCCCGTAATTAACCAGATTACCAGCCGAAAGCATGATATGTCCACGATCTCGCTATACGAAACCATTCTGGTGATTTCGACCGGCGCCGTTTTTTTCGTCTATCACCTTCATCTTTACCTAAAAGTCCATCGAGACCCCTTGACGACAGCCATCGGCGTTACCAATCACGCAAGACACCTGTGGGTCGAAGCGATCATCGGAGACAAGCGCGACATCCTGGCGGTGCAGACGCTGCGCAATCAAGTCATGGCCGCCACGTTTTTGGCCTCTACCGCAATTATTATCTGTCTGGGGTCGTTCAGCGCCGCTTTTCGACCGGGCGTCTTCATGGAAGTCTCCCATACGCTCAATCTGCTGGGAACAAGAACCGAAACCTTGTGGATGTTCAAACTGATGCTGCTGGGCATCCTATTTTTCGTCACCTTTTTTAATTTTACCCTATGCATCCGTTACTACAATCACGTCGGGTTCATGATCAACACGTTTCAGCAGAACGATGCAACCGTTTCCGAGAAAGCCGTTACCGAGGTGCTCAATCATGGCGCACTGCATTACACCATCGGCATGCGCGGGTTCTACTTGTCGGTGCCGCTCGCCTTGTGGCTGTTCGGTCCGATCTGGATGTTGGCGGGCAGTATGGTGTTGGTTGCCGTTTTATATCGCCTGGATCGTGAGGCGTAACCCTTTTTTTAATATTCGGCATCTCATCGTCATGGCTTTTCTTTGGCTGCTCGTCCATATTTTTCCATTGAACGTTGGCAGGGTCGAATAGACCCCAATGTGTTAAATACAAACGTTATCTGATCAGCCTTGCTGCAAAATTGCAGGACTGGGAATCAGGGGGCAGGAACATGCAAAGCAATCCGTCGAAAAAAAAGGACGCGCCGGGCCGATCCCTGACCCAACGCCCGGCCTGGAAGGCACTCAAGGCCCATCACGCCACAATCGGTGATCTGCATCTGCGGCAGCTCTTCGCCGACGATCCGGGCCGCGGCGAGCGCCTGGCCGTTGAAGCCGCGGGCATTTACCTGGACTATTCCAAAAACCGGGTCACCGACGAAACCATAGGGCTGCTGATCGGATTGGCCGAGGAATGCGGTCTGCGCGAACGCATCGATGCGATGTTTGACGGCGAGCCGATCAACGAGACGGAGAACCGGGCCGTACTCCACACGGCTCTTCGCGCACCCAAGACCGAGAAGATTGTGGTCGATGGCGTCGATGTCGTACCCGGGGTGCATGCGGTGCTCAAACAGATGGCGGCCTTCTCGCGCCGGGTCCGCAGCGGTGAGTGGCAGGGATACACCGGCAAGCGTATCCGCAATATCGTCAACATCGGCATCGGCGGCTCCGATCTCGGGCCGGTGATGGCCTACGAGGCGCTGCGCCATTACAGCCAGCGCGACCTGACATTCCGCTTCATCTCCAATGTGGACGGCACCGATTTTGCCGAAGCCACAGGTGATCTCGACCCGGCGGAAACCCTGTTCATCGTCTGTTCGAAAACCTTCACGACGCTCGAGACACTGACCAACGCGCACACCGCCCGTACCTGGAGCCTGCGCCAACTCGGCGACGAAAGAGCCGTGGCCAGGCACTTTGTGGCCGTATCGACCAACGCCGACGGCGTGTCTCAATTCGGCATCGACACCGCCAATATGTTCGGTTTCTGGGATTGGGTCGGCGGTCGCTACTCGATGGACGCGGCCATCGGCCTGTCGACCATGATTGCCATCGGACCGGAGAACTTCCGTGCGATGCTGGCCGGCTTTCACACCATGGACCAGCACTTCCGCAGCGCACCGTTCGCGCAGAACCTGCCCGTACTCATGGGCATGCTGGCGATATGGAACACCAATTTTATGGATGCGTCGACGGTGGCGGTGCTGCCTTACGACCAGTACCTCAACCGCTTTCCCGCCTACCTGCAGCAGTTGGCCATGGAGAGCAACGGCAAACAGGTGACGCGTGACGGCACGCGCGTGGCCTATCAAACCGCACCCATTTGCTGGGGCGAGCCCGGAACCAACGGTCAGCATTCGTTCTACCAGCTCATCCACCAGGGAACCCGGCTGATTCCCTGCGACTTCATCGGCTTCTGTCAGAGCTTGAATCCGATCGCCAACCACCACGACCTGCTGATGTCGAACCTGTTCGCCCAGACCGAGGCGCTGGCCTTCGGCAAGACGGTGGACGAAGTCAAGGCCGAGGGCATACCGGAATGGCTCGCGCCGCACCGTGTCTTCGAAGGCAATCGCCCGACCAACACCATCCTGGTCGAGCGTCTGACACCGGAGACCCTGGGAATGCTGGTCGCGCTCTACGAACACAGCGTTTTCACCCAGGGGACCGTCTGGAACATCGATTCCTTCGACCAGTGGGGCGTCGAACTTGGCAAGGTGCTGGCCCAGCGGACGATCCCCGAGCTGGAAAGTGTGGAAGCGCCGAGGCTCAAACACGACAGCTCGACCAACGCGCTCATCCGGCGCTATCGCCGGCTTAAGGATCGTGGCCAGAAATAATTACTCACGATGGCGCCACCCACGGGAACATCAAGGGGCCACGTTGTACGCCGGTGAAGTGAAAAGGTTAAACCATGGGTAAGCGGCGCGGATCGGAAGAAAAGACGAGAGCGACAGCATATATCCCAGCTGATAGCCAAACCTGTCGCATAGCAAGGAGAGAGGAGCAATCAAAGTGAAGAAGCCCTTGCCGATGTTGCTGTTGGCCTTATTCTGGTCTGTAACCGCACTTGCGGCCGGGATGGAATTGACGGTCGGTGATTTCAGCAGCGGCGACCTCGATGGCTGGACAACAAAATCATTTCAAGGAATGACCGATTATCGGCTGGTGGCGCAGGATGGCCGCCTGGTGCTGGAAGCCGCAAGCAAAGGCGCCGCCTCGGGGCTCGTGCGGGAGATTCGGATCGATCTGGAAGCATTGCCATATCTCAACTGGTCGTGGCGGGTCAATGATGTGTTGACCGGTATCGATGAGCGGACCAAGGCCGGTGACGATTATCCGGCCCGGGTCTATGTCATCGTCTCGGGCGGCATCGCCTTCTGGCGCACACGAACGCTGATCTATGTCTGGTCGAGCCAGCAGCCCGCAGGGAGCACGTGGGAAAACGCCTTTACCAGCCAACGCCCGTGTCATGGCACTGCGGTCCGGCAAGGGAACCGGCTGGGTAAACGAACGTCGTGATGTGCGTGCTGATTTCAAAACCTGCTTCAATGATGAAATCACCGTCATCGACGCGGTGGCCGTCATGACCGACACGGATAACAGTCAACAGGCGGCCACCGCCTGGTATGGGGACATTGTCTTCTCGAGCGAGTAAGGGATATCCAACCATTCAGACGCCATTTGTCAGGAGCGATCATGGAGGCGTTATGAGCAAACTGTTTACACCACTCAAACTGCGATCCGTTGAATTCAAAAATCGCATCTTCGTTTCGCCCATGTGCCAATACTCCAGCGACGACGGGATGCCGAACGATTGGCATCTGGTTCACCTGGGCAGCCGAGCAGTGGGCGGCGCCGCGATGGTCATGGTGGAAGCCACCGCCGTATCTCCGGAAGGCCGCATCTCACCGGGGGACAGCGGGATGTGGTCCGACGAGCATGCGGCGGCCTTCACGCGCATCACCCAATTCATCAACGGGCAGCATTGCGTGCCGGGCATCCAACTGGCCCATGCCGGGCGCAAAGCCTCAACGGATGCTCCCTGGCGCGGCGGGCAGGCCCTTTCGGAGGCACAAGGCGGCTGGCTGACGATCGCGCCCAGCCCGCTGGCCTTCAGCGACGCCTCACCAACCCCGCGGGAGATGACGCCAACGGATATCGATAAATTGATCGGTCAGTTCGTTGCCGCCGCCGGTCGCTGTCTCGAGGCGGGATTCCAGGTCCTGGAACTGCATATGGCCCATGGCTATCTGCTGCACACCTTTTTGTCCCCAATTGCCAACCAGCGGACGGATCAATACGGCGGCGGGCTGGCCAACCGCATGCGGCTGCCCTTGCAGGTCACCGCGGCGGTGCGCGAGGTCTGGCCCGACCATCTGCCGCTTTTCGTGCGCCTCTCCTGTACGGACTGGGTGGCAGGCGGCTGGGACCTGGCCCAGTCCGTCGAGCTGTCGCGCCAGCTCAAGGCAACCGGCGTCGATCTCATCGACTGTTCCAGCGCCGGGATGGTGCCGGATGCAAAGATACCGGTCGGGCCCGGATTCCAGGTCCCCTTTGCGGCCGCCATCCGCAGCCAGGCGGAGATTGCCACCGGGTCGGTGGGCCTGATCACCCATGCGGCGCAGGCCGAGCAGATCGTGGGCACCCTTCAGGCCGACGCGGTCCTGCTGGGGCGCGAGATGCTGCGCGACCCCTATTGGCCGCTGAATGCCGCCCGGATCTTAGGTCGGGATGCACCCTGGCCGCCTCAGTATGAAAGGGCAAAATAAGGGTGGCCGGGACGTATTTAATGGAATTCTCCCTTGACCGTTGATGGGCCCACAGGGTGCCGAATATCCCCATCGGGATATTGAGGTAGAAGCGAGAAAGAATGGATATCAACGCGTGGACGGACTCAAAGTCAAACGCTTTCAGTAGCTGACCAACAGGGAGGCACTGAAAATGGTATCAGTTTTTTTTAGATTTTCTGGAACGGGTCGGTTCTGGTAGCGGACATCGTAAGCGATTTTGATGGCCAACACTTTGGTCAATGCCGATGTCAGTGCGGTTACCGTTTCGATCTTATAGTTGGAAGGATCTTCGAAGTCATGCAGGTATTCTATTTTTTGCGAAAACTTGCTGATTTCGGAGATCAGATATTCATACCTCCCAGAGGCTCTTCCCTCTAAAAATGACTCGGTCTCCGCGCTGGAATAGTCCTCCCGCGTCCAGTTACATCCGATCTCCGCCTTAAGGTAATGCGCGGGGCCATCAACAAATTTTTGGCCTACGCCCGGACCGAAGCTGTAGCGATTGTCGTATCCGGCGAATTTATCCTGCAACCAACTCCCCAACAGATAGGCGTAAGTCCCGAAGGAAAAAAAATTGTCCAAACGAAGATCGGTGCCATAGCGTTCAGCGCTCTTTTCGTCATTCTGCTCCCTAGATAATATGTTAACGTTCCATGTACCCAGATATTTGTGGCTGAAGTCGTACTCGAGCGTGTTTTTTAATGAGAGCGTAAAGATATCGGTGTTGCCCGACGTATTGACGACGGACATTTCCGCCAGGGCCTTGAATTTCTTCAATTCGGAATCATCTTCGGCAAAGGCATGATTAACGACCAATCCCACCCATAAAAGACCGACGAGAGCCGCCCATATTAAACGCCCCGGTGAACGATTGTTGGGGTTGGCGACCACAAACCGGTTGGGTATCATGGCGATGCCCATGATCCGGACGCAGGCTCGGCACGCATCCATCCATCGTCCTCGAGGACATGCCAAGCATCCCACGAATGGGAAGAGGCCTCGCGCCAAATCAACCTTGGGCCCCGCTGGAAAGGGCGTATTCTTTTTCAAGCAACGCGATCTTTTCGCCAACTTTGTTTCCCTGGTCGATCCTACCGATCTCCGGCCGCATATCGTAGTCATCAACAGGCTCCTGAACCTCCGGGGAAGTGTCGCCCGGTGCCGGATCAGACGCGGGCTGGGCCATCAGCGCAGGCGATGTCGAAAAGACCAGCAGGATTGCCAGTAAAAGGACTCCAACAGTTTTTTTGATTTTCATCATCATCGGGTCATGCAGGCTATCTGAAAAAAAAGAATTTTGAGAATACAGACCGCCAGGGCGGCGGTCAACCCTTTAACGAAAGTCCATCGGCAATGAACCTGGGGAAAAACATTACTCCCTTACTTTTTTTGTGGCCATGCCGTATCCGGCGAGGCCGTCTCCAACAGCCGGCGTCAGTTTATGAAACTGATTATTTCCGAGTTTTAAATCAACCTTTACTTTTTTCCCTATCCCTTCGAGCGCTTCTCTTTTGGAATCCGTGCGGCCCAGTCCTCCCACATCAGAGGCTTGTTGGTGATCACACCGTCTGCGGTGAACCGATCCACCTCCACACTATCGTAAGGATGGTCGGCTGTCCAAAATATAACCCGCAACCCGGCTTTGTTGGCCACCAGCATATAATCTTCATCCGGCACGTCCAGACTGAGCGCGGCGCGGGTTGCGCCAACCTCTTTTTGCTCTTGGACGAACGCCTGTTGGGCCGATGGACCAGCGGGCAATTTGAAAACGAGATGGACAGTGCTCACACCGGGCAAGAGATTTTGCATGATTGTTAAGGTATCAAACTGATCGGACATCATCCAGATATCGGTCACAGGGAAATCAGTCTTCCGGATTACATCGGCGATCACCGGCCCCGAGTTTGGCAGTTTCATATGAAGAAGCATCTTCAGTTTGCCACGGGCGAAGACCAGCGCTTCTTCGAGGGTTGGAATTTTTTCACCCCTGAATTTCTTGGCGTTGGTTGACCCTGCATCGAGTTTTTGAATTTCGGTAAGCGATAGCTCGCTGACGCGATGGGAATTTCCTGTCGTTCTGGAGAGGCTTTCATCATGCAGGAGGACAGGAATACCGTCGGAAGTGAGTCGGATGTCCACCTCGGCAACTTCCACGCCTTCCATAACGGATCTACGCAGCGCGGCCAGTGTATTTTCAGGTGTGGCGCTGCCATATCCACGATGTCCGATAATTTCGAAGGAAAGCGGTTCAGCAACGGGCGGGGCCATTTTCAGAGAATCAAGGTATGAGCTCATTTCCTCCTTGTGGCTGCATGCCAATAGCATGCACATAAAAAGCACCAAATTAATCGATCCAAAAAGAATCTTTTGATTTTTCATTCTTTCTCTCCATTTTAATTGAATCCGCTGAGACCGCACTCTTTCCGGAGCCGGATGGTCCGCCAGATGGGAATTTTTGCAGAAATTCAGCAATAAGCCCGTTTATTCGACGGGCATGCGTCACCGGTGTGAAATGACCACCCGGAATAATGGCCAACGATCCATTGGCCAGCCATTCAGCCATTAGGCGGGCATGTGATGTGGAGACGTCATCCGCTTCACCGACAATCACCAGGGTCGGCGCGGTAATATCTGCCAGATCGGCACGCCGCAAATTCGGCCGGGTCTGCCACATCCGTTTCACCCGAATTTCAAGTTCCCTGAGCCGGTTACCGGCCCCTGTCCACCAACGCTTCAGCCAGCGCACGATCCCGCGGCTGGGTTCAAAGGTCTCTTTTTGAGCCTCCGGCGTCAAGCCGGCCGGATTGAAATTGGCACTGATGACAACCATCCGTCGCACCCGTTGCGGCCAATAGCGCCCGAGCAGCAATGCGGTATTGCCGCCGTCACTCCATCCGACGACATCCGTCTTCTCTAAGGAAAGCCAGATCAGGTAACGCACCAAATTAGCGGGAATGGTCCTCAAATAAACGGCTCCAATGAGAACGCCGACCGCTGCGATGCCGGCAACGACTAACACGAGGCCTCTGGAAATGTTGTTTTTCACACTCTCGTTGGCTCTGAAAACATGTCAATCCCGAATTTTTTTCAAGGCGGCCACTTCGGAAAGCAGTTCGATCTGGATCTGCTGGATTTCGGCCAGACGCTCCCACTGGCGGGACAGCAAATGGTCGACTTTTTCATGCAGGTGCCGAATCTCCAGTTCGGCCTTGAGGTTGATCCGGTAGTCATGCTCCGAACGCATACGATCCTTGGCCTCCTGGCGGTTCTGGCTCATCATGATCACCGGGGCCTGGATGGCGGCCAGGCAGGAGAGAACCAGATTGAGCAGGATGAACGGATAGGGGTCGAAGGGCTTGGCCGCCAGGGCGATGGTGTTGATCAGGATCCAGGCCACCAGCACGGACCCGAAAAAGATGATGAACCGCCAGCTTCCCCCGAACGTGGCGATCCGGTCGGCCAGGAATTCTCCCAGGGTCAGTTTGCTGACGAACTCTTCATTGAGATTGCTGGTGAGAAATTCATGTTGCTTCAGGCTCTCCAGGACATCCCGGTCCAGGGTGGTGATTTCGCCCTGTTCCGATGACAACAGGCTCTGTACGTAACGGATGCGATAGCGGTTGAGATCGTCCTTGCAGATGAATCCATCAATGGTTAAATCATGGTGATCTTTGCGGATTTCGTTGACCACGGCGGGACGGACCAGGGCCAATGGAATCATGGCTGCGCTGTCCGGGTCCGTTCCGCAAATCTGGCAGACGGAAAGATCGGTTGACCTATCGGTGGGTTCTGTATCGTTCATGGCATATCCTTTAACGTTCTCGCCGTGATTGGCTTCTTAACAAACATTCTGCCCGATGATCCGATCCGTCGTCAATGCCCTGCCTGAGCGGCGATGGCCTGGATCAGGGTTGCATAATCACCCCCGAAATGGTGCCCGCCGTTGAGTTCCACGACCTTCACGCGTCCGGCATCCAGCAACGGGCAGAGGCTGTCCGTATCTGTCTGGCCGTAAAAGCATATAATCTCCGGGCCTGCCATCCTCGCCACTTCGGGCTGAATCGGGTAAGTCGCTCCTCCCCCGCCGCCCATCCAGTTGGAGAGATGAAACTCGAAGGCCGCCTGCCGGCCGGGGGCCAACAGAGCGACACCCCTGACCTGATCACGAGCAGTTTTTGAAAGGCGATTGAAGGCAAAGGGCATCACGTCGGCACCCAGGGAATATCCGATCAAAAGCGCCTGGTCCTTTTTCCAGCGCTTAAGGTAGTGAACGATGTCGATGCCGGCCACCAGAGCGTCCATGCCGGCCAGTTCCCGGGCCATGTCCACCACGCCCTGGTTCCAGCCGCCGTCGCCGGAAACAAACAGGATCACGTTGGCCGGATGGGGTTTTCCCTGGTAAAGGGTGATGGTCCCGAAACGACCGAAGCTGAGGGTGGATTCCCCGGCCGTGGCATTCTGATAACACCCCAGGACCAGACCAGATTATTAGTGCAATGGTTATTTTCATGAGCAACGCTCCTTCTTACTTTAGGACGGTTCCTTTAATGCCCCCGGAGATCAGTTGGGCCAGGTGGGTCAGGATCGCCGGCAGGGCAAGGCCGCCGGGTGACCCCAGATAGCGGGGTTCCCATGCCGGGTCGAATTTGTCCTTGTACTGGCGAAGCCCCTGGAAATTGTAGAAGTGCTCCCCATGGCGGGACAAGAAGGCTGCCAGACGGTTCCACAGGGGCGCCAGGGAACGGTCCTCCAGGCCGGCCAGCGGGGCCATGCCCAGATCGAACCAGCGGTAGCCCTGCTCCCGGCCCCAGCCCATGAGTTGGATGAACAGGAAATCCATCACCCCGCGAGGGGCCGACCCGGGATCGTAGCGCATCAGATCGATGGACAACTCCTCACGGTTCGCACTTTGCCAGAGGTTGGCAAACGCGATGATCGTGGCGGCCTTTTTCACCACGGCCACATCGAAGTGGCTTAAATATGCGGCAGCGAAGCTTCCCAGGGAAAAGCCCTTCTCGCGCGTGTTTTTTTCGGCCAGCCAGGCATCTGATATCCGTTTCAGATCATCCAATCGTTCTGTGGCCTGAGCGGCGGGAAGGATCTGAACGGAAAGCCCCTCCTTTTCCATTTTGCGTTGGGTGTAGCGCAGTTCCTTGCGGCTGCTTCCATCCAGGGAAAAATCCGTCAGTGAAACGCGGGCCGTTTCGCCCAGCTTGGTCAGGGAGAGGCCGAGATCCAGGTAATAGGGCAGATGATCCGGTGTCACCTGGTAAAAAACCGTCCAGCCGCCGAAGCGATCCGACATCTCCCGAAATCGCCAGATCAATTCCGGCCAGGCACTCTCCGGCCCCACCGGGTCTCCCATGGAGATCCAGCTGCGGCCTTCGACCGCGAACATGATGAAGGCATTGTTTTCCGGGCTGACGAGAAAGGATTTATCCCCCAGCAGGGCGAGGTTAGATACGGTGGAGGTGGCGTTTTTGACGACCTGGGTCACCGTAGCCATTTCGGCTGCCGTGGCGGCAGCGGGCCGGTGCACGGCAGGACGCATGAGCCGGGCAACGGCATACACCAGAAGCACTGTCGCAGCACCGGCTGAAGCCCGCAGGAATCTCGGGGCAGAGTCGCTGAAGGCAAATTGCCACCATAGACGATCACTGTATTCCACATGTTTATGGGAAAACAGCCCCAGCCACAGTGCGCTGATGGCCACCATGGCAATCGCCGCCATCCAGGCGGGTGTAAACCGCTGATTCAACAGCGATGTCCGGCGATAAAAGAAACGGTGGCTGGGCAGCAGGGCCGCCAGCAGCACCGCCAGCAGCACCGCCTCTTCGTAATCCAGTCCCTTGAACAAGGATGCCGCGATTCCCGCTGCAAGGAGGATCACGGTGACCCAATAGGCGCCGTCCAGCCTGCGCTGGAGGCCACGGGCCAGCAACAGCAGCGCGATGCCGACGCAGCTGCCCACAAAATGGGAGACTTCCAGCAACGACAGGGGAATCACCTGCTTGAGCCACACGAGCCGGTGGTCCAAGGCCGGCGTAGCCCCGGAAAAGAGAAGCACCGCGCCGGCCATAAAGGTGGTAAAGGCCAGCACCGGGGGCAGAACGGGAGCACTCCAGCGTCTATAGTTCTCCATCATCTTCCTGGCCGACGCCCGGTGCAAAATGATTTCATTGATGCCCAACAGAGTCGCGGAAAGGACCAGCGGCAGCAGATAGTAGATCATTCGATAGACCAACAGGCTGCCCAACAGGGCCTCGGCCGGTATTATGTCCCCAACCAGCAGCAGGAAAACCGTTTCGAAAACCCCCAACCCGCCCGGTACCTGGCTGGCGAGCCCGGCCAACTGGGCCAGCAGATACATGCCCAGGAGAATCGGCATTGAGAGTTGCTCCGTTGGCGGCAACAAAGCAATCAGCGCACCGGCAGCCAAGGACCAGTCCGCCGCGCCTACCAGCAGCTGCAGGGTGCCGGTTCTCAACGACGGCAGATCGACCTGCCAATGAAGCACCCTGACCGGCTTTTTTACCAGCAGGCCTGCTGCCACATAGGCGGCTACCAGCAAGCCCATCAGCAAACCGATGGCACGCGTGGACAAAAATGGCAGGTGAAGGGCCGCTGGCAGGTTCAGCGGGTCGATAACAAACACCAGCCCCCCCAGCGTAAAAAAGCCCAGCCACAGGGTGAGGGTGCAGAAAAAGACCAGCTTGGTGATCTCCAGGGCGGACAGGCCCCAGGACGCATATAGCCGATAGCGCACCGAGGCACCGGCGAGCATGGACAGGCCGATGTTGTTGCTGAAGGCGGCGCCGATGAATGCAGCCATGGCTATTTTCGCGTAAGCCAAAGATTGCTTTAGATAGCGCAGCGCCAGAAGGTCATAGATGGTCATGATGCCGTATCCGGCAGCGGTCAGCAACAGCGCAGCGGCGATGCGGCGGGTCGGGATCGATCCGATACGATGAAGAATGTCCTTGAAGTGGTAGGCTGACAGTTCACGGTGCAGAACCCAGACGGCCAGTGAAAAAAGGGCCACTCCCAGAATCGGTCCCACCCATGCCCACGTTTTCGTCTTCACGCGCCCTCCTGCCCCCTGGTCTCCTTCGCCCCGCGGACCGCTTTCCGGCGGCGCCGAAGCAGATGAAGCGCCCACACGACAACACCGGCAACGGCCACCAGGGCGAAAAGCATCTTCTCGTAATGGCGAATGTTACCCAATAGGCCCTCAAGCGCATTCCCGAACAGGTATCCGCCACCCGCCACGACTGCGGCCCAGACAATCGCACCGATGGCATTGAGAAGAACAAACCGCAACACCGGCACACGGCTGATGCCGATGGCAAAGGGCATGACCGTCCGCAATCCGTAAAGGAAACGGAATCCGAGAATCAGCGGGGTCTGGAAGCGGTCGATCAGGTGGTTGGCGCGTTCCAGTTTGGATTTCCATGACGGTCGCCGGTTCAACAGGAAGGCGCTGTGACGGCGCCCCAGGAAGAAAAAAAGCTGGTCGCCGCACAGGCTGCCGGCGAATGCAGCCAGGATCACGCCGGTCAAATCCATATACCCCATATGGGCGGCCAGGCCGCCCAGCACGAGGATGGTTTCCCCCTCCAGAAAGGTGCCGATCAGAATGGCCCAGTATCCGTAAGTCTGAAGAAATGTCTCCATGGTGAAGCCTTGACCTGGGGAACGACGGGTGAAGTGTCGGAACAGGGAAACCACCTGAAGAAGACCACCCTATACCGGAATAGCGTCTATTTTTACCATGTTGTGGTCGATCGTTCAATCTGATATCCATGTGCCGATGGAGTTGACGCCAAATTGAATTGGCATGCAGCCCCGTTTGTTTGAAACAAGTAGGAGGAACATCCATGCAAAAATCCATCGTCGGATTTGCCGCCTTTTCAGCAGTGTGGTTGATGCTTGCGCCATACCCCGGCCGGTGCGACGCCCAAACCCAAGCCGCCCAGGGCAGCCTGCCCGAACTTGCCGTGGCCCAAATCGCGCTGATGCCTTTTCTGATGGGCCGACTGGAGTCGCCCAATGCGCCGATCGCCAAGCCCCTGAGCCAATCGTTAAACCAGCTTGTCCTCGACAACCGGGAATTGCCGGAAGACGCCGATCAGGTCATGACCCGGATCGTCAATGCCGAGTTGAAGCGGCGCGTCGAGGAGCGGCTGGTCGCGCCGGATCGCGTAGCCGAGGCCTACCGGACCCTGGTGACGGACCCGGCCCTGGATTCCCCGCGCAAACGTGCCGTCAGATTGGGAGAAGCACTGGATGCGCAGGTCGTCATGGTGGGTACCGTGTGGCAGTACCGGGAAAAAGGGGCGTTGGCAGATATGCCGGAAAGCGCCGCGTCGGTTGGGTTTGCCCTTTACCTGATCGACGTCAAGACGGGCGTTCGCTTCTGGCGCGGCGCCTTCGACGAAACCCAGCAGGCGCTGACCGACGATGTGGTGGATGGTTTTAAACAGCTCGGCATGGGCCTTCGCTGGCTTTCGGCCGAAGAGCTGGCCCGGTACGGCGTCAAGTCGGTGTTGCGGAAATTACCGCTGAACTGAACCCGGCCCGTCCACCGGCCTTATAAGCGGTGGTGGTTGGGGCGGCCGGCTTACCCTCGGGACCCGGGTAGAGATATCCGCCTGTATGCTGACGGTACCGGATTGCCGGCGGTGGAAGTTGTCGGGGCCATCAGTACCCCATCCCGATATTCACCCGCAATGCCTCGAGCCTCACGCGCCCCAAAACACCGCACCCTGCAAATGCAGGGGCCTGCGATTGATGATCATCTTTTGATCCACGGATACCATTCGTTCTTTAGACCTTCTATTTTACTTGGTATCCAGTTCGCCTCCGTTGCGTTTCCATGCTTTTATGTAACCCTTCATATGGAATGAGAACGGGTCGCCGATTGTGGATGGAATGGCATGGACCAACTCTCCTGAAAGGCGGTTTTCATATGGAATGATTCCAGACCTGCTAATCCATGTGGATTGATTTGGCATAAAAGCCACCAGCGGAACCAGAAGCACGGCAACGACCAGCACTCCTTTGAGAAGTCCAAGTCCGGCGCCCAAGCCCTTGCTCAACCACCCTGATCGACGAGGGTGCATCAGGTAGGTTGCAATGACGCCGCATGCCGTCGCCAGAAGATACGCAATGCCGAAAATCGTGAGGAAACAGGTCAGACCGGGCATTGGTCTATAGTCGATCCAAACGGACAACGCCTTGGTGATATAAGGATAAACAAAGGCGGCGATAAACAGGCCACACAAGGCACCGGCGATTGAGAAAAGCTCGTTCACCGGTCCTCTGAAGATTCCCCTGACCAGACAAACCAACCAGAAGATCAGGATTGCCGCGTCGACCATGTTCATGATTGTCTCATACGGCGGTTGTTTTCAATGGATTGGTTCTTTTCATGCTTGCCCCGGCTGCTTTGAACCGCGATAGCGAGCGCTACCCCCGCTTGCGGCGGGGTTAGCGAGCGAACTGGAAATCGATTCTTCATCCTTACGGTGAACATTTCCCGCGGCTTGCCGCGGGGATGATTCAATCCAGGTGGCGATGGCCGCCTTGTCCATGATGCCGTCTTCGGTCACCAGAAAATCCACATGCCTCAAGTCCACGGCGTCGTGAGAGTGGGTGATCAGCTGGAAAGAGAGGTCACCGTGGGTTTTGGATTCCACTTTTCGATGGATCCGCTGCTGGGATGAGGGACGGTGGGAAAATTTGAGGGTATTGGCAAACAGGTAGACCGGCAGGTTGTTCAGGTGGCACAGGCTGACGATATTGGCGGATCCAATAGCCGAAACCACCTTCATGTCGTCGGTGATGGACAATGCGCCCATGAACACCTTGTTGCCCTGCTCGATGGTGTGGCTCAGGCTGTATTCGGGAATGATTTCCATGTCGATCCCGGCGGCGGCCAGGGATTTGATCAGCCGGCGGGTCTTGGCCAGGTCCTGCTTGAGCACGATCACCTTAAAGGTTTTCTGCAGCACCTCCTTGGCCAGCTTAAGCATGTTGGTGACGTCGTAGCTGATCGTGTGCACGATGATCACATCGCCTTGGTTGATACAGGTCAGGCCGTGCTCGATCACTTTGCCGGTCTTGGTGATAATCTTCTCGTGCTTCTCTTCCAGAATCTTAACGGCCCGACGTTTTACCTCATCAATGGTGTCGCCATCCAAGTCCCTGACTTCTTTTTCGAACTCCTCGATCAGGTGAATCAGCGGAATAACCTTGGGTTCCGTATTTTTTATTGCCTCGGCCAGCTCGAAATAAAGATCCCGAACCTGGCCAACCTCACACTTCACTTTCTTGATCGATTCGATAAAAGCCTTCAACGCCATCATGGTGGCCCTGGAGGATCCGACATTATCCTCGTGATCGCGGATCAGGCTGCATAATATCTTTTTGTCGTGCGCTTTCATAGGGATATCCAGAGAAAAAGGGTTAAATACACCGATGCAATCACCAGCGTGATCAGGGTAATCACGGCGCTTTGTCTGGCGAAATCAAAAAAGGAGATGTTATGCTTGAATTTTTTGGCCATGCCCACGGACACGATGTTGGCCGAGGCCCCGATCATGGTCAGGTTGCCCCCCAGGCAGGCGCCCAGCGATAGCGCCCACCAGAGGATGTTGTTGGGAATCGGGTTGCTTTCCAGCATCAGCCTGACGATGGGGATCATGGTGATGGTAAACGGGATGTTGTCCAAAAATCCGGAGACGATGCCGGACACCCACAGCAC
Organism: uncultured delta proteobacterium; assembly: GCA_963705435.1. Lineage (GTDB taxonomy): Bacteria > Desulfobacterota > Desulfobacteria > Desulfobacterales > Desulfosarcinaceae > Desulfosarcina. The sequence continues at coordinate 138,589 of CAVPJR010000001.1, read as the reverse complement.
CGTCAGTACGATCACATAGGGGTTGTCCCCCACGCGCAGGAAAATGTTGTGGGCCATCCATTCGATCACCCCCTTTTCTTCTAAAACCCCCACCAGGATGAACAGGCCGGTGAAAAACAAAAGGGTGCTCCACTCGATCTCTTCCAGCATCTCTTCCACGTCGATACGGGTGATCACGAAAAGGATCATGGCCACGAAGACGGCCACCACGCCCGGGGAGAGTTTGGTGATCGTCTGGGTGACGAACAGGACGATGGCCAGGCCCAGGCAGACCAGCCCTTTGGTCAGGAAGATCTTGTCGATTTTCGTGTCCAGAAAATGGTAGCGGATCTTCTCCAGCAGCAGCTGCACCGAAAAGAGCTTGGCCAGGTTGGTGTCGATGGGCTTGAATTTGTCCCGGTTGGTAGACCACGTATAAACCAAAGCGGCCCCAATGCAGAAGATAATCGGCAGGGAGAGGTTCAACACAAACTGGTTGAAGGTCAATCCGACCTTGGAACCGATGATGATGTTGGGTGGATCGCCGATCAGGGTGGCCGTGCCGCCGATGTTGGAGATGATCGCCTGGCTGATCACGTACATCTTGGGGTCCAGGCCCATGCCGGCGGTGAGTTCGATGATGATGGGGATGATGATCAGCACCGTGGTCACGTTGTCCAGAAAAGCGGACAGGACGGCGGTGACGATGGAAAAGAGAATCAATATTTTCAGCGGACTGCCCTGGGTCAACTCGGCGATCCGGACCGAGACGATCGAAAAAAAGCCGGATTTTCTCAGTATGGCCACAATCGACATCATGCCCAGCAGCAGCATGATGGTTTCGAAGTCGATAAACTCGACGGCCTGGTGCTCACTGACCACGTGGAGCACCAGCAGGATCATGACGCCGAGCAGTGCGGCAACGGCCTTGTTGACCAGTTCAAAGGTCAGCGCCACATAGACCGCCAGAAAAACAACAATCGGAACAAAAACCCCTTCCATCTCAGCGCCCTTTCCAACTCGTCAATCGTTAATAACCTTACTTCAGTAAGCACTCCTGCATCGCATCACTGACAAACTCAAAGACATCCGTGAGTCTGAGTACACCGACGATTTCACGCGCGTCATGATCTGCGGTCACCAGCAAGGAGTGATGACGACCGATGATCAGCCGGTGTATGGCTTCATCCATGCTTGCACTCTCATTCACGAATTCACCCTTGCCAGGTGAATACATGAGCGCATTGACCTTCTGATGGATCGCTTTTTGGCACAGATTCTCAAGGGCTTTTTCCCACAGGTGGTATTGCTCTAAGGTCGATTTGACGAACGCATCGCTGAATCCGAGCCTGTGAATTGAACCACTGGGCGCAGAATTTCTCATCGCCTTGTAATTGGGTTCAAGGGCCTCGATCACATCATGCTGGCTCAACTTGCCGACAATGTGATTGTTTTTGTCGATCACCAGAATGGCCCGATGCCGATAGCGCTTTTGATTAAACGCGGCTTGCGCTTCCTTTAATGCCTTGACGGCATCCAGGAGTGTGGCCGCTTCAGAGACCGTGGCATACTCTGAAAGGGGAACCATCAGGTTTTTGACTTTGTATGCTTTCATTTCGTACCTCCGCCCGCCCGCTCAATAGAGCTTGCGGTTAATGGCCGCTCATGACCGGCGGAATTTATTCTTAGCGAACAGAACCGCCTTCCGGAGATTCAATCCGACGGATCCAGTTCATTTAATTTCAGGCAGGCTTCCTGATCGCCCAAATAACAGGCCGACGACAAGGCGCTGATTGCCCTTTCGGTTTCATGCATCCCCAGATAGGCAGTCGACTTGGCAGTGAAAAGCGCGCCCCAGTGGGGATATTTCTTCTCAAGATGATCCAGGTAGATAATTGCCATGCGCCAATGATGTCTTCTGATGTAGCGATACGCTCTGGATAGTTCCAGTGCCGGGGCGATGGCCGGTGGAACGACCGGTTCCATCTCTTCCTGTAATGTAAAATTAGCTTCAGCCTTCTCAAACTCGGCATTCCGGATTTCGGCTCTGACAAAGTCGTCCAGCGAAACGCTGCTTTTAATCTTGGTCAAGGCGATGCGGTCTTTTTCAGAAAACGAATCGTCAAGCATGCTGTACTGCAGTTTATCGACAACGAGGCAGAAGATCTCCATTTGCCTGTCCGCGTAATTTTTCAACAAGCCCCTGCCGGCCAGATGGTCGGCCGACAACAAAACGGACTCGTATTTCGCCCCATATAGGGCCAGTGCACGTGCTGTCTGCCGGGAATCACCCGGACCGGCATGATACGAAAACGATGTAACCGCCTGCATTTCATCGACGATTGAATTCGCATCGGCGTCAGACATCCCTGGATGAGAAGCAACCAGCACCAGTGTGAAAAATAGTATAGTTGCAGTCTTCAGTTTCATTTTCATTTTGAATTGAAACCCCATCAAGATCTGCCGGCGGACACCAGTGTCTCTTGCTTACCGTTGTGCCTGAAGGCCAGCGTGAATGTCGATCCGTTGTCATTCCAAATCTGATGCAGAATCCACTCTTCCGAGGCCCCGTTGTCGGTTGCCACCTTGAGATGAACACGGTTGTTGCCCTTATCAACTTTATTGATGGTGGCCGCGTAGGTCTTGCCATCGAAGACCAATGACATCGGACTTTTGTCAAGGTTGATCTCGACGGTTCCGTCACCCTGGGTGCGCTGCCAGGAGCCGCTGATCTGCGTCTCCAACTTCTCTTGATTGCCGCAGCCGATAACCATCCCAACAATGATAAAAGCGAAAATGGTGGCTACAGCGGATTGTACCTTAAGCGATTTTCTCATATCATGTTCCTTTTAATTATTATTATTTACGGTTATCATCCAGCTTCGCCATTGCCCTAAGCAGCCCCAGCGGAGATTGATGCGTGGACAATTTCTGAATCGCCTCCATCCGTTTCAGATTGCTTTCAAACTTCTTTTGCAATCTGGCCTGATAGGCCTCTTTGAGCGCTTCCACCAGCTTGTCGAAATCGTAAGGCTTTTCCAGGTATTTGAATGCGCCGAGCCTGGTGCATTCCACGGCTGAATCGACGGTGGCATGTCCGGTCAACATAATGATTTCGATAAACTGGTGGTTCTGTTTGAGAATCTTTAGAACCTGCGCACCATCGGTGCCCGGCATTTGCAGGTCAACCACCGCCACGTCGAAACCGCCTTGATTGGCCGCGTCGATGGCGTCATCTCCGTTGGTTGCCGTCGTTACGTCGAAGCCTTTGATAGATAAGCGGTCTGAAACCGCCTTCAAGAACTTGACTTCATCATCGACCAAAAGAATTTTAATCGTGTTTTCCGTTTCCATGACACCCTCCACCTATTTAGGTTAAGAAAAGATGATTATCGGATAATCAGTCCTATGCTTTCGGTAAACGTTTTCGCATGCCTTGATCGCAACCCAATTTGCCTATATTTGAACCGCGATAGCGAGCACATTCCCCGCCGCATGCGGCGGGGTTGGCGAGCGAGCTGGAAATCGCTTTTTTTATCCTACCGGTGAACCCTCCCCGCGGCAAGCCGCGGGGAGGGTTCACCGGTAGTTAACTTTCCGTCTGGCCGGACGCCTGGCCCGCTCGCCGTTGACGGATTTTCTCGTTAGCGGCCTCGATGGTCTTGCTCAGCTCTTCGATATCTACCGACTTGGACAGGAAGGCGAACGCACCCAATTCCATGCACGTTTTTTTATCGGCTTCCGATCCTTGGCTAGTCAAAACGATCACCTCGATCGCCGGGTGGGTCTTTTTCACGCGACGCAGCACTTCGATGCCATCGATACCGGGCATTCTGAGGTCTAGAATCATGACATCGGGTTCGTCCTCCCGAGCCAATTCAAGGGCCGATTCGCCATCATAAACCACCGCCGAATCCAGTTCACGCATCATCAATCGTTTGGATAGCGTCTGGACATATTTTTTTTCGTCGTCCACCAGCAGGATCTTCGAGGGCGCGTCGAAGTCCTGGCGACGGTAAACGTCGGTTTGGTAATACCCGGGCCCCACCTTGGTCTCAACCGAGATCACCCCCGGCTCCCGGACGGCGATCGACTTGAGCTCTTCTTCAAGGCGATTTAGCATCAACACATGCTTGTTGATGGTCAATGTGACGGCGCCGCCCCGGACATCGATCCCAACGTTGTAGCCTTTCTTGACCAGAGCGATTTCCACGTGGGCGGCGATATTAAAATCATCGACAGCCGTTCTGGATCGACCGGCGAGTTTGATGACTGAGGCGGTGATACTTTTTTCAATCGTTGCCGCAATTTCATCCGGCGATGTTTTGTCGGTCGGAAAGGAGATATCATAGAGGGAGGCATTCCAGGGATCTTTGGTGCCAAAAAGCAGATAGATCCATTCGGCACACGTCTCATCTTCGCGGTGGATGATCTTGAGGGCATCGGCGTCTGCGATGTGGCGCTCAGCGGCGGCGACGGCAATTCGCGAATTCATATCGGCGATCAGACAAACCCGCAGCACATGATTGATATGTCGAGGAATCAGCTGACCGGCAAAACCGCTGATGATCAGGCCGTCTTCAGAAAGTTGTTTTGCCAGGGTCAACCGAAGATGCGCCAACGAACGCTCCCGTTCATGGGTCAAGCGGTTGAATACCGATGTCTTATCGGAAAACACGCGCTCAATCCTGTTTTCGGGTATATTGGAGAGACGGCTGGCGTCGGCAATGATTTCCCGATCCGAAATCAGCCGATAACCGGTTAGAGAACCAATTTCCTTGAGAACCGGTTTCTCGTTGCAGTAGCTGCCGCTGAACAAGGTAATGACTGGCATGGGTTTCTCCTCCTTTTAGGCTTCAACGAGTCGGCACGCGGTCAACAGCGGACAGTTCGTTTCCTGGTCTTGCGCGTGAGCGGATTCATGGATGGCGATGATGCCTTTTTCCAAGGTCGGGAAAAGATGGTCTTCACCGATTTTGGCGATAAAGTGCGTGCGGCCGAACACTTCCATCACCGACTCGTTGACCCCGCTCATCGATATGTCGATTCCATTGCTTCTAACCCGATCCACCAGCAGCGACAAGGTCTCCTCACCCGATGAATCGATGTCATTGATTCCGTTGGCGGCGATGAGGATATGATTGAGGCCCGCTTTGCTGCGAATAATTTCGGTGATCGTGTCTTCCAGATAGCTGGCATTGGCAAAAAAGAGGGGGCCATCAAACCGCACCAGGGTCACATATGCACATTCCTGCAACCCATGGGTCGTCGCACAGCGCAACTCCTCGTCCTCCGACCGGGACAAAAAAACCACCCGGGGACGCATGCTCTTGTAAAGAAAGACCCCCAGGGAGAGCGCGACACCGATCATGATGCCTTTGTCCAGGTGGGGCGCATAAACCATGGTGCCGACAAACGAAATAATGGAGATGGCGCCGTCATACCATTTTGCCTTCCAGGCGTGGATAAAACCGGAAACGTTCAGCAGACCGATAACGGCCATCATAATGACCGCTGCGAGAACGGATTGGGGAAGATGATAAAGCAACGGCGTAAAAAATAAAAGAACAACCACGACAGCCAGACTGGTGAAAACGCTTGATAATCCGGAAACGGCCCGGGCCTGGAGATTGACCGCCGAACGTGAAAATGAACCTGAGGTCGGATAGCTCTTTCCGATCGCGCCGCAGATATTGCCCAATCCCTGACCGATCAGTTCCTGGTTGGGATCGAGTCGTTGTCCGGTTTTGCCGGCCATGGCCTTGGCAATCGAAATCGCCTCCATGAAGCCCAACAGCGAGATAATCGCTGCGAAAGGCAGCAGATGCAGCATGACCCCGAGGTCGATCGGCGGCATGTCCAGCGACGGCAGGCCTTTCGGTATGGTGCCGACCACTGCGCCGCCGCCCATCATCTTGAGGTTGGCGGTGTTCAGGGGTTCGTTGCCGATCTTGATGCGCCATGTTCTCCCGTCGCTTTCCATGCCGGCAGGTAATTGCTCCTCAGGAAAGAATTTAAGGGATCCATCGGCCTGGGGAACACCGGCAAGCAGGATTGCTCTGATTTGCTCCCGGCAGCCGTGGGCTTCGGCCTGCAGATGTGAGATATTCAGGTTGACCACATCCACCTCGTGTTCGGCATCCAGGATGCCGATATCGTCATGACTCTGCTTGGCCTTGCTCAATGCTTCACCGAATTGAGTTCGCCCTTCAGCCAGCGATGGCAGCGCCGAGGATGCCGTGTTGAACCGTTCGATCAGGCTGCGCACAGCCGGGGATTCAATCGCTTCGATGCTGGCGTTTCGGTCGTTTTGAAATCCGGTTGCCCAGGAGATGGAGGTGGTGATGACAACGGCCACGAGAACATTGGGAATCCGCGGCGAAAGCCACTTGAGACCATACATGACGCCGAAGGCGAACATCCCCATCAGCAGGGTCGGCCAGTGGGTGTAGTGGGTGGCCGCCTTGACGACGTGGATGATGGTTTCGTAATGGTGCGGCTCGGTGTCGACGTAAACACCGAACATTTTGGAAAGCTGAGAGGAGGCGATGATGATGGCGGCGGCGTTGGTAAAGCCGTTGACCACCGGGTGAGACAGAAAATTGACCACCAACCCCAACCGCAGGATGCCCAGGGTCAGCTGAAAGAGTCCGACCATCAGGGCCAACAGGATGGCATAGGCGATGTATCCGGGACTGCCTGCGGTGGCCAGCGGCGCGAGGGAGGCCGCTGTCATCAGGGACACCACCGCCACCGGTCCGGTGGCCAGCTGGCGACTCGATCCGAACAGTGCGGCTATCATCGGCGGCAGAAAAGAGGCATAAAGTCCGTAATAGGCGGGCAGTCCCGCGAGTTGGGCATATGCCATGGATTGGGGGATCAGAACCAGGGCCACGGTCAGGCCCGAAAGCGCGTCAAGTTGGAGAGATGCCTTGTCGTAGCCTTTGAACCACGCCAAAAAGGGGAATACCTTTGCCAACATGTACCACTCCTATCCTAATGTTTTCCGTTGCTGAGACCCTTTCCCGGTCGATGCAGTTTCATTTCCGGCCATCATCCAGCCGCGCCATTGCCCTGAACAAACCCAATGGAGACCGGAACATCGATCGCCAGGCGATCCGAACCTCGATCATAACTGATGGAAACACCGATCGATGCCGCCATTCGCGTGATGCGGTCATCGGGGAACACCTCACCGTCCTTGAGACTGAAGCCGTCAAAAAGGATCCGCCAGGTCGATTCGTTTTTGGACTGAACGGATATATCCAGCTGCGCCCCCGGACCGGCATGCTGGAACGTCTGAACCACCGCCTGATAAATGATTGCCTGGAGAATGAACGGACAGGTCAGCGCCATGGGGGCAGCCCCTTCACCAGTGTGCAGGTTGGTTTTTCCGGCAAAGGAAAGGTACTCGGAAAGATTGCGGACCAGGTCCAGGATGTCCATCAGGTCTACGGATAAAACGGGGGTATCCACGCTGTGGGCAAACCGGTTCATCTGTCGGATGGTGGTGAATCCCCGTTGGATTTCCTCGATGATGCTGTCGGTGCTGCTGGCGAGCATATCCGGGTCGATGGGTTTCCCCCCCTGGGCCATTTCCGACAAATCGCCGAGCAGTCCGGCCGTTTCAGAAATGATGGCCATGACGTTTTTCAGCTCATGGGAAATCGAGGCGTTGACCTTTCCGAAAAATGCCAGGCTGTCGTATCCAAACCAATCTGTCGCGTTGTCCATCCGTAACCCTTTCCATGAAATCATTTACCGCTGCGGAAGCATCCGCCCGAGTTGTTCCGTCAAGATCAGCCGTCGAAATCGGTCACACCTGGCGGCACTTCGGCCAGACGATTCAGGGTTTCAATCAGCACGTCGATCTGCAACGGTTTGGGAAGGTAGTTCTCTGCCTCATTGGCCCCCGTCGTATTATCCATGTTGGATCCATGGCCGGTAAGGAAGACAAACTTCATCCCCGGGTCCAGCAGGCCAAGCTTCCGCTTCAATTCAATACCGCCGATTCCCGGCATTTTGACATCGAGGATGGCCACATCAAAACGGTTGCCCTGTTGGACCGTTTCCAGCGCCTTTTCACCAGAAAAAAAGACGTCCGCCTGTATCCCCCTTAATGTTAACCGTTTGGCCAGCATCAGCGCGAATTTTTCTTCATCATCTACCAGCAGCACCTTCATGATTAGGCTTCCTTCTTGATTTGGACGGGCAGTGTGACCACAAACGTGGTCCCTTGGCCCGTTTTGCTCTGAACCGTGATGTTTCCATGAAGTTTTTGGACCAGGCCATAGGTAATCGAGAGGCCAAGACCGGTTCCCTGGCCTTCCTTTTTGGTGGTAAAAAACGGTTCGAATACCTTATTGAGGTGATCTTCCGAAATACCGCACCCATTGTCCCGGATGAACAGGCGCACCTGTTCATGCCCATCCATCTCCGCACGAATATCCAGAAAACACCCGTTGTCGATAGCCTGAAAGGCGTTATTCACCAGATTGAGGATGATCTGCTGCAGTTTTCCCCGATCGGTTTGGATGAGCGGAATGGTTTCCGGAATGTCCACATGAATCTTTATATTGCGATACTCAGCCTCTTTCTTGTGAAAATTGATCACATCGGCAACCATGTCATTCAAATTGATAGACTGGGTTTGAACGTCAAAATGGCGGGCGAAGCCCAGCAGCTGCCGGGTGATGGTGCCGCAACGCGCCACCGCGTCGAGAATCGAGTCGATGTGTTCCACCAGTTCGGCATCGTCTTTATACTGTTTTTTGATGGTGAACAGGTCTTTCACATAGCCGGCGGTTTCATTGATCAATGCCAGCGGGTTGTTGATTTCGTGGGCCACCCCGGCAGCCAACTGTCCGATGGAAGCCAGTTGACAGTTCTGCTCCGCAGCGACCATGGTTTCGGCTTTCTGCCGGTCTGCCTGGAATATCTTGTTGACCATCACCGTGGAGGTAAGGGTGATCACAATGGCGATAATCACGGCACTGACGCCGAAAAACCAGTTGATTTGGGATCGCAGGTCCAGCCACACTTTCATCATCCCGGCTTTTTGCTTAACCACCATGAGGATAAACGATGTCGGAGCAATCGTGGTGTCGATGAACGCATAGCCGATGAGGATGGGTTGACCGTTCCGATCGGTCGACACCACGGCTCTCGTCCGATCGGAATAATCCGGCAGGCGAATATTCACATGATGGGACTCCCCTTCGTAAAACTGCGACGGGGTCTGGAGCATGCCATTGCGGTTAACCAGGAAGATATCCGCGTGCTCCCCGGTTTTGTAAGATGAGAGGGTCTGTATCAGACGCTCGGTCTCCAGGGTCGCCCGCAACACAAAGAACCGGCCGTCCGGGCGCATGGATTTGACGGCCACGACGATATGGGGAACGTCGCGGTAGCCCGAAAAGATTTCACTGACGCAGGCATTGTGCTGCTGGCACTCCATGAACCAAGGTTGATTGCTGTAATCCTTGCCTTCCAGGTTGAAGGGGCCGGCATAGGTCACCTGGGTTCCGGTATCCGCGATCACGCTCAAATCGGTCAACCCGCCAAAACCCAACTTCAAATTCCGGAGCACCTCGGAAAGATGCCCGGGATTGGTCAACTGGTCGTAGTCCATTTCATTGACCGTGAACGTCAGGGCCGCCAGGCGTTCCTCCAGAAAGTAAGTGACCGCCCGGCGGGCGTTCGAAGCCAGCCGCTCGGTCCGCAGGAGGGATTCGGTATTGATGGATGTTTCGATGAGCTGGTAATAGATGAGGGTCATGACGACCAGCGGCAAAAGGGCCGTCATCATCAGGATAAAAATCGTCATGCCCCAGGTCTGTCGATAATCCTTGAAGGTGTAATATGGATTCAGATGCTCGTCATTGTTGCGGTGAAACCGGGGCCACATGGACCCCGGAAATCGGTTCAGGGATGTCATCATGACGATCTTTCTTTAATCCGGGCCATCATGGCCACCAACCAATCGATGTCCAACGGTTTGTTCATAAAGGCATGCGCCCCCCGGGCGATGCACTGATCCCGGTCCTTATCCGTCCCGTGACCCGTCAGAACGATGACCGCGGTTTCGGGCCGACGCTGCTTGATCCTTGTCAGGACCTCCGTGCCGTAAAGGTCGGGCAATCGCAGGTCGAGGATAACCACCGGAAAAGTTTCCTCCCCGACGAGGTCTATGGCCGTGCGGCCATCATAACAGACCTTGCAGGTCAGCCTGCGCAGGCGCAAACGCTTGGCCAGCATATCGGCATAGCGCTGTTCGTCATCGACAATCAATAAGTCAAAGTGTTTCATTTTAAAACATTTTTTTTGTTGATTTGTTTAAAAAAACAATTTATAGAGAATATATAAAATATAAAGTTTAATTTGTAAACACTTTGTTTGACTATTTTACGTAAATGAAACAAATTGAGTTGACCCTGGCGTGAGGAACGAAAATATGACCGAAATGGCAAAACGCGTCCTATTGGTCGATGACGAAGAAAAATTGCTTCGATCCATTGCCCAGCGCATGAAAGTGCTTGGATTCTTCCCGATCACGGCGACCAATGGCATGTCGGCAATCGATGTTGCCAAGAAAAATGTCATCGACCTGGCCATCGTCGATCTTCAAATGCCCGGTATGGATGGTCTGGTGACGATCACCAAACTCAAAGAAATCCATCCTGAATTAAAAACCGTCCTGCTCACCGGGCACGGCAGCGAAAAGGTAAAACAGGCCACCGAATCGCTGAACGCGCTTTATTTCGAAAAAGATGAGATGGGGGCGTTCTGGGGCTTTATCAAGAAGCTGAATGCCGATGGAAAAGTCGTGGTCATCCGTCCCTCGGCAGAATCGTCTCGCACGCCGGTCGCCGGCGCCGGCAAGTCCGGCACCTACCCCGCCAATGCGATCGAGATCCACCCCCACCGTGATCTTTTCGACACCGGCGATCGGGTCGAAAGGCGTTCAACCGGCACCAATCGATCCGGCGACATGGACCAGCTGCGCATTGTCGGTGAGACACCGGCCATGCAGGAGTTACGCAAAAATATTGAACGCGCGGCGTCACTGGACTGCAGGGTCACGCTGCGTGGAGAGTCGGGCACCGGCAAGGAACTGGCAGCCAGAGCCATTCACGCGGGGAGTATGCGCCGAAAGCATCGTTTTCTGGCCATCAATTGTGCAAACTTCGGCAACGAGCAGCTCGCCGGGCAGCTGCTGGGATACAAAAGCGGGAATCTGTCAGAGGCCATCCAAACCCGCGACGGTATTTTCAGCACCGACCCGGTGGGAACGCTCCTTTTCGACCAGGTTGAAGAAATGCCTCTCACGATGCAGGATCAGTTGCAGAGCGTCCTCGACATGGCCGACAGTCAACGATCCGGCCATACTGAGGATACAGGCATCGATATCCGCATCCTTGTTGCCACCGATACCGATCTGGCAAAACGGGTCAAAGCGGGATCGTTTAAAAAAGCCGTCTACGATCGGCTGAAACTGTTCGAACTAACCATTCCGCCGCTGCGCGAGCGCCGGGATGACATTCATCCCTTGTTTCGGTACTTCTTCGACAAATACCGTCAGGAACTGGGGAAACCGGTCGATTCTGTTTCACCGAAGGTCGTGAAACGCCTCATTGATTACGATTTCCCCGGCAATGTGCGGGAATTGGAGCACATTGTCGAGCGGGCGGTGATCCTTGCCGACGGCAGCACGATTGAACTGAAACACCTGCCGGAAAGATTTCTCGAAGACCCGACATCGGCCAGGCCGCTGGAGACCAGGCAGTTCTCAACGCTGGCGGAGCTGGAAAAGCATTACATCGTCGAAGTCCTTGAAGCATCCCATGGGAACAAATCCAGGACCGCGGAAACATTGGGGATCAGTCGCGCGGCGCTGTGGCGCAAATTGAAACTGATCAAGGCCGAACAGCCCGGCTGATGATCCTTTCCACTGTAACGCTTTTCCCAAAGGATCCATGGTGGCCGGCATTATCCGCCAAGAGACCATCATCATCCCTGGCGGCGACAGCGTCATCGAACCGGACGACCGTATCATTATTTTTACTACCCGTGAGGCCATACCTGGTGTCGAAAAAATATTGGCCGTTAAACTGAAACATATTTAAGTTTGGTTCATTGCCTGTGGCAGCGTCATCAAGCAATCAAGCAAATGATTAAGGCACCTGGCATCCGTTATGAAAAATGAATCAATGCTGGCACTGCGCTGCTCAAAATAACCGAAAAAATGGACAACGATTCACTGATTTCCCGGATGTCATTTTACCTGCTCCGCTCCCCGGCACGCATGTCGATCTTAGGATTCGCCCTGCTGATCGCCGTGGGCACGGCCCTGCTCATGCTGCCGGCATCTGCCGCAGGTTCGCCCATGGGGTTTGTGGATGCGCTTTTCATGTCCACCTCGGCCAGCTGCGTCACCGGCCTGTCCGTCCTTGACATCGGCCGTCAGCTCACCCTTTTCGGCCAACTGGTGATCCTTGCGCTGATCCAGGTGGGCGGATTGGGGATTTTGACGGTCTCCACCCTGCTGCTCATGATGATGAAAGGGCGGCCCACCCTGTCCGGACAAGCCATCATCAAGGACACCTTCACCTACGGCGAGGGCAAGCAAACCGTCGCCTCGGTGCTCAGGGCGATCTTCATTACCGCCTTTTCCATCGAGGCGGCCGGGGCCCTGTGCCTCTATCTGTGGACGGCCCCCGCGGCAGGCTGGGAGCAAGCCGCCTACCCGGCCATTTTTCATGCCGTCAGCGCCTTCTGCAACGCCGGTTTTTCTCTCTACCGGGACAGCTTCGTCGGCTATCGTGAAGATTGGGTCGTCAATGGCGTGTTAAGCGGGCTGATCATCATCGGCGGCATCGGCTTTGTGGTCATCGCCGATCTAAAAAACAAATTGCTCAGCAGGAAGCCAACCGTGAAGCGCCTGAGCCTGCACAGCCGCCTGGCGCTGTCCGCCAGCGCGCTTCTGATCCTCCTGGGAGCCCTGGCGATTCTGCTCATGGAGTGGAACAACACCCTGTCGCCGCTGAGCATCCCCGGACGCCTGCTGGCCGCTCTGTTTCAGTCGATCAGTGCCAGGACGGCCGGATTCAATACCCTGGACATGGGCATCATGGCCAACGAGACCCTTTTCATGCTCTGCATCCTCATGTTTATCGGCGCCTGTCCCGGCTCCTGCGGCGGGGGAGTCAAGACCACCACCGTCGCCGGCCTGGCGGTGTTGGGCATCTCGCGCTTGAGAGGATTCAGCCGCCCCCAGGTGTTTCGGCGCACACTGACCGAGGCCAGCATGTCCAAGGCCACCAGCGTGGTCATGATCAGCGCGGCAACCATCACCCTGGCCGTCATGGTGCTGTTGGTCAGTGAACTGGGCGGGGTCTCCCACAACCAGACCCGCGGGCGCTTCCTCGAGCTGTTTTTTGAAACCATCAGCGCCTTTGGCACCGTCGGCCTGTCCACCGGCATTACCGACACCCTGACCCCATTCGGACGCATCACCCTATCAGCGATCATGTTCATCGGCCGGCTGGGCCCGATGGTCATCGGCCTCGCCGTGAGCCGGGAGCGCGTCAACCGGTTTCAGTTCGCCGAAGAAAACATCATGATCGGATGAAAACATGAAAAAACAATTTGCCGTGATCGGACTGGGAAATTTCGGTTTTTATCTCGCCTCCGGGCTGTTTCAGAAAGGCCACGAGGTGCTTGGCATCGACATCAACCCCCGGAAGGTCCAGGAAATCCGGGATCAGGTGAGCCGGGCCGTGATTGCCGACGCCACCGATCTGCAAGCCCTCAGAGAGCTGGAACTGGAAACGATGGACGCCGTCGTGGTGAGCATCGGATCCGTGCTCAACAGCTCCATCCTGGCCACGCTCAACGTCAAGGATATGGGGGTCAAGCGGGTGGTGGCCAAGGCGGTGAGCAATGCCCACGGCCGCATTCTGCAGAAAATCGGGGCCGACGAGATCTATTTCCCTGAAAAGGATATCGCCCTGACCGCCGCCCAACGGCTGGACAACCCCAATGTACTCGACTACCTGCCCTTTATGGAGGGGTACAGCATTGTTGAACTGGCCCCCCCCAAGGAATTTGTCGGAAAGACCTTGATCGAACTGGATCTGATCAACAATCAAGGGATTCAGGTGGTTGCCGTGAAGGAACTGGTGCCCGAACGTGTGGTCATGATCCCCACCGGCCGCTACCTCGTCAAAGACAGTGACGTGCTCGTCCTGCTGGGACCGGACAAAGCGCTGGCCGGGTTGACGATATAATCCAACCGTCCCACCATGGATAAACCGATCAGGCGCAATGGAGAGGAGTTGACTGGTTCCAGCAGGCCTCTTCTTCCCCCATCCATCCACTTTGTCCTGATGGTCAAATCCTGAAATTAAATTAACGCCGGCGTGGAAAAAGTGAAACCGGAGTGAACTAAAAGCGGAAAGTGCGGGACCCGGTGGTGAAAAAAGCGGAACTGGGAGCTCCATTTTTCAAGCTTTGGAGCTGATGGCTGACCGTCATTTAAATTAGAAATATATCTTAATGTTATCTGGCATTCCAGCCATACCGGAGTCACAAAGACCCCGTCGGACGTGGATAATGCGGAACTATCGATTCCTACAATCCCAAGTGTAAATATAACTATATGTTATTATTAGTATTTTTATTGGTACACTTATTGCTGGATAAAACAGCAACCAAACCCATCAAAAGCACGATACCACCGGATAGGACACCCAACACCAACCCTGTTCGATGGATCATATTAACCGTAACCCTCAGGAGACTGGAAAATGAAGAAAATCAACGTCTTTACATTGGCAATGGCGCTTTTTGTGATCCTCGGCCTGTTGATCACCAGCGGTGCCGTTGCTGCGGAAAAAGCTAAAAAAGCCCCTGAAACCATTCAGGGAATGTGTGAACAGGGCGACAAGGGCACGCCGGTGATCAAAACGACCGATGGCCAGACCTTCATGGTCCTGGGCCAAAATCTGACCAGCATGATCGGCAAGACCGTCAAGGTCACCGGCACCCTGTCCAAGGGCAAAGCCACCCGCTCCATCATGGTCACCAGCTTCGAGGAGGTTGCCCAATAACATCTCCATTGCCTTGAACCAGCTCCCAAAGCAAGCCGCTTGCACCTTTTGATCGTTCAGCGGATGGCCCCCTGATAATACGGCAGTGCCTCAGCCAGGTGGGACTGGATATCCCTGATGCGGGTTTCCGGCGCCGGGTGGGTTGAAAGAAACTCCGGCGGCCGGGATTGTTCCTGCGCCTGCATGCGCTGCCAGAAAGGAATCGCCTCGCGCGGGTCATATCCCGCCCGCGCCATGAGCGTCAGGCCGATGCGGTCGGCCTCACGCTCGTGCAGTCGGCTGTAGGGCAGCAGAAACCCGATGCTGGTTCCCACACCAAAGGCTTCCATGAACAGCGTTTGGGTCAGCTGGGGTTGGCTTTGAAGGGCCACCGACAGAGCCGTACCACCGAGTTGGGTCAGCAAGCCCTGGCTGAGACGTTCGTTGCCGTGACCCGCCAGGGCATGCCCCACTTCATGGCCCAGCACCACCGCCAGTCCGGTTTCATCCCGGGTAAATGGCAGGATGCCGGTATAGACCGCAGCCTTGCCGCCGGGCATGACCCACGCGTTGACGGTTTTGTCGTCCTGGATCAGATTGAATTCCCAATGGTTATTGGCGATGGAACCCTGCGCGCCGGTTTTTTTCAATAAGGCTTCCGCGGCGTTGGCGATGCGCATACCCACCTGGCGCACCATGGCCACCTGGCGGGTATCCGTGGAAAGCTGACTTTTACCCAGGACCGTTCGATACTGCTCAAGGCTCATGGTGGCCAATTCGGAATCGGGCAACAGATGCAGGCCTGAACGACCGGTGATGGGCACCTGGGAACAAGCCGACACGATCACCACCGCCAGAATCAGTGCAAAAACCCGACGGCAGATCAGTCTGCATTGACTCAGATTGAAGACGGCCATAAGAGGTTCCTTTTGAACCCTCCCCGCGGCAAGCCGCGGGGAGGGTTCACCGTAAGGGTAAAATATCGATTTTCAGGTCGCTTGCCAACCCCGTCGCAAGCGGCGGGGTTGGCGCTCGCTATCGCGGTTCAGGTGTTGGGGACGAGGCGACAACCCATGTCGCGGTCCGATGTCGGTTCGCTGTTCAGGCATTGGCCGTCGCCAAGATGGATCCAGACGAATAAATTTAATGCCCCAAGATGAAATCCGCAAGGGCGACCCGCTCCTGGTCGGTCAACGCTTTCGTCTTCTCAATAAAGCGTTTCATCATACCTGCCTTTTCCGGTTTGACAATGGCCTCCTCCTGGCCGTTCAAATAACCGATCAATTGGGGCTGTTTGCCCTGATAGGCCTGGGCGATATCCACAAGGGAAGGATTGATCTTGGAAGCCTTTTCCGGGTGGTGACAGGACATACAACCCATCGATGTGAATAATATTTCCCCATTTCCTCCGCCAAAGCTCAAGGGGGCGATCAACAGGATACCCAAAACGATTATGGATACTTTTTGCATGGTTCAACCCTCAGTTTCGTCGATCATTGTGTGCGGTCCGTTTTCTCTCAATCCTCAGGATCCCTTTTAATGACCATGACCGGCCCTTTGCATTTGCGGATCACCCGGTCTGAAACGGACCCCAGGAACACCTCTCCAAGGTTGGACCGCCCATGCGATCCGATAACCAGAATGGACGGTGCTTCCTTTTGTTCCACCTCGAGTATTTCGCGCCATGGGAAACCGGTCTTGACCACGGTCTTCACCGTAAAGCCTAATGACTCCAATTCATTACTCATTTCCACCAGCGATTCCTGAGCAATCTCTTCGGCCTTGTTTCGCCATTGCAGGATATCCTTATCCAGCATGGCATGACGCATCAACCCGTCGATGATACGCTGGTTGATGACGTGAAGGATGGTCACCTCCTGCGCTCCGGCTTCTTTGAGTTGTTTGATGTAATCCAGTGCTTTTGTCGCCACATCGGAAAAATCGGTCGGATAAAGGATTTTTTTAAACATGCATGGGCTCCTTATTGTTGGGTGAAATTCAGGTTCTTTCCATACTGATAAAGTGCAGCAAAGGACATGCCATGAAAATTCAAGTTGAACTCTCCCCTGGCTTTTTTTGATGAGAGGGTTAATGACCCCCTTTTCGGGAAACGATCAGCAGCCTGGCCTGGAAGATGACGCCGGCGGCAACAAGTGCCGCAGACAGCACCGGTGCATAGGGGGCATGCCGGCCGAGTGCCTCGATGATAAAGGTGGCCCCTGCCACCGAAGAGAGAATGATCAAAGCCCAGTCAAAAAGCAGATAGAGGGCCACCACACCGACGACACCCCCGATCAAGGCCACCAGCGCGCCGGGATGGTACCCCATCATCAGCGTCAGGTGGAGGGCAATGGTGCTGCCGGCCACGAATCCCCCGATACCGATAGCCAGTTTCTGGAAAAACAGGGCCAGGATCGCACCGATGACCCCACACACCAGCCCTGCCGCCCAGAGCACCCAGAAGGGCTGAGGCCCAAAAACCAGCTGGGCCGCCTGAAGGCCGGCAGCGAAGCCCACCACACCGACGAACAACCAGAACAGTTTCCAGCCCAGCACCAAAAGGACCACTCCCGAGGCCGCCAGTAATAGATTCATTTTCCTCTCCAGGAATTTAAAATTAAACCGGAATCGGCCGGCATCCCGTTCAGGATGCTTTTTGCCGTGAACCGATCAACGATTCTGCATCCCTGGAGTGGTCGCGGGCCACCAGCATGTAGATGGAAGGCACCACAAACAGGGTAAACAGGGTCCCGATGGCCATGCCGCCCACCAGCACCAGGCCGATGGAGTTTCTGGCCTGGGCACCGGCACCGCTGACCAGCGTCAGGGGGAAATGGCCGGCTATCGTGGCGCCGGTGGTCATCAGGATCGGCCGCAACCGGGTCATGGCGGCGGTACGCACGGCTTCCCGCTTGGCGCGTCCCTGCCGCTGGAGGCTGTTGGCGAACTCCACGATGAGAATGCCGTTTTTGGACACCAAACCCACCAGGGTCACCAGGCCCACCTGGCTGTATATGTTCAATGTGGTGGTCCATCCCTGGGTCCAGAAGGGCACATTGGGGTCGGGCATTTTAAGGAAGGTGAAGACCAGGGCACCGAAAATAGCCAGGGGTACCGAGCCGGCCAGGATCACGAAGGGATCCCTGAAGCTGTTGAACTGGGCCGCCAAAACGAGGAAGATCAGCACCACCGCCAATCCGAAGGCCTGGATGAAGGAGTTGCCCTCGGTGCGCAGCTGGCGCGATTCGCCCGTGTAGTCCAGGACGTAGCCTTTGGGCAGAATTTTGGCGGCTTCGTCCTCCAGGTAGCGCAGGGCCTCGTCCAGGGGCCGAACGGCCACGCCGCTGATGGTGACGGCGTTGAGCTGCTGGAAGCGGTTCAGGGATCTCGGAACGGTGGAGTTGCGGATGGTGGCGATGGTGCTCAGGGGCACCAGCTGGTTGTCCGGACCGGTCACGTAGATGCTGCGCAGCTGATCCGGGTTCAGGCGGTCGGTGCGGCTGATCTGCGGCACCACCTTGTAACTGCGCCCGGCAATGCTGAAACGGTTGACGTAGTTGCCGCCCACCATGGATCCGATGTCGCTGCCCACCTGCTGGAGATCCAGGCCCAGGTCGGCCACCATTTCCCGGTCGATGACGATTTCCGACTGGGGTTGGTCGATCTTGACATCGATGATGGGCGGGAAAGCAAACATACCGCTGCCCATGGCCTTGAGCTGAATCTGCCGGGCGAATGCAAGCATCTCGGCCGGCTCCGCCGTGGAGGCCAGGACGAGTTCCACCGGGAAATTGCCGCCGCCGGGAAGCGCGGGCGGCGAGACCGCGAAGAGCCGGATGGCGGGAATGGCGCCAACCTTCTGCTGCACCCGGGGCAGCAGTTGTGCCACGGTGTTCTCGCGTTCATCCCAGGGCTTGACCACCATGCCGGCAATACCCGAATTGGGGCGGGTGATCTGGAAGGTAAATTTAGTTTCCGGGAAGCTCATGTAGGCATCGTTGACCGCCGCTGCATAGCGGCTGTTCAGGTCGAGGGTCGAGTTGGCCGCCGCATCGATGATACCGAAAATGACGCCCTGGTCCTCGGGGGGGGCCAGTTCCCTGGGCGACATGCGAAACATGGGAATGGTCAGCAGGCTGACCACGATCCAAACCGTATAAACCGCCGGCCGGGCATTCAGCGTGCCATCGAGAAGACGCCCGTAAAAAGCGGTGAATCGTTTGAAATCCCGGGATATCTTGCCGGGGAAGCCGCGCTCGGACATTCCCGGGACCAGCAATTTGGACGACATCATGGGCGACAGGGTCAGGGCCACGATACCGGAGATGACGACCGCACCGGCCAGGGTAAAGGCGAACTCCCTGAACAGAGTGCCGGTCAGTCCGCCCTGCAGGCCGATGGGCGCATAGACGGCCGCCAGGGTGACCGTCATGGCGATCAGGGGGCCGACCAACTCCCGGGCGCCCAGCAGGGCCGCATCGATGGGGGACTTACCCTCGCTCAGGTGGCGCTCCACATTTTCCACCACCACGATGGCGTCGTCCACCACCAGCCCCACAGAAAGCACAATGGCCAGCAGGGTGAGCAGGTTGATGGTAAAACCAAGGACCTGCATCAGAAAAACGGCGCCGATGAGCGACAGCGGGATGGCCACCACCGGCACCAGCACCGATCGCAGGGAACCCAGAAACATGAAAATAATGAAAACGACAATCAGCAGGGTTTCGGAGAGGGTCTTGACCACCTCGCGGATGGCATTGCTGATATAGTTGGTGGCATCATAGGCCACGCGTGCATCCAGGCCTTCGGGAAGCTGCCGACCGATGGCATCCATCTCCTTGCTCACCAGGCGGATCACGTCCACCGAGTTGGCGTTGGGCAGGGGCCAGATGCCCATGAAAACGGCGGTCTGACCGGAGAAGCGCACCTCCGTGTCGTAATCTTCGGCGCCCAGCACCACGTCGCCGATGTCTTCGAGGCGGATGACGGCCCCATCCTGCTGCCGGACCACCAGGCGTTTGAATTCCTCGACGGAGCGCAGGTCCGTGTTGGCGGTCAGGTTGACCTGAATGAGCGCACCCTTGGTGCGTCCGACGGCCGCCAGAAAATTGTTGGCCGCCAGGGCCTGGCGCACCTGGACCGGGCTGACGTTGAAGGCGGCCATGCGTTCGGGTTTGAGCCAGACGCGCATGGCAAAGGTGCGGGCGCCGAGGACATCGGCCCGCTGGACGCCCTGGATGGCTGACAGCCTCGGCTGAACGATGCGCACGAGGTAGTCGGTAATCTCATTCTGCTGGAGGACCTCGGAGGTAAAGCTCAGGTACGCCGAGGCAAACTGGCTGTCGGCCGACTCCACGTTGATCGTGGGCACCTCGGCCTCCGGAGGCAGATCGTTGCGCACCTGATCCACTTTGGAACTGATTTCCGACAGCGCCTTGATGGGGTCGTAATTGAGCTTCAGGCGTGCGCTGATGGTGGAGAGCCCAAGGGCGCTCTGGGACTGGATGTAATCGATGCCGTCGGCTGCCGCGATGGCACGCTCCAGCGGGATGGTGATAAACCCGCGCACCAGGTCGGCACTGGCCCCGACATAGACCGTGGTCACCGTGACCACGGCGTTGTCGCTGCGGGGGTACTGGCGCACGTTGAGGGAGCGGATGGCCTGGAGGCCGGCGATAATAATCACCAGATTGACCACCAGGGCGAGAACAGGCCGGCGGATGAACGGATCGGTGAGTTTCATGGACCCTACATCATCCTTCTTGAGGTTGCGGCGCCAGTTTGAACTCAGGAGACAGGGTGTTGTCCACCACCACGGCCTGGCCATTGCGCAGCTTGAACGCGCCGGTGCTCACCACGGTTTCGCCCTCCTTGAGTCCGGACAACACGGTGATAAAATCCCCTCGCTTCTCCCCCAGACGAACGAATTGCTGGCGGACGACGCTTTCCGGGGACGTTCCGGATTCATTGGGTTTGTTTTCCACGGTGAACACCGAGTCGCTATATGGAGCATACAGCACGGCGGTGGAAGGGATGGTCAGCACCGTCTGCACTTCCGGCAGCACCACGGCCACATTGACGAACATGCCGGGGCGCAGGTGCTCCCGGGTGTTGGCCACGGTAGCCTGAACACGGATGTTGCGGGTGGCGCTGTCCACCTGCGGGTTCACGGCGGTGATGACGCCCTCGACGGTCTTACCGGGCAGGGCGTCACTGGTCAGCGTCACCGACAGACCCTGCCGGATTTTGGCCATTTCCTGCTGGGGCAGTTGGAAATTGACGAAAATCGGATCCATGGCCTGAAGGGAAACGATCGTGTCGCCATCGTTGAGCGTCTGGCCCAGGTTGATCAGGCGCAGACCCAGGCGGCCGGCAAAGGGGGCCCGGATGGTTTTCTTGGCGATAGTGGCGCGAATGGCGTCCACCTGGGCCGCAGCCTGCTTGAACTCGGCCTCGACGCTGTCGTAGTTGGAGGGGGTGATCACTTTCTGGGGCAGCAGTTCCTTGGCCCGTTCCAGGTTGAGCCGGGCCAGTTCCTTGGAGGCCTCCGCCGAACGGAGCTGGGCGGCCTCCGATGTCGTGTCCTGCTGCACCAGCAGGTCTCCCGCCTTCACCGCGCTGCCCGGTTCAAAAGCGATCCTGACCACCTTGCCGGTCAGTTCGGCGGTGACCATGACGCCCTGGACCGCCTCGAGGGAGCCCACCGCCGTCATCACGGTCGGCCACGTGGCCGACTGCGCCACCGCGGCGGTCACAGTCTCGGGCGGCGGCACGTATTGTTTGCCCTGGGCGATCATGCGGTTGATCTGCAGCCCTTTGACGCCCCCGAGCACACCGATCAGAACGATTAGTCCGATAATGGAAAAAATAATTGTTTTTTTCATAGGATTCCAGTTTGTTTTCTTTTTCCGCAACCATGGCACGTGCTTTGACGTACCATAAGCAACTGTGTTGATTAACCAACAAACTAACACTAGAATATTATTACGGCGGTCACCAAAGTCAATGCATGGCGGGAGGGGC
This sequence comes from uncultured delta proteobacterium, assembly GCA_963705435.1. Taxonomy (GTDB): domain Bacteria; phylum Desulfobacterota; class Desulfobacteria; order Desulfobacterales; family Desulfosarcinaceae; genus Desulfosarcina. The sequence continues at coordinate 116,498 of CAVPJR010000001.1, read as the reverse complement.
ATGAACATTAAATGAATGGGGCGTTCGCAAGGCCCATCGGCATGAATCGCCTCGCCTGCCGATGCAACCGCCTGGACCGAGTCGCCGGTTTCCATTTCCTATCCGGCGTGATTGTAATAAAAATGAAATTGTGCGTTAAATCGCATGATCGACGCTTCTGCTTCAGGGGCCGGCAATTGGCGTCGGCCGCCTAAACCACAGACCGTTAAAACCAATCCGCTTTCGGTCAGAGGGTAAATGAATCTAAAAACCTATTTTCGAATGGGATGTTTGGCAGGCTTTCTTGGCCTTGCCGGATTATTCATCGAGTGGGCATGCCCCTCCGCTTTCGGCCAGGATCAGGATCGGCTGACCGCCATGATCAGGCAGTTCAAAACCGATCCCCGGGGACCCTGGACTGCCATTCGCTGGTTCTGCCCGGACGGAACGGTGCTGCCGGCCAGCGCCCGCTGCGGCAGCCCGGGCGGCATTCAGCACGCGGTGCCTAAAACGGCGGTCCTGCGTCTGGCCGAGGATGAGGGGATCTATTGGGGACAGATACTTGCCGGCACACCGGTGAGCGAGTTTCTGGATGCCGGCCGGCACTTCAGCCAGCTCAAGCAATACCAGATGGAACGGTATCTTCAGCGGGTGGATGACGGCTGGATACTGCGCAAAGCACGCTATTACCGGGGGGCCATCCAGTTCGAAGACGAGTCCGCCTGGGGGGTGGATTTCCTCCAGACCGTCCTCGCTGACGACCGTCTGGTGGAGACCCAATTCTTTCTGCTGCGGCAGGCCGCGCGGGACATCCCCCATTTTGCCGACGACAGCCGCTGGCAGTTTATCCGTTCCCAGTCCCAGACCATCGCGGAGGCGTTCCCGGATTTCATGCCCCTGCGAATCAAGCTCCACGGCCGGCCCGAACCGGATGATGCAGCCCGCTTGAAGGCTTTTCTGGACGAGCGCAAAGCGCTCGACACTGGGATGCGCAACGACATCGAAGCGCTGACCCGGGCGCTTGAGGAGGCCTACGGGTCCGATGGCAACGAACGGCTTCGGACATTGGCCCGGCGGCTGCCCAAAAACAACCCCAGCCGGAAACGACTCTCCGACATCCTTGAGCACCATAACCTTTCGGTTGACGAAAACGACGTCAACCGCCTGGCGGACCGCTGGACCCATCTGGCCGAACTCCTGACCCAGATTCGACGAGACATCTGCCAGATGCCTACACCCGCCCACCGGCTGACCCTGATGGATCTGTCCACGGCCGTTGAAGAGATCCTGTTTCTGGAAACGACGCCGTGGCGACCGGCAACGGTCGGCGAACTGCTGCGTAAAATCGCCATTGTCGCCCAGGGGTGTGCGGGCGCCGGCTATCTGGAAATGTGGGAATGGCGGCAGTTGGCGCCGCTGTTTGCCGCCATCGGGTCCGGATCCGGGGTGGATTTGAATGCACTGGCCGCCATCGCCGACACGTCACGCCGGATCGCCGAGTGGGGGGCCGCCATGGTGCGCGCCCATTACAGGGCCACCGTGGAGCGCTATGAAACCTTCGAGCCGCTGGCCAGGGGGTTTGCCGATGATCGTGTACGGGCGTCCCTGCTGCTGCCCCTGGGGGACGCCGCGTCGCAGCTTCAGTCGGTGACCGCCGCCTTCGGCACCTCCGCTTCCCATGTCATGGACCTTTCCGACACCGGCCGGATGCGGGGACTAAACCCGGGCTATGCCCTGGGGGCGCTCACGGTGCTGGATCGGGTCGATGCCCAAACGGTGCTCTCTGAAAAAAATATCTATATCATGCCACACGCACCGCCGGATCTCAAGCCGGTGGCGGGCATCGCCACCGTCAGCGAGGGCAACCTGGTCTCCCACGTTCAGCTGTTGTCGCGCAACCTGGGCATCCCCAACGCGATCCTTTCCGAGGCGGATTTGAATTCACTCAGGATCTATTCCGGAGAGACGGTTTTTTACGCCGTTTCACCGGGCGGCACGGTGATCATGAAACCGGCCGAAGCCATGACCGTCGAGGAAAAAAATCTGGTGGCCAGCCGTCGTCGCAGTGAAGAACGGGTGCCGGTGCCGCTGGACAGGATCGATTTAAAACCGGTTGCGCCGATTCCCCTGTCACAGCTCAAGGCATCCGATTCCGGCCGGTGGTGCGGCCCCAAGGCGGCCAACCTGGGGCAGTTGAAACACGACTTTTCCGAGCATGTGGTGGACGGTTTCGTCATCCCCTTCGGCGCCTTCCGGCAGCACATGGACCAGGCAATGCCCGGCACCGGCCTCTCCTACTGGCACTACCTGCAGCAGACATTCGACACGGCAAACGGCGAATCGGTCGGGCAGGGAGACCGGGATGCAGTCATCCTGGAGCGCCTCTCCCACCTGCGCCAGGCGATCGGCCGAATGGTTTTTTTGCCGGATTTCGAGACGGCGGTCAGGGACGGTTTTCGCTCCTGCTTGGGAGTGGACATGGGAGGACTGCCGGTGTTTGTGCGCAGCGACACCAACATGGAGGACCTGAAGGATTTTACCGGTGCCGGGTTGAACCTGACGGTGTTCAACGTCAGGGATGAAGCACTTATTTTTCAGGCGATCCGCGATGTGTGGGCGTCGGCCTACACGGAACGCAGCTACCGCTGGCGGCAGCGTTTTATGACCAACCCGGAGAACATCTATCCTTCCATTCTGGTCCTGCCCACGGTTGACGTGGCCAAATCCGGCGTCATGATCACCACCGGGGTAACCGGCGGTCATCCCGATGACATCACCGTGGCCTTCAGCCGCGGGGCTGGCGGCGCCGTGGAGGGCCAGATGGCCGAAGCCTGGCGGCTGGCTCTCGACGGCAGCGTCGACCTGCTTTCGCCGGCCCGGGAACCCTTCTATACGGTCCTGCCGGAAGCCGGCGGCGTCAGCAAAGCCATCACCAGCTTCGAGACGCCCCTGCTGGACGAAGCGGAGCTGGGTCAGCTCCGCCGAATGGCCGCCACTGTAAAACAGCGGCTGGCTGAGGGAAAGGGAATCGGATCCGGCGGCCCCTGGGACATCGAACTGGGTTTCCGGGACGGCCGGATCTGGCTTTTCCAAATCAGACCCTTCGTGGAGAACAAACGGGCGCGATCCAGCGCCTATTTGAATCAGCTGGATCCGGCGCCACCGGAAAACCGCGGCATTCCGCTCGGCTGGAGACTGCCATGAGCCGGCATCGAACCAGGAAATCTCAACCGGCGACAGCCCGTAAAAACGAACCGTGAATATGAAGCAATCAACCACACGCCTCAACCGCAGTCGCCGCATGCTCGCCATGCTGGCGGCCGCGGTCCTGGTGATCGGCGGCAGCCCGGCCTGGGCATACCCGTTGGATGGCTTTGCCGCCACCGGCATCCACCGGCTGGCTTACCTCCAGATGATCGACGAGGGGAAAATCAAGGGGCCTGTTGCGGTGACCGGTGCCCGCAAAAGCATCACGGAGATCCGCCTGAATCTGGACAGTGAAGCGGGGCGAAGGATAGACCATCTGCCGCCGGCGGATCCCGGCCTGCAGGCCCGTATCAACGCCCTGTTTCCCAACCGGCACGAAAGCTACTCTCTGATGGTGCTGGATGTCACCCCCGGCAGGCCGGTCCGCCTGGCGGCCCGTCAGGCCGACCGCTCCTTTTCGCCGGGCAGCGTCGGCAAGCTGGCCATCGCCGCGGGAATTTTCACGGAACTGAGCCGCATGTTCCCCGACGACCCGGACAGGCGGCAAAAGCTGCTGCGTGATCGGCGGGTGGCGGCCGGGGGGTGGATTCACACCGACACCCATGATGTGCCCGTTTTCGATCCCGACACCGGCGCGTTCGCTTTACGGCCGGTTATAGAGACGGACCATTTCTCCCTGTATGAATGGCTCGATCACATGCTCTCGGCCAGCGCCAATTCTGCCGCCAGCGTGGTCTGGAAGGAGTTGCTGCTCATGCGCCATTTCATTGCGGATTACCCGCCCACAGCGGATCAGGAGCGGCAGTTCTTCGATGAAACGCCGAAAACGGCGCTGCGGGATATGGCCATGTCCGTGGTCAACGACCCCCTGCGTGCCATCGGCATTGCGCAGCCGCAATGGCAGCTGGGCAGCTTTTTCACGGCCGCCGGCAAGCACCGGGTCCCGCCGGGGGGTAAAAGCGTGGCGACCCCCGAAGGGTTGATGCTTTTCCTGGTGGCCCTGGAGCAGGGCCGGGTAGTGGACCCGTGGTCCAGTCTGGAGCTCAAACGCCTCATGTACATGACCGCCAAAAGAATCCGCTACGCCTCCTCACCGGCCCTGACCGATGCGGCGATCTACTACAAATCCGGCAGCCTCTACCGCTGCAAGCCCGAGGCGGATTTCAAGTGCCGCAAGTACCAGGGCAATGTGGAGAACGTCATGAATTCCGTGGCCATCGTGGAGCAGCCTGACGGGCGGGTTTACCTGGTGGCCGTCATGTCCGACGTGCTGTATAAAAATTCGGCCGTCGAACACCAGAGCCTGGCCACCTTCATCGACCGCATCCTCAAGGAGTAATTGTCAAACCAGATATCCGAATCGCCGCAGCAGTCCGCTGGCGGCAGCCCTGACCCTCGGGTGGGCAATGGCCATCAGTTCGGCAACCAGACCGGCATAAGCAGGATCCCCCAACTGCGCGATCAGGTCGAGCGCCTGAACCTGAAGATCGGCATCGGCTTCGGGAAGCATCAGCGCAAAGGCATCCATCTCCGAAGGAATCTTGGCGCCCAACCGCAGGATGGTCTGCTCGATCATGCGATCCATCAGTGCTGTCTCCACGATGGGGATCAGGGTCCGTTTCAGATCGGTATCCAGTACGTTGTCCAGAAACTCGATCGCGTTGGCGCGGAGATCCGGCTGGCCGCTCACCAGCCCCTGATAGGCGCGACTGATGTCCCCGACGGGGTATTTAAGCCCCAGGAGGCTGAAGATGCGCTCGAGGTTCACATCCAGCCTTTTTTCGATCTCCCCGGCAAGCTTCTGCCGCAGGGATAATACGGTGGTGTCTGCAGCGGACGGCACTGCCGTCTGCCGGGCGTTGATCTGGTGGTAGAGCGCAGCCAGCATGTTGAGGTGGCGCCTGGCCTCCTGCAGAATACAGTGAACCACCGCCTGGTCGTCGAAACGCAGGTCCCGGCCCTGGCGACGCAGCCGGTTGAGCGCCCGGATGCTTGCATTGCGCACCGACGGATCCTTCTGATCGATGTTCTCCACCAGCACGGTTACCGCGACCTGCGATCCGACAGCTGCCAGGATGTCCGGTATATGGCGCCGGATGTCGTAGTTTACCAGCGGGTTGGACAGGCAGTTGGCCAGCAGCCGGTCGATGTCGGGACCGAACTGCTTCAGGGCGTCGCTGCACACCTGTCGCAGCGACGCCGAACCAATTTTCTCGAGGATGGCCGGAACGAAAGTGTCATGGCGGGTTTCCCCGGCCGCCTTCACGGCGGCTTTGACCACCTCGGGTGCGGTGTCGCTGAGGAAGACGTTGAGGTAGGGGAAAAAGGAGGCAATGTTCGCGGCACCGATGGCGGCTGCACAGGTCCGTTTGAACTGGACGGCCCGGCCTGCGTCCGTTTCCAGAGGGATGCGCTTGAGCAGGGCGTCAATCTCTGCACGAACCTTCAGGGCCTGGCGCAGCCTGGGATTGCGCCGGCTCTCACGGGAAGCGCAGACCAGGGCGGCCCCGCTGACTGCGCCATCGGGATGGCGGATGAAGTCGCCCAGCATCGACACCCGGTCTCCGTCCGCATGGCGAAACAGGTAATGCATCGCTTCGGTCATCACCGCCTGGCCGGCCCCTTCGTTTTTGTCCGCAATCAGCGCGGTGGCCGCCGCCACCAGCTCCGGGTCGTGGCAGGGGTAGCTGTTTTTCAGCGCTTCCAGCCGCACCGCTGCGGAAGGATGCCGGATCAATCGTCGGAGGCTGGGAAGCAGCTGTTTCTGATCGATGGCCCGGGTCATACGCAGGGTGTGGATAATCTGGGGGGCGTTGTCACCGTCCAGGACCGCGACGATATTGCCAATGATCGAAGCGTTGGCCAGAGGCACCCGCGTACTCGGTCCCGCTTCCATGGTGGTGGCCAGGGATAACCGGAAGGCATCGACGTAAGCCTTGCGTATCCGCTGGATCAGAACCACCCAAATTCCGATCAGAATAATCGTCAGGACGGCTGCCGGCCGGACCGACAGGCCGAATATGGCAGTAATTCCCAGCAGCAGAAAGCCCCCCAAACCGGTGGCCGCACTATCCACGATTACATCGATGAAGGTTTTGGCCTGGCTTTTGATGTCAGTGGGAACCGGCAGCACCATCAGTTCCAGGGCCGCCTTGTTGACCGAATTTTTCAGGCTGCCATCGCCAACCTTAAGGAAGATAGCTGCCCACAGCGCCGGATGGATCAGAACAAGGACCGATCCCAGGGCAATGGTCAGCGGCAGAAAAAATAGTGATACACCCACCCCAATCATTCCCACGACGCGCCGGGTGACGAAAAGCTGGATCATCAGGGAGAGCACATTCAGGTTGGAGAGCCAGAATCCAAAAAAGGCGGTCAGCTGGTCCGCCTCCAGGATCTGCGCAGTGGCTACCGCACTGAATTGATATTCCACCAGTTTGGCGACGATGACGCTCAGCCCGATGATCCCCGCCAGGAAACTCAGGTGCCTGGACCGGGCGATGGCCACGAGCGGAGGCCGCGGTTCAACCGCTGCCTGTTCACTCTGCCGGATGCGATGGAGGTGCTGGTCGTCGATGGTGTTCTGATACAGGCGTTTGGCCAGCAGGATGCAAACCGCCAGACAACCGGCTCCCACCAGGATCAGGTTGGCGCTGCCCACCCAGGCGGCCAGCGCATTGGTCAGATATCCCCCAAAGATCCCGCCGGCGATGGCGCCGGCACCCACCACAGTGAACAGGCGCCTGGCTTCCCGGGGGTTGAAAATGGCGTTGGCCAGAATCCAGAACTGGGAAACCACAATCAGGCCGACAACCGCCGCCCAGACATACAGGATGAATATGGCGGGTAACCGAAGGGGTCCCGTGAACAATGCCCCCCAGAATACAACCATGGCGGCAATGGCGACCTGCAGGGTGCGGATGATCAGTTTGAAAAAATCGATTCGCCGCAGCCAGCGCGAATACAGCGAAGAGACCGCCACGGCGAACACCGCCACGGCGATGAAGGCAAAGGGGAGCCGCCCCGCGCCGAAAGTTGACAGAAATAGGCCGTTGGCAACGGGCTTGACGATCATCAGCGCGGTGATGATCAGGAAAATATACGTGAACATGAGGGCAACCCGCGGTCCCTCACCCTGACGGATATCCATGCTGTTGCGCAGCAGATTGTTCAGCAGGCCCATCTTCAGTCGTTCAGCCCGTGCTGAAAGTCCTCTATTCCGGCTGTTGCGGTGATCGGCGCTTCAAGCCGGCTGCCGGCGCCGCTGGGATCTGGCGTGGTGATGCGTGCCCGGTCCCGGACCGATTTGCGTTGATTTTCCCGTTCCAGGAGCTTGTCGATGACGGCGATCAAATCGCGCATGATCGTTTCCCCAGCTGGATCTTCAACCAGGGCCACCGCGATATAGCGCCGCCAGGCCGGCCCCCAGACCAGAACCGAGTCGGCATGCCAATCCTTCCAGGTGCCCGACTTTCTGAACATGGTGGCATCCGGTGCGCGCGCGTCGAGCACCCCGACGAATTTGTGGTGCAGTGCCGGATCCGAAAGGATGTCGAGCATCTGTCGGCTGCGCTGTTGATTCACCAGCTTTCCCATGGACAACAGGTAGTAAAACCGGCACACCTGGGTGGCCGTGGCGGCGTGGGAAAGCCCTTTGAGCTGCTCGGGATAACGCTCTCCGGCGGCGGCATAGCGCTTGCCGACCCATAATCCGCCGCCCCGTTCGGTGTTGTAAAGCCGGTAAGTGGGCGCGGTCAGCACCTTTTCGATGTAGTCGAAGCCTAGCCGGTCGATCATGCGGGTGGCGGCGGGGTTATCGGAATGGCTGATCATCTTGCGCATGTCGGCCAGAACCGCAGGGGTCTCCTTGATCCTGCCGTCCTCCAACGCCTGGGCGGAAGCCAGGAGCACGGCGATCTTCGGCAGGCTGGCAGCATACATCATTACGCTGCCATTTAGACGGGCAAAACGGACCGCTTCCGGATTGCCGATGTCGACGATGCCCACAGCCATTTTTTTCTTGCGGATCAGCACCTTCCAGCGCGGGTTGGCGTTGACCGCCTTCTGGAGGTTGGCTTCAAGGTTTTCATCGACGAGTGTATAAAGGGATTTAACCGGTTTTTCACCGCGGTCGTAGGGCAATGGCAATCGGACACCGGCGAAAACGGATGGTGACATGACGGCTGAAAGCAATATACCGAAAAGCACATATCTTCAGAGTTCGATGCATCGCAGTAATCCTTCGTTGAAAGGGTGTGAGTTCGAAAACTAGGCCGGGTTGTAGACTATTCGTTAAAAAGGTTCAAACATGAAATCCCTGGCATGCATTTCCGTGTTAAAAATGATTCTTCTTTGAGGAAGGTCAAACGATGAAGGGAGCGAAGCGAATTATGGGGTCGAGCGCATGGATTGTCGGGGCACGATCGGTCGTTTCACAATAATCAGCGGCGGATGAATGAATGGTTCACGGAGCGCTTTCAGGCCACTTCGCGCTCTTCCAGCAGATTGTCCAACCAGTCCGGGTCCATTTCAGGAACGGATGAAAGCAGCCGTTCTGTGTATTCATGGTGAGGCGGTTTGAGCACCTCGTTGCGGCTGCCCTGCTCGACGATGCGACCGTTGAGCATGACGATGATCTCATCGGCAATCGCCCTGACCGTTGCCAGGTCATGGGTGATGAACAGGTAGGACACGTGCAACTTCTGCTGCAGGTTGAGGAGCAGTTTCAAAATTTCCTCGGCCACCAGCTGATCCAGGGCCGACGTCACTTCGTCGCAGACGATCAGTTCCGGCTCTGCAGCCAGGGCACGGGCGATGCATATACGCTGTTTTTCGCCGCCGGAAAGCTCGGTCGGATAGCGGTCGATGTAGTCTGCAGGCAGTTCGATCTGCTCAAGCAATTCCAGGATACGATTTTCCTGCTGCTTGTGGGTGTAGTTGAAGTAGAACTTCAGCGGCCGCCCGATGATTTTGCGGATCTTCTGCCGGGGATTGAGGGCTGTGTCGGGCATTTGGTAAACCATCTGCAGCTGCCGCAGGTCCTCACGCGTGCGGGATTTCAGGGCCGCGGACAATTCCTGCCCCTTGAACACCACCCGTCCCTGAACCGGCGGCAGCAGTCCGGTGATCACCCGCGCAAGGGTGGACTTGCCACTTCCCGATTCCCCTACCAGGGCCACGGTTCGGCCGCGATGCAGCTTGAGGGTAATGTCCTCCAGTACGTTATCTAAACCGGTATAGCTGGCCGTGACGCCATCTATTTCCAGAATAACATCTTTTTTTGAATCATATTGGCTTGAATCCTTTTTAAAGGAACGCACCGCCAGCAGGTCGCGGGTATAGGTTTCGCGAGGATTGGCAAGCATCTCACGGGCATCGTTCTCCTCTACCAGTTCGCCATAACGCAGCACCATGATGCGATCGGCCAGTTGGGCGACGACGGCCAGGTCATGGGTGATATAGATGGCGGCAGTATTGAACCGGCGAGTGATCTCCTTGATTGCGGCCAGCACCTCGATCTGGGTGGTGACATCCAAAGCCGTCGTCGGCTCGTCGAAAATGATGATATCAGGCTGGCAGCTCATGGCCATGGCGACCATGGCGCGCTGCAACTGTCCGCCGGACACCTGGTGGGGAAACCGGTAGCCAATATTTTCAGGATCAGGCAACAGCAGCTGCTCGTAGGTGGTGATGGCTTTCTCTTCGGCTTCGGCGGCACGCATCAACCCGTGCTGCACGGGCCCCTCGGCATACTGCCGGATGAGGCGATGGGCCGGATTGAACGAGGCGGCGGCGCTTTGGGCCACGTAGGCGATGCGGACCCCGCGAATACTGCGCATTTGCGATTCATCCGCGCCGAAGAGTTCCTGCCCGTCGAAGACGATGGACCCGGATGTGATGCGGCAGCCCTGGCGGGTATAGGCCATGGCAGCCAGTCCCAGGGTGGATTTACCAGCCCCGGACTCACCAATCAGGCCGAGAACTTCACCTTTTTCGAGTGTCAGGCTGAGGCCCTTGATGATCGGCTCCCAGGATTCGCCGGTCAGTCCATCAATCACGATATTTTTAATTTCAAGCAGTGGTGCCATGAGCGTCTCTTTTTTTTAGGGGTCAAGGTGACTGCGGGGCCACCGGATCAATCCTGCAGGCCGCTGGCGATATGCAGGAACCAATCAACGATCAGGTTGACGCCCACCGTCAGGAAGGCGATGGCGCCCGCCGGCCACAACGGCGTGTATATGCCAAAGGTAATGGCTCCCGAATTCTCACGCACCATGGAGCCCCAATCGGCCGTCGGAGGCTGGATACCCAGGCCTAGAAAACTCAGGGCCGCAATGAACAGGAATACGAAGCAAAACCGCAGGCCGAACTCGGCCACCAGCGGTGGCATGGCATTGGGTAGGATTTCATGGCGCATGAGCCACCAGAGGCCTTCACCCCGCAGGCGCGCGGCCTCGACATACTCCATCACCTCTATGTCCATGGCCACCGCCCGAGACAGACGATACACTCGCGTGGAATCCAGCAGGGCGATGACGATCACCAGGGCCGGAATCGACGTACCCACCACCGAGAGCACCATCAAGGCGAAAATCAGGGTCGGAAAAGCCATCAGGATGTCCACGCAGCGGCTGAGCAACTGATCCATCCAACCACCAACCGTAGCCGCCAGAAAACCCCAGATGATGCCGACCACAAAAGAGAGGCCCGTGATCAGAAAAGCGATGGCGATGGTGTTGCGGGCTCCGTAAAGCAAGCGCGAGAAGAGGTCGCGTCCCAGGTTGTCGGTGCCGACAAAATGATCCCAACTTACCGGCAGCCAGACATCTCCGGCCACTTCGGTTTCGCTGTATGGGGCGATGACAGGGGCCAGGAGGGCCGCCAGGAGGGTGAGCAGAACCATGCCCATTCCGAGGCGGGCGCTGAAGGGCGCCGAACGAAGTAATTTCAATGCAGCTGTCATGAAGACCTCTTATTCAAACCGTCAGCGTGGATTGCGCAGGCGGGGGTTGCTGACGATGGATAATACATCGGCCAGTAGATTGAGGAGCACATAGGTAGCCGCAAAAATCAAACCGCTGGCCTGGACCACGGGAATGTCACGTTTAGAGACCGAATCCACAAGCAATTGCCCCAGGCCGGGGTAGACGAAAACGACTTCGACGATCACTACCCCTACCACCAGATAGGCCAGGTTCAGCGCAATCACGTTGATCACTGGCGAAAGGGCGTTGGGAAAGGCGTGCCGTACCACCACGCGTAGTTGCCGAAGCCCTTTGAGGTTGGCCATCTCGATGAAGGGGCTGGAGAGGATGTTGATGATGGCCGCGCGCGTCTGGCGCATCATGTGGGCGGTCACCACCATGGCCAGGGTCAGGCAGGGCAGAAAGATGGCGTAGAGCTTCTGCCAGAAAGTCATCTGCGCGTTGATATTGGCGATGCTGGGGAAGATAGCCACCTGCACCGACAACAGGGCGATTAGGATATAGGCCACAAAAAACTCGGGGAATGAGATGGTGCTGAGGGTTGCTATGGAGATCAGGCGGTCGAACAGGGTGTTGCGATATAAAGCCGCCAGAATCCCCAGCAGGACCGCCACGGGAACGGCAATCATGGCCGTTATCCCGGCCAGGAAAAGGCTGTTTGCAAAACGCCAGCTGATCAGATCGGCCACGGGCCGCCGGTTGGCCAGGGAGTTGCCGAAGTCGCCCTTGACGAAGGCTCCCAGCCAGGCAAAATAGCGAACATGGGGGGCCATATCGAGTTTGAGTTCCTTGCGAAATGCTTCCACGGTTTCGGGGGTGGCGCTCTGCCCCAGCACCGCTTCGGCAAGATCGCCCGGCAGGGCTTCAACGCCCACAAAAATCATTACGGATATCACCCAGAGAGTCACCAGTCCCAAGCCGATCCGCTTTGACAACAAGGCGACGATACCGTTTTGTTTTGCTAGTGCCATTACGACTTATACCACCAGCGCTCAGGTGCCCTGAAACCGTCCAGTTCCCAGTTGGCCGCCAGCTTGCCGTGGCCGATCTTGTCGCTGGTTGCCGCCAGGTCGGCACTGAACATGGGCACCACAACCCCGCCTTCGTCACGCACCAGGCGCTGCATCTCCTCATACATGCCGCGGCGTTTCTTCTCGTCCAGTTCCGCCCGAGCAGTCACCAGCAATTCGTTGAAGCGTTTGTGGTCCCAGTAGGTGTCGTTCCAGGCCGCCCCCTTGGCATAAGCCGTAGAAAACATCATGTCTTCAGTGGAACGGCCCCCCCAGAAGACCGCACACCAGGGCTTCTTCAACCACACATTGCTCCAGTAGCCGTCATTGGGTTCCCGCACGACGTCGATGGTGATGCCGGCCTTGGCGGCCTGCTCCCTGTAGAGCACACCCGCATCCACGGCACCCTTGAAAGCCGCCTCGGCCGCGTGAAACTTGAATGTCGTCCCGGAAAGTCCCGCCTTGTTGAGATAAAATTTAGCCTTGTCCGGATCATACTGGCGCTGGGGCAGCTCGCCGGCATGGTAGCGGTTGGCCACGCTGATGGGATGGTCGTTGCCCACCCGGCCGTATCCTCTCAAAATCGTCTTGACCATCTGCTCCCGATCCACGGCATATTTGAGGGCCAGGCGCACGTCATTATTGTCATAGGGCGCCGTGTCGGTGCGCATGGCGAAGGTGAAGTGCTTGAATCCATCCTGACGCATCACCTGTATGCCAGGCATGCGCTTGAACAGGTGCACGGTCTTGAGGTCGCAGCGGTTCATCACATCGATCTGACCGGTCTTGAGGGCATTGGTGCGGGCATTGACGTCGTTGATGCCCAGTATTTCAATTTCGTCGAACCAGGCACGGTCAGATTTGAAATAGTTGGGGTTGCGGGTGGCAAATGCACGCACCCCCGGCTCGAAATCCTTGATCACATAGGCGCCCGTAAAGACCCCTTTGGAGAGGTCCGTATCCTTGGGCCCCACCACCAGATGATAGTCGCTAAGGGTATAGGGGAAATCGGCATTGCCGCTCTTCATTTCGAAAGCAATGGTGTACTTGTCCTCTTTTTTCATGCTGACGATGGACTCGACCAGCGCCTTGGCGGCGGACTTGGTGCCTTCTTTGCGGTGCCAGTTGAGCGAATAGATCACATCGTCGGCGTCCATGCTTTTGCCGTCGTGAAACTCAACCCCCCGCCGCAGCTTGAAAACCCACTTTTTGGCGTCCGGGGTGGATTCCCAGCTCTCCGCCAGTTCCGGCACCGGTTGGCCGTCGGCATCGATTTCCACCAGGCTGTTGCCCGATGCGCCGTAAACCAACGTCTGCGGCATCATGGCCAGCTGAATGCCCGGGTCCAGGGTATCTGAGGTGGCGCCGCCGCTAAGGCCGAGCCGCAGGCGGCCGCCGCGTTTGGGTGCGTCGGCATAGACCGGCGAAGGCATCAACACAGGGCTCAGCGTTGCAGTCACGCCCAGTGCGGCTGCGCTTTTTATGAATGCCCGACGGCTTAACCGTCCTTGCTCAAATAAACCTACAAGTTTTTTCAGCGCTTCTTTCATCGTCTCCTCCCCAATTGATTATTGACATAAATTCAAAGCCTTCTGGCAAGACGCATCTTTGACCGCGCGTGCCCAACAGGGCCTTGGCGGTCAGGCATGCACAACAAATGTTTCGTTTAACGGAATTGATGGTGGATCAAAAAATAGCGGTGGGGGCATCGCCTCAGCGATATTCCAATACTTTCCGTAGAAACAGACGGATCGTTTTACCTTTCGTATTCATGCCGACCTCAATAACATACTTTCTGATCAAAATAAATGTATTCCGGCCAAAGGCTGTTTATTGAGGCTTCGTGGCAGAAAAGGTTTTAAAATACGACAATTTTAGTTAGTATGCTAAATAAATCGACCTGCCATCAGTTGCCACGCAAACCACACAAGGGCATCGATTCGATCGTTTGAGAACCTTGCGGCAACCGACCAATGATATGTCAAAGAGGAATTGCCATGGCAAAACCTGTGCAGAGCAGCATCAGCGACGAGGTGTTGATTTCACTGAGAAGATTGATTCGGGCCATCGATCTTCACTCCCGATATCTGTCCAAGCACTTCGGTCTGACCGGGCCGCAGCTGATTATCCTGCGTGAACTGTCTCGGGTGGAAGAGATGTCTCTGGGGGAGGTGGCTGCATCAGTCAGCCTGAGCCAGGCAACGGTGACGGGCATCACCGATCGTCTTGAAAAACGGCGTCTGATCACCAAAACAAAAAGTGAAATCGACAGAAGACGCGTGGTCATCCAACCGACAGAAGCCTGCCGGAGGTTGCTGGCCCAGGCACCACCGCCGATTCAGGAGTCTTTTTTGAATCAATTCGACAAACTGAAAGATTGGGAGCAATCCATGATTCTCAGTTCACTGCAGCGGCTGGTTCAAATGGTTGGCGCCAAGGACATCAACGCGGAGCCGGTTCTGGCAGCCGGCCCCATTGATGTCATGTCTGAAAACACTGGATAACCAGTCCCCTGCCTAACAGGCTGCTGAAAAATGTCAAGCGCGCTGGCAAGGCGGCTGATTGTCGGGAAGGAATCAGAACGGGTGGGAATCCATCACAGGATCATGCCCGAGCAGCTTTTTAAGATAGTCCAGGGCCAGTGCGGCGTATAGCTCATCGCGGGTCATCTGCTCAAGCAACGTCTGACTGTCAAACTTAGCGCCCACTTTTTTCAGCAGGGTAGCGGATGACGCGATGCGCTGTTCCAGGCCGGATAAATAATCCTTGGCGTATGCCCTCAGCGTGGGGGTTGTAAGGTCCTTGGATTTTGAAAAGGTCTCTGCCAATGTGGCGGGCTCCGGCAGCCGGGGGTCTTCCATCACCGCCGTAAAAGCCTCAGCCACGCGGACCAGTCCCCGATGAATATGTTTGGATTGGACCATATTGATACCGGCCCAGCCGGCCTTGACCCAACTGACCGTTCCACAGGTGACGACCGGTATTTCGGGATCCGCCTGGTAATAAACGGTTACCCCGAATGAATCGTACATATAGGTATCGGCCCACCCGAGCCCCTTGAGGTTCAATCCCTTATCCCGGGTGTACAGGTAGCTCCACTCTTCATCTTTGCCCAGCACCCACCCTCTTCTTCCCACCGCCGACGGTTCCTGCTGACGGTAGACGTTGATCATGATCTTTCCCTTCTGGTAGGGGCCGAGGATGACCATCCGGTCGACATCGTAACTATAGTAGGCGCCGGTGTGCTGATCCGGTGTGATGGTAATGTGCTCGGCCCCTTTGAGGATAAAAGGGGTCTTCAAGCCGTTGGATGCCGATCTCAGCCGGTCAAACTGCTGATCACCGCCATCCACCCGGGTCCACCGGGACAATCGCAGGGAGGACGGCCAAAAGAAAAAGGAAGGGATATCGGCATCCATAATGTAGTCGGTGATACGCTGGACACCGGTATGGACGGTAAATTGATTATAGGCGGACGGCGCGTCGAAGGAGTCGTCGGCCCGGTAGCGGGCGTCGGCCGGTTTGGGCGCCAGGAGAAACGCCATCAGGGGCTCAATGTGTCGCCCATCATAAGCCGCACCATCCTCGTTGTTGACCTGATCCAAAAGGTAATGAAGCGTCGAGATTACATCCGGCGGCAATTCGGTACGCAGGTCTGATGCGGGGGCATTGCCGGCCATCAGAAATAACAAGCCACCGGCGATAAGAGACAAAAACGTTCGACAAGAGCGCGCAACAGGTTTCATGAAATTCTCGATATAATGTTTCAATCGGCGCCGCAACAAGACGCCATTTAAGCCTTGGCCCAAAATGGCGCCCGGGATTTTTCCAATAAGGCAATCTAATGGATCGCGCTGGAAAAGGCCAGTAAAAGAAATGTCACGGCTCAGGAAATTACGCAGGCGGGAACCGATTGTCAAGCAGGCGCCGGCGGATCATACCGGCGCCCCTGTATTTAACCGATCAGATCAGATAAATTTAGGTTGGCTGACTTTCTTTAGATCCCAGGCTTTGATCTTGAAGGATTTGTCGTGTTTGCCGGGGTTGAAATAAACCACGTCCTTTTTGGACAGGTCTGGATCCATGAAAATCGGTAGTGGTGTCAACTGGCCGAAGGGCGGCACACAGCCCACTTCGCAGCCCACTTTTTCAAGCACGTCTTCGGGTTTGGCAAAGGCGACCTTTTTGGTCCCGATACCTGCTGCGGCTTTTTTCCAGTCCACCTTTTTGTCGCCGGGCATCACCAGCACCACCATTCGCTTCTCTTTGGTCAGCAGGACCAGAGACTTGACGGTTTCGGCTTCGCTGACCCCTAAGGCCTCGGCCATGGCCGGATTCGTATACACCGGTTCGTGTTCGACCACCTCGTAGGCGATCTTGTTTTTCTTTAAAATGTCAACGATATTGGCTTCGACGGGCATCGCCACCTCCGGTGGGGTTCTGGGTTTTGGGTTTTGGGTTCGGGGTCTCTGGTCTCTGGTTTCTGGTTTCTGGTCTCTGGTCTCTGGTCTCTGGTTTCTGGGTTCTCGGCTCGCAACCAATTCAACCAATAAGACCAATCGAACGATCCAAACGACCTTCACGAACCTAAGCCGTCGCCTGATCCACGATCTCGGCAATATCCTTGACGACGATGGCCGATTCCTTGTCCATGAGGCCGTCCGAGAGCATCGTGGCGCAGAAGGGGCAGGCGGCGGCCACGGTGGCCGCACCGCTTCGCACCACTTCCTCAGCCCGGTCCATGTTGATGCGCGTTCCCAAAGTCTCTTCCATGAACATGCGGCCGCCGCCGGCACCGCAGCAGAATCCCTTCTCACGGATGCGCTGCATCTCGGTCAACTGGCCGTTGTTCATGGAGCGCAGCAGGTCGCGGGGCGGCTGGACGATACCGTTCCAGCGGCTCAGATAGCATGAATCGTGGAACGTCAGCGACCCAATGCTGTTCCCGTTGGGCTTCAGGCGCCCCTGCTTGTGCAGGTCGAAGAGCAGTTCAGCGTGGCTGACCACCGGGTAGGCGGCGCCGAACTGGGGGTATTCGTTCTTGATGATATTGAAGCAGTGGGGGCAGCCGGTCAGAATTCGTTTGGGTTTGTACCCGTTGAGAACTTCAACGTTCTGCTGGATCAGCATCTGGGCCAGGTATTCGTTGCCGGCCCGCCTGGCCATGTCGCCGTTGCAGGCTTCCTCCGGGCCGAGGATGGCGAAGTTCACCCCGGCGCGCTGAAGCACCCGGGCCATGGCCTGGGAGATCTTCTTGCCCCGGTCGTCGAAGGACCCGGCGCATCCCACGAACCAGAGCAGGTCGGCATCTGGGTTGTCGCCCATCAACGGCACGTCCATGCCCTTGCACCAGTCCGCTCGGCTGTCGGCGCCGAATCCCCAGGGATTGGACTGGTTTTCCAGGTTGGTGAAGGTCTCCTGGACCTCCGGCGGGAAACTGGCTTCCATCAGCACCTGGTGCTTGCGCGCCTCGATGATGAAATCGAGATGTTCGATGTTCACCGGACAGATGTCCTCACAGGCCCGGCAGGTGGTGCAGGACCACAGCACGTCACCGGTGACCGGGGCGTCTTCACGCACGATGGGTTTGACCTGGTCGAAATTGCCAACCAGAATGTCATCGGACTGGTCGAGCAGGTCCACCTTGAGGTCATGGACGATCTTTTTCGGTGAAAGGGGCTTGTCCGTATGGGCCGCCGGGCACTGCTCCTCACAGCGGCCGCACTCGGTGCAGGCGTAAAGGTTGAGCACGTTCTTCCAGTTCAGTTCACTGACCTTGCCCAGGCCGAAGGTCTCCAACTCCTCGTTCTCGATGTCGGTTTTGGCGATGGCCTTCTCCCGCTCGAGCGGCTTAAGAAAGACATTGGGCGCGGCGGCCAGCAGATGCAGGTGCTTGGAGCCGGGGATGTACACCAAAAACCCCAGGATGGTGGCCATGTGGATCCAGTAGGCGATCTCGTAGCCGGCAAAAACCTGCCGCGGGCTCATCCGGTCGAGGCCGAAGAGGCCCACAAGCCACACCGGACAAGGGAAAAACGCCTCGATAGGCATAAGCGCCGGGTTCGACGGGCAGCAGGGTCTGAAAGGCGTTGATGGCCTGAAAGGTGATGATGATCAGACAGGTAAAAAGGATGATCAGGTTGGCGTCGGTCCCTAAAGTCAGGTAGGGCGGACGCAGCATGGTCCGCCGGTAGATGGCATAGGCAAATCCGACCAGTACGAATGCGGCCAGAATATCGGCCGTAAACAGGTATGCACCATAAAGGCCGGGGATCCAATTGCCCACCTCGAAAGCCGGGCAGATCCCTTTGATCATCAATTCCAGGCTGTGGGGCTGCACGGCCAGAAAGCCGAAAAAGATCAGGGTGTGGGCGATGCCGGGCAATTTTTTTCGCCGAACGTTGGCCTGGCCCAGCACATCCTTGAACAGCACGCCGATGCGCGCAGAGACCTGGTCCAGCTTGAATTCCGTGGTGCCTTCAACGGCCATCATCAGGCGATAGAGCCGCCTGACCCGCAGGAAGAAAAAAGAGAAGGCCCCGACAAGGGCCATGAGCATGACAAATGATTTAATTATCGCGTACTGTTCCATGAAGTACTCCACACAATGATGCAGGTTCGTTTGGACTTCCCTGAATTGGCCCTAATTCAATCAATCGAATCTTGCCGAAGTCAGGATTCAGAAGTCAGAAGCCAGTAGAAAATTGGATTCGCTTCGCTCAGCGTTCTAAAGGGGCAACCGTTAAGCCAAAGCCAAGTCACATGGCAGATTCTTGGCTTGCATGGTCACCGTCTCTAAAATTCCTCTTTTCCTGCCATTTGTCTCTATGAGAATCGAGAAAGGAAAGGGGCTTCCCTTTTTCGGCACCAGAAAACGGTTGCGGATTGGTTTCCGAATGAGTGGTCAGAAACGGTAGGTTGAGGTCCAGATCAAGGCGTTCAAACATGGACCCCAACATACCGTTTCCGGAAAGCCTCCGGTGTCTGTTCACAAGGGATAGATTTTGGTTCAGGCCAAGGCCGCAGGATTTTTCAGACCGCAGGCGTAGCAGCGCTACGTCGAGGATCTGAAACATCCGAGAACACCGGCCTGGGCCGAAAGATACCCCTTGTGGACGGGCACTATAGTTTTTCCTTGAGCACTTCGGTCAATACCGGCACGACGTCGAAAAGGTCGCCGACAAATCCATAATCGCACTTTTCGAAGATGGGTGCATCCTTGTCCGTGTTGAAGGCCACAATCACCTTTGACGTTTTCATGCCGGCAAAATGCTGCACCGAACCGGAGAGGCCGCAGCCGATATACAGCCGGGGGCTGACGGTCTTGCCGGTCTGCCCCACCTGCATGGCATGAGGAGCGAAACCCGCATCCACGGCGGCGCGTGAGGCGCCGATGGTGCCGCCCAGCAACCGGGCGCATTCAGCCAAAATTTTATAGTTGTCCGCCGATGCGATGGGCCTGCCGCCGGTAACGATGACACCGGCCTCGGTCAGGTCAACCGTGTCGGCAGCCTCCTTTTTCACGTCCACCACCTTGACCAGACCCGGATCCTCGACGGGTGCCGCAAAGGACTCCACGGCGGCGTCTACCGGCGCCTCCACCGCCTCGATGGCGTTGGGACGAAGGGCGCACAGCACTACCGGGCCGGACATCTTGACCGTGGCAAACGTTTTACCCGAGAAGTGAGATTTCTTAACGGTTTTTGCGGCCAGGTCAACAGCCATGCAGTCAGAAGCCAGGGGAAGGTCCATCGATGCCGCCAGTCTGGCAAAAATGTCGCGCCCCTGGGCGCTGGCCAGTCCCAGCAGGGCGTCCAGGCTGTAATTGTCGATGGCGGCGGCCAGTGCCCTGGCCTTGAGGTCCGGACTGGTCGACAGGTCGCCGCCCGCCGCGGACACCTGAACCACTTTGTGGGCGCCGTATTTTTCGAGGACCGCCTTGGCGCCGTCCGCCGAACCGTCCAGCATCAGGGCGACGATCGTCCCCTCACCCTGTTCGCGTGCAGCGGTCAGAACGCCGAAATTGGTATCCTTGACATTGCCGTCTTCGGTTTCAATTAAAATTCCGATGGTAGCCATTATATTCTCCTTATTTTGCCGGCTGACACACTATTTTTTGTGCTCACTGGAAATGGTAGATTGTGTTTCGGGGCAAGGCCGCAGCATTTTTCTCACCGCAGGCGTAGCTGAGCTACGTTGAGGATGGGAAAAATGTGAGAACGCCGGCCCGGAGCACAAGATGCCGTTTCCACCGGCATTAAATTACTTTTTCTTCTTCTTTTAGTATCCTCACCAGCTCTTCCATCGCCTGGCGAACATCGCCACCCAGCATCTTGGCACCGGTGCGATCGGGAACCTTTTCCAACTTGACCAGTTCGCTCTGGGCATCGTCGAGGGACACACCCAGATCGGCGATGGCCATCTCTTTGATCGGTTTTTTCTTGGCCTTCATGATGTCCGGAAACTTGGGGTAGCGCGGTTCGTTAAGGCCTTTGGTGGTGCCCAGTACGCAGGGGAGGGCCACTTCGAGCACCTCTCGCGCCCCGCCGCCGATCTCATGTCCCACGGTGGCTTTGCCGTCAGCGATTTTCAGCCTGTTGATTTCGTTGACCACCGGCAGCTCCATGGCAGCGGCCAGGCGGTAGAGCGTCTGAAAGCCTTCGGAGTCCACGGCACCCTTGCCGGTAAAAATGATGTCCGGTTTGCCGTCCTGTTGGATGGCCGCCGCAAGCGCCCGGGCCGTGGTCTGGCTGTCCAGGAACTGGCTCTCTATGGTGACCAGGATGCCCCGGTGGGCTCCCATGGCCATGGCCGCACGGATGGTGGCAGCGGCCGCCGCCTTGCCGACGGTAACGACGACCACTTCGCCGCCGTTCTTCTCCACCAGCTGCACGGCCTGCTCGACCGCGTATTCGTCGTAGGGGTTGGCGATGAATTTACAGCCGGCATCATCGAAACCGTTTTCGCCGACAATCTTGATGTTGGCCGCCGTGTCGGGCACATGTTTAACGCATACATAAATTTGCATGATGGTGTCCTCACCTGTCTTTGGTTTCTACGCTTTCATCCGCTCATTTTTCGGATCATACAGCGGCATGGCCACGACTTCGGCGGCCAAACGCTTACCCAGCACTTCCACTTCCAGGCGGGTTCCCGGCGCGGCCAGCGCCGGTGGCACGTAGCCCAGCGCAATGCTCTTGTCTGTGCGGTGTCCGTATCCGCCCGAGGAGGTCATGCCCACGATCTGGTCACCGTTGAAGATGGGATTGTAGCCCCACGGATCGGCATCCTCTGCCTGGCACACCAGGCAGACCAGTTGGCGGGGCACACCGGCAGCCTTCTGGTTTTCAATCCCGGCCTTGCCGATAAAGTCCTTATCCAACTTCACCGTCCAGGCCACGTTGGTTTCCAGTGGCGTGTGGTGCACGTTCATTTCACTCTTCCAGGCCAGGTAGCCCTTTTCCAGGCGCATTGAATCCATGGCGTACATGCCGAACATCTTCAGATCGAATGCTTCGCCCGCGGCCATCAGGGCCTGGAATACCGGGATCTGGGATTCTATGGGATGAAAAATTTCGTAGCCCAGTTCCCCCACGTAGTTCATGCGGTTGACCCGGCATTTGACCCGGCCGACATAGATTTCCCGGCTGGTGCCGAAGGGGAAGGCCTCGTTGGAGACATCGTCGTAGCAGGCCTTGGCCAACACCTCCCGGCTTTTGGGGCCGGCGATCACCAGGCAGCCCAGCTTGTAGGTCGCATCGTCCATGCAGACGCTGCCATCAGCGGGAAGGTTCTCCATCAACCAGTGCTGGTCGTGGCGCTTGCCCACCGAGGCGGTGACACAGAAGTACTCACCATCCTTGATCTTGGTGACGGTCATGTCCGATTTGAAGTTGCCGTTGTGGTCCAGCATGGGGGATAGGGCGATGCGGCCGTTTTTGACCGGCACCTTCTGACAGGTCATGCGGTTGAGCCAGGCCTCGGCACCGGGTCCGCTGATGCGGGTCTTGGCAAAGCGGGAGAGGTCCAGAATGCCCACGTTCTCCATGACGTGCTTGCACTCGGCGTCGACGATGTTGAAGGTGTTGTTGCGCTTCCAGCCCGGGTTTTCACGATTGTCGGCAGGTGCCTCGGTGAAGTAGTTGGGGCATTCCCAGCCGTAGTAGTCGCCGAACACGGCACCGGCCTGCTTCTGGTACTCGTATATGGGCGCGGTGCGGTTTGGACGGGCGGCATCGCGCCAGTCATTGGGGCAGATAATGGCGTACAGCCGCGGATAGGTATCCTCGATCTTCTCGTGGTTGTAAGCCCAGTTGGCGTAGCTGCCGTAGCGGCGGCTGTCCACCGGCCACAGGTCGATCTCGGGTTCTCCGTTCATGATCCAGCCGGCAAGGTAATGGCCGATGCCGCCGGCCTGGGTGATGCCGAAACTGTAACCGCAGGCGTGGAAGAAGTTCTTCAACGGGTAGGCCGGACCGACCAGCGGGTCGCCGTTGGGCGTATAGGTGATGGGCCCGTCGGTGACGTGCTTGAAGCCGGTATCGCCCATAATGGGAAAGCGGTAGATGCCGTGCTCGATAAAATCAGCGATGTGGTCGATGTCCGGCTGCAGTTCGGTCTGGGCGTAGTCCCAGGGCACGCCTCTGGGATTCCACTGTTTGACCTTGCTCTCGTAAAGGCCCAGGATCAGGCTGTCCATCTCCTGGCGGATATAGATGCTGCGATCGGGATCGCGCACCAGGGGCAGATAGGCGTCGCGCTTTTCCACCACGTCGATGGCTTCGAAAAGGATGTGGGTATGCTCGCCGGCAATGGAGGGGATCTCCAGGCCCACCATCTTGGCCACTTCCGGCGCCCACAGACCGGCGGCATTGACCACGTATTCACAGGTGACATCGCCCTTGTCCGTGTGCACCAGCCACTCACCGGCAGGGGTACGGTCGATGCCGGTCACCTGTGTATGGGTGTTGATTTCGGCCCCGTGCTTCTTGGCCCCGATGCTCATGGCCATGGTGATGCTGTTGGGATCCACGTCACCGTCATCGGGCCAGTAGAGGCCGCCGATGATGCCGTCGACGTTCATCAGCGGATGCATCTCCTTCATCTTTTCCGGGGCGATCCAGCTCACGTCAAGACCCAGGCAGCGGTTCATGCTGTATATGTATCCCAGCTCTTCCATGCGGCCGGGATTGTCGGCCGTGCGGATGGAGCCGGTGGTATGCCAGCCCACGCTCTGGCCGGTTTCGGCTTCCAGACCCTGGTAGATCTCGATACTCTTCATATTGACCTGGGTGCAGTAGTAGTTGCCGTGAAAGAATGAGCAGTTTCCCGCCGCCATCCAGGTGGAGCCGGAGGTGAGCTCGTGTTTTTCGATCAACACCACATCTTTCCAGCCATACTTGGCCAGGTGATAGGCCACGCTGACGCCAATAGCGCCCCCGCCGATCACGACCACTCGTGCCTGTGTTTTCATAACCTTTCTTCTCCTTTTGATTTAGGCATTGCTTCGGCGCAGGTTCAGCGCCGATATATTTCCATGCTTGATTGATTATTAGAGTCGAATCGCGATCATTTGGCGGAACCGTATGCCCCGTTGAGAAAATAGCCCAACACCCTGTTTTTGGTGCTTCTGATGGTGTTGTTGAAAAACTCGGCAAATCCGCCGGGGTAGTAGATCATCACCAGGATCAGCAGCAGGCCGTAGAGCAGCAGGTTCAAGCCCGGCAGGTTGGTCAGGGATGAGCGCACCAGCTCCATGGCGAAGATGAAGGGAAAGGCGATTGCCGCCCCGCCCCAGAGGCTGCCCCGGCCACCGATGTAGGCCACCGCCAGCACTTCCACGGTCTTGGAGGTGTGCATCATGTCCGGGGTGAGGATGCCGTAGTAGTGGGCGTAAAAGCCCCCCATCCACCCGGCCAAAGCGCAGCTCATGGTGAAATTCACCAGCCGGTAGAAAATCGGGTTGATCCCCGAGGTGCGCGCCGCCTCCATGTTCTGTCCGATGGCCTTGAAAGCCAGGCCCATCTTGGTGCGCGTACACCACTTGCAGATGATGTAGATGACCACCATCATGCTCAGGCACAGGTAGTAGTAGGGCAGGTTGGACTGGGATTCGAACAGCCGGTCCACACGCATGCCCAGCGGACCGCGGGTCAGCCAGACCATCTTGGTGGCCAGCCCCATCAGCGCCAGGCCGAAGAACCAGGCCAGGCACGCGGCGAAGATGCCCCGCAGCCGCAAGGTGACGGCGCCGATCACAAAGCCCAGAAAGGCGGCCAACAGGCCACCGGCGAGCATGCCGAACCACGGGTTGAGGCCGATGCGGTCGGCCAGGATGGCCGAGGTGTAGCCACCCAGGCCCATGATGGCCGCATAGCCGAAGTTGACGATGGAGATAAACCCGGCCGTAAAGTCGAAAGCCACCGCCAGGGCCGCGATAAAGGCGGCGCTGATCAGCCAGCGGAGCAAGTACTCCTGGTTGAAGGGCGGAATCAGGGGCAGCACGAACAGCACCACCAGGGCGATCAGTCCGGCCGGGGTGAAGCACAACAGGTCCAGCAGCTTGTTGACAGGGTTGTTCTGGTCCATGAATCCTCCGCTATTTGTCCAGAATGCCGCGCACTTCGGAACCGAATATGCCGCTGGGTTTGAAGATCAACACCACGATGATCAGGGCCGAAGGGACCACGAAGTCCCAGCCGGAGCCGATGTACTCGATGGTCAACACCTTGAGCAGGGCCACCATGAAGGCGCCCATCACCGCCCCGAGCACGTTGCCCAGGCCAGACAGAATCACCACGAACCAGGCCATGTACAGGGGTTCCAGCCCCACCGACGGATAGGCGGGGTACATGAACAGCAAGCTGGCCCCGGCAATGGCCGCCAGGGCGCAGGACAGGGACATGGTCAGCAACAGGATGCCCTTGAGGCCGATGCCCACCATCAGGGCACCGTTCTCGTCCTGGGACACGGCGCGGATGGCCCGGCCCGTGCGGGTGTAGGTCATGAAGAACCAGAACACCACCACCACGATGGCCGCCAGGGCAAAGGACATGGCCCGGTCGCGGGAGATGAACACGTCCATGATCGAAATAGGCATGCCGGCCCAATAGCGCGTGATGCCTTTGAAGTCCGCCCCGAAGAAGAGCTGGTGGGCGTTGATCAGCACTACCGACAATCCCACGGTGAGCAGGAAGGAGTTCATCACCCAGTTCTCCCGGCTGCGCTTGCGAAGCTGGGAGAAGACCAGCACCTCGGAGGCCACCCCCACCAGGGCACCCACGATCATGGCCGCCACAATGGTGATCAGCGGGCCCAGAAAGACCAGCGACGAATCGGGGTTCATCGTAATATAATTATTGATGGGCGTGAACACATAGTAGGCCGTCAGAGATCCGATCATGAAGTACTCCCCGTGGGCGAACATGGGGATGTTCATCACGCCGAACACCAGGGCCAGACCCATGGCCACCAGGGCCAGCATGCCGCCCGTGACCACCGTGTTGACCAGCACGTAGCCGCCGCGGTCCAACGTGGCCGCCACGGCCACGACCACGGTCAGAATCACCGCTATTCCTGCTGCTGACCCGCTCCATTTGAAGATGCGTTCCCAGATCCGTTTTTCTACCTGTTCTGCCATTGACGATTATCCTTTCGGAATTAGACCCCTAAGAAGACCTTTCGCACGTGTGCGTCGCAGGCCAGGTCGCTGCTCTTGCCGGCCAGCTCGATGCGGCCGTTTTCCAGCACGTAGCCCCGGTCTGTCACCGCCAGGGTCTTGGTCACGTTCTGCTCGACCACCATGATGGTCATGCCCTGTTTGATCAGGGTGTCCAGGCTCTGGAAGACGTTTTCGGTCAGCAGCGGGGCCAGTCCGAAGGAGGGCTCGTCCACCAGCAGCAAAGTGGGGTTGGACATCAACCCCCGGCCGATGGCCAGCATCTTGCGCTCGCCACCGCTCATGGTCCCGGCCAGCTGGCTGCGCCGCTCCACCAGACGCGGGAACAGGTCGAACACAAAGTCCAGACGATCTTTTTGCAGCCGTTTGTCGCGGATGGTGTACGCCCCCATGGCCAGGTTCTCCTGAACGGTCATGTTGACAAACAGGTTCATCGCCTCGGACACCAGGGCGATGCCCTTGCGGGCCACCTTGTTGCCCGGCAGCCCGCCGATGGGTTCGCCCTTGAACAGGATCTCGCCGCTCATAGGAGGGACCAGCCCGGCGATGGTCTTGAGCGTGGTGCTTTTGCCCGCCCCATTGGGGCCCACCAGGCAGACATACTCGCCGGTGTCCACGTTCAGCGACACGTCGCGCAGGATCTGCAGATAGCCGTAGCCGGCATTGAGGTTTTTGACTTCCAGTAACATCGCGTCTCCACCTGGGTTCTGGGTTCGGGGTTCAGAGTTCTGAGTTTATTGCTTCCAGTATCCAGTTTTTACTCTTCAGTCTTGCAGGGTTCGGCTGAATCTCCAAGGTAGGCCTTGGTCACGGCAGGGTCGTTGGCCACTTCCTCGGTGGTGCCTTCGGCGATCTTGATGCCGAACTGGATGCACACCAGCCGGTTGCAAAGGTTCATGATCAGCTGCATGATGTGCTCGATCATCAGGATGGTGATCCCCTGGTCGCGGATCTTAAAAATCAAGGTGATCATGTCATTGAGCTCGCCTTCGCTCAGCCCCGAGGCCAGTTCGTCCAGAAAAAGCATCTTCGGCCCGCTGGCCAGGGCCCGCGCCAGGTCCAGTCGCTTGAGCTGAACGGTGTTGAGCTGCTCGCTGATGGTGTCTTCGGCGATGGGGAAATCAACAAATTCAAGCATCTTGCGGCTGTGGGCCGCCGGGTCCTTGATCGTGCCCGGCCGGTTGCCGAAGATCGCCGCGGTCATGACGTTTTCCAGCACGGTCATCTTGGGAAAGGGAATCGGGATCTGAAAGGTGCGCGACAATTTGCGCCGGCACATTTTCTCCGGGGTTTTGCCGGTCGTGTTCTCGCCGAACATGAACACCTGGCCCGAGGTGGGCGGGTTCAAGCCGGAAATGGCGTTGACCAGGGTGGTCTTGCCCGCCCCGTTGGGGCCGATCAGCCCAACGATGTCGCCTTCGTAGATGTGCATGGAAACGGCGTTGACCGCCGTCAGCCCGCCGAACTGCTTGGTTAGCTCCTTGGTTTCCAGTACGATCATAATCGTCTTTTCTTTCGATCAGGGGACAGGTTGCAGCGGAGCCACAATTTTCGGCTCCGCTGCAGTTCCCGTTGGGCTTGGTTGCCAATATCCATTCAGAATGGTTAGGTTTCGCCCGAGTTCAAGGCGGCGCTAGATTCGAATCTGACGAGCAACGAAGAAATTCGGGCGAAAGATGCCCTTCTGGACGGATGCTATTTGGCCATGAAGGGTTTCACTTTCCAGTCATCCGGAAAGACGATTTCGCCCTTGCCGTTGGTGTACTGAATGACCGGGAAGTAGTAGCCGTCCTTGGCCACCACCGGATCTGGAACGCTCTCGGGGGTGTAGCGGTACTCATTCATGATCAGCGCACCGTCGGCCTTGCCGAAGGTCAGCTTGCCCGTGTGGACCTCTTCGACAAAGGTCTTGTGGATGGTGACCTTGTCCAGCGTGCCGTATTTTTCCAGAGTGGTTTTGAGGATCTTGATGAACATGTTGGTGCCGTCATAGCACAACCCACCGGCGGAAGGACTGGGGTTGAAGCCATATTTGGCCTTGATGTCGGCGGCCCACTGCTGGGATTCCTTGGTGGTCAATTGGGGAATCATGTCCAGCACGCCGTTGGAGGCGGGACCGGCCATTGTATACCAGTCGCCCATCCAGCCCAGGCCATCGGCGATGACCACCGAGTTCAGGCCCACTTCGCCGACCTGCTTGACAAAAGCCGTCATCGTGGGGGCGGCGGTGGAGGTGCCGGCCAGGACGGCGACTTCTTCTTTCTTGTATTTGCCCAGCAGCGGGTAAAAGTCGGTCTGGGTAAGCGGGAAGTAATCTTCGGATACGATTTTCCATCCCTTGTCGGCAAAAAAGCCCTTCAAGGCCCCGCCGAGGCTGCGGCCCCAGTCGCTGTCCTCACCGTAAATGGCGACGGTCTTGCTTTTGGGTTTATAGGAACCATCGGCGATGGCGTTTTCCAGGCAGTCGATGTATCCCTGGGCCATCTTGGCCGGAATCGGCCAGCCCTTTCCGCCCCAGTAGCTGTATTTTTCCGGGTCGGCTTTCCATTTTTCGTTGACCACTTCCGTGGCCCCGAAGCCGAACCAATGGGGGATCTTGTACTGGGCCGCTACGTCCATGGCAGCCACGGCCACCGAGCTGTGCCAGTTATGAATGGCGCAGTCGATGCCTTTACGCTCCACCGCTTCGGCATAGGCGCTGGCCGCCTTTGCCGGATCGCTCTGACTGTCGATCCAGACAATCTCGAGTTTATAGTCGCCCACCGTGTAGTTGATCTTGTCCAAGGCCATTTCGACGGAAGCCTTGAATTCAGCCCCGTTTTTGGCAGAAGGGCCGGTAAAGGGACCGAGGACGCCAACTTTCAGCACCTTGGCCGCCATGGCCGTTCCGGCAAACAGAGTCAGGGCAAAACAAACCATTACCATACTCACTATCAGCTTCTTTCCTCTCATGGGTTCCTCCGTTGGGGTTTGGGTTTGACCGTTTTTGGATTAAATAAGGTGTCACTTCCTTGCAGTTAAATATTCGAACGCAATAAACATACCGCAACAACTGATTCATATTCATTCGATCAAAAAGGCTATCGCAGAATTTTTTTTACCATTAACAACAATTTGTTAACAAATTTTTTCGGAAGCGTTAAAGATAGCGTCAGTTTTCGCAGAAAGCCGCAAAAGCAAATATTTTTTCTTATTCGCAAACTATTTTTCGTTTTGAACTGAAAAATAGTTTGCGTTTTGATCCGGGCGGCCGGTTAGCCCGATCTGTCAGGCAATCAAAATACTGGGCGAAAGTATGGGATCTGCAACCGGGTCGCCCCGATACCTGAAATTGACGCACACGGAAAACAACCTTCATTTGAACATTCCCCGCAGCAAGCAGCTGGGCGATCGCTCGGTGTCCCGGTTCATGTGCGTCTACCCCTCGAACATGCCGGCCCGAAAGGCCTTGAGGTAGTTCATGCAGAAGTTGTCGCGGCCGGCCAGGGCCTCGGCGGCGATGATCGTGGCCATCATGCGCCCGTCCAGCGGGTTGATGATCGCCCCGTCAAGGCCCTTGGCGATCGCCATGGTCATGAAGGTCCGGTTCATGAACTGGCGCGCCGGCAGTCCGTAAGAAATGTTGCTCAGCCCGCAGGCCGTGTGGATGCCGGCAAAGGTCGCCACGATCCGTTCGATGGTGTTGATGAACTCCACCCCGAAGGTCTTGTCCACCGACAGCGGCTGCACCAGCGGGTCGACGAAGATGTTTTCTATTTTAACATTGTTTTTGACCAACCCGCCCACCAGCGTGTCGGCGATCTTCATGCGGTCGTCCACGGTCTGGGGCATGCCTGCATCGCTCATGCAAAGGGCGACCACCTTCATGTCCGTGCCGGCGATGATCGGCATGAGCTTGTCGTAGCGATCCTTCTCCAGGCTGATCGAGTTGATCAGGGGGGTGCCTTTGTGCACCGCAAGGGCCGCCTCGATGGCCGCCGGGTCCGGGCTGTCGATGGCGCAGGGCTTGTCCGTCGCCTGCTGCACGATCTCCACCAGCCAGCGCAGGTACTCGGGCTCCTTGCCCACGAAGATGCCCGCATTGACGTCGATGTAGTCCGCGCCGGCCGCGGCCTGGTCACGGGCCACCTTGCCGATGGCCGCCGCATCCTGCGCCTCGATGGCCGCCTTGATCGCCTTGCGGCTGGCGTTGATCAGTTCTCCGATGATGATCATGGGTTGCTCCGGGTTGGGGGTTTCTGGTCTCTGGTTTCTGGTCTCTGGTTTCTGGTCTCTGGTTCTCTGGTCTCTGGTTTCTGGTCTCTGGTCTGGTCTGGTTTCTGGTCTCTGGTCTCTGGTTCCTGGGTTCAGTTTTTTCCCTGATCAGCTTATTAGCTCAACAGCTTATCGGCTATGTTGTTCAGCTTTGAGCCTTGAGCTTTGAGCTTGCAGCTACGCCACCAGCTGCTTGACCAGCTTGACCGCCCCGGGGGCGTCGGCACTGTAGCCGTCGGCACCGATCTGGTCGGCAAAGGCCTGGGTCACCGGCGCGCCGCCGATGATCGTCCGGGTCGTCATGCCGGCCTCTTTGACCGCCTTGACCGTGCTCTCCATGGAGGGCATGGTCGTGGTCAGCAGCGCACTCAGGGCGATCACGTCGGCGCTCTTTTCCGCCGCCGTCTTGACGAACTTCTCGCTCTCCACGTCCACCCCCAGGTCGACCACCTCGAAGCCGGCCCCTTCCATCATCATCGAGACCAGGTTCTTGCCGATGTCGTGCAGGTCGCCCTTGACCGTGCCGATGACCACCACGCCCTTGCTCTTGCTCTGGCCGGCGCTAAGGTGGGGCTTTAAGATCTTCAGGCCCGCCTTCATGGCCTGGGCGGCCATGAGCATCTCGGGCACGAAGAGCTCGCCGGCGCTAAAGCGCTCGCCCACCTCGTCCATGGCGCTGATCAAGCCGTCGTTCAAGATGGCGCCGATGTCCGTGCCGCCGTCCAGCTCCGCCTGGGTCTTGGCCTTTACCGTCTCCTCGTCAAATGCCAGTACTGCGTTGAAGATGTCCTGGGTTGCCATAATCTATTCTCCTTTGGGTTAACCGCTACTTCCCGTATTTCTTTTCGATATACTTCTCTAACTCGCCAAGGGTTTCATCGGGCATACCTGGCTCCTGGTAGGCCTTGAGGATTTCCTTCCACTTGCGGTTGGCCACCCGTTCGATGGGTTCCCCACCCTTTTCCTTCCAACCGGCGTAGGCTTCCTTTTGCTCCATGATGGGGGTGTAGAATTCCTTGCGAAAGTTCTGGAAGGTGTGCATGTGGGTCAGGTATTCGCCGCCCGGCCCCACCTGGGCGATCACATCCAGAGCCAGCTTTTCCGGATCGGCCTTCTCCCCATACTTGATGCGTTTGCACATGCCGCAGATCTCATCGTCGATGACAAACTTTTCATAGGAAGCCGCCATGTAGCCTTCGAGAATACCGGCCGAATGAAGCACGAAATGGACGCCGGACAGGGTGGCCATGAGCTGGCTCATCATGGACTCCATACCGGCCTGGGCATCGGGCAGTTTGGAATCGGTAATGGCCCCGCCGCCGCGGCTTGGAACCCCGTAGAACCGGGCCATCTGGGCCGTAGCAGCCGTGTTCACCGCCATCTCCGGTGCGCCGATGCTCAAGGTTCCGTAGCGCATGGCGGCGGCCGAAGATGAGCCGGAGAAAACCACCGGTGTACCTTCGCGGATCAACTGGGTCAAGACAATCCCGGCCAGCACCTCCGCGTTTTGAACCACCAGGGTGCCCTCCATGGTCACCGGCGAAGTGGCTCCGGCAATGGAAAGCGAGGAGATCAACTGGGGCATGCCGGCGCTGGCGTACGCCATGATCGCACCCAGCATGCGATCGTCGTAGGCCAGGGGCGTGCGGGTGCACAGGATGCTGATCATGGGCATCTTCGCAGCCAGGTCCTTTTCCGAACAGCCGAAGAGGATGGCAGCCATTTCGATGGTCTCCCGGGCCGCCTCGGCACCGATGGCGCCGCCCATGAAGGGTTTGTCCGAATAGCGCATGGAAGCAAGCATCATCTCGGCATTGCGCCGGGCATGGGGAATGTCGTTGGGCTCGGCCATCATGCCGCCGGTGATGTCGATGCTCTTGCTGGCATAGGAGAGCTTGACGAAATTGGTATAGTCTTCGAGGGTGGATTCGCGGCGGCCCCGATCCAGATCGTGGACAAAGGGAGGTCCGTAGCAGGGAATGTAGGCGATGTTGTCGCCGCCGATGGCCACGTTCTTCTCCGGGTTGCGCGCCTGCAGGATGTATTCGGAGGGCGCCTTGGCCACCTGTTCCATGACCATCTTGGGAGAGAGAAAGACCCTCTCCCCGTCCACCTTGCAGCCGGCCTTCTTGAATACCTCGACGGCCGGTTCATAGCCGAAGTCGACGCCCACCGTTTCCAGCACGCGCAGGGTGGCTTCGTGAATCTTCTGGACATCGTCATCTGTAAAATACGCAAACCGCTGCATGGTGATTCCTCCTCATCAGTAATGAATTGTGCGACCGATCAGTTTCTCTTTTCCCAGTCATGCGATGCCCGTCAAACAGACGGCTGTTCCCTCACATGCCGATCTTGAGCACTTCACGGGCGTATTTGATGCTCCGGATGCAGGCATCCATCTCTTTTTCGCGGGCCACCTCCAGCGAATCCTCACCCATGTCCCATTCAATCTCAAAGGTGATCCGGTCGGTCGGCGACAACTCCCGGATGGTTCGGTAGGTTTTGAAGCAGTCGATATCTCCGTCGCCCAGGGCGACCCCGTGGAAGCGGATGCCGAACTGGTCCCTGTCGAGCTTGTGATCGCAAAAATGGTTGCAGAATGCATAGGGCGCGAGCTTGTTGACGGCGGTCTCCGGGTTTTCCAACACCCCCATGGAGTTCACCGTGTCGACGCAGGCCCCGACGAGGGGATGATCGATCTTTTCGATCAGCCATATGACTTCATCGGCGAAGGTTTCGGTGTGGTTTTCCAGGGCCAGCTGTATTCCGGTCTGTTCCAGCAAGGGCAGCGCCGCCTTGACTTCGTCATAAACCGTGCAGAGTTGCTTCATGACGGTTGGATGGAAGCAGCTGCCGTAGAGCGGGCGGGGACGCCGGATGTCCAGACTGAGTTTGGCGAGGTCCGCGCCGAGCTTCTGCGCAATGCGGATGCCGTCTTCGATGCGATCGGTCAGACGCGGGTCGAACTCTTCGTCCCGGGAAAAATTGTACTCCAGGTAGAGGTTGTGCGCCTGGGCGGCATCCCTGACTTCCCTGAGACGGTCGTCGTCCTTGGTTTCCAGGTCGCAACCGGTGATGTGCAGCCCGTCCAGGCCCCATTCAACCGCCTTGCCCATCAATTGAATCAGGGTCATCTCCTTGGGGCGCGGATCCGCCACGACGCCCCAGTTCTGGCCGAGCCCCCACAGATGAAGGGTGTAGGTGTGCAGCCCCAGTTTCATTTTTTTGTTCATAACGATTTCTCCCTGACTGGTCATGAATCCGTATTGACTGGCATTCGTACTGGAAAGGTACGAATCACCATTCATTTGCACCAGGGGCGATCCATAAGGGGTAGGTTGTGGTTCAGATCAAGGCCGCAGGGTTTTGGAAACCGCAGGCGTAGCATCGCTACGTTGAGGATTTCCTAAACACGAGAACGCAGATCTGGGCCGCAAGATGCCTCTTAGGGATGGGCGCTAATGGCGGCCCCGCATGAATGCCCCCGGCGGCGTAGCCATCCCCTCTTCGAAGCGGCTCAGACGCAACGGGTTTTCCTCGGGCTTCATCCGGCCGGTGATCAGGTCGCAGGTCCAGCGGCCGGCGGCGGCCGACAGCATCACCCCGGGCCAGTAGGCGCAGTTGAGGTAAAAGCCCGGGATGCCGCTCACCGGCCCGATCAGGGGCTGGTCATCAGGCGCATGCACATACTGGCCGGCATACACCGACAGGTCCTCCTGCTTCAGGTCGTCGACCACCTCGCTCCAGAAGGGACTGAGGCGCGAGCACATCTCCAGGGTGAAAGCGGGAAAGTCCCAGTCGCCCTGAGGATCTTCCATGGGATCGCTCTTCTGCTCGTCGGGGTCGTGCCAGCCGAGCAGGGCGCCGCCGGTTTCCGGCCGCCAGTAGGATTCGTTGTCCACATCCATGATCAGGGGTGCATTCTGGGGGATTTTTGGATGGGGTGCCACGAAGACGCGCTGCCGGCGCATCTGGTAGATGGGCAGATCCAATCCCACCCAACGACCCACGTTGATGGCGAACGGCCCGGCGGCATTGACCACTACGCGGGTGTTGATGCGCCCCCGGTCGGTTGTTACCGCGCAGACCCCCTGTTCGTCGGTCTCGATGCCGGTGGCCCGGGTGCGCACGTAAAAGCGCGCCTTGTCGGCCGCCCGGGCGAATCCCTGGGTCACCTCATGGGCGGAAAACCAGCCGTCTTTGGCCCGGAACGCACCGGCTTTGATTTCAGGTGACAGCCAGGGCCAGCGTTTGAGGACTTCGTCCCCGCTGAGGTACTCGGAATCGGTCACACCGACCTTGTGATATGCCTGGACGGTGGCCTTCACATCGGCCACCCTATCCGCCTCGGTGGTCAGAAACAGGTAGCCGCCATGGTGCAGGTCTATCTTATAGCCCTCCAGGCCGGTGGTCTGGGCAAAGTTCTCCCACACGTCGATGGACTCCTTGGCCAGGGCCGCCATAGCCGGTTCGGTAAACTGGGCACGAAAGGATTCGATGGACGCCGTGGTGGTCAGCGTAGACAAACCGTCCCGCATCTCCACCAGGATCGTGGACAGCCCGGCACGCGAAAGCCAGAAGGCTGTGGCCACACCGATGATCCCGCCGCCGATGACCACAGCATCGGCCGTTTCCTGATCGAATGCGTCCGGTGTCAGTATTTTTCTCATGATCCCATTCTCCTGATTATTTTAGCTTCTACCCAAATTGATGCCCGTTTAAAAAATGGTGGATTGTAGTTCAGATCAAGGCCGCAGCGTTTTGGAGACCGCAGGCGTGGCAGCACCACGTCGAGGATAGCGCTGAAGCTTCACTCCGTGCTCGAAAACGTGAGAACGCAGATCTGGGCCGCAAGGTGCCATTATTTAATTGGGCAGCACGCCTTCGGCACCAAGTACATCGGCCACATCTTCAAGCCCCAACCGTAGCAGGGTTTCCCGGGTAGGGAGGCCGTTGGTATCCCAGCCCCGGGCCGCGTAGTACCAGTCCAGCAGCTGTTCCAGGCTCTCTTTAGGGATAAAATAGCCCTCGTTGGGACCGGAAGGGATCGGCTCGGTTGAAAAGCGCTCGGGCGGGAAATCCCAGCTGCGGCCAAACCCCTCGATTTCGCGGGCGGAGATGGCGCGCGTAAGGTTCCAGATACGCTCGGACACCTCCAGCATTTCTTTCCACGTGCGTTTTTGGCCGGTGATGAAGTAGAAAAGGGTTCCTCGTAATTCTCCACCTCGAAGCCCAGTTCCATCAGCTGGAGCCGGCAGACGCCCAGGGCGTCGAACAGGGGCCGGGTGTGCTGGGAGTCGATCACGAAGCGCGCACTGTCGGCCTTAATCTGGGCCGGCGGCTGCCGCTCCACCGTGCCGCCGCCGCTCACCAGGTCGTGCACATTGGTCCATGCCCCGGCCATGTCGTGACCCAGCACCCAGGCGCGGGCATGGTGGGCGCCGATATCGGCGGTCATGTAGGCCAGCATCATGGAGGGCGCATTGCGGCACTCATAGCCGGTCCACTCCAGTCCCTTGACGTGAATGGCAAATGCATCCGAACCTTGGCCCACCTTTTCTGCGGCCTTCTTCACGCCTTCGGCCAGCAGATCGCCGATACCATCCCGGGTGACGATTTTTTCCAACAGGTAATCCACGGTTTCAAGGTCGGAGAACTTCACCGGCCGGCCGATCTCTTTTTCGCTGAGGAAGCCCTTTTCAAAGCACTCGATGGTCCAGGAAATCACCGCGCCGGCGGAGATGGTGTCGACGCCCAATTCGTCACACAGGTAATTGGCGTAGGCCACCTCCTCGATGGTCTTGAGTTCGCAGTTGCCGCCGAACAGGGCGATGGTCTCGTACTCGGGGCCCTCCACGTAAGCATCACCCAATTTGGTTTTGGTGTGACCGTATTTACCGCAGGGGGTCGGGCAGCAGTAACACCCCTTGTCGGTAATTTTCAGTTTTTTCAGAATCGCCTTGCCGTTGATCGCCTCGTAATGGTCGGAGAACGACGTTTTAAAGTTTCGTGTGGGAAAAACACCCACCTCGTTGACCCAGTTGGTGATGCCGGCGGTCCCTTCGGGCGTCCACTCGGTGAAGCCGGGCTTGGCGGATACCTTCTTAAAGGCATCCTTGCCGGCGGCAAATGCCTTTTTCACATCGAAGACCGGCAGGCTGCCCGTGCCCCTGACGGCGATGCCCTTGATCCGCTTGGAACCCAGCACGGCCCCCACCCCACTGCGGCCGGCCTGACGGCCGAAGTCGTGGGAGAGGCAGGCATAGCGCACCCGCTGTTCTCCGGCCGGCCCGATGGTCAGAATCTGGAAGTCCTCCCCCAGTTCCGTTTTCATGTTTTTCTCAGCGACCAGGGCACCCTGCCCCCAGTAGGCATCGGCGGGCCGGATCTCCACCCGGCCGTCTTCGATAAACAGGTAGCTGGGCGTTGGTGCACACCCGGTGAGCACCAGCATATCGTACCCGGCGTATTTCAAGGCCGGGCCGAAGTGGCCGCCCATGTTGCTGTCCGCATAACCGCCGGTAGCCGGCGACTTGGTGCCGAAGTGGGTCTTGCCGCTGGCCGGCAGCAGGTGGCCGGACAGGGGCCCGGTGGCGGCAATGAACAGGTTTTTCGCATCGTAGGGATCGATGCCCCGCGGCAGTTCATCAAAGAGCAGCTTGGCCACAAACCCGCGACCGCCGATGAAGTGATCAGCCAGGCTTTCGTCCAGCGGTTGTTTTTCAATGGCTCCGCTGGACAGGTCGACTCGAAGAATGGTTCCGGCATATCCGTACATAGATTTAACTCCTTTTCAAACGCTCGGGGTCGTTTCGGCGACCGGGACGGGTTCTGCCGACCGGCTCGTCGATTTGCGTTTTTTGGGCTTTTTGGCGGTCTCGGTCTCGGCCGAGATGGCCTTGATAAACGACCAGGCCATGAAGAGCATCAGGATCATGAAGGGAAAGGAGACCACAAACGAGACCGTCTGTATGGCTTTCAGGCCGCCGGCCACCAGCAGCATGGCCGCGATGGACGAACAGACCAGCCCCCAGAAGACCTTCAGGCCGGTTTTGGGCTCCAGGCTGCCGCCGGAGGTCATCATGCCCACCACGAAGGTGGCCGAATCGGCCGATGTGATAAAAAAGATGGAGACGATGACCATGGAGAGCAGTGAAAGAAAGGCACTCATGGGAAAGTTGTTGTAAAGCGTGAAGATGGCCGTGGTCACATCCTTGAAGGTGGCGTCGGCGATGCCCGGCGTGCCGTTGAGCTCCAGGAAAATCGCCGAACCGCCCAGGATGTTGAACCAGATGGCGCACAGCAGGGTCGGCGCCAGCAGGGCGCCCAGGACGAATTCGCGGATTTTTCGGCCGCGTGAAATCCGCGCGATGAAAACGCCCACGAAGGGCGCCCAGGTGAGCCACCAGGCCCAGTAAAATACCGTCCAGGCCCCGGACCAGTCGTAACCGGTGTGTTTGGCCACGCCGCCGCTGGCGTCCACGAAGAAGCTGAGCCAGAGGATATTCTGCAGGTAGTTGCCGATGGATTCGACAAACGAATTTAAAATGTAGCGCGTCGGGCCGAGGATCAGCACCAGGAGCATCAGGCCGAAGGCCATGACCATGTTGGTGTTGCTCAAGATACGGATCCCCTTGTTGATCCCGGTGACGGCAGAGGTGATGTAAAGGGCGGTCACGACGGCGATGACGGTGATTGAAACGGCCGTCCCCTTGCCGATGCCGTAGAGCAGGTCCAGGCCGGTGGTCACCTGCAGGGCCCCCAGGCCCAGTGACGTGGCCACGCCGAAGAGGGTCGTGACCACGGCCAGTGAATCAATCGCCTTACCCACGTTTCCCTGGGCGGCTGTTTCGCCGATCAGCGGGGTGAGTGTGGCGCTGATCAATCCGGGGTAGCCCTTGCGGAACTGGAAGTAGGCCAGCACCAGGGCCACGGTGGCATAACAGGCCCATGGATGAAGGCCCCAGTGAAAAACCGTGGTGCGCAGGGCTTCCGATGCCGCCTCGGGTGTTTTGGGGTCGGCGAATGGCGGGCCGGCAAAATGATAGATCGGTTCGGCGACCCCCCAGAAGACCAGTCCGATGCCCATGCCGGCGGCAAAAAGCATGGCAAACCAGGCCTTGAGGCTGAATTCCGGTGTTTCGTCATCCTTGCCCAGCCGGATGTTGCCAAAACGGGAAAAGGCCACGGTCAGGCAAAAGACCACAAAACCGGCCACACAGGTCATGTAGGCCCAACCGAAATTGCTGATGAAAAATTTGAAGATTTTGTCGAACAATTCCTTGACTTGATCCGGAGAGGCCATCGTCATGAAGACGAAGGCCAGGCAGCAGAGGGCCGAAATGATGGATACAGTTTTGTCGATGGCGTTGTCGTTCATTACCTTTCCTTTCTGATCGTCAGTTATGCATTCACCACTTCAGTCATCACGATGGCGCTTCGCGGACAGATTTCCGCACAGGCGCCGCACAATATACATTTGGCCGGAAATTCGGATTCCGGCTGTTCGACCATGACCCCTTTGGGGCAGACTTCCACACAGGTCATGCAGCCGGTGCAAAGATCGTGGTCCACCCGGTAGACCCCGGACGCCATGACAATGGCCTCCACCGGGCAGGCCTCGGCGCACTCGCCGCATTGATCGCAGAAATGAATGCGGTAATCGCCCGGCGCGGGAAAGCGCCCTTCAATGCGCAAAAGCGCCCGGGCGGGTTGAACCGCGCTGAAATTTTCCATGGCACAGGCCAGCTTGCAGGTTCCGCAGCCGGAACATTTTTCGTGGATGACAGTCGGCATCATGGATGACGCTCCCTCAGATATGGGTAAAACAGGTTAACCAGCATACCGAAAACCCTTATGGTGTCGGGCTTTCGCAAATCCTTGCCACATTTCGAAAGGCGGGAGGTGAAAGCGGATGGCCTCGAAAAAGGAAAGTAGACCGCCACTTCACCAATGATGGATGAAAGATTTCAATCTTTATGCCAATCAAACGGATTTTTTCAGTCCCTTGAAATGAAAGAGAAAGCTTCTTTTTTTCAAGGGCGACGATTCATATCGGACTGGACAGAACTGTCCAATCATTCAGGTGGGTTGAGTTGTAATATTCCGTAATGTTTATATTTAACCTCACATGGACAAAAATGTCTTAAAAAAGACTATTTTAGGCCATGCGCTTTCATTTTACGCTGGAGCGTCTTGTAGTTGAGCTGCAGGGCTTCAGCGGCATGCCCGCGATGCCACCGAGCCGCTTCCAGGGCGCTGAGAATCATCTTTTTCTCCAGGGCATCCATCCGTTGCCGGAGGCCGCCGCCGGATGAAGGCAGTTCAGCGAACGCTGGTTCGTCAACTGCACTGTCTGAAATCTGCCCCATCAGGTCCAGCTTGCCCAGGGTGATGTAGGTATGCAGCACGTTTTGCAGTTCGCGGACATTGCCGGGCCAGGTGTAGGTTTCCATGGCCTCGCGGACCCGCACCGGCAGGTGCCGGGGCTCTTCCGTGCCCTTGGCCAGCGTCGACAAAAAATGATCGATCAGCAGCGGGATATCTCCCTTGCGCTCACGCAGCGGCGGCAATTGGATGGGCAGAATGCGGACGCGGTAAAAAAAATCCTCGCGCATCCGCCCATCCTTGACCAGCTTGACCAGGTCGCGGTTCGTGGCGGCGATTACCCGAAAATCGCTGCGTTTGAGTTTGATGCCGCCTAAAGGGGTGTACCCCACGCCGTCGAGCACCCGCAGCAGTTTGACTTGCAAGTTCTGGCCAATCTCGCCGATTTCATCGAGAAACAGGCTACCCCCGTCCGCAGAATCCAGGAACCCGCCCTTGTCCGCATTGGCCCCGGTAAACGCACCCTTCATGTGGCCGAAAAATTCCCGCTCCATCAGGTCCCTGGGGATGGCGCCGCAGTTGACCGCAACGAATTCCCCTGCCCGGCGATCGCTCAGCCGGTGGATGGCCCGGGCCACCAGCTCCTTGCCGGAACCGGACTCCCCGAAAATAATCACGCTGGCGTCGCTGGCGGCGGCCTTGAGAATCAGGTCATACACCGCCTGCATCGATTCGCTCTTGCCGATGATATCGCCGAACCGGTAGCGGTCGCTGATGGATGAACGCAGGCGCAGGTTCTCCTTGCGAAGATCCAGCTCCACCTCTTTATAGGCGGTGACGTCGCTGATGAACCCCTCCAGGGCCACCAGTTGGTCATTGTCATCGAAAACCCCCTCGCCCTGCTCCCAGACCCACTTCTCCTCGCCACTGGCCGCCCGGATGCGGTAGATGAAGCTGAACGGCCGCCGCATGGCCACGGTTTCACGCACCAGATCGAGCATGTTTTTGCGATCCTCCGGGTGTACGATCTGCTGATAGGCGTTGGGTCCGGTACCGATGAGTCTCATGGGGCTCAAAGCCAAGCAGTCGCTTGCTGCCCCGGCTGGCAAACTCCATGACAAACGATTCGTCGGCCCGGCAACGATAGACGATCCCCGGCAGGTTGTTCATCAGCGTGCTCAAGCGGCGCTGGCTTTCCAGCAGGGCATTTTCGGCCTGTTTTTTTTCAGTGATATCCAGGCACAGGCTCAGTTTGGAAATGGACCCGTCGGCGTTCGTGATGGGCGTGGCCATGTTGTAATACCATCGCCCGATGGTCGGGTGCTTGAACTCCCATCTAACCGGCTTGCCTCGGAAGACATCCTGTTCCGGGCACCACGGGCAGATCTCAGCGTTGCCGTAAAGGGCCTGGTGGCAGGCTTCCCCCACCGGGTCCCGGCCCAACTGCGCCGCCACCTGGTGGTTGACGAATTCGATGCGGTTGTCCGGCGAACAGACATAGACCATGCCGTCAAAGGCTTCGACAATGGCCTCGAAATAGGACAAGCGATTATGGTCAGCGGTGATCATCGCAAATAGTCCCGCCTGTCGATGCGGTATTTTTTCATCTTGTAGTTGAACAGCTGCCGTGAAATGCCGATGCTGGTTGCCGCCCGGGTGATATTGCCGCCATAGGCGGTCAGGGCGGCGACCACCACCGACCGCTCATGGTCGGCCTGGCGGGCCAGCAGCCCCTTGCCGCTCTCCACCGGCGACCGACCGGCGCCGGGCGGTGGGGCAGGCGATCCTGGGCGTGCCTGCCCGTAACCGACATATCCATCGGATGGCGAACCGGCCACCGGCGGCTGAACGGCGTCCGGTTCGCCCCGCAACCGTCGCCAGGTGGTCAGGTGAGACTGCAGGTGCCGCCGTTCGATGGTCCGGCTGGAAACCACCAGGTTGATGGCCCCTTCGATGACATGTTCCAATTCACGGACGTTGCCGGGCCAGTCATAATCATTGAACAGGGCCAGCACATCACCGGAGATATCCGACACGTTGCGGTTGAGCACCCGACTGTGCTTGGAAAGAAAATGACGCGCCAGCAGAACGATGTCCTCTTTGCGATCACGCAGGGGGGGGATGGGGATAAACACCACACCCAGCCGGTAGAACAGGTCGGGCCGCAGATTGTTTTCAGCAATGGCCACATGGGGCTCCTTGTTGACACTGCTGATAATTTTAACATCGATCTCCGACTCTTTGAGAGACCCCAGCCGGCGCACCTTGCGTTCCTGGATGACCCGCAGAATCTTGGCCTGAAGCCCGGTGGCCATCGAGTTGAGTTCGTCCAGAAAAAGGGTGCCGCCGCTGGCGCGCTCGAAAAGACCCAGCTTGTTCCGCGCCCCGGTAAATGCACCGCTGGTGGTTCCGAAGAGGAGCCCTTCGAGCAGGTTTTCCGGTATGGCAGCACAGTTCACCGCCGTGTAGCGACCGCTTTTGCGCCCGCTGTGGTTGTGAATGGCCTGGGCAAAGAGCTCCTTTCCGGTTCCCGTCTCCCCATGCAGCATCACCGGCGAAGGGGTAATGGCGGCCATTTTGGCTGTATTCACCGCCCTCAGAAAATCGATATTGCTGCCCACGATGGCCTCGAAATCAAAGCGGGTCTCATTGGGCAGCACCTGCTTGGGCCGGGGTATGGAAATGGAGGAGATGGTCTCTTCCAGCACGTTGTATTCACGCACCAGACAGATGGCGCCTTCCAGCCGATCCCGTTTGAACAGGGGAAAAACGGTATGGATCGTATTGGCCACTTTCCCCCGCCGCGTCCGATAGAGCAGTGACCGGTCGACGATGGGCTGCTGGTTTTGCAGACACTGCATGATCACGCTGCCATCTTCGGACAGATCGTAAACGTCAACCACTTTTTTCCCGAGCACCTCGGCCGGATCCAGCTCGTCGATGGCGGCCATGGTGGGATTATAGTAGATGATGGTGCCGGTCCGGTCGACAATCAGCAGTCCCTCGCTGAACCCGTCGAAAAAGGACAGGAATTCTTCATAGCCGATATCGAGCGTCCGAGCGATGAAATGGCGTGGAAACGTTTTCATGGCCATGGCGGTAAAGGTTGCATCAAGGTTGGCGTATC
This sequence comes from uncultured delta proteobacterium, assembly GCA_963705435.1. Lineage (GTDB taxonomy): Bacteria > Desulfobacterota > Desulfobacteria > Desulfobacterales > Desulfosarcinaceae > Desulfosarcina. Next base: position 73,931 of record CAVPJR010000001.1, on the reverse strand, counting down.
GGTTAACAGGCTGCTGCAAAGCATGCCACACTTTTTAAGATCAGGCAAACCGGTGGTTGCAGGGACCGCCGGTAGTCGAAGGTCGAAGGTCCGGGGTCGGAAATCAGAAGACCGATCGCGGCTGGAAGCCGCTCCTACTTCCGTCCTCAGACCTCTGTCCTCTGTCTTCAGTCGTTGGCGTACATGTTGAACAGGATATCGTTTTCCAGATACATCTGCTCCAGCCGCTCCTGGTGCGCGTTAAGCTGCGGGTGCTGCCGATTGACCAGTTCCAGCACCAGGTAGTTGATGATGCAGGAAATGGTCGTCGGGTAACCGATCAGGGGAATGGAGCGGGACGGTACAACCAGGGAGAGATGGGCAAAGGGGATCACCGGGCACAGGGCGTTGTCGGTGATCACCAGCAGGTTGTGCTGAAGCCGTCGGGCGACCTTGGCCAGTTTGATCAGTTCGTTGGGGTAGCGTGAGGTGGTGATGATGGTCACCAGGCTGTCGTCGGGCGCATTGGTCAGCCAGTCGATGGCCGTGCTGTCACTGCCTTTCAGAATATGGACGCCCCGACGGACCTTGGTCAGCGACCAGCCCATGTAGTAGGCGAAGGTATAGGAAACCCGCGAGCCGACCACATAAACGGCAGGGCTCTCCTGCAGTTGCTCAACGATCCGGCCCAAAACCGTCATGTCGATGGTTTCATAAAACTGCCGCAGGTTGTTCATCTCTTCGAAGACCACCCGGTGAAGCAGATCGGTGCCGGGCCCCTTCATTCCGGGCAGATCCACCCGATCCGGCAGGCTTAGCCCGGAATCCACGAAATCCCGCAGCGCCTGGAGGAATTCTCCATAGCCGCCGTAGCCCAACTGCCCTACAAACCGAACCACCGTGGCCTCGCTGACCCCGCAGGCCTCGGACAGCTCTTTCGTGGTCATGAAAACCGCCTTGCGAGGGTTCTGGATAATGTAGCTGCCCAGTACCTTCCCCTTTGGAGTAAGCGTATCCAGCTGATTGACAATGCCCTTGATCACCGGATGTGCCTGGGAATCGTTCATGATAAGTCCCTTGAATAAACGCAAAATGAAAATTTCATTTCATTTCGGTAAATGTGCTATAAACTATTTTTATTACATATATTTATTACTATATTATTTTATTGTCAAGGCTGTTTGCACATTTTTTATTCAAATTTATATTTTGTTATTGACATGTTTCATTTCATTCGGTTACCATCCGCGACAACTAGTCGTTTCACGATTCATCTTCACCCACGCACGTTTTTATCTTTTAACCATGTAGGGAGAGCGTATGTTCTGGAAATCCAAGCCCCTGTGGGGCAACAAAACCAGACTGAAGTCCAACTACGATGCGGTGATCATCGGCGGCGGTCTTCACGGTCTGGCCACAGCCTACTACCTGGCCAAGGAGCACGGCATCACGGATGTGGCCGTCATTGAAAAACGCTTCATCGGATTCGGCGGTGCCGGCCGCAATACGGCCATCGTGCGGGCCAACCAGCGCACGCAGTACAATGTTCCGCTTTACAAGGAGGCGCTCGACCTGTGGCCGGTGCTGACCAAGGAGCTGGACTACAACCTGATGTTCAACAACTGCGGCAACCTCAACCTGATGCACAGCGAAGCCGCCATGAAGTCGGCCCGCATGACCATCGCCACCGCCCAGTTCCACGGCGTGGAGAGCCACCTCATCGACGCCAAGCAGGCCAAGGAACTGGTGCCGGCGTTGAACATCTCCGAGGACATCACCTTCCCCATCCACGGGGCCATGTTCCATCCCCCCGGAGGCATCGTGCGCCATGATGCCGTGGTCTGGGGCCTGGCCAAAGGGGCCGCCAAACATGGCGTGCACATCCACCAGCACACCGAAGCCACGGCCATCCACACCGAAGGCGGCAAAATCACCGGCGTGGAGACCTCCCGCGGCCGCATCCATACGCCCCGGGTACTGATCAGTGCCGGCGGCTACAGTGCCGGCCTGATCTACCAGATGCTGGGCATCAAGCTGCCCATCGCCGTGCTCACCATTCAGGCCATGGTCACCCAGCCGCTCAAACCGCTGCTCGACCATGTGGTGTCGTCCGGTGCATACCACTGCTACGCCAACCAGACCCTCAAGGGCGAGATCGCCACCGGCGCCCACATGGACCAGTGGCCCAACTATACGACCCAGAACACGGCCCATTACATCAAGCACCAGGCCGAGGCCCTGTCCGACTGGCTGCCTTGCCTGCGCGGTGTAAAATTCATGCGCATCTGGGGCGGGCTGGCCGACATGACCCCGGACATGGCGCCCATCATGGACGGCAACGATCATATCGAAGGATTCTACATGGACTGCGGCTGGGGCTATTTCGGCTTCAAATCCTGCAGTGCCGTCGGCAAATACATGGCTCAATTCATGGCCAGCGGAAACTGCCCGGACATGCTCAAGCCGTTCAACCTGCGTCGCTACGAAAACCACCAGTTGATGGGTGAAACCGCCGAACTGGTCAGCTATACGCCCAACAATTAGAAGGAGATTGAAACATGGCTTTAACACTCACCTGCCCCGTCTGCGGCAAGCGCAACGGATACGAGTTCCGTTATGGGGGAGAAGACAAGGGTCCGCGCCCGGCAGAAGCGGGGCTGACCCCTGCCGCCTGGTGCGACTATGTCCATATGAACAAGTGCACGGCCGGCGTCCTCAAGGAGTGGTGGTTTCACCGCGATGGCTGCGGGTCCTGGTTCACCACCTGGCGTGACACAACCAAAAACCTCGAAGTGGCTAAACCGGAGGCAAGCAAATGAACAGGCTTAACCAATTGCCCACACTCCGCATCACCCCCTCGGAAAAACGGTCCCTGAATTACCGGGGAAAAACCGTCCAGGGCGTGGCCGGAGATACGGTTGCGACGGCCCTTTATGCCAATGGCGTCCGGGTCTTTGCACGCAGTTTGAAATACCACCGCCCCCGCGGGCTTTACAGTCTCGACGGCGAGTGCAGCAACACCTGCATGGACGTCAACGGCGTTCCCAACGTGCGCACCGAAAACACGCTGCTCAAGGACGGCATGGTCGTCAAGGAGCAGAATGTCAAAGGCTCTGCCGACCGCGACTGGCTGGCCTTCATCGACAAGCTGGACTGGATGATGCCGGCCGGCTTCTACTACAAGACCATGCACAAGCCCGCAGCCGTCTGGCCCGTGGCAATGAAGCAGATCCGCAAGGCCGCAGGCATCGGCGTCATTTCCGCCGACTACCAGATGAAGGGCCAGTACGACGAGATGTTCGTTAAAGCGGAAGTCACCGTCATCGGCGGCGGCGCCGCCGGCATGACCGCGGCCCTGGCCGCCGCCGAATCCGGACAGCGGGTGGTCCTGCTCGAATCCCGTCCTCACCTGGGCGGATGTTTCGACTACCGGGTCAGCACCACCGCCGAAGGCACGCCCCTTTACCAACGGGCCCGCGAACTGGCCCAAAAAGTGGCGCAGACCGGCAACATCCGGACCTTCACGCACACTTCGATGGTCGGCGCCTACAACAACAACCTGATCACCGCCTTTCAGGTGGGCGGGGCCACGGACGCCTTCACCGAACGCTACATCGAAATCCGCTCGGACAGCGTCGTGGTGGCCACGGGCTGCATCGAACGCCCCCTGATCTTCGACCACAACGAGCGCCCCGGTGTCATGCAGGTGGGCTGCGCCCATCGCATGGCCCGCACCTACGGGCTGCTGCCGGGCAGCGAGGCGGTCTTTTCCGTGGGTCACGACCTGGGCCTGGAAGCCGCCGTCGACCTTTTCGACCTGGGGCTCAAGATCAACTGCGTGGCCGACATCCGCGAGGACGGCCAGAATCCCGAGCTGATGCTGGCCCTGGCCGAACGCAAGATCCCGGTTCTCAAGGGCTGGGTGGCCGCCAAGGCCCACGGCGGAAAGAAGGTGGAAAAGGTGACCCTCTCCACCGTCGAAGGCACCGTCAACCGCCAGTTCGCCTGTGACCTGCTGGTGGCTTCCGCCGGCCTGACACCGGTCACCGGCCCCTTCATCCTGGCCCAGGCCAAGATGGGCTACGACAGCCTGACCGGCTATTTCCTGCCAACCGAACTGCCCGAGAAGATGTTCCCGGCTGGCCGGCTGACCGGCGTCAACGACCCCGCCGCCATCGAAGCCTCCGGCCGCCTGGCCGGCCTCAAGGCCGCGGCTGCCGCCGGTGCGGACATGGGCAAGGCCGTCGCCGACGCCGAAAAGACCGCATCGGCCCTGCCCGGCCCGGAGCGCGGCTGCAAGCTGGTCACCGCACCGGTCAAAGGCCGCAAGAGCTTCATCTGCTTCGACGAAGACACCACCATTAAAAATATCAAACAGGCCATCGAGATGGGCTTCGATGTCCCCGAGCTGATCAAACGCTTTACCTCGGCCGGCACCGGCCCGGGCCAGGGCGGCATCCCGGGGCACAACCTGCCCCTGTTCGTCGCCAAGTACACCGCTTCGATCAATACGCCGGTGCCCACCACGGTGCGTCCGCCGCTGGTGCCCACCTTCCTGGCCACCTATGCCGGCTACAACCACCACATGTTCAAACACACGCCGCTGCACGACTCGCAGATCAAAGATGGCGGCATCTTCCGCAACATCGGCGTCTGGCAGCGGGCGCGCTATTTTTCAGAGGATTTCGACTGCAAGGAAGAGATCCTCAACGTGCGCAACAACGTGGGGCTGCTGGACGGCTCGACCCTGGGCAAGTTCCGCATCCACGGACCCGATGCCCTAAAGGCCCTGCAGCGAGTCTACGTCTCGGACATGAGCAAGGTCAAAGAAGGCCGCATCAAGTATTCGGCCATGTGCAACGACGACGGCTGCGTCATCGACGATGGTGTGGTGGTCAAGCGGGGTGAAAATGACTACTACTTCACCACGTCTTCCGCCAGGGCCGGGCAGACCGTGGAATGGATCCGCTACCACACCCGTTTCGACGGCTGGAATTTCGCCCTGGTCAACCTGACCGACGCCCTGGGCGTGATCAATATATCCGGCCCCAACGCCCGCAAGGTACTGGCCACCGTCGTCGACGTCGATCTCTCCACCGAGGCGTTTCCCTTCTCCGGGTACCAGGAGTTTTTCATCAAGGATACCGTTTTCGTGCGGGCCATGCGCTTAGGGTTCGTGGGTGAACTTTCCTACGAGCTGCACGTACCCGCATCCTACACCCAGGCGGTCTGGGACATGCTCAAGGAAGCCGGTGCCGAATTCGGCATTCGCAACTTCGGCGTGGAGGCCCAGAACGTGCTGCGCATGGAAAAGTGCCACGTCATTCTCGGCTCCGAATCCGAACAGCGCACCAACCTGCTGGATCTGGGATTGGGTTTTCTCTGGGACCGCAAGAAGGCCGATGCCAAGACCGTGGGTGCCGTGGCCCTGCGCCAGGCCGAAAAAGATGTCGGCCGGCTCAAGCTGGTGGGCATCCGCATGGAAGACGACAACCGGCCCGCCCGTGACGGCGCGCTGATCGTCGACAACAAGGTTCGCGGCTACGTGGCCACCATGCGCAAGAGCTTTTCCACCGGCCAGGCCGTGGGTATGGCCCTGGTGGAGTCCCAGTTGGCGGACATCGGCACCCGGCTGGAAATTTTTGAGGATGAATGCAACGGCGTGCGGCTGTATGCCAGGGTCGTTGCCATGCCGTTCTATGACCCAAAAGGCGCGAGAATGAAAGCCTGAACGCGAACCAATGAATCAGTGTTAAGTTGAACGTGTTAAGTGTTAAGAGAAGGAATTTTATCGTTTTCTAATAAAAAGTAAGACCTGATCCGCCACTTAACACTTAAAACGTAACACTTAAAACTACTAAAACATGAGGTATTTATCATGGTAGAAATACAACGACAATCTCCGGTGCAGTTCAAGGTCAGCCCCCGCAACACCGAGGTGCGCGACAACTGGACGGTGGCGCTGGAATACGACGAGGAGGGCCAGGGCCCCTGGCTGGTGGACCTGGCCCACAAGACCCGCTGGGACCTGCAGAACAGCAAGGTCGGTGAACAGCGGCCCTGCGACCTGGAGGTACCGGCCACGCCGGGGTCGTGCACCTTTGCCAACGACACGCTGGTCAACCGCATGAACCGCACCCAGACCTCCATCTATCATCTGGGCGCAGCGGCAACGACGCTGCCCGATTTTGCAGGCTACACCGACGTCACCGAATCCACGGTCTTTCTGGCTCTGTTCGGCCCCAAGGCGTTTCATATCGCCGAAAAGCTCAGCGCCCTGGACTTTCTGGACCCGGCCAAGCAGGCGCCCTTTCTGTACCAGGGCCCCTTTTGTCATGTGCCCTGCCAGATCGTCACCCTGGAAAAGGCGGCCGACGGCAGCGGCGGGTTCCTGCTGACCTGCAGCCGGGGCTACGGCGACAGCATGATTCACGCCATCCTGGAAGCCGGGTCTGCGCTCGGGCTGCGGCCGGCCGGTGAAAACCGATTTTCCGCCTGGATTCAAGGTCTTCAGGGGTAGTGGCTGCGTGTGCCGGATATTGCACCATCGGTAACCATGAAGGATGGGCTGAAGGGCGGTCGTGTGCGTCAGCCGCCTGGTTTTGGCCTAACCGGATCGATTGCCGACTGCGGCTGTCGGTAGTTCAGACGCAAGTGAAAAATTGTTTTCTGACAAATAGAAAATAATTTTTCTTTTCAGTTTAATTTTTTTTACATTTTATCAGTATCATCATATTGCCGGGGATGTAAGCCGACGTAGCCTGGATGCAACTACTTGTTATTTAAACCATATAAATTGTTTTAACATGTTGTCGAAAAAAAATCGGATTTACTTTATTTGCGGCGTTTATTTTGCATTTGAAATTTCATATCGATTTACCCGGTTCATCTTGAACCAACATTTACGCATACCACTTGACGGAGGAAGCCATGACCAAAAAGTATGACGCCATTATCATCGGGGCCGGGGTGATTGGTGCCCCCATTGCCTACGAGCTTTCCAAGATGGGCTACAAAACCCTGAACGTGGATAAACTGCCCGACGCCGGCGAAGGCTCCACGGCCGGATCCTGCGCCATCGTCCGCGCCCACTACTCCACCGAGGACGGTGTGGCCTTCGCCTACGAAGGGTTCAAGTACTGGAACGATTGGGAGAAACTACCTGGATCACGTGAAAGACGAGAAGGGTCTGGCCAAGTTCATGAAGACCGGCTCCCTGCTGATCAAATCCCAGGGGCACAAGTGGCAGAATGTCAAAAAACACTACGATGCCGTGGGCGTCGAGTATAAGGAATTGACCAACGAAGAGATCCTGGAGATGATCCCCTTGCTCGACCTGCACGAATTCTGGCCGGTCAAACGCCCCGAGGATCCGGCCTTCTGGGAAGATCCCACCAAGATGCTCGAAGGCGGGCTGTTCTGCCCCGAGGGCGGATACGTGAACGACCCGGCCCTGTCTGCCCACAACATCATGCGCGCCGCCGAAGCCAAGGGCGCCACCTTCATGTTCAACGCCGAGGTGGTCAAGATCCGCGCCGCCGAGGGCAAGGTCCAGGGCATCACCCTGGCCGACGGCACCGAGATCGACGCCCCCGTCGTGGTTAACGTCGCCGGTCCCCACTCCTTCAAGATCAACCAGATGGCCCCCGGCGTCTGGGAAGGCTGCAACATCAAGACCAAGGCCCTGCGCCACGAGGTGATGTACTGCCCCGCCCCCGAGGATTACGATTACCTCAACAAAGGCTACCATCAGAGCGATGGTGATGTCGGCATATACGTGCGCCCGGAAGTGGGCAACTTGTACCTCATCGGTTCCGAGGACCCGGAATGCGATCCCCAGGAGTGGGTGGACCCCGACGAGTTCTACGCCGGCAAGGGCGGCACCGGCCGGGACAACCAGCTCTCCGAAGCGCAGTGGAAGGCCCAGTGCTATCGCCTGGGACGCCGCGTCCCCACCCTGCAGGTGCCCAACCAGCCCAAGGGTGTCGTCGACCTCTACGACTGCTCCGACGACTGGATCCCGGTCTACGACAAGTCCGACCTTGGCGGTTTCTACATGGCCGTCGGCACCAGCGGCAACCAGTACAAGAACGCCCCGGTGGTGGGCCGCATGATGGCCGAACTGATCGATGCCTGTGAAAAGGGTCTGGATCACGACAAGGAGCCCTTCCAGTACAAGATGAAATACACCGGACGGACCCTGGATGTGGGTTTCTTCTCCCGCAAACGCGAGATCAACTACAACTCCAGCTTTTCCGTCAATGGATAAGCTGGTGGCATCCACGCTTGAAAGATGGATGCGTTGTTGCTAATTGAAACGGGTCTGCTGCGGCAGGCCCGTTTTTTTAACGGATTGAGATATGAACATCTACGTCTGCGTCAAGCACGTCCCCGATTCCGCCGCCACCATCACCGTCGAGGGCGACAACGCGATCAACGAGAAAATCACCTGGCTGGTGAACCCCTATGATGAGCACGCCCTCACCGAAGCCGCCAGAATCAAGGCGGCCGGCAAAGCAGTCGAGATCGTCGCCGTGTGCCTGGGCAAACCGGCCGCGGAGAACACCCTGCGCTCGGCCATGGCCATGGGGGCCGACCGCAGCATTCTGATCGAGACCGATCAATACCACGACAGCATCATCACCGCCCGCGCCCTGGCCATCGCCATTCGCAAGGACGGGACCCCCTGGATCATCTTCACCGGCAAGGAATCCATCGACAGCGAAGGCATGCAGACCCAGTTCCGCCTGGCCCAACACCTGGGCCTGCCCGTGGCCACCAACGTAATTAAAATCGATGCGGACAGCGACGGCGTGACGGTGGAATGCGAGCGTGAAGCCGGTACCATCGACGTTTACCGCATGGCCGCGCCCTGCGTCATCGGCGCCGGCAAAGGGCTGAACAACCCCAATTACCCGACATTCCCGGACATCGTCAGATCGCGCAAAAAGCCGGTCAAGCGGATCGACCTTGCCGAACTGGCCATCGACACGCCGGCGCCCGGCATGCAGATCCGGGAACTGGTGCCGGCTGTCGAGCAGCGCGCCCCCAAAGCCCTCACGGGCACCGCCGCGGACATCGCCGCGCAGATTGTGGACATCCTCAAGAACGAAGCCAAGGTGATTTGACCATGCAACCGATCGGATTGCTCATCGAGTTCAAGGACGGGCAGGTCAAGCCGGCCAATTTCGGTATGGCCACTGCCGCCCGCGCAGAGAACCGGCAACTGGTGGCCCTGGTGGTGGACGCGCCGGCCGACGATGCCAAAGCCGCGCTGGAAGCCTACGGGGTGACCCGCGTCGTCAACATCCGCACCGGCAGCGACGGCTGGAATCCTGCCGTGCATGCCGCCGCGGTGGTTGCGGCCATGCAGGAAAATGGAATCACCACGCTGATCGGCCTGACCAGTCCCACCGGCCGGGAACTGCTGCCGCGCGTCGCCGCCCGGCTGGATGCGCCACTGGTCATGGACTGCATCGACATCGACCTGGACGCCCACCGGGTGAAGACCTCCCAGTATTCGGGCAAGACCATCGCCACCATATCCATGACCGGCAGTCATTTCATCTACGGCATGCGCGCCAATGTCGTCGCCCCTGAGGAAGCGCCGGCAGCGGCGGAAGTCATCGATTTTGCCTTTGCGGCCGATCAAGGCGGCGGCTTCGAGGTGATCGAGACCCGCACCGACGGCAGCGGGTCCCAGTACCTGGCCGAATCGGACATTATCATCTCCGGCGGGCGGGGGCTGAAGAATGCTGAGAACTTCAAACTGCTCTTTGACTGCGCCAGGCACCTCAATGCCGCCGTGGGCGCCTCCCGGGTGGCCGTGGACAACGGATGGGTGCCCTACGCCATGCAGGTGGGCCAGACCGGTGTCAAAGTAAACCCCAAAGTCTACATGGCCGTGGGCATTTCCGGTTCCATTCAGCACTTTGCCGGCATGAAAACCGCCAAGACCATCATTGCCATCAACACCGATGCCAACGCTGCCATCATAGCCAACTGCGACTATTATGCGGTGGGGGATCTGTTCGAAATTCTGCCGGCGCTGGAAAAGGCCCTGGCAGCAGTCAAAAAATGAAGGTCGGCAGCAACAAAAAAGTATCGCCCGTCCAAAAGGGTCGACGCAACCCTTCTTGGTCACGCGATCCCTGCGCTGGGGTGGGATCGTGCGTTGATGCAAGCAATTTCGGATCGAAGGACAAAATTTTGTGCTCGGTGGATCAACCAGCGAGGGTCGACGTGCTGAAGTGCGGATTTTGCGGGCGTTCAGAATCCAGAATGGATGATAAGGCGTCTTCCATTTGATCCAGTTTAATTGGTTTAAAGAATAAACGCTTGGTCATCCACAACGAGAATGCTTGCTTTTGAATTCATTTTCATGTTTTATTCTTTATCGGCTATCCCGAAAAAACACCTTCGTTTGATTGAACCTTCCCCGCTGCAAGCGGCGAGAAATGCGCTCGCTATCGCGGTTTACTCTACAATCTCAAGTATCATTCTTCTCTTTGTTTTTGCCGATACTGCATTTAGTATGGTTCGCATGGCTTGTGCGGTTCGGCCCTGCTTTCCGATAACTTTCCCGATGTCTTCCTTGGCCACTTTCAATTCTAATACCAAGGTATGGTTGCCTCCCACTTCGTTAACGGTCACTTCTTCCGGATTATCAACCAGTTCATGTGCGATGAATTGAATCAGTTCTTTCAATGTGAATCATCCTTTCTGGGGTCTCCGGCTCGAGTCCGGTCGTGCATCGAAATCAAAGCCTCCCCATTTTTTTCCGTTATTCGATTGAATACTCAGAACCAGTTACTTTCCGGTTCAACGATAAATAGCAATCGATGTGAGATGGCGTTGCCTATTATTTCAGATCAGCGGAAACTCGGCAGCAGGCTTGGCAACATTGCCTTCCACCACAACAAGGGAAAGATATCACACTGAAACCGTTTCATATATTATTTATCTGATTGCTTGATCCGACAAGAAGAGATGAGTACGAGGGATGTAAGGGGGAAAACCTCGTACTATGTAAAAGACCGCAGGTAGGATTCCAGGTTGGTCTTCTTGTTTGTGAGGTTAAGTCTGCGGCGAATGTTGAGCCGGTGAAAATCGACCGTGCTTTTGGACACGCCCATCAGTTTGGCAATCTCTTTGGTGGTATTTCCCTGGCGGATCAGGTTGGCCACCTGCGTTTCTGTAGGCGTCAGGTGCCTGCCATCAATGATGAATCGCCGGCTGAGTGGTGATGCAATTTCGTCAATGCTTGTTTTGACCGTTTCGAGCAGGATTCGCTGCCGTGGGGTCAGTGTCCCGGACGCGATCGCGGCAAGCTGCGGGTGTACCAGATCATGGAGGTTGCAGACGACCTTTTCTTCAAGCTGGCGACGCTCATTTTTCACCTCTTTCAGCAGCACCTTCAAGGCGGCGTTGGCCTCTTCCAACCCGACAGATCGTTCTTCAAGTTCTTTGGCTTTTTGCGCCAGCGCAGTCTGGGTTCGTTTGCGGGCGTCAACCTCTTTTCGAAGCCGCTGGTTGATCAGGCGCAAATCGGCCGTTTGCGCGTCGACCTGAATGGTCAGCTTTTGGCGCTCTCCTTCCAATGTTTGTTCGATCTTCTTTTGGTCGCTGATGTCGAGGAAGGTGGCTCCGACACGTTGATCGTCCAGCCAGAACGCAGACATCAGAAAATGTTTGTCGGGTTCGCGAGAAAATCCTTTCACCGTAACCGGTTGCTTGCAGGATAGCGCATGGTTGATTTGATCCAACCAGAGACGTTCTGTCCGCGGCCAGATCTGGCCGATGGATCTGTCCACAACGCTGTGGCCTGGCATGCCGGTCAACCGTTCAAAAGATGTGTTGACTTCCAGGACGCGGGCGTTGACGATACGACCCGACTGATCGCGGTCCGAAACGGCCAGCAGCATGGCGCCGCTGACCATATCGTAAAACAGCTTGTGATATTTATCCTCGCTGGCCAGCAGTCTGAGGTCGGCCTCTTTTTTCAAAGAGACGTCCACCAGCACCATGCGCCACTGAATCACCGCGCCGGAGTCATCCCGATCCGCCTGGATGTCGGCCTGGACCCAGATAGGCGGTCTTTTTTGCCTGTTGAGCAGCAATTCGACACTTTGTTTTTCACCGGTTTCACCGGCTCGCTGCAGTGCGGCCTGATAAACATGGTCCCAGCCCGTGGCAATCAATTGGCTGAACCCTGAGCGTGGCAGTATTTCTCTGTTCTTTTCGATGAGGTTTGCGCCAGTCAGGTTAATGCGTTTGATGATTCCCTGGTTACTCATCGTCACATATCCGCATGGGGCAAACTCATATAAATCTTCATATTCATGATGCAATTCGGAAATTTCATGCTGCGCCCGCATGAGTTCTTCGTTCTGGATTTCAAGCTCCGCCTGGTAAATTTCGAGCTCGTGGATCAGTTCCAGAATAGTCTGGGAGGAGGAAGCAGCAACGTCCGGCTGCTTCAGGATCAGTTCTTCAGCCTGACGCCGGAGTTGTTGGTAGTGAATTGATTTGCCCTGGTGGGAAGTCATTTGGCCTTGCCAGTCCCCGATCCTTCGCCTGTGGTAAATAGAATCGGCATATCTTGAAAATGTTTTTGTGATTAAATAATAGGGTGGATGCTGGATAAATGCAACTTTTTACATGCTGAGACCCGGCTATTAGGCGCCTGCCGATGGTTTGCCGCCGTCTTGTGTTTTTCGCCCATCTTGCTATAGTTAATGTATCGTATCGTGCAGCTCTGGCTTGGTTTTCTGTGCCAAATCGCTTTGGAATCAATAATCCGCCGGTTTCATCTGCATGTACGGTATTCCATCACGAGCCTGGCGTTCGAATCCGTCGGGATCCATAAAAAGGTTTAATTCCCTTAATGCTGCGAAGCGATACACGACCCGCATCAGCGAGAAATGCGCATGCCGAAGAAAACATCGACCCCCAAAAAGCCACCAGCCAGGGTAAAACCCGGAACATCCGCTGACGTGTCTGAAAACTCAACTGAGAAAGCGTCTTCGAATGCCAAGGTCAGCAAGCTTCCCATTGTCGGGCTGGGAGCGTCCGCCGGGGGGCTGGAAGCGCTGAAAACTTTCTTTGCTGAAGTTTCCGAAAACAGCGGCATGGCCTATATCGTCGTGGTTCACATGAACCCGAAACAACCCAGCATATTGCCCGATCTGCTCCAGAAGGTGTCACGGATTCCGATTGCAGTCGCCAAAGACGGTCAACGCATTGAGCCGGACCACGTATATGTCGTCCCACCGGACAAAGAGATCTCCCTGTTCAACGGCAAGATCCAGCTGTTGGATATCCTGGCCAAAAGGGCTGCCCTTCCCATCGATCTGTTTTTACGATCACTTGCCCAGGATCAGGGACGCAACGCCGCGGCCATCATCTTGTCGGGAACCGGAACGGACGGCACCCTGGGCGTGAAAGCGATCAAGGCCAACGACGGGTTGATTCTGGTTCAGGAAGATGAAACGGCCGGATACGACGGCATGCCCCTTAGCGCCGTCGGCACCGGGTTGGTCGATCTGGTATTGCCTCCCGAAGCCATGCCCGATCGACTGGTTCAGTACTTTACGCACCATGAAATCGCCCTCGATTCGCGAAGCGCAGCAACCATGCACGAACAACAGGGTTGGCTGAACAAGATATTCGCCATATTGCGCTCCCGGGTCGGGCACGATTTTTCCGTCTACAAACCCAACACCATCCTTCGCCGCATCAGTCGTCGCATGGGGTTGAACCAGATCGAGAGCCATCAGCACTACGTACGCTATCTGCGGGAGAACGCGGTCGAGGTGGAGTCCCTGTTTCGGGATCTGTTGATCGGGGTGACTCAGTTTTTCCGTGACGCCGATTCCTTCGAGGTGCTCAAAACCGGCATCCTGCCTGACCGCTTGAAACGGATGGGAGAAGGCGCCGTCTTCCGGGCCTGGGTGCCGGGATGTGCAACGGGTGAGGAAGTCTTCTCCCTGGCCATCGTGCTGCGTGAGTGCCTTGATCAAATCACCGGGCGGATCAGCCTGCAGCTGTTCGGTACAGACATCGACAGCCATGCTATCGACAAAGCCCGTGAAGGTATTTTCTCGGGCAGCATCGAAGCCGATGTCAGCGCCGATCGGCTGAAACGCTTTTTCATCAAAGAGGGAGATTTTTTCCGCGTCCGCAAGGAGATCCGCGATGATGTGGTTTTTTCCTTGCAGGATGTGCTCAAAGACCCGCCCTTTTCGCGTTTGAACCTGCTGTGTTGCCGCAACCTGCTCATTTATCTGGACGCCAGTGCCCAGAAAAGGCTTCTGCCACTGTTCCATTACACGCTGTCACCCGGCGGGATTCTGGTGCTGGGTTCCTCCGAGACGGTTGGTGGATTCACCAACCTGTTTGCAACCCGGGACAATAAATGGAAAATATACGAACGCAGAGAAGTACCGCGGGCCCTGCGCCAGTTTGTCCATTTTCCCAGCGGGCGGTCGCCCGCCGAATCCGATCACGGGACCGAACCGGTCGGCCCTGCCGCCCGACCTGCCGACATGGCCCGCATGGCCCAAAAGGCGATCCTCGACCAGTTCGCCCCCACAGCGATCCTGATCAATCCCAATGGAAACATGCTGCATGTGCAGGGCCGCACCGGCAAGTACCTTGAGACTCCCAGCGGCGCCCCAACCCACAATATCCATAGCCTGGCCAGAGAGGGCCTGCGCATCGAGCTGTCGTCCGCCATCCGGCAGGCGGTTGCATCGGACAAGCCGGTGACCCGCCGCAAAATTGCCGTAAAAACCAACGGAGACGTTCAGATGATCGACCTGCATGTCTCTCCCCAGCGAGCGCCCAAAGAACTTTCCGGACACCTGCTGGTGGTCTTCGAAGACATCGATGCCAGAGCGGCACCTTGGGCTGCACCCGCGCCTGCCGGAAAGGACACGCCAGTGGAAGCATCCCGCCTTTTCGAATTGGAACAGGAGCTGCTGAACACCCGAGAGAGCCACCAGACTACCATTGAAGAGCTGGAGTCTTCCAATGAGGAACTCAAATCCACCAACGAGGAGCTGCAGTCCGCCAACGAAGAACTCCAGTCCACCAACGAGGAACTGGAATCCTCCAGAGAAGAGCTTCAGTCCCTCAACGAGGAACTGCAGACGGTCAATGCCGAACTGCAAAGCAAAGTGGAGGAGCTGTCAGCGATCCATGATGACATGCACAACCTTTTAAACAGCACCCAAATCGCCACCATTTTCGTAGACAACAACCTGCACGTCCGGAGGTTCACCCAGAAGGCGACCACCATGATCAACCTTATCGAAACCGACATTGGACGTCCGCTCCAGCATGTCGTGACCAATATGGCCTACGATGGACTGATTGCCGACTTGGCCGACGTTCTGGAAAACCTCACCCCCCTGTCGTGCGAGGTGCAGACGACCCATGGCGACTGGTACAACATGCGCATCGTGCCCTATCGCACCATGGACAACCGGATTGACGGGGCGGTGCTCACCTTTGCCGCCATCGGTGATCAGAAAAAAGCCCAGGCGATTCTGGAATCCTCCAGGCGTAATATGCAACAGGCCTCCAAGCTGGTCCGCAATGTATTCGACATGAATCCGGACCCGATTGCGGTGCTCGACAACAATGGCAAAGTGGTTATTGCCAACACGAGATTTGCGAAGCTCTTGAATGTCGGTGAAAAAAAAGTCAACGGCCTTGACCTTTTCAGCGTCAAGCCCATCGGCTTCGAACACATCGACCTCAAATCGAAGCTGGAAGCCGCCTTGAAGAAAGACAAGGATTTCACCACCCCCACCTTCGAGATTAAAACGTCGAAAGGGAATCAACGATTCGTCATCCACGGCCGGATCATCAAAGGCAGCGATGGCGCCCCGTACCGCATCCTGTTGCATTTAGCGAAACAGCAGCGTGGATAGTGAACCGCGATAGCGAGCGCATTCCTCGCCGCTTGCGGTGGAGTTAGCGAGCGAACTGAAATTCGACTTTCATCCTTACGGTGAACCCTCCCCGCGGCTTGCCGCGGGGAGGGTTCAATCCCTGCCGGCATTCCCGATCCATCGAATAGATGGGTGCGCGCGTCTAAAAATAGAGCCATGAAACGATCCGAACTCAAAAAACGCTTCCCGGGCATCGATCCCGCATGGATCTCCCTGCTGCCGGTGCTCGATCAGTTTCATGAAGGGGTCATCATCACCGACACCCATGGCGTCATCCTGTACATGAATGACACCCAGCTCAGAATTGACGATCTGCGGATCAATGACGCCATCGGACGGACCGTCACCGCGCTTTACCGGGTCGATGAGGGAACCAGTCCAACCATGAACTGCCTGAAAACCGGCAAGGCCATCGAAAACCTGGCCTGTTATTACCGCACCCATTTGGGAAAAGTGGTCAACTCCGTCCACAACATCTATCCCCTGCGTGCAGACGGCCGCCTCACCGGCGCCATTTGCTATATCACAGACTACAAGAATATCGAGCAAACCCTCGCCGCCATCAGCCAGTCCGGATCGCCGCGATCCGTTTCCACGTTCGGCGTATCTCCGGTGATGGTCCGGGCGGAACCCGGAGGGAACGGCACCCGCTATACGTTTGGCGACATCATCGGTGCCCATGCGAATCTGCTGGCTGCCATGCAGGCCGCCCAGCTGGCCTCCGATTCCCCTTCACCGATCATGGTTTTCGGCGAAACCGGCACCGGCAAAGAGATGTTCGCCCAATCCATCCACAACCACAGTGCGCGAAGGATCCGGCCTTACGTGGCCATCAACTGTGCGGCCATCCCCGAGAACCTGCTGGAGGGGCTGCTCTTCGGCACGTCCAAAGGCGCTTTCACCGGCGCCATTGACAAGGCCGGACTGTTTGAAGCCGCCGACGGCGGCACCCTGTTCCTGGACGAAATCAATGCCATGTCGCCGGGCCTGCAGGCCAAACTGCTCCGTTTTCTCCAGGAGCGCAAAGTCCGGCGCGTGGGGGCCATGCAGGAGATCGATGTGGACCTGAAGGTGATCAGCTCCGTCAACGTTCTCCCCCAGGATGCCATGGAATCCGGTTCGATGCGCGCCGATCTGTTCTACCGCCTGGCAGTGGTGTTCATCAAGATCCCCCCTCTGCGCGAGCGTATGCAGGACCTGGATCGGCTGGCCACCCATTTTCTGGACAAAGCCAACGGCCGCCTAAATAGAGAGGTCTCCGGAATCGCCGCGGAAGTGCTGGGTCGCTTCAAGCGCTACACCTGGCCCGGCAATGTGCGTGAGCTGGAGCATGTCATCGAAGGGGCGATAAATATGGTGGGCGCAGAAGCAATCATCCAGATGCATCACCTGTCGGTTCCGTTTCTGATGGAGAACCCGCGCCAGGCAGCCGCCAAGTCTCATGGCAGATCAGCGAACCACATTAGTCGGTTCAACCCCGCTGTTTCCGTATCGTCTACGGATCCTGCGTTCTCGAATCTGACCCTCCCTGAAATGAAAACCAAGAGCGAAATCGCCAATATTCAGGCCGCGCTGGCAGCCACGCGCGGAAATGCCGCCGGCGCTGCCCGCCGGCTGGGGATTTCCCCCCAGCTGATGCATTACAAGCTGAAACGGTTTGGCATCGATCGGCTGGACTTCAGGGAAAATTCGTCCGAGTGACATCGAAGCGATGAGGTAGCGTCCAGAAAACGTCAAGATGATGGGGTGTCAGGGCGGCCACGTGGCCGTCGAACCAGAGGTGGGCCACCGGCCAGCGGGTCCCATCGTAGGTCAGCGTCATGCGTGTGTCATCGACGATCGCCTCGACCCGGCAACGGGACAGGCCGACCATGCCCTTTCCCACGGCCTTGAGCACGGCTTCCTTGGCGGTCCAGAATCGGAAAAAGGCCCTTTGTCGGTCCCCCTCCACCAGCTGCCACTCATCGTCATCGGCCACCTTGGCCAGCAGGGCGCCGTTTACCGGCCGGATCGTCTCCAGGTCCATGCCCACCGGCAACAGAGACGCCACTCCGCCAACCATGTCGGATTTATGGGTCAACGACCAGTGGACGCCGCCTACCGGTAAGGGGACGCCCTTTTCATTCTTGGGAAAGGCGGCCAGGTGAAGACCGCTTTTTTCACATGATGCCATCAAGGCCGACCGGGCGAGACGGCTCAGGGCCTTGACCTTGTCCCGACCGTTGAGGCGTTGATCGGCGCCGGAGACCGGCAGGATCACCGGAAAGAGCTGGGTTGCGGCATGCGTCATGGGCGTCAGGCCGACGCGTCGGTTTCTTTTTGAATGGTCAGGGCCATCTCGTACACCGTTTTCCGCGGCAGGTTGTATTGTTTGGCAAAGGCTTTGGACAGGCCCGAAAGATGGGCACCGGGTTGAGCCAGCGCATGGCGAAGCGCTTGGGCCAGCTCGGCGTCGGAGACCGGATCCGATGCCGCTGCGCCATCCACAAGCAGCGTGCACTCTCCTTTGACTTCGGGGCGATCGGCCAGAACGACCACTATTTCAGAAAGGGTGCCGCGGATGAACTCCTCGTGAAGCTTGGTCATCTCCCGCGCCAGCACCGCAGATCGGTCTCCCATCACCGAGCGGATGTCATCCAGAAAACCCACCACCCGACGGGGGGATTCGTAAAAAACCAGCGTCCGGGGTTCAGCGGCCAGCGACGCCAGCAGATCCATCCGTTTACCCTTCTTCTTGGGGGCGAACCCCAAAAATACGAAGGCGTCGGTAGGCAGTCCCGATGCACACAGGCCCGTAATCGCCGCCGACACGCCCGGGATGGGAAAGACATTCAGGCCGTGTTCAACCGCTGCGCTGACCAGCCGGTAGCCGGGATCGGAAACCGACGGCGTGCCGGCATCGGAAACCAGGGCCACGGACGCTCCGGACCGGATCTTGTCGATCAGTTCCGGAGTCCGCTGGTGTTCGTTGTGCTCATGGCAGGAAATCAGGGGCGTACGTATGCGATAGTGGGACAACAGACGAGCGGTGTGGCGGGTATCCTCGGCGGCAATCAGATCCACCCCATTCAGGGTCTTGATGGCGCGCAGGGTGATATCCTCCAGATGGCCGATGGGCGTGGCCACCACATACAGACCACCGGGGAATCGAACCGGCTCCCGGTCATCCGTAGGCAAGGGCAAACGCATTTTTGACGACCTCGATGTCGATTTTTCCCGCAGCGGTGTCGATGGCCACCACGTCGAAACGGGCGCTGGCTTCAGTCTGGCCGGACCGTTTCAGGTAGTCCAGGGCAGCCATGGATATTTTACGCTGCTTGGCTGGGGTGACTGCCGCTTTGGGGCTGCCGAATCGGCTCGTGTTACGGGCTTTCACCTCAACGAAAACAAGGGTGCCCTTCTCCCTGGCGATGATGTCGATCTCACCCAGCTTGGATCGATAGTTGGTCTCGAGGATACGATAGCCCGTTCGTTTCAGAAATTCCGCGGCCAGACGTTCGCTCTTTTTACCGAATTGTTGTTGCCGGTTGAGCATATTTGGTTTGCCTATAGATACTCGCGCACCCCTTTGAAGGTCCGGCGGTGGATGGGGCAGCATCCGTGGCGCATGATCGCTGCCCGGTGCGTCTGGGTGGGATAGCCCTTGTGCCGGCAGAATCCGAATTCAGGAAACAGGGCGTCCACCTGGGTCATGATGCGGTCCCGGGTGACCTTGGCCACGATGGAGGCGGCGGCGATGGAGATGCTCAGCGAATCCCCTTTTTTGATGGCCTGCTGCGGCAGGTCCGAGGCGATGGTAAAAATGCCGTCGACCAGCAGATGGTCCGGGCTGGGCCGCAGGTTGGCCACCGCCATGGCCATGGAACGCAGCGTTGCCTGAAGGATATTGATGCGATCTATTTCGACCGTATCCACCACGCCGATCCCGATGGCGCTGGCAACGGTATACAGATGGTCGTAGAGGCGGTTGCGCTTGGCCGGCGTCAGTTTCTTCGAATCGTCGATTCCTGGAAGGTCGGCACCCTCGGGCAGGATGACTGCGGCAGAAACAACGGGGCCGGCCAGGGGACCCCGGCCGGCCTCATCGATGCCTGCAACGATCTGATGGCCCATTTCACGGGCCTTTTTTTCAAATGCCCAGAGGTCTGATATCATGTGACCCGACCGTTTGCCGGTTTGCCAACAAACCGGCGGCAATGCCCAAGGGCGGGGGTAAGCAGTGGTAACGATTTATTTGAATCGTTTCTCCCGGATTCTGGCTGCTTTTCCGCGCAGTTTGCGCAGGTAGTAGATCTTGGCCCGCCGCACCCGGCCGCGGGTAACCACTTCGACCCGGTCAATGATGGGCGAATTCGTCGGGAAGACTCTTTCGACCCCCACACCGTAGGAGACCTTGCGGACGGTGAAGGTCGCGTTGGCCATCCCTTTTTTCCTGCTGATCACAACGCCCTGGAAGGCCTGGATGCGCTCTTTGTTGCCCTCGCGGATCTTCACGTGAACGGTGACGGTGTCCCCCGGTTTGAAGTGGGGCAGATCCATTCGGATCTGTTCTCTTTCAATGTTCTTGATGATTTCCATGATCACTCCCTGAAATTGGTTTATCGTTAAAATTATATTTTACGTAACCGTCAAATTTCTCCGCCCAGCACCCGGTCCAGGATGATCGACACCGCCGATCGCACCGACAGATGATTGTATGTTCCCGCCCCGGTCAGCGGATCCAGGATGAAATCCGCGTCGGCCATGAAGGTGTCGGAAAGTCCCCAGGCCGTGCCGAATGCCAGAACGACCGGCGCCGCATCGACCAGCATTTCACGCAACCCCCGGTAGGACAGGCTCCCTTCGTATCGTCTGGCCGTGGTGGCCACTGTTTTGGGCCGACGTCCTTCCGCTTCGGTAATTTCAACGATCATCTCGGCGGCGGTGGCCTTGACCCGGACCAATTCCAGCGCCTGCTGTCGATTGGGGTTGTATGTGCTCCCCACGCCGGTGATCCAGTGGTCAATGATGCGGTTCACGAGCACCATCTGGTCTTTCAGCGGGGTGATGACATAGTAGCCGTTAACCCCATAAGTTCTGCACACCCTGGCAATGTCGTGCAGGTCCAGGTTGGTGACCGCCGAAGCGATCGTTTCCCCGTTCTTATCGATCACCGGATGGTGAATCAGGGCGACATACAGCCGTTTACCCGATGAGCCTGTCAATGTCCCGGCGCCATTTTTCCAGTATGTCCCGCTCCTGCGGAGAAAAATCCCGCTGTGCCAACAGATCCGGCCGCTTCATGACCGTCCGCATCAGGGCAGTTTCCCTTCGCCAACGCTCGATCTCCTGATGGTTCCCGGACAACAGCACGTCGGGCACCGACTCATTACCAAAGGCTGGCGGCCGCGTAAAATGGGCATGCTCCACCAGCCCGTCACAGAACGTATCGCTTCCGGCGGAGTCATCGTTTCCCAGTACACCGGGAATCAGCCGAACCACCGCATCGATCACCACCATGGCCCCCAGTTCACCGCCGGTGAGAACGAAGTCGCCGATGGAAATCTCACCATCCACATGCAGGTCGACAAACCGTTCATCCACGCCTTCGTAGCGACCGCAAACCAGAATGAGTCCATCCTCGCCTGCCAGCGATTGAGCCAGGGGCTGATCGAACCGCTTCCCCTGCGGGGAAAGCAGCAGCGTCGTTGCCGATGGCATCCCCTTTTTGGCTTCTGCCAGGGCCGCTGCCAGGGGTTCCGGCTTCATCACCATGCCGCAACCCCCGCCGTAAGGCCGGTCATCCGTGACCCTGTGCCGCCCTTTGGCATGCTCGCGGATATTAATTGTCGCGGGGTTGATTTTTTGCCCCTGAACCGCACGCCGGATAATGCCGTGATTCCAGAACGGGTCAAACAGTTCAGGGAAAAGGGTCAGTACACAAAATTTCATGGGGCAACATACTTTTCCCGCGGTCCTAACCCGAATAAACCGGAAATAACAAATTACAATATCCAAATTACAGATAAATTCCAAATTACAATATCCAAACCTCAAATCTTCAAGATCATAGGGTTTGGAATTTTTATTTTTGTTATTGTTATTTATTTGTCATTTGGCTTTTGGCTATTGTGATTTATTTGCGATTTGTCTTCCGTCATCTGAGATTAGAAACACTAATTTCAGGATTCAGATACTAAAGCCCTTCCGGCGGATCCACGAGCATGGTCTTGCCGTCAAGGTCGATCTTCAGGACCACGTCGCCGATGGCGGGAATCAGCATTTCTCTCGTCTGTCCGTCCTGTTTGCCCCTGACCACGTATATATCGTTGCCAGGCGTGGGAATGACCTCGTCGAGACGCCCCAGGTGGACGCCCATGGTATCATAGACTCGCAGCCCCACCAGGTCGGACCAGTAATAGGTGTCTTCCTCCAGCGCCGGCAGACACGCTTTGTCCACGAATAGGGTTGAGCCGATCAGGCGTTCAGCCTGAGTGCGGTCGGCCACCCCGTCAAGGGTCATCAGGAGCACCCGGCCGTGTGACTGCACCCACTCGACGGTCATCGTCCGAACCGAGCCGTCGGGAAGTGCAACCCGGATCCCCTCCTCCGCTTCATAAACGGACAGGGATTCGGCATAGGAATGGACCTTGAGGCTGCCCCGGATGCCGTGAACACCGACCACCCGACCCACCAGGACGAGATCGTCCCTGCCGTTGAGGCTACTCGATGATTTCAAGAACCGTACGTTTTTTAATTTTGGCGGACGCCGCACTCAACAGGGTGCGCATGGCCCGTGCCGTCCGTCCTTGCTTGCCGATCACCTTACCCAAATCCGCTTTGGCCACTTTCAGTTCAAGAACAGATGTCTGGTTGCCCTCAATCTCCTCAACGGAAACCTGGTCGGGAAAATCCACCAACTCCTGCGCAATGAACTTGATCAGCTCTTTCATAGCTTCGTCTCCTTTGCTGCGGCTGAGAACCAGGTTCGGCGCAATCCGTTATTCCGCAGTGGCGATAACGCCTTCACGTTTCAGGATCGTTTTGACCGTATCGCTGGGCGTGGCACCCTGGCCGATCCAGTATTTGACCCGATCCGTATCCAAGACCACCTGTGCCGGATCCTGCAGCGGGTTGTAGGTACCCAGTTTTTCAAGAAAACGACCGTCTCTAGGGCTGTCACTGTCAGCGGCAACGATCCGGTAAAAGGGTCTCTTTTTTGCCCCATGCCGGGCCAGTCTGATCTTTACTGCCATTGTTGTTCTCCTTTAGAAGGGCAACATGCCGCGGCCCAATCCGCGCATACCGCCTTTATTGATTTTCTTCATCATTTTCATCACCTGCGCATAATTTTTGAGCAGGCGGTTCACATCCTGGACCTGGGTGCCGCTTCCGGCGGCGATCCGCTTGCGGCGGCTGCCGTTGATAATTCCGTATTGATTCCGCTCATGGGGGGTCATGGAATTGATGATCGCTTCGATGTGGACCAACTCCTTTTCGTCCACTTGCAGGTTTTTCATCTGTTTGATCTTGCCCATGCCGGGAATCATGCCCAGAATATCCGTCAAGGATCCCATTTTGCGAATCTGGCGCATCTGGTCGCGGAAATCCTCCAGGGTAAACTGGTTTTTGCGCAGCTTCCTTTCAAGCTCGACCGCTTTTTTTTCGTCCACCATCTCCTGGGCCCTCTCGATCATGGTGAGGACGTCACCCATACCGAGAATCCGGGAGGCCATGCGATCCGGATGAAAGGCTTCCAGTTCGCTGAGTTTTTCACCTACACCAATATACTTGATGGGCTTGCCGGTGATCGACCGGATGGACAGGGCTGCACCGCCCCTGGCGTCACCGTCCATTTTGGTGAGCACCACGCCGCCGATATCCAGGCGTTCGTCAAAGGACTTGGCGATGTTGACTGCATCCTGGCCGGTCATGGCGTCGGCCACCAACAGGATGTCCGTGGGCTTCATCGCCGTGCGAATGCGCGACAGCTCATCCATCAGTGTTTCATCGATGTGAAGCCGTCCGGCGGTGTCGAGCAAAAGGGTGTCGCAACCCGCCTTTTGAGCCGCCACCCGGGCATCCTGGCAGATCTTCACCGGATCCATGTCCGGTGTGGAATCGAAAACCGGCACGCCCAGTTGGCCGCCCAGCTTTTTCAACTGGTCAATGGCAGCGGGACGGTATACGTCCGCAGGCACCAGGTAGGGTTGTTTTCCGGTTTTTCGCAGCATGACCGAAAGTTTTCCCGCCGTAGTGGTCTTGCCCGACCCCTGAAGGCCCACCAGCATCACCGCAACCGGTTTTTCACCGGCCAGGCTCAGTTCCTGATGGGTTTCTCCCATGAGCTGGGTGAGTGACTCATTGACGATCTTCACCACCTGCTGGCCGGGGGTAAGGCTGCCCATGACCTCCTTGCCAAGTGCGCGGGCCTTGATGTCGGCCACCAGCTGCTTGACCACCTGGTAGTGGACATCGGCCTCTAAAAGTGCCATCCGCACCGCACGCAGGCCGTCGGCAATATTCTTTTCAGAAAGTTTGCCCTGCCCCTTGAGCTGTTTAAAGACCGAATTTAGCTTGTCGCTGAGCGTATCAAACATGACCTTTTACCGGCGTATCAACTAAAACCTTGAAAGTAGATTTTTTTAAATGGTATGTCAAGATATAAAAAAAGGCCAAAAGGCCTCGTATCTTTGTATTATCGACGTGCATGGCAGGTCCGAGTTCCCTGCACGACCAGACACCCCGTGACAACGCCGGACCGGCAAACCGAGCCCGGCAGGTGGATCCCACATCATGGCCACAGAATCAAGTAAAATCGATATCAAAGACCTTTCCCGGCAGCAGTTGGCCGATTGGCTCAAAGACCGGGGCAGGCGTCCCTTTCGCACCGACCAGATATTGCAGTGGGTGTACCTGCGCCAGGCCGATCGGTTTGACGACATGACCAACATTGCAAAACCACTGCGGGCGGACCTGGAAGCGGCCTTCGTCAATCACCGCCTGCAGGTGGAAAACGAGGCAATCTCACAGGACGGGTCCCGCAAACGCCTGTTCAGGCTGCGAGACGGCCTTCACATCGAAACGGTGATTATCCCCGAAAAGGACCATTTCACCCTGTGCATCTCTAGCCAGGTGGGGTGCAGGCATGGGTGCCGGTTCTGCATGACGGCCAAGGGAGGGTTTGTGCGCAACCTGTCCGCCGGAGAGATCATCTCGCAGGTCCGCGATGTCCTCCATCACGTGAATGCCCAAGGCGGGATGCCCCTGACCAACATCGTCTTCATGGGCATGGGAGAGCCGCTGGCCAACTATGAAAATGTGGTCCAGGCCTTAGCGACCATTACCAACGGGAATTGGGGCCTCAAGATCTCCACGCGGCGGGTCACCGTTTCGACTGCGGGGCTGGTCCCGGAAATGGCGGATTTAGGGCGAGACACCCAGGTGAACCTGGCCGTCTCCCTCAACGCCGCTGACGACGACACCCGCAACCGGCTGATGCCCATCAATCGCAAGTACCCCATCGCCGACCTGATGGCGGCCTGCAGGCGTTATCCCCTGCCGCCCCGGCGTAAGATCACATTCGAGTATATTCTGATGAAAGGCGTTAACGACAGCATGGCCGACGCCGAGCGGCTGGCAAAACTGCTGCGCCCCATCAAAGCCAAGATCAATCTGATCCCTTTCAACGAGCACCCGGGCAGCGATTTCAAGCGCCCGGATCCCTCCCGGATCAGCCGGTTCCAGGAATTGCTGGCCGAGCATCACTACACCGTGATGGTCCGCCACAGCAAGGGCCAGGATATCGGCGCCGCCTGTGGTCAACTGCGGGCAAGACTGAGGTCCGAAAACTGAGATCCGAAAGCAATGATGCATCGTTACCGACGATTAGCGAGCAGCCTTTCTGCGTTTTCGTTCCTTAACAATAATTTCAAGCTCCTTACTCATCTGACCAGCAATCGCTGTGTTTTCTTCAGCGCGTCTGGCCAAATAGGGTAGCGTTGACTCAACCGGACCATAAGGAAGGTATTTACTGACATTATATCCTGAATTTGCGAGGTTGAAGCTGATATTATCGCTCATACCATATAGCTGTGAAAAGTAGATATGCGGGTGGTCGTTAGACAGCTCCTTTTCAGCCATGAGCTCTATCAGCAATCTACAACTGACTTCATTGTGGGTGCCCACACAAATTTCAACCACGTCAATATTGTCAATGAAGATTTCCACGGCTGTGTCGTATTCTCTGTCTGTTTCCTCTTTGGTAGCGTTGATGGGGGATCTATATCCATAACGCTTTGCGCGTTCGCGCTCTTTTTCGATGTAGGCACCACGAACAATTTTTATGCCCAGTTTATAGCCTTCGGATCGGGCTCGCTGGATCAACTCGAGAAAATAGTCATTGCGGTCCCATCGGTATAGCTGAAGGGTGGTATAAACGATGGCTTTGCTCTGGTTGTACCGGGACATCATCTCTTCGGCAAGATCATCTATGGCTTTCTGGATCCAGCTCTCTTCTGCATCGATATAGATCGGTTTGCCCGCATTAAAAGACGCTTCACAAATCGTCTCAAGTCTGTTTTTTACCTTGTCCCACTCGTATTGCTCTTCAATAGTAAGCGCTTCGTTAGCGGTGACTTTTTTAAATAGTTCGAATGGACCAATGCCCGTCATTTTCATGCATGTGCAGGGAATATCGGGGTTTGTTTTAGATTTTTCAATAATTTTTAACAGCTCTCTCCTCGTGGCTTCAAAACCGGTTTCGTCCTCGGTTCCCTCAACAGAATAGTCTAAAATAGCGCCTATTCCAGACCGGCCCAATTTTCTAACCACATCAGCGTATTCACCATCCTTCTCACCGCCACAGAATTGCTTAAATACCGTGGCCTTGATTAATGGTTTTACGGGCAGGCCCATCGATAAGGTCAATTTTGCAGCCTTGGAAAGGAATTTAACCAGATAGGGATTTTTTGTTAATCCAAATATTAAATATGCCAATAATAGCTCTTGGTTCGATCTATGTTGAAAGGCAATGGCTGTATCTTCAAAAGAAACCGGCAACACTGAATTTTTAAAATTATCGGTTTTATTCATGATTGTCTCCTCCATTCAATCCCCTTCTGGTTAAGAAGGTCCATTGCCTTGGGGAAAAATCGATGCCCTGTCGCTTTGGGGCTTCAACTGCACGATTGGAAATCGAATCCAACCAGAACCCACCTGCATACCGCGTAGGCATTGTTATATAATCGAAAAGCCTGTTTATTTATAACGCTGGATCTCTCCGGATTTTAATCGCGCCTGATAATCCTTCAGGTCTTTTTTCACGGTTCCCATCAACAGATACAAGCCGAGTACATTGCCAATGGACATGGCAAAAATCGCCGCATCTGAAAAATCAATCACCGGCCCCAGACTCATGCTGCATCCGATAACGACAAACACACAGAAGATCAATTTGAAGGCCAACTCCGAAATCCGGCTTTCCCCGAACAAATAGGTCCAGCATTTCAAGCCATAATAAGACCAGGAGATCATCGTGGAGAAGGCGAACAAAAGCACGGCAATGGCGAGTACGACGCCAAACCAGGGAAACACGGACTGGAACGCGGCTGAAGTTAATGCGACACCGGTCATTCCCCCTGAATCGGCGTAGGCGCCGGTTATGACAATGACCAGAGCGGTCATGGTACAGATCACCACCGTGTCGATGAATGGCTCCAGAAGGGCCACATATCCTTCGGTGAGTGGTTCGTTGGTTCGAACGGCGGAGTGCGCGATCGCTGCCGAGCCGATGCCGGCTTCATTCGAGAACGCAGCACGCTTCAGGCCTTGTATCAAAACACCGACAATCCCGCCACCAATGGCTTCGGGTGCGAAAGCCCCTCGAACAACGAGTCCAAATGCGGTTGGTATTTGGGTGATGTTGGCCAATAGGATGACCACGGCGGTACCCACATATAATATCGCCATCAAGGGCACGATTTTCTCGGTCACCTTGGCAATGGATTTGATGCCGCCAATAATAACAGCACCGACGATAACGGCCAGGATAAGCCCAAACAACCAGCCGGTATCGGTAAATATCCCGAATGTATTGGCAATCATTTGATGGGCCTGGTTGCCCTGGAACATATTACCGCCGCCAAATGAGCCGAAGATACACATGATGGCGAACAGTACTGCCAGCACCTTGCCAAGACCCGGCTTGCCTTTTTCCGCCAACCCCTTGCTCAGATAATACATCGGGCCGCCGGAAACATGTCCGTCGGGGAACTCTTCACGATATTTGACACCCAGCGTGCACTCAGTAAACTTCGATGCCATACCGGCCAGTCCGGCCACGATCATCCAGAAGGTGGCGCCGGGTCCTCCCAAGCTGACCGCAACCGCGACACCGGCGATATTTCCCAACCCCACCGTGCCGGACAAGGCGGTAGCCAGCGCCTGAAAGTGCGACACTTCACCAGCGTCTTCAGGATTTGAGTAGACACCGCGAAGCAGGTCGATCGAATGCCGGATACCCGTGAACTGGACAAACCCCATATATACCGTCAAAATGAGGGCACAGAGGATCAGCCAAGCGACGATCAGTGGAAAGCTGACCCCGTTGATCGATACGGAATAGAAAATGAATGAAACGAATGGCCCAAACACGGTGCTGAAAATTTCGCCAATCTTTTGGTCAATCCCCCCCCCGGTCTCCTGAGAGAAGGCCGACATCGGCGACAACAGCGTAAACATCATAACGAAAATTGAAATGCCTTTATATTTCATAATCATAATTCCTTTTCAGTATGTCGGATAAGCTTCATAGAAAGCCTTGGCGGTTTTCTAAAAACAACAACATATTGCCGAAGGCTTGTATGATTTCTTATTCCATCATGCAAAGAAGCAAACAATAAGGAAGCCCAATCACGTTATTGCTAGGGGACGATGGTTACCGGGATGTGGGCAAGCTGGATCAGCTTTGCGGCAACACTTCCAAAAAGTAAGGATTTGATCCCCGAATGGCCGATCCTGCCGACAACAATTTGTCCGGCCCCATGCTCTTTGGCTAGTTGGAGCAAGACATCAGCCACTTGGCCATGGCGGACAACGCCGAGCGTCTTGATGCCTTGGCTTTCGAGAGACTTCAGTACCGGGTCCAGCACTCTCTCCCTGGCGGTTTTGATCTCTTCTTTTCGACGCAGATGACGTTTTTCGTTTTCTTCTGGGGTGTTAAACGTATACGGTGACCATTCAACCACATAGGCGAGAACCAGACTTGTATTGCCGGACGTGGCTTGTGAGACGGCAAAATTTACAGCATGTTCGCCGGCTTTACTACCGTCAATTCCTATTAATATTGTATCAGCCATAGGGTCTCCTTTAGACAAATCAAATTTGATAGCGGTTTACACGATTTTTTTCTCCGGTTACTTTATCTGGCCAAATTCAATGAATGAGCCCTCTCTGACATTAACGCCCATTTCAATAATCACTCCGGACACATCACCGGCTGCATCAAAATCGAGACTGCCGGTGGCGCCCTCATAGTTGATCTCTTGGCCTGCCTTGATCAATGCTTTTGCTTTTGCCCACTCACCCGGCAGAATCACCTCACCGGGAGGGGTCGCTACGCTTCGCAGAGCCTGGGCTATCCCGGCACGATCCGCGTTACCGTTTTTTTCGATGGCCAATGCAAGCAGAAAAGCGGCGTCATAGGACTGACCGACAAACGCCCCCGCTGGGTTCAGATTGTCGCCCCAGGCATATTTTTTAAAAACTCTCGCGCCCGTGCTATCCGGGGCACCTGGCTTGGTCACAATCATGCCTCTGAGCTTGTCACTTCCTATGGCTGCGATAAGGGTATTGCTAGCCATCCCGTCTCCACCGACAAACTGGTCGAAAGCACCGCTTTCCACCGCCTGGCGAAGTATTGTCTGACCGGAACCGTTGGCATATGCCAGCACGACCAACGTGTCGACGCCCGAGGCTGACAGCGATCGGATAACATCACTGTAGTCCGTTTTTCCCTCTTCGTGGGCCATATTCCCGGCCACCTTACCACCTGCAGCTTCGAAAGCGCTGGAAAGTTCAGCGGAAATGCCCTTTCCCCAATCATTGTCTACGTAGGTAATGACAATATGCTTGATCCCCTTGGACAGTAACAATCGAGCCATGATGCTGCCCTGGTAAACATCGGAAGGCGATGTGCGAAACACGAGATCACCGTCATCGAGCGATGTGATCGCAGGAGAGGTTGCCGATGGGGACACCACCGTGATACCCGCGGGTATGGTCACATTTTTATATACGGCAATCGCCGCACCCGAACATAGCGGTCCGACAATGGCCAAGACATTTTCATCCTGAACGAGGTGGGCGGCGGCATTCACAGCAGCTTTGACATCCGAGCAAGTCGAATCGCCGCTCGGCAGGATCATTTGTTGACCGTCTAAAATGCCGCCCTGATCATTCACATGCTTGGCCGCGAGTTTGGCACCTTTGTACATTCCCGGCGCCAAACTTTTAAGCGGGCCTGTGAATCCAGCGAGAAATCCAATTTTCACATCGGCAGCGGCAGTTCCCGATCCGATGAGGGCACTTATAATTGCTAAAGCAAGAAAATATTTTTTAATTTGTGACATTGACGATTCCTCCTCGAAATTATTATTTCAGCTGTGAATCGAAATATCTTTGCATCCTTCCTCAGAAAGATACGCATGATACCCGGCGAGGGGTATCATGCGTTACGACTCAGCTGGGTTAAAGCAGGCTGTCAATATTAATAGTTTCCAAATCAAACGCTTCGGCGACGGCTTGATAAGTCACCTTGCCGTCGATCACGTTGGCCCCCAGCTTGATTTCGTTGCTCTCCTGCATGGCCTTTTTCCAGCCCTTGTTGGCGATTTCCACGGCGTAGGGCAAGGTGGCATTGGTCAGGGCCATGGTGGAGGTGCGGGGCACGGCCCCGGGCATGTTGGCCACGCAGTAGTGGACCACCCCGTCCACCACGTAAATTGGATCGCCGTGGGTGGTGGCCTTGGAGGTTTCAAAGCAGCCGCCCTGGTCGATGGCCACGTCCACCAAGACCGAACCCGGCTTCATGGTCTTGAGCATTTCTCGAGTGACCAGTCTGGGTGCCTTCGCGCCGGTTACCAATACTGCGCCGACGACAACGTCGGCGGTCTTGATCAGCTCTCTGAGCGTGGCCGGGCTGGAGAACAGATTAAAGCAGTTGGCCGGCATCACGTCGCTCAGGTAGCGCAAGCGATCCAGATTCATGTCGAGGATGTAGACTTTGGCACCCAGGCCGCAGGCCATCTTGGCAGCGTTTACGCCGACGATACCCCCGCCGATCACGACCACGTTGCCCGGATCGACCCCGGGAACGCCGCCCAGCAACACCCCGTGGCCGCCTTGGGCCATCTCAAGGTACTTGGCCCCCTGTTGGATGGCCATGCGTCCGGCCACTTCGCTCATGGGGGTGAGCAGGGGTAGCGAACGATCGGGTTTTTGAATGGTTTCATAGGCGATACAGACCGCTTTGCTTTTGATCAGTGCTTGGGTCAACGCTTCGGCCGCTGCCAGGTGCAGGTAGGTGAAGACGATCTGCCCTTCCCGGATCAGCTCGTATTCTGATGGAAGCGGCTCCTTGACATGCATGACCATATCAGAACGATCAAAAATCGCTTTGGCCGTATCCACTATTTCTGCCCCGGCTTTCGTGTACATGGCATCATCGAAGCCGCTGCCGTTGCCGGCATCCTTTTCAACAAACACTGAATGGCCATTCGCCTTCATTACCTCGACTCCTGCCGGAGTCATACACACGCGGTTCTCCTCTGCCTTAATTTCCTTTAGAATTCCGACAATCATGGGTTCCTCCTTTGTTCTTGGGGTTATCGATTTATGGTGCGTTGGTTCAGGCGCTTATTTACCTAACTGGTTCCAAATCCAAATTTTCTCAATCCGTTGGCAGAGCGGGCAGCATTGGGTGGCGAGCAAGCGTTGATGACCAATTCTGCAGGATGTCTGCCAAAATTATCGACCATGAAAAAATTCAAGAAGTGGATAGCATTCACATTGAGTTGGAAAGCTAGTCATAGATTTAACATATTGATTCAATTACTTATTTCGATCTTATTGGCTACGTCCTTCTTTTAAGGCAATTCATCGCTTTGCTGCACCAAATCGAAAGAGCTTTCACGCTGATGATTTTTAAAATGGTAACAAATCATACCAAATTTAAGTCGAAGTAGATCTATCTATCCAGATTTAAATAAAAATATCTTTTTGGTGGGATTTATTACCAATGGTCGGTTTTGTTACCATTGTGATATTATACTTTTTCATCTTATTTAGTAAAGCGGTATTAGATACCTTCAGATGTTTTGCAGCGTCCCTAATACTCTTGGAAACGGCCAACGTATCGCTGATAATCCGGGCTTCAAAATCTGCCACTGCTTGCTTGAGTGATCGTACTCCCGGCAAAGCTTTGACGGGTTGACTGAACGCCGGCATAAATGCCTGCCCGATTTCGTGACTGAACAATATGCAATTGACATCAATCTGCTTGCCGTCGCACAAGATGGCAGCACGCTCGACCACATTTTTTAGCTCCCTGACGTTGCCGGGCCAGTCGTGCCGCAACAGCTTATCCATGCCATCCGTGGAAATGACTTGGATTGGCTCACTTAATTTTGAAGCAAGTCGAAACAGGAAGTGCTCTACCAAAAGTGGGATGTCATCGATTCGTTCTCTCAACGGTGGAATATGAGTGGGTAGTACATGGATGCGGTAGTACAAATCCTGGCGGAATGCTTTGTGCTCGACCCGTTGCTCAAGATTTCGATTGGTCGCAGTGACGATTCGGGTGTCGATCTGAATCTCTGCCGAACCGCCGACTCTTCGGACGCATCTGTCCTGGATCACCCGTAGGATTTTAGCTTGGCAACGCATCGGCATTTCGGCAATTTCATATAGAAACACAGTCCCGTCTCTAGCGATTTCAAACAGCCCTGGCTTGCCCTCTTTTCGGCCACCGGTAAAAGCGCCTCTGGCATAGCCGAACAGTTCGCTCTCCAACAACTGCTCGGGCAGAGCCGCGCAATTGATGGGGACAAAAGAACCTTTTCGACCGCTGGCGGAATGAATGGCCCGGGCGAACAACTCTTTGCCCGTACCACTTGCACCCCGGATGGAAATGATGGAATCGGTTTCGGCGATTTTTTTAGCAAACGTGATGGCTGCGAGAATAGCTGGATGGCGTCCAATAATATCACTGAAGCCAATGTCGCCGGGGGTTGAAATGGATTGGGCCAGTTTTTTATTTCCCGAACATCCTTTGCGATTTCGACGGCGCCGATGATGTGACCGGCAGAATCCTTGATGGGTCTGCTGTTGGCCAAATACTGGAAACGCCCCTTTTCGGTGATAAGATCTTTTTTGGCGTTATTAAATGTTTTCCCCTGAAGACATTCGAGAATGGTGTGGTCAGGAAGATTCAGCGACCTAACGTTATTGCCAACTACCTCCTGTGTTTGCCGGTTTAGTGCCTTCAAAGCTATCTTATTGATGGTGGTCACCTGGCCGTCCTTACCGATGGAGATCACCCCGTCGCTGATATTATCCAACACGACCCGAAATCGATTTTCCCGCTCCTCTTGTGGCAGTGTGTCGATAAAACGGCTTTCGATCAGGTTCGGAGTCTGGCCGATGATATCGAAGATCTGCTCAGGTTTTGACGTTTCGGGATTGCTCTCGATCTCAACGTAGACAATCGCTTTATCCGCCTCTCTGACGACCTCCATGGAAAAGATGTTCAATCCATGGTCAGCAATTAATGCTGAGATATCAGCAACGATGCCGACCCGGTCTTTAAATATTAGTTCTAATTTTAATTTCAAAATTTTTGCCCCATCTTGGCCTGGACGGTTTATATACCTTAACCTGATTTAACTTTTCGTCTTCCAGGATCAAATCCAAATCGAAATCGATTGAATGGTCAGCAGCCTATTGGAGAGCAGATTATCGCTATTTTCGTGTTGTTTTGAAAGAAAGGCGGGTCAATGAATAAATGCTGATATTTTTTAAAGTAGGACAAATCTGCTGTGGTGGTCAAGGATCAATCAATAATGGCAACCTTACTGAGAGCTAAGAACTGTTTTGACAAATTGGGGTAGAGAGACCCGCCACGTTTTATATTAAAAATTTATTATTCTCGTCAGGCGCAATCCCCAATACCGTCACCTGCCGTCGATGCCCACCCTCATGCACATTTACCGTCACCGGGGTATGGTTCGGCGCCTTGCTGTAGCCGGCACAGATACCGGCGGCCAGCAATGCCATGGGTTCACTGCCGCCGCCGGGAATCACCACCAGCGGACCGGGGAAATCGACCACTTTCAACACCATGTCCGTTTGCGGGTCGATGCAGCGGTTGATCTGCTCGTTGTCCTGCTGAGTACGGCCGACCACAATTTTGGTCTTTGAATCCAGGCGCATGTGTCGGCCGAACTTGAGCAGGTCGAGGTCCTTTTCCGGATAGGTCGCCTGGTGGTCGAACAGATCCTTGAGCCGGCGGCTGAAAATCTTGTCCGTCAGCAGGCACCCGCCGGCCGGTGCCGGAAAATCGGTCACCCCGAATTTTTTGGCCAGCTGCAGCTGGGGTTTTCTGGACCGCCCGGTAAGGCCCAACAGGCGCTCCCGGTCCACCAGGCCATCACGTTCCGGGATGGTCTCGGGCAGCCGTTGGGCGGAAAGCGGCCTGACAATTGAACCGCTGTATCCTGAGTGCTTTTCCACATAACGCAGGGAGGTCCGGGTCTGGCTCATGGGCCGCTGCCCCAGCACTTCACCGGAAAAAAGGAAATCGAAGCCCTGTTCGGTCATGATCTCGCCGGCCAGGCGGAACATCAGGCTGTGGCAGTCCATGCAGGGGTTCATGTTTTTGCCTATGATGACCGACGGCGACCGCATCATCTGCATGTATACAGAGGTGATGTTACGCACCATGAGCGGAATGCCGGTGTGATCCGAGGCCTTTCTGGCCTTTGCCGATGAAAAAAAGGGGGTTTCGAAGGTGACCCAGTGCACATCGATCCCCTGTTCCCGCAACACCAGCGCGCTTAAGATACTGTCCAGCCCTCCGGAACAGAGCCCCAGGGCACGTATGGTCTTTTTTTCAGCGGCCATGGTTTCCTTTCTGTACCCGATCATACAACGATTCTATGTTGCATAGATAAGGGTAAAGACACACCTCGGCCCTGTCAAGCCACGGCATCGTGGATGTCATGGGAAGAAATTGAAAATAACCGGCTCTCTTCAATCGGCGGTTATCGGTTCCACACGGCAGGGCCGGAAAAACCAAGTCCGGGGTATCGAATTGCGGTTTAGGTCTTGACGAAATACATAATAGCTATGATATAGCTTCAATAACCCGGATTATTGATCCTTACGGTGAACCCTCCCCGCGGCTTCCCGCGGCGAGGGTTCAATTCCACAATTTCCGCATTCCCAATTTTATTTCTGGAGCCACTCATGAGACATGACATCAGCCTGACCGTCAATGGTGACACCTACAACCTTGCCGTGGAAGCCTGGCGGACCCTCAACGAGGTGCTGCGCGAGGACCTGAACCTGACGGGGACCAAATTGGGCTGCGGATCGGGGGACTGCGGCGCCTGCACGGTGATGGTGGACGGCAAAAGCGTCAGTTCCTGCCTGACCCTGGCCGTGGAGATGGATGGTAAACAAATTCTCACCGTGGAGGGGCTGGCCCCCTCGGGCGAGACGCTGCACCCCATCCAGGAGGCCTTCATCGAGAAAGGTGCCATCCAGTGTGGATTCTGCACCCCCGGCATGGAGCTCTCCGCCCTGAACCTGCTCAAGACAAACCCGCGCCCCAGCGACACCCAGATCCGATCGGCCATCTCCGGCAACCTCTGCCGCTGCACGGGTTACAACAAAATCGTGGATGCCATCGCCGAGGCCGGTCGACGCATGAATCCCCCATCCAAAACCAGGAGGTAACGGCCATGCCAGCAGCCCAGTTTGACTATATCGCCCCGACGACGGTTGACGAGGCGGTGGCCGCCCTCGTCAAAGGCGGCAGGGATACCCGGGTCATGGCCGGCGGCACCGACATGATCGTCAAGATTCGCCATCGGATGCTTTTTCCCAAATGCATCGTGAACCTCAAGCGGATCGCGGGTCTGGATGCCATCACCGTCGATAAAACAAACGGGCTGACCATTGGCGCCACCGCCCTGCTGGCTGACGTGGCCGCCCACAATGGCATCCGCCGGCACTATCCTACGGTTGCCGAAGCGGCCGGTGCCACCGCCAACGTGCAGGTGCGCAACATGGGCACCGTGGTGGGCAACCTATGCAACGCCTCACCGTCGGCGGACAATGCCCCCACCCTGATGGCCATGGCGGCGACAGTGGAGATCGCCGGTCCTGCGGGCAGCCGGAGCATGCCACTGGACCAATTCTTCCAGGGACCGGGTATCACCGCGCTGAAAATCGGCGAAATCGTCACCGCCGTCCGCGTACCTCCTCCCGCTGCCGGATCGGGCACGGCCTACCACAGCCTCTCCCAGCGAGGGAAACTGGACTGTTCCGCGGTGGGTGTGGGGACCATGATCGTTTTGAATGACGATCGATGCACGGATGCGAGAATCATCGTCGGCGCCTGCGCACCGGTACCCATGCGCACACGGGCAGCGGAAAAGATGCTGATCGGGAAACGGATGACCGACACCCTGATTCGCCAGGCCGCCCAAACGGCATCCGAAGAGACATCGCCCATCACCGACGTGCGGGCCAGCGCCCCCTATCGCTGGAAAATGGTCTCGGTGCTGACCATCCGCGCCCTCACCGACGCCCGGAAGATGGCCCTGCGCAAACAGTAATTCCAGGATCGGCTGTATTATCTGAGAGACGACACTCACCCCATCAAAAAAGGATGTCCCATGAACGCGCACAGCATCATCGGAAAGGATATTCCCCGAACCGACGGCCGGGCCAAAGCCACCGGCCAGGCCATTTATGCCGACGACATCAAGCTGCCGGGGATGCTACACGGCAAACTGCTCAGAAGCCCGCTGCCCCACGCCCACATCCTGAGTATCGACACCCGCCGGGCGGCGGCCATGCCCGGTGTTCACTGTGTCATCACCGGGCAGGATATTCCCCGGGTCACCTATGGCAACTGGCGCCTCTTCCCCGGCACGCAGGACGAGTACGCATTGGCCATGGACAAGGTGCGCTTCATCGGCGACGAGGTGGCCGCCGTGGCCGCCGTGGACCGTGAAACCGCCGAAGCCGCCATCGAGCAGATTAACGTGGAGTACGAAGAACTTCCCGGCGTATTCGATGTGGCCGCCTCACTGGCCAAGGGTGCGCCGGTCGTCCACGACACGTCGCCCACCAACATCAGCATCGACCGCAAGATCGCCTACGGCGATATCGAAGCGGGGTTTGCCGCATCGGACTATGTGCGTGAGGACACGTTCACCGTGCACGCCGTCAGCCACGCCTACATGGAGCCCTGCGCCTGCGTGGCCCAAAGCGACCTGGACGGCCGCATCACCTTGTGGACCTCTACCCAGACCCCCTACATCGTACAGTGTCTGCTGGCATCCACCCTGAACATGCGCGAAAACGACATCCGGGTGATCAAGCCCGCCGTGGGTGGCGGATTCGGCGGCAAGATGGAGCTTCGCCCCTGGGAGTTCTGCGCGGCGTTCATGGCCCGCGAGACCGGTCGGCCGGTGAAGTTCACCCTCACCCGTGAAGAGGAGCTGGCCTTCGGGCGCCGGCGCCACCCCATGACTATCCGCTCCAAGGTGGGCTTTAAAAGCGACGGCACCCTGGTGGCCAAAGACCTGCACATCTACCTGGACGGCGGCGCCTACAATGCCATGGGCCCAACGGCCACGTTCCTGTCGGGCAACTTCGGCGCCATGCTCTACCGCTACCCCAGCTACCGTTACCTGGGCGAGCACGTCTACACCAACAAACCGCCGGCCAGCGCCATGCGCGGTTTCGGCGCCCCCCAGACCCTGTTTGCCGCCGAGACCCAGATGAACATCGCCGCCGAGGAACTCGGCATCGACCCCATCCAGATCCGCCTGAAAAACGCCATGGTCTCCGGCGATGAACTGCCCGGGGTAGCCACGATCAGTTCCTGCGGCTTCGTGGAATCCCTGAAGGAAGTGCGGCGCATCAGCGGCTGGTCCCGCAAGCGCAAAAACCTGAAAACGGGCCGGGGCGTAGGCATCGGCTGCTACAGCTTCATCTCCGGCGGCGTCTTCAACTGGTTCAACACCCAGTACCCCTTTTCGGCCGCCGAAGTGCGCGCCTTTGATGACGGCACCGTCCATCTGCTCAGCATGGCCTCGGACATCGGCCAGGGGTCCGACACGGTCCTCAAACAAATTCTCGCCGAAACCCTGGGGCTCAAGATGGAGGACATCCGACTCACTGCCGCCGACACCGCCATGACGCCCCAGGCCGACCTGGGCACCTGGGGCAGCCGGGTGACCCTCATGGCCGGCAATGCGGTCCTGGACGCGGCCAATAAAATCAAAGAACGGTTGGCCGGCGCCGTTTCGGCCCGGTTCAACCTCAACGTGATCTTCGACATCGAGTTTGTCGACGGGCGCGTCTATGCGGCGGGCAAACCGGACCGGGGCATGACCTTCGGCGAGGCGGTGGCCTTCGTGCAGAAGACCCAGCGGGGTGAACCGCTGGTGGCCAGGGGGTCATACACCCCCCGGGGCAAGGGGCTGGTGAGTCCGGCTTTCAGCTTCGGCGCCCAGGTGGCCGAGGTCACCGTGGACACCGACACCGGGCAGATCCAGGTTGAGAAGATGTGGACCGCCCACGACTGCGGCACGGTGCTCAACCCCATGGCCGTGGAAGGCCAATTGGAGGGATCGGTGCAGATGGGGCTGGGTTACGCCCTCTCCGAGCAGTTCGTCATGGACGGTGGGAAAACCTTGAATACGACCTTTCTGGACTATAAAATGCCCAACGCCGCGGACATGCCCCCGGGCGAGTCGGTGTGCATCGACACCTTCGAACCCGAAGGCCCCATGGGCGCCAAGGAAGCCGGCGAGGGGTTGGCCTCCCCCACGGCACCGGCCATTGCCGAGGCGGTGTTTCACGCCACCGGCTTCCGGTGCAAAGACCTGCCCATCACACCTGAAAAGGTGCTCAAGGGGCTGGGGAAATTATAGGCATTATCATTTTCCCATCTTCGGCGTCAGCTCCACCTGAAAGGTGTGTCCCAGCACCTCGGCGATGGCATGAACCGTGTTATGGAAACGCGCATAGGTCATTGCCAGGCCGATGATGCCCGCCAGGATCTGCAGCGACTCCAGATCCTGCTCCGACACTTTCCACGGTTCGTAATGGTACAACCGAAGCACACCCACCACCTCGCCAAGGTGAACGATGGGCAGGGACACGATGGCGGCGATGCCCTCTTTGCGCGCTTCTTCCGGGTATTGCAGGCTCTTGTTCTTTTTGCTGATGTCAGAAATCACCACCGGGTTGCCCTGAAAAGTCTCGTTGATGCTCTTGGGCGTGTTCAACGGCCCCTTGGTCAGGTACTTGGCGGAGAGGCCGAAGCTGGCCATAATCTCCAGTTCCTCGGTGACCGCATTGAGCACGAAAATGGCGCATCCCTTAATGTCGAGGCTGGCGGTGAGCAGCTGGGCCAGGTGGTTGGTCATCACGTCCAGGTCCTCGCTGTGGGCGATCGACCGTGTCACGGCCTTGAAGATGTCGATGTTGATCCTGTTTTCAGATGCCATGTCATCCTCCTTTCAGGTGGCAACGCAGATGGTGACGCCGCGCAGGGCGGTCACCACGCGGGCGTAAATGCTCCGGGTGAAAAAATGGGTCACTTTGCCCGCGCCCCGGCTCAGCACCAGCACGTTGCAGCCGGCGACCTTGTCCACGATCTCTTCGGCCGCGCTTTTGACCCGCCTTTTGAACACGCAGGTGACGGCGTCGCGATCGAATCCGCTCTCCACCAGCATGTCCCCCACCACCTTCAAAGCCTCTTCCTTTTCCTTGAGCTCCGCTGCCAGATAATTCATGCCGCTCCTCATCTTCACATTCTCCGGACTGGCAGACACATCGATGGTCGGCAGCGGGGTGTAGGCATGAAAAAGCGTGACGCGGGTTTCCCTTCGCCCGGCAAATGCATCGATGGCAAACCGGATGGCCTTTTGATCGTTGGGGGAATAATTGTAGGGCATTAGAATTTGAAACGTTGCCATGGCGCCCTCCTTTCCTGTTGAAAAGGGTTATGGGTCGGCCGCACCCCGACAGGGTATCGGGCAAATGAAACGGACGCGGGCAAAAACTGAGTAGACAAGATCAATTAAAAACGAAGAAATGGCAGTTGCTACAGATCCAACAAGGAACCGGAGACGTCCGCATCGACAGCGGCGGCCACAACAAGCCAATGAAAGCGGCTTGTTATTCAATGCTAATTGGGTCCCGGGTTGCTGTCAAATAAAAAACGGTTACAGACCGTATAGCTCCACCGGCTCGATTTTGCCCTTGAGGGTGGTTGTCGGCAGGGTGTGCAAAGGGAATTCCCGGGAGAAGCGCCGGTGGGTGTCTGCGCTGACGATGATGCTGGTGCCATGCTGTTTGTTGGCGTCCTGGAGCCGCGAGGCGACGTTGACCGTGTCCCCGACCAGTGCATAGGATAGGCGGGAGGGGCTGCCGATGTTGGCCGCCACCACGTTTCCCGAGTGGATTCCGATACCGTGTTGGAGCGGTGGACGTCCGCAATCGGCGAAAACCCGGTTTACCGCCGCCAGCCCATCGTTCATGTTCACTGCCGCGATCATGGCCTGGGTGGCATGATCCGCAAGGGGTATCGGTGCACCGAACACCGCTTCGATCTCGTCGCCGATGAACTGCAGGACCAAGCCGCCCTGATCGCTAATGGCGGTCTCCATCTCCTCGAAATACCGGTTGATGATTCGCACCACCTGCTGGGGGGTTGTCCGTTCGACAAGGGGCGTGAAATTGCGCAGGTCCGCGAACAGCACCGACACCTCCCGGACTTCGCCATCCAGGGGGATCTGGCGCGAAAGCACTTCGTCCCGGACCTCTTTGGAAACATACTTGCCGAAGGTCTCACGGCCCTTCAGTCTTTCGTATAGTAGACACCGGGAATCCAGCTTTTACGCAGTTTTGTCGTTTTGTCCGCCGGTTCGACGGATTCGTCGAGAAACTTGAACGTATGTTTGCCGATACGGATGACATCGTTGTGCGTCAATTTCTTGTGATCGATCGGCGCACCGTTGATGTAGGTGTGGTTCGTGCTCTTCAGGTCTTCGATAAAATAGTCCGCCCCGCCGGCGTCTTCCACATTTTCGATCATTTCTATTTTTGCATGGCTCTGGCTGGCCAGCATGTCGTCGATGAAAATATCGGAATCGGCTTTCCGGCCAATCCGCAGCTCGGCCTTGTCAAGGGGTATTCGCTTGATGGTCAAGCCTTCGTGGGTAAGAACAAGCATCGCCATTTCTCTTCTCCTTATTAGTTATCTCAACCGGTTCAGACAAGCATTGATCTCCTGTAATGCCTTCTCAGCAGATGCAAACCGTTGGGTCGCTCGTTTAACCAGCAGTCGGTTGACAATCGATTTCACGCAGGCCGGAATGTCGGAAGCGACCCGGGCCAGCGGCGTATGGGCATTGTGGGAAATCGCGTATAACATGGCGGACATCGAATCGCCCTTGAAGGGTCTGGTTCCACTGAGCAATTCGTAGAAAACGATTCCCAGGGAAAAAAGGTCGGAGCGGCCATCTATGCGCTTTCCGTTCACCTGCTCCGGAGACATGTAATTCGGCGTTCCCAGAATCACCCCGGTGCGCGTCTGGGATGCATCGACGACCTGGGCGATGCTGAAATCAGTGACTTTGACGCGGCCGTCTGCCAGCAGCATGATGTTGGCCGGCTTGATATCGCGGTGCACCACGCCCTGGCTGTGGGCGTAGTCCAAGGCGGCCGTGACGTCAGCGATGACCGCTAATGCCCGGGGAATCGGCAGCAGGTTGTCCTTTTGGCAATAGCGGGTCAGGGTTTCGCCGCTGAGCAGCTCCATGGCGATGTAGGCCATGTCATGCTCTTCACCGACATCGTATATGGAAACGATGTTGGGATGGGACAACTTTCCTGCCGCCTCGGCTTCCCGGGAAAACCGCATCTTGACCTCGGCCAGCTCCGCCGGTTCGACCTCCGCATACGCCAGCGTTTTGATGGCCACATCCCGGTTGATTTTAGGATCACGGGCCAGATAGACCGTCCCCATGGCACCCCGGCCGATTTCCCTGAGGATTTCATAGCGCCCGAACGTCGGTTTGGCGCTTCCGTCCCCCATCCTCAGCGGCGTGTCGCCCCTGCCGCCGGCGACCATCGTGCCGTCCAGTTCGCTAAGCCGGCGACTGCGCTTGTCGACATCCTTGAAGGCACCGGCCGTTCGGATGTGCCGGTAGATGTCCAGCGCCTTGTTGAACATACGTTTGCGTTCGAAATCCAGCGCCAGATTGTACAGCAGGTATTTGACCGTGCGATCCTGTACCGGGCATTGCACAAACTTCTCATAGGCCATGTCGAGCATCCCCTGCCCCTGGTACGACAGCCCCAATGTTTTGCAGGCGTCCAGTTTGTCCGCCTGCAGCCTGCGCGAAGCAAGCGTGAACTGGAGCAGGAGAAATCCTCCCGCAGCCAGAACCATCGGGCCCAGCACCTCGATCTTATAACCATACCCCAGCAACAGGCCGACGGTCGAGGCATACCACGTCGCCATGAAGGACATAAGGATGGTGGCGCCGACCCGGGGATTCACACGGGGAATCACGACAACCAGAAAAAAAGCGAAATAGAGAACGACCCCGAACTCCAGCACCTGGGCCCATGACGGCCGTGAAAGCCGGTCGGTGGACAATATTCCGGCCAGCGCGTTGGCCATGATCTCGACATC
Organism: uncultured delta proteobacterium; assembly: GCA_963705435.1. GTDB lineage: Bacteria > Desulfobacterota > Desulfobacteria > Desulfobacterales > Desulfosarcinaceae > Desulfosarcina. The sequence goes on along the minus strand of CAVPJR010000001.1, from coordinate 31,007 downwards.
CGACGCCCGGTCGCGCAGTCCCACCGGATAGGATGGGGCCGCCGATTCGGCGGTCACGCCGATGAATACGATTTGATCCTTGAAAACAACCGGATCGATCTCCCCGTTGAATATCTCGGAACAAGAGAACCATCGTTGCCGCGTCCATGCGCGGTCGTGATTCAACAGCATGCGGTAGGCGCCGTCGGTGGGAAGATCGAGGTGTTCGACGAGAAGGTGCGGCTGTCCGAAGAAATCCACTTTCACCAAGATGTCCTTCAAGCGGCCGCCGACGTGCTTGAGCGCCAGCTGGAAGGGCAGTGCGGGAATCAGTCGCCCGTGGTAATCGACCAGCAAAGGCACATGCCGGACCCTACCGTCGGGATCCGCTTGCAGATTCATGTGCCCCATCGCCCCGGCCTTGCCCGCCAGGGCCTCGAACGGTTCCAACACCCCATAAACGGCCGAGGGTCCCTGCGGTCCGGCGCCGATGGCCCTGGCCAGCGCCAAGGGTGTGTCGGTGCCGCCGGTGGGCAGCACCGTGGCGTTGAGTGAGTTGATGATCACCATTCCCGACGGGTCGGTGCTGTCGTTTACGGTCGGATGTTGCATGGTGCCGAGTATGGGCAGGACCACGTTCCTGCCACGACGGGTGGCGGCAATCAGACGGTCATCCTGGTTCAATCGTGCTTCGGCCTGGCTGAGCAGGCCATCGAGCCGGTCGGTGGATGAACCCGCCCCTTTCCATTGCGGGTCGCTGAGTTGGGCTTTAAGCTGCCTGATTTCAATCCACCCGGGGCTCTGGTCCGGTTGGGTGTAAAGGATGCAGACGCCCAGAGCCTCGGCGCCGTTGTCTGATATCAGACCCACCAGGTCGGCAATCCGCGAGCGGGGCCAGGGCCAGTCGCCGAACTGCCGGATGCTGCGTTCGTCGATGGCCACAATGGCTATGGGTTGTTCCTCCGCATTGCCAAAGCGCTCAACCCAGAAGTCATAATTCCTGTTTTCAAAATAAGCCCAGGGATCCAACGGCAATACCATGCAGGCCAGGACGAGCGCGGCCAGCATAACGACCTGGATGGATGGCGCTGTGAGAATCTTTTTCAACATAGGCCGCGATCGTTTCATGAATGATAGATGGCACTGTATACAGAAGGCATCACCACCCGTATGTTCATTTGCAATGCCTTGCATGCAATCCGCGTTTCAGCCGCAATGGTCTGCTGTCAACCTGTAAATCATTGAACGTTATGCAAAATCAATGCAATTTTAAGGTTTTTATGGGTTTACTACAGGCAAAACGCGCCGTCCTCCTCTCTTCAGACAAGGCCCTTGACCAAAGCCTTGTCTTTACTTTATGGATTCATCGTATTAAATCACAATCGAACGAATATGAAGGATGCGTCCTTATGAAGAACTACACCGCTTATGCTTTAAGTTGGATCGGGATGGTGGCTATTGCAATCCTGAATGGCCTCATACGTGAAAAAGCATATGGACCATACATGGGAGAGTTGCCCGCCCATCAATTGTCGACATTCACCGGAATCCTTCTATTTGGCGCCTACATATGGGTACTTACGGGAACGTATCCGATTAAATCATCAACCCAGGCGCTGATCATAGGCGGGATGTGGCTTATCATGACCGTCATATTTGAATTCGTGTTCGGTCATTTCGTTATGGGGCATCCATGGAGCGAACTACTTTACGATTATAATTTAATCAAAGGGCGTGTATGGTCGTTGGTGCTGATCTGGACTGCTGCCGCCCCATATTTGTTCTTTCGCCTTCGATCCTGAACAGTAGCCTTAAAGGGGCGATAGTCGCAGGTTCGTTTCCAATCGACGCACCCATCGGCCGGAGGCATTATTGTTATAATTTGAATATGAGAATCCGTGAAATGGACGCAGGATATAATCTTAATAGAAGCAGAAGAATAGACGAAAGAAAAGATTATCAAAAGGAAGTATTATTTTCTACGGGCTCGATTTTTTTTCTTGGAAAAATAAAAAATATCAGCAAGGATGGCGCACGTGTTGGCAGCAGAAATATACCCAAACTAAGTCCGGGAGTAGAAATATTTATTGCGATTCCTTTTTCAAAAAAACAAGGCAGCATCAAAAGAAAAGCAATTGTTATGTGGGCCAATATGGACCAATTTGGGATTAAATTTAATAAAAGAAAAAATGTAAGGAAAAATTACCAAAGGGGAATAATAATTTCCACGGGATCGATGATTTTTCCTGGAAGGATTCAAAATATCAGCATGGGAGGCGCACATGTTGACAGCTGAAATATATCCATAACAAAAACACCGGTAGTTTTAAATGTTTCTATTCCTTTTGCAAAAAAGCAAGGCAGCGTTAAAAGAAAAGCAATCGTCAGGTGGGCAAAAAATGACCAATTTGGGATTCAGTTTATTTGAAAAATAAGGCAGTGCTGACCTGCCCGCGCACCTGATCGATCTCCGCAAAAGGACAAGGGGCCAAAAATTAGCCCCTTGCCCGTGGTACGTAAAGAACAACTGTTAGGTTGCGTCACATGCTTCTGCACGGTGTATGCCAATCGTCTTGCACGTGGTAGCTTAAGTGATTCTTCATGTTTTCAACATGTAATACGACACGCCAAATCTGAACTGTGCTATTTTGTTCACGCTCGATTGATACCGGTGTGTCATTGATTCCGTTAACATGCAGACACAGATGCCTGCCAGATCGAACCGCGATAGCGAGCGCATTCCTCGCCGCTTGTCGGAGCGAAGCAGAGATGCCGAGCATCGGTTCGGCGGGGTTAGCGAGCGAACTGAAAACCCATTTTTTATCGTTTCGATCATTCGTTTCTTCGTTTTCGAATAAGGGTCCGCGAATATTCTCCTCGCTGCAGAAATATGTTGGGGTCTTCATCCTCTCGATTCGTGTAGTAGACATCACCGCCAGGCGTTTTCCAGCGGTATCGATATGCATCCGTGTCCATTTCGACTTCTCCGGTATGTGGATTGACATATTCTTCCTGCCCTGTCAGAACGAGGAAGTTGTCGTTCATGATCTCTTCCCGGTTGATGGTCGTGCGAGAGACAATTTCCCGATCGATCCGACGTATTTCTTCAAACACCTTCAAAACGATTTTGGCTCGTTCCTGTTGTCCCTGGGATTCTTTCATGACCCATTGCGGATTGAATTGTATCGAAAAACGCATTATATCCATCATTGGCTTCAATCGTTCAAAGTCCGTCGCAGGTGCCCGAAATGCCATGGTGCGCGTATTTTTCCATGTCATTGCAGCTCGCATGTCCACGATGCCTGTCAACATTACCTCATGATACGCTTTCCCATCCTCAGTATATGCGTACACCGCTCCAGCTGCGTCACACTGAAAGGTCATTGCCCCCAATCCTATTTGAGTGAGCAGTTGGTTGGTATAAGCCATACTGCGACGCATCGATTCGATTTCACCTGGAAGACGTTGAATTTTTAGGATGTTGAGTTTTAAGGCATTCGGATGAAGCCCATTAATGAGATAGGTCAAATGGGTGGGTGCGTCGGCCAAAGCACGCACCTCCGCGCCCTGGTAATAGCTGCCAGGTTGGAAAAAGCCGGCACCGATTCCTGTGTGGGCGTATACTATATCCGGCAAGATTCGAAATGCCACCGTGCCTTTGGCATCGCTCATGAGCAGCCAATCGCATTTGGCCTCCATGGCATTCAAGGGACCACCGGCCTGAGCCGCATTTACTCGAAAGATGCCTCCCTGATTGAGCCATCCCTGTGGTGTGAGGATAGAAAAGGCGGATTCATTTGGCTCGTAGATGCGAACAAAAGAAATGCCGCTCCCCGCACCCGCATCAGTGCTTTCTGCAAACAATGAAAAATACGATAAAAGCAGCAAAGTAAGCCATATGCTTTTTATTTTTGGTGCCATGCACGTCATCCTTTTGTTCTATCTTTTCCTTCGCATAGAATTTGCCGAATCCGCTGAACAACCCACCTACACCGGATATCACGGGTGATTTTATGATTTCCAGGAGGAATCGGTAGGATCAACGGATTTGTTTTTGGGAAAGCCAAGGCCGGTCTGGATCTGTTCAACGATAACGGTTTTCGTCAGTGCCATGGGTGTTGCTCCGTTTCGGAAAAAATGGAAGTTAAGGCAAGGAAAACACCACGTTCGCAAAGATTACTATTCTTGTCAAGGGTTTGGTATTGCTTGACAATCTGGCCCTTGAGGGATAAAGCTCTGAATGCTTGTCCTTGGGTTGCGTACCCATGATGAAAGCCAATTCAGATATTACGAAAACCGCTCATGACAGTTCAAATGCAATCTATGATTTTTAAAATCTTTGTTTTAACGTCGTTGTGTATCGGGCTGATGGTGAATACGGCACCAGCGGACCAATCGACGATGAATCGGTTCTTCTATAGTGGCGACGGTTACATTCACCTGGCAGGTAATAAGAGCGGCAAGGCCTTCAGGGGACACTATCGCAAAGGGAACAATCAATATAATGCTGACGCCTACAAGGAGATTTCGGCTGTTTTCGGCGCGCCCTACCAATCCTCACGTCAGGTTCTTTCCTTGCGATTGATCGAATTTTTAGATTACCTTGAAGACCGATTGGGACCGGGTGCCTTGCTCAGCATTACTTCCGGATACCGACCTCCTGAATACAACACCAAACTGCGCAAGGGGGGTGCTTTGGCGGCCAAGGCCAGTTTGCATCAATACGGAATGGCCGCTGATTTCATATTGGAGGGGGTTTCGTCAAAACGTGTCTGGGAATACGTTCGGTCGATAGGATTTGGCGGAACCGGATACTACCACGGCAAAACGGTGCATGTGGATGTGGGTCCAGCGCGGTTTTGGGACGAAAAAAGTTCAGGTGTGGGCACGGGCTTGTCGGATGACAACAAGTTGATCGGCATGGTAACCGATTTCGATGTTTATGGCCCTGGAGAGTTGGTGAGGTTAAGCTTCATACGCATGACCGCCTTTCCCATCATGGTCCAATCGGACTTTAAACTGGTCCCCAGAGAGAATCCGGAAAATATGGAAGGCACGTTGTCGTTCAGACCAGACGCTGAGAAGCCAACCACCGGACCGTGTAATGCGTTTAATAATATCGATCAAATGGCCTCTCTTCGTTGGCATCTGCCGTCGAATATATCGCCTGGGCGGTACCATGTTCGTGCAAATTTTTGCGGCGATTTGTGGGAACAGATGCCAGATAACGTTTCGACGCCTGAGTTTGAGATTCGTTTACCATGAGTCGCGTTGAAAATTCGGATGGTGGATGGGTCGGATGGGGTCGCCTGCTTTAATGGAGCGGCACTCTTCCCCGAAATATGAACGTTGCCCTTATCCGAAGCGACCTGCTTTATTGAAGTTGGCATTGTAGGGGCAAAGGTTGCAGCTAAGAAAGCAATCGCGATTGGCAGCCTCGGCCATGCAAAAACGGTAATAGCTGCACCAAATATTGCGCCGGTAGTCCGACTGACTGGAATTGGTCACATGCTTTGCAAAAAGCGGACTCTTTTTCACCGAAGCCTCCTCGCCATGGGGTGAACTGATGCTGACGCACTTTCACGAAAATTCACATCGCTACAACCTCTCAACGCATGATCCATACCACAATTTTTTCTTTTTACGCGTCGGTTATTAAATGCAAGTATTTGATAAGGATATTAGCGTATTAACGATTAACAAGCCTGTTTTTTCGGTGAGAAATTGCAACAATTATAGTTAGAGATAGCTAACAAAGGTAATAACACGCGGAAAAAAAGTACCGACTCATCCAAACACCAATCATGGTCTCAACCCCTGCAACAGGGAAAATGGAATAATTAAAGGCCGTGATCCTATTTAGGAGCTTAAGGAAGATGATGCCCTCGTTAAGGCTTATTTGGCTATTATTCACAGTCGCAATTCTTTTTCTGCCAGCCAATTCAGTCACCGCCGGTGATAATTTATTTCCGCCCTCTGATTACATTCATTCCAAACTCCAACAAAACGACATCGTACTTCTGGGGACAACCCACAAGGAACCCGAGAGCCTCAGTTTTATAGCGGACCTTATCCCATCCCTTAAAGGTCGGGGTGTGTCCCATATAGGCCTTGAGATACCGTCTGACCAGCAAGAAAAGATAGATGTCTTCATAAAGACTGGAGAAGGTCTGGATGACATCAATCTGAACACTCAGACCGATAGCCCAGAATACCGGCACCTATTCCAAGTGTTTCGAAAATCCGGCAGGCCGATTCCAGTGGCCATCGATCTACCCAAATCGATGTACAATGGGAATGTTTCCCGTGATGAATGGATGGCGCGGTCATTGTTGATCGTGTTGAATAGGAATCCATCGGCCAAAATACTGGTACTTGTGGGAAGCCTTCACACGTTGAAAAAGCTGGAATGGGAAGATCAGGTCAAGAATAAACATCTGTCGATCCGGGAATACATCACACGGGAACGGCCATCTACAAGGATGTGGTCTGTTGGTCAGATGATAGATGGGAATCCCAATGAGTGTGACTTTACCCGAAAGTTTAGCTCCCTGCCTGGAGCAGTGGCCTTGGATTTGGATGATCGGTATCGCGGTTGGCAGATGGGATTGACGGCTACCATTGCTATCGTTCCGGCTGAGTGTTTTGAACTGGTGGACGGGTTGATTGTTTATTAAAGCCTCCCCGCGGCAGGATTGAAATAGGGAACGGAACTGCGGTTGAAGAAGGTGCAATCATTCACGCTCCGCCAAAAGATGCGAACCGTATAGGAAAAATGGTCACCATTGGCCACGGTGCTATTGTGCATGGGAAACAGATTGGAAATCAAGCCGTTATCGGCATGGGTGCTGTAATCAGTATTTGGTCTGAAATAGGAGAGTGGCAATTGTGGCAGAGGGAAGCGTTGTGAAACTGAAACAAATCATACCACCTAAAATAGTTGCTGCTGGAAATCCCACAAAAATCATACGTGATGTCACCGAGAAAGATAAAGACTTTTGGAATTGGGGTAAAAAGATCTATATTGATTTGGCAAAAAAATACTTGGATATCGGAATGAGACCCTTAGATGAAATAATTCAGACTTATTCCAACACCGCACTTGAAAAAGTGAGAGTTACCAGTTTTGATGGTAGGTGCCAAACCGAAACCAATCAAAACCAAAGGAGGTCACCTTGCGTAGCTGATGGTTCCAGTGTTACGTTCAAGATGACCAAACCATATCTTCAAAAAATTCGATAATTCATGCTTTTAAGATGATCTCAATCAATCACCACCCTCTTGGAAAATGGTCTTTTTAGCCTATAATGAGGATGAAACTCACAAACAAACTATGCAAGGACGAGCCATGGTACAATGTCTCACAACTTTGGTATCAGCTATTACTATAAACATCCTCATCGCTTCCTGTGCTTCGTTCGGCCCCACCGAACCGAACGTCAGTATCCTCGACCTAACATACCAAAGTCCTTCTGATGCCAGCTTTTTATAGGCGCAGACTATCCTTAAGGATATAGCCTCTCAGAATGCAAAATCGGCTCAGGAACTTGGTAAGCTACCGGAGTTACAAGACAGCATTGATAAGAAAGATTTAAAAACTCTGAGGGATATGTAACGCCCATCGAGCGTTAAAAGGAGAAGCTATGATCGAAGAAAAATATCAACTCGTGGCCGATTTTGCTGTTTCTGCCGTGGAGGGGATCAAACGCACCGGCATGAAAGTGCTGGCCCTGCGAGATCGTTATGCTAAAATTATGATGCCATTCGAGGGTAACATCAGCCATGTGGGAACCATGTACGCCGGCTCGCTTTTTGTCCTGGGTGAGTTTTCAGGCGGTATCATTCACGGTGTCTCTTTTGATTACAATAAATTTTTTCCAATTGTCAAGGAAGTCACCATCCGCTTTAAGCGGGCCGCAAAAACAAATGTCACGCTCGAGGTTGCAATAAGCAAGGAGGCGGCCGCTCAAATTCAGGAGACGGCCGAACGTGAGGGTAAATGCGATTTCGAGTTCGACCTGGACCTTAAAGATGCCGATGACCAAACAGTTGCCGAAGTTCACGGTATCTGGCAGCTTCGCAAATTTCGCGCGGGTCAGTCTTTAACCGGGTCCTAAAAACGCTATGCAAAAGGAGCATATCAGGGAGATTCCCATAATTTCCTATTGGTAAGGTGCTCTCAATACCTCACAACCTTGACATCAATCTATCGCGTATTGTATGCTTAATCATTCATGCCCCACATAACGCTTTTAGTGCCAACTATAATTTAATCTGATTTGATATCAATCAGTTGCTGAATTTCAACTTCCTCTCTGGAGTCCTACGCGCCTCCTGTGCTGAAACGGATAACCGTTTTCATTCAATAGGAATGATGCCTGTAAAGTAAGGCAAAATAATAATTATCTACAAACAGATAGGAGGGGAAAGATGAAAAGATTGAGCATGTCATTATTGGTGGTAGTACTGGGATTGGTGTTTGGGCTACTCGCCACACATGTTAAAGCAGAGACCATGAATTTCAAGCTTGTTAGTACGATAGAAAAGGCAGAAAGAGTTAAAGTGACTGAAGCGGAAGGAGTTGTGATCGGCGTACTGGACAGAAAAGGCTTGAGTATTTTCGATAACGGCGAGATTGCCACTACAAATTGCAGAGGAATCTTCGACACGAAAAAAGGATTTCAGGGGTATTCTTCATTGTTCTTTGAGGATGGTTCCACACTCGTCTTGTCATGGAAAGGACCTACAGGTCAATCTCGTTCAGAAAAGTACTGGGAATATGGGATTGAGGTTGAATTTGTCGAAGGGACCGGTCGGTTCAAAGGGGTCAAGGGAAGCGGTTCTTACAGAAGCAAACAGCCTCTCTGGGATGACGATTATAAGGCGAAGGGCATTACTCTATATGAGTTTAGTGGGTCTTATAACCTTTCTTCCCAATAACCTTGCAGAGATTTGGATCAAGAATCTTTTTCTAATATAGCCAGATAGATGGCAGGGTCATCACGCCCTGCCTTTTTTATAATATTAGGAATGCATGTATCTCCAACTGATCACCAGATTGGATATAGTCAACATAAAAAGGATGATCTCAATATACATCTGTAATACCAATCGAAGTCGCCTTTTCAAGGAGAACATTGCAACGGTGGGTGATATCCAGATCCGTATAATCAGCCTGATAAAAACGCAAAAAAAGGGCAAAAAGTAAAATTTTTATAGTAGCTGTACTGAAGAAAAATTAGGGGGTGATGTGGCTGAAAATAAAAAAAAGATTTTAAAATCTTTAAGCTACGGTTGGTGTGGAAAAATTTTGAAGGTTGATCTTTCTTCAGAAGTCATCACAGAGATTGCATCCCATCCGTATGCAGATCGGTTTTTAGGTGGACGAGGAATCGCCACCCGCCTTTATTGGGAATATGTCCCTGCCTCTGCCAGGGCTTTTGATCCGGAAAATCATTTGATTTTTATGACAGGGCCATTAACAGCAACAGGCGTGCAAGGTGCATCAAGGTTTGAAGTCGTGGGGAAATCACCGATGTTGATGCCGGAAGGCTTTTGTTATGGCAACATGGGAGGATATTGGGGACCCGCACTAAAAAGAGCTGGCTTCGATGGACTGATGGTGTCTGGAAAGGCGAATCGACCTGTTTATTTATTCATTTCAGATGGGAAAGCAAGACTCGAAGATGCAGGCAACATTCATCTTGAGGGAGTCAAGCATGTCGAAGCGTATCTAAAACAAAAGCATGGCAAAAAAACGCATTACATTACCACTGGTCCGGCCGGAATGAACCTATGCCGCAGTGCTAATCTGATGACGGACAATGAGGGTAGTTCAACCGGTGGTTTTGGCGCAGTTTTGGGGTCTAAAAATCTAAAAGCCATTGCCGTGATAGGGAATCGATCTCCTCTGGTAAGCAATCCGGAGGCATTAAATGAACTCAATCGGTTGACAATAAAGTTAAATCAGAGGGACACCTCTTTCAATCCATACCCGCCGGATCAGATTTCCCGCACAGGCAAGGCGTCTTGTTTCCAGTGTGGTCTGGACTGTATCATGCGATCCACATTCCGAACCCAATCGAACAAGGAAGTTGTTAGAAAGTGCCAGGCCATGTTTGTGTACTTTCCTTGGGTGATGATACGTCCGGGGGAACCTGCTGAAACTGCCTTGGATGCAACCGGGCTTTGTAATGATCTATCATTGTGTACCATGGAAATGGCCAATATTGTTCAATGGATCAGCGCGGGTTACAAGGCAGGTTTTTTAAACGACTCCCAAACCGGTCTTGAAATTGATAAACTGGGGACATGGGAGTTCTTTGAAAAGCTTTGTAATATGATCGCTTATCGAAAAGGTTTGGGTGATGTCCTTGCAGAAGGACTCCTGAGAGCAGGCGAAACATTAGGCATGGAAGCCAAACGACTTTTTGCCAATGAAGTTGCAGGTGTGGGAGATGGTGCAACCTATTCGGCAAGAGAATATCCCATGAATGGTTTGCTCTATGCCTTTGAGCCCCGGCAGCCCATTGCTATGCTTCATGAGGTCAGCAGGATAATCGGCATGTGGGTCATGAATTTACAATATCCCGGATCAACACCAGTCACTGCGGATGTATACCGAGCTGCTGCTGCCAAATTCTGGCGCCATGATAAGGCCTGGGATTTGAATACCCATGAGGGCAAAGCCATGGCCGCTACATGCATCATTGACCGTACCTATGTTAAGGACAGCCTTGGGCTTTGTGATTCCTGTTGGCCATTGATGTATTCACACCATACAGACGATAAGGTGGGCGATCCAACCTTGGAAGCCCGCACATTCAACGCAGTCACCGGAAAAGAACTGGATGAGGATGCTTTGTTGAAATTCGGTGAAATCATTTTTAATCAACAGCGCGCCATCCTTTTACGGGAAGGTTGGAATCCAAAGAAAGATGATACTATTGCGGACTTCAATTTCACTGATTCGGTCCAATCTGTTTTTATGAACGCTGATGTGATTGTCCCTGGTGAGGGAGATATTGTTTTAAACCGAAAAGGCAAAACCTTGGATCGTAAAGTCTTCAAGAAAATGCGGGATGAGTTTTATCAATTAAGAGGTTGGGATCCTGAAACCGGATATCCTGGGGCAGAAAAACTTGATGAACTTGGGCTTTCAGACCTTTTTGATGTGAAGTGAAGCCAGGCCTGATAAGTTAAAATGCACTGGATAATACCGGTGATTTTTGTGATTACGACCCCGCAGTCCCTTCGACAACCATGCAGGAATATGTTCTAAAAATCATTGCGATTCTGAAAAATAATCACAGTAGGGCAATCCTTGAGAGATTAACCGTTCACATGGTACGCTGAGGATGAACAAAGCATATCGGCGATTAAGTCGTTAATTCAGTTCATTCCGATGATCTTAATTAAATCACTACTTGTAAGGCAGAAAGGCAGACCATGGTTATCAGGGCTCCGGGGCAGACTGGAAACATTATTTCATGTTCACTTTCGTGTATACGCTCAGGAATCTGTTCATGTTGGTTACGGAGCCCTTTCGAGCGAAATAGGTAAATTTTTGCTATACGTCTGAATCTGTTTCCGCTGCAGGAAAAACATGATAAAATTCTCAAGAACCAGCGCGTATGGCTTGACGGCTGGATCGCTGCTAAACTTCAAAAAATTGGGCATTGCCCTGTTCATTCTATGTTTTGTGGCGACAGGCTGTGCCCTGACAAAATTAAAAGAGGAAGTAAGCGAAAGCCTGGCATCCACGGTTTTAGTTGGACAGGTCGCATCCGCTATTCCGGAAAAAGGCGTAATAGTGGTTGCGGCCTATTCGCTGAAAGATGGTGATAGGAAGATTGCCCATTACACGGTATTGCACGAGGCCGGTGAGTATGAACTCATGGTTGCCGCTGGAAACTATTACGTGTGTGCGTATTGTGATCAAAACAGCAACCTGGTCTATGATGCCGGGGAGCCGGCTGGCCAGTATGGTGAACCCAAGCTGGTTGCCGCTCCGGCCGGCGGGGTGGTTCTGGAAATCAATTTCGGGATAGCGGAAAAAGATCGCCCGATTGATTTACCCTGTGGCTTCGAAATCACGCCGGACAAGCCCCGGACACTTCAAAGCCGGCAGGCGGGCGCAGTAGTGGAGCTGAATGATGAACGCTTTTCCGCAGAAAATGGTAGCAAGGGATTCTGGGAGCCGCTTGATTTCTTTAAAACAATCGGCGGCAATATTTACTTCCTGGAAGAATACGATCCGGAAAAAATCCCCATTCTATTTATTCACGGTGCCGCCGGAACGCCTAAGGGATGGGAATATTTTATCAAAAACCTAGATCGGAAACGTTTTCAACCCTGGCTGTTTTATTATCCGACCGGCTCCCGTCTTAAAAGCATGTCCTATTTGCTGTTCTGGAAACTCTATAATCTCCAGATTAAATACAAGTTTGATACGCTGTTTATAACCGCGCACAGCATGGGAGGCTTGGTAGCGCGGTCTTTCATTATGGATTATGGCCGCTACGCGCCTTACGTAAAACTGTTTATTGCCCTGGCAACACCGTGGGGCGGCGACCGGATGGCCGAATATGGCGTCAAGCAATCTCCGGCGGTGATACCCAGTTGGATCGATATGCAGCCGGAGGGGGAGTTTCTTCAATCCCTCTACAGGGACAAGCTGCCTCCCACAGTAAGCTTTTATATGTTTACCGGGCACCGGGGCAGCCGGAACCCGTTCAGGTCAAACAATGACGGCACCATTACTTTAGCCAGTCTAATGGACTTGCGGCCACAGGCCGAGGCAGAAATGAACTTTGCTTTCAATGAAGACCACACCAGCATAGTGGCCAGCCCGGCCGCGTTGGCCCAGTATAATACAATCATCAATGCGTTTGCCATGGATAATGGGGCAAAGCAGATTGCCGGCGGTTATCTTAAAATTGATTTTACCTATGATTATCCGTTGGATGGTGGCAGGCCCAGGCCAATCCTCGTACTGCAGCCTGATGGCCGTGAGGCTGCGGCAACCGAGATTCATCTCAGCCCTGATGACAGCGGCCAGCGCATTGGGCCTTTTCCGATCGGCGCCTATACCGCCAGTTTAATGGCTTCCGCGGTCAAACCTGATAAGCATCATGCACCGGTCTCCATCGAGAACAATGGCACGCACGGTCTAAAATTTTCGCTTACGCCGGATGGCATGATCTACGGGCATGTAGCCGCAGCGCAGAACGCTGAAGATCGCCCGGCCGGTATGCCGGCGGAACAATACATGCCAGGGAGCAGAAAGGTGACCATACAGAGGGTTACGCTAAAGGGCGCCGGTATTGAGAGAATCCTCCGTCCTAAGAAAGGCGAGAATCTGAATCACTATGATGACTTCCTCTCAAGTACTGATTTTTGCACTAATAACTATTTTCACTTTTTCGGGTTGCCTGCCGGAGAGTATGAAGTCAAAATCACCGCGAAAGGATTCAGACCAAGTTTAAAGACCTATGTTGTAAAGCCCGGACGGCCGGCAAACATCCGGGTCACGGAGTTATCACTTGAATAATTAGTGAGCAAAAATAATATCAGGCGCGGGGGCTTTAAAATCCCTACACAGCAGGGGCATCATCATTCCCCGGCCCCTCAGCTTGGCGTTAAATGCATCTGCTATGATCCCCTACATATCACAGGGCTGAAAATCTTGTGAAGCTCCAACTAATCTTCAAAAATCCTCCCGTTCTGGAAATAACGATTACTCATTGTCATTCAATGTTGGCAATTTGGCATTAGATTTTGTCAAGGTGGGTTTAAGTAAAGACTTTGCCGGGGTGTACTGAGAGATTTGCCCGGGCACAACTGCCCTTTTTAAAAATTCCACCCTAACGGCGCAACAAATAGGTTTTTACCAAATCAAGATGCAAACGCGTTGCTCCCCTCAGCCGGTCGCGCACCTGAACCATCGTAAGACCAATCCCCCCAGACCTTTTCGATGATCCGCATCAGCAGCGGGATCACGATTTCATTGGCCAGTTTGCCGTAAAACAGATCCAGGTGGTTGGCTCCCTCAAGCACTGGAATCCATGACCCAAAGGGATCGACCTGCGATCTTCAAGTAGCGCTCCACAAAATACTTATCGCCCTTGTGGCTGTCAAAGCAAAAGTCAGACACAAGACCTGCGCCAACATTAAAATATTTGCTTTAATCATTCCCCTTTAAGGGTATAAATCCTCAATCTGATCCTTGTGCTGCTCCAGAACGACCCGCCGTTTTAGTTTCATGGTCTGGGTGAGGGTACCGTTGTCGAGGGTGAAGTTTTCACTCAGATAAATGAATTTTCTGGGTATTTCATATCCTCCGAATTTACCTTTCAGGGATTTTGTAATTTCATCCGAAATCATCTCCCTGATTTCTTTATTCTGAACCAGTTCTTTCGGATCAGCAGGCATATTATGTTCGGTTGCATATTTTTCAAGCACGCTAAAATCAGGAACAACCACGCAGACGTTAAACGCCTGCCCCTCGCCGTGAATCATTGCATTCTCAACAAGCGGATGGAGTTTCATCTCTTCTTCAATGGCGGCAGGGAAAACATATTTCCCATTTTCAAGCTTATACTGCTCCTTGATCCTACCGGTGATGAAAAGGTATCCATCTTTATCCAATCGCCCCCTGTCTCCTGTTCTGAAACCACCATCCTCGGTCATAACTTCTCTGGTGGCTTCGGGTTTGTTATGGTATCCCTGCATTACATTGGGGCCGTATATGATAATCTCTCCATCTTCACCACCGTCGGCAAACATTTTATCAATTTCCACCCTGACATGTTCAATGGGTCTGCCCACACTTCCAGGTTTATGGGCAAGGGGCCCGTTCATGGTTGCCGCCGGCGAGGTTTCCGTCAGCCCGTAACAGTCATAAACCGGGATTCCCAGGTCGGAGAAAAAATGCCCAATTTCAACGTTCATGGTCGCACTTCCGCTCAGGGCACCAGTTAATCGGCCTCCGAACCTGGCCCGAATTTTTTTAAACACAACAGCGTCTGCAATCTTGAATTTAAGATTGGTGAAAAAATCCGACTGGCCATTTTCTGACAGTTGGCGCCTTTTTTTAGCGGACTCAATTCCCATTTCAAACAGTTTTTTGGCCAGTCCCCCCGTTTCGTTCATTTTAGCCCACAGGCCAGCATAAATCTTATTAAAAACCCTCGGTACGGCAATAAGGAAGGTCGGTTGGACTTTTCCCATATCATCTCCCAGGGTCGTCACATCTCCCATAAATCCGACGGAACCGCCTATATGGGAGAAAAGATAAAGCTCGCCGGTCTGCCCGAAAGAATGGGCCCAGGGAAGGATGGAAAGCCCCCGGTCTTTCTCATTCAATTCCGGAAAAACTTTATACCCTGCAAGGACATTGCTGGTAAAATTGCCGTGGGAAAGAAGCACCCCCTTGGGGTTGCCGGTGGTGCCTGATGTATAAATCAACACGGCGATATCTTCGGGTTTGGGTCGGATGGAAGCGACCGGACTGTCAGCCCCAATTTTTTCCAGGCCGGACATGGTGTTTTCGCCTTCACCTTCTATGAGATAAACCTTTTCGAGTCCCGGCAGCTCATCACGCATGGCTTCTATCTGGTCGTATATTTCCCGGGTGGCAACCAGCAGCAGTTTGATACCGCCGTCATTGATGATATGTTTCCAGATTTTAACAAGTTCTTTTTCGTACATGGGGATGTAACGCCCACCCAGGCCGAAGGTGGCAAAGGCGGCGATTGCCCACTCCTTTCGATTGCTTGCAATGATACCGACGGCATCACCCTTTTCTATACCTGCCCGGCTCAGACCGCCGCGAAGGTTGTCAATTCGTTTTCCGATTTCGCGGTAGGTAACCCACTCGTATTCCCCGTCCTTATTCTTGGTGCCGAACATCTTGTTGTCAGGATACTTCTCAACACTGTTTTCGATCAATTCAACCAAATTGTCCGGCTTTTCGAATATATGCATGTTCCCCCCTCTCAAGTTGTTAAGGATTCATCTCATAGGTATCTTTCAATGTATAGACACAATTCTGCCATATCTTCTGGAATCTTTCTGCATTCAAAACAGGATTTTTAATCATCTTCATACATCATGCCATCTGGGTTTCGGTGCTGCCTGTCTTGGAATATATCTGGAGAGCATATCATGAATATTAGGCAGATCAACGCTGTTGTCGGACTTGTTAAAATCATGGAACCGTATTTTCCCAAGGCCTTTGGTAGCGCCCTGATTAAAACCGAGATAGCGCCGATCTTCCGGCGAAGCTGAACGCATGTAGTCAACCGACCGCGATGCAAAGCGTTTCATTGCCGCCAGGCGGGTATAAGCATCGGTGAACAGTTGCTGAATATGGGGAAAATCGGTCACATATTTGCCGTAAAGATTTCTGTGGGCAGCATGGGTAATGGCTTCGTAAAAGGCATGCGAACAGATACCTATGGATGCCCATCCAAGGTTAAATTTTCCTACATTAATGGTATTCAGGGAAGCGTCCCAAGCATCCCGTCCGGTTGAGAGAATCTCGGCATCGGTAATAGGATATCCGCTCAAGGCATACGCTGCTACATAACTCTGTCAATCGACGACATTTTTAACCAGTTCGTAGTCTTCGTGTTTGGGATCGGCCACAAAAAAGACATATTCATCGGTTTCCGAGTTTTTCCCAAACGTGGAAACCAGGGCGGCTTCATTGGCATTACCGATATAATATTTCCCCCCCGTCAGCTACATATTTTCCATCTGCAAGCGGCGTGAGGGCCATCTCTGACGAGTAGAGATCCGCTCCGTGAGTCTTTTCAGAAAGGCCAAAAGCGAAAATACCTCCTCCTTCAAGGAGGTTGGCCGTTTTCTTTTTTACCGCTTCATTGTTCCCCATCCATATGGGGCCAAGCCCGAGGATGGCAACCTGCCTAAATGGAAAAGTTAAACTCCTCAAGCATATCAAACGAATCATCAAATGATAGAACATCCAAAAGCATGGTGCGCATATTATCGGGCATTTTACTCTCATACCTGGAAAAGTCTTCCTTAAACTTTCTTGCCAGTTGAACCGCCCGCAATTCGTATTCTCCCTGGTTGCCGGCCACTTTGCGGGGATTGAGGATTGCCGCCGGTACCCCCGGACATTCATTTGGTATTTCAAATGAAAAGATGGGATCGGTTTTATAGCCGGCACGGCCCAATTGCCCGGAAACAGCGGCATTGATCAATTTTCGGGTTTGGGCGATGTTGATCCGCTCTCCGACGCCCCGGGGTTCCCCCAACCAGCCGGTATTGATAAGCCAGCAGGTGACATTAAACTTTTTAATCTTTTCCATGAGCAGATTTCCGTATACATCTGCCGGCAGCGTCAATGCGGTTTCGCCAAAGCAGCTGTCAAAGCGGATATCGGTTTCTACCGGACCGGTCTCGGTTTCATTGAACCGAGAGGTATAGCCGGATAAAAAGGCGTAGACTGCCAGTTCCGGTGAGAGGTGGGCAATGGGCGGCAAAACCCCCATGGCGTCACAGGTCAGTAGAAAGATGTTCCGAGGGTGATCACCGGCACCTTCAACAGATGCATTGGGAATGTGGCTGTCCGGATAAACCGCTCTTGTGTTGTCGGTGAGGGCGTCATCGGTCAGATCCACCCGCCGGGTTCCCAAATCGATGGAGACATTTTCCAGGATGCTGCCGAATTTTCGTGTGCAGTTAAAGATTTCCGGTTCTTCTTCACCGGAGATTTTCAACACTCTGGCATAGGAGCCGCGCTCAAAATTAAAGACGCCCTTGTCACTCCAGCCGTGGGCATGATCCCCAATCAGTCTTCTTTCCGGATCCACCGCAAGGGTTGTTTTACCGGTACCGGCCCGGCCCAGAAAGATGGCGACATCGCCGTCCGGACCGATATTGGCCGAGCAGCGCATGGGAAAAACAGACTTTAAGGGCAAAAGATAATTCAAAATGGTAAAGACGACCTGTCTGATCTCACCACCATAGTGGCTGCCGCAGATAAATGCCGTTTTCTGTGCCAGGCTGACGATGACAAAAGCGGATGAACGGGTGCCATCCACCTCCGGAATGGCGCGGAATCCGGGAATATGGACCACCGTAAAGTCGGGATCATAGATTTCAAAATTTTCAACATCATCGATCGGGAGGAACATATTGCGCACAAAAAGATTGTGCCAGGCTGTTTCTGTTATGAAACGAAAAGAGGTGCGGTAATCCGAATCACGGCCGGCATAACTATACTGAACATAGGCTTCCTTATTTTGCATGTAGGAAAGAAGCCGGTGCTCCAGCTGATCAAACTGCTCTTCGGATATGGGCCTGTTCTCGTTCCCCCAAGGCACTTTTTCTTCACTGACAGGGTCTTTTACGATGAATTTGTCCGTCAGCGGCCTTTCCGCAAAATCGCCTGTCCGCACAACCACCGGCCCCATATGGGAGATCTGGCCTTCTCGATTCTTGATGATATGTTCATACAAAAGGGGCGTGGGAAGATTTCGATGGACAATTTTTAGGTACTTACGCCCAAGGGTGACAAAATCCGGAATGCCATCTATTTTGTCGATTAACATGAAAACTCCTTTCAAGAAGGGCATCGGCCAATTGTTGGTAATGGCCAAGGACTATCAGCCGAAGTTCAAAGTTCGGCGCCACAGGTGGTAAGCGCGTAAATTACCAGTTTTTGCATCATACGCTCTTTGGCCGTGGCGGGACGGTCCAACTGCATTCTTTGAAGATACGGTTTTACTTTTTCCGGTACGGACCTTACCGTCATGGCTTTGCCAATACTTGATGCCTTGCTGCCCAGACCTTCGGCCATTCTCTCTTTTAACCACCTGAGTGATTTTCCGAGAACAAGCTCTTCTTTGGTAAAATCCGTGCCGAACGGAAATGGCGGGAAAATGCCTTGTTTCTCGAAAGGGGCCAGGGTTTTCTTGATCCGTTCCGGAAAATTGTTTTTGAACGGCGCAGGAATTTGATAATCATCGGGAATTTTTTGAGCACGTTTTGCTTTTTGAAGTAATTCATCCTGGAATCTGGAATCGGTGACATTCAACAGCGCGGCGATCACATCCTTGTCGCTCTTTGCTCTCAGATCGGCAATACCGTATTCCGTGATTACGATGTCCCTTAAATGTTTGGGGATGGTGATATGCCCATATTTCCAGACAATATTGGAACTCACCGCTTTACCGGTTAGGCGGGTACTCTTGAGCATCAGAATCGAGCGGCCATCGGGCAGGGCATGGGCTTGGGATACAAAATTATACTGCCCCCCGACGCCGCTGACCATCTGACCGCTTTCCAGTCCATCCGAGCAGACTGCACCAGTGAGCGTGGCCATGAGGCAGGCATTGACAAACCGGCCATGCCTTCTTTGCAGCAGTTTTAGTTCTTCGTCTCCGTACTGATTTCCGTAAAGCTGATTGACGTTAAGAACGCTGGTCATGTGGATCTGCCGGCGCTGCTCCTCGGTCATATTGTTGAGTTCATCGTAAAAACTGTTGGGTCCGAGGAAAAAGCCGGCGTGAATCAGGATCCCTTTTTTCAGTTTTGTGCCCAGACAATTTTTGACAACCTTATCCAGGTTTTCTTGATCGTTCAAATCGGCCGGAATCGAGACCTTGCCGTCAATAATCTGGCTCTTCTCAAAGCGTAAGTCTTCCCTGAAAATGCCGAATTCTTGAAGAAACTGAAAGTTTTTGCGGGTCAGCCCGGGTTTTATCACCTGTTCTTCAAGCAAAACGGTCAGGGTCTGGGGTGTTATCTTCTCCTCGATCTTGCCTTCGTTTATCAGTCTTTGGATATGAACATTGTTATAGGTTTTTCGTTTCACAACACCGCATTTCATTAGATGCAGGTACCCGTCCACCAACATCTCCGTCGACCCAACCAGGCCCTGCTTAAACGGCTTAACGCCGCCCACATTGGTTATGGTATCGCTGAATTTATTTACGATTTCAGATTTCTCGAGCACCGCTTGGTATTGATCGTTTTGCTGCTGCCGCAACTGCAGCCCGTAGCACAATGCGTCTCCTAAAGACCCGATGCCGATCTGGAGGGTGCCCCCGTCTTTTATTAATGTGCTCGCATGGAGACCGATGGCATAATCCGTGGCGCTCACCGACATTTTCGGAGCGCTGAACAACCTGAAGCTACAATCGGGATGGTCCAGAATGTCGGTGAACAGTTCCGGTTCCACCACCGCATCGCCATACATAAAGGGCAGGTTCTGATTTATCTGAGCAATGATGGCAATCTTCTTGCCCGCCTTTTCGAGGGCTCGCAGGCCATTGACCACATCAAGGGTGACTTCCGGGTTACAGCTCGTACTGAAATAGGTCTGGCCGCCAATGGTGTCCTTGCAGACGATTTGGGCAACCACATTGACCTCGTTGATCAATATGTCCCTGTAGGCATGGGTATAATTGGAGCTGATGTAATTCTGCTGAACATGTCGGGTTTTGATAAATGCGCCGGCCTTGGTGTAAAATTCCTTGACTTCGATGTTGGACGGAAGATCTCCTTTTCTAAGTGCCTTGACATATTCCAAATCAACATACCCACCAAAGATTCTTTCAACAAAGGGCGCTAAAAACCTTCGCTCTAATTCGCTGGACGGTGAGGGTCTTTCCAGGGATAAGGCGGTAATGATGGTAAGCTTCATACTCGGGTCTTTGGCGGCACGTCTGTAAAGCGCATTGGCCACGTGGTTTGCCTTTCCCAATCCGAGCGGCATGCCCAAAACAATATTCTTGCCCACCCTTTTTATCACATCATCAACACATTTTTCCGCAGTCTGATAAATAGCCGGTTGATTTTCCCGCATAAAGCAACCTCCCAGTCGATCAGCGGATTTAGAAAAAATTGAGTGTACAAAAGATTGTTAACTCAACTTGGGCAATAATAAGTACCAAAAAACTTGTATTCCTTCTCTCTTTTCTCTACTATTAGAAATACTTGATTGGAAAGCTAACTTTTTAGGAAGACCCGGTTGCAGATAAGCTATTATGAATGACAGCCAAAAATCAAAAAAACCCAGTAGTAAACCCGGCACCAATCTAAAACAAAGTGCCCAGCCCGGCAAGCTCGGCACGGATGGTCGCGATAAGGGTTCTGAAGCCGAGAATTCGAGCGCTCCTTCACTATCCGGGGTATTGAATGATTTGAAGCAAGAGGTTGCAGGCAGTGCATTGCGCGTGGCGGCCAAAGCCGGAGGGGCTTCGTTGAGAATGGGACAGGCACTGCTGCTAAAGCCCGAAAAACGTAAGATTTTCCGGGAAGCCGGACTCGCGCTAAAAGATTTACGGAATCTGGCCGGGATGACCCAAAATGAAGTCAGTGATGCCTTGAAATTAAAGGAAACTTCCCTGTTGAAGGCTGTAGAAGACGGCACGGCCACGCTTTCCTTTGAATTGATTCTGCGGCTAGCGGCTTTATATTCCCGCCATGATCCGATTCCGTTCATCATAAAATATACCCGGACTTACAGCCCTGCGATTTGGAAACTGCTTGATGATTGGGGAATAGGACGCTTGCCTCTTTATATTGAACGGGAACGTGAATTCGTTAATATCTATCGAAACCATGATAGGGTCAGAAAGCTTTCCGATGAAGCGTTTGAAAAACTTTTAACGTTCACCCGCGCTGCCTTTGAAATGGCCCTTCATTTTATCTCAAAAAAAGAAAGCTAGCTATGCTTTCTTCTGCCGTTTCAGCCTCTCGTTCCGGCCCGACCGCTCACAGGAAGAATCGTACGTCCAATCCCCCCAGATGTTTTCAACGATTTGCATCAAGAGGGGCTTTACAATTTCATCTGCCACCTTGCCGTATAAAAGATCCAGATGATTCGCCCCCTCGATGACAAAATCGACCAGCTGGCTGCATTCCGCAGTTATGTTTATTTTTCGCAAATCCCCGGGTGACTTGATGTGGTAGACTTTTTTGATCTTGTGGGGATAGTGCTTGCTGTAGCGCATATTTTCCAGCGGCACGATGTTGTCCCGGGTCCCCCAAAAATGAAATATCGGGATATTATCCGGAAACCAGGCCAAGCAATCGGAATAGTTCAGACCGCTACCGTCCATTCGTTTAAATCCCTCGCCGTTATAGATCGCTTTTAAACATTGGAACCCCAGCCCCAAAGGGATCGATTCCGTGGCTTCCTTTAAATAGAGCTCTACAAAGTGTTTGTCGTTTTTATGATTTTCCGGTGAAATGAGGAAATTTAAATCACCCACATTATACTGCCAAACGAAGCGGGAAATCTGTTTTAAGACCGGCAGTTCGGTAAATAATTTGGAAACCTCTTTTATCGGTACCTTCTGGAAACGAAATATCCTGGAGAGATGATTGAGCCACAAAGAGACCGGAAAGAAGATATGGGATTTTTTGTGGAAAAATTTAGGGGATGCCAGTGAGATGACGCACCGCACCATTTTGAGATATTTCTCGGCGGCATCCGGTGTTGGTAGGGATCTCGCCAGGATCTCCTTTTGTCCTTGATCGACAATGTCGATGTCGTCCAGCTGGCGGGCCAGGGACCAGTTGAGAATCATGTTCTCCGAAACAAGGCCTCCCATGCTGTGGCCCAGTAGGAAGGAGGGCTTACCGTGGCTGCGTTTATGGACAAAGCGCGTCAGGGTGGGCAGATCATAATCGCTTATGGTGTCCACGGTGCAGAGCGGGTCAAAACGACCTGCATTGACCCCCACGCCCCTTGAATCAAAAAGATAGGCCCACACATTCTTGTCGGCGATATCTTTCGCCAGAGAATAGCGATTGTTTATGTTAAAGCAATTGCTGCTGTTGGCAAAACCCGGGACAAAAACCACGGCCGGTCGATCGTCGCCGGCAGTGACGCCCTCCATGCTGATGATTCGTCGAAAACCGATGGCGTTCCCCTCATCGGTAAAATTTCGATAGTGGACGATTTCGTAGTCACCCCGCCCGTTTTGTTCTTTTTCTTCGATTTCATTTTCAAAATAGATGGGGACCGGATTGGCCCGCACTGCTTCCCTTAGAATCAGGCGTCGTCGGCCTATTTCCGAAACACCCTTCAAGTGTTTCTTGGGGACCTTGAATCGCTTTAGGGAGAGATAGGTCAATTCATCTTCGGTGAGCAGAATGACATTTTCGGTGAGGCGCAGGCGTCCTTTTTTGAGTTCATCGTTGATGACCGCTTTGATCTCATCTCTGGGAATCTGCAAACCGGTTGCATTCAAAAACATGTGATAGAGCACCAGGGCCAATTTTTGCACGGCCCGCGTCTTGATCTCCTTCTGGCTGACGATCAGTTCTTTGGACACCGGAAGCCCCAGACTGAGCTGTCCGCGATAAAACGTGCTGTAAGCGTTATAGCTTCCGTTAATCAAATGCGCCGGTCCATCGTTCACCAAATAGCGCACCACGTTGCCGCTCAGTTTCCGCCACTTCTTGAAGATCATGCTCGATCGCGCTCCTGTTCAGATTTAGCCACGTCCTGAAAGTCATGCCCGATTGCGCTCCTTGATGGCCAGCTCTTTGACCCTGGCGATCTCTTCTTCGCTGTAGATGCCGTCAACCCCGGAAATGGCCGCCAACTGCATGCCGTGCTTGAGGCCCAGGCGATAAATTTCCCGGACCTTGTCCCATTGGGGTGAAGTGCCGACCGTGAACACCTCAAAGCGTCCCTCCAGGGCCAGGGTGATCGTTTCGGCGAGTCCGGCGTAGACGACGCCGGGCGGAAGCCCGATGTCCCTCATCTCCACATGATCGCCCGGCAGGCGAATCTCTCCGCCACGAATCACCAGCACATCGGGTCGTTTGGCAACCCCCTCCTTGGTGAAAATACTCGGCAGATTGATATCGGTAATCACACAGCCGGGTTTGACCTGCATGATATCCAGCACGTCCCGGGTGCCGGAACTGGCAGCCACGATCATATCCATCTCACTCAGATTCTTGTCCGCCCGGGTGGAAACATTAAGCTTTACCGAGGGGACTTCTTTTTGGACGGACTCTTGCAGGGCCAGAAGCTTGGCGATATTGCGGCCGACCAGGTGGACCTCCTCAAAAGCCTTGGCCAACAAGTGCGAACAAATCACCCCCACCGCCCCGGTGGCACCGATGACCATGGTTTTGGCGCGCAGCAGCTTCCCGTTTTTTAGCTTGGTCATCCCCATCTTTCGAACGGCCTCGGCCCCCGCCCACAGTGCCGATGAAGCAAAATAGCTGTTGCCCGTGGTAATCGGCAGCACGGCGTGTTTGGCCACGTCCAGGCTGGTGTCTTTCATCGCTTTGGGGAGCAGACCGATTCCCATGATCTGGGCGCCCTTCTTTTTGGCGATCTCGGCCGCCTCCAGGATCCGTTTGGTCGTGAAATCGGGTCCGTGGGCCTGCATCTGCTCAGGCGTTACGCCAAGGGCGATCAGCCAGCCCTCCGCCTCCACACCGGTTTCCGAACGAATGCCGCTGACCGTGGAGTAGACAAACGGCGGCGCATAGGCCATGACCTTTTCAACGGTATCCATCATGCCCGGGACGAGGTCCGACAACACCTCGATGGGTTTGAGTTTTTTGAGGTATTCCTGGCTTGGTGGATGGATCACATAGGCGAATCGGTTGACCCGTTTGGGCGTTCCGGAAGGATAGATGATGCGAGGCTCCATTTGCATGTTGCTGATGATCTCGAGCAATTCATCGTCGCTCTCTTCGCCCTTGGGGATATCGAATGCAACCCGCAGCATCGCTTCTAGCACACTCACGCCGGCGACATTGCTTAAGAGCTTCGGCGTGGTGTCGATGATCACGTCCACGCCCTTGTCTTTCAGGTAATCGATCCGGTCGTCATAAACCGTGGACGTGATCACCGTTTTGGCATGCAGCTCCTCGACGGTGTAAGGGTCCAGGTATTTGAAAAAACCGTGATGGGGAACCACCAGAACATGAGATTTCTGCACCGCCTGTCGCACCACATGGTCGATTATCGAACGCACCGGTTCGCTATCCGTGAGCACGCTTTTTCCGGGGATCCAGTCCAGCACATCCCGAAGGCGGCCGCTATAGCGTTCCAGCTCCTTCAGCCCGTCGATCAACCGGGGGATCCCGTTTTCAAGCGAGGCATCGGCAAATGTCAGGTTGTCGCTGTATTCCGCCATGACCTTGGCGATGGTGCGACTCGATCTCCCGGAGAAAAAAAATACGCGGGCATTGTTGAAATAGTTATTGCCGAGCTTGAACTGGATATGACGCAACGACCATTCGTGGCCCACTAGTCGAAGCATGTCGCCGGATGTCACGGGGGTCTCCAGTTTGGATCCGAGTTTTAAAAGCCGGGCCAAATCATTTTTTAAAGCGCTCTTCTGACCCATGGATTGGGCTGAACGAATGCCGCCCAAGGCGATGGCATCGGCCTTTTTGTTCCACTTGAGCAGCAGGTCGGAGGCTTTGTCCACATCGCCGTCGGTTCCCAGGCGCTGGACGTGAAACGTTTGCTTTAAAAAGCCGGTTTCGAATTCATTGTCGTCTAAACTGGGGCCCAAACTGATTTGGATGATATGCTTCACATGAACCTCCGCTAACTGGCGATTTGTTGATTTCTGGCTTCCAGGGCAAGCTTTTTCACCTGGGCGATATCATCATCCGAAAACACACCGTTGACGCCGGAAACGGCGGCCAGTTTCATGCCGTGCTTCAGGCCGAGTTTATAAATTTCCTTTACCTTTTCCCACTCGATGTCCCGGCCGATGGTAAAGATCTCAAAGCGACCCTCTAAGGTCAATACGACCGTTTCGGCCAGGCAGGCATAGACCACTTTGTCAGGCAGCCCGATATTTTTCAACTCCGGGTTTCCGGGCAATTCAATTTCTCCCGATTCGATCACCAGTACGTCCGGACGTTTGGCCACATCCTCCGGGGAGAGGTCCAACGGACGGGCCACGTCCGTGATGATGCAGCCCGGCTTAACCTTGGTGATATCCAGAACCTTCTTGCCTGCACCTGAAGTGGCCGTGACGATCACATCCATGTCGGCCAGATATTTATTGGGGCGGGTGGTCACGGTCAGCCGGACATCCGGATCCTCCCTGTGGATCGATTCTTTCATCGCCAGCAGTTTGGCGGTGTTGCGGCCAACCAGATAGACTTCGCCAAAGGCCTTGGCCAGCAACCGGCAGCAAACCGATCCTATGGCCCCGGTCGCCCCCAGCACCATGGTTTTGGCATTGATACGTTGGCCTTTTTCAATCTTGATCAGCCCCATGCGACGAACCGCGTCTGCGGCTGCCCAGAGCGCACCGGACGCGCTGTAGCTGTTGCCCGTGGTAATGGGGATATTGGCTTTCTTGGCCACCGTGACGCCGGCATCGCCGACCACCTTGGTAAAGGCGCCCAGCCCCATGATCTGGGCCCCCATTCGCTTGGCCATCCGTGCGGCTTGCAGCAATCTTGAATAGGTGAATTCCGGGTCATGGGCCAGCATCTGTTTGGGTGTGCCGCCAACCGTCAGCAACCATCCCTCGGCTTCCACGCCTGTCGGCGACTTGATGCCGGTCACACGGGAATAGACCCATGGGGGTGCGTAGGCGATCACTTTTTCGACCGCATCCAGAAACGCGGGAGGGGTGAAGTTGGCCAACATCTCGACCGACTTGTCCTTTTTGAGAAACTCTTTGGAGAGTGGATGGATCACAAATGCAAACCGGTTGACACGCTTGGGGCTGCCCGACGGATAAACCACCCGAGGATCCATTTTCTGGGCGCTGATGATTTCCAGCAGATCATCCGCATCGATCTGATCGCTCTTGCGTCCCAGCGCGGCAAGGATCAGGGCCTCCAATACGTTCGGCGCCACCACACGCTCGAGGATTTTGGGGGTCGTATCGATAATGACGTCAACCCCGCGCTCTTTCAAGAACGCCACCCGCTCATCATCCACGGTTGAGGAGATGATGGTCTTGCCGCCTAATTCCTCGAGGGTGGCCTTCTCCAGGTAATCGTCGAATCCGTAGTTGGGAACGACAAGGATAGAGGCCTTCTGCATGGCTTTGCGAAGAATATAGTCGTTCCAAGCCTTAATCGGCATGACCGAATGGGTCAACCGCTGGCTGGGGACCCATTGCAGCACCTCATGGGCCGAATGGGCATATGCCTTTAAATCGTCGAGGGAATTGATAAACTTGGGGATGCCGTTTTCCAGGATCGGGTCGGCAAAGGTCAAGTTGTCCGTAAACTCGGACATCACCTTGGCAATTCGATAATTGTACATGCCGGAAAAAAACAGCACCCGGGCATTGCTGAAGTAGTTGCCGAATTTGTATTCGATATAGCGCAGGGCCCACTCGAAGGAGACATCCCGCAGGGCGCTGCCGATGGTGACCGGCGTTTGCACCTGAGCGCCCAGATCTTTGATTTTATGATGTTTGGTTTTGTTCAGGTAGCGTGGGCCGATCCCATAAGGATACTTGATCTGGCCGAGCCCGATGGCATCCGCCTCCTTGTCCATGCGCAACAGCAGTTCAGCCGCTTTTTCCAGATCGCCATCGGTCCCCAGGCGTCTGATGGCAAATTCCTGCCCCATAAATTCGGTATTGAACGCATAGTCCTTATCGCTTGACCCCAAACTAATGCTGACCACCTGTTTCACGGCTTCCTCCTGACGCGCCATATCGGTTTTCGAGGGCGCTTTATCGAGCCACTGAATCCTTATGCGTGCTTATCGATGGCGTCGACCGGACAGATGTCCATGGCCTCGGCACACAACCGTTCCTCCTTTGGACCGGTTGGCTGTTTATAAACATAATCCAACCCACGTTCATGATTGGACCGAAAATTCCGGGGGGAGATGGCCGAACAGATACAACAACCGATACAGCGGTGGTTGACATGATACCTGGCTGGACGGTTGTCTAATAAAACATCCATATTCATCGGCCGGAAAAGTGAATGTGCTTGGTTATGGATTCCGATTGTCCGCCCGAAGCACGCCCGTTCCTGGCAGCCACACCAGGCCAAGGCCGACAACGGCCAACCCGGCATGCAAGGGTCACTGAAGCAGCGCAAAACGGTTCTGCGGTCGACCCCCTGGCCCTGCGGCCTGTCCGAGCGGGCCGCAGGGTCAGGGTCATGGGAAACGACTCAGCATTGACTCTCTTTTATCGAATTCGATGCTGGCGATTTTCGTTCACCATATCCGATAGGACGAAAAAAGCAAAGTCATTTAGCAGCCTGCTGAACCTGCTGGCCAACCGTCTCTGCCGGGTCCGGTTGGGGCGGTTCCACAGGCGGTTTTGTTTTGACCAGTCGATGTTGAAGCCCATCCACCTGTTTGGCGAGTTTTTCTATATCAGCCGTCAGACGGTTTATCTGGCCCTTGGTGGGCAGGTTGATCAATTCGATGGCCTTTTCAATTCGCCGATCGACCTGATCGGACACCCATTTCCTGAGGTTGTCGATATTGAGCATGGACTCTTTTTTGGGCTTCGCCCCCGCGGCCATTTTCTTCAACACCGACTGGGTCACATCGCTGCCGGTGTTGTGCATAATGATCTTGATCGCTTCTTTTTTATCCATCAAGGCCACCAGCTGATCCTTGCTCATGTACCTTTTTCTGAGGGTGTCGTAAAATCGACCGTTGGCGTATGTTTTGATGGTCCGCATAATCTGCTCCTTGTTACGTTTGCAAAGATGTCAGTTGGTTTAAATGCCGGTGTCAGGCGGCCACGGTGCGATGGAGCGCGTCGACCTTTTTGTTGAGGGTGCCGACCCGACGGGCCAGACCGTCGATATCCTTCTTGCTGGGCAGGTTGAACTGGGCCGGAAGCCTCCGGATCCGGATGCGGACCGCTTTTTCGATCTTCCGCTTGACCGGAACCTTGTCCAGGACCTCCCGGCCGCCGGTAATCACCTCATCCACCACCAGCTGTGCATCCTTGCCGATCCCTTTGAGCAATGAACGCGTGTCCGCCTTCAAATCCGACATGCGGCTGCGGGCGTCCTCGCGCAGATCGTCGACCCAGGCCTTGCCGTCATCCAACACGCCATCGAGGGTCTGGCGGGGGGCTTTGCCGGCTTTGGTCAAAAACGCCTTGCCGTCTTTGATCATGCCGCCCACCGTCGAACGGGTCTCTTTGTTCAGATCCGTGATCATCTCCTTGCCCTCATCCAGCCATCCGGACAGCGTTTTGCGCGGCGCCTGTCTCAAATCCGTCACCCGTGCCTTGCCGCTTTTGATCGGCCCAGTGATATAGGTGTCGCTGTAATCTTCCAGTTTGTCGCTCACCCGGCGGCGAGTGCGCTGAACCGTATCGACCACATAAAAGCGGGTCTTGGCCGTGCTCTTTTTCTTGCTGACTTTTTTGGTCTTTGCCTGTGCCATGGTCAATCTCCTTGTTTTTCTATCCGTTTGGTGGTGGGCTGCCTTGTTGGTTGCAGTCCGTTGGACTGCTGCCCGTGATAACGCATTGCGTTATGTTCGACAATATGATGCAGTGCGTTATGATTGTCAAGCATTTTTTTAGCGATTCTGAAATTGACAAACCCGAGAAAGATTGGAAAGATGGGCCATCACCTCAACCAATGGCGCCCGTTAAACGACCAACCCAAGGGGATTTGAGCATGCATGTGATAAAAAAATACGCCAACCGCAAAATGTACGATACGAATGACAAGCGCTACATCTCTATGGTCCAGCTCTCCGAGCTGATTAAAAAAGGTGAGGAGGTAATGATAATCGACAACCGCACCGGCGAAGATATCACCGCGGCCATTGTTTCCCAGCTAATCGGCAGAGACAACAAGGAAAAAGACAAGGCGGTATCCTCCCAGCTGCTGATGCAGCTGCTACGCAAGGGCGGAGGCACCTTGACCGACTATGCCAAGAAATACGTGTCGCTCTGGCAGGGCGCCTTCAACATGGCGGAAGATGAAGTCAGCCAATTCG
Source organism: uncultured delta proteobacterium (assembly GCA_963705435.1). Classification (GTDB taxonomy): domain Bacteria; phylum Desulfobacterota; class Desulfobacteria; order Desulfobacterales; family Desulfosarcinaceae; genus Desulfosarcina. The sequence continues at coordinate 1,096 of CAVPJR010000001.1, read as the reverse complement.
TCAACCGCCTGGTGAAAAACAAGGAGCTTTCCATCGCCGAGGCCGGCAAGTTGAAAAAGGAAATCATCGGCTATACCAACTCTCTTAAAAGCTGGATCAGCGACAGCATCGACAAACGAGTCGGGGAAGTTCTGCAATCCATGAACCTGGCCACGAATGATCATCTAAAAGCGCTCTCCGCGAAGGTGGATGCCCTTTCGAAAAAAGTGCAGCAACTCGAAAAGGCGAAGGCAGCGGTCAAAAAAAAGCCGCGCCCGAAAAAGGCCGCCACCCGCAAGAAATCCACCTGACGGCCGGTTCCATCCTGACGACCGGTTTTCACCCGTCTGAGGATAAATCCGCTTGACATCAACGGGCATTGCTGCCAAAAAACAACGCATTGCGTTATGTGCGGCCGCCATTCGCCTCCAACCGATGCGGCCGATTGACAGGGGTTACAGGTTGACCGGAAAATCGAACAAGGAAACCATCGAATGGCCCGAGAGACAGATCATGAGGAATTCGTCCGCTTGAAGCGGGCACTGCAGGCATTTCAATCCGCGCGCCTGGGTCAAACATACAAGGATCTGATGAACGATCCGCAATATGAAAAAATTGGCCATTTCTTCTTCGAAAAGCTATACGCGCCGGAAGATTTCTCTTTCCGCGATACGAGCATCAAAAAACTGCACAAATTGCTCAGGGGTAAAGTTTATTCAGGCATCATTTCAGCCGTCAGCAAGGTGATTGAATTGCATGAGCTGTCGGACCTTCTCGACAACCGCATGGTCGAACAGATGATGGCCAGGGGTATCGGTGAAGATATGGATATGGAAGAGTATCAAACGGTGTATCGCAGCCTGGACAACTACGACCAGCGGCTCTACCAGATCGCCTTGGGTGCGGAAGTGAACCAGGTCTTTTATAAACTGAGCAAGAAATGGGTCGTGGCCGTCTCCCTCAACACGGTGCGAACAGCCGCCCATCTCATCGGCATGGGCAAAATAATCGACTTTATCTATGAAGGCTACTCGGGCTTCCGTGCGATCAAAAATATCGATTATTTCATCGAAACCGTCAACAAGCGCGAGAACGCCTGGCATGAGCAACTCTGGTC